>JAXMEV010000003.1:0-404987 GCA_046348125.1 Rubrivivax sp.
CTCGCCGCCGCCGTCGAACCGGACGCCGAGGTAGTCGTCGCCGATGAAGGTGACGACTCCTGCACCGTACTCGGGGTGTTCGATGCGACTGCCCACCTCGATGTCTGGCTTGTCCATATGACTCCGATGCCGCCCGGTTGCGCACCTTCGAACGTCTGGCGCACGCAGGAAACGCGGCTGCGACGGCCACGAGCGACGCGCGCCCGATCGAGGCGAAGCGGCCGCTTTGCATCGGGGGCGTTGCCGGCCGCAACCGCGGCAAGCCGTTGATTTGCCGCGCCGCGGGCCTGGGTCGTTCCAGGCATCGCGCTGACCGCGCAAGTGGGCCCGGACCGCCGTGCCTTATTGCCGGCCGAATGCGAGCTTCGCAGCATAGAGTGCGCGCCCGAGGGCCAGAGGGTCTTGTCTGATGGCGCGCGCAGACGTCTGCCGTGAGTCCGTGCCGCATCGGGCAAGCGCGGCCCTTGCAATTCGAAGAAGGAAGATGCCCGTGACCCAGTCCGAACCTGTTCCCGCCGTTTCCGCTTCCCGCCTACGCGCCCTGGCCGTGCTGACGGCCGCCGTGGCCCTTGCTGCATGCGGCGGCGGGAGCGACAACGATGTCGCCTCGCCCTCGCCGAGCGCAGGCAGCCCAACGCCTTCGCCGAGTCCCTCGCCAAGCCCCTCGCCGAGTCCCTCGCCAAGCCCCTCGCCGAGCCCATCGCCAAGCCCATCGCCAAGCCCATCGCCAAGCCCATCGCCAAGCCCATCGCCAAGCCCATCGCCAAGCCCATCGCCAAGCCCATCGCCAAGCCCATCGCCGAGCCCATCGCCGAGCCCCTCGCCAAGCCCGTCGCCCAGCCCATCGCCAGGCCCTGGGCCTTCGGGCAACGCCAGCCAGTGCTACGACCTCAGCCTCGGCGAGACGCCGGGCACTCGCATCACCGTCGTCTACGACTACAGCGGCCCCATCACCGGCACGCAGACGGTCGACGCCGTGGTCGGCAACCTAGTCAGCTGGGAGGGCAACCAAGCCTACAAGTACACCGCGACCACCACCGGCACGAACACGGTCGCCGGGGCGACGACGAGCATCAACACGGTGAGCGACAGCTACAGCCGACGCACCGCGACGGCCGAGGTCACGATGTTCGGCACCGAGGTCACGACGACGCAGAGCGTCTCGGGCTTCAACGTTGCGACCGTCAACAAGATGGTGTGGTCGCCGCCTCTGGTCGACCGGCGCTACACCATGGCGATCGGCGACACCCTGACCCAGAGCTACGCGGGGACGAACACGACGACTACCGCGGGCATCCTGGGCGCTCCCGGCACCAGCAGCACGGTGCAGGTCTCCGTGACCAACGTCAGCAAGTTCGTGGGCATCGAAAGCGTGACGGTGCCGGCGGGCACCTTCAATGCGTGCAAGTTCCAGGAATGGGCCGCGGCGACACCCGACGACGTCAGCACCAGCTGGCTGGTGGTCGGCAAGGGCGTGTCCGTGAAGACGGTGAGCGCGTCGTCCAGCGGCACCCAGACCATCCAGGCCAGGTCCGTGAAGATCAACGGCCAGAGCCTTTGAGGCGCAGGGCAGGTCCGGGTACGTCCTGCCTCAGCCTTGCAGGCCGCGCTGCGCGTGCATCGACACGCGCAGCCCTTCGGCAGGCGCGCGGGTCCGCGCAGGCGGACCTGCACGTCCTGCCTCAGCGCACGCCGAGCTTGAAGGCGATCATCGCGCGCAGCCGGTTGGGCAGCACCGGCTTGATCAGCAGGTGGTAGTCGTGCGTCTGCGCCTCGTCCTCGTGGCCGGCGAGGCTGCTGCCGGTGACGACGATGGCCGGCAGCCGGCGCCCGGGCCAGCGCGCGCGCAGCGCAACGAGCGCTTCGATGCCGGTGCGCCCGCCCGGCAGCCGGTAGTCGACCAGCAGCAGGTCGGGCCGGCGCGCGGCCGGCGACGCCAGCCAGGCCTCGACGGCCTCCACGCTGTCGAAGGCGACGACGTCGGCGCCCCAGGCCTGCAGCAGCACCACGAGGCCGTCGCGCACCGCCGCCTCGTCCTCGACGACGACGAGGAAGCGCCCCTGCAGCGTGAGGCCGATCGGCAGTTTGGCCGTGACCGCCGCGCCAGTCTCCGATACACGTGACGCACGGCCGAGGGGCACGAGCAGCGAGAACACCGTGCCGTGGCCGACGCGCGAGCGCACCGTGAGCGGCGCGTCCATCAGCGCGGCCAGGCGCTGCACGATCGAAAGCCCCAGGCCCAGGCCCTTGCGCTGGTGCGGCTCGAGCGGGCGCTGGCTGTGCACCTGGTAGAACTCCTCGAAGACATGCGGCAGCGCCGCCTCGGCGATGCCGATGCCGCTGTCCCACACCTGCAGCAGCAGCCGGTGCGTGCCGCCGGCGCCGCGCAGGCGGCAGCTGAGTAGCACACCGCCGTCGTCGGTGTAGCGGATCGCGTTGCTCACCAGGTTGCGCAGGATGCGCTCGAGCAGCACCGGGTCGGCCAGCGCCACGTGCTGCGCGCCGCGGAACGAGAGCATCAGTCCCTTCTCGAAGGCGATCGGCTCGAAGTGCAGGCGCAGGCGCGCGAACAGGTCCTTCATGCGCACCGACTGCGGCTGCACCTCGACGCCGCCGCTGTCGATGCGCGTGATGTCGAGCAGCTCGCTGAACAGCCCCTCGAGCGCGTCGACGCTCTCGTTGATGCTGTTCACCAGCGAGGCCACCTCGGGGTCGTGGCTGCGCTGGCGCAGCGCCTCGGCGAACAGACCCATCGCGTGCAGCGGCTGGCGCAGGTCGTGGCTGGCGGCGGCGAAGAACTGCGTCTTGGCGCGGCTGGCGGCTTCGGCGGCGCGCCGGGCCTCGTCGGCCAGGCCCATCTGCACGCGCAGACGGTCGGCCAGCTCCTCGGTCTGCGCCTTCAAAGAGATGGCCAGCGCCAGCGCGCTGCCGTGCGTGCGCACCATCAGCGCCGTCGACAGGAACACGAGCGTGGCGATCACCGCCAGCTGCACATGGCCGGCCTCGCTGCCGTCGCTGGCGATGCGCACGATCACGGGCGCGAACACGACCGAGATGAAGCCGACGAAGACGCGCGGCTGCGGCCCGAGCAGCTGCACCGCGCTCACGCAGTAGCTGTAGAGCACGAGGATCAGTCCGAGGCGCTGGTAGGGCGCGCCCAGGCCCCAGAACATCCAGCCCGCCAGGCCCCAGAGCGCGCCGTTGAGCAGCACCAGCAGCTGCCAGCTCGTGCGCCAGCGCTGCAGCGTGCGGTCGTCGGCGCGCGCCTGGCGCAGGAAACGCAGGTAATGCGCCAGCCGCAGGCTCCACAGCAGCACCATGGCGCCGAGCCAGCCGAGCATCTGCGCGCGCGGCGCCAGCGCCCAGAACAGCCAGGTGAGCACGCCCGCACCGAGCACGTAGCCGACGAGCGTGGCCGGCGTCTGCACGAACAGCGCGCGCAGGCGATCGAGCTCGCCGCGCGGCAGCTCGGGCACAGCGGCGGGCGGCAAGGCCGAGCCGCCTGCGGCCGCGGCGGACGGGGAAGACGTCATGGCCGGGCGGCGTCAGCCCGCGCCGGAGCGCCGCTGCAGCGCGACGAAGCCGCCCTGCCCCTGCGTCATCTGGCTCACGGCGAGTACGGCCTGCGTGCGCGTGCCGACGTTGAGCGCGCGCAGCACCGCCGCGACATGGTCCTTGACGGTCTCGACCGAGAGGTTGAGCTGGCGCGCGATCAGCTTGTTGGGCAGGCCCTGCAGCAGCAGGCCCAGCACCTCGGCCTGGCGCGGCGTCAGGCCCAGATCCTGCAGGCGCGGCACGGCCTGATGCGGCTCGGGCCGCGCGGCGGCACCCAGCGGCGCGCGCCCGCCGCCCCAGCTCTCGCCCGCGGGACGCATCACGCCGGGCACCGTGTCGGCCTCGGGCTGCGCGCGCTCGCGCGCGAAGTCCAGGCCGAGCATCGACGGCGGCACGTACATCGAGCCCGACATCACCATGCGCAGCGCCTCGTGCAGCTCGGCGTGCGAGCTGCTCTTGGGCACGAAGCCCATGGCACCGAGGTCGATGGCGCGGATCACGTCGCTGGCGCGCTCGCTGGCCGACACCACCACCACCGGCAGCGAGGGGTAGTCGCGGCGGAACTCGGCCAGCACGTCGAACCCGTCGGCGTCGCCCAGCGCCAGATCGAGCAGCACGAGGTCGTAGTCGTTCGCCGCCTGCAGCGCGGCACGCGCGGCGGCCGCGCTCTCGGTGCCCACCACCCTGGCCTCGCTGCCGATGCTGTTGATCAGCGTCTGCAGCGCGGTGAGGATGAGCGGATGGTCGTCGACCAGCAGAACCTTCATCTGACCTCCAGGAACTCGCTCGTGCCGTTCGGCGCGGCGGCGTCGACGGCATTCTGGGCGCCGCTGCCCGCACGGCCGCTCACCCGGATGGGGGTGCGCGCCGCGCCATCAGACGTAGCGGCGCGACACCGTCTCGGCCACGCAGGCGGGCTTGCCCGCCCCTTCGAGTTCGACGGTGGCCTCGACGGTGAGCTGTGCGCCGCCCGGCAGCGGCTCGTAGCCGAGCAGGCGAAAGTGCGCGCGCAGCCGGCTTCCCGCAGGCACCGGGGTCGGGAAACGCACCCGGTTCAGGCCGTAGTTGACGCCCATCGCGACGTCGTCGATCGCGAAGCCGCTGGCGAAGAGCTCCGGCAGCAGGCTGAGCGTGAGGTAGCCGTGCGCGATGGTCGTGCCGAACGGGCCGGCGGCGGCGCGCACCGGATCGACGTGGATCCACTGGCGGTCGCCGGTGGCCTCGGCGAAGCGGTCGATGCGCGCCTGGTCCACCTGCAGCCATTCGCTCGTGCCGATCTCCCGGCCGACGAGCGGCTCGAGCTCGGCCAGGCGGGCATAGCGTTTCATCGACGCACCCACTCGGCCAGCGGCGCCCATTGCTCGAGATCGCGCTCGACGCGGCTGGGCGCCACGTCCCACAGCGTCAGGCCGTGCGCGGCGAGCTGGACGTAGTTCTGCGTGTCGCGCAGCCAGGCCAGCACCGGCACCGGCAGCGTCGCCAGGTACTGATGCAGCTGCTCGTTGGAGCGCGTGTGCTCGCGCACGCGCATGGCCACCAGCGCGAGCTCGATTTCGGCGCCGCGCCGGTGCGCGCGCAGCCGGCGCACGAATTCGTGCGTGGCCTGGATGTCGAACAAGCTGGGCTGGAGCGGGATCAGCATGCGGTCGGCGATGCGCAGCACCGCCTCGAGCCGCTTGCCGTGCAGGCCGGCCGGCGTGTCGAGCACGACATGCGTGGTGCCGCGCGGCGGGCGCACCACGTCGTCGGGCGCGACGTCCCAGCCCGCGATATGCGGCAGCGTGGGCGCACGCAGCTCGAGCCAATGGCGCGCCGAGCGCTGGCGGTCGACGTCGCCCAGCATCACCGCCTGCCCGGCGGCGGCCAGACAGCCCGCCACGTTGGTGGCCAGCGTGCTCTTGCCCACGCCGCCCTTCGGATTGGCGACCACGATCACCGGCATCTGGGGTTCTCCTCGGCTCGTGCTTGTCTCGCGGCGGCGCGCCTGCGGCGCCGCTGGCCCTGCGCGCCGGCTATGGTAGCGGCCCGCGCCGCGCCGCCGCCTGCGACAATCCCCAGCCGTACCAGCCCGGGCCCGAGGCCATGCACGACGCTCCCTGCTACCTGAACGGCGAAATCCTGCGCGTCTCCGAAGCCAAGGTGAGCGTGCTCGACCGCGGCTTCGTCTTCGGCGACGGCGTCTACGAGGTGGTGCCGGTGTACGCGCGGCGGCTGTTCCGCTTCGACGAGCACATGGCGCGCCTGGCGCGCTCGCTGGCCAAGCTGCGCATCCCCAACCCGGCCGGGCGCGACGAGTGGCTGGCGCGCTGCCGCACCCTCGTGCAGGCCGAGCCGGCCGACGACCAGGTGGTGTACCTGCAGGTCACGCGCGGCGTGGCGCCGCGCGATCACGTCATGCCCGTGGGGCTGACGCCCACCGTGTTCATGATGACGAATCCGATGCGCCCGCCGACGGCCGAACAGCGCCATCAGGGCGTGGCCTGCATCACGGCGCGCGACTTCCGCTGGGAGCGCGGCGACATCAAGAGCACGAGCCTGCTGGGCAACATCCTGGCGCGGCAGATGTCGGCCGACCACGGCGCCGTCGAGACCATCATGTTCCGCGACGGTTACCTCACCGAGGCCGCGGCCAGCAACGTCTGGATCGTGCACGAGGGCGCGCTGCTCGGGCCGCCCAAGAGCGAGCTCGTGCTCGAAGGCATCCGCGTCGAGCTGCTGCGCGAGCTGTGCACCGAATGCGGCATCGCCTACAACCTGCGCCCGATCACCGAGGCCGACGTGCGCGCGGCCGACGAGGTGCTGCTGTCCTCGGCCACCAAGGAGGTGCTGCCGGTGACACGCATCGACGGCGAGGCGGTCGGCCATGGCGCAGCGCGCGGCAAGCCCGGCCCGGTGTACGCGCGCCTGTACGAGGCCTACCAGCAGGCCAAGCGCACGCTGTCGATCTGAGCCGAGGCGCCACGCCGCCATGGACGAGCCGCTGCCCGACGCTGCGCCGAGCCTGATCGAATACCCGAGCGCGTTTCCGATCAAGGTGATGGGCGCGCCGGTCGAGGGTTTCGAGGCCGCCGTGGTCGAACTGGCCTGCCGCTACGACCCCGCGTTCGACCCGGCGACGGTCGAGCGGCGCTCGAGCCGCGCCGGCAACTGGCTCGGGCTGACGATCACCGTCACCGCCACCAGCCGCGCCCAGCTCGATGCGCTGTACCGCGCGCTGACGGCGCACCCGCTGGTGAAGGTGGTGCTCTGAAGCGCGCGCCGGGGCCGCGGCCGCAGGGTTCGACGCGCACGCCGCGCCGGGCCGCGCCGCCCTCGGCCCCGCCCTCGGCCCCGCCCTCGGCGCCGACCTCAGCGCCGACCTCAGCGCCGACCTCAGCGCCGACCTCAGCGCCGACCTCAGCGCCGACCTCAGCGCCGACCTCAGCACGGCCGGCGGCGCCGCCGGCAGCCCCAGCCGCGCCGGTGCGCGCCGCCGAGCCGGCGAGCGAAGGCGTGCGCGTGTCCAAGCTGATGACCGAGCGCGGCCTGGCCTCGCGCCGCGAGGCCGACGAGTGGATCGCCGCCGGCTGGGTGCGCGTCGACGGCCGGCCGGCCGTGCTCGGCCAGCGCGCGCGGCCCGACGCGCGCATCGAAGTCGAGGCGCGCGCGCGCACCGAGCAGGCACAGCGCCTGACCGTGCTGCTGCACAAGCCGATCGGCTGGGTCAGCGGCCAGGCCGAGGACGGCCACCGCAGCGCGGCCATGCTCGTGCGCGCCGAGAACCGCTGGGCCGAGGACCGCAGCCACCCGGGCCTGCGCATCGGCGCCGGCGGCCTGCGCGGGCTGGCGCCGGCCGGACGCCTGGACATCGACTCCACCGGGCTGCTCGTGCTGACGCAGGACGGTCGCATCGCGCGCCAGCTCATCGGCGAGGACTCGGCGGTGGAGAAGGAATACCTCGTGCGCGTGCGCCCCCTGCGCCCGGGCCCTCTGCCCGAGGCCGAACTGGCGCGGCTGCGCCACGGCCTGGCGCTCGACGGCGTGGCGCTGCGGCCGGCGCGCGTGAGCTGGGCCAACGAGGACCAGCTGCGCTTCGTGCTGCGCGAAGGGCGCAAGCGGCAGATCCGGCGCATGTGCGAGCTGGTGGGGCTGGAGGTGCTCGCGCTCAAGCGCGTGCGCATCGGCAGCGTCGTGCTGGGTCGGCTGCCGCCGGGCTGCTGGCGGCTGCTCGGCACGCACGAGCGCTTTGCATGAGCGCCGACGCAGGGCTCGGCGCCGGCCGCACGACGCGCGCGCGCCTGACGCGCGGCCAGGCTGCGCTCGCGCTGGCGCTGCTGCTCGGCCTGCAGCCGATCACCACCGACGTCTTCCTGCCCGCGCTGCCCGCGCTCACGCGCGCCCTCGACGCCACGCTCGAGCAGGCGCAGCTCACGATGTCGGCGCTGATCCTCGCCTTCGGCATCGCGCAGCTCGCCTGGGGGCCGGTGGCCGACCGCGTCGGGCGGCGCCCCGTGCTGCTCGCCGGCCTCGCGATGTACACGCTGGCCAGCATCGGCGCCACGCTGGCCGGCGGCATCGAGGCGCTGGTGGCCTGGCGCGTGCTGCAGGGGGCGGCGCTGGCCGCCGCCATCGTCTGCGCGCGCGCGCTCGTGCGCGACCTCTACGACCCGCTCGAGGGCGCGCAGGTGATGTCGCTCGGCCTGTCGGGCCTGGCCGTGATCGCGCTGCTCGGCCCCGCGCTCGGCGGCCTGGCGACGACGCTCGCCGGCTGGCGCGGCGCGCTCGCGCTGGTTGCCGCAGCCGGCGCGGCGACGCTCGTCTGGGTGGCCGCACGGCTGCCCGAGACGGCGCCGGCGCTCGACCCGCGCGCCAGCGCGCCGCGAGCGCTGTTCGCGCAGTGGCGGCTCATCGCGCGCCATCGCGTCTTCGTCGCCTGGACGGCGCTGGTGTCGGCCACCTACGGCGGGCTGTTCGTGATCCTCGCCGGCTCGTCGTACGTCTACATCGGCACGCTCGGGCTCACGCCGGCGGCCTACGGCCTGGCGATGGCCAGCGGTTCGGCCGCCTACCTGGGCGGCACCTTCGTCTGCCGGCGCTGGGTCGCGCGCCACGGCATGGGCGGCGCCGTGGCGCGCGCGGGCTGGTTCACGCTGGCCGGCGGCGCCTCGATGGCCGCACTCGCGGCGGCGGGCGCGCAGTCGGTGTGGGCGCTGCTGCTGCCGCAGTGGCTGTATCTGTTCGGGCATGGCGTGCACCAGCCCTGCGGGCAGGCCGGCGCGGTGGGGCCGTTCCCGCAGGCGGCGGGCGCCGCGGCGGCGCTCACGGGCTTCGTGCTGGCGGCGACGGCGTTCGGCGTCGGCCTTTGGCTGGGCTGGGCGCTCGACGGCAGCGCCCGGCCGTACGCGTTCGGCGTCGGCTGCGGCGCGCTGGCCACCAGCGCCATCGCCTGGACGCTCGTGCGGCGGCTGCCGCCGGTGCACTGAGAGCCTGTGAAGATATGAATCGCGCCCGCGTAGGGCCCCGCAACGGGGCCAATCTAGGCGCGAAGCCGAAGCTGGGGTTGGGCCCCAGCGAGGCTTCGCAACAACGAGTGGGCCCTTTCTGGGGCCCCACCCGCAGGGCAGGGGTGCCCAAGGGCGCTGGGCCGCGTTGCGGCGCTTGCCCAGGCGGCCAGCCTGGGCTGCGCGCCGCGCCTTGCCCAGCGCCCTTGGGCACCCCTGCGCGGGCGTGATTCATATCTTCACAGGCTCTGACATGCGCGTGCAGGCCGTCTGCCTGGCCGGCCCCACCGCCAGCGGCAAGAGCGCGCTGGCGCAGGCCTTCGCCGCGCAGCTGGGCCGCGTCGAGATCGTCAGCGTCGACTCGGCGCAGGTGTACCGCGGCATGGACATCGGCACCGCCAAGCCGGGCGCGGCCGAGCGCGCGGCCTGCCCGCACCACCTGATCGACATCCTCGATCCGGCCGAAGCGTATTCGGCCGCGCGCTTCGCCGCCGACGCGCAGCGCATCGTGGGCGAGATCCGCGCGCGCGGCGCGCTGCCGCTGCTGGTGGGCGGCACGATGCTGTACTTCAAGGCGCTGCGCGAGGGGCTCGACCCCCTGCCCGAAGCCGACCCGGCGCTGCGCGCCGCGCTCGACGCCGAGGCGGCCGAGCGCGGCTGGCCGGCGCTGCACGCCGAGCTCGCGCGCGTCGACGCGGCCAGCGCGGCGCGGCTGGCGCCGCACGACGCGCAGCGCATCCAGCGCGCGCTCGAAGTCTGGCGCGTAAGCGGCCGGCCGCTCTCGGCCTGGCAAGGCGGGCCGCGGCGCGAGGACGCCGAGCGCTGGCCGCTGGTGGCGCTCGAGCCGCGCTCGCGCGCCTGGCTGCACGAGCGCATCGCACGGCGCTTCGACACCATGCTCGCCGCCGGGCTGCTCGACGAGGTGCGGGCGCTGCGCGCGCGCGGCGATCTGCACCCTGGGCTGCCGTCGATGCGCTGCGTCGGCTACCGCCAGGCCTGGCAGGCGCTCGAGCGCAGCGGCGACGCGGCCACGCTGCGCGCGGACGACAAGGCGACGCTGCGCGTCGCAGGGATCGCCGCCACGCGCCAGCTCGCCAAGCGCCAGCTCACCTGGCTGCGCGCGCTGCCCGCACGCCGCAGCGTCGCCTGCGACGAAGGCGACGCGCTGCCGCGCGGCCTCGAGGCGCTGCGGCACGCGGCCGGCCTGTAGCGCAAGCAGGCGCCGGCAGACGCGAGCACGACCGCGGCCCGCGTTTGCGGGGGATCCTGGGACAGCCCCGGAGCCGGCCGCTCCGAGCTTCGCGATATAGTCCGCCCCCTCGACGCGACGAGGCCAGGCGCGGCCCAAGAGGCTGCCGAACCAGCAACCGCCGTGCCGCGCCTGACTCCGTGCGCGGACGACTGGAGGACGTGAGTGGATTTCGCCGAACAGCAGCGCAACCCTGGCCGGCACATGGTGGGATTCGGCATCGTGCTGGGTCTGCACCTGCTGCTCGGATGGGCGCTCGTGACCGGCCTGGCGCAGCGCATGGTCGAGGTGATCCGCGCGCCGATCGAGACCAAGATCATCGAGGAGGCCAAGCCGCCGCCGCCCCCGCCGCCCGAGAACCTGCCGCCGCCGCCGAAGTTCGTGCCGCCGCCGCCTTCGTTCGTGCCGCCGCCCGAAGTCAATGTGAACCCGCCGCCGATGGCCGCGCCGACGATCACCACCACCACCGTGGCGCCGCCGCCGGCGCCGGTGACGATCGCGCCGCCGGCGCCGGCCGCGCCGCCGGCGCCCGCCGCACCGCCGCCGCCGCCGCGCATTGCCGCCAAGCCGGCGATCGCCAACGTGCGCGCCTGCGCGCCCAGCGGCGACGACTACCCGGCCGCCGCGCGCCGCGCCGAGGCCACCGGCACGACGAAGGTGCGCTTCACCGTCGGCGCCGACGGCAAGCTCTCCGGTGCCGAGGTCGTCAAGTCCGCCGGCCCGACGCGCGAGCACAAGATGCTCGACCGCGTCGCCCTCGCCAAGCTCGGCGAGTGCACGTTCACGCCCGGCATCGACGACCACGGCAAGCCCGTCGGCGGTTCGTTCGACGTCGAATACGTCTGGAGGCTCGAGTAGCGGCCTTCTGGCCGCGCCGCCTCCCGGCATCCGCCCTCTCGCCGCACCCCGATCCCGTCCCCCGTCCCGAGCCCATCCAGGCGCCACGCAGCCGCGCCGCCTTCGTCAAAAAGTCTCCGCTGGAGGAACCATGTCCCTGTTCAACGCTGTGCGCGCATCGCTGGCCGCCGTCGTCGTCGCCACCGTCACGCTGGCCGCCACCGTGCCGACGCCGGCCCTCGCGCAGGCCGCCTCGGCGCCTGCGGCCGAAGCCTCGGCGGCACCCGCACCGGCGCCCGCACTCGAAGCCGCACCCAAGCCCGCGGTGAGCCAGGAGGCGGTCGACAACCCCTACGGGCTGAAGGCGCTGTGGGGTCAGGGCGACTTCGTCGCCAAGGGCACGCTTGTCATCCTCGTCATCATGTCGATGGGCAGCTGGTACATCATCTTCACCAAGGTCTTCGAGCAGCGCTCGATGCTCAAGACCGCACGCGAGAGCTCCGACGCGTTCTGGAAGGCCGGCTCGGTCAAGGCCGGCGTCGGCCAGCTCGCCGAAGGCTCGGCACTGCGTTACATCGCCGAGCAGGGCATCAAGGCAAGCGACCACCACGAAGGCACGATGGTCGAGTCGATCGACAAGCTCACCTGGATCGGCATGTCGATCGACCGCGCCGTGGGCAGCGTCCAGGGCCGGCTGCAGGACGGCATGGCCTTCCTCGCCACCGTCGGCTCGACCGCGCCCTTCGTCGGCCTGTTCGGCACGGTCTGGGGCATCTACAACGCCCTCGTGAAGATCGGCATCAGCGGCCAGGCCTCGATCGACAAGGTGGCCGGCCCGGTGGGCGAGGCGCTGATCATGACCGCCTTCGGCCTCGCCGTCGCGGTGCCGGCGGTGATGGGCTACAACTGGCTGCTGCGGCGCAACAAGAACGTGCTCGACGCGACGCGCGCCTTCGCGGGCGATCTGCACAACGTGCTCATCGCCGGCAAGCGCTGAAACGCTGCCGCAGCGGCAGCAGGAGAAGACCGCCATGGCGATGCAGGTCGGGCCCGCCGACAGCGACGGCGAAGGCGAGCTGAACAACACCATCAACACCACGCCGCTGGTCGACGTGATGCTGGTGCTGCTGATCATCTTCCTGATCACCATCCCGGTGGTCACGCAGTCGATCCGGCTCGAGTTGCCCAAGGAACGCAATCTGCCGACGCAGACCAAGCCCGAGAACGTGGTGCTGTCGGTGAACCGCGAGGGCGAGATGTACTGGGGCATGGAACGCATCCCCGACATCGAGACGCTGGTGACGCGGCTCAAGGTCGAGGCGGTCAAGGAGCCGCAGCCCGAAGTGCACATCCGCGGCGACCTCGACGTGCGCTACGAGGCCGTCGGCCGCGTCGTCGTGGCCTGCCAGCGCGCGGGCATCTTCAAGGTCGGCTTCATCACCGAGCCGCCCGCCGGCGCCGGCGCACGGCTGTAGGAGCGAGCCGCCATGGCCATGCAAGTGGGAAGCAGCGACGACGGCGACATGATGCTGGACATCAACACCACGCCGCTGATCGACGTGATGCTGGTGCTGCTGATCATGTTCATCATCACGATCCCGATCCAGACGCACGCGGTGAAGATGAACATGCCCATCGCCAAGGGCGCGCCGCCGCCCAAGCCGCCGGAGATCGTGCGCATCGACGTCGACTTCGACGGCACGATCGGCTGGAACGGCGAGGTCATCGCCGACCGCGCCACGCTCGAGTCGCGCCTGCAGGCGGTGGCGGCGCAGCCCGACCAGCCCGAGGTGCACCTGCGTCCCAACAAGCTCGTGCCCTACCGCGTGGTGGCGATGATCCTGGCCTCGGCGCAGCGCCTGGGCGTCGTCAAGATCGGCCTGGTCGGCAACGAGCAGTTCCTTTGAGCCCTTGAAGTCATGAAGATCGCTTCGCTGCGCCCGGCCCTGCTCGCGCTCGCGGCCGCCGGCCTCGTCGCCGTCGCGGCGCCCGCCGCGGCGCAAGGCCTGCGGCCCGAGGTCGGCAAGCCGCTGCAGCAGGCCTCCGACCTGCTGAAGTCCGGCCGTGCCAAGGAGGCCCTGGCCAAGGTGCGCGAGGCCGAGAACGCGAGCGGCATCACGCCGGCCGAGCGCCAGACGATCGACGCGATGAAGGCCGCTGCCGCGCAGCGCGCGGGCGACCACGCCAGCGCGGTGCAGGCGCTCGAGGCGCTGGCCGCGCGCGCCAGCGGCGCGCAGCTCGGGCAGTACGCCGAGCAGCTGGCCGCGGCCTACGCGCAGATGCGCAACAACGCCAAGGCCAGCGAGTGGCTGGCCAAGGCCATCGCCGCCGGCAACAGCAGCGCCAGCGTCAGGCAGCTGCAGCAGTACCTGCAGGCGGCGAGCGGCGACTACGCCGCCATCGCGCGCGAGGCCGCCGCCACGGTGCAGGCCGCGGAGCAGGCGGGCCGCCGCCCCGAGGAAGGCGAGCTGCTGCGCCTGGCCGACGCCCAGCAACGCACCGGCAACACCAACGGCTACGTGCACACGCTCGAGAAGCTGCTGTTCAACTACCCGAAGAAGGACTACTGGAACGCCTATCTGGGCCGGCTGCCGCGCAAGCCCGGTTTCTCGCAGCGCTACGACATCGACGTCATGCGCCTGCGGCTGGCCACCGGCACCCTCACCAAGACCGACGAGTACATGGAGCTGGCGCAGCTCGCGCTGCAGGCCGGGCTGCCGGCCGAGGCCAGGCGCATCATCGACCAGGGCTACAAGGCCGGCTTGCTGGGCACGGGGGCCGAGGCCGCCCGCCACCAGCGGCTGCGCGAGCTCGCGCTCAAGCAGGAGGCCGAAGCGAGGAACAGCTTGCCGGCCCAGGCCGCCGAGGCCGCCGGCGAGAAGGATGGCGACCAGCTCGTCAAGATCGGCTACGCCTACGTGTCGATCGGCGAGCTCGACAAGGGTCTGGATCTCATCCAGCAGGGCATCGCCAAGGGCCAGCTCAAGCGTCCCGACGAAGCCCGGCTGCGCCTGGGCATGGCGCAGCTGCAGTCGGGCAAGAACCGCGCGCAGGCGCTGGCGACGCTGCGCAGCGTCAAGGGCAGCGACGGCACGGCCGACATCGCGCGGCTGTGGGCCATCGTGCCCAACGGCGGCTGAGCAAGGCCGGCGCCGTCACGGCGGCCATCATCGCCCGGGCGCGTGCCTGCGCAAGGGGCTGCCGGTCATGAACGTCGGCTCGAAACCGGTCAGCCCCGGCACGCCGCACATCCCGGGAAGAGCTGATCGGCGGCTCCCGGCTTTCGACGCGTTTGCTCAGCCGGCCAGCAGATCGCGCCCGATGATCAGGCGCTGCACCTCGGTCGCGCCTTCGTAGATGCGCAGCGCGCGGATCTCGCGGTACAAGGCCTCGACCGCCGAGCCCACCTGCACGCCGCGCCCGCCGTGCAGCTGCAGCGCGCGGTCGATCACGCGCTGCGCGTTCTCGGTGGCCGCCATCTTGGCCATCGCCGCCTCGCGCGTCGTGCGCCGGCCGGCGACGTCGCGCAGCCAGGCGGCGCGGTAGGTGAGCAGCGCGGCGGCGTCGATCTCGGTCGCCATGTCGCCAAGCGCGGCCTGGGTGAGCTGCAGTTCGGCGAGGCGGCCGCCGAACATCGGGCGCGCGCGCGCCCAGGCCAGGGCCTCGTCGAGCGCGCGCCGCGCCAGGCCGAGCGCGGCCGCCGCCACCGAGGCGCGGAAGATGTCGAGCGTGCGCATCGCCAGCTTGAAGCCCTCGCCGGGCGGCCCGAGCATCTGCGCGGCCGGCACGCGGCAGTTCGCGAAGCGCAGCCGCGCCAGCGGGTGCGGCGCGATCACTTCGAGGCGCTCGGCGATCTCCAGTCCCGGCGTGCCGGCGTGCACGACGAAGGCCGAGATGCCGCGCGTGCCGCGTTCACCCGCGCCGCCGGTGCGCGCGAACACGCAGTACAGGTCGGCGATGCCGCCATTGCTGATCCAGGTCTTCGCGCCGTCGAGCACCCAGGCGTCGCCGTCGGCGCGCGCCGCGCACTGCAGCGCCGCGACATCGGAGCCCGCGCCCGGCTCGCTGAGGGCGAAGGCCGCGATCGCCTCGCCGCGCGCCACGCGCGGCAGCAGCTCGCGCTTCATCGCCTCGCTGCCGGCGAGCGTGATCGGGCCGCTGCCCAGGCCCTGCATCGCGAAGGCGAAGTCGGCCAGCGCGTCGTGGCGCGCCAGCGTCTCGCGGCAGACGACGAGGGCGCGCGACTCGAGCGCCTCGCTGGCGCCGCCGTAGGCCGCCGGCACGCAGTGGCGCAGGTGGCCGGCCGCGCCCAGACGGCGCACGAGCGCGCGGCAGGCGGCGTCGGTGTCGCGGTGGTCGAGCGTGCCCAGCTCGGCCGCGGCCCAGGCGTCGAGCGCAGCGGCGAGCGCGCGGTGGCGCGCATCGAAATACGGCTGCTCGAGGTGCGCCAGACGGGCGGCTTGCACGTCCACGGCGGCCGCCTCAGTTGCCTTCGAACTTCGGCGCCCGCTTGGCGGCGAACGCGTCGAAGGCGCGCCTGAAGTCCTGCGTCAGCATGCACAGCGCCTGGGCCTGCGCCTCGCTCTCGATCATCTCGTCGATGCCCATCGCCCATTCCTGGTTCAGCATCGTCTTGGTCATCGTGTGCGCGAACCAGGGGCCGTCGGCGAGCGCGCGCGCCTGCGCCTCGGCCCGGGCCGGCAGATCCTCGCGCGCGTGCAGCGCGTTGAACCAGCCCCAGGCCAGGCCCTCGTCGGCGCTCATGCTGCGGCCGTTGTAGAGCAGCTCGGCCGCGCGCCCCTGGCCGATGACGCGCGGCAGCAGTCCGCAGGCGCCCATGTCGGCGCCGGCCAGGCCGACGCGCGTGAACAGGAACGCCGTCTTCGCCTGCGGCGTACCCAGGCGCAGGTCGGCGGCCAGCGCGATCATCGCGCCGGCACCGGCGCACACGCCGTCGACGGCAGCGACGATGGGCTGCGGCGCGCGCTTCATCGCCCGGACGAGATCGCCCGTCATGCGCGTGAAGCGCAGCAGCTCGGGCGCCGGCATGCGGGTGAGCGGCTCGATGATCTCGAACACGTCGCCGCCGGAGCAGAAGTTGCCGCCGGCGCCGGTCAGGACCACCGTGCGCACGTCGCTGGCGTGGCCGAGCGCGCGGAACAGGTCGCGCAGCTCGGCGTAGCTGTCGAAGGTGAGCGGGTTCTTCTTCTCGGGCCGGTCGAGCGTGATCGTCGCCACGCGGCCGTCGTCGCTGCACTGCCAGCGGAAATGCCGCGCGGCGTAGGACGCGAAGGGACGCTGATCGTGGTTCATGTCTTCACCGCCTCGGCGCTGCGCGCACGGCGCAGGTTGGTCTCGTACTGCGCGCGGGCGATGTGGTATTGCGGCGGCCAGGCGACGCCCGCGTCGTCGAGCCGGGCGGCCTCGTGCAGCGTCCAGGCCGGATCGGCCAGGTGCGGCCGCGCCACCGCGCACAGGTCGGCGCGGCCGGCGGCGACGACCATGTTGACGTGGTCGGCCTCGTAGATGGCGCCCACCGCGACCGTCGGGATGCCCACTTCGTTGCGGATGCGGTCGGCGAACGGCGTCTGCCACATGCGGCCGTACACGGGTTTTTGCTCACGCACCACCTGGCCCGAGCTGCAGTCGACGATATCGGCGCCGGCGGCCTTGAACAGGCGCGCGATGGCCACTGCATCGTCGGCCGTGTTGCCGCCCGGGTGCCAGTCGTGGCAGGACAGGCGCACCGAGATCGGCCGCTCGGCCGGCCACACGGCGCGCAGCGCCGCGAACACCTCGAGCGGAAAGCGCGCGCGGTTCTCGACGCTGCCGCCGTAGGCATCGGCACGGCGGTTCGCCAGCGGCGAAAGGAAGGCCGACAGCAGATAGCCGTGCGCGCAGTGCAGCTCGAGGATGTCGAAGCCGGCCTCGGCGCCGCGGCGCGCCGCCGCGGCGAAGTCGGCGCTGATGCGCTCCATGTCGGCGCGCGTCAGCGCGCGCGGCACCGGCATGCCCGGCGCGTAGGCGATGGCCGAGGCCGAGACCAGCGCCCAGGGCGCGGCGATCGGCTGCTCGTCGCCGCCCTCCCAGGGCCGGCAGGTGGCGCCCTTGCGGCCGGCGTGGCCGAGCTGCAGCCCCATCTTCGCCGGCGAGCGCGCGTGCACGAAGTCGACGATGCGCCGCCAGGCGTCGCGCTGCGCGTCGTTCCACAGCCCGGAGCAACCTTCGCTGATGCGCGCGTCGGGGCTGGGCGCCGTCATCTCGGTGTAGAGCAGACCGGCGCCGCCGAGCGCGCGCGCACCGAAGTGCACGAGGTGGAAGTCGTTGGGCAGGCCGTCGTCGGCCGAGTACATCGCCATCGGCGAGACGACGACGCGGTTGACGAAGGTCACGCCGCGCAGCGTGAAGGGCGTGAACATCGGCCGCGGCGGCCTGGCGCCGGCGGCCACGGCGACGCCGGCGCGCGCCGCGAACCAGCGCTCGTAGCCCTCGAGCCAGGCGGCGTCGCGCAGGCGCAGGTTCTCGTGGCCGATGCGCTGGCTGCGCGTGAGCATGCTGTACATGAACTGCTCGGGCGGCAGCTGCTCGCAGTAGCGCGTGCCGACGACCTCGAACCACTCCATCGCGTTCCAGGCCGCGTTCTGCAGCCGCAGCACGTCGACCTCGCGCAGCGCCTGGTACTGCTCGAGAACGTCGCCCAGGTCGGCAGCCGGCCGATCGCGCACCAGGCGCGTGAGCTCGATCGCGTCTTCCAGCGCGAGCTTGGTGCCCGAGCCGATCGCGAAATGCGCGGTGTGCACCGCATCGCCCATCAGCACGACGTGGCTGCGGCCGTTGAAGTGGTGCCAGTGCTTGCAGCGCACGCGCGCAAAGGCGAGCCAGGCCGCGCCGCGCCCGAGCGGGTCGAGGTGGCGCGCGTTCGACAGCAACGGGTGTCCCTGCAGATGGGCGGCGAACAGGCGCTCGCAGAACGCGATGCTCTGCTCGGTGGCGGCCTGGTCGAGACCGTGCGCGCGCCACACCGTCTCGGGCGTCTCGACGATGAAGGTCGTGGTCTGCGCGTCGAACTTGTAGACATGCGCCTGGAACCAGCCGTGCTCGGTCTTCTCGAACAGGAAAGTGAAGGCATCGAACAGGCGCGTCGTGCCCAGCCAGATGTAGCGGTTGGGCCGGGTCACGATGTCGGGCTGGAAGACGGCGGCGTAGCGCTGGCGCAGCCTGGAGTTGATGCCGTCGCTGGCCACGATCAGGTCGGCGTCGGGGTAGTCGGCGTCGCCGCCGGCCTCGGTCTCGAACACGAGTTCGACGCCGAGTTGCTCGCAGCGCCGCTGCAAGATGTTGAGCAGCTGCTTGCGCCCGATGCCGACGAAGCCGTGGCCGCCCGAGCGGATCGTGCGCCCCTCGAGGCGCAGCTCGATGTCGTCCCAGTGGTTGAAGGCGAGCTGGATGGCGTCGGCGCTCTCGGCGTCCCAGGCGCGCATGTTGTCCATCGTCGCGTCGCTGAACACGACGCCCCAGCCGAAGGTGTCGTAGGGCCGGTTGCGCTCGACCACGGTGATGCGGTGGCGCGCGTCGAGCTTCTTCATCAGCAGCCCGAAGTACAGGCCGGCAGGGCCGCCCCCGATGCAGACGATTCGCATGACTACAGCTGTCTCCTCGCGCGGCGATTGTGGCAGCGAAGCGGCGCTCACATGCAGGGCGCGTCGGCCGCGCCGGCGCAGCGCCGCCGATGCTCCTCGGCCAGAATGCGGCCCATGCAGTCCGCCCGACCCGATTACCTCGAGCCGCTGGGCGAAGGCCTGTGGGCCATCGACACCGGCTTCATGCGCCCGCATTTCGACGCCGCCTACCTCGTCGTCGACGACGGGCGCGCGGCCTTCGTCGACGCCGGCACCACCTTCGCGCTGCCGCGCCTGCTCGGCGCACTCGACGCGCTCGGCCTGGCGCACGACGCCGTCGACTGGGTCATCCCGACGCATGTGCACCTCGACCACGCCGGCGGCGCCAGCGCGCTGCTGCGCGCGCTGCCCGGCGCGCGCATGCTGGTGCACCCGCGCGGGGCGCGCCACATGATCGACCCCGCGGCGCTGTGGGCCGGCGCCACCGCCGTCTACGGGCCCGAGGAGATGGCGCGCGCCTACGGCGAAGTGGTGCCGGTGCCGGCCGAGCGCGTGACCGAGACGGCCGAAGGCATGCCGGTGCAGGTGGGCGGGCGCACGCTCGTCTTCGCCGACACGCCGGGGCATGCGCGCCACCACCACTGCATCTGGGACGAGGCCTCGCGCGGCTGGTTCAGCGGCGACTGCTTCGGCCTCGCCTACCCCGAGCTGGCGAGCGCGCGCGGCCCCTGGCTGCTGCCGACGACGACGCCGGTGCAGTTCGAGCCCGAGGTTCTCGTGCAGACCGTCGGGCGGCTGCTGGCGCGGCGGCCGCGCTGGGTCTACCTGACGCACTACGGCCGCGTCGGCGGCAGCGAGGACGAAGTGCAGCGCCTGGGCGCGCAGCTGCTCGAGGTCATGCAGGCGCTGGTCGCGCTGGGCCGCAGCGTGCAGCACGAGTCCGACCCCACAGCGCGCCACGCGGCGCTCGTGCGCGGGCAGTTCGCGATCTACGCCGAGCGGCTGCAACGCCACGGCAGCGCGCTCGCGCCCGAGGCTCTGCGCACGCTGCTGGCGATCGACCTCGAGCTCAACGCGCAGGGCATGGCGGTCTGGCTCGACCGCTGAGCCCGTGGGGATGAATCACGCCCGCGCCGGGATACCCAAGGGCGCTGGGCAAGGCGCGGCGCGCAGCCCGGGCGGGCCGCCGGGCGGCCGGGCGGCCGGCGCCGGCGTGCAGCAAAATGCGCGCATGCGCATCCTCCACACCATGCTGCGCGTCGGCGACCTCGAGCGCTCGATCCGCTTCTACACCGAGGTGCTCGGCATGACGCTGCTGCGCACCAGCGAGCGGCCCGAGCAGAAGTACGACCTCGCCTTCGTCGGCTACGGGCGCAACCCCGAGCACGCCGAGATCGAGCTCACCTACAACTACGGCGTCGCCTCGTACGAACTCGGCTCCGCCTTCGGCCATGTCGCGATCGGCGTGCCGGACGTGCGCGCCGCCTGCGCGGCGGTGCGCGCCAAGGCCGCGGCGCTGGGCGGCGCGATCACGCGCGAGCCCGGGCCGGTGAAGGGCGGCACGACGATGATCGCCTTCATCACCGACCCCGACGGCTACAAGATCGAGCTCATCGAACGGCCGCAGTGACGGCCGCCCGCCGGCCGCGAGCGCCATGTACCTGCCCCGACACTTCGAGCAGAACGACCCCGCGGCGCTGGCCGCGCTGATGCGCGCGCAGCCGCTGGCGACGCTGGTCACGCCCGACGCAGACGGGTACACGGCCGACCACATCCCGCTCGAGTACGACGCGGCCGCGCGCACGCTGCGCGGGCATGTCGCGCGCCCGAACCCGCTGTGGCAGCGCGCCGACGGCGCCGCGGTGCTGGCGCTGTTCCACGGCCCGCAGGGCTATGTGTCGCCGGGCTGGTACCCGAGCAAGGCCGAGACGCACGAGGTGGTGCCGACCTGGAACTACGCCGTCGTGCACGCGCACGGCAGGCTGCGCGCGCGGGACGATCCGGCCTGGCTGCACGCGCTGCTGCTGCGCCTGACCGCGCAGCACGAAGCGGGCCGCCTGCCGCCCTGGCAGGTGAGCGACGCGCCGCCGGAGTACCTGCGCCAGCGTCTGCGCGGCATCGTCGGCATCGAGATCGCCGTCGAGCGCCTGGTCGGCAAGTGGAAGCTGAGCCAGAACCGCAGCGATGCCGACCGGCGCGGCGTCGCCGCCGGGCTCGGCGACTCGGCACTGGCCGCGCTGATGCGGCCCTGAGCGGCCGCTGCGGCAGTGTTCCGCGCTGTAAGGCACAGCGGCCGGTGCGCCGGCCGGTGTCGGCCGGCAGCCTCCGTACGGCTTCGCTTTGGACAGCGCGAGGTGTGCGCGCGCGTTGCCCGCGTCGGTGCCGCCGGCAGGACAGAAAGCGGCGCCGGGAAACGGGGGGAAGAGCGCAGCGCCGGTTCGCGCACGTGCACGCCGCCGGGCACGCGCGCCGTCACCCGCCGGGGCAACGGCCCCGCAGCGGCCGCCGGCATGCGATGCTTGGCGCATGCACGCCCGCCCCGCTTCGCGGCCTGCCGGGCGTGACCCGCAGGCCGCGCTCGCGGCGCTGCGCCGCGCCTGGCAGCCGCACGCCGAGCGCTGGGTGTTCGGCTACGCGTCGCTCATCTGGCGGCCCGAGTTCGACGCCGCCGAGCAGCGCCCCGCACTGCTGCACGGCTGGCACCGCGCGCTGCGCATGCGCTCGCGCGTCAACCGCGGCACGCCCGAGCAGCCCGGGCTGGTGTTCGCGCTGCTGCCCGGCGGCGCCTGCCGCGGCCTGGTCTACCGGCTGCAGCCGGCACGTGCCGACGAGGAACTCGAACGCCTGTGGGCGCGCGAGATGCCGATGGGCGTGTACGACGCGCGCCTGCTGCCCTGCCGCACCGGCGCCGGCCCGGTGTGCGCCCTCGCCTTCACGCTCAGCCGGCGCAGCGATGCCTGGCTGGCGCAGTTGCCCGACGCCGAACTGCTGCACATCCTGCGCCATGCGCGCGGACGCTTCGGCACGACGCTCGAGTACCTGCACGAGACGGCGCTGGCGCTGCGCGCGCACGGAGTGCGCGACCGCGAAGTCGAGCGGCTGGTGGCGCTGGCGCGCCGCTACGGGCTGCTCTGAACCGCGGCCGTTCAGGAGCGCGCCGCCTGCGCCTCGCCGTCGGCGGCGGCGAACGCGCCGCGCGCCGCCTCGAGCTCGGCCGGCGTGTCGATGTCGACCAGCACGCCGCGGTCGTCGACCTCCTGGCCGTGCGCGGGGTAGCGCGCGACGATGCGCCGCGCGCCCTCGTCGCCGCTGAGCGTGACGAGCTCCGAGTACAGCTCGGCGGCAAAGCCCACCGGGTGGCCGCGCCGCCCGCGGTACTGCGCGTAGGCGACGGCGTGCGTCTCGAGCGCGCCGGCCACGGCGAGGATGGACGAAGGCCGCACGAGCGGCATGTCGCCGGGCAGGATCAGCCAGCCTGGCGCGCCCGAGCGCTCGGCCACGCCGGTGGCGATGCTCGCACCCATGCCGCGCGCCGCGTCCGCCGCCGGCAGCACGACGATGTCGCGGCGCGCCAGCTGGCCTGCCGCGAGCGGCGCCAGCGCCTCGGTCGTGACGAGCACCACGGGCAGCTGCGTCTCGACCGCATGGCGCAGCGTGGTGCCGAGCACGGTGAGTGCGCCCAAGGGCTGCTCGAGCTTGTGCTGCAGGCTGCCGAAGCGGCTCCCGAGGCCGGCAGCGAGCACGACGATGGTGGGACGGAACCTCATGGCAAGGGCTGCACGATGCTGTCTGGGCGCGTGTCGATGCACCGCGCCGAGAACGAGGATGGATGCGATCCGCAACGCGGCCAATGGGACGTCTACCTACGGCCTTACACCTACGGGAGAACCAGCCATCACCCTCGTGTCGCGGGGCTGGTGCGCATGATGGCTTCGGTCCATCGCGAAGGGCTGGGCGCGTCTCCCTAGAATGAAGCCATGGACATCGCTGCGCTGCGCAAGAGCTACGAGCGCGATGCGCTCGACGAAGCGGACGCGCCCGAGCTGCCGCTGGCCTTGTTCGAACGCTGGTTCGCCCAGGCGCTCGACTGCCGGCTGCCCGAGCCCAACGCGATGACGCTGGCCACCGTGGGCGCCGACGCCCGGCCTTCGACGCGCATCGTGCTCGTCAAGGGCTTCGACGCGCGCGGCATCGTCTGGTACACCAACTACGAAAGCCGCAAGGGGCAGGAGCTGGCGGGCAATCCGTTCGCGGCCCTGCAGTTCCACTGGGTCGAGCTGGAGCGCGTCGTGCGCATCGAGGGGCGCGTCGAGCGCACCGCCGAGGACGAGTCCGACGCCTACTACGCATCGCGGCCGCTCGACTCGCGGCTCGGTGCCTGGGCCTCGCCGCAGAGCCGGCCGATCGGCTCGCGCGCCTGGCTGGTGGCCGAGGCGGCCAAGGCGGCGCTGCGCCACGGCCTGCAGCCGCCGCGGCCGCCGCACTGGGGCGGCTTCCGCCTGGTGCCTGATCGCTGGGAGTTCTGGCAGGGCCGCAAGAGCCGGCTGCACGACCGGCTCGCCTACCGCCTGCACGAAGACGGGCACTGGCGGCGCGAGCGCCTGGCGCCCTGATCAGGGCGCGCGGCGGGCGGCCAGGCGGTCGATCTCGGCGAGGAAGCGCTCGAAGTCGATCGGCTTGGTCCAGTAGGCGTCGAAGCCGGCTGCGAGCGCGGCCTGCACATGTTCGGGCAGCGCGTCGGCCGACAGCGCGACGAAGGTGCCGGCCGCGCATTGCGGCAGCGCGCGCAGCGCGCGCACGAGTTCGCTGCCGTGCATGTCGGGCAGCTGCATGTCCAGCAGCAGCAGGTCGGGGCGCTCGGCGCGCGCCAGGTCCAGGCCGGCGGCACCGTCCTCGGCCAGCGTGAGCTGCACGCCCGGGCGCAGCGCCAGCAGTTCGGCCACGAGCAGCCGATTCACCGGGTCGTCCTCGACGTACAGGACGCGCAGCGGCGCCGCCGGCGCGGCGGGCTGGGCGGCCGGCAGTTCGATGCGGTAGTCGATGCCGCCGCCGGCGCGCGCCACGGCCTCCAGGCTGCCGTCCAGCGCCAGCACCAGACCGCGCGCCAGCGACAGGCGCAGACCGCCTTCGTCGTCGGCCTGCGCGGCGCGGTCCTCGGGCACGAAGGACTCGAACAGCCACAGGTGCTGCTCGGCGCTGAGGCGCGGGCCGTCGTCGGCCACGAGCACGAACACGCGCGCCGGATCGGCGGCCACCCGAGCCGCCTGCAGCCGCACCTGCGCGCCCGCGGGGCTGCGCCGCAGGGCATGCTGCAGCACGAGGGTCAACGCGCGCGCCAGCCGCGCCGGGTCGGCCAGCGCCAGCGCGCCGGCGTCGACCTCGGTGCGCACGAGCGCCACGCGCTGCGCGCGCGCCAGCGGCGCCGCCGCCTGCATCGCCTCGTCGACGAGCGCGGCCAGGGCGACCGCTTCGCGCGCCGGGTCGGCCGCAGGCGTCGCACCGGTCTCGGCGCGCGCCAGCTCGAGCAATTCGTCGACGAGCTCGAGCAGCCGCAGGCCGGCGTCGGCGATGCGCCGCAGCCGCTCGTGCTGGCGCGGCGTGAGCGGTTCGTCGCGCTCGTCCTCGAGCAGGCGCGCGAAGCCGAGCACGGCATTGAGCGGCGTGCGCAGCTCGTGGCTGACGCGCGCCATGAAGGCCGACTTGTCGCGGCTGGCCTGCTCGATGCGCTCCTTCTCGCGCTGCAGCAGCTCGGCGTGCTTGCGCTCGGTGATGTCCAGGTTGACGCCGACCATGCCGGTGGCGCGGCCCAGGGCGTCGTAGAGCGCACGGCCCTGCGAGGCCAGCCAGCGCCAGCTGCCGTCGGCGTGGCGCACGCGCAGCTCGGCGCTGTAGGTGCCGCCCTCGGCCAGGTGCCGGCGCACCATCCGGTTGCGCTGCTCGTGCTCGTCGGGCAGCATGCAGGCCGCGGCGATCTCCTCGAACGTGCGCGCATCGGCCGGATCGAGCCCGCGCATGCGGTACATGGCCTCGTTCCAGTAGATCATGCGGCCGTCGGCGTCGCGCTCCCAGACGCCGATGTCGGCCGCCTCGAGCGCGAGCCGGGCCCGCTCGAGCTCGTGCCAGCGCGCCGGCGCCGCCGGCTGCGAGCGCGACGGCTGTGCCGGCCGCTCCTCGTCGGTGCGCTGCACCGGATTGCCTCGGGTCGTCACGCCCTAGCCCGCCGCCGCCTGCCGCACCACGCGCTGCGGGAACGGGATGTCGACGCCGAGCTCGTCGAGCGTGCGCAGGATCGCGAGGTTGACGTCGCTCCTCACGTTGCCCAGGCCGCCGCCGGGGTCGGCAATCCAGAAGCCGACGGTCAGCTCGAGGCCGTCGGCCGCAAAGCTGCTCAGCAGCACGCTCGGCCCGGGCGCCGCGAGCACGCGCGGCACCGCGGCAACCGCCGCGACCAGCCGCGGCAGCACGCGCTCGAGGTCGGTGCCGTAAGCGACCTGCACGACGGTGGTGACGGCGACGTTCGGATCGGCCAGCGAGCTGTTCTCGACGCGCTGCGTCACCATCATGTCGTTGGGCACGATGCTCTCGCGGCCGTTGAGCGCGCGGATCACCGTGCAGCGCGTCGTGATGTCGGTGATCGTGCCCTCGAAGCCGTCGACCTTGACGATGTCGCCGATGCGCATGCGCCGCTCGGCCAGGATGACGAAGCCGCTGACGTAGTTGGCGGCCAGCCGCTGCAGGCCGAAGCCGATGCCCACGCCGAGCGCGCCGCCGAGCACGCCCAGCGTCGTGAGGTCGATGCCGGCGACCGACAGCGTCATCATCAGGCCGACGAACAGCAGCAGCGCGCGCACCAGGTTCACCGCCATCTTGCGGATGCCGAGGTTGTCGCTCGCGCCGCGCAGCAGCCGCTGCTCGAAGGCCGCGCTCAGCCACAGCGCCAGCACCAGCAGCACGGCGGCGCTGACGAGGCCGTCCATCAGGTTGCGCGCCGAGATCTGCGTGTTGCCGAACCGCCAGCGGATCGCGCCCAGCTCGTCGAGCAGCCACGGCAAGGCGCCGGTGATCCACAGCACGACGGCGATCCAGGCCAGCCACGCCACGCCGTGCCCGACCGTGCGCACCAGCGGCGAGACGGGAAAGGTGCGGCGCAGCACGTGCACGACGAGCCGGATCACGGCCAGCGACAGCAGCACCGGCACCACCAGGCGGAACACCGCCGGCGGCACTTCGGCGAGGAACAGCGCACGCGCCGCCAGCGCCAGCACGAGCGCGAGCAGCGGGAACAGCAGGCCGTCGACGATGCGTGCGCCGAACCACACCGAGTCCACGCGCGGCCGCGCGCCGCGCACCAGCCGCAGCAGCAGCCAGGCGCCGAGCAAGCAGCCGGCGAACACGGCGAACTCGGTCGCCGCCGCCGGCCGCGCCAGCGCCTGCAGCAGGCGCTCGAAGTCCTGCACGTCGAATGCGTGATGGTTCATCCGCACGCGCTCAACGCATGTCGGCCAGCACGCGCAGGTGCGCCGCCACGCTGCGCGCCAGTGCGCCGAGGTGGTAGCCGCCCTCCAGGCACGAGACGATGCGCCCGCCGGCGTGGCGCTCGGCCAGCGCCACCAGGCGCTGCGTGATCCACTCGTAGTCGGCCTCGACCAGGCCGAGCTGGCCGAGCTCGTCCTCGCGGTGCGCGTCGAAGCCGGCGCTGAGGAACAGCATCTGCGGCCGGTAGGCCTCGAGCGCGGGCCACCACATCTGCTCGATGGTCTCGCGCAGCGCCGGTCCGCGCGTGTACGGCGGCACCGGCACGTTGACCATGTTGGTGCCCTTGGGCACGGCGCCGCTGTAGGGATAGAGCGGGTGCTGGAAGAAGCTCACCATCAGCACGCGCTCGTCGCCGGCCACGATGTCCTCGGTGCCGTTGCCGTGGTGCACGTCGAAGTCGACGATCGCCACGCGCTCGAGGCCGTACGCGTCGAGCGCGTGGCGCGCCGCCACGGCGACGTTGTTGAAGAAGCAGAAGCCCATCGCCTCGTCGCGCGTGGCGTGGTGCCCGGGCGGGCGCACGGCGCAGAAGGCGCGCTCGGCGCGGCCGGCGAGCACGTCGTCGGTGGCCGCCACCGCGGCGCCGGCCGCGCGCAGCGCGGCGTCGAGCGTCGCCGGGCAGGCCACGGTGTCGGGGTCGAGGTGGCGCGGCTCGTCCGAGCGCTTCACCTGCTCGAGCAGGTCGAGCAGGCGCGCGACGTAGCCGGCGGTGTGCGCGCGCTCGAGCTGCGCGCGCGTCGCCTCGGGCGCGTCGCGGAAATCGAGCGCGATGTCCAGGCCGGTGGCGCGCAGCTGGTCGGCGATCGCGTCCAGGCGCTGCGGGCACTCGGGGTGGCCCGTGCCCATGTCGTGGCGGCGGCAGTCGGGATGGCTGTAGAAGGCGGTACTCATTGGCAATCGGAGGCTCGGCTTTTCTAGTATGGTCCCGCGGATGGACCCGAGCCTGACGTCCCGCCTGGCCACCCTGGCCGGCCAGATTAGCACGGTCGTCGTCGGCAAGCGCGCGCAGATCGAGGACTGCATCGCCTGCCTGCTGGCCGGCGGCCACCTGCTGATCGAGGACGTGCCGGGCGTGGGCAAGACGACGCTGGCGCACACGCTGGCCGTCTCGCTCGGGCTGGACTTCCGCCGCGTGCAGTTCACGGCCGACCTGCTGCCCTCGGACCTGCTGGGCGTGAGCGTGTTCGAGCGCGCGCAGGACCGCTTCGTCTTCCACCCCGGCCCGGTGTTCGCGCAGGTGCTGCTGGCCGACGAGATCAACCGCGCCGGCCCCAAGACGCAGAGCGCGCTGCTCGAGGCGATGGAGGAGCAGCAGGTCAGCGTCGAGAACGAGACGCGACCGCTGCCGCGGCCTTTCTTCGTGATCGCGACGCAGAACCCGAGCGACCAGCTCGGCACCTACCCGCTGCCCGAGAGCCAGCTCGACCGCTTCTTGATGCGCATCACGCTGGGCTACCCCGACCGCGCCAGCGAGCGCGCCCTGCTGGCCGGCGGCGACCGGCGCGAGACCGTGCGCGCGCTGCGCCCGGTGATGACGCCGGCCGAGCTCGAGGCGGCGCAGCGTGCGGTGCTCGAGGTGCACGCCGGCGACGCGCTGCTCGACTACCTGCAGACGCTGGTCGCCGCCACGCGCTCGGGGCACTGGTTCGTCGAGGGCCTGTCGCCGCGCGCCGGCATCGCCGTGCTGCGCGCGGCGCGCGCGCGCGCGCTGCTGGCCGGGCGCGACTACGTGGCGCCCGACGACGTGCAGGCGATCCTGCCGCAGGCCATCGCGCACCGCCTCGTGCCGGTGGCCGAAGCCGGCCGCGGCGCCGTCGAGCAGGTGCGCGCGATGGTCGAGGCCACGCCGGTACCTTGACGCTCCTGCGCAGCGCCCTGCGGGCCCCTGCATCCCAGGCCGGCCCCGCGCACCCGGCAGCCGCGCCGGATCGGCGGCACCCGCCCGGCCCGGCCGGCCGCCTCGCGCCGCGCGATCGCCTGCGCCGCTGGTGGCTCGAGCGGCTGCCGCGCAGCGACACCTGGGCCCTCGGCCAGCGCAACATCTACATCCTGCCCACGCCGGCCGGGCTCGCGTTCACGCTGACTCTGGTCGTGATGCTGATCGCGGCCATCAACTACCAGCTCAACCTGGGCTACGCGCTCACCTTCTTGCTCGCCGGCGCGGGGCTGGTGTCGATGCACCTGACGCACGGCAACCTGCGCGGCCTGACGCTGCACCTCAAGCCGGTGGCGTCGGTGCACGCCGGCGAGCCGGCGCGGCTGGAGGTGGTGCTCACCAATGCCGGCCGCGCGCGCCACGGCCTGGGCCTGCGGCTCGAGAGCAGCGCCGAGGCCACGGCCTGGTGCGACGTCGACGCCGGCGGCCAGCAGACGATGCACCTGAGCCTGATTCCGCCCACGCGCGGCTGGCACGCCGTGCCGCCGCTGGTGCTGCAGACCGCCTTCCCGTTCGGCCTGTTCCGCGCCTGGAGCGTCTGGCGCCCGGCCGGCCGCGTGCTGGCCTGGCCCAGGCCGGAGTCGCCGCCTCCGCCGCTGCCCGGTGCGGCCCTGGCCGAAGGCGGCCAGGTGGCGCGCCGGCTGGCCGACGGCGGTGAATTCGACGGCGTGCGCCCCTGGCGACGCGGCGACACGATGCGCCAGGTGGTGTGGAAGAAGGCGGCGCGCACGCAGGAACTGGTAAGCCGCGAAACCGCGGGTTCGGGCCGCACCGAACTGTGGCTGGACTGGAGCGGCTGCGGCGGCAGCAGCGAAGGCGAGGCGCGGCTGGCGCGGCTCGCGGCCTGGGTCGACGCCGCCGAGCGCGCGGCGCTGCCCTATGGCCTGCGCCTGCCGGGCAGCGAGCTCAGCCCGGGCGGCGGCGCGGCACACCGGCGCGCCGCGCTCGACCGGCTCGCGACCTGGGGCACGCCGTGAGCACGCCCACGGCCAGCCGCCGGCCCGGCCGCGCCGCGCTCGCGCGCCTGGCCCGCCTGCCGCGCGAGGCGCGCGACACGCTGTTCCTGCTCGCGGTGATCGCCTTCACGATCGCGCCGCACCTGCTGCGCCTGCCGGCCTGGGTCGGCGTCATGGCCTCGGCCGTGCTCGCCTGGCGGGCCCGGCTGGCGCTGGTCGGCGGCGCCCTGCCCAACCGCTGGCTGGTGACGGCGCTGCTCGTGCTCGCCGCCGTGCTCACGCTGTGGGGCGAGCGCACGATCCTCGGCAAGGAGGCCGGCGTCACGATGCTCGTCGTGCTGATGACGCTCAAGACGCTCGAGCTGCGCGCACGGCGCGACGCGCTGGTCGTCTTCTTCCTCGGCTTCTTCCTCGTGCTGACGCATTTCCTGTACTCGCAGACGCTGGCCATCGGCCTGTGGATGCTGCTGGCGCTGTGGGGCCTGCTCACGGCGCTCGTGCTGGCGCACATGCCGGTCGGCCGCCCGCCGCTGGCGCGCGCGGGTGCCGTGGCGCTGCGCGCGGCGCTGCTCGGCCTGCCGCTGATGGCAGTGCTGTTCCTGCTCTTCCCGCGCATCGGCCCGCTGTGGGGGCTGCCGCAGGACGCCGGCGCGCGCACCGGGCTGTCGGGCTCGCTGCGCCTGGGCGGCGTCGCCGAAGTGGCGGACGACGACTCGATCGCGCTGCGCGTTCGCTTCGCGGGGCCGATGCCGCGGCCGGGCCAGCTCTACTTCCGCGGGCCGGTGCTCTCGTCCTTCGACGGCCGCGAGTGGACGCGCCTGGTGCCCACCTTCCCGGCCGCGCAGCGCCCGCGCGCCGAGATCCGGCTGCTGGGCGCGCCGCTGGGTTACGAGATGGTGATCGAGCCCAGCCGGCTGCCGCTGCTGCCGCTGCTCGAGCTGACCCCGGACCGGCCCGACGCGGCGCCGGCGCTGCCCGGCTGGCTGTTCACGCTGCGCCCCGACGCGCAGTGGCAGTCCGACCGGCTGCTCGACGAGCGGCTGCGCCTGCGCGCTGCGGCCTGGCTCGAATACCGCCATGGGCCCAGCGCCGCCGTGCCTGGGCTGGCCGACCTCGTGCGCTTGCCCGCCGGCCTCAACCCGCGCACGCTGGCCTGGGCGGCGCAGCTGCACGCCGATCCGGCGCTGGCGGGCGCCGACGCGCGCACGCTGGCCGCCGCCGTGCTCGAGCACATCGGCCGCGCCGGCTTCACCTACACGATGCAGCCGGGCCCCTATGGCGCCGACGCAGTCGACGAGTTCTGGTTCGACCGCAAGCTGGGCTTCTGCGAGCACTTCGCCACCGCCTTCGTCGTCGTCATGCGTGCCATGCGCGTGCCCGCGCGCGTCGTCACCGGCTACCAGGGCGCCGACCCCGAGCTGCAGGACGGCTGGCTCGTCGTGCGCCAGAGCAATGCCCACGCCTGGGCCGAGTACTGGCAACCAGGCGTTGGCTGGGTACGCGCCGACCCGACGGCCGCCGTCGCCCCGGGCCGCGTGCGCGCCGGCGTGGGCCTGCGCCCGCCCGGCGGTGCCGTGGCCGGGGCGCTGAACCGGATCGACCCGCAGATCGCACGCCAGCTGCGCGCGGCCTGGGAGACCGTGAACAACCGCTGGAACCTCTGGGTGCTGAACTACTCGCGCGGCCGCCAGTTCGAGCTGCTGCGCGCGCTCGGCATCAAGCAGCCCGACTGGCAGGACCTGGCCAGCGCCCTCGTCGGCCTGCTCGCCACGGCCGCGCTCGCCGGCGCCGGCTGGGCCTGGTGGGATCGGCGCCGGCAGGATCCCTGGCAGCGTCTGCAGCAACGCGTGCAGCAGCGGCTGGCCGCGCTCGGCGTGCGCGTGGCGCCGCACGAGCCGCCGCACACGCGCGCCGCGCGCGTGCGCGGCGCGCTCGGCACCGGCGGGCAGGCGCTGGCGGCGCACCTCGACGCCTTCGCGCGCGCCCGCTACGGCGGCCAGGGGCTCGATCGGCGCCGCTGGTGGCGCGAGTTCAGCGCGCTGGCGGCGCAGCACGCTGCCGGCACGGCGCGCCCGGAGCCCATGCAGCCATGAGCCGCGGGCGTCCTGCGGCCCGGGATTGCGGGTTGCGGGTTGCGGATAATCCGGCCGATGCGAAGGCGAGCGGATCTCGGTGGGCATGAACGCCGTGGCCGCCCTGGCTGCTGTCGTCTCGAGGGCCTCTTCGGCCGGCGCGCCGACAGCCCCTTCGGCCGTCCCTTCGGCCGTCCCTTCGGCCGCCTCCTTGGCGGCCTGACCCTCTCGCTGGCCCTGTGCGCCATGCCGGCCACTGCCCTCGCCGCAGCCTCCGGCGCCCGGGGACCGAAGCCCGGCGTGCAGCACGGCACGAGGCCGGCTGCCGACGGCTTCGCTCGAGCGCAGCGGGCAGCCTTCGGCGCCTTCGCCGCGGAGCTTGCCGCGCGCGAGGCGCTGCCGCTGCAGTGGACGCTGGCGCAACTGGGCCAGGCCAGGCATCTGGCGGCGGTCCGGCGCCTGATCATGCCGCCGCCGCCCGGTCAGCCGAAGAACTGGCGGGCCTACCGCGAGCGCTTCGTCGAGCCCGAGCGCATCCGCGCCGGCCTCGCTTTCTGGCGCGCGCACGAGAGCTGGCTCGAGCGCGCCGAGGCCGAGTACGGCGTGCCGCCCGAGATCGTCGTGGCCATCGTCGGCGTCGAGACCTTCTACGGCCGCCTCGTCGGGCGCTGGCGCGTGCTCGACGCGCTTGCGACGCTCGCCTTCGACTTCCCCGCCGGGCGCAGCGACCGCAGTGCGTTCTTCCGCGCCGAGCTCGAGGCCTTCTTGCTGTGGTGCCGCCGCGAAGGCATCGAGGCGACCGAGCCGCGCGGCTCCTACGCCGGTGCGATCGGGCTGCCGCAGTTCATGCCGAGCAGCCTGCAGCGCTGGGGCGTCGACTTCGACGGCGACGGCCATGTCGACCTGCGCGGCAGCGTGCCCGATGCGGTGGGCAGCGTGGCGCGCTACCTGGCGCACTTCGGCTGGCAGCGCGGTCTGGCCGCGTACTACGAGGTCGAGCCGCCCGTCGAGTCCGCCGAGCGCGCCGCACTGCTGGCGCCCGACATCGTGCCCAGCTTCAGCGCCGCCCAGTTCGCCGCGCACGGCGCGCGGCTCGCCGAGCCGGGGCTGAATCATCCGGGGCTGCTCGCGCTGGTCGAACTCGACAACGGCGGCGCGGCGCGCAGCTACTACGCCGGCAGCACCAACTTCTACGCCATCACGCGCTACAACTGGTCGAGCTACTACGCGATGGCCGTGATCGCGCTGGCCGAAGCCCTGAAGGCGGCGCGTTGAGCGCGCCCGCGGGCGCCGAATTGCGGCCCGACGGGTCAACCGCCGCGCCCGCGCGCGCGTTGAGGCACGAAGCCCGGTGAATGCCGTGACTGCTCGCGTGACTCGGAGCCTCTCGAGTCGCATGTACATCTCCAGCCCATCATGAAGACCCTGATTTCCTCGCTCGTGCTTGCCACCGCATCGGCCTTCGCGTTCGCGCAGGCGCCGGCGCCCGCGCCGGCCGCACCCGCGCCGGCGGCCGCGCCTGCCACCGCGACGCCCGCGCCGGCCGCTGCCAAGAAGGCGGCCAAGAAGCCGCACAAGCGCGCCGCCAAGAAGGCGCGCAAGGCGGCCTCCGCGGCCAACTGAGCAAGGCCTGCACCGCCGGCCCCGCGCAGGCGGGGCCGGTCACGATGCCGCCGAAGGGCCGGTGCATACCGGCCCTTCGGCGTTTGCGGCCGCGCCCGGGCTGGCGCGCACCCTCCTGGCGCCCTCTTCGCGACCTCTTCGCGACCTCGCCGCCTGCGGCGCGGCCCGCGCCGGGGGAGGCTGGCGTTCAGGCGTTCAGGCGCTCAGGCATTCAGCGCTCGGCGGCGTCGCTCGCATCGAAGCGATGGTGCCAGTAGCGGCGCAGCTCGGCGCGGGCGCAGGACTCGGCGCCATCGCCGGCCGCGGTCCAGGCGCCGCAGCGGTCGCTGCGCACGACGGTGATGCCGCGCGCGGCGTAGCGGGCCATGACGTCGGGCGCCGGGTGGCCGAAGCGGCTGCGGTAGGCCGCCTGCACCAGCGCCAGCCGCGGCGCCACGGCGTCGAGGAAGGCCGGCGACGAGGACGTGCGGCTGCCGTGGTGCGGCACGAGCAGCACCTCGCTGCGCAGATCGGCAGCGCGCGCGAGCAAAGCGGCCTCCTGCGCCGCCTCGATGTCGCCCGTGAGCAGCACGCTGCGCGCGCCGGCGGCCACGCGCAGCACGCAGCTCAGCGCGTTGGACTTGCGCGCCGCGCCGTAGTCGGCCGCGCTCGGGTGCAGCATCTCGAAGCGCACGCCGTCCCATTGCCACGCGCGGCCGGCGGTGCAAGGCGCGTGCGGCACGCCGCGCGCGGCCGTGGCGGCGCGCAGCGGGTGGTCGGCGGCGAGCGAGCTGGCGAGCGCGCGCACCGGCAGCGCCGCCAGCAGCGAGGCGGCGCCGCCGACATGGTCGGTGTCGCGGTGGCTGAGCACGAGCAGGTCGACCGCACGCTCGCCGCGCGCGCGCAGCAGCGGCACCAGCACGCGCGCGCCGGCGTCGGCCTCGGCCGAGTACTGCGGCCCGGTGTCGTAGACGAGCAGGTGGTCGCGCGTGCGCACCAGCAGCGCCGTGCCCTGGCCGACGTCGAGTGCCACGAGCTCGAAGCGGCCCTCGGGCGGCCGCGGCAATGCAGGCAGCAGGAGCGGCAGCAGGAGCGGCAGCGCCAGCGCACGCAGCCGCCAGGGCAGAGGCAGCACGGCCAGCGTGCCGCCGAGCAGGCCGGCGGCCGCCGCCCAGGCCGGCGCGGCGGCCGCGTTCCAGACCGCGAACGGCAGTTGCACGAGCGCGCCGAGGTAGGCCAGCAGCGCCTGCACGCACCAGGCCGCCGGCGCCCACAGCAAAGGCACGGCGAGGCCGGCCAGCGCCAGCGGCGTGACGACGAGCGTGACGAGCGGGATCGCCACCAGGTTGGCCGCGAACCCCACCACCGACACCTGCTGGAAGAACAGCAGCGTGAGCGGCGTCAGGCCGACCGTCGCCAGCGCCTGCGTGCGCAGCCCCGAGCGCAGCGCCGCACGCAGGCGCGGCCAGCGGCCGGCCGCCGGCCGCGCTGCCTCTGGCCCCGAGGACGCGAGCACGCCGACGGCGACGAACGAGAGCCAGAACCCGGGCTGCATCAGCGCCCAGGGATCGAGCGCGACGACGACGGCCGCCGCCAGCAGCAGCACCAGGTGCAGCGGCCAGCGCAGGCCGGCACTGCGCAGTACGACGACGACGGCAAGCATCCACACCGTGCGTTGCGCCGGCACGCCCCAGCCGGCGAAAAGGGCATAGCCGGCCGCCACCGCCAGGCCGCCCCAGCGCCCGGCCACCGGCGCCGGCAACGCGAGCGCGAGCCGCTCGCTGCGCCGCCACAGCGCGCCGATCACGCCGGCGGCGAGCCAGCCGAGCATCGTCACGTGCAGCCCCGAGATGCTCATCAGGTGCGCGACGCCGCTCAGGCGGAACAGCTCCCAGCCTTCGCGCTCGATCGCGCCCTGGTCGCCGAGGGCGAGCGCCGCCAGCACGCCGGCGGCGGCCGGATCGCGCACCCGGCGCTCGATCGCCTCGCGCGCGGCCTGGCGCAGCCGCTCGATGGGCGCACCGGCTGCCTCGTCGAGCTTGACGGCCGGCGCGGCGGCGCGTGCGCGCACCTGGCCGACGGCGCCGATGTCCTGCTCGAACAGCCACAGCTCGAGGTCGAAGCCGTGCGGGTTGAAGCTGCCGTGCGGCCGGCGCAGCCGCACCGGCAGGCGCCAGCGCTGCCCGGCACGCAGCGCCTCGCCCGGGCCAAGCAGCAGGGGATCGTCGTCGGCGCCGTGATACCAGCCGAGCGAGACGCGGCCCGGCAGCGCCACCGCGCCGCCGGCCCGGCGCGCGCCTTCGACCTCGAACAGGAAGCGCGGCCCGAGCGGCCCCATGCGCGGCATCTGCGCGACGAGCCCGGTGAGCTCGATCTCCTCGCCCTCGAGCGCGGCCGGCAGCGCGTCGGCCAGGCGGGCGGCTGCGCGCTCGCAGGTCGCAGCGAAGCTCAGTGCTCCGGCAGCAAGCGCGGCGGCGACGAGCGCGAGCGGCGTGGCGCGGCGGCGCAGGCCGAAGGCGGCCAGCGCCAGCACGCAGCCGCAGACCGCCAGCGCACGCCACCACCCGGCCGGCCAAAGCGCCGCCTGCTGCATCTGCAGCGCAGCCCCGGCCAGCAGGCCCGACGCCGGCCCGGCCACCCACCAAAGCGCTGCGTCGCGGCTCGCTCCTCGCATGCCGATGCAGTGTAGGCACGCGGTGTAGGATCGCCGATCGCCCCGTCGCGGGTCACCCATCGGTGGGCGCGCCGCCGCCCGCCTTGCGCACATGAGCATCCAGGAACGCCTCGCCGCCCTCGGCATCACGCTGCCCGCCGTGGCCACGCCGGCCGCCGCCTACCTGCCCTACGTGCGCAGCGGCAAGCTCGTCTTCCTCTCCGGCCACATCGCCAAGAAGGACGGCAAGCCCTGGGTCGGCCAGCTCGGCGCCGCGCTCGGCACCGCCGACGGCCAGGCCGCCGCGCGCGCCGTCGCCATCGATCTGCTCGGCACGCTGCAGGCGGCCGCCGGCGGCGACCTCGCACGCGTGCGGCGCATCGTCAAGGTCATGAGCCTGGTCAACAGCGTGCCCGGCTTCACCGAGCAGCACCTGGTGACCAACGGCTGCAGCGAGCTGCTGGTGCAGGTGTTCGGCGCCGAGGTCGGCGCGCACGCACGCAGCGCCTTCGGCGTGGCGCAGATCCCGCTCGGTGCCTGCGTCGAGATCGAGCTCGTCGCCGAAATCGAGTGAACCGCTGGCACGTCGGCCGGCGGCCGTTCGCCGCCATCGCGCTGCTGTGCGTCTCGGCGGTGGGCATCGCGCTCGTGACGCAGCACGGCTACGGCATGCTGCCCTGCCCGTGGTGCGTGCTGCAGCGCCTGATCTTCGTGACGATCGCGCTCGTCTCGCTGCCGGCGGTGCTGCTGCCGCGGCCCGAGGTGCGCCGGGCCGGCGCGCTGCTGGCCGCACTGCTGGCGCTGGGCGGCATCGCGGCGGCGCTGTACCAGCACTTCGTGGCCGCCGCGACCACGAGCTGCAAGCTCTCGCTGGCCGACAAGATCATGAGCGCCACCGGCCTGGACGAGGCGCTGCCGGGCGTCTTCGCACCCTGGGCCAGCTGCGCCGAGGCGGCGGCCAGGCTGCTCGGCCTGCCCTACGAGTACTACAGCCTGACGCTGTTCGTGCTCATCCTGGCCGCCGCGCTGTGGCTGTTGCGCCGGCCCCGGGCCTAGAAGCGTGGGCGGCAGCCCGCCGCGCGCTGCCCGCTAACGCAGCGCGGCGTTTATCTTGGCCAGTGCGGCCGCGCCCGGGCACAGCTCGGCCTCGCCCAGCTTGTTGAGCGCGCCCGGCACGGTGTTGAGCTGCTGGTGCAGGTCGCCCGCCGCCGGGTCGACGTAGAGCAGCCCGGTGGCCAGCTCGCCGCGCGCGTACATCGCCTGCACGAGCGTGAGGGCAGCCACGCGATCGGTGGGGTCGTGCTCGGCGCGCAGCTTGCGCAGCCGCATCACGCTGCCGTCGCGTTGCGGCAGCTCGAGCACCTCGCCCGGCGCCGGCTCGGCCTTGACCTCGGGCGCGAGGTCGATGAAGTCGACGCGGCTCACGGCCTCGTTGTGCGCGCGCACGTAGTCGTAGCTGCGCGTGCTGCCCGGGTGGTTGTTGAAGGCCACGCAGGGGCTGATGACGTCGAGCAGCGCCGCGCCGCCGTGCCCGATGGCGCCCTTGATGAGCGGCACGAGCTGCGTCTTGTCGCCCGAGAAGCCGCGCGCGACGTAGGTGGCGCCGAGCTGCAGCGCCAGGCCCACCAGGTCGACCGGGTTGTCGGTGTTGACGGCGCCCTTCTTGCTCTTGCTGCCGCGGTCGGCGGTGGCGCTGAACTGGCCCTTGGTGAGGCCGTACACGCCGTTGTTCTCAACGATGTAGACCATGCGCACGCCTCGGCGCATGGCGTGCGCGAACTGGCCCAGGCCGATCGAGGCCGAGTCGCCGTCGCCGCTCACGCCCAGGTACAGCAGCTCGCGGTTGGCCAGCGCCGCCCCGGTGAGCACGCTCGGCATGCGCCCGTGCACGCTGTTGAAGCCGTGGCTGGCGCCGAGGAAGTAGTCGGGCGTCTTGCTCGAGCAGCCGATGCCCGAGAGCTTGGCCACACGGTGCGGCTCGATGTCGAGCTCCCAGCAGGCCTGCACGATGGCCGCGCTCACGCTGTCGTGGCCGCAGCCGGCGCACAGCGTCGAGATCTTGCCTTCGTAGTCGCGCCGCGTGTAGCCGACCTGGTTGCGCTGCAGCGTCGGGTGGTGCAGGGTGGGCTTGGCGATGTAGGTCACTGGATTCGCTCCTGACGCGCGCCGCGCGGCGCCACCGCCAGCGCGTGCACCTGCTTGGTGATGGTCTGGGTGATGAAGCGCGCCGTGATCGGCGTGCCGTCGAAGTGCAGGATCGGCACCAGCCGCAACGGATCGAACTCGAGCTCGTTGACCAGCAGCGTGCGCATCTGCGCGTCGCGGTTCTGCTCGACCACGAAGACATGGTCGTGGGCCTCGATGAACTCGGCCACGCTGGGCGGGAACGGGAAGGCGCGCAGCCGCATCGCGTCGAGGTGGATGCCCTCCTCGGCCAGCGCTTCGAGCGCCTCGTCCATCGCCGGGCTGGTGCTGCCGAAGTAGAGCACGCCCAGGCGCGTCTTGCGCCGCGCCGCGCGCACCGTCGGCTGCGGCACCAGCGTGGCCGCGGTGCGGAACTTCGCCAGCAGTCGCTCGACGTTGTAGACGTAGTCGGGCCCGGCCTCGCTGTAGCGCGCGTAGGCGTCGCGCGTGCTGCCGCGCGTGAAGTACGCGCCCTTGGTGGGGTGGGTGCCGGGCAGCGTGCGCCAGGCGATGCCGTCGCCGTCGACGTCCTTGTAGCGGCCGAAGTCGCGGCCCGCCTCCAGCTCCTCGGCCGTCATCACCTTGCCGCGGTCGTAGCGGCGCGCCTCGTCCCATTCGAAGGGCGCGCTCAGGCGCTGGTTCATGCCGATGTCCAGGTCGGTCATCACGAACACCGGCGTCTGCAGGCGGTCGGCCAGGTCGAGCGCGGCGGCCGCGAACTCGAAGCATTCGCCCGGATCCTGCGGCAGCAGCAGCACATGCTTGGTGTCGCCGTGGCTGGCATAGGCGCTGCTCACGAGATCGGCCTGCTGCGTGCGCGTGGGCATGCCGGTGCTCGGGCCGCCGCGCTGCACGTCGATGATGGTGAGCGGGATCTCGGCGAAATAGGCCAGGCCGATGAACTCGGTCATCAGGCTCACGCCCGGCCCCGAGGTGGCGGTGAAGGCGCGCGCGCCGTTCCAGCCGGCGCCCGCCACCATGCCGATCGAGGCGATCTCGTCCTCGGCCTGCACGATGGCGTAGCGCGCCTGGCCGGTTTCGGGGTCGTGGCGCAGCTTCTTGCAATAGGAGGCGAACATCTCGGCCACCGACGAGCTGGGCGTGATCGGGTACCAGGCGCAGACGGTGGCGCCGCCGTACACGCAGCCCAGCGCCGCCGCGCTGTTGCCGTCGACGAAGATGCGCTCGCCCACGGCGTCGGCACGCCGCACCTTCAGGCCCACGCCGGCGTGCGCCGGCGGCACCAGGTGCTCGCGCGCGAAGCTCGCACCCGACTGCAGCGCGCGCACGTTGCTCTCGAGCAGCCGCTCCTTGCCGCGGTACTGCTCGCCGAAGAGCTTCTCGATGACGCCCAGGTTCACGTCCATCAGCACGGCGAGCGCGCCCAGCACCATGATGTTCTTGAACAGCGTGCGCTGGCGCGGATCCTCGTAGGTGGCGTTGCAGATCGCCGTCACCGGCATGCCGATCACGGTGATGTCGCTGCGGAAGGCCGACTGCGGCAGCGGCCGCGTGCTGTCGTAGAACAGGTAGCCGCCCGACTCGATCTCGGCGACGTCCTTGTCCCAGGTCTGCGGGTTCATCGCCACCATCATGTCGACGCCGCCGCGCCGGCCGAGCCAGCCGCGCTCGCTCACCCGCACCTCGTACCAGGTGGGCAGGCCCTGGATGTTGCTCGGGAAGATGTTGCGCGGACTCACCGGCACGCCCATGCGCAGGATGCTCTTGGCGAACAGCTCGTTGGCGCTGGCCGAGCCCGAGCCGTTGACGTTGGCGAACTTGACGACGAAGTCGTTCACCGCCTCGATGCGCTTGATGGTCATGCGGCTGCTCCGTGTTTCCTGGGCGTGGGCTGGCGGTCGCGGCAGGCGGGGCCGGCCTTGGCGGTGAGGAGCAGGAACTTCTGCATGTCCCAGGCGCCGGTCGGGCAGCGCTCGGCGCACAGCCCGCAGTGCAGGCAGACGTCCTCGTCCTTGACCATCACGCGGCTGGTCTTGAGCGGGCCGCTGACGTAGAGCGCCTGCTCGGCGTTCGTCGCCGGCGCCTTCAGGCGCGTGCGCAGGTCCGCTTCCTCGCCGTTGGCGGTGAAGGTGATGCAGTCCATCGGGCAGATGTCGACGCAGGCGTCGCACTCGATGCACAACTTGTCGGTGAACACCGTCTGCACGTCGCAGTTCAGGCAGCGCTCGGCCTCCTTGTAGGCGGTGGCCAGATCGAAGCCGAGCTCGACCTCGATCTTCATGCTCCTGAGCGCCGTGTCGGCTTTCGCCCAGGGCACCTTGTAGCGCGCGTCGTTGGTCGGCGCGTTGTCGTAGCTCCACTCGTGGATGCCCATCTTCTGCGACACCAGGTTGACGTGCGGCGGCGGGCGCCGGCGCACGTCCTCGCCGTGGCAGAAGCGGTCGATCGACACCGCCGCCTCGTGGCCGTGCGCGACCGCGGTGATGATGTTCTTCGGGCCGAAGGCGGCGTCGCCGCCGAAGAACACCCGGGGCAGGCTGGCCTGGAAGGTGACGGCGTCGAGCACCGGCATGCCCCACTTGTCGAATGCGATACCGGCGTCGCGCTCGATCCAGGGGAAGGCGTTCTCCTGCCCGACCGCCACCAGCACCTCGTCGCACTCGAACACGACGTCGGGCTCGCCGGTGGGCACGAGGGTGCGGCGGCCCTTGGCGTCGTAGATCGACTGCACGCGCTCGAAGCTCATGCCGACCAGGCGGCCGCCCTCGTGCAGAAAGGCCTTCGGGCTGTGGCAGGGGAAGAACGGGATGCCCTCGTGCTCGGCGTCCTCCTTCTCCCAGGGCGAGGCCTTCATGTCCTCGTAGGTGCTGCGCACGACGACCTTGACGTCGTCGGCGCCCAGGCGGCGCGCGCTGCGGCAGCAGTCCATCGCCGTGTTGCCGCCGCCCAGCACGATGACGCGCTTGCCGACCTTGGTGACATGGCCGAAGTACACCGACGCCAGCCAGTCGATGCCGAGGCGGATCTGCGCCGCCGCCTCCTCGCGCCCGGGCAACTGGAGGTCGCGCCCGCGCGGCGCACCCGAGCCGACGAAGATCGCGTCCCAGTCCTGGGCCAGCAGCGCCTTCATCGACTCGATGCGCTCGCCCGGGCGGAAGTCGACGCCGAGGCGGAAGATCCAGTCGACTTCCTCGTCGATCACCTCCTCGGGCAGGCGAAAACGCGGCACCTGCGTGCGCATGAAGCCGCCGGCCTTCTTCTCGCCGTCGAACACCGTGACGGCGTAGCCCTGCACCGCGAGGTCGCGCGCCAGCGCCAGCGAGGCCGGCCCGGCGCCGACGCAGGCCACCTTCTTGCCGTTGCGCTGGTGCCTGGGCGGCGGCACCGGCATCATCGCGCGCACGTCGCCGCCCTTGTGGTCGGCGGCCACGCGCTTCAAGCGGCAGATCGCCACCGGCTGCGGCTGGCTCAGGTTCTCGTCCTCGACGCGGCCGCGCCGGCAGGCCGGCTCGCAGGGGCGGTCGCAGGTGCGTCCGAGGATGCCGGGGAAGACGTTGCTCACCCAGTTGACCATGTAGGCCTGGTCGTAGCGGCCCTGGGCGATGAGGCGGATGTACTCCGGAACCGGGGTGTGCGACGGGCACGCCCATTGGCAGTCGACGACCTTGTGGAAATAGGCCGGGTCGTTCACGTCGGTGGGCTGCACTGTGCGTCTCCTTGTGTCCCCGCGCGCGACAGGCGCCGGTGTGCGCGCGGGACTCGATGGCGGGCGAGTCTAGCGCGCCGCATTGCGGGCAAACCCGCGCTTCCCCTGGTGCCGGCAGGGCATCAGCCCAGCAGGCGCATCGGCTTGACGAAGCCGGCGATCTTGTGGCCCTTGCGCGCGCGCCGGCCCTGGTGGCCCGCCAGCGCTGCACCTCTGAGCTCCTCCTCCTTGGCCTTGCCGCCGCGCCCGCTGCCCTGCACACGCAACAGGTTGGCGCAACTCGCCGCCGAAACCAGCGGCGACGCGGCGTCCACGTCCATCAGCGTCAGGCCGCGCCCGCCGTTGGGCTGCAGCTTCAGCTCGGCCAGCGGGAACAGCAGCAGCCGCCCGTCCAGCGCCAGACAGGCCACCTGCGTGTGGTCCGGCGCCACGACCACCGGCGGCAGCAGCCGCTCGCCCGCCTCGAGCGCAAGAAAACCCTTGCCGCCGCGGTTGCGCCCGTGCAGATCGCCGGCGCGCGCCAGCAGCCCGAAGCCGCCGGTGTGGGCCAGCAGCAGCATCGTCTCGGCCGCGCCCGCGAAGTAGTGCACCGGCTGCGTACCCGGCTCGAGGTCGACGAGCGTCGTGATCGGCTGGCCGTCGCCGCGGCCGCCGGGCAACGAGGCCGCGGCGACGCTGTAGGCGCGTCCGTTGCTGCCCAGCACGACCAGGGTGTCGACGCTGCGGCAGGCGAAGGTGCCGTACAGCGCGTCGCCCGGCTTGAACTGCAGCGCCGCCGTATCGACCTCGTGGCCCTTGAGCGCGCGCACCCAGCCCTTCAGGCTCGCCACCACCGTCACCGGCTCGTCGACGATCCTGATCTCGGCCACCGCGCGCCGCTCCTCCTGCACCAGCGTGCGGCGCTCGTCGCCGTACTGCTTCGCGTCGGCCTCGATCTCCCGGATCACGGTGCGCCTGAGCGCGGCCGGGCTGCCCAGGATGTCCTCGAGCCGGCCCTGGTCGGCGCGCAGCTCCTTCAGTTCCTGCTCGATGCGGATGGCTTCCAGCCGCGCCAGCTGGCGCAGCCGGATCTCGAGGATGTCCTCGGCCTGACGTTCGCTCAGCGCGAAGCGCGCGACGAGCGCCGGCTTGGGCTCGTCGCTGGCGCGGATGATGCGGATCACCTCGTCGATGTGGAGCAGCACGAGCTGCCGGCCTTCGAGCACGTGCATGCGATCCTGCACCTTGCCCAGGCGGTGCCGGGTGCGCCGCTCGACCGTGGCCAGGCGGAAGCCGAGCCACTCGTGCAGGATGGTGCGCAGGCCCTTTTGCACCGGCCGGCCGTCGCGCCCCACCATCGTGAGGTTGAGCGGCACGCTGCTCTCGAGGCTGGTGTGCGCCAGCAGCGCGGTCACGAGCTCGCCTTGCTCCACCGTGCGGCTGCGCGGCTCGAACACCAGCCGCACCCTGGCCTCCTTGCTGCTCTCGTCGCGCACGGTGTCGAGCACGGCCAGCATGGCCGCCTTGAGCTGCAGCTGCTCGGGCAGCAGCGCCTTCCTGCCGGCCTTGACCTTGGGGTTGGTCAGCTCCTCGATCTCCTCGAGCACCCGCGCCGCGCTGGCCGACGGCGGCAGCTCGGTGACGACGAGCTGCCACTGGCCGCGCGCCAGCTCCTCGATCTGCCAGCGCGCGCGCACCTTCAGGCTGCCGCGGCCGCTGCGGTAGGCCTCGCGGATGTCGGCCGCGGCGCTGATGATCTGCCCGCCGCCGGGGAAGTCGGGCGCGGGCACGAGCGCGTGCAGCTCCTCGTCGGCAAGCTTGTCGTTCTTCAGCAGCGCCACCGCGGCCGCGGCCACCTCGCGCAGGTTGTGGCTCGGCACCTCGGTGGCCAGACCCACCGCGATGCCGCTGGCGCCGTTGAGCAGCACGAAAGGCAGGCGCGCGGGCAGCACGCGCGGCTCCTCGGTGCTGCCGTCGTAGTTGGGCTGGAAGTCGACCGTGCCTTCGTCGATCTCGTCGAGCATGAGGCGCGCGATCGGCGCCAGCCGGGCCTCGGTGTAGCGCATCGCCGCCGCGCCGTCGCCGTCGCGGCTGCCGAAGTTGCCCTGGCCGTCGACGAGCGGATAGCGCTGGCTGAAGTCCTGCGCCATGCGCACCAGGGCGTCGTAGGCGGCGCTGTCGCCGTGCGGGTGGTAGCGGCCGAGCACGTCGCCGACGACGCGTGCGCTCTTCACCGGCCTGGCGCCGCCGGCGCCGCCGTGGCCCAGGCCCATGCGGTGCATCGCGTACAGGATGCGCCGCTGCACCGGCTTGTTGCCGTCGCACAGGTCGGGCAACGCCCGGCCCTTGACGACCGAGAGCGCGTATTCGAGGTAGGCGCGTTGGGCGTAGTCGGCCAGCGGCAGCGTGTCGGCGGGGTCGGCCGGCGGCGCCGGCGGGGGGTCGAACAGATCGGGCATCGGCGGGGAACTCGGGCACTCGCCGGCATTGTCGCCCGGCCGCCGCCGGGCTAAGCCAGCAGCGCCCCGAGCGCCTGCGCCAGCGAACCAGGCTGCCACACCGCCATGAACGCAAGGCCGGCCAGCGCGCCCGCGATATGCGCCTCGTGGTTCACCCGCCCCAGGTGCGTGCTGCTGGCCACGAAGCTGTACGCCAGATAGCCCAGCGCAAACCAGGGCGCCGGAATCGGCACCGGCAGCGGCAGGATGTAGATCGACGCACCCGGATTGACCACCACCGACGCGAACAGCACGGCCAGGATCGCCCCCGAGGCGCCCAGGCTGGCATAGGCGGGCTGGCGCCAGTGCAGCGCCCAGGCCGCCAGGCTCGAAGCCAGCAGCCCGAGCGCGTAGAGCCCGGCGAAGGGCGCGCTGCCCAGCTGCCGCTCGAGGCCGAAGCCGAAGGCCCAGAACGGGAACGCGTTGAACACCAGGTGCGCCAGGTCGGCGTGCACGAAACCGCTGGTGACCAGCGTGTGGTACGCGCCGCGTCGCGCCAGGCCGCAGGGCCGCAGCAGGTTGCGCTCGACGAGCCGAGGCCGGCGGTACAGCCCGATCAGCCCGACGCCGAGGATCGTCGCGAGCAGCAGCAGCGAGACCGGCGCGCCCGCGCTCAGGCCGACAAGGAAATCCATCGCGCGACTCTACGCGCCGCGGCGCCGGCTCGATGGCCGGCGGGCTGGCACACTATGCGGCCTCGGCCTGCGCGCGCATGGACCGCATCCGCGGTCGATGCGACCGCGGGTCGCACAGGGCATGGACACCGCGATGAAGCTGGCCGACCTCGACACCCCCGCGCTGCTGATCGACGAGCCGCGCATGATGCGCTCGATCGCCGCCATGCAGGCGCGCATGGATGCACTGGGCGTGCGCCTGCGCCCGCACGTCAAGACGAGCAAGTGCATCGAGGTGGCGCTGCGCCAGCGCGCGGCCGGCGCACGCGGCATCACGGTCTCGACGCTGAAGGAGGCCGAGGAATTCTTCGCTGCCGGCTTCGACGACATCGTGTACGCGGTGGGCATCGCGCCGCAGCGGCTGGCGCAGGCGCTGGCGCTCGTCAAGCGCGGTTGCGCGCTGAAGATCGTCGTCGACTCGGTCGCAGCGGCCGGGCAGGTGCTGGCGGCCGCGGCGCATGCGGACGTCACGCCGCGCGTGCTCGTCGAGATCGACGTCGACGGCCATCGCGCCGGCGTGCCGCCCGAGGCGCCGCAGCTGCTCGAGATCGGGCGCCTGCTGGCCGGCGCCGGCGCGCTGGCCGGCGTGCTCACGCATTGCGGCGGCAGCTACGACTGCCGCGGTGCGGCCGAGCTGGAAGCGATGGCCGAGCAGGAGCGCGCGCGCTGCGTGCGTGCCGCCGAGCGGCTGCGCGCCGCCGGCCTGCCCTGCGAAGCGGTGAGCGTGGGCTCGACGCCGACGGCGCACTGCGCGCGCCGCCTGGACGGCGTGAGCGAGGTGCGCGCCGGCGTCTACGTGTTCCACGACCTCGTGATGGCCGGCATCGGCGTGTGCCGGCCCGAGGACATCGCGCTGTCGGTACTCACCACCGTCATCGGCCACCAGCGCGACAAGGGTTGGGTGCTGGTCGATGCGGGCTGGATGGCGCTCAGCCGCGACCGCGGCACGCAGGCGCAGCCGCTCGACCAGGGCTATGGCGCCGTCTGCGACGCAGCCGGCGGCCTGCTCGACGGCTGGATCGTCGCCCAGGCCAACCAGGAGCACGGCATCGTCGGGCACCGCGGCGGCGCCGCGGCGGCGGGCGACGTGGCGGCGCGTTTCCCGCTCGGCGCGCGGCTGCGCGTGCTGCCCAACCACGCCTGCGCCACCGGCGCGCAGCACGCACGCTACGCCGTCGTCGAAGGCGACACCGTGCGCCAGCTGTGGCCGCGCTTCAACGGCTGGTGAGCGGCTGCGCGCCGCCCGCAGCTACCCCGCAGCCTCCAGCCCGAGCGCCGCGCGCGCCTGGTACTCGCGGTCGAGCATGCTCATCACCACCAGCGAGTCGTAGCCGGCCGACTCGTCCATGCCGAAGATGCGCACGCTCTCGCGCAGCCGGCCTTCCTCGACGAAGCCCTCGCTCGCGTAGAGCGCCAGCGCGCGCGTGTTGAGCTGCTTGACGTCGAGCCAGAAGCGGTGCGCGTGCAGGTCGCGGAAGGCCATGCGCTTGAGCAGGCGCACGCAGGCGCGCCCCAGGCCCTGGCCCTGCTCCTCGCGCGCGAGCACGATGCGCTTGAGCTCGACGCTGCGGTGCCGGTTGCGGCAGCCCTGCAAGATGACGAAGCCGTCGCGCGCGCCGTCGGCGCCGGCCTCGACGATGAAGTGCCTGAAGTCGGGGATGCGCAGCGCCGCCTCGTGCTGCGTGCGTTCCCAGGGCGTGATGAAGGGCAGGTTGCGGCTGTCGGTCTCGACCTGGGTCACGAAGTCGAGGTCCGAGAGCATCGTCGGGCGCAGCTTGAGCGGCGCCGCCTGGCGTGCAGGCTCAGACATCGACTTCCACCGCGTCGCCGTGCAGCTCCATCAGCTCGCGACGCGCCGCCGCCTCGCCCTTGCCCATCAGCTGCGTGAGCCTGCGGGCCGTCGCCTCGAACCCGCTCGCGCCCCAGCCCACCGGCAGCAGCCGGCGCGTCTCGGGGTTGAGCGTGGTCTCCCACAGCTGCTCGGCATTCATCTCGCCCAGCCCCTTGAAGCGGCTGATGCTCCAGCTCGCTTCGCGTGCGCCTTCCTTGCGCAGCTTGTCGAGCGCCGCCTCGAGCTCGCCGTCGTCGAGCGCGTAGATCTTGGCCGCCGGCCGCTTGCCGCGCGCCGGCGCATCGACGCGATAGAGCGGCGGCCGCGCGATGTAGATATGCCCGCGCTCCACGAGGCGCGGGAAATGGCGGAAAAAGAGCGTCAGCAGCAGCACCTGGATGTGCGAGCCGTCGACGTCGGCGTCCGACAGGATGCACACCTTGCCGTAGCGCAGGCCGGAGAAATCGGGTTCGTCGGCGGGCCCGTGCGGATCGACGCCCAGCGCCACCGCGATGTCGTGGATCTCGGTGTTGGCGAACAGGCGGTCGCGCTCCACCTCCCAGGTGTTGAGCACCTTGCCGCGCAGCGGCAGCACGGCCTGCGTCTCCTTGTCGCGGCCCATCTTGGCGCTGCCGCCGGCGCTGTCGCCCTCGACCAGGAAGACCTCGTTGAGCGCCAGGTCGCGGCTCTCGCAGTCGGTGAGCTTGCCCGGCAGCACGGCCACGCCCGAGCCCTTCCTCTTCTCGACCTTCTGCGCCGCGCGCTGGCGCGTCTGCGCCTGGCGGATCACCAGCTCGGCGAGCTTCTTGCCGTACTCGACATGCTGGTTGAGCCACAGCTCGAGCGCGGGCTTGACGTAGCCCGAGACCAGGCGCAGCGTGTCGCGGCTGTTCAGCCGCTCCTTGATCTGGCCCTGGAACTGCGGATCGAGCACCTTGGCCGAGAGCACGAAGCTGGCGCGCGAGAACACGTCCTCGGGCATCAGCTTGACGCCCTTGGGCTGCAGCGCATGCAGTTCGATGAAACCCCTGACGGCGCCGAACAGGCCGTCCTTCAGGCCGCTTTCGTGCGTGCCGCCGGCCACCGTGGGAATCAGGTTGACGTAGCTCTCGCGCAGCACGTTGCCCTCGTCGGTGAAGGCCACGCACCAGGCCGCGCCCTCGCCTTCGGCGAAGTTCTCGGTCTCGTTGGCGCCGGCGAACTGCTCGCCTTCGAAGAGCGGGATCAGCGGCTCGGCGGCGAGGCTGTGCAGCAGGTAGTCGCGCAGGCCGCCCTTGTAGAGCCAGCTCTGCGTCTCGCCGCTCTTTTCGAGCGCCAGCGTGACGCCGACGCCGGGCATCAGCACGGCCTTGCTGCGCAGCAGGTGCAGCAGATCGTGCCGCGGCAGCTCGGCGCTGTCGAAGTAGCGCGCGTCGGGCCAGACACGTACGCGCGTGCCCTGGCGCCGCTCGCCGCTGGCGGCCGGGCGCAGGGCCAGGGGCTCGACGACGTCGCCGCCGGCAAAGGCGATCGTCGCCACCTGCCCTTCGCGCCAGACCGTCACTTCGAGCCGGCGCGCGAGCGCGTTGGTCACGCTGACGCCGACGCCGTGCAGGCCGCCGCTGAAGCTGTAGGCCGCGGCCGCGCCCTTGTCGAACTTGCCGCCCGCGTGCAGCCGCGTGTAGACGATCTCCAGCACCGGCACCTGCTCGTCGGGGTGCAGGCCGAACGGGATGCCGCGCCCGTCGTCTTCGACGGCCACGCTGCCGTCGGCGTGCAGCGTGACGGCGATGCGCTTGCCGAAGCCGGCCAGCGCCTCGTCGGCGGCGTTGTCGATCACCTCCTGCACGATGTGCAGCGGGTTGTCGGTGCGCGTGTACATGCCCGGCCGCTGCTTGACGGGCTCGAGGCCCTTGAGCACGCGGATCGAGGCTTCGCCGTAGTCGGCTTGCTTGCGGGTCGCCATAGGCGGCCGATTCTAGGGAGCGGGGGACGAGAGATTCATCGGTATTCCCAAGTGCCGCCCACGCTCCTAGCGCGAACGGACGATGCCATGCGCCGCGACGCGACCCAGCATCGGCGGGTTGGACCGGGAAGGAGCCATGGCGCTGTCCGCACGAGCCCATTTCGCCCTCACGCAACAGATCGTGCCCGGCACGATCAATGCGCTGCTCAATGCCGCCTTCGCCTGGTGGCTCCACGGCACGAAGGACGCGCTGCATCTGTGGGCCGACCCGGCCTATGCGGGCGATCTGATCGCCACCGGCTTCCTGCTGCCTTCGATCACCTGGCTCGTCCTGCGCCCGCTGCTGCAGTCGCAGGCGCGCAAGGGCAAGGCGCCGGCGCTCACCGGCATACCGACACCCTGGCTTGCGCGCTGGATCCCCGATCGCCTGTGGGCGGGCGCGGTCGTGATCGGCCTGCTCGGCATCGTGCTCGTCGGCGGCGGCACGATCGTCGTCTTGCAGCTGTTCGGCGCGCCCTCGTTCAGCGGCGCCGGCTACACGGCATTCAAGGGCCTGTACGGCGGGTTGTTCTCGTTCGTGCTGCAGCCGGCCATGGTGTTCGCGGCGCTGGTTCCGCTGCTGCCCGCGCCGGCGCCTGCGCGGTAATCGGCAGGGGCAGCGTCAGCCGCGGTAGCGCGCCAGCGCCAGGCCGGTGACGTCGATCGCCGGCGCGCGCCCGGCGACGAGGTCGGCGATCACGCGGCCGGTGCCCGCCGCCATCGTCCACCCCAGCGTGCCGTGGCCGGTGGCGAGCAGCAGGTTGGCATAGGGCGTGGCGCCGACGATCGGCGTGCCGTCGGGCGTCATCGGCCGCAGACCGCACCAGAAGCTCGCCTGCGCGACGTCGCCGCCGCGCGGAAAGAGGTCGCGCACCACATGCTCGAGCGTGGCGCGGCGCGCCTCGCGCAGCGCCAGGCTGTAGCCGGCGAGCTCGGCGGTGCCGCCGACGCGGATGCGCTCGCCCAGCCTCGTCACCGCCACCTTGTGCGTCTCGTCCATCACGGTCGACTCGGGCGCGCCGGCGGCGTCGCTGATCGGCACCGTGATCGAGTAGCCCTTCACGGGATAGACGGGGATGCGCAGCCCGAGCGGGCGCAGCATGCGCGTCGACCAGCTGCCCAGCGCCAGCACGTAGCGCTCGGCCGTGAGCGTGCCCGCGCCGGTGCGCACGCCGGCGACGCGCGCGCCGTCGCGCTCCAGGCCTTCGATCGTGGTCTCGAAGCGAAAACGCACGCCCAGCGCGCGCGCCATCTCGGCCAGGCGCTGGCTGAAGAGGAAGCAGTCGCCCGTCTCGTCGCCGGGCAGGCGCAGCGCGCCGACGAACTTGTGCTGCGTGAGCGCGAGCGCGGGCTCGACGCGGCAAAAGCCCGCGCGGTCGAGCAGCTCGAAGGGCACGCCGTAGCTCTCGAGCACCTCGACGTCGCCGCCGATGCCGTCGAGCTGCTTCTGGGTGCGGAACAGCTGCAGCGTGCCCCGGGTGCGCTCGTCGTAGGCGATGCCGGTCTCGGCGCGCAGCGCCTTCAGGCAATCGCGGCTGTACTCGGCCAGCGGCACCATGCGGCTCTTGTTGCGGGCGTAGGCGCGCGCGTTGCAGTTGGCCAGCATCGCCAGGCCCCAGCGCCACATCGCCGGGTCGAGCAGCGGCCAGATGACGAGCGGGCTGTGCTTCATCAGCATCCACCTGATGGCCTTGACCGGCACGCCCGGGCCGGCCCAGGGCGCGCTGTAGCCCGGGCTCACCTCGCCGGCGTTGGCGTAGCTCGTTTCCAACGCCGGCCCCGGCTGGCGTTCGAGCACCTCGACCTCGTGGCCGTCGCGCGCCAGGTAGTACGCGATCGAGGTGCCGATCACCCCGCTGCCCAGCACCAGCACCTTCATGTCGCCCCCTGCACGCCGCCGCGCCGCCTCGATGGGCGGCACTCTAGTACTCCGACACAGGAATTTCGAGACATGAAAGCGCGCCTTCGGGCCGATGGCGGCGTTGCCGATGCGCGCGATACCGCCCGCAGTGTTGCCCGCTCGCTGTGCGGCACGCACCGCACGCCTCGGGCGCGCCTTACCCGGCAGCGCGACTCGCCACGGCGCGGGGCCGGATTTCTGCCGCTCACGCTCCTGGCCGCCGATGGCGTCGCCGGCAGCGCAGATGCGCGTGCCAACGGCGAGCGCGCGCCTCGGGCGCCGCGGCGATCAGCCGGCCCGCGCCAGTTCCTCCCGGTAAGGGGTCGCGACGGGCCGCGTCATCAGGCCCGGGGGCGCGGCGCAGACGACGGGGATCGCGTTGATCACCGCGCCGGCCACCGCGAGCTGTTCGGCGGAGGTGGGCGTGCGGTCGCCGGCACGCTTCTCCAGGTCCACCGCCATGCGCACCCCGGGCTGGCCCTCGACGTGGATGCGCCACAGCGGCGGGCGCGGGTCGTCCAGGTGCGCGGTCTCGAGGAACCAGTGAATGGTCATCGTGATCCGCGGCCGCCCGCCGACGATTCCGCGCCAGCGCCAGTTGAAGTGGCTCGCTCGCCCCGCCGGCATCGACCCGGCTGCGAAGTGAAGCTCCCGGGTCGCCGCGAAGACGCGGTGCTCGGTGTCGATGCGCTCGAGCGTCATCCCGAGCTGCTCGGCCATCGCCGCCAGCGTCTCCGCGTACATGGCGTTCAGCGAAGCCGTCGGCCCCCACTCGGGCCGGTTCGGATCGATCGCCTGCGGATCGGCCCCGAAGCCCAGGGCGCCGAACAGGTATGCCGGATTGCGCACCAGCCGGCAGTCCGCGCTCTCGATCACCTCGACGTGGTCGATCGCCGTGCAGACCCCGGTGGCGACCAGCGCGAGCTGCTCGCCCGCGAAGCCCGGGTTCAGGCCGGCGTTCATCAGCGTCGTGCCGCCCTTGGCGCAGGCGGCCTCCAGCGCCGCCTGCCGCGCGCCGCCCCAGTACTGCGGACGGCTGTAGCCGTTGATGCTGATGACGTTCTTGCCCGAGGCCAGCAGCCGGACGATGTCGGCGTCGTGCGTCTGCGGCGTCAGCCGCGCAGCGTGGATCACGACGTCGGCGTCGAGCGCGAGGATCTCGTCGATGTCGCGCGTCGCGAGCACGCCGGTCGGCGGCCGGCGCGCGATCTCGCCGGCGTCGCGGCCGGCCTTGGCCTCGCCGTAGACATACACGCCGACGAGCTCCATTGCCGGGTGATCGATCACGGCACGCAGGCAGTTCTTGCCCATGCCGCCGGTCGCCCACTGTATGACGCGGTACTTCATGCGCGCTCCAGCGATCTCACTTCGACCCCGCGCCCGCTCGCGCGGCGCGGCCGGCAGCCCGCGGCGAGGCCGTGCGACGCGTCTCCGCGGCGGGCCGCGCGGCCGGCACCGCGCGCTCGCCCTGCGCGGTGCTGCGGCGCGCACCCTTGCGCTCGGTCTTGCCGCTCTTGGCGAGGAACTTCCTGGCGTAGCGCTCGTAGTCGCCCGACTGCAGCGACAACCCGCACATCAGCACTTCCTGCTCGAGCCCTTCTTGCAACGGCAACTCCTGCGCCTTGGTCATCAGGATCTTGGTGAGCTTGATGGCGCTCGCCGAGTAGCGCGAAACCTGCCGCGCCAGCGCTTCGGCTTCCTCCATCAGGCGCTCGGCCGGCACCACCTGATTGACGAGGCCCAGGCGGCAGGCTTCCTGGGCCGGAATCAGCTCGGCCTTGAGCAGCAGCTCGGTGGCGCGGCGCCTGCCCAGCACGCGCGGCGCCAGCTGCGTCGACGAGCCGATCGGACAGATGCCGACCTTCACGTCGCCCTGCGCGAACGTGGCGTGCTCGGCGGCGAGCACGAAGTCCATCGCGTACAGGTACTCGGCGATGTAGCAGATGCCGTTGACGGCGGCGATCGCGACCTTGCCGGAATTGAGCAGCGTCTTGCAGGTCTGCTGGGTGGCGATGAGCCGGCGCGACATCGCGAGCTCGAGGTACTTGCCGTCCCAAATCAGCGCCTGCACCGGATCCTCGGCGACCAGCTTGCGCTGCGCGGGGCCGCGCAGCGCGACCGCGACGTCGTCACCCACGGACCAGGCGCGTCCCTTGCCGGTGAAGATGATCGCCCGCACCTTCGGATCCTGGTCGCAGTCGTTGACCAGGTCGTCGAGCAGGCAGTAGTCCATCGGCCGGAAGGCGTTGAGAACCTTCGGGCGGTTGAACGTGATGTAGGCGATGCCCTTGCGCTTCTCGAGAAGGATCGCGTCGCTGCGTGCTGCCAATTTCACTCTCCTGCGTTGGCCCGCTCGTCAATTGCATTATGCAACCGACACGCCGCACGAGCACTGCCCGGCCGGGCCATGCGGCCGGCGCGGCAGGCGTCTCGAGCGACCGCCGGGCCGCAGCAACCGTCATGTCGCCGCCACCGCCGTCGGTTCGATGGCCAGGAGCGTGGGCGGCAGAAATCCGACCTCGCTCCTAGGCACTGCAGCGGTGCCGCAGCCGGTGACGGGCCGCGATTTCCAAGACAATCCCCGCATGAATCAAGCTTCGACGCCGGCTCGGCTGTCGATGACGCAGGTGCTGCTGTGCGGCGCGGCCGTCGTCACGCTGAGCATGGGCATCCGCCACGGCTTCGGGCTGTGGCTGCAGCCGATCACGATGGAGCGCGGCTGGACGCGCGAGACCTTCGCCTTCGCGCTGGCGGTGCAGAACCTCGCCTGGGGCCTGGCCGGCCCGCTGGCCGGCGGCCTGGCCGACCGCTTCGGCGCCTGGCGCGTGCTCATCGTCGGCGGCTTGCTGTACGCGCTCGGCCTGGTGACGATGGCGCTCGCCACTTCGGGCCTGGCCTTCACCGGCAGCGCCGGGCTGCTGCTGGGCGTCGCGCAGAGCGGCACCACCTACGCCGTGATCTACGGCGTCATCGCGCGCCAGGTCGATCCGGCGCGGCGCTCCTGGGCGATGGGCGTGGCGGCGGCGGCCGGCTCGTTCGGCCAGTTCCTGATGGTGCCGGTGGAGAGCTGGCTGATCGGCAGCGCGGGCTGGGCCAACGCGCTCTACCTCCTCGGCCTGGCCGCGCTCGCGATGCTGCCGCTGGCCTTGGGCCTGCGCGAGCCCACACACACGGCCGGCGCCGCCGCCGGCCAGCACCACAGCGTGGCTGCCGCGCTGCGCGAGGCCTTCGCCTACCCGAGCTTCAGGCTGCTGACGGCCGGCTACTTCGTGTGCGGCTTCCAGGTCGTGTTCATCGGCGTGCACATGCCGAGCTACCTGCGGGACAAGGGGCTGGGCCCCGAAGTGGCGACGGTGGCGCTGATGCTGATCGGGCTGTTCAACGTCTTCGGCACCTACGGCGCCGGCGTGCTCGGCCAGCGCCTGGCGCGGCGCCACATCCTGGCCGCGATCTACCTGCTGCGCTCGGCGGCGATCGTGCTCTTCCTGTGGGCGCCGCTCACGCCCTGGAGCGTGTACCTGTTCGCGGCCGTGATGGGGCTGCTGTGGCTGTCGACCGTGCCGCCCACCAATGCCATCGTGGCGCAGATCTTCGGCGTGCAGTACATGAGCATGCTCGGCGGCCTCGTCTTCCTCAGCCATCAGGTCGGCAGCTTCCTCGGCGTCTGGCTGGGCGGCAGGCTCTACGACGCCAGCGGCAGCTACGACCTGGTCTGGTGGATCGCGGTCGCGCTCGGGCTGTTCGCCGCGCTCGTGAACCTGCCGGTGCGCGAGGCGGCCATCGTGCGCACGGCGCCCGGCGCGGCATGAAGCCGCTGGCCCGAGCTGCCGTCTGGCTCGCCGCGGCCGCCGTGCTCGCGCTGGTGGCGCTGGCCTACCTGAGCCCGCATCGGATGGTCGAGCTGGCGGCACGGCTGTGGGCTTGTTTCTAGCCGAGCCCTCGGCCTGGGTGCGCCGCTGGGCGCATCTGCTGCCCGCCGGCGGCAGCGTGCTCGACCTGGCCTGCGGCAGCGGGCGCCACCTGCGCTGGCTGGCCGCACGCGGCTGGCGCGTCACCGGCGTCGACCGCGACGCCGCCGCCCTCGAGCCGCTGCGCACGCTGGGCGAGACGGTCGTCGCCGACCTCGAAGCCGGGCCCTGGCCGTTCGCCGGCCGGCGCTTCGACGGCATCGTCGTCACCAACTACCTGTGGCGGCCGCTGCTGCCGCAGCTCGCGCTCGCGCTGGCGCCGGGCGGCGTGCTGGTGTACGAGACCTTCGCCCAGGGGCAGCAGCGCTTCGGCCGGCCTTCGAACCCCGAGTTCCTGCTGCAGCCCGGAGAACTGCTGCGCGCCTTCGAGGCCCTGTACATCGTCGCCTATGAAGACGGCGTCGAGAGCGCCGCAGCGCGTTGCGTGCAGCGCGTCGTCGCGGTCGCGCCGGGCGGGCCGCCGGCCGATGCCGCAGCGGCGCTCCCGCGCTGCGAGCTGGCCGGGGGCGGCGGCTAAAATCGCGCTCTCGCCTGGACCACCCGCATGACCCCCATCGTTGGCAGCATCGTCGCCCTCGTGACGCCGATGCACGAAGACGGCCGCATCGACTACGACGCGCTGCGCCGCCTGATCGACTGGCACGTCGCCGAAGGCACCGACTGCATCGGCGTGGTCGGCACCACCGGCGAATCGCCCACGGTGTCGATGGAGGAGAACTGCGAGCTGATCCGCGTCGCCGTCGAGCAGGCGGCCGGGCGCGTGCCCGTCATGGCCGGCACCGGTGCCAACAACACGCGCGAGGCGATCGAGCTCACGCAGTACGCCAAGAAGGTGGGCGCCGACTGCCACCTCTCGGTCGTGCCCTACTACAACAGGCCGTCGCAGGAAGGCATCTACCGCCACTTCAGGACGATCGCCGAGGCGGTGGACCTGCCGATGGTGCTGTACAACGTGCCCGGCCGCACGGTGGCCGACCTGCTGCCCGAGACGGCGCTGCGGCTGGCCGAGGTGCGCGGCATCGTCGGCATCAAGGAGGCGAGCGGCAATATCGAGCGCGCCGCCCACCTGATCAAGCACGCGCCCAAGGGCTTCGCCGTCTACTCGGGCGACGACGGCAGCGCCGTCGCGCTGATGCTGCTCGGCGGCCAGGGCAACGTCAGCGTCACCGCCAACGTGGCGCCGCGCACGATGCACGAGCTGTGCATGGCGGCGGTCGAAGGCAACGCGCGCGCCGCCGCCGCCATCCACCTGCGGCTGCTGCCGCTGCACAAGCAGCTTTTCTGCGAGCCGAGCCCGGCGCCGACCAAGTGGGCGCTGGCGCAGCTCGGGCGCTGTGCGCCCCATGTGCGCCTGCCCATCGTGCCCCTCACCGAGGCCGGCCAGGCGCTGGTGCGCGAAGCGATGCGCGGCGCGGGCTTGCTCAGCTGACGCTCGACGCCGGTCGCATCCCCGAGGCCGGCTTGCCGAAGTGCGACCCGCATCCCTGTTCCTGCACGCGCGGCCGCTCGGCCACGCCGGAGAAGACGAATTGAGGCTGTTCCCTGACGCACCCGGCGCCGCCGCGCCCTCTGCCGAGCGACGCGGCGCGCGCGGTCTGCGCCTGGCCCCGCTGGCGCTGGCTCTGGCCGGCCTGGCCGGCTGCTCGAGCATCGGCAATCTGTTCGGCGACGACAAGGTCGACTACCGCAGCGCCGCCGCGAAGACGCAGCCGCTCGAAGTGCCGCCCGACCTGACACAGCTGGCGCGCGAGACGCGCTACCAGCCACAGGCCGGCGTGGTGAGCGCTTCGGCGGTGGCCGCCAATGCCGCCAATGCCGCCAGCCCGGCCCCGGCCGCGAGCACCGCCGTCGCCGTGGCTGCGGCACAGCTCGAGGGCATGCGCATCGAGCGCGACGGCCAGCAGCGCTGGCTGGTCGTGCCCAGGTCACCCGAACAACTGTGGCCGCTGCTGCGCATGTTCTGGGAGCGCAACGGCTTCACGCTCGCCGTCGACAACCCGCAGACCGGCATCCTCGAGACGAACTGGGCCGAGAACCGCGCCAAGCTGCCCAACGACGTGATCCGCAACACGATCGGCCGCCTGCTGGGCAACCTGTACGACACCGGCGAGCGCGACCTGTACCGCACGCGCATCGAGCGCACTGCCGGCGGCAGCGAGATCTACATCTCGCACCGCGGCGTCGTCGAGGCCTACACCGACGAGAGGCACGAGAGCACCGCCTGGCGTGCCGCGCCGCCTGCGCCCGGTCTCGAAGCCGAGATGCTGTCGCGCCTGATGCTGGCGCTCGCCGGCCACGACGAGGCGGCGAAGGCCGAGCCGACGGCCGCCGCGACACCCGGCGCGACACCCGGCGCCACGCCGACCGCGGTGCCGGCCGCCGTGCAGTTGCCGGCGCGCGCCCGCGCGATCGCCGGCGCCAACACCGCCACCATGGAAGTCGACGAGCCCTTCGAGCGCGCCTGGCGCCGCGTCGGCCTGGCACTCGATCGCGGCGGCTTCACCGTCGAGGACCGCGACCGCGCCCAGGGCATCTACTATGTGCGCTACGTCGACCCGACCACCGCAGGCACGGAGGAGCCGGGCTTCTTCGCCAAGCTCTTCGGCAGCGCCAAGGCGCAGTCCGGGCCCGTGCGCTACCGCATCGCGCTCGAGGGCAGGGGCGACAAGACGACGATCCGCGTGCTCACGTCGGCCGGCGCGCCGGAGCCCGGCAGCAACGGCCAGCGCATCGTCGCGCAACTGGTCGGCGAGCTGCGCTGACGCCGAGCCGCGTCGCCACGACGAAGGCCGCCCTCGGGCGGCCTTTTCGTGGCCCGGCCGGAGCGGCCGGGGAGCGGCGTTACTGCGACGCGGCGGAAGCCGGCGCGGCGGCCGAGGCGGCGTCGCCGGCAGCCGAGGCGGCCTCGGAGGCAGGCGCCGCGGCAGGAGCCGGGGCGGGCGCAGCAGCAGGCGCCGGGGCGGGCGCGGGCTCTTCCTTCTTGCCGCACGCGGCGAGCGCGACGGCGGCAACCAGGGAAGCCAGAACGAGCGACTTGTTCATTGCGAGTGTCCTCAGGGAGTTATGGGTCGAAACCTTCATGCACCCGGCCCCCCCGGCGGCACGGCGAAACGCACAACCACCTTCGAGAGAACCAAGAGAAGACAAGGGGACAGACCGGTCCCATGCCTAACCGGGCATTATAGGCAGCCTAGGTGCAATCCCTATAGTCCGAGGGTCGTTATGGCAAACGCCGGCGTCGAGCGTTGCAAAACCGCATCAATTTCGTCCCGGTACGGACGGCTTTCGCGCGCATCGAGCAGGGCATGTCCGCGCCAGTGCATGCGCTCGACCAGGCGCACCAGCAAGGGGCCGTCGTCGAGCAGCAAGGTGGGCAGCGTCGCGCACAGATCGTCGGGCGCCTGCCAGGCGGGCGCCGCGTGCGCCCAGGCGCGCCGCCACGCGACGAAGCGCGGATGACAGCGCGCGAGTTCGTCGTAGCCCGCCGCCAGCAGCACGAGCTGGCGCTGCGGCCGCTGCAGCCAGGCCGTCAACCGCTCGAGCAGGGCGGCGTCGCCCAGCGGCCAGTCGGCGAAATCGGGGTCGACGCAGACGATGCGCCGCGCGTCGCGCGCGCAGGCCTGCGCGCAGCCCCAGAGCAGCGCCGCCGCGAAAGCGGCGCGCGAGTCGATGCGCGGTGCGTCTTCGGTCTGCATCTCGCGTCCTCCCCGGGCAGTTGACCCAACGATGCCGGCACCGCGGCGCGCAGCGATCGGCACGACCCGGCGCGCCGATGGGCGGCAGCGACGCATTGTTGCGCACGCAGGCCGCAGCCCGGGCCGCGGCGCAAGGGTGCCGTGCGATCATCGCCGCATGGAAATCCAGTCCCCCTGCGTCGTGAGCCTGACCTGGAAGCTGGCCGACGCACAGAACCAGCCGCTCGACGAACTCGCCGAGCCGGTGGAGTTCTTCTACGGCGGCGACGACCTGCTGGCCAAGGTCGAGGAGGCGCTCGCCGGCCATGAGCCGGGCGCCGAGCTGCGCCTGCACCTCGAGCCCGAGGAAGCCTTCGGCGACTACCGCTCCGAGCTCGTGTGCTTCGAGGACCGCAAGCTCTTCCCCGAGCCGCTCGAGGCCGGCATGGCCTTCGAGGGCCTGCCGCCGGGGCATGCGACGCCGGACATGCCGGCCGACCGCGTCTACATCGTTACCGAGGTCTATCCGTCGCACGTCGTGCTCGACGGCAACCACCCGCTGGCCGGCATCGCGCTGCACCTGCACCTCAAGGTCGTCGCGGTGCGCGCGGCGAGCGAAGAGGAGATCGCCGCGCGCACGGTCGGCGATGCGCCGCTGTCGCTGCTCGGCGCCGGCGGCAAGGCGCCCGACGGGCTGTTGCACTGAGCGCGGCGCGCCAGGCGCAGCGCGCACGGTGCAGCGCACAGGTTGCAGCGCGCTCGTGCGGTCGGCCCGCGCAGCCGCGGCGACAGGGCTGCGCCCCGGAGCCTGCTCAGCCGCGCCCGGTGGAGCCGAAGCCGCCCGCGCCGCGCGCCGACGCGTCGAAGCGCTCGACGACGCGGAACGCCGCCTGCACCACCGGCACGATGACCATCTGCGCGATGCGCTCCATCGGCTGCACGGTGTAGGCGGCGGCGCCGCGGTTCCAGCAGCTCACCATCAGCGGGCCCTGGTAGTCGCTGTCGATCAGGCCGACGAGGTTGCCCAGCACGATGCCGTGCTTGTGGCCCAGACCCGAGCGCGGCAGCAGCATCGCCGCCAGCCCCGGCGCGCCGATGTGGATGGCCAGGCCCGTGGCGACGAGCGCGGCGTCGCCCGGCGCGAGCACGAGCGGCGCGTCGATGCAGGCGCGCAGATCGAGCCCCGCGCTGCCCGGCGTCGCGTAGGCCGGCAGCAGATCGGTCATGCGCGCATCGAGGATGCGCACATCGACGACCGCCGCGCTCACCGGACTGTCCTGCGCGCTGCGCGCTGCGCGCTGCGTGATCGGCGCTCGGGAGCGGCCCGCCGCCCTCATGGCCCCCGCCCTGCGGCGCGCGGCAGGCGCGCCGCGATCTCGGCCACCAGCGCGCGCGCCAGCGCGAGCTTGGCGCCGCGCGGCAGCTCGCGCTCGCCCTCGGCGTCGACGAGCACGAGCGCGTTGTCGTCACGGCCGAAGGTCGAGGGGCCGTGGTTGGCCACGAGCAGCGGCACGCCCTTGCGCAGGCGCTTCTCGCGCGCGTGGCGCAGCACGTCGTGGCTCTCGGCGGCGAAGCCCACGCACCAGGGCCGCTCGGTCTCGGGCAGGCGCGCCACGGTGGCGAGGATGTCGGGGTTCTCGACGAAGGCGAGCGTGGGCGTCGCGCCCGTGCCGTCCTTCTTGATCTTCTCTTCGGCGCGCGCGGCCGGCCGCCAGTCGGCCACCGCGGCGGTGGCGACGAAGACGTCGTGCGCGGGCGCCAGCGGCAGCACCGCGGCCAGCATCTGCTCGGCGCTGTCGACGTCGATGCGCGTCACGCCGCGCGGCGTGGCCAGCGCCACCGGGCCGGCCACCAGCGTCACCTCGGCACCGGCCTCGGCAGCGGCGCGCGCGACGGCAAAGCCCATCTTGCCGCTCGAGCGGTTGGTGATGCCGCGCACCGGGTCGATGGCTTCGAAGGTCGGCCCGGCGGTGACGAGCACGCGCCGAGCCGCCAGCAGCTTGGGCTGGAAGAGCGCGATCAACGCGTCGCGCAGTTCCTCGGGCTCGAACATGCGGCCCTCGCCGACCTCGCCGCAGGCCTGTTCGCCCGCGGCCGGCCCGAGCACCGTGGCGCCGTCGGCGCGGATCTGGGCCACGTTGCGCTGCGTGGCCGGGTGTGCCCACATCTCGCGGTTCATGGCCGGCGCCACCACGAGCGGCAGGCGCGCCGGCCGCGCCAGGCACAGCAGTGCCAGCAGCTCGCCCGCCCTGCCCTGCGCGAGCTGGGCGATGAAGTCGGCGCTGGCCGGCGCGACGACGACGGCGTCGGCGCCGCGCGTGAGCTCGATGTGCGCCATGCCCCTGGGCTCGCGCTCGTCCCACTGGCTCGTGAAGACGGCGCGGCCGCTCAGGGCCTGCAGCGTCACCGGCGTGATGAAACGGCAGGCGGCATCGGTCATCACCACCTGCACGCCGGCGCCGGCCTTGACCAGCTCGCGCGCCAGCTCGGCGGCCTTGTAGCAGGCGACGCCGCCGGACAGGCCGAGCACGATGTGCCGGCCGGCGAGCGGGCTCGTTTCGTCGGTGGCGTTGTCGGTCATGGTGTCGGGCGCGCACCGGCCGTCCGGCGCGCTGCCGATGGTAGCGGCTGGCGGGCGCATCGTCCCTGCATCCGTGAGCGCGCGATCGCTGCAAAGACCGCCGCGCCAACCACCACGTTGACCCAGACCCCGATCACCGGGCGGCATGCGGAGGCTCAATCGCGCGCCGGCCGCCCGCGGCGAGACTGTCCGCCATGGCGAACGCAGGGCGCCCCGCAGGTCTGGGCAGCGACGAGGCGAAGCGGCGCCTGGCGCTGCACGGCCCCAACGAGCTCGGCGACCGCGAGCGCCAAGGCTGGGTGCGCACGCTCTGGGGCATCGCCACCGAGCCCATGTTCCTGCTGCTGCTGGTGGCCGCGGCGCTGTATCTCGTGCTCGGCGACCTGGGCGAGGGCCTGCTGCTGGGCGCCTTCGCCCTGCTCACGGTCGGCCTGGTGGTCTTCCAGGAGCGCCGCAGCCAGCACGCGCTCGACGCGCTGCGCGCGCTGGGTGCGCCGCAGGCGCGCGTGTGGCGCGACGGCGCCGTGCAGCGCGTCGCGGCGCGCGAGCTGGTGCCGGGCGACCTGCTCGTGCTCGGCGAAGGCGAACGCGTCGCGGCCGACGCGCTGCTGCGCGAGGCGGCGGGACTCGCGCTCGACGAATCGCTGCTCACCGGCGAGTCGGCCGCGGTGCGCAAGCGCGGCAGCGACGCGCCGGCCGCTGCCGAGCTGCCGCCGCCCGGCGGCGACGACCGCGCCGAGGTCTACGCCGGCACGCTCGTCGTCGCCGGCCACGGGCTGGCCGAGGTGGTGGCGACCGGCCGCCGCACACAGGCCGGGCGCATCGGCGCCTCGCTGGCGGCGCTCGAATCGGCGCCGACGCCGCTGCAGCTCGAGCTGCGCCGGCTGGTGCGCGTGTTCGGCATCGCCGCGTTGGCGGCGTGCACGCTGCTCGCGCTCTGGTATGGGCTGCGCGGCGGCGCGTGGAGCGAGGGGCTGCTGGCCGCGATCGCGCTCGGCATGGCCATGCTGCCCGAGGAGTTCCCGATGGCGCTCGCCGTCTTCCTCGCGCTCGGCGCCTGGCGGCTGGCGCGCATCCAGGTGCTGGCGCGGCAGCCGGCGGTGATCGAGGCGCTCGGCGCGGCCAGCGTGCTGTGCGTCGACAAGACGGGCACGCTGACCGAGAACCGCATGTGCGTGCGCCGCCTCGTCACCGACGCGGCCGATGATGCGACCGATGATGCGGCCGATGATGCGACCGATGATGCGGCCGATGATGCGACCGATGACCCCACCGGTCACGCGACCGACAGCGCGACCGGCGGCGCCACCGACACCATCGACATCGAGCCGCAGCCCGGCCAGCCGCTGCCCGAGTCGGTGCACCGGCTGCTCGAGTACGCCTTGCTCGCGTCACGCCGCGGCAGCCTCGATCCGATGGAGCGCGCGCTGTTCGAGCTGGGCGACGCGGCGCTCGCCGACACCGAGCACCAGCATCCGCAGTGGCAGCTGGCGCAGGAGTTCCCGCTGAGCCCGGCCATGCCCGCGATGTCGCAGCTGTGGGACGGCACTGACGGCGCGCAGCGTCTGGCGACCAAGGGTGCGCCCGAGGCGGTGTTCGCGCTGTGCCGGCTCGCGCCCGAGCGCCTCGAGCGGCTGTCGGCCAAGGTGCGCGCGCTCGCCGCCGACGGCCTGCGCGTGCTCGCGGTGGCCGAGGCGCCGGGCCGCGACGACGGCGGCGCGCACGCGCCGCAGGACCACGAACTGCGCCTGCTCGGCCTGGTCGCCTTTGCAGACCCGCTGCGCGCCAGCGTGCCCGCGGCGGTGGCGCAGGCGCGCGGCGCCGGCATCGCGGTGGCGATGATCACCGGCGACCACGCAGCCACCGCGCTGGCCATCGCGCGCCAGGCCGGCATCGAAGTCGATGCCGGCGCGCTCGCTGGCGAGGACATCGCGCGCCTGGACGACGCGGCGCTCGCTGCCGCCGTGCGCAAGGTGCGCGTGTTCGCGCGCGTCACGCCCGAGCAGAAGCTGCGCCTGGTGCAGGCCTTCGCGCGCAACGGCGAGACGGTGGCGATGACCGGCGACGGCGTCAACGACGCGCCGGCGTTGAAGGCGGCGCACATCGGCATCGCGATGGGGGTGCGCGGCACCGATGTCGCGCGCGAGGCCGCCGGCCTGGTGCTGCTCGACGAGGACTTCGGCCGCATCGTCGGCGGCGTGCGCATGGGCCGGCGCATCCACGACAACCTGCGCAAGGTGATGACCTATATCGCTGCCATCCACGTGCCGATCGCCGGCCTGGCGCTGCTGCCGGTGCTGTGGGGGCTGCCGCCGCTGCTGCTGCCCGCCCACGTCGTGCTGACCGAGATGGTGATCGACCCGGTCTGCTCGCTCGCCTTCGAAGGCGCGCCCGAGGATGCGCAGCTCATGCGGCGGCCGCCGCGTGCCGCCGCGGCCGGTCTGGTCGGCTGGCCGATGCTCTGGCGCGGCCTGGTGCAAGGCGGCCTGCTGCTCGGCACGGCATTGGCGGTGTACGTCGCGGCCTTGCGCGGCACGCGCGCCGAAGACGCGGCACGCACGCTGGCCGTGCTGGCGCTGACCGCGGGCAACCTGCTGCTGGTGGCGGTCAACCTCAGCGCCGGGCTCGGCTGGCGCATGCTGTTCACACCCGCCGCGCGGGCCTTCTGGGCGGTGGCGGGCGCGGCCTCGGGCTTCCTCGCGCTGGCGCTGGCCCTGCCGGGGCTGCGCCGCCTGCTGCACTTCGCCGCGCCGGCGCCGGCCGACCTCGCGCTGGCACTGCTCGCCGTGGCGGCGGCGACGGCGCTCGCCGCCGGCCTGGCCGCCCCCGGTCGGCGCGAAGCTGTCGCCAGACTGTCTTGAGCACCTTCGTGACACGCCGGCGCGCCGTGCCTGCCTAGAGTGCAGGCATCGGGCCCGTGCGCCGGGCCAGGGATTCCGCATGAACGATCGCAACCTCGTGCGTGGCCTGTTCCTGCTGGCCATCGCGCTGGCCTTCGGCCTGGGCTCGCTCAACTACAAGATCGGCGACCTGAGCCACGCCGGCCCCGGCCTGTTCCCGCTGATGGTGAGCGGCCTGCTCGCGCTCATCGCGCTCGCGACGCTCGTGCGCGCGCGCCTCGTGGCGCCGCTGCCGCTCGAGTTCAACCTGCGCAACATCGGGCTGCTGCTGCTCGCGCTGGCCGGCTTCGCCCTCGTCTCGCACTGGGTCAACATGACCGCGGGCATCGTGTTCATGGTCTTCACGGCCGGCCTGGCCGCGGCGAGCTATTCGTGGAAGCGCAACGCGCTGGTGGCGGCGGGCCTGCTCGTCGTCGCCTTCGGCTTCCAGAAGCTGCTCGGCCTCAACCTGCCCTTGCTCTGAGCGCCCCGACCCGATGGAAGTCCTGCACAACCTCGCCTTCGGCTTCGAGCACGCGCTGACGCTGCACAACCTGATGTACTGCGCCATCGGCTGCGTCGTCGGCACGATGGTCGGCCTGCTGCCCGGGCTCGGGCCGCTGGCGACGATCAGCCTGCTGCTGCCGCTCACCTACTCGATCCCGACCGGCGGCGCGCTCATCATGCTGGCGGGCATCTACTACGGCGCGCAATACGGCGACAGCGTGAGCGCGATCACGATGAAGATCCCGCACGCCAGCAGCATCGTCGCCTGCATCGACGGCTACCAGCTCACGCTCAAGGGCCGCACCGGGCTGGCGCTGTTCACGGCCGGCATCTCGAGCTTCATCGGCGGCACGGTGGCGATCGTCGTGCTGGCCTGGCTCGCGCCCGCGCTCGGCGAGGTGGCCTTCCTGTTCGGCCCGGCCGACTACTGCGCGCTCATGCTGGTGGGCTTCGTCTGCGTGAGCTTCGTCACCACCGGCAGCCTGCTCAACGGCCTGGCGATGTGCCTGGTGGGCGTGCTGCTCGGGCAGATCGGCACCGACGTCAACAGCGGCGTGCAGCGCTTCACCTTCGACATCCCGACGCTCACCGACGGCGTCGGCCTGGTGAGCGTGGCGCTGGGCTGCTTCGGCATCGCCGAGATCACGCGCAACCTCGACGCGCACGAGGAGCGCTCGCCCTTCAACGGCAAGATCCACCTGATGCCGAGCTGGGAGGAGTTCAAGCGCATCATCCCGAGCGCGCTGCGCGGCAGCGCCGTCGGTTCCTTCCTCGGCATCCTGCCCGGCGGCGGGCCGGTGATCGCGCAGTTCGCGGCCTATGCGATCGACAAGAAGCTGAGCAAGTACAAGCACGAGATCGGGCACGGCGCGATCGAGGGCGTGGCCGGCCAGGCCGCCGCCGACGAGGCCGCCGCGCGCACCAGCTTCATCCCGCTGATGAGCATCGGCATCCCCGAGAACGCCGTGATGGCGCTGATGATGGCCGCCTTCATCATCAAGGGCATCCAGCCCGGGCCCAACATGATCGCCGGCCACCCCGACCTGTTCTGGGGCCTGGTGGCGAGCATGTGGGTGGGCAACGTCTTCCTCGTCATCCTCAACGTGCCGCTGGTGCGCTACTGGCTGTCGCTGTTCAAGATCCCCTACGCGGTGCTGTTCCCGGCCATCCTGTTCTTCTGCTGCATCGGCACCTACAGCATCAACAACAACCTCGACGACGTCTTCACGACCGCCGTCTTCGGCCTCGCCGGCTACCTGTTCATGCGCCTGGACCTCGACGCCGCGCCGCTCATGCTCGGCTTCATCCTCGGGCCGATGCTCGAGGAGAACTTCCGGCGCGCGATGCTGCTCTCGCGCGGCCATTTCTCGGCCTTCGTGACGCGGCCCATCAGCGGCACCCTGCTCGGGCTGATCGCGCTGTTCGCGGTCTGGCAGCTGGCGACCTTCGTGCTCAAGCTGCGCGAGGCCCGCGCGCGCGCGCCGCGCGGACAGACGCGCCCGACGTAGCACCGAGCGCCGGCTGCCCGTTTCGGGATCAGGGGCGGCTCACCCGCCGGGCGCCTTGCGCGCGGTCCGCCCGGCCGGCGCCGCAGGCAGCCGCAGCGTCGCGCGCAGTCCGCGCCCCCTCGCGCCCGCGGCCAGCGTGGCGCTGCCGCGGTGCAGCCGCGCGACGTCGGCGACGATCGCCAGCCCCAGGCCGCTGCCGGTGCCGAGCGCATCGCGCCCGCGCCGAAAGCGCTGCCACAGCGAATCGAGCTCGTCGGGCGCAACGCCGCGGCCGTCGTCTTCGACCTCCAGTTCGGCCCAGCCTGCGCTCGTGCGCGTGCGCACCGTCACCGCCGCGCCGGCGCCGGCGTGCTGCAAGGCGTTGTCGACCAGGTTGCCGGCGGCCTCCTCGAGCAGCAGCGGGTGGCCCAGGACCCAGGCCGGCTCGAGCTCGAAGCCGAGGTCCTGGTCCGCTTCGAGCGAGGGGCCGAGCCAGCGCGCGGCGGCCGCCGCCGCCAGTTGCGCCAGGTCGACGGGCTGCGGCGCGAGCGTCGGGTCGAGCGCGGCGCCCTCGGTGCGCGCCAGCGACAGAAGCTGCTGTGCCAGCCGCGCCGCGCGCTCGGCCGCCGCGTGCAGGCGCACGAGCGTGGGCTCGAGCTCGCCCGGATGCGGCGTCGCCAGCGCCTGTGCGGCCTCGACCCGCATCACCGCCAGCGGCGTGCGCAACTGGTGCGCGGCGTCCGCCACGAAGGCACGCTGCGCCGCGGCCGCTGCCTGCAGCCGGCCGAGCAGGCCGTTGAGCGCATCGGCAAAGCCGGCCACTTCGCGCGGCACGTCGCGCGTGTCGATCGGCGCCAGCCGCTCGGGCGTGAGCGACTCGACCTCGGCCGCGGCGCGGCGCAGCGGCCGCATCGCGCGCCCGACCGCCAGCATGGCGAGCGCGACCAGCGGCACCGCCAGCACCGCCGCGCCGACCAGCGCCGCCAGCACAGCGGCGCGCTCGGCCTCGCGCCGCTTGGCCAGCGTCTCGGCGACCGCGATCGTGCACGGCCGCGCGCCGCAGGGCACGCCGTGCAGCGCCAGCCGCACCGGCTTGCCCTCGAAGGTGGCGGCCAGGAAGCGCCATTCCCCGGCCGGCACCGCGGGCGTGTCGGCCAACAGCGGCGGCGGGCCGGCGAGAACGCGGCGCTCGCCGTCGGCGACGGCGAAGACGATCTCGTCGACGATGTCGGCGCGCAGCGCGCGCGCCGTCTGTTCGGCCAGCGGCAGCGTCGCGCGCCCGCCTTCGACCTCCAGCATCTGCGCCAGCGCGATCGTCGTGTCGACGAGCGCACGGTCGAGCGCCTGCAGCGCCGTGCCCAGGGCCAGGCGGTAGATCAGCAGCGCGGCCAGCGGCACCAGAGCGACCAGCGGCAGCAGCAGCCAGACGCGCAGCGTGCGCCGCAGGCTGGGCTGCGCCTGCGCGCCGCGCACCCTCATGCCGGCGCCGCCGGCTCGAGCAGGTAGCCCAGGCCGCGCACGGTGCGCAGGCGCACGCCGGCGGGCTCGATCTTGGCGCGCAGCCGCGACATCAGCAGCTCGAGCGCGTTGTTCGAGGTGGTGGCGCCCCAGCCCGGGACGAGCGCCGCGAACTGCTCGCGCGGCACGATCTGCCCGGTGCGCAGCATCAGGTACTGCAGCACGATGCACTCGCGCGCCGAGAGCGCGACGGCGCGCTCGCCGATCCAGGCACGGCGCGCCGCGGCGTCGTAGCGCAGCGCGGCGAGGATGAACTGCTCGCTGCGGCGCATGTCGTGGCGGCGCACCAGGGCGCGCAGCCGCGCCACGAGCTCGCTCAGCGCGAAGGGCTTGACGAGGTAGTCGTCGGCGCCGCTCTCGAGGCCGACGACGCGCTCGTCGATGCCGTCGCGCGCGGTGAGCATCAGCACCGGCAGATGCAAGCCCTGCGCGCGCACGCGGCGCAGCGTCTCGAGGCCGTCGATGCCGGGCAGTCCGATGTCGAGCACGAGCGCGTCGTAGGCGTCCTGGCGCAGCGAAGCGGGCACGGGTTCGCCGCGCGCGCTGACGTCGGCGCGCCAGCCGCGCGCGCGCATCGCCGCCGCGATCGACTCGGCCAGCGGCGCGTCGTCTTCGACGAGGAGGATGTGCATGGGGGTCCGCAAGTCGGCCGAGCCTCGTCCGGTGTCGAGCGCGCCGCCCGACGCCGATGTGCTGCCGGCCTCAGCCTCGATCTTGCCGCAACAGCAAGAGGCCGGCGCCGAACAGCAGCGCGATGCCGGCCCAGGCCAGCGCATTGGGCATGTCGCCCCAGATCAGCCAGCCCGTCGCCACTGCCATCAGCAGACCGCTGTAGCGCAACGGCGCCACCACGGCCGGCTCGGCCGCGCGCGTGGCGGCCACCAGCAGCTGGTAGCCGGCGGCCAGGAAGGCGGCGGCGGCCGCGAGCAGCGCGAGCTGCGCGGGCGCGATCGGCTGCCACGCGCCGCCCAGCTGCACCAGCCCGGCAAGCAGCGTCACCGCCAGCGCCGTGGCCAGCGTCACGCCGAGCGAGGGCAGGTCGCGCGGCACGCGCAGCGTGACCAGGTCGCGCAGCGCCTGCAGCAGCGTCGCCAGCAGGCACAGCCAGGCGAAGGCGTTGAAGCCGTCGGCACGCGGCTGGATCACGAGCAGCACGCCGGCGAAGCCGGCCGCCACCGCGAGCCAGCGCGGCGCATCGACGCGCGCCTTCAACCACAGCACGGCCAGCACGGTGATGAACAGCGGCGCGGCCATGCCGATCGCCGTCGCGTTGCCCAGCGGCAGGTGCGCCAGCGAGACGATGTACAGCAGCGTGCCCAGCGCGTCGAGGCCGGCGCGCACGAGCACCCAGCGGCTGGCCAGCCGCCGTGGCGCCGGCACCAGGCCGCCGGCACGCGCGGCCAGCAGCACGAAGCCGGTGGCGAACAGCCCGCGCACGAAGATCAGCTGCGCCACCGGCAGCGACTGGCTCGCGTACTTCACCAGCGAGTCGTTGACGACCAGACAGCCCATCGCCGCCAGCATCAGGCGGATGCCGCGGCGGTTGGCGTCGCGCTGCGCCTGCGGCAGGGCGAGGGCATCGAGCGCAGCCATGGCGCGCGGCGCTTCGTTCAGGCGGCGAGCGCCGCGTCGAGCTGCGCGCGCGTGGGCATGCCGGCGCGCGCGCCGCGGCGCGTGCAGGCCAGGCCCGCAGCGGCGGTCGCCTCGTCGAGCGCGCGGCCGAGATCGCGGCCGGCGGCCAACGCGGCGGCAAGGGCGCCGGCGAAGGTGTCGCCGGCGCCGGTGGTGTCGTGCACCGGCACCGGGCGCGCCGGACGCTCGAGCAGGCCCTCGCGCCGCCAGGCGCGGCAGCCGCGCGCGCCCAGCGTCGTCACGACGATGGGCGCGCCGAGCGCCGCCTCGTCGCCGCCGAGCTGCGCGAGCTCGCCTTCGTTGACGAGCAGCAGATCGACGGCGCCGAGCAGCGCGCGCGCCCGGGTGTCGGCCGGCGCCGCGTTGAGCAGCACGCGCACGCCGGCTGCGCGCGCCGCCTGGGCCCAGGCGAGGTTGGTGGCCAGCGGGATCTCGAGCTGCAGCAGCAGCCAGCTTGCGCCGGCCAGCGCGCCGGCCGGCGGCAGCGGTGCGTCCTGGTTCGCGCCGGGCAGCACGGTGATCGCGTTCTCGCCGGCGGCCGACACGGTGATGAGCGCATGGCCGCTCGGCGCAGCGACGCGCTGCACGCCGGCGACATCGATGCCTTCGGCGGCGAGGCCGGCGAGCAGTTCGTCGCCGGCGACGTCGCGGCCGACGGCACCGAAGAAGCGCACGGCCGCACCCAGGCGTGCGGCGGCCACGGCCTGGTTGCCGCCCTTGCCGCCCTGGCTGCGCTCGAGCACGCTGCCGAGCACCGTCTCGCCGGCCTGCGGGATGCGCGGCGCATGCCCGGCGAGGTCGAGGTTGAGCGAACCGGCGACGACGATCGTCATGACTGCGCGGCTCCGTGGCATTTCTTGTACTTGCGTCCGCTGCCGCAGGGGCAGGGGTCGTTGCGACCTGGTCCGGCCGCGCTGCGGCGCGGCGCCGGGCGCGGCGCATGATCGAGCCACCACAGGCGCAGGTCCTGCACGGCGTACAGCGCCTCGGTGACGAGATCGTCTCGCGTCGGTTCGCGCCCCGGGTGGTAGGCGCGGCGGAACGCCTCCCAATCGGCGCTGCCCGGGCGCAGCAAGAGCGCGGTGAGCTGCTCGTGCAACTCGGTGAAGCCGTCGCGCGCCTCGTCGTCGAGGTCGTCGACCTCGATCCCGAGGCCGCTCCAGGCGCCGATGCCTTCGAGCACGCCCTCGACCCAGAGGCGGCCGGTCTGCAGCTCGGCGGCCTCGTCTTCGGTCAGACCGTGCACGGCAGCGGCGCGCTGGCGATCCTCGTCATGCCACTCGCACATCAGGGGCTCGAGCCGCAGGGCCTCGGGCTGATCGAGCAGGGCCTCGGCGTCGAGCTGGTCGCGCAGCACGCGCAGGCGCGCTTCGAGTGCGGCCAGCGCCTGCGCGCGGTCGGGCGGGTCGGCGAAGGTGCGTTCGAAAGTGTCGCCCAGCATCGCGCCGAGCCAGTCGTCGGCCGGCGGGTGCAGCGGCAGGCAGGCCAGCGCCGTGAGCCAGCCGTCGACCCATTCCGTCGCGACGGCGTCGTCGAAACCGCCCAGACGGTCGCAGACCCGATCGAAAGCGGCGATTTCGGCGTCGCTGCTCGAGCGCGGCGCACGCATGCCGCCGCCGAAGACGAAGGGGGTCATGGCACCAGGGCCCAGCGCTCGCGCAAGAAGCGCTCCAGGCGCAGGCGGGACGCGGCACGCGCGGCCGCGTCGCCGCCCACATGCACGCCCTGCCCCGGATGCACGCCGTTGGGCACGTCGCTGCGCAGCCGCAGCGGCGCCTGGCCGTCGAAGCCGTGGTACGCGCCCGCGTACAGCTCGAACTGCGGCGCCGGCGCCTGCGCCGTGTCGGCGGCGCCGGCCAGCGCCTCGCAGGGCGCCGCCGGTGTCCAGTCGTCGGCGGCGCCGAGCAGCATCAGCAGCGCGGCGCTGGGCTCGTAGCCGCGTTCGAGCTCGGCCTCGCAGCCGGGATAGAAGGCCACCGCCAGGCTGGGCCTGGCGGCGCGCGCCGCCGCCACTTCCGCGTGCCGCAGATTGGTGCCGGCCAGCACCGTGCTGCCGCCGTTGCTCCAGCCCAGCAGCCCGATGCGCGCGCGGTCGACGCCCGGCTGCGCGGCCAGCCAGCGCAGCGCGCCGAGTGCATCGCGCCGGCGCTCGCGCTGGGTCACCTGCCGCGTGCCGATCTTCTGCGTGCAGATCGAGCGCTCGCCGCGCGGCGTGAACGAGTCGAGCACGAGCGCGCTCACGCCCCGCGCATTGAGCCAGGCGGCCAGCTCGGTGTAGCGCTCGGCCAGGCGGCCGCGGCCGTCGTACAGGCCGCCGCAGCCGTGCAGCAGCACGAGCGCGGGCGCGGCCGCCGCAGCGGGGGCGGCGAACCACAGCGCCGGCAGCTGCACCGCATCGCCGCGCCGCGCGTCCAGGCTCGGCACCTGCACCTCCAGCGGCGCGGCGAGCGGCGACGCGGCCGCCGCGCACAGCACGAAGGCGGCCGCCAGGCCGCGCCAGGCGCGCCTCATCGCAGCTGCTCGGCCACCCAGCCCGGCACGCTGGCCAGCGCGCGCGGCAGCGCCTCGGCGTCGGTGCCGCCGGCCATCGCCAGATCGGCCTTGCCGCCGCCCTTGCCGCCGATCTGGCGCGCGACATGGTTCACCAGCTCGCCCGCCTTGAGCGCGCCGGTGCGGTCGGCGGTCACGCCGGCGGCCAGCTGCACCTTGCCGCCGTCGACCGCCGCCAGCACGATGGCCGCGCTCTTGAGCTTGTTCTTGAGCTGGTCCATCGTCTCGCGCAGCGCCTTCGCGTCGGCGCCGTCGAGCCGCGCGGCGAGCACCTTGAGGCCCTGCACGTCCACGGCCTGGCCCGCCAGGTCGTCGCCCTGCGCGCTGGCCAGCCGGCTCTTGAGCGCGGCCAGTTCCTTGTCGAGTGCGCGCTCGTGCTCGAGCAGCGCGGCCACGCGCGCGCCCACCTCGGCCGGCGTCACCCTGAGCGCGGCAGCCACGCCGTCCAGCGCCCCTTCGAGGCGCTGCACGTAGGTCAGCGCGTTGTCGCCGGTGACGGCCTCGACGCGCCGCACGCCGGCGGCGACGCCGCCCTCGGCCACGATCTTGAACAGGCCGATGTCGCCGCTGCGTTGCACATGCGTGCCGCCGCACAGCTCGCGGCTCGTGCCGATGTCGAGCACGCGCACTTCGGCGCCGTACTTCTCGCCGAACAGCATCATCGCGCCGAGCTTGTGCGCCTCCTCGAGCGGCAGCACGCGCGCCTGCGTCTGGGCGTTGGCCAGGATCTCGGCATTGACCAGTGCCTCGACGCGGGCGATCTGCGCCTCGCCGAGCGGCGCGTGGTGGCTGAAGTCGAAGCGCGTGCGCTCGGCGTCGACGAGCGAGCCCTTTTGCTGCACGTGCGCGCCCAGCACCTCGCGCAGCGCCTTGTGCATCAGGTGCGTGGCGCTGTGGTTGCGCATCGTGCGCTGGCGCCTGGCGGCGTCGACGCGCGCGACGACGGCGTCGCCGAGCTCGAGCTCGCCTTCGACGATGCGGCCCTGGTGGCCGTGCACCGCGGCCTGGATCTTGACGGTGTCCTCGACGAGCACGCGCGCGCGCAGGTTGCGCAGCTCGCCGGCGTCGCCCACCTGGCCGCCGCTCTCGGCGTAGAACGGCGTGTGGTCGAGCACGACGACGACGTCGTCGCCGGCGCGCGCCCGGGTGACCGGGCTGCCGTCGATGTACAGCGCCACCACCTTGCCGTGCTCGCACACCAGGTGCTCGTAGCCGTGGAAGGCGGTGTCGTCGCCGCTGTAGGAAAGCCCCGCTGCCATCTTGAACTTCGCCGCCGCGCGCGCCTGCTCGCGCTGGCGCGTCATCGCGGCCGCAAAGCCGGCCTCGTCCACCGCCACGCCGCGCTCGCGGCAGACGTCGGCCGTGAGGTCGAGCGGAAAGCCGAAGGTGTCGTGCAGCTTGAAGGCGGTCTCGCCGTCGAGCTGGCCATGGCCCGCGGCCAGCGCCGCCTCGAGCATCTCCATGCCGTTGGCGATGGTCTGGAAGAAGCGCTCCTCCTCCTGCTGCAGCACCTCGGTCACGCGCAGCGCCTCGCGCCGCAGCTCGGGGTAGGCCTCGCCCATCTCGGCGGCCAGCGGCATCACCAGCTTGTGGAAGAAGGGCCGGCGCGCGCCCAGCTTGTAGCCGTGGCGGATGGCGCGCCGCGCGATGCGGCGCAGCACGTAGCCGCGCCCCTCGTTGCCGGGGATGACGCCGTCGGCGACCGTGAAGGTGCAGGCGCGGATGTGGTCGGCGATGACCTTCAGGCTCGGCGTCTGCAAGTCCGTCACCCAGGCGGCGTCGCGCGCGCCGCCGGCGTCCAGCACCGCCTCGCGCGTGGCGGCGAGCAGGTTCGCGAAGAGGTCGATCTCGTAGTTGCTGTGCACGTGCTGCAGCACCGCCGCCAGGCGCTCGAGGCCCATGCCGGTGTCCACGCTCGGCTTGGGCAGGCGGTGCATGGTGCCGTCTTCGGTGCGGTTGAACTGCATGAAGACGTTGTTCCAGATCTCGATGTAGCGGTCGCCGTCCTGCTCCGGGCTGCCGGGCGGGCCGCCCGCGACCTCGGGGCCGTGGTCGTAGAAGATCTCGCTGCACGGGCCGCAGGGGCCGGTGTCGCCCATCATCCAGAAGTTGTCGGACATCCAGCGCCCGCCCTTGTTGTCGCCGATGCGCACGATGCGCTCGGGCGGCAGGCCGATCACCTTGTGCCAGATGTCGTAGGCCTCGTCGTCCTCGGCGTACACGGTGGCCCACAGGCGCTCCTGGGGCAGCGCGAAGTGCACGGTGAGCAGCTCCCAGGCGTACACCAGCGCGTCGTGCTTGAAGTAGTCGCCGAAGCTGAAGTTGCCCAGCATCTCGAAGAACGTGTGGTGGCGCGCGGTGTAGCCCACGTTCTCGAGGTCGTTGTGCTTGCCGCCGGCGCGGATGCACTTCTGGCTGGTGGCCGCGCGCGTGTAGGGCCGCTTGTCGAAGCCGAGGAAGACGTCCTTGAACTGGTTCATGCCGGCGTTGGTGAACAGCAGCGTCGGATCGTCGTGCGGCACCACCGGCGAGCTGGCGACGACGGCGTGGCCCTTCGAGGCGAAGAACCCGAGGAAGGTGGAGCGGATCTCGGCGGCTTTCATGTCGGCACCAGGGTCGAAGGGTCGGGATAGAGGCGGATGCCGGCGCGCGGCGCGGCCTGCATCATCTCGGCGTCGAAGGTGGCGAGCGCGGCGCGGCGGCGCAGCGCCAGCTCGAAGTACAGGCTGTCGTAGGCCGACAGCGCATAGGCGCGCGCGCATTCGAGATGGCGCGGCACGTCGATCGGCTGGCCGTCGACCGCCGGCGCGAGCGCGAGGATGGCCGCCAGCGCCTGGCCGATGCGCTCGGGCGGCGCGGCGCCGCGGCGCTCGGCCTGCACCAGCGCGTTGGCGACCTCGGCGTTCCAGATCGGCGGCACGATCAGCTCGCAGTCGCGCAACGCCTCGAGCCCGGCCGCGGCCGGGCGCGGCGCGCCGGTGTGCAGCACGTAGCGCAGCACGAACGAGGCGTCGAGCACCACGGCGTCGGGCGCCGGCTCGGCCGGCTTCACGCGCGGCCCGCGCGGATCAGCTCGGCCAGCGTCGCCCCCGGCACCTCGATCGGCTCGAAGGCCTGCAGCGCCGCCAGCGCACGCTCGCGCCGGCTGCTGCGCGCCTTGGCGGCGCGCCGCACCGGCACGATCCGGGCCACCGGCTTGTTGTGGCGCGTGATCACCACCTCCTCGCCGCGCTCGGCGCGCGCGATGAGTTCGGACAGGTGCGTCTTGGCCTCGAACAGGCCCACGGTGTCCATGGCCGGCTCCACGGGTTGGTTGATTCAACCAGATTCTAGCGCGTGCGCTTCGCCCGCGCCGCGCGGCAGGCCCGGGGCGCCCGCACGCCCCGCGGGCGGGCGTGTGCGCTGCGCCGGCGCCCTCGATGCGCCCGTCTCAATAGGCCGCGTGCAGCCTCGCGCCGTAGACCCGTACCGGCCCGCGATCGGCGTTGTATGCCGGGTTGCGGATGTGCTGCAGGTCCAAGCCCAGCCACAGCCCGGGCGCGAGCCCCAGGTTGCAGTACGCCTCCGCGACGCGCTCGGTCCGGTAGCTCAGTCGGCCGTCGCCGATGAAGTAGCCCAGTCCCCCGAAGGCCAGGTATTGCCGGTGCACGGGCGACAGGCCGTTGCGGATCACGAGCAGCCCCAGCGTGTCGCCGTCGCGGCCCCAGGCGGCGCCCTTGACGACGGCACCGATCTGCGCGCTGCGCTCGACCTCCTCGTACGAATAGGTCTCGGTGCGCCCATCGGCCCAGCCGTAGCGCAGGAAGCCGCCGACGTTCGCGCCCAGGGCCTGCTCGAGGTGCAGGCCCCAGCCCCACTTGCGTTCGGGACGGCGCACGCGCGCGACGTCGGGCGTGCCGCCGTCGCGCTGCGCGAGTTCGATCGCGTCGCCGAAGCGCCCCATGTTCAGGCGGTTCGCCCACAGCAGCAAGCGCAGCGCACCGGGCCGACCGCCGATCTCGTGGCCGTGCTCGAGTTCGAGCTGGTCGCCGTGGAAGGTGAAGATGCGCAGGTCCAGCGACTGTCCGTTCGATTCCTTGGGGCCGGCGAAGCGTCCATAGCGCAGCGCCCAGGCGCCGTGCAGGTACTCGATCGCGGCACCCCAGGTGTAGCCCTGGGCGTCGGCGACGTAGTCGTAGGCGCCGTTGGCCAGCGAGGCCCAGGTCAGGAACTGGGTGCGCGCGTCGTGGCTGTAGGCATTGGCGTCGAAGATATCGACCACGGCCAGCTTGCCGGCGCTGAGCACCCAGCGGTTCGTGCCGCGCGTGCCGGCGAACTGGTTGGGCGCCGATTCGACTTCTTCGTCCGCGCCGTCCAGGTTCCAGGTCTTGCGCAGGAACAGACGCGGCAGGTAGAGCTTGGGGTTCGGGCCGGCGACCTTCTGGATCTCGCCGTTCGTCGGGCTGCCCAGGCCGGTCAGGTTCGACAGCGGCACGCCCTGGATCAGTTCGGGGTTGACGAACAGCTCGAGCCCGGGTGCCGGCCGCAGCCCGAGGAAGGCGGTGGCCGAGAAGGTGTAAGAGGTCTCGGCCGCCGTGGCCAGGCTGTTGGGCCCGCTGTAGGCGGCGCCGAATGCCGGCTTGCGCTGCCATATGTAGGTGGCCTGGAAATGCGCGTCGACCTCGTCGCGTGGAGCGGCGGCAGCCATGCGCGCGCCGGCGGCCAGCATCGACAGCGCAAGGCCGAGCGCGGCGCAAGGGACGCGCCGGTGCAGGGAGGCAGCGGACAGTCGAGTCATGTCGTTCGCGGATTCGCGCCGCGGGCTGCGGCTGCCCGATTGTGTTGCCGCCGGTACGGACAGGTCCCGACCTGGGCATGGCGGCCGAACCCGTCGGCGAATCTCGCGCGCAGGCGCATCGCGCCAGCGCGCCGCACGGCGCGAAAGCGCGTAGCATGTTCCGGCTGCTCATGTCCGCTCTGCGCCGTCACCTGCTGCCGTACCGCCTCGCGTGGGCGGTTGTGCTCGCGCTGATGCTGCCGCTGGTGCAAGGGGCCGCCGCCGCCCACGACCACGCGCACGACGCGGGCAACGCCAAGCAAGGCGCCGCGCAGGCCGCCTGCGTGCTCTGCCTGGCCGCCGCCACGCTCGGCGCCGGCGCCGCGGCGCCGGATGCCGCTGCGCCGCCCGCGCCGGTCGCAGCGCAGACGCGGCCGCGGGCGCGCGCGCGCAGCGCGCCCCGTGCCGGCGCCGAACTGCCGTACGCGAGCCGCGCGCCGCCCTCGACCCCGTTCTGATCCGCGCGAGACAGCCGCCGGCCGCAGGGTCGGCGGCTGCCCCGCTCCGCAATCGAACGGGAGAAGTTGCATGAAGTCCCTCTGGCCGGCCTGCGCGGCGCTGGCCCTCATCGCCGTACCTGCCGCCGCCGACAGCGGCACCGCCACGTCCACCGAGGTCTCGGCGCTGCGGCGCGAGATCGACCGGCTGCGCACCGACTACGAAGCGCGTCTGAATGCGCTCGAGCAGCGCCTGCTGGCGGTGCAGAACGCCGCCGCGGCGCCGCCGGCACCGGCGCCGCCGGCACCTGCCCCGGCGGGCGCCGGCGCGAACGCGTTCAACCCGGCGCTCTCGCTGATCGTTTCGGGCCGGTACGGCCGCACGTCGCTCGACCCTGCGCGCTACGCGATCGGCGGCTTCATGCTGCCGCCGCAGGCCGAGATCGGCCCGGGCACGCGCGGGCTGAGCCTGGCCGAGTCGGAGCTCGGCATCGCGGCGTCGATCGACCCCTGGTGGGCGGGTGCCGCGCACATCGCGCTGCATCCCGACGACTCGCTCTCGATCGAGGAGGCCTATGTGCAGACGACGGCGCTGGGCAACGGCCTGACGCTCAAGGGCGGGCGCTTCTTCTCGGGCGTCGGCTACCTCAACGCGCAGCACGCCCACGCCTGGGACTTCGTCGACGCGCCGCTGGCCTACCAGGCGATGCTCGGCGGCCAATACGGCGACGACGGGCTGCAACTGCGCTGGCTGGCGCCGACCGATCTGTTCGCCGAGTTCGGCGCCGAGATCGGCCGCGGACGCAGCTTTCCGGGCACCGACACCGCGCGCAACGGCGTCGGCATGGCGGCGCTGACGGTGCACCTGGGCGGCGACTTCGGCACGAGCCAAAGCTGGCGGGCGGGCGTCTCGCTGCTGCGCGCCCGGGCCCAGGAGCAGGAGCTCGCGACACGCGACCGCACGGGCGCCGCGGTGACCAACGGCTTCAGCGGCACGACACGGGTCTGGATCGCCGATGCGGTGTGGAAATGGGCGCCCGACGGCAACGCCGCGCGCCGCAACTTCAAGCTGCAGGCCGAATGGCTGCAGAGCCGACGCGAGGGCACCCTGATCTACGCTCTCGAACAGGCCGACGTCGCCGGCGCCTACCGCGCGCTGCAGTCGGGCTGGTACCTGCAAGGCGTATGGCAGTTCATGCCGCGCTGGCGTGCGGGCCTGCGCACCGAACGGCTGGATCCGGGCGAACCGGACTACGGCATCAATGCGGGCGCGTTCGCCGCCGCGCCGTGGCGCCCGCGCAAGGCCTCGGCGATGCTCGACTACAGCGCGAGCGAGTTCTCGCGCTTGAGGCTGCAGTTCGCCGACGATCGCGCGCGCCCCGGTCTCGGAGCCGACCGCCAGGTCTTCCTCCAGTACCAGATGAGCCTGGGCGCACATGGCGCGCACGGCTTCTGACCCTGTCCGGCCACAAAGGAACCGCGATGAATCTGCCACGCTTTGTCGTTGCCGCGGCGCTGGCCGCGCTCACCTTGCCCGCGCAGGCCGCGCTGCGCATCCTGGCTTGTGAACCGGAGTGGGGCGCGCTGGCGCAGGAGCTGGGCGGCCCGCTGGTCGACGTCGTCACGGCGACCAGCGCGATGCAGGATCCGCACCAGATTCAGGCACGCCCGAGCCTGATCGCGCGCACGCGCAACGCCGACCTCGTCGTGTGCACCGGCGCCGAACTCGAGATCGGCTGGCTGCCGGTGCTGCTGCAGCAGTCGGGCAACGCACGCGTGCAGGCGGGGCAGCCGGGCAATTTCGCCGCCGCCGAGTTCGTGCGCAAGCTCGAGGTGCCGACGAGCGTCGACCGCTCGCTGGGCGACGTGCACGCCGCGGGCAACCCGCATATCCAGACCGACCCGCGCCTGATCGTGCAGGTGGCGCAGGCGCTCGCCGCTCGGCTGGCTCAGGTCGACCCGGGCCACGCCGCCGATTACGCGCAGCGCAGCGCCGCCTTCGGCGCGCGCTGGCGTGAGGCGCTCGCGCGCTGGAGCGCGCAGGCCGCGCCGCTGCGAGGGCTGGCGGTGGTGTCGCAGCACAAGGGCTTCGCCTACCTGTACGACTGGCTGGGCCTGAAGGAGGTCGCCGTGCTCGAGCCCAAGCCCGGGATCGAACCCACCGTCGCCCATCTGCAGGCCGTGCTGGCAACGCTGAAGGCGAGCCCGGCGCGGATGGTGATCGGCGCCGCCTACCAGGATCCCAGACCCTCCGAGTGGCTGGCCCGAAACGCCGGCATCCCGGCGGTCGTGCTGCCCTTCACGGTCGGCGGCAGCGCCGCTGCCAAGGATCTCTACGGCCTGTTCGACGACACCGTCGCGCGCCTGGTCCGCGCAGCCGAGGCCAGCAAGTGATGGACGCCGGCGCACTCGACTGGCGCATCCTCGCGCCGGCTTTGGCCGCCGGCCTGCTCGTGCTCGCGACGCACGTGCCGCTGGGCATGCAGGTGCTCGAACGCGGGATCGTCTTCATCGACCTGGCGATCGCGCAGATCGCCGGCCTGGGCGTGATCGCCGCCGACGCGCTCGGCTTGGGCGAGAGCGTGCTCGCGGTGCAGCTGGCCGCCGTCGGCGCCGCGCTCGCCGGCGCCTGGCTGCTCACCGTCACCGAACGCCGCGCGGCGCAGCAGCAAGAGGCGCTGATCGGCGTGCTGTTCGTCCTCGCCGCCTGCGCCGGCATCCTGCTGCTGTCGCACAACCCGCACGGCGGAGAGCATCTCAAGGAGCTGCTGGTCGGCCAGATCCTGTGGGTCGACTCGGGCCGCATCGCCGGCCTCGCCGTACTGAGCGCGCTGCTGCTGGCCGCGCTGGCTGCGGGTCTGCCGCGCCGCGCAGGCCGTTTCGGCTTCTACGGGCTGTTCGCGCTGGCGGTCACGGCCTCGGTGCAGGTGGTCGGCGTGTATCTGGTCTTCACGAGCCTGATCGTGCCGGCACTGGGCACGCGCACGCTCGGCGGCGCACGCCGGCTCGTCGTCGCCTACGCGATCGGCGCGGCCGGCTGCGCGCTCGGACTGACGCTGTCGGCGCTCGCCGATCTGCCCTCGGGCGCGGTCATCGTCTGGGCGATGGCGCTGTGTGCATGGATCGCCGCCGGCTGGCAGCGTCGCGCCGGCCGCCGGGCCGCGGATCGCGCCGCGGAACAAGGCGGCGATGCGGCGCGACGGCCGCGCGGCGGGATGCGCGGAACGTAAACCTGCGCAAAGCCCAGGCCCGCGCGTCGACAGCGCGCGCCGGGGGCGCGTTGTGCGGCACAGGCAGGCCGGTCCGGCCTGCCTTCCACCAAGCGGAGTACCCAGATGAGCCATTCCTCACGCAGCGCCCTTGCCGTTGTCGCCGCCGCGGCCGCAGGCCTGCTTGGCACCAGCGCGTTCGCCGCCACGCCCTGGCAGAAGAGCCATCCCTGGCGCGCCCACGACAACCAGCGCATCGCCAACCAGGAGCGTCGCATCGCGGCCGAAGTCAAGGAAGGCGAGATGACGCACCGGCAGGCCAAGGCGCTGCGCGCCAACGATCGCAAGGTCGGGCAGGAGGAGCGCGCCATGGCGAGCATGGACCACGGCCACCTGACGGCGGCCGACCAGCGCGCGCTGACGCAGCAACTCAACCAGAACAGCCGCGCGATCGGCAAGTGATCCGGCAAGTGATCCGCGCCGCCCCATGACGGGGCAGCGCGGCGGGCCCGGGCGTCCAGCCCGGGCTGCGCGACGCGCGTTGCCTGCGCCCGACAGCAGGTCCAACGCGGGCCCCGATCTCTGCCGCCCGGGCTCCTACGGCACGGTCGGCCCCGCCCGATCCGCCGCCTGCAGGCGGCTCCACGCCCGCCGCTGCAGCGCGGCCGGCAGCTCCTGCGCCAGCGCCATCTCCTCGCGCTCGTGGTGGTGCTCGAGCAGGTGGCGCAGTGCGTGGGCGGCGTCGAGCAGGGCCAGCACCGCGGCGCGGCGCGCGCGCTCGCCCTCCGGCGCCTGCGCTGTTGCGGCACGGATGCGCTGCAGGTAGGCGTCGGCGAGCAGGCGGATGCGCTCGTGCTCGACGCGATAGATGCGCTCGCCCCAGCGCGCGCCCGCGGGCAGCGCGGGCAGCAGCAGGGTCTCCTCGATCTCGATGTGCTGCAAGAGCGCCGCGTGCCAGCGCTCGAGGTGCGCCAGGGAGCCGGCGAAATCGGCACCGACGAGCGCCATCAGATGTGCGCGCAGCCGCCGCTCGAGTCGGCGATGCTGGAAGGCGAAGGAGGCATGCGGCGTGGCCGGCACGGGGTCGCTCGGATCGGGGTCGTCGCGGCGCTCTGGCGCGCCGTCGGGCCCCTGCAGCTGTGACGAGGGCACTCTACGATATCGACGGCCGCGCCGCCGTGCGGCGCCGATTCGCCCCCAGCCTGGAGCAACAGATGAATACATCGAACTCGCCGCTGGCCCGACTCGCCGACCCCACGCTGCTCAGGACCGAGAGCCTCGTCGGCGGCGAATGGGTCACCGCGGCCGACCGCAGCGCGCGCTTCGCGGTGCACGATCCGGCCACCGGCACCCTGCTGGCCGAAGTGGCCCGGCTCGCGCCGCCCGAGGCCGCGGCCGCGATCTCGGCCGCGCAGGCCGCCGGGCCGGCGTGGCGCGCGCGCACGGCCAAGGAGCGCGCCGCGGTGCTGATGAAGTGGCACGCACTGATGCAGCAGCACGCCGACGATCTGGCGCGCATCATGACCGCCGAGCAGGGCAAGCCGCTGGCTGAGGCGCGCGGCGAGGTGGCCTACGGCGCCAGCTTCGTCGAGTGGTTCGCCGAGGAGGCGCGGCGCGTCTACGGCGAGACGATCCCCGGCACCGATGCGGCCAAGCGCTTTCTCGTCGTCAGGCAGCCGGTGGGTGTGTGCGCGGCGATCACGCCGTGGAACTTCCCGATCGCGATGATCACGCGCAAGGTGGCGCCGGCGCTGGCCGCGGGCTGCACGGTGGTGGTGAAGCCGGCCGAGCAGACGCCGCTGTCGGCGCTGGCCGTGGCCGAACTGGCGCAGCGCGCGGGCATGCCGGCCGGCGTGCTCAACGTCATCGCCAGCGACGCCGCCGGCAGCGTCGAGATCGGCAAGGTGCTGTGCACGAGCGACGTCGTGCGCCACCTGTCCTTCACCGGCAGCACCGAGGTCGGCCGCATCCTGGCCGCGCAATGCGCGCCGACGGTCAAGAAGCTGAGCCTGGAGCTGGGCGGCAACGCGCCCTTCATCGTCTTCGACGACGCCGACCTCGACAGCGCCGTCGAAGGCGCGATGGTCAGCAAGTACCGCAACGCCGGCCAGACCTGCGTGTGCGCGAACCGGCTCTACGTACAGGCCGGCGTCTACGACGCCTTCGTCGCCAGGCTGGCCGAGAAGGCACGGGCGATCAAGGTCGGCAACGGCTTCGAGGCCGGCGTGAGCCAGGGCCCGCTGATCGACGAACCGGCGCTGACCAAGGTCGAGCGCCACGTGGCCGACGCGCTGGCCAAGGGGGCGCGCGTGGTCGTCGGCGGCACGCGCATCGGCGAGCGCTTCTACACGCCCACCGTGCTGGCCGAAGTCGGCGCCGACATGCTGTGCGCCAGGGAAGAGACCTTCGGCCCGGTGGCGCCGGTGTTCCGCTTCGAGACCGAGGCCGAGGCCATCGCGCTGGCCAACGCCACCGAGTACGGCCTGGCGAGCTACTTCTACAGCCGCGACGTCGGCCGCATCTTCCGCGTCGCCGAGGCGCTGGAGTACGGCATGGTGGGCATCAACACCGGGCTCATCTCGACGGCCGAAGTGCCCTTCGGCGGCGTCAAGCAAAGCGGCCTCGGGCGCGAGGGCGGCCGCCAGGGCATCGACGAGTACCTCGAGACCAAGTACCTGTGCCTGGGCGACCTGAACAAGTGAGAGCCTGTGAAGATATGAATCGCGCCCGCGTGGGGCCCCAGAAAGGGCCCAATCTAGTACAACATCCCGGAAATCGCTTTACATATCAAGGCTCCAGGTAGGGAGCCAGGAGAGTGGCGACGAGTTTGGCGGATTGCTTCAGGTCGGCCGCAGGGGCGGGCAAGGGCTCCCAGCGGCCGGTATGGCTGCGAAACGCCGCGGTGTACTGGTTGCGGGCGACTTCGGTCAGGCGCGCTACGGTGTCGACGCCGTCGTCGCGGTGCATCTGGATCAGCAGCTGCTTGCCATAGGGCCGTACGTGCGCAGCGGCGCGGCCGGTGAGCTCGGCGAGGTGGCGCTGCAGTTCAGCGGCGTTGGCGCGGGCCAGGGGTGCAGGCATGTTTGGCGAGGCGTTTGGGTTCGCCCGTTTGCAGCTCGAAGCCGGCGAACGTCCACTTGAACGGGCGCGGCGCGGCGTTGCGCCGGGCGACGAAGGCCTGGGTGCGCTCACGCAAATGCTCGGTCGAGACATGGCTGGCGTGGCGCAGCACGCGGCGGGCGTAGATGCCGAACAGCAGCTCAATCTGGTTGACCCAGCTGGCGTGCAGCGGCGTGAAGTGAAAGACGAAGCGCCCGTGGTGCCGGGCGTTGAAGCCGTCCCATACGGCTTGCGCGCGGTGCGTGTTCAGGTTGTCCCAGATGACGTGCACGGTGCCCGTCGCATACGCGGCGGCGACCTCCTCCATGAAGGCGACCAGGTCGTGCTGCGTGCGCCGGTCGCTGCAGCAGGCAAGCACCCGGCCCGAATGCACGTCCAGCGCCGCGGTCAGCGCCTGTGTGCCGTGGCGGATGTACTCGAACTCGCGCCGGCGCGCGCGGCCGGGGGCCGGCGCGCGGTCCGCGTGCTTGCGCTCGATGGCCTGGATGCCCGTCTTCTCGTCGATGCTCAGCACTACCGCATCCCTGGGCGCCCGGCGGTACAGCTCGCAGATCGCATTGACCTTCTCGCGAAACTGCGGGTCGGGGCTGTGCAGCCACTGGCGCACGCGATGCGGGCGCACATCACCGGCTTGCAAGATGCGATGCAGGTGGCTGCGGCTGATGCGCTCGACCACGTGCTGCGCAACGGCACGCTCGCACACCTCGTCCAGCGTCGGCGTGGCCCGACCGCCCTCTTCGGCTGGCTCGCACGCCAGCGCCAGCAGTTGCAGCCGCTGTGCCTCGGCGATGCGCCGCGGCCGGCCCGGGCGCGGCGCCTCCTGCAGTCCCTCCAGCCCGAAGCACGCCAGGCGTTCGCGCCACAGCGTCACCGTCGGTCGCGACAGGCCCAGCGCCGAGGCGATCGCCGATGTCGCATGCCCCTCGTGGACCATCAGCGCGAGTTTGGCTCGCCACACATCACGTTGGGCCGCCGTGCTGCGACGGATCAGCGCCTGGAGCGACTCTCGCTCCTGCTTCGACAACTTGACGATGGGCGCTTGCCGGCCTCGACTCACGAGTGGCAAGCTTATCTGCAGCGCTCTGGCATGTAAAGCGATTTCCGGGATGTTGTACTAGGCGCGAAGCGCAGCCGGGGTTGGGCCCCGGCGAGGCTTCGCAACGACGAGTGGGCCCTTTCTGGGGCCCCACGCGGGCGCGATTCATATCTTCACAGGCTCTGAGCCCGGAGCGCGCCGCAGGCGAGCGGCAGGCGAGGCGCGCCGGCGGCGACAATATCCGGCCGCCCTCGCCGCCCGCTCCCTCTGCAACCACCGGCACCGCACCATGACACCCGACCGACGCCACACGCTGCGCACGCTCGCCGCCGCACTCGCCGCCCCGCTCGCGCCCGCGCTCGTTCCTTCGTTCGCACTGGCCCAGCCCAGGCCGTCTGCCGCAGCCTGGCCGACCCGCCCGCTGCACCTGCTGGTGGGCTTTCCAGGCGGCTCGACGCCCGACATCTCGGCACGCCTGCTCGCCGAGCCGCTGGCCAAGGCGCTGGGCCAGCCGGTGGTCGTCGACAACAAGCCCGGCGCCAGCGGCAACATCGCCGCCGACCAGGTGGCCAAGGCCACCGACGAGCACACGCTGGGCGTGCTGATCAACGGCAACCTGACGTCGGCCGCACTGCTCAACAAGGCGCTGCCCTACCGGCCCGAGCGCGACTTCGTGCTGATCTCGCAGCTCACCAGCGCGCCGCTGGTGCTGGTGGCGCCGGCCAGCCTGCCCGACGGCGCGGCCTTCTTCGACGCCGGCCGTGCCGCCGGCGACAAGTGGAATTACGGCTCGGTGGGCATCGGCTCGGTCGGCCACCTGGGCATGGAGCTGCTGTGCAGCAAGACCGGCCTGAAGGCCGTGCACGTGCCCTACAACGGCAACCCGCAGGTCATCACCGCACTCATCAACGGCCAGGTGCAGCTGGCGCTGATCCCGCCCGGCCTGGCGATGCCGCAGGTCAAGGCCGGCAAGCTGCGCGCCATCGGCCTGTCGACGCGCGGGCGCAGCCCGCTCGTGCCCGAAGTGCCGCCGCTGGCCGAGGCCGGGGTCTCGGGCTTCGACCTCGACGTGTGGACCGCGCTCGTCGGCCCGGCCTCGCTGCCGCATGCCGCCGTCGCCCGGCTCGCGACGCTCGTGCCGCAGCTCGTGCGCGAGCCCGAGACGCGGCAGAAGCTCTTCGCCTCGGGCTGGCAGGCGGTGGGCTCGGCGCCCGAAGCTCTGCAGGCGCGCGTGCGCGCCGAGACCGCGGCGCTGGGCGACATCATCCGCCTGCGCGGCATCAAGCTGCAGTAGCCGGCGCGGCGCGGCCCGTCGCAACGTGGCTTCCGCCCTGCCCCTGTACGGCGAATACGACGTCGCCGTCGTCGGCGGCGGGCCGGCCGGCATCGCCGCGGCCGCCTGCGCGGCACGCCACGGCGCGCGCACGCTGCTCGTCGAGCGCTACGGCTTCCTCGGCGGCATGGGCACGGCCGGCGGCGTGACCAACTTCGCCGGCCTCTATGGCCGCCGCGAGGGCGAATTCCTGCCGCTGGTGCGCGGCGTCGTCGACGAGCTGCTCGAGCGCATCGACGCGCTCGGCGGCCTGAACGCGCCGCAGCGCGGCATGCAGGGCCGCATCCAGGTGCTGAGCTACGACCTGCACGCCTACAAGTGCGCCGCCGACGAGATGCTGCTCGCGGCCGGCGCCGAGCTGCTGTTCCACGCCTGGGTGGGCGCCGTCGAAATGGCCGGCGCGCGCATCGACGCGCTCGAGGTGCAGACCAAGGCCGGACGGCTGCGCGTGCGCGCGCGCTGCTTCGTCGACGCCAGCGGCGACGCCGATGTGGCGGCCGCCGCCGGCGTGCCCTGCGCGCTCGGCGACGGCGCCGGCAGCGGCCTGTATCCGAGCACGATGGCGCGTATCGGCAACGTCGACGCCGAGCGCGCGCTGGCCGCGGTGGGCGACTTCCACGCCATCGACGAGCGCATGCGCGCTGCCGCCGGGCGCTGGCGCTTCGCGCGCCGCGGGGCCATCCTGCGCCCGCAGCGCGACCCGAGCGAGTGGCGCGCCAACGTCACCCAGCTCGCCGGCCCGACGGGCGCCGCGCTCGACGCGCTCGACGCGCGCCAGCTGAGCGCGGGCGAAGTGGAGGGCCGGCGCCAGATCGTCGAGTACCTGCGCTTCCTGCGCGCCGAGGTACCGGGCTTCGAGCGCGCCACGATCGTCGAGATCGCGCCGCAGATCGGCGTGCGCGAAACGCGCCGTCTGCGCGGCCGCTATGCGCTCGGCGGCGAGGACATCCTGGGCAGCGCACGCTTTGCCGACACGATCGGCTTCAACGCCTGGCCGATGGAGCGGCACGTGGCCGGCGGCATCGAGTGGGATTTCCCGCGCGATGCGGCGCGCGCCTGGAACCAGCTGCCCTGGCGCATGCTGTTGCCCGAGCGCGTATCCAACCTGCTCGTGGCCGGGCGCTGCGCGAGCATGACGCACGAGGGGCAGAGCGCGGCACGCGTGAGCGGCGCGTGCTTCGTGATGGGCCAGGCCGCCGGCACGGCCGCAGCGCACTGGCCCGACGCCCCCGGCGCCGCCGACGTCGCGCGCCTGCAGGCCTTGCTGCGCGCCGATGGCGTCTGCCTCGACGAGCCGCAGTAGCACCCGCCCCTCGCACCACCATGCCCCCGGCCGCTGCTGCCAACACCGCCGCCCAGGCCCCGGTGCCGGGCCTGCAGGCGCTGCACCCGGGCAACTTCGCGCTCGTCATGGCCACCGGCATCATCGCCATCGGCTTCGGCTGGGTGAAGCAGCCGCGGCCGGCCGACGCGCTGGCCGCCGTGGCCGGCATCGCCTGGCTGGTGCTGGTCTTGCTCAACGCGCTGCGCACGCTGCGCCACTGGCCGGCGGTGAAGGCCGAGCTGCTCGATCCGCGCGTCGTGTTCTCGTTCTTCACGCTGGTGGCGGCCACCGACATCGTCGGCGTGCTGCTGTTCGAACGCGGCTGGCCGGGTGCGGCCACCGCCTGCTGGTTGCTGGCCTGCGTCGCCTGGTGTTCGCTGCTGTACCTGGCGTTCGCCGTGCTCACGCTGCTGTCGCACGAGCAGAACGTCAACATCGTGCACGGCGGCTGGCTGATCGCGATCGTCGGCACGCAGTCGCTCGTCGTGCTGGGCACCCGCATCGCGCCCACGCTGGGCGGCTGGACCGACACCATGATGCTCGGCACGCACATGCTGTGGGGGCTCGGCCTGGCCCTGTACGGCATCTTCATCACGCTGTTCTGCTACCGCATCTTCTTCCTTGCGCTGCGCCCGCAGGACGTCGGGCCGCTGCTGTGGGTGGTGATGGGCGCGGCGGCGATCAGTGCCAACGCCGGCACTTCGCTCATCCTGTCCGAGCCGCGCCTGCCCTTCCTGCTCGCGCAGCGCCCGTTCATCGACGGCGTGACGATGCTGCTGTGGGCCTGGGCCACCTGGTGGATTCCGATGCTGGTGGTCTTCGGGCTGTGGAAGCATGTCGTGCACCGGCTGCCGCTGCGCTACGAGCCGGCGATGTGGAGCCTGGTGTTCCCGCTCGGCATGTACTCGGTGGCGAGCGCGCGCCTGGGGCTGGCGGCCGAATTCCCGACCCTGGCCTGGATCGCCGGACGCATGATCTGGGTCGCGTTCGCGGCCTGGCTGATCGTGTTGAGCGGGCTGGCGCGGCGGCTGGCGCGCCGCGCGCGGCACGCGTAGGCCAAGCGGCGCGCGGGCAGCGGCTCTCAGGAAGGTTCGTCGTTGGCCGCAGCGCGGTCGACGCCGGGCGCGGCGGCCGTTGTCGTGCCGCCGCCGGCCTGCGCCGCCGCCCGACGCAGCAGCGCGGCGGCATCCCTGCCGTGGTCGGGGTAGATCGCCAGCCCCACCGACGCCGCCACGGCACAGGGCCGGCCGGCGACGACGATCGGCTGCTGCAGCGCACGCACGAGCTTGGCGGCGACGCGCTCGCCGTCGCCCTTGGCCTCCAGGTGGCCGAGCAGCACGCCGAACATCTCGGGGCCGATCGCGGCGACGACGTCGCTGGCGCGCAGCGCGGCGCGCAGCCGCACGGCCACCTTGCGCCGCAGCACGTTGCCGGCCTCGCCGCCCAGGCGCGCCGCGGCCTGCGCATAGCCCTCGACGCGCAGCGCCAGCAGCACCATCGGCGCGGGCTCGCGCTCGCGCAGCGCCACGAGCTGGCTCATGTGCTCGAGCAGTTGCGTCTCGTGCGGCAACCCGGTGGCGAGGTCGGTGGCGTAGGCGCTGCGCGCGCTGCGCTCGACGCGCTTGCGCAGCACGGCGTGGTGCAACTGGCGCGCCAGCTCGGCGCCGCAGCCCGGCAGCGCCCCGACGACGATCGCCTGCACGCCCAGCGTCAGCAGCTCGCGCTCGAGCGCGGCGTCGGCTGCGGGGCTGAGCACCACCACGGCGTGGTCGAAGGCGGCCTGCGGCAGTTCGCGGCGCAGCGCCAGCGCGGCCAGGGCCTCGGCCGAGCCGGCGACGTACAGCACGGCGTCCTGGGCATCGAGCGGGCTCGCCTCGTCGTCGGCGACGAGCCGGATGCCGGCCTCGGCCGCCCAGGCCCGCACGAGCGCGGCCGCTGCCGCGTCGGCAGCCGCCAGCCTCACCGCCAGCGCAGCGGCCTCGTTCATCTCGCAGGCGGGGCAGCACCCCGAATCGGCTTCGCGCCGGGATCGGACCCTTTGCGGCGCCCTACGCAGGCTCGATTCATGTCTTCACCGGCTCTGCGCCCCGCTCGGCCTCACGACCCCGATCCGCCGCATGGCCGATCGAGCGCTCGGGCGGGCGCACGCCGGCCGGGGCCGCCGCCGCCCGGCCCGGCCGCCGCGAAAACGGCCAAGGCCCCGAGCGGGGCCCTGGCGAGGACTGGAGCGGGTGAAGGGAATCGAACCCTCGTATGAAGCTTGGGAAGCTGCCGTTCTGCCATTGAACTACACCCGCGCTGCAGCAAGTGTAGCTGCGCCGGCGGCGGCTCGGGTGCTGCGGCTCGCCTGCCGTACGCGCGTGCCGCGAGCTGCCGCGGCGGCGCGCGCGCCGCGCGCGGATCAATGGAACCAGATGTTCCACAGCCCCACGACCACGTGCCCCCAGACGAGGATGTTGAAGCCGAGCAGGGTGAACACGCGCGAGACGTTCCACAGCGTGCGGGCGCGCTGCGCGCAGGCCTCCTCGCCGGTGACGGCATACAGCAGCAGGTACAGCACCGAGGGCACGAAGGTGCCGACGACGACGATGCCCATCAGCCAGTAGAAGACCTTCATTGCGTCCATTATGGGCGGTGCCGGCTGCGCCGCCGGCCGGCGCTCGCCCGCAGCGTAGGGATTGCGCGGCCCGCGCCGGACCCATGCGTCGCCGCAGCCGCGCCCCGACAACGCCGACAATCGCGGCCCCATGGACCCAGCAGCTTCCCGCCGCCCCGTGCGCAGCTACGTGCTGCGCGGCGGCCGCATCGGCAGCGGGCAGCAGCGCGCCCTGGCCGAACTGGGCCCGCGCTTCGTGCTGCCTTTTCAGGATCGGACGCTCGATCTGGACGCCGTCTTCGGCCGGCGCGCGCCGCGCATCGTGGAGATCGGCTTCGGCATGGGCGAGGCCACGGCCGCCGTCGCAGCGGCGCTGCCCGGGCACGACTTCATCGCCATCGACGTGCACGAAGCCGGCGTCGGCGCGCTGCTGCGGCGCATCGGCGCGCAGGGCCTCGGCAACCTGCGCATCGTGCGCCACGACGCGGTCGAGGTGCTGCAGTACATGCTCGCCCCCGACGCGCTCGCCGGCCTGCACATCTGGTTCCCCGACCCCTGGCCCAAGAAGCGCCACCACAAACGCCGCCTCATGCAGCCCGGTTTCGTGCGCCTGGCGGCGAGCCGCCTCGCGCCCGCCGGGTATCTGCATTGCGCCACCGACTGGCAGCCCTACGCCGAGCAGATGCTGGCGGTGCTGGCGGCCGAGCCCGCGCTCGCCAACAGCGCGCCGGGCTGGGCGTCGCGCCCGCCCTGGCGGCCGCCGTCGAAGTACGAGCAGCGCGGGGGGGGGGGGGGGCCGGGCGGGGGGGGGCGGGGGGGGGCGGGGCGGGGCCGCCCCGGCCCCCCCCCCCCCGGCTGTCTTGGGCGCGTCGCGCGCATCGAGGCGACTGCTTTCGCGTGCCGCGCGCGCCGGCGTGAAGCGCTGCGCGCCGACAGCGGCGAATGCATGAGCAACGGTACGGACAACAGGAATATCCATCGTTTGTGCCGCGCCGGTGCTTTTCCTACGATCCCGACCGACGCAAGTGCCGAGGAGAGTGGGTCGTGAATTCGCAAGTGCTCGAAGACAAGGGGGTCGGCTTCGAGAGCGCTTGCGGAGCGGGCCGCGTGCCGTCCGCCGCGGCAGCAGGCGAGCGGCCTGCGATCTCGAAGGCGGACCGGGAGCGCATGATGGCGCTGCACGGGTATGCGCAGGACACGCGCGACCTCATCGAACGCGAACGCCTGCTGCCGCTGCCGCTGCTGAACCGGCTGCACGCGCTCTATCCGCAGCACTCGCGCCTGCTGCACAAGCGCAGCTTCCTGTTCCAGGGCCGTGACCACTACACCGGGCTCAAGGGCTTCCGGGCGGTGGTGCAGACGCTCGAGCGCAACGGCATCGACATCGGCGCGATCGCCGCGCGCGAATTCTTCGTCGAGGTCTACCGCTTCCTCGCGACGCGGCACACGCTCAACGCCATCGACTGGGACGACTACGAGAACGATTCGATCTACCAGCTGGTGTTTCCGCAGCCCGGGATGATCGACGACGAGGAAGTGCTCGCCGCCTACCGGGCGGCGGCGACCGAAGAAGCGCGCACGCAGGTGGTCGAAGCCTATCTGCACCGCACGAATCCGCACGACGGCAACCAGCACCTGAACAAGCCCTGGTTTCGCAACGCCGCGGGCGAGGTCGAGATCCTCGAGGGCAGCCAGCACAAGTATCCGCAGTGCCAGCTGGTGTTCGACAAGACGACGCAGACCTGCTTCTCCTTTTGCACCTACTGCTTCCGCCATGCCCAGGTGCGCGGGGGCGAGGACATGTTCATCCAGGAGGACATCCGCCAGATCCACGACTACCTGCGGCTGCACACCGAGGTGACCGACCTGCTGATCACCGGCGGCGACGGCGGCTACATGCCGGTGACGCGGCTCGAGCAGTACCTGCGACCGCTGCTCGAGGACCCGACGCTGACCCACGTGCGCACCGTGCGCCTGGCCAGCCGCGCGCTCACCTTCCAGCCGGAGCTGATCCTCGACGCCAAGTACGGCCGCATGCTGGCGCTGTTCGACGAATGCGCCGAGCATGGCATCCAGCTCAGCTGGATGGCGCATTTCTCCACGCCCAAGGAGCTGCTCAACATCGGCACCATCGCCGCCATCCGCAGGCTGCAGGCGCACGGCGTCGTGGTGCGCAGCCAGAGCCCGATCATGAAGCACATCAGCCTGTTCACCGATGCCGGCGGCCGGGTGGATGTCGAGCGCTCGGCGCAGAACTGGATCGACCTCGCCCTCGTCTTCGCCAACCTGAAGATCGGCTTCCACTCGATGTACTGCGCGCGCCCGACCGGCGAGCACCACTACTTCACGGCGCCGCTGGCCGACGTCGAGAAGGTCTTCGGCAGGATGTACCGCTCGCTGTCGTCGATCAACCGGCCGTCGCGGCACATCTCGATGACGTCTTCGGCCGGCAAGATCTCGATCCTGGGCACGGCCGAGGTGCAGGGCGAAAAGCTGTTCGCGCTCAAGTTCACCGAAGGCCGCAACATGGAGTGGCTCGACAAGGTCTTCCTCGCGCGCTGGGACGCCGAGCAGAACACGGTCGACAAGCTCGAGCCGCTGGGCGCCGGGCAATTCTTCTATCGCGACGAGCTGCGGCAGATCGAGGCGGCGCTGCAGGACGCGCTCGGCAAGAGCCGATGATCGACAAGCGCGTCGCCTCGCCGGCTGCAGCGGTGGCCGATATCTTCGACGGCGCGAGCGTGCTGATCGGGGGCTTCGGCGAGGCGGGCAGCCCGATCGAGTTGATCCACGCGCTGATCGACCGCGGCGTGCGCGGGCTCACCGTGATCAGCAACAACACCGGCAGCGGCCACGTCGGCCTGGCCGCGCTGATCGAGAACGGGCAGGTGGCCCGCATCATCTGCTCGTTTCCGCGCACCGCCGGCTCGACGGTGTTCCCGAAGCTGTACCGCGAAGGGAAGATCGAGCTCGAACTGGTGCCCCAGGGCACGCTGGCCGAGCGCATCCGCGCCGGCGGGGCCGGCATCCCGGCCTTCTACACGGCGACTGCGGTGGGCACGCCGCTGGCGCAGGGCAAGGAGTCGCGCCGCTTCGGCGACGTCGAGTACGTGATGGAGATGGGCCTCACCGCCGACTTCGCGCTCGTGCGCGCCGAGCGCGCCGACCGCTGCGGCAACCTCGTCTACAACAAGACGGCGCGCAATTTCGGGCCCATCATGTGCATGGCGGCGCGCACCGCGATCGTGCAGGTCAGGCGGATCGTCGCGCCCGGCGAAATCGATCCCGAGATCGTCGTCACGCCGGGCATCTTCGTCGATCGGGTGGTGGCGGTGGCGCATCCGGCGCAGGAGTCGCGCCTCGTCAAGGAAGGGCGGTGCTATCCATGAGCGCGCCGCGCCGATCCCGAGCGCTCATCCCGCAGCGCGCAGCGCGGAGGGCAGGTCGATGAGCACGCAGCAAGCCGCGGGCTGGAGCCGCGACGAGATGGCGCGGCGCGTGGCCGCGGACATCCCCGACGGCAGCTATGTCAACCTGGGCGTGGGCATGCCCGAGCGGGTGGCGCAGTTCGTGCCGGCCGATCGCGAGGTCATCTACCACACCGAAAACGGCTTGCTCGGCATGGGCCCGGCGCCGGCATCGGGCGCCGAGGACCCGGAGCTCATCAACGCCGGCAAGAAGCCGGTGACGGCGCTGCCCGGCGCGGCCTACTTCCACCACGGCGACAGCTTTGCGATGATCCGCGGCGGGCACATCGACATCTGCGTGCTGGGCGCGATGCAGGTGTCGGCGCGCGGCGACCTCGCCAACTGGTCGACCGGCGCCGACGACCCCAGCCCCGCGGTGGGCGGCGCGATGGACCTGGTGGCCGGCGTGCGCACGGTCTACGTCCTCACCCAGCACACGACCCGGGAAGGCGAGGCCAAGATCGTCGCCGCGTGCAGCTATCCGCTCACCGGCCGCGCCGTCGTCGACCGCATCTACACCGAGCTGGCGGTGATCGACGTCACGCCGGCCGGGCTGGCGGTGCGCGAACTGGCGCCGGGCGTGTGCTTCGCCGAGCTGCAGCAACGCACGGCCGCGCCGCTGATCGCGCCGCCCGCGCCGCGACCCTGACTCACGGAGGTGCGAATGGATGCATCCATGGCTGCCGAGGCCCGGGCGCCCAGCGCCAGCGCGGCGCTGTACGCGCGCGCGCGCGCCGTCATGCCCGGCGGCGTGAGCCGCAATGCGGTGCTGCGGCCTGCGCATCCGCTGTACGTGGCGCATGGCCAGGGCTGCTGGGTGACCGACATCGAGGGCGTGCGGCGCATCGACTTCTCGAACAACATGACCTCACAGATCCACGGTCATGCGCATCCGGCCATCATGGCCGCCGTCACGGCCCAGCTCGGCAAGGGCACGGCGTTTTCGCTCGCGACCGAGGCCGAGGTCGAGTTCGCCGAGCACATGTGTTCCCGTTCGCCCGCGTTCGAAAAGATCCGCTTCGTCAATTCCGGCACCGAGGCCGTGATGTGCGCGCTCAAGGCGGCGCGCGCCTTCACCGGCCGCCCGAAGATCGCCAAGGTCGAAGGCGCCTATCACGGCCTGTACGACTACGCCGAGGTGAGCCAGACGGCCGGCCCGGCGAACTGGGGCGACGCCGGGCAGCCGGCACGCGTGCCGGTGGCGCAGGGCACGCCGGCCTCGGCGCTGGCCGAGGTCGTCGTCATCCCCTTCAACGACGCCGAGCGCGCGCTCGCGCTGCTCGAGCGGCACAAGGCGGAACTGGCCTGCGTGCTGCTCGACCTGATGCCGCACCGCGTCGGCATGGTGCCCGCGGCGGCGCCTTTCGTGCGCGCGCTGCACGAGTGGACGCGCCGCAACGGCGCGCTGTTCGTCTGCGACGAGGTCATCACCTTGCGCTCGGCCTACGGCGGCGCGCAGGAGTGGTACGACGTCGTGCCGGACCTGACGGCGATGGGCAAGATGATCGGCGGCGGCTTCCCGGTGGGCGCGCTGGCCGGGCGGGCCGAGGTGATGGACGTCATGGACCCGGCGCGCGCGCAGCTGCGCTTTCCGCTCTCGGGCACCTATTCGGCCAACCCGGTGACGATGGTGGCGGGCCTGACCGCGATGAAGCTGTTCGACCGGCCCGCGGTGCAGCGGCTGAATGCGCTCGGCGAGCTCGCGCGCAGCCGCATCGCCGAGGCGATCCGCGTCGCCGGCGTGCCGGCCTGCGTGGCCGGCGCCGGCTCGCTGTTTCGCATCCACATGAAGCCGCGGCCGCCGCAGGACTATCGTGCCGTCTACGCCAGCCAGGCCGAGGCGCGCGCGCTCAGGCTGCTGCTCGATCACCTGGCCGACAACGGCATCTTGCTCATCGAAACCGGCTCTGGCGCGCTTTCCACCGCCATGACCGAGGCGGAGATCGACCGCCTGGGCGAAACCATGCTGGCCGGCCTGCGCAAGGTCAAGGCCCAACCGACAGGACTCCCATGAGCTACGCATCCCAGGTCTCCGGAATCTTCGGCAAGCTGGACGTCGAGCTGCCCGAAGCGCCGGACGGAATCGAAGTCCGCTCGCCGATCGACGGCAACGTCATCGCCAGCGTGCGCGCGACCAGCGAGAGCGCATTGCGCGCCGCGGTCGAGCGCGCGCAGGGCCGCTTTCGCAGCTGGCGCAACGTGCCGGCGCCGCAGCGCGGCAGCCTGGTGCGCGCCTTCGGCGAGAAGGTGCGCCAGCACAAGCAGACGCTCGGCCGGCTGGTCACCATCGAGACCGGCAAGATCCTGCAAGAAGGCCTGGGCGAGGTGCAGGAAGTCATCGACATCTGCGAGTTCGCGCTCGGCCAGTCGCGCCAGCTCTACGGCCTGAGCATCGCCAGCGAGCGCGCCGAGCACAAGCTGCTCGAGACCTGGCATCCGCTGGGTGTGGTGGGCATCATCAGCGCCTTCAATTTCCCGATGGCCGTCTGGGCCTGGAACGCGGCGCTGGCGCTGGTGTGCGGCGACACGCTGGTCTGGAAGCCCTCGGAGAAGACGCCTTTGTCGGCGCTCGCCGTCAACGGCCTGCTGCTGGCCGCCGCGCGCGAAGTCGGCGTCGACCCCGAGGGCCTGAGCGAGGTCGTGATCGGCGCGCGCGCACTCGGCGAGGCGCTGGTGGCGCAGCCGGAGGTGCGGCTGGTCAGCGCGACTGGCTCCACTGCGATGGGGCGAGCCGTCGGCGAAGCCTGCGCGCGCCAGTTCAAGCGCGCCTTGCTGGAACTCGGCGGCAACAACGCCGCCATCGTCTGCCCCAGCGCCGACACCCAGCTCGTGCTGCGCGCCGTCGCCTTCGCCGCCGTGGGCACGGCCGGGCAGCGCTGCACCACGCTGCGCCGGCTGCTCGTGCACCGCGCCGGCTGCGCCGAGCTCGTCGCGCAATTGCGTGCCGTGTACGAAACGGTGCCGGTGGGCAATCCGCTGCACGACGATTCGCTGGTCGGCCCGCTGGTCGACGCGGGCAGCTGCACGCGCATGCAGGCCGCGCTGGACGCCGCGAAGGCGCTCGGCGCGACGGTGCATTTCGGCGACCAGGTGGCGTCGGAGCACGGCGGCTGTTACGTGCGCCCGGCTCTCGTCGAGATGCCCGTGCAGAGCGGGCCGATGTGCGAGGAGACCTTCGCGCCCATCCTCTACGTGCTGCCCTACGACGGCCTGGACGAGGCCATCGCGCTCAACAACGCCGTCGTGCACGGGCTGTCCTCGGCCATCTTCACGCGCGATCTGCGCGAGGCCGAGCTCTTCGTCTCGGCCTGCGGTTCGGACTGCGGCATCGCCAACGTCAACATCGGCACCAGCGGCGCCGAGATCGGCGGCGCCTTCGGCGGCGAGAAGCACACCGGCGGCGGCCGCGAGGCCGGCTCCGACGCCTGGAAGAATTACATGCGCCGCGCCACCAACACCATCAACTACGGCACCAGCCTGCCGCTCGCGCAAGGGATCAAGTTCGAGGTATGAAAGCTGCTGAATCGCGACAGGTGCCCGAACCCACCGTTGCCGAGCCGCGCGCGGCCGCGGCGCGGCCGGTCGAGGCCATCGACAGCGTCGTGATCCGCTTCGCCGGCGACTCGGGCGACGGCATGCAATTGACCGGCGCGGGCTTTTCGATGGCGGTGGCCAAGGCCGGGCACGACTTCTCGACCCACCCCGACTACCCGTCCGAGATCCGCGCGCCCACCGGCACGCTGTTCGGCGTCTCGGGCTACCAGATCCAGTACGCGTCGGGCCAGGTCTTCACCTCGGGCGACGCGCCCGACGTGCTGGTGGCGATGAACCCGGCCGCGCTCAAGACCAATCTGCGCGACGTCAAGCGCGGCGGGATCGTCATCGCCAACACCGGCGCCTTCGATGCGACGAACCTGAAGAAGGCCGGCTACGCGAGCGATCCGCTGGCCGGCGACGCCCTGGACGGGTACCGTCTGTTCAAGATCGACATCTCGGGGCTGACGGCCAGGGCGCTGGCCGCGACGGGCCTGCCCAAGAAGGACATCGGCCGCAGCAAGAACTACTTCGCGCTCGGCCTGATGCTGTGCCTGTACAGCCGGCCGCGCGACAAGGAGATCGCCGAGATCGAGCAGAAGTTCGCCGCCCGGCCCGAGCTGGCGCGCGCGAACATCCTGGCGCTCGAGGCCGGCTACGCCTACGCCGAGTCGACCGAGATGTTCGCGGTGAGCTACGAGGTGCGCGCGGCGACGCCCAAGCCGGGCGTCTACCGCAGCATCAGCGGCAACCAGGCCGCGGCGCTCGGCTTCGTGGCGGCGGCGCAGCGCGCCGGCGCGCCGCTGTTCCTCGGCTCGTACCCGATCACGCCGGCCACCGACATCCTGCACGAGCTCGCGGCGCTCAAGCACTACAACGTCACCACCTTCCAGGCCGAAGACGAGATCGCCGGCATCTGCTCGGCGATCGGCGCGGCCTACGGCGGCGCGCTCGCGCTGACCACCACCTCCGGGCCCGGCATGGCGCTCAAGACCGAGGCGCTCGGCCTGGCCGTGATGCTCGAGCTGCCGCTGGTGGTGGTGAACGTGCAGCGCGGCGGCCCGTCCACCGGCCTGCCCACCAAGGTCGAGCAGTCCGACCTGCTGCAGGCGGTGTACGGGCGCAACGGCGAATGCCCGGTGGCCGTGATCGCGGCCAGCTCGCCGGCCGACTGCTTCGACTGCGCCATCGAGGCCATGCGCATCGCGGTCGAGCACATGACGCCGGTCGTCCTGCTGTCCGACGGCGGCATCGGCAATGCCGCCGAGCCCTGGCTGATCCCGGACGTGGCCGAGCTGCCGCGCATCGAAGTCAGGCACCGCAGCGACCCCGAGGGTTTCCAGGCCTACGCGCGCGACGAGAAGCTGGCGCGGCCCTGGGTCGTGCCCGGCACGCCCGGCATGGAGCACCGCATCGGCGGGCTCGAGAAGGATTTCCTCAGCGGCGACATCTCGCACGACCCGATCAACCACCAGCGCATGGTCGACGTGCGTGCGGCCAAGGTGGCGGGCATCGCGAAGGACATCCCGCCCTCCAGGGTGGAAGGCCCCGAGCGCGGCGGCCTGCTGCTCGTGGGCTGGGGCAGCACCTACGGCGCGATCGCGCAGGCGCGCGAGCAGGCGGCCGCGCAGGGCATGCGGGTGGCGCACCTGCACCTGCGGCACCTCAACCCGCTGCCGCTCGACCTGGAGGCGATCCTGCGGCGCTACGACCGGGTGCTGGTGCCCGAGCTCAATCTGGGCCAGCTCTCGCGCCTGCTGCGCGAGCGCTATCTGGTGGATGCGCAGTCGCTGTCCAAGGTCCAGGGCAAGCCGTTCAAGGTTGCCGAGGTGCTGGATCGCATCGTGGCGCTGAGCCAGGGAGAGGCGCATGTATAGGGAAGACCGCGGCACGACCGGTGCTGCTTGCGCCGCCGCTCCGCGGCTGGCGCTGACGAAGAAGGACTTCGAGTCCGATCAGGACGTGCGCTGGTGTCCCGGCTGCGGCGACTACATCGTGCTCGCGCAGGTGCAGAAGCTGCTGCCCACGCTCGGCATCCCGCGCGAGAACTTCGCCTTCATCTCGGGCATCGGTTGCTCCAGCCGCTTTCCGTACTACATGCAAACCTACGGCATGCACAGCATCCACGGCCGCGCGCCGGCGATCGCCAGCGGGCTCAAGCTGGCGCGCCCGGAGCTGTCGGTGTGGGTCGTGACGGGCGACGGCGACGCGCTGGCCATCGGCGGCAACCACTTCATCCACGCGCTGCGGCGCAACGTGGACCTGAAGATCATCCTCCTCAACAACCGCATCTACGGCCTGACCAAGGGCCAGTACTCGCCCACCTCGGAGACGGGCAAGAAGACCAAGACCACGCCGGCCGGCAGCATCGACCGGCCGTTCAATCCGGCGGCGCTGGCGCTGGGGGCGGGCGCCACCTTCGTCGCGCGCACCGTCGACGGCGATCTGCCGCATCTGCAGCAGACGCTCGCACGCGCCGCCGCCCACAAGGGAACCGCTTTCGTCGAGGTGCTGCAGAACTGCATCGTCTTCAACGACGGCGCGTTCCAGACGCTGACCGACAAGACCAGCCGCGACGACGCGCGCGTGCTGCTCGCGCATGGCCGGCCGCTCGTCTACGGCAAGGACGGCCGACGCGGCATCCGGCTGCGCGGCATGACGGCCGAAGCGGTGGCGCTGGAGCCCGACGCGGCGGCGCCGGCCGGCTTGCTCGTGCACGACGAGCGCTGCGACGACGGCGCGCTGGCCTTCTTGCTGGCGCAACTCGGGCAACAGGGACAAGCGGGCGGGTCCGACCTGCCGCTGGCGCTGGGCGTGTTCCGCGCCGTGGAGGCGCCGGCCTACCACGAACTGCACGCGCAGCAGGTGGATGCCGCGCGCCGCGCGCGCGGCGACGGCGACCTCGCCAAGCTGCTGCACAGCGGCGACACCTGGACCATCGCGTAGTTCGACAGGAGGCCGCCATGGCCCTGATCATCCTCGCGGACTGCATCAACTGCGCTGCCTGCGAGCCCGAATGCCCCAACAGCGCGATCAGCGCCGGCGACGACATCTTCGTCATCGACGCCGACAAATGCACCGAGTGCGTCGGGCATCACGACGAATCGCAATGCGTCGCGATCTGCCCGGTCGACTGCATCGTCGCCGACGAGAACCGGGCCGAGACGCGCGCGCAGTTGCAGCACAAGTACGAACGGCTCGTCGCCGACGCGTCCTGAGCAGAGCGGCGGCGCGGCGGCACAGCCGTCGCGAGCCCGGTGCGCGCGCTTGCGCAGGCTTGCGCGCGCTGGCCCGCGTCAGAGCCAGGGCTTGAGGAGCAGCATCAGCGCCGCGACGCCGGAGATGGACAGCACCGCCGTCCTTACCGCGCGGCGGCTGCGGTCGACATGGCGCACGAAGTACCTCGATGCGAGGAAACCCAGGGCCAGCGGCGGGAGCAGCCAGAGCGCGGAGGCGGCCTGTGCGGCCGTGAAGCGGCCGACCAGCGCCAGCGTTGCAAGCGACAGCGCCGCGCCGAGCGCGAGGAAGGCGCCCAGCGTGGCGCGCACCTTGGGGCCGGGCATGTTCTGGTACACCAGCGCCATCGGCGGCGCGCCGACCGAAGTGATGGTTCCCATGAAGCCGGAGAGCAGTCCGGCGACCAGCAGGTTGCGCGCCGAAGGCAGCAGCCGCCAGCGCGTCAGGCTCAGGCCGATCGCCGCCAGCAGCATCAGCGCGAAGACGGAAGCGAACAGCGCCGCCGGCAGCATGGCGATCACGGCACCGGCGGCCGCCGTGCCGGTGAAGCGGCCGGCCAGCGCCCAGCCGAGTTCGCGCAGGTCGACCGCGCGGAATTCGCGCAGGGTCGTCATCGACGCCAGCGCCAGTCCGAGCAGCAGGATCGGGCCGGGCACCAGGTCGGGCGCCAGGATCACCAGCAGCGGCGCCGACAGGATGCCGAAGCCCACGCCCACCGAAGCCTGGATGGCGGCGCCCGCGGCGACGATCGCCATCACGGCCACCATGCTGCCGTCGATCAATCCAGCCCCCTGCGCGGCCCCGCGCCTTTGCCTGCGCGGTGGTTCAGACCAGCGCCAGCGTCTTGCGCAACTCGTCCAGGCAGCCGGCGATCCACTGCGCGGTGAGCTTTTCCTGCAGCGCGTTCTGCCGCAGCCTGGAGTTCAGGCCGCCGAAGTCGACCGCGTCCAGCGCCTGGTCCTGGTTCCAGCAGGAGAACACGTAGCTCGTCTCGCCCGTGACCGGATCGCGGTGCGGCTGTACGCATTGCGCGCAGATCTCCTTCATCATGCACTGCATCGGCGAGTTGATCGAGCCGATCGCGAAGTGGTCGGTCTTCAGGAACGGCTTCAGCTCGCGATGGCGCGCCGCGGCGACGGCGGCCATCATGCGGTCGGAGCCGATCGCGATGATGCGGTCCACCGCTTCGGTGGCGATCGGCCGCGCGCCCAGCGCGCCGCCGGCGTAGGCGGCGATGGCCTGCACGATGTTGCCGCAGAAGGCCTTGTCCTGCGCGCGGCCCGGCACGAAGCCCGGGGCTTCGTCGCAGCACCAGACGATGACGTCGGCCGCGGCCTCGATCTCGGCGACCTTGTAGCGGTCGACCTGCTTCTTGTAGCCGGCGAAGTAGAGCACCTTGGAGCCGGCCTGCCGGAAGGCCGCGCCGATCGAGAACAGCACCGCATTGCCCAGCCCGCCGCCCACCAGCATCACCGTCTCGCCGCCGGCGATGTGCGTGGGCGCTCCGGTCGGCCCCATCAGCACGACCGGCTCGCCCGGCGCGAGCGCGGCCACGAGGTTGGCCGAACCGCCCATCTCGAGCACGATGCAGGCCACCAGGCCGCGCTCGACGTCGACCCAGGCGCCGGTGAGCGCCAGCCCTTCCATCGTCATGCGCGTGCCGCGCACGACGCGTGAGCGCGCGTCGTAGTTCTGCAGCCGGAAGAACTGGCCGGGCTGGAAGCGCGCCGCGGCAAAGGGCGCGCGCAGCACGATCTCGACGATGTTGGGCGTGAGCCGGGTCACCGCGTGCACCGTGGCGCGCAGGCCGGAATCGAGGCGCGCGAAGAAGGCCGCGTCGTCGGCGGCGCTGGCCGGCGGCTGCTGCGCCAGCACGCGCGAGACGACCGGATGGCCCTGCTTGGCCGAGCCCATGGCCTTGACGACGTTGCCGAAGTAGGAGGGGTGCAGGTCGCCGAAGAAGGAGACGAAGCGGCCGTTGGGCGCCTTGCTCAGCAGCACCTGCGGCGCGCCGGGCTTGGCGATGCCGGCCTCCGGCCTGACCGGGTGACCCGCCTCGTCGCAGGCGGCGAAGTAGCGGCCGTCGAGGTGGAAATGCGTGGCGTCCTCGCGTGCCAGCACGGTGTTGGGCTGGGTGCCGGCGGCGATGAAGATCGAGCGCGCGGCCAAGCGCAGTTCCGGCCCGTCGGACCAGCGGCCGTCGGCATCGCGCCGCTGCGTGCGCAGGCGGATGGCTTGGGCGGCGCCGCCGGCATCGACCTCGACGGCCGCCGGGCTCAGGCATTCGGCATAGGTGATGCCTTCCTGCAGCGCCTTGTCCACCTCTTCGTGGTTCAGCGTGTAGGCGGGGCTGTCGATCATGCGCTTGCGGTACGCCATCGTCACGCCGCCCCAGCCTTGCAGCAGCTCGAGCACTTTCGCCGGCTCGCCGGCCGCGGCGGCGCGCTGGCGCTCGGCGCGGATCGCGCGCGCGTGGGCGAGGAACTCGGCGGCGATCTCGGCGTCCTCGGCGCTCCAGGCGGCACGCACCTCGGCTTCGGAGCGCTCGGCGCACAGCCGCTCGTAGCGCTGCAGGAACTTCTCCACCTGAACCGGGTAGTAGGCGAGCGACTCCGTTGCCGTGTCGATCGCCGTGAGGCCGCCGCCGATCACGACCACCGGCAGGCGCAGCTGCATGTTGGCCAGCGAATCGGTCTTGGCCGCACCGGTCAGTTGCAGCGCCATCAGGAAGTCCGACGCCGTGCGCACGCCGCGCGCCAGGCCGTTCGGGATGTCGAGCAGCGTCGGCCGCCCGGCGCCCATCGCCAGCGCGACATGGTCGAAGCCGAGATCGAAGGCGTCTTCCAGGCTCATCGTGCTGCCGAAGCGCACGCCGCCGTACATCGCGAAGCGCTCGCGCCGCTCGAGCAGCAGCCGCACCACGTCGAGGAAGTTCTTGTCCCAGCGCACCGTGATGCCGTACTCGGCGACGCCGCCGAAGCCGGCCTGCATGCGCTCGTCGAGCGGCTCGAACAGATCGGCCACGCGCGCGATCGGCTCGAACGCCGTGCGCGTGCCGTCGGCGCGCACGCCGCTCAGCGACGCCGGCAGCGGCTCGATCTTCAGCCCGTCGATGCCGACCACCGTGTGGCCTTCGTTCAGCAGGTAATGCGCCAGCGTGTAGCCGGCCGGGCCGAGACCGGTCACCAGCACCCGATAGCCGCTCGGCTCGCGCGGGTACGGCCGGCGCAGGTTGAGCGGGTTCCAGCGTGTCAGCAGCGCATAGATCTCGAAGCCGTAGGGCAGCTCGAGCACGTCCTTGAGCGTGCGCGTCTCGATCTGCGGGATGTCGACCGGCTCCTGCTTCTGGTAGATGCACGACTTCATGCAGTCGTTGCAGATGCGGTGCCCGGTGCCGGCGACCATCGGGTTGTCCACGGTGATCGTCGCCAGCGCCGCGATCGAGCGGCCCTCGGCCTTGAGCATGTGGAACTCGGAGATCTTCTCCGAGAGCGGGCAGCCGGCCTGCGCCACCTGGAACACCGAGCGCTTGAAGGCCGCCTTGCCGACGGGCGCCGGCGCATCCTTGGGCGCCTTCTCGCGCAGGCCCTTGGAGCAGGAATCCTTGCCCTGGGGGTGGCAGAAGATGCAGTAGTTGGCCTGGTCGAGCGCGCCGCGCAGGTCGAAGCCGCGGTCGGTCAGCGCGAAGCCCGTGCGGCGGCGGATGTGCTCGGGGCGGATCGTGAAGGCGGTGTAGCCGTCCTGCGGCGTCCGGCGCGCGGCCGGCACCAGGTTCTCCGGATCCACGTCGTGCGGCAGGCGAAACAGGATGTCGTCGCGATGCGCGCGCTGCCCGGCCTCGGTGTGCACGGCCCAGGCCGCGTAGCGGCGGGCGGTTTCCAGCCGGTCGGCGTTGGCGTCCTGGTCTTCGAGCCAGCGCTGCACCTGCTGCGCGTAGGTCAGTTCGTCGAAGCGGCCGCCGAACCAGTCGGCGAGCCGGCTGCGCAGCGCGGCGCCGTCGAAGGCCTGCGCTTCCTCGGGGCCGATCTTCTTGGCCGCACCGCGCTGCACGAACTGGCGCTTGACGACGTACAGGGGCGCCAGGTCCGCATGGGCCCGCTCGAGCGCGGCCGCCGGCGCCTGGATGCCGAACAGCCGGACCACGAACGCCTCGACGAAAGGCCCGAGCGCGACGATCAGCTGCGACTCCTGCAGCGGTGTCAGTGCGTCGGGCTCGGCACGCGCCTGGCGCAGCCGCTCCGGCATCTCGGGCGCAGCCCGGCCGAGCTCGTCGAGGAAGCGCCGATCCAGCTCGAGCAGGCCGTCGCGCGTGTACAGCTGCGCGAAGCGCATTCCGTAATCGAGATCCACCTCTGTCGTTCTCCGCTCGGCGAGGTCGGCATCGCCTCGGCGCAGGCGATGCCAGGCAGGGGGCGCGCCGCGCCCGGTTGCATCGAGGGCGATGCGGGCGCGGGCGGCCTGGCTGGTCCGCCCCGCGCCGGCCGCGATCGTCAGGCGACGAGGGCCGCCATGCCGGGCCGCTCGGCCTCCAGCGCGCGCCGCCGCGGCGTAGCGGCAGGCTTGGCGAACACATCCGTCAGGCCCGCTGCGGCAACACGCCGGCGGATCTCGGCGACGTCGGTCGTATACAGGCCGCGCTGCTTCATGCGCTCGAAATAGACCGAACCCGAGAACGTGAACTTCAGCCCCAGGCCCTTTTCGGTCTGCATCTGCTCGCGCACGTGCGAGATCGCGTCGCCGATCGCCAGGCTGTCGGGCAGCACCAGCGGCGGCTCGCCCAGCACCCAGCGCGCGGCGTTGTGGCCGGCCAGCGTGCCGGTCACCACCGCCTCGGTGTGGCCGACCAGCAAGCCGGCCTTCTCGCCGCCGCAGAACAGGTTGTCCACGCCGTCGACCTTGAGGGCGTCGTCGCGCGGGGCCATGGCGACGAAGCGGATCGAGTTGCCGATGCCGCCCGAGTAGGGGTCTTCGAAGCGGGCGTTCTCGAATCCGGGCACCCGGCGCAGCTCGGACTGCGGGAAGTACGGCGTCATCAGCTTCGCGTGCCCGGTGTTGAGCAGGACGATGTTCTCCTGGTACTCGGGCAGCGCGTACTGCTGGCAGGCCTTGATCTCGAGCTTGTTCGCGCCCTTGTCGCTGTAGGTCGGGATCGGCACGATCACCACGCCCTTGCGGTTGAGCTCCTCGACGATCTCGGGCGCCAGCGACTCCTTGAGCAGCTTGCACGAGCCGCTCATGGCGCCGACCTGCTCCTGCTTGTGGCCGTTGATCTCGGCGACGCCGCAGCGCCCGGCGATGCCGACGCGGATGCCGAAGGTGTGGCAGCGCAGGATGCACATGCTGCAGCCGTTGCCGTACTTGTTGCAGACGTTCACGACGCCGGCGGTGCCGGTGGTCTCGACGAAGGCGTCGGCCTCGAAGCGCAGGTCGCCTTCGTTCTTCTTGGTCTTGACGGCCGCGAGGCGGGTGCCGTCCATCTCGACTTCGGCGATGCGCGTCGAGTAGCGCACTTCGACCCCGGCCCTGTCGAGCGCGCGCTGCACTTCGGGCTCGATGGTGGCGATGTTGTAGAGCGAGGCGTGCTTGTGTCCCGGGAACTCGATGTTCTGGTGCGTCGTGCAGGCGTCCATCGCGCGGAACATCTCGCCGCCGCCCAGCGCGATGGCTTCCTCGGCGGCGGTGAAGCGGCCGTTGTTGCGGAAGATGCCGCCGACCAGACCCGTGCCCAGGATCATGTCGGTGCGCTCCAGCAGCGTGACCTGCGCGCCCTGCCGGGCCGCCGCGACCGCGGCCGCACAGCCGGACCAACCTCCACCGATGACCACGATCTTCATGCGGGTGTCTCCTTGAACGTCTGGGTTGAAGGGCTCTCAGCCGCGCAGCGGATCCCTGCCCGCCGACTGCAGCCACGAGTAGACCGGGGGGATGTCGCTCACCAGCGACTCCGTCACCACGTCGAGGAAGCCGGGGCCGTCGTGCGCGAAGGCCGCGTCGAGCGCGCCCTCGAGCTCGGCCGGCGTTTCCACGCGCCAGGCCGCCAGCCCGTAGGCGGCGGCCACCTTGCTCATGTCGCCGGGGGTGAAGTCCACGGACAGGAATTTGCCCTTGCTGTGCAGCGATTGCAAGGTCTTGATCCAGCCGAAGCAGCCGTTGTTGAAGTGGACCAGCACGGCCGGCACGTTCAGGCGCGCCAGCGTCTCGAGCTCGCCGGCCGACATGCCCAGCGAGCCGTCGCCGAACAGCCCGATCGGGCGCGCATCGGGCCGCGCGAACCAGGCGCCCACGACGGCCGGAATGGCGTAGCCCAGGCCGCCGAAGGAGCGCGGGATCAGCACCCGCGAGCCGTCGCCGGTCAGGCGCAGGAAGCGCGTGATGTAGGGCGTCGGTGTGCCGGCGTCGGAGACGACGATCGACGGCGAGGGCAGGCGCCGGTTCAGTTCGTGGATGACACGCTGCGGCTTGAGCGGCAGCGCGTCGGACTCGAGCTGTGCCTCGGACTGCAGCCAGAAGGCCTGGCGCGCCCGGTTCAGCTCGTCGACCCAGGCCGAGGCGGGCCTGGCCTCGCCAGGCAGCCGCTGCAGCAGGTCGTCCAGCACGAGGCGCGCGTCGCCCGCGACGCTGAGCGTGTTCTCGAAGTTGTTCGCCAGCAGCGTCGGGTCGAGGTCGATCTGCAGGATCTTGCGTTCCGTGCGCGCCGAGGGCAGCGTCCACTTGATGGTCGAGACCGAACCCATCTTGCAGCCCACGTAGAGCAGCACGTCGGCCTCCTCGAGCGCGCGGTGTGCGTGCGGATGAAAGCCGTTGTCGCCCACCACGCCGAGCGCCAGCGGGTGCTCGTCGGGCATCGTTCCTTGCCCGGAGATCGTCGTCACCACCGGCGCGCCCAGGCGGCGGGCCAGCTCGAGCACCTCGGCATTGGCCTGCGAGTGATTCACGCCGCCGCCGGCCACGATCACCGGCCGCTCGGCCGTGAGCAGATGCGCGGCGAGCTGCTCGACGGCAGCGGCGCTGCCGCGCGTGCGGTAGGCCGGATAGGCGCTGCATTCGGCTTCGGCGTGCAGGCTCGCCGCACCGAGCGCGACGCGATCGACCATGCTCTCGGTGGGCAGCACCAGATGCACCGCGCCCGGGCGCCCGCTGGTGGCGATGCGCAGCGCGCGGCGCAGCGTCTCGGGCACCTTGGCCGCCGAGTTCACCACGGACGAATGCTTGGTGATCGGCTCGAACAAGGTGTGATGGGGCATCTCGGTGATCGTGCCCTTGCCTTCACCGGCCAGCGAAATGCCCGACGTGAACAGCACCACCGGGATCGACGAGGCGTTGGCCTCGGCCACGCCGGGCACCGAATAGAGCGCGCCGGCGCCGCTCGGGCATTCGCAGAACCCCGGGCGGTGCGCCAGGCGCGCGTAGGCGTCGGCCATGAAGGTGGCCGAACGTTCGTCGCGCGCCAGCACGTGCTGGATGCGCCCGCCCGCGTCGTACAGCGCCTCGTACAGCGCCAGGCTGGTGTCGCCGGGCACGCCGAAGATCACCTTCGCGTCGTACTCGATCAGCATCTTCACCAGGGCCTGCGCTCCGGTCATGCTGCCCTGCTCGAGGAGCGCGCCTTCGCGCATCACGGCTTCGTCGACGGGTCGGTTCATCGCGGTCCCTGGGCGGTTGCTGCGCGCCGGCCATCGCCGGCGGCGCATGCCGTGCACTCTAGGCACCGGACCTGCCAGAGTAAAGACATCAAAACGACGAAAGACCGGGCATGAGACATCGAAGCGCCGGCCGAAAACGTCGCAATGATCGATTTGCCCACTGTCGCAAGCGCCTTCCGATCTGCCGAATCCCTAGAATTGCCAGCCCGCTCCCCGCACGATGAGGCCGCGATGCGCCGCACGTTTCAGTTGGACGCCATGGACCGGCGCCTGCTCGGGCTGCTGCGCGAAGACGCGCGCCGCTCGACCGCCGAGCTGGCGCGCTCGCTCGGCGTGGCCCGCATGACGGTCGTCGATCGCCTCAAGCGGCTCGAAGGCGCGGGCGTCATCGCCGGCTATACCGTGCGCCTGGGCGACGAGGCGCAGCGCGGGCGCATGAAGGTGCAGACGCTGCTGCGCATCGACGCCAAGAAGAGCGACGCGGTGGTGCAGGCCCTGCACCGCATCGATCAGGTGCGCGCCGTGTTCGCGATCAACGGCGTGTTCGACTGCATGGCCTTGATCGAAGCCGAGACGACGGCGGAAATCGACTCCGTGCTGGACGCGATCGGCTCGATTCCCGGCGTGGATGGAACGCAGAGCTCGATCGTGCTGTCGGTCAAGTTCGATCGCCATTGAGCGGCGCCGGCGGCGCCTGGCACTTGCGCGCATCGGAGCCCGACGCATCGGCGGCGCCGGCGTCGTTCGCTCGGGGCTGGCCTAAACTGCCCGGCTCGTCTTGCCTGCCGAGGAGCCTTCCATGCGTCTTGCCGTTCTCGGCGCCGGCCACATCGGCCGCGCGATCGCGCGCCTGCTTGCCCGCTCGGGCGACTACGAAGTGACGGTGGTCGACCGCAGCGCAGAGGCGCTGGCCGACCTCGCCGCCGAGCCGCTGACGCGGCTGCAAGCCGAGACCGGCGATGCCGCCGCGCTCGAGCGCGTGCTGCGCGGACAAGAGGCAGTGGTGAACGCGCTGCCCTACTACCTCGCCACGCTGGCGGCGACGCAGGCGCGCCGCGGCGGCTGTCACTACTTCGATCTCACCGAGGACGTGGCGGCCACGCGCGCGATCCGCGCGCTCGCCGCCGACGCCGACACGGTGTTCATGCCGCAATGCGGCCTGGCGCCGGGCTTCATCGGCATCGTCGCGCACCATCTGGCGCAAGGCTTCGATGCGCTGCACGACCTGAAGATGCGCGTCGGCGCGCTGCCGGCGTTCCCGACCAACTCGCTGAAATACAACCTGACCTGGAGCGTCGACGGACTCATCAACGAGTACTGCCAGCCCTGCGAGGCGGTGCGCGACGGCCAGAAGATCGAGGTGCTGCCGCTCGAGGGCTTCGAGCACTTCAGCGTCGACGGCATCGAGTACGAGGCCTTCAACACCAGCGGCGGTCTGGGCACGCTGTGCGAGACCCTGGCCGGGCGCGTGCGCAACCTCGACTACAAGAGCGTGCGCTACCCGGGCCACCGGGCGCTGATGAAGATGCTGCTCGAGGAGCTGCAACTCGCGCGCGACCAGGAGACGCTCAAGACCATCATGCGCCGCGCCATCCCGAGCACGATGCAAGACGTGGTGCTGGTCTTCGTCACCGCCAGCGGCATGAAGGGCGGCAGCCTCGTGCAGGAGGTGTTCGCGCGCAAGATCTTCGCCGAGCGCGAGGACGGCGCCGCCCCGCAGTCGGCGATCCAGATCACCACCGCCGCCGGCGTCTGCGCTGCCGTCGACCTGTTCCGCGCAGGCCGGCTGCCCGCGCGCGGCTTCGTCGCGCAGGAGCAGGTCAAGCTGCCCGAGTTCCTGCACAACCGCTTCGGTCGCGCCTACCAGCAGTTCCGGCAGGTCGAGAGCATCAGCTGAGGGCGATGCGCGCGATGCGGGCGTTGCGCGCCGCGCCCGCATCGACGCGTCGGCTCCGACATACTCGCGGGCATGACGACTCGCCCGCAACGCCCGCAACGCATGCGTGCCGCGGCGCGCCTGGACGCCGACGCGCTGTGGCAGCTCGACCGCCTCGGCAGCGTCGCGCTTTCGGGCGACGGCCGCCTCGCCTGCTGCACGGTGACGCGCGGCTCGATGGCGCACAACCGCACGACGAGCGCGCTGTGGCTGTTCGCCACCGACCGGCGCGCGCCGCGCCGGCTCACGCAGTGCGGCGACAAGGACGGTCAGCCCGCTTTCGCGCCGCGCGGCGGGCGCATCGCCTTCGTCGCGCGCCGCGAGCAAGAGGGCGAGAAGGACGCCACGCCGCAGCTGTACCTGATCGACACCGACGGCGGCGAGGCGCGACGCGCCAGCCGCTTCGCGCCCGGCGTCGAATCGTTCAAGTGGCTGCCCGACGGGCGCGGCGTCGTCTTCGCGGCCTGGGTCTGGCCGGACGAGAAGGGCGCCGCGGCGCAAGCGCGCCGGCACGAGAAACACGCCGAGCGCAAGGAAAGCGGCTACGCCACCAGCCAGGCCTTCTACCGGCACTGGGACCGCAATCTGCCCGAAGGCCGCGTGCTGCATCTGCTGCTGCTCGACCTGGCGAGCGGCCGCGTGCGCGATCTGTTCGAAGGCACGCGCTGCGAGCTGCCGCGCGACAGCGAGGGCAATGCCGGCTACGACGTGCATCCCTCGGGCACGCGCATCGCCTTCGCGCACGATCCGGCGGTGCGGCCGGTGGCGGGCAACCGCTGCGCGCTGACCGAGATCGAACTGGCGACGCGCAAGGTGCACACGCTGGCCGACGATCCGGCCTGGGACTTCGGCGCCCCGCGCTACGCGCCCGACGGCCGCACGCTCGCGGCGACGGCGGCCCAGGTGGGCGCCAAGCACACGGCGCTGGCACAGCTCGCGCTCGTCGAGCCCGGCCGCGGCTGGCGCCTCGCCGGCGCCTGGGATCGCGACGTCGGCGCGCCGCTGCAGTGGGCCGAGGACGGCCGCAGCGTGTACTTCGCCGCCGAGGACCGCGGACGCCGTCACCTGTGGCGCCAGGAGCTGGCCGACGGCGCCGTCACGCCGCTGCACGAGGGCGGCTGGGTGCAGTCCTTCGCCCTCGCCGGCGGCGTGACGCTGCTCGCCATCGACCGCGCGCGGCACCCGGTGCAGCTGTGGGCGATGCGCGCCGGGCGCGTGCCGCAGCGCCTGGAGCGCTTCAACGACGCCAGGCTCGCGCGCCTGGCGCTGGGCGAGACGCACGAGCACGAGGTGCGCGGCGCGCAAGGCGAGGCGCTGCAGTTCTGGATCACGCAGCCGCCCGGCTTCGATGCACGGCGCCGGCACGCCGTCGTGCACGTGATCCACGGCGGGCCGCACGTGGCGGCCGGCGACACCTGGAGCTGGCGCTGGAACCCGCATGTGCTGGCCGCTGCCGAGCGGGCCGGCGGGCGGGACGGCCCGGGCCGTGTGGTCGTGCAGGTCAACTACCACGGCTCGAGCGGCTTCGGCTTCGCCTGGCGCGACAGCATCGTCGGCCGCCAGGGCGAGCTCGAGCTGCAGGACATCGAGGCCGTCAGCGACTGGCTGCTGGCCCGGCCCTGGGTCGACGCGCGCCGCGTCTTCGCCGCCGGCGGCAGCTACGGCGGCTTTCTCGTCGCCTGGATGAACGGGCATGTGCCGGGCGGCGAGCGCCGGCGCTACCGCGCCTACGTCTGCCACGCCGGCGTGTTCGACCGCGTCGCCACCTTCGCCGCCGACTCCTACGCGCAGCGGCCGAAGGACCTTGCCGCCCGCTATTGGGAGGACCTGCCGCGCGTGCTGGCGCAAAGCCCGATGGCCTTCGCCGCGCACATGACGACGCCGACGCTGGTGGTGCACGGCGCGCTCGACTACCGCGTGCCCGACTGCAACGGGCTGGCCTACTACAACACGCTGCTGGCGCGCGGCATCGACACGCGGCTGCTGTGGTTCGCCGACGAGAACCACTGGATCCTGAAGCCGCGCAATTCCCGCCAGTGGTACCGCGAGGTCCTAGCCTGGCTCGAGCGCCACGAGCCGGCGGCGCGTGCGGCGCGTGCGGCGCGCGCACGATGAGCGCCATGCTGCCTGCGGCCGCCGCCATCCGCGCCGCCATCGTCGACCTCGACGGCACGATGGTCGACACGGTGGGCGACTTCGAGCGCGCGCTCGGCGGCGCGCTGGCCGACCTCGGCCACGCGCCGGTGTCGCGCGCCTTCATCCGCCGCACCGTCGGCAAGGGCACCGAGCACCTGGTGCGCTGCGCGCTCGCCGAGGCCGGCGCGCCCGCCGCGCTCTACGAGCAGGCGCTGGCGCGCTATCACCACCACTACGCGGGCATCAACGGCGCGCATTCGGAGGTGTTCGCCGGCGTCGTCGAAGGCCTGCGTGCGATGCGCGCCGCCGGCTGGCGGCTGGCCTGCCTGACGAACAAGCCCACTGCCTTCGCGCGGCCGCTGCTCGCCTTGAAGGGCCTGGACGGCTTCTTCGAGCAGACCTTCGGCGGCGACGCCTTCGCGCGCAAGAAACCCGACCCGCTGCCGCTGGTCGAGACCTGCCGCGCGCTCGGCACCGCGCCGGCGGCGACGCTGATGCTGGGCGACTCGAGCAACGACGCCGCCGCCGCGCGCGCCGCCGGCTGCCCGGTGGTGCTGGTGAGCTACGGCTACAACCACGGCGAGCCGGTGGCCGGCGCCGGCGCCGACGCCGTGGTCGACCGGCTCGACGAGGTGCTGCCGCTGCTGCGTCGCCGGGGCTGAACGTCCAGTAGCGGGGCTGGATTTCGGCCGCCCATGCTCCTAGGCCGCGCAAGCCCGGCGCGTGAGCACAGGCGCGCAGGCAAGGGCGCGGCAGCGGGCCCGGCAGGGCCGGGCGCGCGCCCGCTCTGCTAGACTGCCGCGCATGTCCGCACTTCGTGACATCGCCGAGGTTCTCACGTGCACCCGGGCCGGCGGCCGGGGAGCCTGGCCCTGGCGTCGCTGGTCGCGCGTCGTCTCCTGACCTCCGCGCGCCGCCGTCGTCCCGACGGCATGGCGCACCAGCTCCCGGCGCCGGCACCGCCGCCGCAGCCTTCCCCGAGGGCCACGAAGTGATCACCGAACTCGAATTCAAGAGCCTTGCCGCGCAGGGCTACAACCGCATCCCGTTGTTGAGCGAGGCCTTTGCCGACCTCGAGACGCCGCTGTCGCTCTACCTCAAGCTGGTGGGCGGCGACAAGCACGGCTTCCTGCTCGAGTCGGTGGTGGGCGGCGAGCGCTTCGGGCGCTACTCGTTCATCGGCCTGCCGGCGCGCACGCTGCTGCGCGCCAGCGGCTTTCGCACCGAGGTCGTGCGCGACGGCCAGGTGGTGCAAGTCGACGAGGGCAACCCGCTCGACTTCGTCGCCGCCTACCAGCAGCGCTTCAAGGTCGCGCTGCGCCCGGGCCTGCCGCGCTTTTGCGGCGGGCTGGCCGGCTACTTCGGCTACGACGCCGTGCGCTGCATCGAGCCGCGCCTGGCCCACACCCGCAAGGGCGGCGGCCTGGACGTGCCCGACATCCTGCTGCTGCAGTGCGAGGAACTGGCCGTCATCGACAACCTCTCGGGGCGGCTCTATCTCATCGTCTACGCCGATCCGTCCGAGCCCGAGGCCTATTTCCGCGCCAAGCGCCGCCTCACCGAGCTTGCCGACAAGCTGCGCTACAGCGTCACCGCGCCGGCCGTGCGGCGCGGGCCGAGCTATGCCGTCGAGCGCGAGTTCGCCAAGGCCGACTACCTGGCCGCCGTGGCGCGCAGCAAGGAGTACATCGCCGCCGGCGACATGATGCAGGTGCAGATCGGGCAGCGGCTGAAGAAGCGCTACACCGAGAGCCCGCTCGCGCTGTACCGCGCGCTGCGCTCGCTCAACCCCTCGCCCTACATGTACTACTACGACATGGGCGGCTTTCAGATCGTCGGCGCCAGCCCCGAGATCCTGGTGCGCCAGGAGCATGTGAGCGACGGCGCGCACGACGTCCAGAAGGTGACGATCCGCCCGCTCGCCGGCACGCGCCCGCGCGGCGCCACGCCCGAGCAGGACCGGGCGCTCGAGGCCGAGCTCTCGGCCGATCCCAAGGAGCGCGCCGAGCACCTGATGCTGATCGACCTGGCGCGCAACGACATCGGCCGCATCGCCCGCGTGGGCAGCGTCAAGGTCACCGACGCCTTCGCCGTCGAGCGCTACTCGCACGTCATGCACCTGGTGAGCAACGTCGAGGGCGAGCTGCTGCCGGGCCTGGGCAACCTCGACGTGCTGCGCGCCACCTTCCCGGCCGGCACGCTGACCGGCGCACCCAAGATCCGCGCGATGGAGATCATCGACGAGCTCGAGCCCGTCAAGCGCGGCATCTACGGCGGCGCCTGCGGCTACCTGAGCTTCGCCGGCGACATGGACGTCGCGATCGCCATCCGCACCGGCATCGTGCAGGACCAGACGCTCTATGTACAGGCCGCCGCCGGCGTGGTGGCCGACTCGGTGCCCGAGCTCGAGTGGAAGGAGACCGAGGCCAAGGCGCGCGCGCTCATCCGCGCCGCCGAGCTGGTGGAGGAGGGCTTCTGAAGTGAGCAGCCAGCGCCGCCACCTGATCGCCGCCCCACCGGGCGGCCCCGCACTCGGCCCAGAGCAGCGCCGCTTCAACCGCTTGCTCGAGAAGATCGACAAGGCGCGCGCGCTGCTGCAGGCCTGGGACGAACAGGGCCACCTGTTCGCGGTGGCGCACGCCGCGCGCGTGGCGCCGCTGCAAGGCGAGCTGCTCGACTGCCAGGCACGCCTGGTGCGCCGGCTCGAGGCCCTGCTGGGCGAGCGCCAGGCGAGGTGGACCCAGGCCGAACGCCGCCGCCTGCGCGAGGAGTTGTGCGAGCTCGGCGCCGGGCTCATCGACGCCGCCGAAGACGAGGCCGTCGGCGCCGAGATGCGCGCCCTCTTCCGGCGTCACGCGGGCCACGGCTACGACGAGGAGAAGGCCGACGAGATGGCGGCGATGAAGGAGATGTTCGAGCGTTTCTCCGGCCTCGACCTGGGCGAGCAGGCCTTCGCGTCCGAACACGATCTGCTGCACGCCGCCCAGCGCAGCCTGGAGGCCGAGCACGCTCGGGCCGGGGAGCGGCGCGCCGGGCGCAGGCCGACGCCGGCCGAACGCCGGCGCGAGCGCGAGCGGGCCGAGGCCTCGAAGTCGCTGCGCGAGGTCTACCGCAAGCTGGCCGCGGCGCTGCACCCCGACCGCGCCGAAAACGACGCCGACCGCAAACGCCGCGACGCGCTGATGCCGCGTGTGAACCAGGCCTACGAGGCAGGCGATCTGCTGGCGCTGTTCGCGCTGCAGCTCGAGATCGAGCAGGTCGACGCCGCCCATCTGGCGCGCGCCAGCGCCGAGCGCGCGCGCCAGTACAACCGTCTGCTGGCCGACCAGTTGCAGCAGATCGAGGCCGAGATCGAAGGCCGCCGCCTGGGCCTGTGCTTCGAGCACGACCTGGACCCGGCGCGCCCGCTCGCTCCGGCGCGGCTGGGCGCGCTGCTCGAGCAGATGGTGCGCGAGCATCGCGCCGATCTCGTGCAGGCGCAGCGCGACCTGGCGCAGCTCGACGACCCGGTGCGGGCCAGGGCCTGCATGCGCGCGCGCTGGCGCGAAGTCGACCGCGACGCGCTGCCGTTCTGAGCGCCCCCAGGGCCGGGCTGCGCCCAGCCCGCCCCCCGTGGGGGGTCAAGCAAAGTGGCAGAGCCGCATTTGCTTGAGAGCGCCCCCAGGGCCGGGCTGCGCCCAGCCCGCCCCCCGTGGGGGTCAAGCAAAGTGGCAGAGCCACATTTGCTTGAGAGCGCGCCCCGGTAGCGGTCGTCTTGCGCTGCGCTGCGCCGCGCGCGTCGCAGCGCACGCCTGAGCCGCGCGACGAAGGGCCGCGCGGCCTCGGCCGGCGTGCGGGAGATCCGTGCCGCTGCTGCAGAATCCGCGCATGGCCGAGCGCCGCCCGACTTTCGATTTCGTCGATATCGACGGCCGGCCGCTCGGTTCGGCGACGCAGGTCGCGAAGGGCGTCGGGTCGGCAGCCGAACGTGAGCGCGATGCCCGGGCCGGCGCGTCGATCGCGCCGGCCGACGTCGAGCGCGTCTTCGACGCGCTCGCGCTGGCCGGCTGGCAACGCGGCAAGACGGCACTGACGACGCTCATGCGTGCGCTGCAGTGGCAGCGCGCACGCGGCGGTTTCTTCGGCAACACCGAAGTCGGCGGCGCGTTGCAGCGGCTGGCCGAGGCCGGCCGCGTCCAGCTGCACGAAGGCGAAGGCTGGTCGGTGCCGGCCGCGCTGGCCGAGCCGCGCCTGGCCGCGCTGCTGCGCGCGCCCGAGGCGGCGCACTGGTGGCGTGGCTGGCTCTGGGTGGCCTGCGGCGCGGTCGGCCCGATGGATCGCCTGCCGTACTCCTTCGGGCCGCGCTCGCGCGACGAAGCGGTGGCGCTGCTGCGCCTGCTGCTGGCCGGCGGCATCGACGCACGCGCCTATGCCGCGCTGGCGCACAACGTGCTGCGGCACGTCAACCTCAGCGGCATCGTGATCGAGACGCTGGCGCAATTGCAGCGCCTCGATCTGCTCGAGCGCGTCGAGGCCGTGCTGCTGTGGCAGCTGCTGGGTTCGCCCGACACCCAGGCGCCCCTGGCACGCGCGCCGGCCTTACTGCAATGGGCGGAGACGCACATCGCGGCGGCGCCGGCCGACGGCGCCGCGGCGCTCAGGCTGCGCGTGGCCGAGCGGCGCCTGCATCGCGGCGAAGCGGCGGCGATGCAGGAGGCGATCGCCGGCGACGCCATGGCCGCGCCCTTTCTCGCGCTGCTGCAGGCCCTGCTGCCGGCACAGGCCGGCCGCTTTGCCGAGACGGCTGCCGCCTTCCCACCGGCCTGGAAGGCCCTGAGCGCGCACCTGGGCAAGCGGCGCGGCTTCGCGCCGCTCAGCCTGCTGCAGTGGTACGTGCTGGCGCTGATGGTCGCGCCCGATGCCAACGCCTGGGCCACGGCGCGCAAGTTCTGCGTCGCCATGTCGGGCAGCCGCTCGCCTTCGCCCCAGGACGACTGGGGACGATGGGCCCATGCATTGGCGGTGCGGCTGGGCGACGAGCGGCTGCAGCCGCAGGCGCTGCAGCCCGACCGGTTCTGGGTGCATGGGATCGAAGACCCCGACCGTGCCGCCGACCGCCTGCTGCTCGCGGCCTGGCTCGGGCAGACGCCCGCGGGCTGGCAGCCCGAGCTCGTGCAGTCGCTGGTCGAGCGCCTGCACGCCCTCGGCCTGCCCTGGAAGGCCGACCTCGTGCTGCAGGCCTGCCGGCACCTGGGTTTGCCTCAGCCGCAGCGCCCGGGCGACGCGCCGCCGCCTTGGCCGGTGGCGTATTTCGCGCGCCGTCAGGACGCCTGGCGCGATGCGCTGGCCGCCATCACGGCGCTCGGCGAAGGGCGCAACGCCAGCGTCGAGCAGCCATTGGCGACGCTGCGCTGGCGCCTTGCGCTCGATGGCGAAGGCCGGGTGCGCGACCTGCAGGCCTTCGAGCCCGCCGCCGGCCCGCGCGCCAGGCCCAAGCCGCTCACGCCGCTGCAGCTCTCCAAGCGCAGCCGGCTCGATCCGCGCGATGCGGCCGTGGCGCGCTGCCTGCGCCAGGGGCGCTATCGCGCGAACGATGTCGGCTTCGACCTCGTGCAGGCCACGCAGGCTCTGCTCGGGCATCCGGCGCTCGAGCTCGACGACGCGCCGGGCGTCGCCGTCGAGCTGGCCGAAAGCCTGCCGGTGCTCGAGGTGCGGCGCGAACGCGTTGCCGACGCACCCGGCGCCGAACATTTCGTCTTTCGCCTGCACGACGCGCTGCTGACGCAGACCGAGCCCGATCTCGATCATCACCTGCCCGACTACGACCAACTCGAGGCCGAGATCGAGCGCCGCAACAGCCTGCGCATCGTGCGCGAAGGCCCCGAGCGGGCGCGGCTGATCCGCATCACGCCGGCGCAGCGCCGCGTTGCCGAGCTGGTGTCGCAGCGCTGGACGGTGCCGGTGGACGCCAGCGCCGAGCTCGACGCCGCGCTGCGCGTGCTTGCCGGCCACTTCGTCCTGCACAGCGATGCCACCGCCGGCGAGGCGGTGGCGAGCGACGCGCGGCTGCTGGCGCAACTGCAGCCGCGCGCCGACGCGCTGCGCTTGACGCTGGCGGTGCGGCCCTTCGGCGCCTTCGGGCCGGCGCTCACGCCCGGGCAGGGGCGCGCGCGGCTGATGACGCTGCAGCGCGGCGTGAGCCTGGCCACCGACCGGGCGCTCGACGTCGAGCGCGCCCATCTGGCGGCGGTGCTCGAGCGCTTGCCCTTCCTCGCTGCCGCCGCCGACGAGCTGCCGCCCGACGGCAGCTGGCTGCTCGAAGACCCCGAGCAGGCGCTGGCCGCGGTGCACGAACTGGGGGCGCTGGCCGCCGAAGGGGAGGTGCTGCGCGCGCTCGAGTGGCCGCAGGGCCGGCCGATCCGCGTGCTGGCGCCGGAGGCGCGCGCCTTCGCGACCACGCTGAGCAGCGGACGCGACTGGCTCGCGCTGGACGGCGAGCTGCGGCTCGACGAACAGCGCGTGCTGTCGCTGCAGCAGTTGCTCGCGCTGCTGCGCGATGCCGGCGGCAGCCGCTACGTCGCGCTGGGCGAAGGACAGTACCTGCGCCTGCAGGAACAGCTGCGCCAGCGACTGGCCGAGCTCGACGCGCTGGCCGAGAACCGGCCCGACGGCGTGAAGCTCGGCCCCACCGCCGGCGTCTGGCTGGCCGATGCGGCCGCCGAACTGGGCCTGAAGGGCGACGCCGCCTGGCGCCGCCGCGCCGTCGACCTCGAGCGCGCCGCCGCGCTCGAGCCGGCCGTGCCGCCGGGTCTGCAGGCGACGCTGCGGCCGTACCAGCTCGAAGGCTACGTGTGGATGTGCCGCCTGGCCGAGGCGGGCTTCGGCGCCATCCTGGCCGACGACATGGGCCTGGGCAAGACGGTGCAGACGCTGGCGCTGCTGCTGGCGCGCGCCGCCCAAGGCCCGGCGCTGGTGGTGGCGCCCACCAGCGTGTGCGACAACTGGGCCGAAGAGGCAGCGCGCTTCGCGCCCGCGTTGCGCTGCGCCGTCTACGGCCGCGGCGAGGGCGAACGCGCCGCCGGCGTCGACGCCGCCGGCAGCGGCGATGTGCTGGTCGTCTCGTACGCGCTGCTGCTGCGCGACGCCGAGGCCTTTGCGCGGCAGCGCTGGGCGACGCTGGTGCTCGATGAGGCGCAGGCGCTGAAGAACGCCGCCACCCAGCGCGTGCAGGCGGTGGCGGCGCTGCAGGCGGGCTTTCGCCTCGCGCTGTCGGGCACGCCGGTCGAGAACCGTCTGGCCGACCTGTGGTCGATCATGAACCTGCTCAACCCCGGGTTGCTGGGCAGTGCGGCGCGCTTCGGCGAGCGCTTCGCCGGCCCGATCGAGCGCCAGCGCAGCGAGGCCGCACGCGCGCGGCTGCGGCGCCTGGTGTCGCCCTTCCTGCTGCGCCGGACCAAGGCGCAGGTGCTGACCGACCTGCCGCCGCGCACCGAGATCGTGCAGCGCATCGAGCCCGACGCCGACGAGCGCGCCTTCCTCGAAGCGCTGCGCCGCGACGCGCTGGCGCGCATCGCGCAGCTCGACCCGGCCGACCCGAACAAGAACCGCTTCAACGTGCTGGCCGAGCTGATGCGCCTGCGCCGCGCGGCCTGCGATCCGCGCCTCGCGGCCCCCGAACTCGGCCGCGTCGGCGCCAAGCTGCGTGCCTTCGAGCAGCTCGCCGCCGAACTCGTCGAGTCGCGCCACCAGGCGCTCGTCTTCAGCCAGTTCACCGACTTCCTGAAGCTCCTCGCCGAGCGGCTCGACGCCTGCGGACTGCGCTACCGGCTGCTCGACGGCAGCACGCCGGCGGCGGCGCGCGCCCAGCGCGTGGCCGAGTTCCAGCGCGGCGAGGCCGAGCTCTTCCTCATCAGCCTGAAGGCGGGCGGCTTCGGCCTGAACCTGACCGCCGCCGACTACGTCGTCATCGCCGACCCCTGGTGGAATCCGGCCGCCGAAGATCAGGCCATGGGCCGCGCGCACCGCATCGGGCAGCAGCGCCCCGTCACCGTCTATCGGCTGGTGACCGCCGGCTCGATCGAGGAGCGCATCATCGCGCTGCACCAAGACAAGCGCGAACTCGCCGACGGCCTGCTGGCCGATCAGGACGACACTTCACCATTGGCCGCCGATGACCTGATCGCGTTGCTGCGCGCGGCGCAGGCGTAGTGCGGGCCGCGGCGCGGCGCCGCTACCGATCGGGAACGTCCACGCCCACCGTGAGCAGCCGCCGCAGGTCGATCTGGGGCAGCGGGCTCGCGTCGACTTCGGTGCCGAGTGCGGTCGGCCGGTCGGCAGCGACGACCCGGTAGTAGTAGCGCTCGCGCGCCTGCGTCTCGAAGACCTCGCCGGTCTGCGGGTCCTGCAGCCGTACGGTGCCGCCGAGCAGGTCGCGTCGGCTGCGCTGGATGGCGTCTTCGGACGCCCAGCGCTGCTCGATCGTCTGCTGCTGCAGGCGCTGGCTGTACTGCAGGTAGGCGGTGTACTGCTGGCCCAGGCGCAGCTCGTGCTGGCGCTCGCCGCGGTCCCAGGCCGGGTTGACCTGGATCGTCGCCACCATGTGCGCGAGCGCGCGGCCGAGCTGCCCGGCCTGTTGCGGCGGCGCGATGAAGCCGTGCACGTTGTCGGCCCACCAGGAACCGCCGACGCCCGGCGTGACGCTGCCGAAGGTGGTGAGCGTGAGCACGCCGATGCGGCCGTCGGGCAGTCGGAACTCGACGTCGGCCGCCGTCGCCGTCGATACGCCCGTCGTCAGCAGCGGGTTGCGCCGCACGATTTCCACCAGATCGGGCCGCGGGCGCGTGCCCGTCGGCTCGCCGCCGAAGCGCTGGCGCACCAGCCAGGCGCCCATCTGCTCGGCGCTCTGGAACGGCGCGACGATCTGCGCGTCGGGGCTCCAGTTCTGATTCATGCCGCCGCCGTAGCGCGCGGTGATCTCGTTGGGCAGGATGAACATGCGCGGCAGGCTCGCGTCGCCGTTGAACAGCAGCGCGCGGCCGTCGGGGCTGGCCGATTGATAGGCGACGCGGCGGTTCCAGGTCGTGCGCTGCAGCCCGCCCTCGGTGCGCCAGCCGGCGGGCAGCTCGACGGCGAAGGCGCCTTCGCGCGGATCGACCCAGCGCGCATAGGCGAGCGGCGCTGCAGCCGCGCCGCTGCCCGCGCCGCCGGCCGCGATGCGTGGCGCGCCGAAGCGCAGGCTGTCGAGCACGCGCGAGAGCACCGGCAGGCCCTGTGCCTGCTCGTCGGCGGGCGTCGCCGCGACGAAGATGGTGACGATGTCGCCGCGGCGCACGGCCACCAGCCGCGCGCGCTTGGCCAGTCCCTGCGGGTTGCGGTACTGCAGCGCAGCGTGCACGATGTCGGATCCTTCGGTCCGCAACGAGTCGATGCGCAGCGCCTGCATGCCGGGCTCGCTTGCGGGGTACTCCTGCTGCAGCCAGCGCGCCAGATCGCCGCGTGCGCGGCGCGCACGCACCAGCGCCGTCCAGCGCGACTGCGCGTCGCCGAAGGTGAGGGCGCCGGGCATGTCGGACAGCACGCGCCAGCCGGCGGGCAGCTGCACGCTGAAGCCGGAAGGATCCTGATGCGTCGTCCAGCCCTCGGCGGCGAGGCCGGGCGGCACGGCCAGCATCAGCAGCGAAAAGGCGAGGGTCTGGAGGCGCTCGAGCATCGCATGCACTCCCCGCACGAGCCACTGGCGGAGCCTGCCGGCGCCGACGTCGTCGACGGCGCCGGCGACGCCATGCCAGGGCCGGATCGGCCCAGGCTCGCCGCCGCGCCGCAACGATGCCATACCATGGTCGCCACGGCGCGGAGCTGGATTTCTGCCGCCCACGCTCCTAGCGCAGCCGCAGGCGCGCGGCCAGCGCGCGCAGGCGTTCGATGCCGGGATCCTTGCGCGGCCAGACCAGTTCCACGCCGTCGCCGGCGTGGCGCGGCAGCACGTGCAGGTGCAGATGCGGCACCGTCTGCCAGCCGGCCGGCTTGTTGGCCTGCAGCACGGTGATGCCCTGCGGTGCGAAGGCCTCCTGCACCGCCAGCGCGATGCGCTTTGCGGCGCGCATCAGTGCGGCCGCTTCCTCGTCGCTGCAATCGAGCAGCGTTTCGCGCGGCGCCTTGGTGGCGACGATCACGTGGCCGTCGTTCACCTGGCCCGCGTCCATGAACGCGAAGACCAGTTCGTCCTCGTAGACCTTGACGCAGGGCAGCTCGCCCGACAGCAGCTTCTCGAAGACGGTGCTCATGAGTCCGGGCGAGGCATGGCTGTGCCGACCTGGACTTCTACCACAGCCGAGCGCCGTGCAGGTGGGCGGCGCTCGGCATGATGGCGCCGGCGCAAGGCCGCAGTCGCTTCGACGAGTTGAAAGGGCCGGCCGGAGCCTGGCCAACGTGCCGGAGCGGCGCCGCAACCGCGGCCGGAAAACGTCGAAGCCCGCTCGAGGCGGGCTTCGCAAGTGCTTGTCGGCACTTCGGAATCTTGGTTGCGGGGGCAAGATTTGAACTTGCGACCTTTGGGTTATGAGCCCAACGAGCTACCAGACTGCTCCACCCCGCGACTGAACTTGAAATTATACTGCAAGGCGGCCAGCGCCGCGCTCACTTTGGTGGCGCCCAGGTCGCCGCCGGCCTTGCCGCCACCGCGGGCCCTCACTCGGCGGCTTCGTCCGACGCGGCTTCGGCCGCCGGCTCGGGGCGGTCGACGAATTCGACGTAGGCCATCGGCGCGTTGTCGCCGACGCGGAAGCCCATCTTCAGGATGCGCGTGTAGCCGCCCGGACGCGCCTGGTAGCGCGGGCCGAGCTCGCCGAACAGCTTGCTGACGACCTCGCGGTCGCGCGTGCGGTCGAACGCGAGGCGGCGGTTGGCGAGCGTCGGCTTCTTGCCGAGGGTGACGAGCGGCTCGACGACGGCGCGCAGCTCCTTGGCCTTGGGCAGCGTCGTCTTGATCGCCTCGTGTTTGATGAGCGAGTTGCACATGTTGCGCAGCATCGCCTGGCGGTGTGCCGAGGTGCGGTTGAGCTTGCGGGGGCCGTTGCGGTGGCGCATGGTGCGTTCCTTTCCTTATCGATTCCCCGGCCGGATCAGGTACCGGGGGTGCACCGGGTGAGAGAGCGGGTCAGCGCTTGTCCAGACCCTGCGGTGGCCAGTTGTCCAGCCGCGCGCCGAGCGTCAGGCCGCGCGAGGCCAGCACCTCCTTGATCTCGTTGAGGCTCTTGCGGCCCAGGTTGGGCGTCTTGAGCAGCTCGGTCTCGGTGCGCTGGATGAGGTCGCCGATGTAGTAGATGTTCTCGGCCTTCAGGCAGTTGGCCGAGCGCACGGTGAGTTCGAGCTCGTCCACCGGGCGCAGCAGGATCGGGTCGAACGGTGTGGGCCGCGTCTCGGGACGAGAGATCAGCAGGTCCTGGCCGACGGCGTCGATCTGGGCGAAGAAGGCGAGCTGTTCGACCAGGATGCGCGCGCTCTGGCGGATCGCCTCCTCGGGCGCGATGGCGCCGTTGGTCTCGATCTCCATCACCAGCTTGTCGAGGTCGGTGCGCTGCTCGACGCGTGCGTTCTCGACTGCGTAGCTCACGCGCCGCACCGGCGAGAAGCTGGCGTCGAGCACGATGCGGCCGATCGTCTTGGTGGGCTCGTCGCCGTAGCGGCGCAGGTTGCCCGGCACGTAGCCGCGGCCCTTCTCGACCTTGATCTGCATGTCGAGCTTGCCGCCTTGCGCCAGGTGGGCGATGACGTGCTCGGGGTTGACGATCTCGACGTCGTGCGGCGTCTGGATGTCGGCCGCCGTGACCGGGCCTTCGCCCTCCTTGCGCAGCACCAGCGTGACTTCGTCGCGGTTGTGCAGGCGGAACACCACGCCCTTGAGGTTGAGCATGATGTGGACGACGTCTTCCTGCACGCCGTCGATGGCCGAGTACTCGTGCAGCACGCCGGCGATCGTGACTTCGGTGGGCGCGTAGCCCAGCATCGATGACAGCAGCACGCGGCGCAGCGCGTTGCCGAGGGTGTGGCCGTAGCCGCGCTCGAACGGTTCGAGCGTGGCCTTGGCGCGATGGCCGCCGAGCGGCTCGATCTGAATGGCCTTGGGCTTCAGAAGGGTGGTTTGCATGGAGTCCTTTGGTTACCTGTCAATACCCTCGGCTCGTTACACCGATAAGGCTGATGGACCACGCCGGCTCGATTGCGCAAGGCGGTGTCCGGCCGCACCGTCTCGGCGGACGATGGCCCGCGCCGGCGCGGGCCACAGCCGTCCTCGTCAGCGCGAATACAACTCGACGATCAGCGCTTCCTTGATCTCGGCGCCGAACTGGTCGCGATCCGGCGCCTTCTTGAAGATCCCTTCCATCTTCGCGGCGTCGACGCTCACCCAGTCGGGCAAGCCGGCGCCCTGCGCCAGCTTGAGCGCGTCTTGCACGCGCAGCTGGCTCTTGGCCTTCTCGCGCAGCGCGATCACGTCGCCCGCCTTGACCATGTACGAGGGGATGTTGACGACGCGGCCGTTCACGGTCAGTGCCTTGTGGCCGACGAGCTGGCGCGCCTCGGCGCGCGTGCTGCCGAACCCCATGCGGTAGACGACGTTGTCCAGGCGCGACTCGAGCAGCGTCAGCAGGTTGGCGCCGGTGTTGCCCTTGCGCTGCTCGGCCTCGGCGAAGTAGCGCCGGAACTGGCGCTCGAGCACGCCGTACATGCGCTTGACCTTCTGCTTCTCGCGCAGCTGCACGCCGAAGTCGGAGGTGCGCGAGCCGCTGGTGCGGCCGTGCTGGCCGGGCTTGGATTCGAACTTGGCCTTGTCGCTGATCGAGCGGCGCGCGCTCTTCAGGAACAGGTCGGTGCCTTCACGGCGGGATAGTTTGGCCTTGGGGCCGAGCAGTCGTGCCACGGACGGTTCCTCTGTGCGTCTTGCGACGTCTCTTGCTGACGCGGCTCGCAGCCGCCGGCTGCGGCCGGACGCCTGCCCGCGCGAGTCCGGCGCCGCTTGCGGCGGCCGGACGGTGGGCTTGGGATGGGAAGGGGTTGCCTTCGGGTTCGGTCGGCGGGCCGGGGCACCGGCAGGTGCCGCCCCGCGAAGAAAACTGTAAATTCTAACACCCGTGAGCCCGTGCCGTCGGCACCGGCCCGCCGGGCGGCCATCAGACGCGGCGGCGCTTCTGCGGCCGGCAGCCGTTGTGCGGGATCGGCGTCACGTCGCTGATCGAGTTGATGCGGATGCCCAGCGATGCCAGCGCGCGCACGCTCGACTCGCGCCCCGGGCCCGGGCCCTTGATGCGCACGTCGACGTTCTTGATGCCCTGCTCCTGCGCAGCGCGGCCGGCATTCTCGGCTGCCACCTGGGCGGCGAAGGGCGTGCTCTTGCGCGAGCCCTTGAAGCCCTGGCCGCCGCTCGAAGCCCAGGCCAGCGCGCTGCCCTGGCGGTCGGTGATCGTGATGATCGTGTTGTTGAACGAGGCGTGCACGTGCGCGATGCCGTCCGCGACGTTCTTGCGGACCTTCTTGCTCACGCGGCGCGCGGCGGTATTGACGGGGGGTTTTGCCATTGCGGTGCTCTTCGTTGCTGCGGGGCCTGGGCGCGTCGATCGGCCCCTTATTTCTTCAGCGCCATCGCGGCCTTGCGCGGACCCTTGCGCGTGCGCGCGTTGGTGCGCGTGCGCTGGCCGCGCACCGGCAGGCCGCGCCGGTGGCGCAGGCCGCGGTAGCAGCCCAGGTCCATCAGGCGCTTGATGTTGATCGATAGCTCGCGGCGCAGGTCGCCCTCGATCGTGAGCCGGCCGATCTCCTCGCGGATCTTCTCGAGTTCGTGGTCGGTCAGGTCCTTGACCTTCTTGCTGTGCGCAATGCCGACCGCGTCGCAGATCCTCTGCGCGGTCGAGCGGCCGATACCGTAGATCGCGGTGAGGCCGATCTCGGCGTGCTTGTGCGGCGGGATGTTGATGCCGGCGATGCGTGCCATGTGTTTACCTCTGTTCCTTCGAGCCGGTGCGTACGGGACGCGCACCGTCGTTCGCCAGACGTTTGCAGGTCCGCAGGGACCCGCGAACGTCCGGCCTCACCCCTGACGCTGCTTGTGCCGCGGGTCGGTGCAGATCACGCGTACCACGCCGCGGCGGCGGATGATCTTGCAGTTGCGGCACATCTTCTTGATGGAAGCGGCGACCTTCATCGTCTTCTCCTGGGTATCTCGGGTCACTTGGCGCGGAACACGATGCGTGCGCGCGTCAGATCGTAGGGGGTCAGTTCGACGGTGACCCGGTCGCCGGGCAGGATGCGGATGTAGTGCATGCGCATCTTGCCGGAGATGTGACCCAGCACCACGTGCCCGTTCTCGAGCTTGACGCGAAACGTGGCATTGGGCAGGTTCTCGAGGATCTCCCCCTGCATCTGGATGACGTCGTCCTTGGCCATCTGTTCACGACGCCTTGAAGTTGGCCTTCTTGAGCAGCGATTCGTACTGCTGGCTCATCACGTAGCTCTGCACCTGGGCCCAGAAGTCCATCGTCACGACGACGATGATCAGCAGCGACGTGCCGCCGAAGTAGAAGGGCACGTTGTACTTGAGCACGAGGAACTCGGGCAGCAGGCACACCAGCGTCACGTACACGGCGCCGGCCAGCGTCAGGCGGGCGAGGATCTTGTCGATGTACTTCGCGGTCTGCTCGCCCGGGCGGATGCCGGGGACGAAGGCGCCGCTCTTCTTCAGGTTGTCGGCCGTCTCGCGGCTGTTGAACACGAGCGCCGTGTAGAAGAAGCAGAAGAACACGATCATCGCCGCGTACAGCATGACGTAGATCGGCTGGCCGGGCGACAGCATCGCCGAGATGTCCTTGAGCCAGCGCAGGCCCTCGCCGGTGGCGAACCAGCCGACGATCGTGGCCGGCAGCAAGATGATCGAGCTGGCGAAGATCGGCGGGATGACGCCGCTCATGTTGAGCTTGAGCGGCAGGTGCGAGCTCTGGCCGCCGTAGACCTTGTTGCCGACCTGGCGCTTGGCGTAGTTGACCAGGATCTTGCGCTGGCCGCGTTCGACGAACACGACGGCGAACGTCACCGCCACCACCACCGCCATCACGAACAGGCTGGCGACGATGCTCATGGCGCCGGTGCGCACGAGCTCGAACAGGCCGCCGATGGCGTTGGGCAGGCCGGCGACGATGCCGCCGAAGATCAGGATCGAGATGCCGTTGCCCAGGCCGCGCTCGGTGATCTGCTCGCCCAGCCACATCAGGAACATCGTGCCGGCCACCAGGCTCACCACCGCCGTCATGCGAAAGCCGAAGCCCGGCGCCAGCACCAGGCCGGGCGAGCCCTCGAGCGCGAGCGCGATGCCCAGCGACTGGAAGACCGCCAGGAACAGCGTGCCGTAGCGCGTGTACTGCGTGATCCTGCGCCGCCCGGCCTCGCCCTCCTTCTTGATCGCCTCGAGCGAGGGCACGACGTAGGTCATCAACTGCATGATGATCGACGCGCTGATGTAGGGCATGATGCCCAGGGCGAAGACGGTGAAGCGCGACAGCGCCCCGCCGCTGAACATGTTGAACAGGTTCAGGATGCCGCCGCTCTGGCTCTTGAACAGCTGCTGCAGCTGCGTCGGGTCGATGCCGGGCACGGGGATGTGCGCGCCGACGCGGTAGACCACGAGCGCGAGCAGCAGGAAGATCACGCGACGTCGGAGGTCGCCGAACTTCCCGCTCTTGGCCAGCTGGGCGGTGGAGGTTGCCACGGCTCGGTGGGGACTCTGTCCGTGCGTGTCGGGCCGACGTCAGGCGGCGGCGCCCGGCGCATCCTGCACCGAGCCGCCGGCGGCCTCGATCGCGGCGCGCGCGCCGGCGCTGGCGCCGATGCCCTCGAGCGCGACCTTGCGCGTCAGCTCGCCGGACTTGATGACCTTGACTTCCTTCACCCACTCGCGCACCAGGCCGGCGGCCTTGAGCGTGAGCAGGTCGACCTTGTCGGCGCCGAGCTTCTCGAGCGCGGCCAGCGTCACCTCGCCGCGGTACTTCAGCGCCGCGCTCTTGAAGCCGCGCTTGGGCAGGCGGCGCTGCAGCGGCATCTGGCCGCCTTCGAAGCCCACCTTGTGGAAGCCGCCGGCGCGGCTCTTCTGGCCCTTGTGGCCGCGCCCGGCGGTCTTGCCCAGGCCCGAGCCGATGCCGCGGCCGACGCGGCGGCGTGCCTTCTTGCTGCCCGCTGCGGGCTTGATCGTGTTGAGTTGCATCACAGCACCCGTACCAGGTACGACACCTTGTCGATCATGCCGCGCACGGCCGGCGTGTCTTGGAGCACGCGCGTGCTGTTGAGCCGGCGCAGGCCCAGGCCGCGCACGGTGGCGCGATGGTCCTCGCGCGTGCCGGCCACGCTCTTGACGAGCTTGACCGTCAGGGTCTTGTTCTCGGTCATCTGCATGTCCCTTCCTGCGCGGCCTCAGGCGAAGAGGTCTTCGACGCTCTTGCCGCGCTTGGCCGCCACCTCGGCCGGCGTGGTCGACTTCTTGAGCGCGTCGAGCGTGGCGCGCACCATGTTGTACGGGTTGGTCGAGCCGTGGCTCTTGCCGACGATGTCGGTAACGCCCATCACCTCGAACACCGCGCGCATCGGACCGCCGGCGATGATGCCGTCGCCGGCCTTGGCCGGCGCCATCAGCACCTTGGCCGCGCCGTGCACGCCGACGACGTTGTGGTGGATGGTGCCGTTCTTGAGCGACACCTTGAACATGTTGCGGCGCGCGGCGTCCATCGCCTTCTGCACGGCCACGGGCACTTCCTTGGCCTTGCCCTTGCCCATGCCGATGCGGCCGTCGCCGTCGCCGACGACGGTGAGCGCGGCGAAGCTGAGCGTGCGGCCGCCCTTGACGACCTTGGTGACGCGGTTGACCGCGATCATCTTTTCCTTCAGACCGTCCTCGTTGCCTTCGGTCTGCGCGCGCGGGGTGAATTTGGCCATGGAGCTTTTCCTGTTGCGGGCACTCAGAACTGCAGGCCGGCCTCGCGCGCCGCCTCGGCCAGCGCCTTGACGCGGCCGTGGTAGGCGAAGCCCGAGCGGTCGAATGCCACCTTGTCGATGCCGGCGGCCTTGGCCTTCTCGGCGATGCGCTTGCCGATCAGGCCGGCGGCCGCGGTGTTGGCGCCCTTGCCGGCGGCACCGAGCTGCGCGCGCACTTCCTTCTCGGCGGTGGAAGCGCTGGCGAGGATGCGGCCGCCGTCGGCCGAGACCACGCTCGCGTAGATGTGCAGGTTGGAGCGGAACACCGTCAGGCGCGCGCCGCCGTCGGCGGCGAGCTGCTTGGCGATGCGCACGCGCGTCTGGCGCGAACGGCGCAGCCGCTGGTCCTTCTTGGTCTGGCTCATCGCTCGTTCCTCACTTCTTCTTCGTCTCTTTCAGCACCACGCGCTCGCTGGCGTAGCGGATGCCCTTGCCCTTGTAGGGCTCGGGCGGACGGAAGGCGCGCACCTCGGCGGCCACCTGGCCGACGGCCTGGCGGTCGGCGCCCGAGATGACGATCTCGGTCTGCGTCGGGCAGGCCACCTTGACGCCCTCGGGCATGTCCTTGACGACCGGGTGCGAGAAGCCGACCTGCAGGTTGAGCCGGCTGCCCTGCACCTGGGCGCGGAAGCCCACGCCCACCAAGTTGAGCTTCTTCTCGAAGCCCTTGGTCACGCCGCCCACCATGTTGGCCACCAGCGCGCGCATCGTGCCGCTCATCGCGTCGGCCTCGGGCGTGGCGTCGGCCGGGGCGAAGCTGAGCTTGCCGGCGTCGCTGACGATGGTGACGAGCGGGTTGAGCGCGCGCACCAGCGTGCCCTCCTTGCCCTTCACGGTGATGCTCTCGGCCGAAATCGCCACGTCCACGCCTTGCGGCACGGCGATCGGCATCTTTCCTACGCGGGACATGTCTCTCTCTCCGTCAGGCCACGTAGCACAGCACTTCGCCGCCGACGCCCGAGGCGCGCGCCTTGCGGTCGGTCATCACGCCCTTGGGCGTGGTGACGATGGCCACGCCCAGGCCGTTCATCACCTGCGGCAGCGCATCGCGGCCGCGGTAGACGCGCAGGCCGGGGCGGCTGACGCGTTCGATGCGCTCGATCACCGGGCGGCCGGCGTAGTACTTGAGCGCGATCTCGAGCTCGTCGCGGCCGGCCTCGCGGCGCAGCGCGAAACCGTCGATGTAGCCCTCGTCCTTCAGAACCTGCGCGATCGCGACCTTGAGCTTGGACGCCGGCATCGTGACGGCCGCCTTGTCCACGCTCTGCGCATTGCGGATGCGCGTCAGCATGTCGGCGATGGGATCACTCATGCTCATCGAATGTTCTCCTGATTCCCTTGCGGACGCGCCGACTCACCAGCTGGCCTTGACGACGCCGGGGATGTCGCCCTTGAAGGCGAGCTCGCGGATCTTGTTGCGCGCGAGGCCGAACTTGCGGAACGTGCCGCGCCCGCGCCCGGTGACGGCGCAGCGGTTGCGCAGCCGCGTCGGGTTGGCGTTGCGCGGCAGCTGCTGCAGCTCGAGGCGCGCCGCGTAGCGCTCCTCGTCGGAGCGCTTGGCGTCGTCGGCGACGGCCTTGAGCTCGGCGTGCTTCTTCGCGAACCTGGCGACCAGCTTGATGCGCTTGTCTTCGCGCTGCTTGACGGAGAGTTTTGCCATGGTGTGTGCCGGCCTCAGTTCTTGAACGGGAACTTGAAGGCCGTGAGCAGTGCCTTGCACTCCTCGTCGTTCTTCGCGCTCGTCGTGATGCTGATGTTCAGACCGCGGATCGCGTCGATCTTGTCGTACTCGATCTCGGGGAAGATGATCTGTTCCTTGACGCCGACGTTGTAGTTGCCGCGGCCGTCGAAGGCGCGGCCGCTGATGCCGCGGAAGTCGCGCACGCGCGGCAGCGCGATGGTGACGAAACGGTCGAGGAACTCGTACATGCGCACGCCGCGCAGCGTGACCATCGCGCCGATGGGCACGTTCTCGCGGATCTTGAAGTTCGCGATCGCCTTGCGGCTCTTGGTCACCACCGGCTTCTGGCCGGCAATCTTGGTGAGGTCGCCGACGGCGTTGTCCATCACCTTCTTGTCGGCCACCGCCTCGGACACGCCCATGTTGAGCGTGATCTTCTCGAGGCGCGGCACCTGCATTGCGGTCTTGTAGCCGAACTTGGCCATCAGCTCGGGGACGATCCGCTCGCGGTAGATCGCCTGCAGCCGAGCCGGACCCGTAATGGCCTGGACCGTGCCCACGTCCGCCTGCGCGGCCTTGGCGGGCTTGGCGGCCTTGTCCTTCTTGTCGGTCTTGGCGGCGGCAGCGGGTTTGGCGGCGGCAGCGGGTTTGTTCGCCATGATCGGTTACGCCTTGATCTCTTGGCCCGAGGACTTGTACACGCGCACCTTCTTGCCGCCCTCGAGCAGCTTGATGCCGACGCGGTCGGCCTTGCCGGCGGCGGGGTTCCAGATGGCGACGTTGGACTGGTGGATCGGCATCGTCTTGTCGACCACGCCGCCGGTGGCGCCCTTGAGCGGGTTGGGCTTGACGTGCTTCTTGACGACGTTGACGCCCTCGACGACGAGGCGCTGCTCGTCGACGCGCCGCGTCACGGTGCCGCGTTTGCCCTTGTCGCGGCCGGTGGTCACGACGACCTGGTCGCCCTTCTTGATCTTCATCATGGTCAGAGCACCTCCGGCGCGAGCGAGACGATCTTCATGAAGCGCTCGCTGCGCAGCTCGCGCGTCACCGGGCCGAAGATGCGGGTGCCGATCGGCTCGAGCTTGGCGTTGAGCAGCACGGCGGCGTTGCCGTCGAACTTGACGAGCGAGCCGTCGGGGCGGCGCACGCCCTTGGCGGTGCGCACGACGACGGCGCTGTAGATCTCGCCCTTCTTGACGCGGCCGCGCGGCGCCGCCTCCTTGACGGAGACCTTGATCACGTCACCGATGCCGGCGTAGCGACGCTTGGAGCCGCCGAGCACCTTGATGCACATGACGGACTTCGCGCCCGTGTTGTCGGCCACGTCGAGCCGCGATTGCATTTGGATCATGTCGTCTCCCAACTTGCCTGCGCCGACAACCCGGTTCGGGGCGACGGTGCGCGCAGTCTTGGGCCCGTGTCTGGGGTGATCCGCCTCGGGTGGCCCCGCGGTTGCAGGGCGCGCCAAGGCGGCGAAGCTGCGGATTATGACCTAGAGGCCGCAGCCGCGTCAAGAAGAACCAGGCTGCCGGGGCCGCGCGGCCACGAGCGGCCTGGCGCCGCGGCCGCTTGCCGGCCGCCGCGCCGAGGCCGCTCAGGCCAGCAGTTGCCGCGCCTGCCGCAGCATCGTGCCGGCGTCGCTGACCTCGAACTTGCCCGGCGCCTCGACGTTGAGCGACTTCACCACGCCGTCGACCACCAGCATCGAGTAGCGGTTGGAGCGCAGGCCCATGCCGCGCGCCGTGAGGTCGAGCGTCAGGCCGGTGGCGCGGGCGAAGTCGGCGCTGCCGTCGGCCATCATGCGCACCTTGCCGGCCGTCTTCTGGTCGCGGCCCCAGGCGCCCATCACGAAGGCGTCGTTGACGCTCACGCACCAGATCTCGTCGACGCCCGCCGCCCTGAGCTCGGCCGCCTGCGCGACGTAGCCCGGCACATGCTGGGCCGAGCAGGTTGGGGTGTAGGCGCCGGGCAGGCCGAAGAGGACGATCCTCTTGCCCGCCGTGGCCTTGGCGATGTCGAAATCGTTCGGGCCGAGCGTGCAACCGTTGCCCTCGACTTCGATGTACTCCTTGAGCGTGCCCGCGGGCAGCTTGTCGCCGACTTGCAGCATGGCGTTGATCTCCTCTGGCACAAATGGATGCGGCCGGGCTGGAGTGTCCAGCGTCCGGCCGCAGGGCGCAGGCGTGGGGGCTTAGACCAGCGTGGCCTTCTCGACCAGGCGCGTGACGACCCAGCTCTTGGTCTTGCTGATCGGGCGGCCCTCGGCGATCTCGACGATGTCGCCCAGCTTGTATTCGCCCTGCTCGTCGTGCGCGTGGTACTTGCGCGACTTGGCGACGATCTTGCCGTACAGCTCGTGCGCGGCACGGCGCTCGACGAGCACCGTCACCGTCTTGGCGCGCTTGTCGCTGACGACGCGACCGACCAGCGTGCGCGTGTTCTTCTTCGCGGGGTTGGCGGTCTCGCTCACTTGGCGGCCCTCTTCTTCTCGGCCAGCACGGTCTTGGCGCGCGCGATGTCGCGCTTCGTCCGGCCCAGCTGCGAGTGGTTGGTCAGTTGTTGCGTCGCCTTCTGCATGCGCAGGCCGAAATGGGCCTTGAGCAGGTCGGAGACTTCCTTTTCGAGCGCGGCCATGTCCTTGGCGCGCAGTTCGGATGCTTTCATCGCGTGCTCTCCATTCAGGCGCCGACCTGGCGCGCGACGAAGGTGGTGGCCAGCGGCAGCTTGGCCGCGGCCAGCAGGAAGGCCTCGCGCGCCAGCTGCTCGGGCACGCCGTTCAGCTCGTACAGCACCTTGCCGGGCACGATCTCGGCGACGTAGAACTCAGGGTTGCCCTTGCCGCTGCCCATGCGGACCTCGGCCGGCTTCTGCGAGACGGGCTTGTCGGGGAAGATGCGGATGAAGATGCGGCCGCCGCGCTTGATGTGGCGCGAGATGGCGCGCCGCGCGGCCTCGATCTGGCGCGCCGTCAGGCGGCCGCGTTCGGTGGCCTTGAGGCCGAAGTCGCCGAAGGACACGTTGGCGCCGCGCGTGGCGACGCCCGTGTTGCGGCCCTTGTGCTCCTTGCGGAATTTGCGACGTGCGGGTTGCAGCATCGTCACTCTCCTTAGTTCTGTCCGCCGGTGCCGGGTGCGGCACGGCGCACGCGCTTGACGGTCGGGGCCTTGGGCGCATCGGCGCCCGCTGCGGCCGGGGCGGCGGCGGCCGGCGCGTCGCCGGCGCGCGGCGCGCGCTCGCCGCCCGGGCGGCCGCGGCCGGCGCCGGGGCGGCCGTCGGGGCGCGGACCGCGGCGCTCGCGGCGCTCGCCGTCGGCCTCGGTCTTGGGCAGCTGCGGCGCCTCGCCGTTGGCCAGGCGGTCGCCGCGATACACCCAGACCTTCACGCCGATCACGCCGTAGGTCGTCTTGGCCTCGGAGAAGCCGTAGTCGATGTCGGCCTTGAGCGTGTGCAGCGGCACGCGGCCCTCGCGATACCACTCGGTGCGCGCGATCTCGATGCCGTTCAGCCGCCCGGCCGACATGATCTTGATGCCCTGCGCACCGAGGCGCATCGCGTTCTGCATCGCGCGCTTCATCGCGCGGCGGAACATGATGCGCTTCTCGAGCTGCTGCGTGATGCTGTCGGCGATCAGCTGGGCGTCGACCTCGGGCTTCCTGATCTCCTCGATGTTCACCGCCACCGGCACGCCCAGGCGGCGCGCCAGCTCGGTCTTCAGGTTCTCGATGTCCTCGCCCTTCTTGCCGATCACGACGCCCGGGCGCGCCGAGAAGATCGTGATGCGCGCGTTCTTGGCCGGGCGTTCGATCAGGATGCGCGAGACGGCGGCGTTCTTCAGCTTGGCCTTGAGGAACTCGCGTACCTTCAGGTCTTCGGCCAGCATGCCGGCGAAGTTGCGGTTGTTGGCGAACCAGCGGCTCTGCCAGGCGCGCGTGACGCTCAGGCGAAAGCCGGTCGGATGGATTTTCTGTCCCATGTCGTTGTCCCGCTGGCTCAGTTGCCGACCGTCACGTAGATGTGGCAGGTGCCCTTGACGATGCGCGCGCCGCGCCCCTTGGCGCGCGCCGCGAAGCGCCTGAGCACCGCGCCTTGCTCGACGTAGATCGACTTGACCTTCAGCTCGTCGATGTCGGCGCCGTCGTTGTGCTCGGCGTTGGCCACGGCGCTCTCGAGCGCCTTCTTCACGATGCCGGCGGCCTTCTTGGGCGTGAAGGCCAGGATGTTGAGCGCCTGGTCGACCTTCTTGCCGCGCACCAGGTCGGCCACCAGCCGGCCCTTGTCGGCCGACAGGCGCACGCCGCGCACCACCGCCTTGGTTTCGGTTGCCATCTCGGGGTGCTCCTTACTTCTTCGCGGCCTTCTTGTCCGCGGGGTGACCCTTGAACAAGCGGGTGAGGGCGAACTCGCCGAGCTTGTGGCCGACCATCTGGTCGGTCACGTAGACCGGGACATGCTGCTTGCCGTTGTGCACCGCGACCGTGAGCCCGATGAACTCGGGCAGGATCGTGCTGCGGCGCGACCAGGTCTTGATCGGCTTCTTGTCCTTGGTGGCCGAGGCCTTCTCGACCTTGGCCAGCAGGTGCTGGTCCACGAACGGACCCTTCTTCAGTGAACGTGCCATTTCCTCAGGCCCTCATCACTTCTTGCGGCGCGAGACGATGAACGTCTGCGTGCGCTTGTTGCTGCGCGTGCGGTAGCCCTTGGTCAGGTTGCCCCACGGATCGACCGGGTGCTTGCCGCTCTTGCTGCGGCCCTCGCCGCCGCCCATCGGGTGGTCGACCGGGTTCATCACGATGCCGCGCACCGTCGGCCGGATGCCGCGCCAGCGGATCGCGCCGGCCTTGCCGTACTGGCGCAGGTTGTGCTCTTCGTTGCTGACCTCGCCGATCGTGGCGCGGCAGTCGATGTGCACGCGGCGCACCTCGCCCGAGCGCAGGCGCAGCTGGGCGTACATGCCCTCGCGCGCCATCAGCGTCACCGAGGCGCCCGCCGAGCGCGCGATCTGCGCGCCCTTGCCGGGCAGCAGCTCGACGCAGTGGATCGTCGAGCCGATCGGGATGTTGCGGATCGGCAGCGCATTGCCGGCCTTGATCGGCGCTTCGGCGCCGCTGGCCAGCGTCATGCCCGCCTCGACGCCGCGCGGCGCGATGATGTAGCGCCGCTCGCCGTCGGCGTAGCACAGCAGCGCGATGTGGGCGGTGCGGTTGGGGTCGTACTCGACGCGTTCGACCTTGGCCGCGATGCCGTCCTTGTTGCGGCGGAAGTCGATCACCCGATAGTGGTGCTTGTGGCCGCCGCCCTTGTGGCGCATCGTGATGCGCCCGCCGTTGTTGCGGCCCGCGTTCTGCTTCTGCGGTTCGAGCAGCGAAGCCTCGGGCGCGCCCTTGTGCAGGTGCGCATGCACGACCTTCACCAGGCCGCGCCGGCCGGGCGAGGTGGGCTTGATCTTGACGACAGCCATTTAAGCGGCCTCCCCGGAGAAGTTGAGCTCCTGGCCCGGCGCCAGCGACACGTAGGCCTTCTTGACGTGGTCGCGCCGGCCCATGTTGCGGCCGAAGCGCTTGACCTTGCCCTTCTGCACGAGCGTGGTCACGCCGGCGACCTCGACCTTGAACATCGCCTCCACCGCGGCCTTGATCTCGGGCTTGGTGGCGTCGCGCAACACCTTGAACAGGACCTGGTTGCGCTTCTCGCCCACGCGCGTGGCCTTCTCGGAGATGATGGGCGCCAGCAGGATCTGCGCCAGGCGGCCCTCGTCGAACTTCCTGCCTTGCTTGGCCTGCGGCGCGCTCATGCGAACATCTCCTTGAACTGTTCGATCGCGCCCTTGGTGAGCAGCACCTTCTTGTAGAACACGAGCGAGAGCGGATCGGCGTAGCGCGGCTCGACGACCAGCACGTTGGCCAGGTTGCGCGAGGCGAGCGCGAGGTTGTCGTCGACGTGGTCGGCGATGACCATCACCGAGTCCAGGCCCATGGCCTTGAACTTGGCGGCCAGCAGCCGCGTCTTGGGCGCCTCGACGCCGATCGAGTCGACCACCGCCAGGCGGCCGTCGCGCGCCAGTTGCGACAGGATCGAGGCCATGCCGGCGCGGTACATCTTCTTGTTGACCTTGTGCGAGAAGTTCTCGTCGGGCCGGTTCGGGAAGATGCGGCCGCCGCCGCGCCACAGCGGCGAGGACGTCATGCCGGCGCGCGCGCGGCCGGTGCCCTTCTGGCGGAACGGCTTCTTGGTCGAGTGCTTGACCTCGGCGCGCGTGAGCTGCGCGCGCGTGCCCTGGCGCGCGTTGGCCTGGTAGGCCACCACCACCTGGTGCACCAGCGCCTCGTTGTAGTCGCGCGCGAACACGGTGTCGGGCGCCTCGACCTTGGACGTGGCCTGGCCTTGTTCGTTCAGGAGCTCGAGTTGCATCACGCGGCTCCCTTCTTCGGGGTCTTGACGGCCGGGCGCACGGTGACGAAGCCGTTCTTCGCGCCCGGCACGGCGCCCTTGACGAGCAACAGCGAGCGCGCCTCGTCGACGCGCACGACGTCCAGGTTCTGCGTCGTGACGGTGTCGTCGCCCAGGTGGCCGGTCATCTTCTTGCCCGGGAACACGCGGCCCGGGTCCTGCGCCATCGAGATCGAGCCGGGCACGTTGTGCGAGCGGCTGTTGCCGTGCGAGGCGCGCTGCGAGGCGAAGTGGTGGCGCTTGATCGTGCCGGCGTAGCCCTTGCCGATCGAGGTGCCCTGCACGTCCACCACCTGGCCGGCGGCGAACAGCGTCACCGGCACGGCGGCGCCGGCCTTGTATTGCCCGGCGACCTCGGCGCTGACGCGGAATTCGCGCAGCAATTCGCCCGCCTCGACACCGGCCTTGGCCAGGTGCCCGGCTGCGGGCTTGTTGACGCGGCTGGCCTTGCGCGAGCCGAACGCGACTTGCAGCGCGTTGTAGCCGTCGGCGGCTTCGGTCTTGACCTGCGTGACGCGGTTGTTGGACACGTCGAGCACGGTCACCGGGATGGCGTCGCCATCGTCCGTGAAGATGCGCATCATGCCCACCTTCCGACCGAGCAGGCCGAGCTGTTCGCTCATGCTCATGTCAATCTCCGGCCCTGCGCCCAGACCGAACGCGAGGCCTCTTGTTCACGATCCCGACAACGATTGGCCGGGGTGATGGCCCACGGCGGCGGCTGGGCCGGCACCGGGGCGGTTGCAGCTCCCCGCGCAAGGCGGGGAAGCCGCGAAGTATAGCCCAAACGGTTGCTGGAAACGGCTACTGGAGCTTGATCTCGACGTCGACGCCGGCGGGCAGGTCGAGCTTCATCAGCGCGTCGACCGTCTTGTCGGTCGGGTCGACGATGTCCATCAGGCGCTGGTGGGTGCGGATCTCGAACTGGTCGCGGCTCGTCTTGTTGACGTGCGGCGAGCGCAGGATGTCGAAGCGCTCCATGCGCGTGGGCAGCGGCACCGGGCCCTTGACGATGGCGCCGGTGCGCTTGGCGGTGTCGACGATCTCGAGCGCGCTCTGGTCGATCAGCTTGTAGTCGAAGGCCTTGAGGCGGATGCGGATCTTCTGCTTTTGCATGGTGGCCGCCCTCACTCGATGATCTTGGCGACGACGCCGGCGCCGACGGTGCGCCCGCCCTCGCGGATGGCGAAGCGCAGGCCTTCTTCCATCGCGATGGGGGCGATGAGCTTGACGGTGATGCCGACGTTGTCGCCGGGCATGACCATCTCCTTGTCCTTGGGCAGCTCGACCGCGCCGGTGACGTCGGTGGTGCGGAAGTAGAACTGCGGGCGGTAGTTGTTGAAGAAGGGCGTGTGGCGCCCGCCTTCTTCCTTGCTCAGCACGTACACCTCGGCCGTGAAGTGCGTGTGCGGCGTGATGCTGCCGGGCTTGGCCAGCACCTGGCCGCGCTCGACCTCCTCGCGCTTGGTGCCGCGCAGCAAGATGCCCACGTTGTCGCCGGCCTGGCCCTGGTCGAGCAGCTTCCTGAACATCTCCACGCCGGTGCAGATGGTCTTTTGCGTGGCGCGGATGCCCACGATCTCGATCTCGTCGCCGACCTTGACGATGCCGCGCTCGACGCGGCCGGTGACGACGGTGCCGCGCCCGGAGATGGAGAACACGTCTTCCACCGGCATCAGGAAGGCGCCCTCGGTGGCGCGCTTGGGCGTGGGGATGTAGCTGTCGAGCGCGTCGGCCAGCTTCAAGATCGAGGCCTCGCCGAGCTCGCCCTTGTCGCCTTCGAGCGCGAGCTTGGCGCTGCCCTTGACGATGGGGGTGTCGTCGCCGGGGAACTCGTACTTGCTGAGCAGCTCGCGCACCTCCATCTCGACGAGCTCGAGCAGCTCGGCGTCGTCGACCATGTCGCACTTGTTCATGTAGACGATGATGTAGGGCACGCCCACCTGGCGCGCGAGCAAGATGTGCTCGCGCGTCTGCGGCATCGGGCCGTCGGCGGCCGAGACGACGAGGATGGCGCCGTCCATCTGCGCGGCGCCCGTGATCATGTTCTTGATGTAGTCGGCGTGGCCCGGGCAGTCGACGTGCGCGTAGTGGCGGTTGGCCGTCTCGTACTCGACGTGCGAGGTGTTGATGGTGATGCCGCGCGCCTTTTCCTCGGGCGCGTTGTCGATCTCGTCGTACTTGCGCGCCTGGCCGCCGAACTTCGTAGCCAGGATGGTGGTGATCGCCGCCGTCAGCGTGGTCTTGCCGTGGTCGACGTGACCGATCGTGCCCACGTTGACGTGCGGCTTGGTGCGCTCGAACTTGCTTTTTGCCATTTCTGCCTCTCGCGAGAAAAGAACGATGCCCGTGCCTGTTTAACGTCTTGCGCGCACCGCCGGGCCACGGGCAGCCCGGCGCCCTTCGTCGCCGAAGGGGCCGAAGACCGGGAACGCTACTTGGCGCTGCGCGCCGTGATGATCGCCTCGGCCACGTTCTTCGGGGCCTCGCTGTAGTGCTTGAACTCCATCGTGTAGGTGGCGCGGCCCTGGCTCATCGAGCGCAGCGTCGTCGAGTAGCCGAACATCTCCGACAGCGGCACCTCGGCCTTGATGATCTTGCCGCCGCCGGGCATGTCGTCCATGCCCTGCACCAGGCCGCGGCGCGAGCTGAGGTCGCCCATCACCGAGCCGGCGTAGTCCTCGGGCGTCTCCACCTCGACGGCCATCATCGGCTCGAGGATCACCGGCGAGGCGCGTCGACAGGCCTCCTTGAAGCCGATCGAGGCGGCCATCTTGAAGGCGTTCTCGGACGAGTCGACCTCGTGGTACGAGCCGAAGGTGAGCGTCACCTTCACGTCGACCACCGGGTAGCCGGCGAGCACGCCGTTGGGCAGCGTGTCGACGATGCCCTTCTCGACCGCCGGGATGTACTCGCGCGGCACGACGCCGCCCTTGATGGCATCGACGAACTCGAAGCCCTTGCCCGGCTCCTGCGGTTCGAGCTTGAGCACGACGTGGCCGTACTGGCCCTTGCCGCCCGACTGGCGCACGAACCGGCCTTCGACGTCGGCCACCGGCTTGCGGATCGTCTCGCGGTACGCGACCTGCGGCTTGCCGACGTTGGCCTCGACGCCGAACTCGCGCTTCATGCGGTCGACGATGATCTCCAGGTGCAGCTCGCCCATGCCGGCGATGATGGTCTGGCCCGATTCCTCGTCGGTGTTGACGCGGAACGACGGGTCTTCCGACGCCAGGCGGCCGAGCGCGATGCCCATCTTCTCCTGGTCGGCCTTGGTCTTGGGCTCGACGGCCTGGCGGATCACCGGCTCCGGGAACACCATCTTCTCGAGCGTGATGATGTGGTCCGGGTCGCACAGCGTCTCGCCGGTGGTGACGTCCTTGAGGCCGACGCAGGCGGCGATGTCGCCGGCCAGGATCTCCTTGATCTCCTCGCGCTGGTTGGCGTGCATCTGCAGGATGCGGCCGATGCGCTCCTTCTTGCCGCGCGTCGGGTTGTAGACCTGGTCGCCCGACTTCAGGACGCCCGAGTACACGCGCACGAAGGTGAGCTGGCCGACGTAGGGGTCGGTCATCAGCTTGAAGGCGAGGGCGGAGAACTTCTCGCCGTCGTCGGCGCGGCGCGAGGCCTCCTTCTCGTCGTCGTCGGTGCCGGCCACCGGCGGGATGTCCACCGGCGAAGGCAGGAACTCGATCACCGCGTCGAGCATGCGCTGCACGCCCTTGTTCTTGAACGCGGTGCCGCACAGCATCGGCTGGATCTCGCCGGCGATGGTGCGCGCGCGCAGGCCCTGCTTGACCTCGGCCTCGCTCAGCTCGCCCGACTCGAGGTACTTGTTCATCAGCTCTTCGCTGGCCTCGGCGGCCGCTTCGACCATGTTCTCGCGCCACTTGCCGCACTCGGCCTCGAGCTCGGCCGGGATCGGGCCGTACTCGAACTTCATGCCCTGGCTGGCTTCGTCCCAGACGATGGCCTTCATCTTGAACAGGTCGACCACGCCCTTGAAGTGCTCCTCGGCGCCGATCGGCACCACGACGGGCACCGGGTTGGCCTTCAGGCGCGCCTTCATCTGCTCGTAGACCTTGAAGAAGTTGGCGCCGGTGCGGTCCATCTTGTTGACGAAGGCCAGGCGCGGCACCTTGTGCTTGTTGGCCTGGCGCCAGACGGTCTCGGACTGCGGCTGCACGCCGCCCACGGCGCAGTACACCATGCAGGCGCCGTCGAGCACGCGCATCGAGCGCTCGACCTCGATCGTAAAGTCGACGTGGCCCGGCGTGTCGATGATGTTGATGCGGTGCTCGGGGAAGGACAGATCCATGCCCTTCCAGAAGCAGGTCACCGCCGACGACGTGATCGTGATGCCGCGCTCCTGCTCCTGCTCCATCCAGTCGGTGGTGGCGGCGCCGTCGTGCACCTCGCCGAGCTTGTGGTTGACGCCCGTGTAGTAGAGGATGCGCTCGGTGGTCGTGGTCTTGCCGGCATCGATGTGGGCGCTGATGCCGATGTTGCGGTAGCGCTCGATGGGAGTCTTGCGGGCCATGATCAATCTCCAAGTACAGGACCGCCGCCGGGTCGGGACCGACCCTGAGAGGCGGCCGCCGCGCCGGTGCGGCCGTGCGCGCGGAAGTCAGCGCACGGTGCCGGGCGGCTGCGGTTCAGAAGCGGAAGTGCGAGAACGCCTTGTTGGCCTCGGCCATGCGGTGCACTTCGTCGCGCTTCTTGACCGCGCCGCCGCGGCCTTCGCTCGCCTCGAGCAGCTCGTTGGCCAGGCGCGCGGCCATGCTCTTTTCGCCGCGCTTGCGCGCCGATTCCTTGAGCCAGCGCATCGCCAGCGCCTGCCGGCGCACCGGGCGCACTTCCACCGGCACCTGGTAGTTGGCGCCGCCGACGCGCCGGCTCTTGACCTCGACCATCGGCTTGATGTTGTTGAGCGCGACCATGAAGATCTCGAGCGGGTCCTTGCCCGCCTTCTTCTCGACCTGGTCGAGCGCGCCGTAGATGATGGCTTCGGCGACGGCCTTCTTGCCCGACTCCATGATGACGTTCATGAACTTGGACAGGTCGACCGAGCCGAACTTGGGGTCGGGCAGGATCTCGCGCTTGGGTACTTCGCGACGGCGTGGCATGGGATGGTTCCTTGGGTTGCTTCAGTCGACGCGGCCCCGGTGGGCCACGCCTCGAAAGACCACGGCGGACGGGTCTTTCACTTACTCGGCATGCGCCCGGGGCGCGCGCCGGCTCGTGGTGCCCCGAGGCGCCGGCGCGGCGCCCGCGGCACGCGATGGGTCAGGCCTTCTTCGGGCGCTTGGCGCCGTACTTCGAGCGCGACTGCTTGCGGTCCTTGACGCCTTGCAGGTCGAGCGAGCCGCGCACGATGTGGTAGCGCACGCCCGGCAGGTCCTTCACGCGCCCGCCGCGCACCAGCACCACGCTGTGCTCCTGCAGGTTGTGGCCTTCGCCGCCGATGTAGGAGATGACCTCGAAGCCGTTCGTCAGCCGCACCTTGGCCACCTTGCGCAAGGCCGAGTTGGGCTTCTTGGGCGTGGTCGTGTAGACGCGGGTGCACACGCCGCGGCGCTGCGGGCTGTTCTGCAGCGCCGGCGACTTGGACTTCGTGACCTCGACCTGGCGGCCGTGGCGCACGAGCTGGTTGATGGTGGGCATGGGATCGGTCCTGGTCCTGACCCGCGGAGTCCGCGCGGGTCGGTTGCGTGATCAGTCGCCTGATCGGTTGCGTGAGGGGTCGGAGGGCGGGCTCTGGAAAACGCTCAGGCGCCGCGCCCGGGCGGCAGGCGGCGCCAGTGAAAAGCCCGCTATTCTATGGCATGTCGGGCGCGCCGCAACGCCCGCCGCTTGCGGCAGCGGCGGTGCCGGGTCCGGGGGGGCGCCGGCGCCCTCAGTCCTTGATGTTGTAGCGCTTGACCTTGCGCCAGAGCGTCGACTTGTCGATGCCGAGGATCTCGGCCGTCAGGGCGCGGTCGCCGCTGGTCTTGCGCAGCGTCTTGCGGATGACGTAGGCCTCCATCTCCTCGAGGCTCTGCGGCGGCAGGTAGTCGATCGGGTGCGTCTCGGCCGGGCGCGCCTGGGCCAGGTGGGCGGGCAGCACGTCGACGTCCAGACGGTCGCCGCGGCACAGGATGATCATGCGCTGCATCACGTTCTCGAGTTCGCGCACGTTGCCTGGCCAGTCGTAGCGCAGCAGCGCACCCAGCACCGCGGGCGCGATGCCCACCACCGGTTTGCCCATGCGGCGCGAATGGCGCTCCAGGAAGTGGGTGGCGAGCAGCGCGACGTCCTCGCGCCGCTCGCGCAGCGGCGGCAGGTCGATTTCCATCACCGACAGCCGGTAGTACAGGTCGCGCCGGAACGAGCCGGCATCCACCAAGTCGAGCAGGGCGACGTTGGTGGCCGCGATCACGCGCACATCCACCGTCACCGCGTCGGTGGCGCCGGCCGGGTAGAACTGGCCGTCCTGCAGCACGCGCAGCAGCTTGGCCTGCAGCGCCATCGGGGCGTTGTTGATCTCGTCGAGGAACAGGGTGCCGCCGTCGGCCACCTCGAACAGGCCGGCCTTGGCGCGGTCGGCGCCGGTGAAGGCGCCGCGCCGGTAGCCGAACAGCTCGCTCTCGATCAGGGTCTCGGGGATCGCCGCACAGTTGATCGCGACGAAGGGCTTGTCGCGCCGCGAGCCCAGGCGGTGGATGCGGCGCACGACGAGCTCCTTGCCGCTGCCGCTCTCGCCGCTGACGAGCACCCCGGACTCGTACGCCGCGGCCGCCTCGATCAGGCGCTCGAGCCGCTCCATGCCGCGCGAGCGGCCGACGAGCGGGCTCTCCGCGCCCGCGGCCGGCGCCGGCTGGCGCAGGCGCGCCGCTTCGGCCAGCGCGAAGTGGTACTCGAGCGCGGCCTGCGCCCGCTCGCGCAGGTGTTCGGTGTCGAAGGGCTTCTGCACGTAGTCGAAGGCACCTTCCTTGAGCGCGGCGACGGCCGAGTCGACGGTGGCGAAGCCCGTCACCAGCAGCACCTGCGCGAGCGGCTGGTGCGTGCGCGCGAAGCGCAGCAGCGCGAGCCCGTCGGCGCCGGGCATGCACAGGTCGGTGACCAGGACGGCCAGCGGATGGTCCTCCATGAAGTCCATCGCGGCGACGGCGTTCTCCACCATCGTCACCTCGGCGGCGCCGGGGATGCCGCGCAGCACGATGCCGATCAGCTCGCGCATGTCGCGGTCGTCCTCGGCGACCAGCAGGCGCAGCGGGTGCGCTGCCCGCGCCGGCGCGGCCGCCTCGCCCTCGGCGGCCGCGCGTGCGGCGAGCGCGGGCCTCATGCCGCCGCGCGCAGCCGCTCGGTCTGGACCGCCGGCATGCGGATGAGGAAGCGCGCGCCGCCGGCGTGCGAGGCGTCGAAGTCGATGCGCCCGCCGCGGCGCGTGACCAGCGCCTGGCTGATGAACAGCCCCAGGCCGGATCCCTGGCCCACGTCCTTGGTGGTGAAGAAGGGGTCGAACAGCCGCGCCTGCGCCGGCGCCGGCACGCCGGGGCCGTTGTCGGCGACCGCGATCACGACGCTGGCGCCCTCGCGCCGCGTCGACACCGTGATGCGCGGCTGCGGCGTGCCGGCCAGCGCCTGGATGGCGTTGGAGATCACGTTCGTGAGCACGATATCGATCTCGCCGCAGCCGCCCTCGGCCAGCGGCTCGGGCTCGGCCAGTTCGAGGGCGACGTCGATGCCGTAGCGCCGCAGCCGGCACTGGATGAAGGCGTCGATCAGCTCCTTGATGACGGTATTGACGGCACAGGTCTCGCCGTGGCACTGGTCCTTGCGCGCGTAGGCGAGCAGGTCCTGCACCACGCGCGACGCGCGCTGGCTGTGGCTGGCGATGATGTCGGCGTAGCCGGCGAGCTTGGAGCCGGCGTCGACTTCGCGCCGCAGCAGCTGCGCGTAGCCGAGGATGTTGCCCAGCGGCGTGTTCAGCTCGTGCGCGACGCCGGCGGCGAGCTGCCCGATGGCGACCAGCTTCTCGCGCAGCGCCACCGTCTGCATCAGCTGGCGCCGCTCGGTCACGTCCTGCAGGATCATCACGCCGCCCATGTCGTCTTGCTCGTCGCTGTGGAACGCCAGGTTGACGCTGAAGGCGCGCTCGCCCGCAGGCACCGTGAGCTGCATCTCCTGGTCGCGGATCTCGCGCTTGTAGAGGAAGGCGTCGCGCAGCAGGTTGCGGCTGCGCTCGTCGGGCACCAGCAGCTCGAACAGCCCGCGCCCTACCAGGGTGCCCGGCGCGGCACCGAACATCGCCTCGGCGCGCCGGTTGGCGATCGCCACGTCCAGCTCGTCGGTCAGCCCGAGCAGCGCTCCGGGCGAGCTCTGCAAGATCGCATCGATGCGGTTGCGCTCGTTGAGAAAGCGCGTCTGGCATTCCTCGACGGTGCGGAACATCAGGGCCAGCGCAGCCACCGTCGTGTTGTGTTCGGCGATCAGCCGGCCGACCGAGGTCCAGCCCAGGCCGTGCAGGGGCGTCTCGCTCAGCACCCCTTCGCGCGCGTTGTGGATGCCGCGCTCGAGCAGCCGCAGCGCCGCGAACTCCGCGGCGCCGCGGGTCAGGAGCCAGCAGACGGCGGCCGCGAGGCCGGCGCCGATCGCCCAGGCGAGTGCGGCGTCGTGCCAGCGGCTGCCCACGACGGCGTAGACCGCCGCGCCGAGCAGCGCCGCCAGCAGCGGCAGCCAGCGCCCGAGCAGGGGTCGAGGCGCAAGCAGCGCGCCCGGCAGCGACGCCGCCGCGGGCAGCGGCAGCGGATGGTGGCCTGCGTCACTGCTCATGTCGCCCGACTCCGGGTTGGATCTCCTGCCGCCCCCGGGCGCATCCGGGCGCGCCCGCTCGCCGGACAGTGCCGCCGCCGCGCCGAGCGCCACCGCCCGGCGCGGCGACGCGGCGCTCGCCCCGAGGCTCGGACGGCCGCGCCTGCGGCGCGCTTGCCTCATCCGCCTCGGGCGAGCCGGGCCGGCCCGGCCTCAGAAGATCAGCTGCAGCCCCAGTGTAGCCTGCCGGTAGTTGCTGAGTGCGGGCACGGCCGGATGCGGCGTGTCGTACTTGATGTCGGCGATCTCGCCGCTCAGCTTCAGGCGCTGGCCGTCGATGTAGTAGTTGAAGCCGGCGCTGTTCCAGCGGTTGTCGTAGTACTTGGCGATGCCGGTCCTGACGCCGTACTCGAGCCGTTCGTGGCGCGCGAAGAACTGCAGCCGGCCCGGCCCCACCTTGCCCGGCAGCATGTAGCCCGCCTTGGCGTAGTAGCCCTTCAAGTCGGAGTTGGCGCCGAGTGCCGGATCGGGCGACTTGGCGAACGCGCCGCCGGTGTCGTACTTGAAGGTCGCGGCCGACGCCGTGTACACGCCGCTGGCGTGCGGCAACTCCATGAACGCGTCGACCGTCCAGGCCTTGTAGTTCTTCGCGTCGGCGCGCGAAAGGTAGTTCGCGTAGGCCACGTCGGCCTGCGTGTCGTAGGCCGCGCCGAAGGTCAGCACGCTGCGCGTGCCCAGGTAGGTGCCCTGGTAGCCGTAGTTGTACTCGGGGTCCCAGAGGCTGACGTGCACGCGCGCCGTGACGCGCGGCTTGTCGGCCGGCCGCTCGCTGCCCTTGCGGCCGTCGGCCACCATCAGCCGGTACTGCAGCTTGGCGTCGAGCAGGTTGCCCCAGACCGCGACGCCGGTGTCGCGCGTGCCGCCGAACGGGGTGTAGGAGAGCACTTCGGCCCGGTCCATCGTCAGCGGCTCGAGACAGGCCTCGAGGTTCTCGCGCGAGAAGGTGTTCTTGAAGCGGCCGACGATGAAGCGCAGCTCGTCGCTCCAGTCGATCGAGACATAGGCGTCGCGCCAGAACACCGGCCGGTCGAACACGCCGCCCTTGCCGTCGCCGCCGGCCTCGAGCTGCGCGTAGAAGCTGACGTAGTCGTTGTATTGCCCGGTGAAGGCCAGGCGGTTGCGCCGCAGATAGAAGTCCGTCGTGTCCGAGGTCACGCCGCCGAAGCTCTGGTGCTTGGTCTGCGACCAGGCCTGCAGCGCGTACGTGATGTTGAGCGACTGTCCGTTGCCGAACTCGATCGTCGGGCCGGCGGTGGCGCTTGCCAGCGGCAGCGCGGCGGCCGCTGCGGCCAGTGCCAGGCCGGCGAGCGGCGTGCGGATCCGATGCGCGTGCATCTCACTTCCCTCCCTGCACGTAGGCCGTCTTCACCTTGGCCAGGTCGCTCGTGTGGCAACCGGCACAGGTGCCCGCCGAGTCGTCGCGCGGCTTGGCCACCATCTTGGCGTGCGCGACCTCCTCCTTCATGACGCGCGGGTTGCCGCGGTGGCAGCCGGCGCAGGAGTTGTCGACCTTGCTGTGCTGCGCGTGCCAGGGCGCCTTGGCCGGGTCGGCGTTCGGTGCCGCAGCGCGCTTGCCGTTGTGGCATTTGAAGCAGCTCGACGCGCCCAGGCCGCAGGCGTTGGCCGGCGCCAGCGGCAGCCAGTCCGCCAGCGAGTTCGGCTGCGCCTGCAGCGCCTCGTCGCCCCAGGCCGCGACCGTCTGCGGTGCGTCGCCGGCGCGCCGATCGGCTCCGAACAGCCACAGCGCAAGGCCCAGCGTCAGGGTCAGGGCGATCGAGGCGACGCGCCGCAGCGACCGGCGCCAGCCGCCGGCACGCGATGGCAGGGTGCGGTTCTCGGGCGGGAAAGGCTTGGGGTTCACGGTGCGGATCTCCTCGTCGTGGTTGAGCCGGGTTTGCCCTTGGATGCTGCGCTCGCTGCCGGTTCGCTCGCCGCGGCCGCCTGGCCGCGGCGCTCGGCCAAGGCGCGCTCGATGGCCTCGTCGTCCAGGTCGCCCGCGCAGTCGCACACGGCGCGACGCGAACGGAACCGCAGGCGCTGCGCGGCGGCCTCGCCCAGCGCCCGCTGCGCGATCAGCGCCAGCAGCCCCCCCGCCAGCCAACGCCGGCGCGCGCGGCGGGCCCGCGACAGGTCAGCGGCAGGCGAGGCAGGAAGTGACATGCGGCCCTGCGCAAGCACGACGCGTGCCACAAGAGCGATCGCTGCACGCGCCATGCAGCGGGGCCGGCGTGCCGCAGCGCCGGTTGCAGCGGCGCGCAGGGCCTGGCCGGTCTTTCAATTTGCAATGCGCGGCGCCTGGCGCAGCCGAAGCAGTTCGTACGGCGTCGAGCGCGCGTGCGCCAGCGCCGCACGCAGCGGCGCGAGGGCGGCCGGCGGCAGCCTCGGCGCCTGGGCCAGGCTCTGCGCGAACGTGCGCTCGTAATGCTCGTCGGGACGCACGACGACGCGCAGCTCGAGCTCCCAGTCGAGCGCGGTCGCCGGCGCCTCGAAGCCGAGCTCGAAGCGCCGCGACGCGCCGGCCGGGATCCGGGTGTCGGCCGTCTCGTGGCGCAGATCGGTGTCGACGCTCCAGCCGATCACCTGCGTGCCGAGCGCCGCGCGGCTGCCGTCGCGCGCGACGCGGGCGAACTGCAGTTCGACCTTCGGCACCATGTAGGTGGGGAAGTGGTGTCCGGCGCCGACGTTGCGCACCACCGCCTCGGCGACGAACCGGCGCGCGCCGGCCGGCCGCAACTGCAGCACGACGTCGATGGCCGAGCGCGTGGTTTCGGGGTCGTGGATGCCGCGCCACTGGTGCCGGCGCTCGGGCATGTGGCAGTCCTGGCAGCTGCGCTTGCCGCCGAACGGACTCGCCTTCCACTGCTCGTAGGTGTCTTCGTTGAGCTTGCCGGCGGTGCGCGGCCCGTCGTCGGGAAACTGGTGGCAGTGGGCGCAGAAACGGCTGTCGGAGAACGCCAGCGTGGCGACGAAGCCGCCGTGCGCGCTCGAAGCGGCAGCGCCGGCCGCGCGCGGCAGCGGGCCGACACGTCGGTGGCCGCGCACATGACAGGCGGCGCAGACCAGCCCCTGCAGCGCGAGATCGTCGGGTACGTAGGCCGGCGCCGCGGCCGCCGGCCGAGCCGGCCAGGCCATCGCCTGCGCCAGCAGCGCTTTCTGCTCGGCCAGCGGCGCGTGGCAGCGCAGGCAGCGATTGGCCTCGGCCTGATCCATCACGTGCAGCTGCCACAGCAGACCCGGGCCGACCGCGCGCGCGTGCAGGCTCGCCTGCCACTGCTGCCATTGCGCCGGGTGGCACTGGCCGCAGGCCTGCGGCGCGAGCGATGCCTCGAGCGCCGAGAAGCCGGCGGGGACCGGCCCCTGCGCCGGCAGCGGATCGGCCCAGTGCCGTGCCAAGAAGCCGGCCGGATCGCCCTTGCCGCCGTTGCCGCCCTTGCCGCCCTCAGGCGCGCAGGCGCCGAGCATGAGGGCGGCGCCGAGCACGACGGCAGCGCCGAGCGCGAGCACGAGGCGCGCGCGGCGGGCCTTCATGCCCGGCCCGCGCCGCCGGCGTCGGGCCGCCGCTGCCCGCCGGCGTCAGCCGCCGCCGCAGGGATTGGGCGGCAGGCCGGTGCCCCCGCCCGTGCCGACGCTTTCACCGGTCTTGTAGCCCTTGTCCTGGTTGACGATGGCGTCGGTGCTGCTGGCATACGCGTTGGTGACGTTGCGCGGGGCGACCTCGGCCGAGCTCATGGCCGGCCGGAAGTACGAGCGCAGGTCGGTGCGCCAGGGCGAGTCGGCCGGCAGGATGGTACGGCCCGAGTTGTCGGCGATGTTCGACAGCGAGTTCCACTCGACCATCGCGCCGTCGTAGAAGCGTGTCGGCTTGCCCAGGATCACGCCGGCAGTGATGCCGGTGATCATGGCGCGGAAGGTGGTCTCGCAGTAGGTGTAGATCGTGTCGCCTTCCTGGTAGCCGTTGCCGGCGCCGACGACCTTGTTCGTGCCGTCGATCAGGCCGATGCCGGAGGCGTCGGGCGCGCCCGTGAGGTAGGCGGCCAGCGTGGCCTTGGGCTTGTAGGCGAAGCCCTTGGTCGAATCGAGCATGTAGGTGTACTGCAGCTGCAGCGCGCCGAACGGGTGCCCCTGGCGCGAACCGCTGTTCTGGAAGGTCCAGCGGTAGTTGTTCGGGTTCTTGGGCTCGCAGTAGGCCGCGGCGCAGGCCTGCACGCCGGCGGTGTCGGAGTCGGTGTCCTCGCCGCGCTCGACGAGCGTGCCGGCGGTGTACTGGCCGACGCTGCGCGCGTCCCAGATGAAGACGCCGTCGTTGGTGACGTTCTGGTCGCCCGCGGGCAGCACGGCGAGCAGGTCGCGCAGCGTGGCCTGCAGCTGCGTGTTGTCGCTCATCAGGTCCTTGACGGTGGCGCTGCCGCTGTTGGGCGCGGTCGACGCGGCGGCCTGGAAGTCGGTCGCGGCCATGCTGCTCGTCACCAGCCACTGGTTGCCGCCGTTGAGCAGCGCCAGGTGCTCCTTGTCGACGCCCCAGTAGCGCAGCGCGTACCAGATGCGCCCCTGCGCCATCGCGTTGGCGGCGCTGCCGGTGCCCATCGCGGCGACGATCATGTCGCGCGCCGGGTCGATGTTGTACTTCTTGAGCAGGGCGTCCATCGTCGCGCCGTCGGGCACCATGCTCGGCGTCTCGATGACGCCGTTGTTGCGCGTCTGGATCCACTCGCTGCTGGGCGACAGGTAGGTGAAGACCTGCAGGCCGTCGGGCTTGACGTACTCGGCGCCGGCCGGCCCTGCCGTGGCCTGCAGGATGACGAGCTTGCCGGTGACGCCGGCCGGGCGCTCCTTGGCCCAGTTGGACATCCAGCGTTTGAGGGTCGCGCCGGTGACGAGACCGTTGACGTTGTCGTCGTAGTTGTCGGCCGAGGCCTGCGCGAGCGCCGCGGGCGAGTTGACGCTCATGCGCCGCGCCTTGCTGTTCGCATCGGCGCCGCCGCCGCCGCAGCCGTCGAGCAGCAGGGCTGCCGCAGCCGCGGCCAATGCGATGCGGAATGTCCTCGGCAGGATGGTCATCTCGGTCTCCTTCGGGCGTGGCAATGTGCGGCGGGGCAGGGCCTGGGGGTGTGTGGTGCGCTCAGCGGTCGGCTGCGCGTGCGGCCGTGCCGACCAGCACCGGCCGCCAGCCCGCGGCCAGCGCGTCGAGCAGCGCGTCGTAGGGCGCGCCCAGGCGCATGCGCCGTACTTCGGCGCCCTGCGCGCGCAGCGCTTCGTCGAGTGCCGCCGGCAGCGCCGGTGCGGCGTCGTCTTCCAGCAGCAGGACCTTGCGGTGTTCGCTCATAGCATGTAGACGGCGTCGTGGGCGACGATGGCGCGCGCGAGCTCGTTCCAGGCGGCGTCGGCATCGGCGGGCAGCGCCTGCGGCGTGACGTCGGCGAAGGCGAGCGCCTCGAGCTGCACGTCCGCCTCCGGTCCTGCGGGCAGCGCGCCGATCGACAGCACCTGCAGCTCGATGTCGGCCAGCGTCAGGCCGGCGGCGACGCGCAGGGCCTCGACCGGCTTGTGGTGTGCGACGACGAGGATCTTGCGGCTCATGGACGGGCTTGGCGGGGTGGGCGGCGCCGGCGGCGGCTACAGCACCAGCAGGACGCCGGCCGACTTGGCGAGCTTGGCGCCCTGGAACTGGCTGCCCATGACGACCACCTTGGCCAGCGCCGCGACGTCGCAGCCCGGCAGCAGCTCGTCGACGCTGTGCCGGCACACGGCCACGGCGAGCGGCCTGGCGCGTGCCTGTTCCATGAAGTGCTCGTCTTCGAGCAGGCACACGCCCGAGTCGGTGAGGAAGCAGCGCGCGTCCCAGCCGCGCGCGGCCGCGCCGGCCAGCAGCGCCGCCGCGTGCGCGGCATGCCGGCGGTCGGTGACGACGAGGCCGAACTGCATGGGCTTAGGGTCAGAGCCCGTGAAGATATGAATCGCGGGCATGATTCATGTCTTCACGGGCTCTCGGTTCTCAGCTCTTGCGGATGGTCCAGTTGAACTGGCCGGCGTTCTCCTGGCGCTCGACGATCTCGTTGCCGTCGGACTCGCACATGGCCTGGATCGATTCGCCCGACGACGGGTTGTCGAACAGCAGCCGCAGCGTGTCGCCGCTGCCCATCTTCTCGAGCGCCTTCTTGGTGTAGAGCTGCGGGTGCGGGCAGGAGTAGCCGCACACGTCGAGCTTCCATTGCCCCTCGCCGAGCTGTTTGAACGTCACTGCCATTGCCTGTGCTCCTGTTGCGTACCGTGTCGGGGCGGCTTGGTCACGACAGCGACAGCTCGTCGCCGCGGCGCGCGCTCTGCCAGTCGACCCACCAGGCGAAGACCTTGACGCCCGCGAAGGCGCCGCCGGCCATGCCGAGCAGGAAGATCCAGCCGCTGGGGTCGCCGTTGGTGACCGTCGCGAAGAAGGCGCCGATGTTGCAGCCCATCGCGACGCGGGCGCCCAGGCCCATGAGCGCGCCGCCGACCAGCGCGAACAGGGCGCCCTCGAGGTTGGGAACCTTCCAGCGGAACTCGCGCCGTGTCAGCGCCATCATCGCCGCGCCGGCGATGATGCCGAGCGACATGTAGCCCGGGGCGTTGAACCAGGGCGGCGGCAGCCCGTTGTCGAGGCCGAAGAAGATGTTGTCGTGCCAGTCGAGGCCGGCGCGCTCGAGCAGCCAGCCGCCCCATTGCGCCTCCTGCGTCGTGATGTACCAGTAGCCCGGGTCGAACACGGTGTCCTGGATCGACAGGCCGGCGCGGTGGTTCATCGCGGCCAGGACTTCGCCGAAGTTGGCGACGCCCAGGCGGTCGCGCAGAGCGCCGGTCACCCACATGTGCGCGCCGGCAAGGAGGCCCAGGCCGGCGCCGGCCAGCGCCGTGTTGCGCGACGAGGTCGCCATCGCCCAGAGGCCGGCCAGGTGCTGGCCCAGCGTCGGGCGCGCGATCTTGGCGCGCCGCATATGGCCGGCGCGGTAATAGAAGGCGTAGAGCAGCAGCAGGATCAGGCAGGCCGGCAGCAGCGCCACCAGGAAGGTGTTGACCCACAGGGCCAGCCAGGGCGAGTCGGCCACGCCGAGCATCTGAGCTCCGGTGGCCGCCTTCAGATCCCAGATGTAGCCGGCGGTGAACAGGTCGAACCAGCCGTGCGTCACGTCGAGCTCGGCCGGCATGTCCTTGGCCAGGGCCGACTTGGTCCAGCTGGCCGGCGCCAGCAGGTCGCTCACGCCCTTGGCGCCGACCACCAGCGCCTGTGAGAACGAGATCGACGCGATCACGATCGCCGAGGCCAGGTTGCCCTCGCCGGCCTTGTACAGCGAACCCGTGGCGCAGCCGCCGGTGAAGACGATGCCGAAGCCGAAGATCGCGGCGCCGACGAGCACGTGCCAGCCGATCGGATTGGGGTGGAAGGTGTTGAAGCCGCTGGCCGTGACCGCCGCCGCGACCAGGGCGTACAGGACGACCGCGATCATCATGCCCACGGCCATGCGCGGCACGCGCACGGCAAAGAGGTCGCGCACGGCCGAAGCCATGCAGAAGCGCCCGTACTGCAGCAGCAGCCCGTAGCCGACGCCGAACCAGGCGTAGACGAGGAGATAGACCCAGCGGCTGTCGACGCCATAGGCCCAGAGCGACGCCAGCAGCAGCAGGCCGAACAGCGCGAACGCGCTCCAGCGCCCGCGATGCCAGGCACTGCCCTTGGATCCGCTCGGCGCGCGCTCGGCCTGCATGGGGTGCCGGCTCAGAAGCCCTTGCGCAGGTACACGCGCCAGGCGTGTCCGTCGCGCACGGTGGCCAGATGCGTGCTCTCGAGCGCGAGCGCGAGCGCCGGAAAGCCCTCGACGGCCGGGGCGCTGTCGCACCGGATCTCGAGCACCTCGCCTTGCGCCATCCTGTTCATGAGCTTCATCGTCAAGAGCTGCGGCCTCGGGCAGGGCGCCCCGAGGCATTCCACCGACTGCGCGATGCGCGTGGGCCCGGTCCCCGGCAGCACCACATCCTGGGGCGGCGGCAGGCTCGGCCCGGCCCCGCGCCCCCTGATGCGCCGCCACCATAACGCCGTGTTCATGGCCCGCTCACATCGCTGTCCGATGTCTCAAGCAGCTTGCATGCCAGCCCGGGCTCCCGGGATTCGCCGCGCTGCGCCACGTGAATATTGCAACCGCCGCGCTGCCGAGGCGGCGCTCCGTGGTGTTCTGCAATCGGCCGGGCAAGGAAAAAAAGGGGCCGCTCGCGCGGCCCCTGTCGCCTGCTGCGCCGCGCCACCCCTGCGGGCGGCCGGCGCTCACTCGCTCGCGCCTTCGGCCGGCGCCGCGTGCTCGGCGTCGACCTGCGCCATCTGCGCTGCGGCCAGTTCCTCGGCCTCCTGCAGCGCGATCGCCTTGCGCTCGCTCTCGTCCATCTCCTCCTTGGCCTTGCGCGCGGCGTGGAAGGCCATGCCGGTGCCGGCCGGGATCAGGCGGCCGACGATGACGTTCTCCTTGAGCCCGCGCAGCTCGTCGCGCTTGCCCATGATGGCCGCCTCGGTGAGCACGCGCGTGGTCTCCTGGAACGAGGCCGCGGAGATGAAGCTGTCGGTCGACAGGCTGGCCTTGGTGATGCCCAGCAGCACGTCGGCGTGCGTGGCCGGCAGCTTGCCCGCGGCGCGCAGCCGCTCGTTGGTGTTGAGCAGCTCGCTGCGCTCGACCTGCTCGCCGGCGATGTAGTCGCTGTCGCCCGGGTTGGCGATCTGCACGCGGCGCAGCATCTGGCGCACGATGACCTCGATGTGCTTGTCGTTGATCTTCACGCCCTGCAGGCGGTACACGTCCTGCACCTCGTCGACGATGTAGCGCGCCAGCTCCTCGATGCCCAGCAGGCGCAGGATGTCCTGCGGGTCGGCCGCGCCGTCGACGATCAACTCGCCGCGGTTCACCACCTGGCCCTCGTGCACCAGGATGTTCTTCTCCTTGGGCACCAGTTCCTCGTAGACCTTGCCGTCGGGGTCGGTGATCTGCAGCCGCACCTTGCCCTTGGTCTCCTTGCCGAAGCTCACGGTGCCGGTGATCTCGGCCAGCGTGCCCACGTCCTTCGGGCTGCGCGCCTCGAACAGCTCGGCCACGCGCGGCAGACCGCCCGTGATGTCGCGCGTCTTCTGGCCTTCCATCGGGATGCGCGCCAGCACCTCGCCCGGCGTCAGGTCCTGGCCGTCGCGCACCTGGATCAGCGCGCCGATCGGAAAACCGATCGTCACCGCGTGGTCGGTGCCGGGGATCCTGACCTCGACGCCGGCGGCGTCGAGCAGCTTGACCTGCGGGCGCACGACCTTGGTCGCGCCGCGGCGCTTGGGGTCGATCACCACCAGCGTCGACAGGCCGGTGACCTCGTCGACCTGACGCGCCACGGTGACGCCTTCCTCGACGTTCTCGAACTTCGCGCGGCCGGCGAACTCGGTGATGATGGGGCGCGTCAGCGGGTCCCAGGCGGCGAGCACGGTACCGGCCTTGACCGCCTGGTCGGGCCGCACGTTGAGCGTGGCGCCGTAGGGCAGCTTGTGGCGCTCGCGCTCGCGGCCGTGCGCGTCGGCGATGATGATCTCGCCGGAGCGCGCGATGACGACCAGCTCGCCCTTGCCGTTGGTGACGTAGCGCATCGTGGCGTTGAAGCCCACGATGCCTTCGCTCTTGGCCTCGACGCTCGAGGCCACCGCCGCGCGCGAGGCCGCGCCGCCGATGTGGAAGGTGCGCATCGTCAGCTGCGTGCCGGGCTCGCCGATCGACTGCGCGGCGATCACGCCCACCGCCTCGCCGACGTTGACCAGGCCGCCGCGGCCGAGGTCGCGCCCGTAGCACTTGCTGCACAGGCCGAAGCGCGTGTTGCAGGTGAGCGGCGTGCGCACCTTGATCTCGTCGACGCCGGCGGCCTCGGCCGCGTCCATCGCGTCCTCGTCGAGCATCGAGCCGGCGGCCAGCAGCGCCTCCTGCGTCTCGGGGTGCAGCACGTCCACCGCGGCGACGCGGCCGAGGATGCGGTCGCGCAGACTCTCGATGACCTCGCCGCCCTCGACCAATGCGCGCATGTTCATGCCGTTGTGCGTGCCGCAGTCCTCCTCGGTGACGACGAGGTCCTGCGTGACGTCGACCAGGCGGCGCGTCAGGTAGCCCGAGTTGGCGGTCTTGAGCGCCGTGTCGGCCAGGCCCTTGCGCGCGCCGTGCGTCGAGATGAAGTACTGCAGCACGTTCAGGCCTTCACGGAAGTTGGCCGTGATCGGCGTCTCGATGATGGAGCCGTCGGGCTTGGCCATCAGGCCGCGCATGCCGGCCAGCTGGCGGATCTGCGCCGCGCTGCCGCGCGCGCCCGAGTCGGCCATCATGTAGATGGAGTTGAACGACTCCTGCTCGGCCGCGCGGCCGTTGCGGTCCTGCACCTTCTCCTTGGACAGCTGGGCCATCATGACCTTGCCGACCTCGTCGCCGGTCTTGCCCCAGATGTCGACCACCTTGTTGTAGCGCTCGCCGGCGGTCACCAGGCCCGAGACGTACTGCTGCTCGATCTCCTTGACCTCCTTCTCGGCGCGCTCGATCAGGCCGTGCTTCTCCTTGGGCACCAGCATGTCGTCGATGGCGATCGAGATGCCGGCGCGCGTGGCCAGGCGGAAGCCCGCCTGCAGCAGCCGGTCGGCGAACACCACCGTGTCCTTCAAGCCGCACTTGCGGAAGCTGGCGTTGATGAGGCGCGAGATCTCCTTCTTCTTGAGCGCCTTGTCGAGCAGCGCGAAGGGCAGCCCCTTGGGCAGGATCTCGGAGAGCAGGGCGCGGCCGACCGTGGTCTCGACCAGCTTGCGCTCCTCGACCAGCGCGCCGCTGGCCTTGTCGCGGCCCCACTCGCTCAGCACCACGCTCACGCGGGCGGTGATCTCGACGGCGCCGGTGTCGAGCGCGCGCTGCAGCTCGGCGAGGTCGGCGAACACCATGCCCTCGCCGCGGCCGTTGATGCGCTCGCGCGTGGCGTAGTACAGGCCCAGCACCACGTCCTGGCTGGGCACGATCGAGGGCTCGCCGTTGGCCGGGAAGAGCACGTTGTTGGAGGCCAGCATCAGCACGCGCGCCTCCATCTGCGCCTCGATGCTGAGCGGCACGTGCACCGCCATCTGGTCGCCGTCGAAGTCGGCGTTGAAGGCCGAGCACACGAGCGGGTGCAGCTGGATCGCCTTGCCCTCGATCAGCACCGGCTCGAAGGCCTGGATGCCCAGGCGGTGCAGCGTCGGTGCGCGGTTGAGCAGCACCGGGTGCTCCTTGATCACCTCTTCGAGGATGTCCCACACCACCGGCGTGCCGGACTCGACTTCCTTCTTCGCCGCCTTGATGGTGGTGGCGATGCCCATCGCCTCCAGGCGCGAGAAGATGAAGGGCTTGAACAGCTCGAGCGCCATCAGCTTGGGCAGGCCGCACTGGTGCAGCTTGAGCGTCGGGCCCACCACGATGACCGAGCGGCCCGAGTAGTCGACGCGCTTGCCCAGCAGGTTCTGGCGGAAGCGCCCGCCCTTGCCCTTGATCATGTCGGCCAGCGACTTGAGGGCGCGCTTGTTGGCGCCCGTCATGGCCTTGCCGCGGCGGCCGTTGTCGAGCAGCGAGTCGACCGCCTCCTGCAGCATGCGCTTCTCGTTGCGCACGATGATCTCGGGCGCCTTCAGCTCGAGCAGGCGCGCCAGGCGGTTGTTGCGGTTGATGACGCGGCGGTACAGGTCGTTCAGGTCGCTGGTGGCGAAGCGGCCGCCGTCCAGCGGCACCAGCGGGCGCAGGTCCGGCGGCAGCACCGGCAGCACCTCCATGATCATCCAGTGCGGCTTGATGCCGCTCTTCCTGAATGCCTCGAGCACCTTCAGCCGCTTGCTGTTCTTCTTGATCTTCAGCTCGGAGCCGGTCATGTCGTTGCGCAGGCGCTCGATCTCGGCCTCGATGTCCATGTCCTCGAGCAGCTTCTTGACGGCCTCGGCGCCCATCAGCGCGACGAACTCGTCGCCGTACTCGGTGCGCTTGGCGTCGTGGTCCTCCTCGGTCATGATCGCGAACTTCTTGAGCGGCGTCATGCCCGGGTCGACGACGACGTAGGCCTCGAAGTACAGCACGCGCTCGATGTCGCGCAGCGTCATGTCGAGCACCAGGCCGAGCCGGCTGGGCAGGCTCTTGAGGAACCAGATGTGGGCGCAGGGCGCGGCCAGGTCGATGTGGCCCATGCGCTCGCGCCGCACCTTGGTCTGCGTGACCTCGACGCCGCACTTCTCGCAGATCACGCCGCGGTGCTTGAGGCGCTTGTACTTGCCGCACAGGCACTCGTAGTCCTTGATCGGCCCGAAGATCTTGGCGCAGAACAGGCCGTCGCGCTCGGGCTTGAAGGTGCGGTAGTTGATGGTCTCGGGCTTCTTCACCTCGCCGAACGACCACGAGCGGATCTTCTCGGGCGATGCGAGCCCGATCTTGATGGCGTCGAAGTGCTCGTCGGCGGTGATCTGCTTGAACAGGTCGAGCAAGCCTTTCATGTGACTCTCTCCAGGTGAACTGCGTATCGGGCGGGCGGGGCGGACGTGACGGGGCGGCTGCCGATCAGTCGCGCTCGAGCTCCATGTCGATGCCCAGCGAACGGATTTCCTTGACCAGCACGTTGAACGACTCCGGCATGCCGGCCTCGATCGCGTGTTCGCCCTTGACGATGCTCTCGTAGACCTTGGTGCGGCCGGTCACGTCGTCGGACTTGACGGTGAGCATCTCCTGCAGCACGTAGCTCGCGCCGTAGGCCTCGAGCGCCCACACCTCCATTTCGCCGAAGCGCTGGCCGCCGAACTGCGCCTTGCCGCCGAGCGGCTGCTGCGTCACCAGGCTGTACGGGCCCGTGGAGCGGGCGTGCATCTTGTCGTCGACCAGGTGGTGCAGCTTGAGCACGTGCATGTAGCCCACCGTGACCGGGCGCTCGAAGGCGTCGCCGGTGCGCCCGTCGTGCAGCGTGGCCTGCGTGCGCGTGGCGGTCAGCCCCTTGCGCGCGGCCACCTCGTCGGGGAAGGCGAGCGCGAGCATGCCGCGGATCTCGTTCTCGGCGGCGCCGTCGAACACCGGCGTCGCGAACGGCACGCCCTGGCTCAGGTTGCCGGCCATCTCGCGCACCTCGTCGTCGGCCAGCGCCTCCAGCCGCTCGCTCTTGCCGCCGCTGTGGTTGTAGAGCTGGTCGAGGAAGCCGCGCAGCTCGGCCGCGCGCGCCTGCTGCTGCAGCATCGCGCCCAGGCGCTCGCCGATGCCCTTGCCGGCCCAGCCCAGGTGCACCTCGAGCACCTGGCCGACGTTCATGCGCGAGGGCACGCCCAGCGGGTTGAGCACGATGTCCACCGGCGTGCCGTCGGCCATGTAGGGCATGTCCTCGACGGCCACGATCTTGGACACCACGCCCTTGTTGCCGTGGCGGCCGGCCATCTTGTCGCCGGGCTGCAGGCGGCGCTTGACGGCGAGGTAGACCTTCACCATCTTCAGCACGCCCGCGGGCAGCTCGTCGCCCTGCGTGAGCTTCTTCCTCTTCTCCTCGAACGCGAGGTCGAAGCTGTGGCGCGTCTGCTCGAGCGCATTCTTGATCGACTCGAGCTGGTTGGCCAGGTCCTCGTCGGCCGGGCGGATGTCGAACCAGTGGTAGCGCTCGATCGAGGCCAGGTACTCGGCCGTGATCGGCGTGCCCTTGGCGATGCGGTTCGGCCCGCCGTTGGCCGGCTTGCCGGCGAGCAGCTTGGCGATGCGGTCGAAGGCGTCGGCCTCGACGATGCGCAGCTGGTCGTTGAGGTCGAGGCGGAAGCGCTTCAACTCGTCGTCGATGATCTGCTGCGCGCGCTTGTCGCGCTGGATGCCCTCGCGCGTGTAGACCTGCACGTCGATCACGGTGCCGCTCGTGCCCTGCTCGACGCGCAGCGAGGTGTCCTTCACGTCGCTCGCCTTCTCGCCGAAGATCGCGCGCAGCAGCTTCTCCTCCGGCGTGAGCGTGGTTTCGCCCTTGGGCGTGACCTTGCCCACCAGCACGTCGCCGGGGTTGACCTCGGCGCCGATGTAGACGATGCCCGACTCGTCCAGGCGCGCCAGCTGCTGTTCCGACAGATTCGGGATGTCGCGCGTGATCTCCTCGCTGCCGAGCTTGGTGTCGCGGGCATTGACCACCAGCTCCTCGATGTGGATCGAGGTGTAGCGGTCCTCGGCGACGACGCGCTCGCTGATGAGGATCGAGTCCTCGAAGTTGTAGCCGTTCCAGGGCATGAAGGCGACCAGCATGTTCTGGCCGAGCGCGAGTTCGCCCAGGTCGGTGCTGGCGCCGTCGGCGATGACGTCGCCCCGGGCCAGGCGGTCGCCGCGCCGGACGATCGGCCGCTGGTGGATGTTGGTGTCCTGGTTGCTGCGCTGGTACTTGATGAGGTTGTAGATGTCGACGCCGACCTCGCCGGCCACCGTCTCGTCGTCGTTGACACGGATCACGATGCGGTTGGTGTCGACGTAGTCGACCAGGCCGCCGCGGCGCGCCGTCACCACGGTGCCCGAGTCGACCGCCGCGACGCGCTCGACGCCGGTGCCGACCAGCGCCTTCTCCGGGCGCAGCACCGGCACCGCCTGGCGCTGCATGTTGGCGCCCATCAGCGCGCGGTTGGCGTCGTCGTGCTCGAGGAAGGGCACGAGCGAGGCGGCCACCGATACGATCTGCGCCGGCGCCACGTCCATGTACTGCACGCGCTCGGGGCCGACGAACATCGACTCGCCCTTCTCGCGCGCGCTCACCAGCTCGTCGGTCAGGCGGCCGTCACGGTCGAGCGCGGCGTTGGCCTGCGCGATGATGTACTTGCCCTCCTCGATCGCCGACAGGTAGTCGATCTGGTCGGTGACGCGTCCGCCCTCGACCCGGCGGTACGGCGTCTCGAGGAAGCCGTACTCGTTGAGCTGGGCATAGAGCGCGAGCGAGTTGATGAGGCCGATGTTCGGACCTTCGGGCGTCTCGATCGGGCACACGCGCCCGTAGTGCGTGACGTGCACGTCGCGCACCTCGAAGCCGGCGCGCTCGCGCGTCAGGCCGCCCGGGCCGAGTGCCGAGACGCGCCGCTTGTGCGTGATCTCCGACAGCGGATTGGTCTGGTCCATGAACTGGCTGAGCTGGCTCGCGCCGAAGAACTCCTTCAGGGCCGCCGAGATCGGCTTGGAGTTGATCAGGTCGTGCGGCATCAGCGGCTCGCTCTCGGCCTGGCCGAGGCGCTCCTTGACGGCTTTCTCGATGCGCGCCAGGCCCGAGCGGTACTGGTTCTCGGCCAGCTCGCCGACGCAGCGCACGCGCCGGTTGCCCAGGTGATCGATGTCGTCGACGTCGCCGTTGCCGTTGCGCAGCTCGACCAGGATCTTGACGACGTCGAGGATGTCCTCGTTGCTGAGCGTCATCTTGCCCTCGGGCACCTGGCGGCCGACGCGGGCGTTGAACTTCATGCGGCCGACGCGCGACAGGTCGTAGGTGTCCTCGCTGTAGAAGAGGCGGTGGAACAGCGCCTGCACCGCGTCCTCGGTGGGCGGCTCGCCGGGGCGCATCATGCGGTAGATGGCCACGCGCGCGGCGAGCTCGTCGGCAGTCTCGTCGCTGGCCAGCGTCTGGCTGATGTAGGCGCCCTGGTTCAGCTCGTTCGTGTACAGGCAGGCCAGCTCCTTGATGCCGGCCGCGCGCAGCTTCTTGAGCAGGCTCTCGGTGATCTCGTCGTTGGCCTTGGCGACGATCTCGCCGGTCTCGGCGTCGACCATGTTGCGCGCGACGACGCGGCCGACGAGGAAGTCCTCGGGCACCGAGATGAAGCCGGTGCCGTTGGCCTCGAGCTGGCGCACGTGACGCGCGGTGATGCGCTTGTCCTTCTCGACCACGACCTTGCCGTCGCGGTCGGTGAGGTCGAAGCGCGCCACCTCGCCCTTGAGCCGCTCGGGCACGAATTCCATCTGCGCGCCCGCGTCCATCAGGCGGAAGTTGTCGAAGACGAAGAAGTGGGCGAGGACCTGCTCGGGGTTGAGGCCGATCGCCTTGAGCAGGATCGTCACCGGCATCTTGCGGCGGCGGTCGACGCGGAAGTACAGGATGTCCTTCGGGTCGAACTCGAAGTCCAGCCACGAGCCGCGGTAGGGGATGATGCGGGCGCTGAACAGCAGCTTGCCCGAGCTGTGCGTCTTGCCCTTGTCGTGCTCGAAGAAGACGCCCGGCGAGCGGTGCAGCTGGCTGACGATGACGCGCTCGGTGCCGTTGACGATGAACGAGCCGTAGTCGGTCATGAGCGGCACCTCGCCCATGTAGACCTCCTGCTCCTTGATCTCCTTGACCACCTTCTGCGGCAGGCTCTCGCGGTCGTTGATGATCATCTGCAGCTTGGCGCGCACGGCGGCGGCGTAGGTCAGGCCGCGCTGCTGGCACTCGCGCACGTCGAACGGCGGCTTGGCGATGTGATACTCGATGAAGCGCATCTCCACCAGGCCGTTGTGGCTCGTGATGGGGAAGGCCGACAGGAACGCCGCCTGCAGCCCCTCGGGCCTGCGCTTGGCCGGCGGCACGTCCTTTTGCAGGAAGGCGACGTACGAATCGCGCTGCATCGTCAGCAGGTACGGCACGTTCAGCACCGCTTCGCGCTTGCCGAAACTCTTGCGGATGCGCTTGCGCTCGGTGTAGGTGTAGGGGGTTGCTTGCGCCATGGAATGCTCCGTGTCGAGAGCGCGCGCCGGGCCCGCGGCGGCGCTCATCGGCGACTGGCTGCCCGGAACTTGCGTCCGGTTGCTTGGTGGCAGGCCACTACCTGCCGCTGGCGGACAACCCCGGCGTTGCACCGGGGTCCGACCAAAGCCGTCCTCTGCAGTCGGATCAGAGAACACGTGCAAGCGCGGGCCCGCCGCGCTTGCACGTGCCCCCGGAGCGCGCCGCGCTCCGGGAGACCCGCGCGCCGGATTACTTCAACTCGGCCTTGGCGCCGGCGTCCACCAGCTTCTTGAGCGCGGCTTCGGCGTCGGCCTTGGGAATGGCTTCCTTGACGGCCTTGGGCGCGCCGTCGACCAGGTCCTTGGCCTCCTTCAGGCCCAGGCCGGTGATCTCGCGCACCGCCTTGATGACCGACACCTTGTTGGCGCCGGCCTCGAGCAGCATCACGTTGAACTCGGTCTTCTCCTCGACCGGGGCGGCGGCAGCGGCGCCGGCGCCGGCGGCCGGCGCGGCCATCGCCGCGGCGGACACGCCGAACTTCTCTTCGATGGCCTTGACGAGGTCGTTCAGTTCCATCACCGACATGCTGTCCATCGCGGACAGGAAGGCGTCTTTGTCGAATGCCATGGGGTTCTCTCCGAATTGCGTTGGGTTGGATGGGGTCGGGGGCGCCTCAGGCGGCGGCCGCTTCTTCGCTGGCGACGGCGCCGCCGCCCTTCTTCTCGGCCAGGGCGGCAAGCACTCCGGCCAGGCGCTGGATGGGCGACTTCAGCAGGCCGGCGACCTGGGCGATCAGCACTTCGCGGCTCGGGATCGACGCCAGGGCCTTGACCCCGTTGGCGTCCAGCGCCCGGCCGGCGTAGGCGCCGCCCTTGACGACCAGCCTGTCGTTGGCCTTGGCGAAGTCGGCGATGACTTTCGCCGCCGCCACGGCGTCTTCACTGAAGCCGTAGATCAGCGGGCCGACCATGGCAGCGGAGGCGGCCTCGAACGGCGTGCCGGCGACGGCGCGGCGCGCAAGCGTGTTCTTCACGACGTGAAGGTAGACACCCTTGGCGCGCGCGTCGACGCGCAGCTTGTTCAGGCTTTCCACGCTGAGGCCACGGTACTCGGCCAGCGCCAGCGTCTGCGAACGCGCGGCCTGGGCCGACACGTCCGCCACCACGGCGGCCTTCTCGTTGCGGTTGAGACTCAAAGGTCTGCTCCTCACTCAGGTTGATGCGCGCGGGGCTGGCGCCCCGTGCACACCGGTTGCAGCGACCTTCTGCGCCCGGGTGCCCTCGGCAGGAGGAAACCCATTCACAGCGGGTACGCCATCTGCGCTGGCGTCGGGCCCGGGCGCGCGCCCCGGCCGTCGATTACGGTGCCGCGGCACCACCAGCGGTCTTGGACGGCCCGGCTGCGCGGTTCGCACCGCAACGCCGGCCCACCAATCCTTCGGGCCGCCCGCCGCCGCCTTTCCCGGCGCCGGACGACCGCACGTTTGCATCGCCGCGCGTCAGGCGGCCGGCGCGATCGACGCGGTGTCGACGCGCACGCCGACGCCCATCGTCGAAGACAGCGCCACCTTGCGCAGGTACACGCCCTTGCTGCTCGCCGGCTTGGCCTTGTTCAGCGCGTCGAGCAGCGCGCGCAGGTTGGCGCCGAGCTTGTCGCCGTCGAACGAGCGCCGGCCGATCGTCGCGTGCACGATGCCGGCCTTGTCGACGCGGAACTGCACCTGGCCGGCCTTGGCGTTCCTCACCGCGGTGGCCACGTCGGGCGTGACGGTGCCGACCTTGGGGTTGGGCATCAGGCCGCGCGGCCCGAGGATCTGGCCCAGCGTGCCGACGACGCGCATCGTGTCGGGCGACGCGATGACGACGTCGAAGTCCAGCTTGCCGGCCTTCACTTCGGCGGCCAGGTCGTCCATGCCGACGATGTCGGCGCCGGCGGCCCTGGCTTCGTCGGCCTTGGGCCCCTGGGCGAAGACGGCCACGCGCTTGGTCTTGCCGGTGCCCGCGGGCATGACGACGGCGCCGCGCACCACCTGGTCGGACTTCTTGGCGTCGATGCCGAGCTGCACGGCGACGTCGATCGACTCGTCGAACTTGGCGCTGGCGCATTCCTTGACCAGCGCCAGCGCGGCGTCGAGCGCATACAGCTTGCCGCTGTCGACCTTGCCCTGCAGGGCCTTGGCTTTCTTCGTCAGCTTGGCCATGGCGTCAGACTCCTTCCACGGTCAGGCCCATCGAGCGGGCCGAGCCGGCGATGATCTTCACCGCGCCGTCGAGGTCGGCGGCGTTGAGGTCCTTGTGCTTGATCCTGGCGATCTCCTCGAGCTGCGCACGCGTCACCTTGCCCACCTTGTCGAGATGCGGCTTGGCCGAGCCCTTCTCGATCTTGGCCGCCTTCATCAGCAGCACCGTCGCCGGCGGCGACTTGATGATGAAGGTGAAGCTCTTGTCGGCGAAGGCGGTGATCACCACCGGCAGCTTCATGCCGGGCTCGAAGCCCTGCTGCGTCTGCGCGTTGAACGCCTTGCAGAACTCCATGATGTTGAGGCCGCGCTGGCCGAGCGCGGGCCCGATCGGCGGCGAGGGGTTGGCCTTGCCCGCCGGTACCTGCAGCTTGATGAAGCCGACGATCTTCTTTGCCATGAATGGCTCTCCTCGAGTTCGAACGACCGTGGACGCGGCGTCCTGCGGTCTCCTCGTCACTCAACCCTGCGTAGCGCAGGCATGCCGGGGTTGCGGCGGCATGCCCTCGTCGAACCGTGCCCGCGGCCCTGCGGGCTGCCGCCGCGCAGGCCGGTCCGCGCGGCGCGTCAGACCTTCTCGACCTGAGAGAAATCCAGCTCGACCGGCGTCGCGCGGCCGAAGATCGTCACCGACACGCGGACCTTGCTCTTTTCGTAGTTGACTTCCTCCACGGCGCCGTTGAAGTCGGTGAAGGGGCCGTCCTTGACGCGCACCAGCTCGCCCACGGTCCACTCGACCTTGGGCTTGGGCTTCTCGACGCCTTCGCGCATCTGGTTGACGATCTTGTCGACCTCGGCCTCGGAGATCGGCGCCGGACGGTTGCGCGCGCCGCCGATGAAGCCGGTGACCTTGCTCGTGTGCTTGACGAGGTGCCAGGTGTCGTCGGCCATCTCCATCTCGACCAGCACGTAGCCGGGATAGATGCGGCGCTCGGTGACGGCCTTCTTGCCGTGCTTGAGCTCGACCACCTCCTCGGTGGGCACGAGGATGCGGCCGAACTTGTCCTGCATGCCGGCGCGCTCGATGCGCTCCTTGAGGTTGCGCTCGACGGCCTTCTCCATGCCCGAGTAGGCGTGCACGATGTACCAGCGCTTGGCCGACGGCGCGGAGGCCGCGGGGGATTGAACTTGCTCGGTCATCGTTCGGTCCTCAGCGACGCCAGCCCAGGATCAGGTCGTACAGCAGCCACTCGAGCGTCTTGTCGGTCAGCCACAGGTACAGCGCCATCACGAACACGAAGGCGAAGACGTAGCCCGTCATCTGCATCGCCTCCTTGCGCGTCGGCCAGACGACCTTCTTGACTTCGCGCGTCGAGTCGCGGCCGAAGCCGATCAGCTGCTTGCCCGGCTCGGAGACGAAGAACAGCGCCGCGGCGCCGGCCAGCAGCAGGAACAGCGCCGCCACGCGCAGCCACAGGTCCTGCTTGCCGAGCAGGTAGAAGGCGACGACCGAGGCCACCAGCAGGGCCGCGGCGCCGGCCAGCTTGGCCTTGTCCGTGCCGCTGGAGACGGTCTCGACGGTTGGAGGGTTGGGCATCGTTGCTTGCTCGTGGCGGCCGCAAGCGGCCGCGGCCATGGCGCTGTCGACTGGGAACCCGGCCCGCGGCAGACCTCGCGCAAGGCCGCCGCACGCGCTGCGCCTCGCTGGACTGCTGCCGGGTTCGGGTGGCAGGGGCAGAGGGGATCGAACCCCCGACCTTCGGTTTTGGAGACCGACGCTCTGCCAGTTGAGCTATGCCCCTGCGGTGAAAACCTCTTTGCTGTGCCCGCCCTTACTCGATGATCTTGGCGACGACGCCGGCGCCGACGGTGCGCCCGCCCTCGCGGATGGCGAAGCGCAGGCCTTCTTCCATCGCGATGGGGGCGATGAGCTTGACGGTGATGCCCACGTTGTCGCCGGGCATCACCATCTCCTTGTCCTTGGGCAGCTCGACCGCGCCGGTGACGTCGGTGGTGCGAAAGTAGAACTGCGGGCGGTAGTTGTTGAAGAAGGGCGTGTGGCGCCCGCCTTCTTCCTTGCTCAGCACGTACACCTCGGCCGTGAAGTGGGTGTGCGGGGTGATGCTGCCGGGCTTGGCCAGCACCTGGCCGCGCTCGACCTCCTCGCGCTTGGTGCCGCGCAGCAAGATGCCCACGTTGTCGCCGGCCTGGCCCTGGTCGAGCAGCTTCCTGAACATCTCCACGCCGGTGCAGATGGTCTTTTGCGTGGCGCGGATGCCCACGATCTCGATCTCGTCGCCGACCTTGACGATGCCGCGCTCGACGCGGCCGGTGACGACGGTGCCGCGCCCGGAGATGGAGAACACGTCTTCCACCGGCATCAGGAAGGCGCCCTCGGTGGCGCGCTTGGGCGTGGGGATGTAGCTGTCGAGCGCGTCGGCCAGCTTCAAGATCGAGGCCTCGCCGAGCTCGCCCTTGTCGCCTTCGAGCGCGAGCTTGGCGCTGCCCTTGACGATGGGGGTGTCGTCGCCGGGGAACTCGTACTTGCTGAGCAGCTCGCGCACCTCCATCTCGACGAGCTCGAGCAGCTCGGCGTCGTCGACCATGTCGCACTTGTTCATGTAGACGATGATGTAGGGCACGCCCACCTGGCGCGCGAGCAAGATGTGCTCGCGCGTCTGCGGCATCGGGCCGTCGGCGGCCGAGACGACGAGGATGGCGCCGTCCATCTGCGCGGCGCCCGTGATCATGTTCTTGATGTAGTCGGCGTGGCCCGGGCAGTCGACGTGCGCGTAGTGGCGCTTGGCCGTCTCGTACTCGACGTGCGAGGTGTTGATGGTGATGCCGCGCGCCTTTTCCTCGGGTGCGTTGTCGATCTCGTCGTACTTGCGCGCCTGGCCGCCGAACTTCGTAGCCAGGATGGTGGTGATCGCCGCCGTCAGCGTGGTCTTGCCGTGGTCGACGTGACCGATCGTGCCCACGTTGACGTGCGGCTTGGTGCGCTCGAACTTGCTTTTTGCCATCTCGAAGCTCCTGGCTGATGCGGGTGAATGCTTAGCGTTGTGATGCTGGTGCCCATGGCGCGGATCGAACGCGCGACCTCTCCCTTACCAAGGGAGTGCTCTACCACTGAGCCACATGGGCGTCGATACGGGTCTGGCGACGGTGCGCCCTCGACAGACCGGTAGCGACGATGCCTTCGGTTCGACCTCCAGCCTGGAGCGGGAGACGGGAATCGAACCCGCGTCATTAGCTTGGAAGGCTAAGGTTCTGCCATTGAACTACTCCCGCGGGCCGCGCCGCCGCTGCCTGCGCAGGCAGCGGCGCTGTCTCTGGTGGAGGAGGTTGGATTCGAACCAACGTAGGCGTAAGCCAACAGATTTACAGTCTGCCCCCTTTAGCCACTCGGGCACCCCTCCAGAGAGCCGGTCATTCTAGCACGGTCGACCGGGCGCGCCGGCGCGCGCCATCGCGCCCGATCGCCGGCATCGCGTCCATCGGCATCGGATGCGCTCTTGTGAGCGCACACTTCGAAGTCCGGATGGCATGCGCATGAACCCGCCGTGTGCTGGCTCAGAGCGTCCAGTCGAGCGCGCCGCGGCCCGCCTGCGCCAGAAACCGCGCCGCCAGCCCGAAGTGCCCGCAGCCGATGAAGGGTTGCGGCGGGCGCCTGGCCGCGAGCGGCGAAGGGTGATTGCAGCGCAGCAGCAGGTGCGGCAGCGCGCGGCCGTCGGCGCGCCCGGCGGCCTCCCAGGCCGCGCCAATGGCCGCCGCGCGGCGCTGGGCGTGCGCCCCCCAGAGCATGAAGACCTTGGGCTGCGGGTCGGCCGCGAGGCTGGCCACGACGGCGTCGGTCAGGGCCTCCCAGCCCAGGCCGGCGTGGCTCGCGGGCCGGTCCTGCTCGACCGTCAGCACCGTGTTGAGCAGCAGCACGCCGCGTTCGGCCCAGCGCGCGAGCGAGCCCGAAGGCGGCGGTGCCTGGCCGAGGTCGCGCCGCAGCTCCCTGAAGATGTTGCGCAGGCTGGGCGGCGGCGCCACGCCCGCCGGCACCGAGAACGCGAGCCCCTCGGCCTGGCCCGGGCCGTGATACGGGTCCTGCCCGAGGATGACGACGCGCGTGGCCGCGCGCGGCGTGAGCTCGAACGCGCGGAACACCCGCTGCGGATGCACCGGCGCGCCGGCGTGCACGCGCGCGTCGACCGCGGCCACGCATTGCCGGCCCGCGGCACCGGCGCGCCAGGCCGCGAGCAGCGGCTGCCAGTCCGTCGGCGGCTCGGCGAGCAGCGTGTCGAGCGGCGCGCGCAGCCGGTTCAAGCGAACAGCGCGGCCAGCGCCGCACCCGGGTCGCTCGCGCGCATGAAGGCCTCGCCGACGAGAAAGGCGCCGACGCCGGCCGCGCGCATGCGCTCGACGTCGGCGCGATCGCGGATGCCCGACTCGGTGACGAGCAGGCGCTCGGGGCCGATGCGGCGGCGCAGCGCCAGCGTCGTGTCGAGCGACACTTCGAAGCTGCGCAGATTGCGGTTGTTGATGCCGACGAGCGGCGTCTTCAGGGCCAGCGCGCGCTCGAGCTCGGCCGCGTCGTGCACCTCGACCAGCACCGCCAGGCCGAGCGCCAGCGCTGCCGCCTCGAGGTCGACCAGCTGGGTGTCGTCCAGGCAGGCCGCGATCAGCAGCACGGCATCGGCGCCGATGGCGCGCGCCTGGGCCAGCTGGTACTCGTCGACGATGAAATCCTTGCGCAGCACCGGCAGCGCGCAGGCGGCGCGCGCCTCCTCGAGATAGGCGTCGGCGCCCTGGAAGAAGCGCCGGTCGGTGAGCACGCTCAGGCAGGCCGCGCCGCCGCGCGCGTAGCTGGCCGCGATCTCGGCCGGCACGAAGTGCGCGCGCAGCACGCCCTTGCTCGGGCTGGCCTTCTTCACCTCGGCGATGACGGCGGCGCGGCCGGCGGCGATGGGCGCGCGCAGCGCGGCGACGAAATCGCGCCGGTCGCCGCTGCGCGTGCGCGCCTCGGCCTCGGCGCGCCAGCTTGGCAGGCTGCGCAGGGCGCGGCCTGCAGCGACCTCCTCGCGCTTGACGGCGACGATGCGCTCGAGGATGTCGCTCATGCGCGGTTCCGCGTCGCCCGTCAGGCCGCGGCCGGCCGGAACTTCTGCGTCAGCGCCACCCACTGGCTGAGCTTGGCCAGCGCCGCACCCGAGGCCACCGCCTCGCGCGCACGCTTGACGCCCTCGCCCACCGAGGCGGCGACGCCGGCGCAGTACAGCGCCGCGCCGGCGTTGAGCAGCACGACGTCGCGCACCGGCCCGTCCTCGTCGGCCAGAGCGCGCTGGATGCAGGCCACCGACTCCGTCTTGTCGGCCACGCGCAGCACGCGCGAGTCGTACACCGGCAGCCCGAAGTCGCTCGGGTGGATCGTGTATTCGCGCACCTCGCCCGCCTTCAGCTCGCCCACCATGGTCTCGCCCGACAGCGAGACCTCGTCCATGCCGTTCATGCCGTAGACCACCATCACGTGCTCGCTGCCCAGGCGCTGCAGCACGCGCACCAGGATGCCCACGAGGTCGGGGTGGAACACGCCCAGCAGCTGGTTGGGCGCGCCGGCCGGGTTGGTGAGCGGGCCCAGGATGTTGAAGATCGTACGCACGCCCAGCTCCTTGCGCACCGGCGCGGCGTGCTTCATCGCGCTGTGGTGGCCGGGCGCGAACATGAAGCCGATGCCGGTCTCGGCCAGGCAGGCCGCCACCTGCTCGGGCGTGAGCGCGATATGCGCGCCCAGCGCCTCGAGCACGTCGGCGCTGCCCGAGGTCGACGAGACCGCGCGTCCGCCGTGCTTGGCGACGCGCGCGCCGGCGGCGGCGGCGACGAACATCGACGCCGTGCTGATGTTGAAGGTGTGCGCGCTGTCGCCGCCGGTGCCGACGATGTCCACCAGGTGCCGGCGCTCGGCCACCGGCACCGGCAGCGCGAACTCGCGCATCACCTGCGCGGCGGCGGCGATCTCGCCGATCGTCTCCTTCTTCACGCGCAGGCCGACGGTGAGCGCGGCGATCATCACCGGGCTCATCTCGCCGCCCATGATGCGGCGCATCAGCGCCAGCATCTCGTCGTGGAAGATCTCGCGGTGCTCGATCACGCGCACCAGCGCGTCGGTGTTGGTGATGGTCATGGCGGTGCTCTCTTTGGCGCTGCGGGCACTCAGGCCGACATGCGCAGGAAGTTGCGCAGCAGCGCGTGGCCATGCTCGCCGAGGATGCTCTCGGGGTGGAACTGCACGCCTTCGAGCGGCGTGCGCGTGGCGGCCAGTTCGCGATGGCGCAGGCCCATGATCTCGCCGTCGTCGCTCTCGGCGGTGACCACGAGCTCGGCCGGCAGCGACGCGCGCTCGACCGCGAGCGAGTGGTAGCGCACGACCGAAAAGCGCTCGGGCAGCCCGGCGTACACGCCGCGGCCGTCGTTGCGGATGACGCTCGTCTTGCCGTGCATCTGCACGCGCGCGCGCACCACGCGAGCGCCGAATGCCGCGCCGATCGCCTGGTGGCCCAGGCACACGCCGAGCAGCGGCAGCTTGCCGGCGAAGTGGCGGATCGCCTCGATGCAGATGCCGGCCTCGGCCGGCGTGCAGGGGCCGGGCGACAGCACCAGCCGCGCGGGCGCGAGCGCGGCGATGCCTTCGAGCGTGATCTCGTCGTTGCGCACGACGCGCACCTCCTCGCCCAGCTCGCCGAAGTACTGCACGAGGTTGTAGGTGAACGAGTCGTAGTTGTCGATCATCAGCAGCATGGGCGCTCCAACGCTTCGATTGCACGGGATGCTCCGCGCGGCATCCTGGGCCTGAGCCCGCAAGGCTCGGCGCCGGCGCGACCGGCGCGGCGTTCGGGGCGTGCGCGGCGTGCGCGGCGTGCGCGGCGGGGGCTTGGGGCGCCGGTCCGGCGAACGGGCGCCCGGGGCGTGGGGGTGGTCAGGCCGATGGCTTGCGCCAACTCCGGCCGGAACGTGCTGCGGGCACCGGGCGGATCGCAGGCATGCGGTGGCTCACGTGCGCCGCGCCTCGGCGTGCCGCACCACGAGCACCGGCACCGGGCTCGACTGCAGCACGCGCTCGGCGTCGCTGCCCAGCATGGCGTGGCTGAAGCCGCGCCGGCCGTGGGTGCCCATCACGATGAGGTCGCAGGCCTGCGTCCTGGCCTCGTCGACGATGACGTCGGCCACGCGGCCGGCGGGGAACTCGACCAGCTTGCCGCTCGCGGCCACGCCGTGGTCGCGCGCCACGTCGTGCGCCTGCTCGAGCAGGCCCTGGCCGTGCTTGCGCAGCCCGTCGGCGAGCAGCTCCCAGGCCTGCGGACTGGAGATGTCGAAGGTGAACGGGAAGGCGTCGATCACGTGCAGGAACAGCAGGCTCGCGCCGGTGGCGCGTGCCAGGCCGACGGCCTCCTCCATGCCGCGCGCGGCGGTGGCGCTGCCGTCGAGCGGGACCAGGATCTTGCGGTACATGATCGTCTCTCCTCGTGCGGGGCGCCGGCGCCGCCGATCGGCGCTCGGGCCGGCGGCCGCGTACCGCGATGCTACCGCCGCGCGTGCCCGGCCGCGCGCCTGCCATGCGCGACAATGCCCGGCCCGATTGCCGCAGGAGCCGACGTGGAGCGCAGCCCAGTGAGCCAGGCGCCGTCGTTCGACATCAGCGTCGCGCTCGCCGACGACCACCAGCTTATGCGCGAAGGGCTCAGGCGGCTGCTCGAGGCGACGCCGGGCATGCACGTGGCGGGCGAGGCCGCCAACGGCCACGAGGCGCTGGAACTGCTGCGCCGCGTCCCGGTCGACGTTGCGGTGCTGGATCTGTCGATGCCCGGCATGACCGGCATGGAACTCATCCGGCGCGTGAAGACCGAGTACCCGCAGGTCGCCGTGCTGGTGCTGACGATGCACGCCGAGGAGCAGTACGCGATGCGGGCCTTTCGCTGCGGCGCCAGCGGCTACCTCACGAAGGACAGCGCCGGCGACGAGCTCGTGCAGGCCATCCGCAAGGTCGCCCGCGGCGGCGGCTACGTCACCTCGGCGCTGGCCGAGCGGCTGGCGATGGGCCTGAGCACGCTGCGCGAGGCGCCGCGCCACGCCAGCCTCACCGACCGCGAGTTCGAGATCTTCCGCCGCATCGTGGCCGGGCAACGCCTGACCGAGATCGCCGAGCAACTGCACCTGTCGGTGAAGACGGTGAGCACGCACAAGTCGCGCGTGCTCGAGAAGATGGGCCTGGACAGCACGGCCGCGCTGATCCGCTACGGCCTCGAGAACCGCCTGTTCGAGGACGCCGCCGGCGCCTGAGCGGAGTCGGAATATTCGGGTCTTCCGGACAATTTGTGGGCGTCAAACGTCCATCCTGAGCGTCTGAGACGAGTTGCCCACCGCGGCGGACGTGCGTTCGTCGCATGCGACGCCCGCCCGCCGCCGTGGACAACTCTGCACCGAGGATGTTGCGGTCTGGCGGCAGTGCCGGGCTGCGTTTGCTGCGTCAACCGGGTTCTTGCGTCGGGTCCCGATCGCGCATGAACCGCTCGAACTTTCGACAGGTGGCGTCCAACGAGTCTTGTTCGGCTTCGGTGATGCGGGGGTAGATCAGCGGTCCGCCGTCGCCCTGGACGAGCTGTCGAATGCCGGCGTCGACGCCGCGCCGGGCGAGTTCGTCGTCGTCGTATCGGCGCCGGATGAGTTCCCCGCCGAGCAGCCACAGGTTGTCGCGATGCCTGCGCACGGTCGACTTGGCCAGGCCCCGGTCCAACAGATGCAGCAGGAACGGCGCGAACACCGCCACGATCTGTTGGCCCAAGGCGATGTCGGCCGGCTCGACGTGCCACGACCTTGGCCAGTCGTCCAGGTCGGGGCAGGCCTGGCGAAGGCGCTGCGCATCGCGCGGCGCGAGAATGGGCGCGTCATCATCGCTGGCACGGGAGTCGGCCATGTTGCTCACCCGGCTGCTCAACGCCTGCTACCACTTTGCAGGCTTCGTCTACGCCGGGGCGCGACTGAACGAAGCCACCGGCACGATCGAGGTCGACGTGCGCCCGCGCCGGGGCTCCAAACCGCACTGCTCATGCTGCGGCAAGGCCGCTGCCGGATACGACGTGCTGCCGACGAGGCGCTTCGAGTTCATTCCGATCTGGGGCTATGCCGTGCAGCTGCTGTATGCCATGAGGCGCGTGCAGTGCCGCCAGTGCGGCGTCAAGGTCGAGCAGGTTCCCTGGGCGATGGGCAAGCACAGCCTGACCAAGGCCTACATGCTGTACCTGGCGCACTGGGCGCGCAAGCTGTCGTGGCGGGAGACGGCGTCGAGCTTCGGCACGACCTGGGACCAGGTCTGCCAGGCGGTGGAATATGTCGTGCACTGGGGGCTCGAGCATCGCCAACTCGGGCCGCTGCGTGCCATCGGTGTGGACGAGATCGCCGTCGGACGGGGGTACAGCTTCCTGACGCTGGTCTACCAGATCGAAGCCGGCTGCGTCCGGCTGCTGTGGGTGGGCAAGGAGCGAACGACGCAAAGCTTCGAGCAGTTCTTTACCCTGATCGGCCAGGAGTTGGCCGGCCGGGTCGAGTTCGTCTGCTCGGACATGTGGCGGCCGTACCTGCAGCTCATCGCCAAGCACTGCACCCGCGCGCTGAACATCCTGGACCGCTTCCACGTCGTGGCCAAGCTCAACAAGGCGCTCGACGAGGTGCGTGCCAGTGAGGCTCGCCGCATGGTCCGCGAGGGCTACGAGCCGCTGCTCAAGAAGAAGCGCTGGTGCCTGCTCAAGCGACCGGAGAACCTGACGAACAACCAGCGCACGAGTCTGCGCGAGCTGCTCGGCTACAACCTGAAGAGCGTGCGCGCGTATCTGCTCAAGGAGGAGTTCCAGCTGTTCTGGGGCTACACCTCACCGGCCTGGGCCGCCAAATTCCTCGACGCCTGGTGCGCCCGCGCGATGCGATCGCGCATCGAGCCGGTGAAGAAGTTCGCCCGCACGGTGCGTGCGCATCGGGATCTTTTGCTCAACTACTTCCGGGCCAGAAAGCAGTTTTCCAGCGGCGTCATCGAGGGGCTGAACAACAAGGCCAAAGTCACTATGAGAAAAGCGTACGGCTATCGGAGCTTCCGCGTCGCCGAGCTCTCTCTGTACCACGTACTCGGCAAGCTGCCTGAGCCACAACTGGCCCACAAATTCTTCTGACGAAGCGAATATTCCTACGCCACGGTAGGAAGCGCATGCCGCGTCTGGCCGCTTTTCCCACGACACGCGGCTGCCGCCGCTGATTGCGCTCAACGACGCCGACGGCGATGCTTTGCTCAGGGGTGCAGATCGGTCCAGACACCCCGCCAGCAGAGGAGCATCGTATGAACGCGCCAGCCGCCTGCGTCACCCGCATCGACGAACGCCGCCGCGGGCCGGCGCAGTTCCGTGCCACCGAGCTGCTGCGCTGGGCCGGGATCGGCGAGTACGCCGGCCCGGACACCGATCGCATCGTCTTCCCCCTGCGGCGCGTGCCGGCGCTGGCGATGCTCTACGTCGAGGGCCAGCCGCTGCACAACCTGTACTGCGTTGCGTCGGGCAGCTTCAAGTGCATCCAGAACGACGTCGAGGGTTACGAGCAGGTGCTGGGCTTCGCGCTGCACGGCGACATGCTCGGGCTGGACGCACTGTGCGACCACCAGCACGCAAGCAGCGCGGTGGCGCTGGAGGATTCGTCGGTGGTCGTGCTGCCCTTCACCGAACTGCTCGCCGCGAGCCGGCAGGTGCCGGCGCTGGAACGGCTGCTGCTGCACGCCACCGGCGCCGAGCTGCGCCAGCGCGGCGACACGCAGTACCTGATGGCTGCGCCGAGCTCGGAGGTGCGCGTCGCTCGCTTCTTGCTGCATCTGGCGCGCCGTCAGGCGGCGCTCGGACAATCGGGTCGGCGGCTGCGGCTGCGCATGACGCGGCGCGACATCGCCAGCTGCCTGGGCGTCGCCCACGAGACCGTGAGCCGCGCGCTCACCGGCCTGGCGCAGGGCGGTTGCATCGCGGTGTCGCACCGCGACATCGAGATCGTCGACGCCGAAGGCCTGCACCGCATGCAGCGCGTCACGCGCGGCGCGACGCGCGGCGCCAGCGCACCCGAGCCGCGCATGTTCGTGGCCTGAAGCGGCGCGGCGCGGCGGCGCTGCGCGCGGGCTGCGATCGTCGGCCCGCGTGAGCGTGATCAAGTCCGCGCCCAGGCCGCAGCGGCAAGCTCGCCGCCATGCTGTCCAAGCCCGCCGCGCAGCCGGCCGGATCCGATCCGGTCGACGTCGTGGCGGGCCTGCGGCGCCGCTTCGAGTCGCGCGGTGTGCCGGTGAGCGTGGTCGAGACGCACATCTCGTGGGTGCTGCTGGCCGGCGCCTTCGCCTACAAGATCAAGAAGCCGGTGCGCTTCGGCTTCCTCGACTTCGGCACGCTCGCCGCCCGGCGCCACTTCTGCGAGGAGGAGTTGCGCCTGAACCGCCGGCTCGCCGCCTGGCTCTACATCGGCGTGGTGCCGGTGCGCGCGACAGCGGGCCTGCCCTCGTTCGGCGGCAGCGGCCCGGTGGTGGAGTACGCGCTGAAGATGCATCGCCTGCCGCCGCACGCGCTGGCCAGCGAGCGGCTCGAGCGCGGCCGGCTCGATGGCGAACAGCTGGCCGCGTTCGCGCGCCGGCTGGCGCGCTTCCACGCGGAGGCGCCGGCCGCGCCGCCCGACACCGACTGGGGCAGGCCCGAGACCGTACGCGGCGACGCCGAGCGCGCGCTCGCCGCGCTGGCGCCGCTGGCCCCGCCGGCCGACCGCGAAACCTGCGCCATGCTCGGCCGCTGGTTCGAGGCACGCGTGGCGGCGCTCGCGCCCCACCTGGCCGCGCGGCGCGCCGCAGGCCGCGTGCGCGAGGGCCACGGCGACCTGCATCTGGACAACGTGCTCGTCGCGCGCGGCGAGGTCACGGCCTTCGACTGCATCGAGTTCGACCCGGCGCTGCGCTGGATCGACACGATGAACGATCTGGGCTACCTGATGATGGACCTGCTCGCGCACGGCCGGCGCGACCTCGCCTACGGCGTGCTCGACGCCTACCTCGAGGCGAGCGGCGACTTCGACGGCCTGCACGTGCTGCCGCTGTTCCTCGTCTACCGCGCCGTCGTGCGCGCGCTCGTGCACGCGCTGCGCAGCGCCGCGCATGTGCCGGGCAGCGGGCTGGCGGCGGCCGACTACCTGCGGCTCGCGCAGCGCCTGGCCGAGCCGGGCGCGGCGCGGCTGCTCGTCACGCACGGGCTGCCCGGCGCCGGCAAGACGCAGGTCGCGCAGCAACTGCTCGAGCGCGCCGGTGCGGTGCGGCTGCGCTCGGACGTCGAACGCAAGCGCCTGGCTGGCCTGCCGGCGCTGGCCGACTCGCGCGCTGCGGGCGACCTCTACCGCGGTCAGGCCACCGACGACACCTATGCGCGGCTGGAAGCGCTGGCGTGCGACGCGCTGCACGCGGGCTTCCCGGTCATCGTCGACGCGGCCTTCCTGCAGCGCGCGCAGCGCGAGCGCATGCGCATGCTGGCCGCCCGGCTGCAGGTGCCGTTCGCCATCCTCGATTGCCAGGCGCCGCTGGCCGTGCTGCACGAGCGCGTGCGCCGGCGCCGGGCCGCCGGCGGCGACGCCTCCGAAGCCGACGAGGCCGTCCTCGAGCGGCTGGCCGCGCTCGAGCAGCCGCTCGACGAGGCCGAACGCGCGTACACGCTCACGGTGCGCACCGACGAGCCGCTGGCGCTGGCCGCGCTGCTCGGCCGCTGGCAGGCGGCCGCGGTGCCGCGCGCGGCACCGGGCGCGGCAGCGCCTTGACCTGCCACAAGCCGCGCGCGCGATGCGCCGCTAGCCTTCGACGCTCGGCCCCGGGCGAGCGCGTGCAGACGCACGGACGCGCGCCGCAACGGCGAGGAGAACCCGATGCCCATCCCGACGTTCCCGATTCCCCCGCGCGCAGCGCCGCTGGTGGGCCCCGGCTCGCAGCCGGCCGACGACGCCGAGCTCGACTTCATGCCGATGCCGCGCGCCATGCACACCTTCGAGATGCCGCGCGTGCCCGAGCGCGTCGACCCCGCGGCGCTCGCCCGCGTGGGCGAGCTGCTCGGCGGCCTGGTCGCCGCGCTGGACAGCGCGCTGGATGGCGCGCTGGATGGCGCGCTGGATGGCGCGGCCGCCGACCAGGCGCGGCCGCGGCTCGAACTCACGGGCCTCGCGCCCGCCGTCGTCGAACTGCTCAACCAGGTGCTCGGCGAAGGCGAGGTCGCCATCCGCATCGACGCGACGCCGGCGCTGCGCATCCAGGAAACGGTCTTCGCGGGCCTGTGGCGCTGCTGCGAACTCGACGCCGAAGGCGGCCTCGCGCGCGACTGGCTCGAAGCGGGCGACATCCCGCCCGTGGTGCGCGCCGCCGCGCTGGCGGCGGCCGAGCCCGCACTGCCGGCGCTCGAGCCGCAAACCGGCGCGATGAACTCGCCCGCGCTGCTGGCCGAGATCGGCGCCGGCCTGCCGCCCGAGCCGCCCGGCCGCCAGATCAACCTCACGCTGCTGCCGATGACGCCCGAGGACCATGCGGCGCTCGAGCGCGCGCTGCCGGTCGGGCCGGTGGCGATGATCTCGCGCGGCTTCGGCAACTGCCACATCACTTCCACGCGCACGCGCGACGTCTGGCGCGTGCAGTACTTCAACACGATGAAGACGTTGATCCTGAACACCATCGAGCTGGTCGCGATGCCCGAGGTGGCACTGGCCTCGGCCGAGGACCTGGCCGATACGCGCACCCGCCTGGCCGAACTCGTGCAGTGGCTGGCCGAAGCGGCCGCGGAGAGCGCGCCGTGAGCGCGCTGCGCCACCAGGGCTTCGGCAGCGCGCCGCAGCTCGCAGCGGGCACACGGCTCGAGTGCAAGATCTGCTGGTACGTCTACGACCCGGCCGAAGGCGATTCGCACTGGCAGGTTCCGGCCGGCACGCCTTTCGACGCACTGCCGCCGCACTGGAGCTGCCCCAACTGCTCGGCCACCAAGGACCAGTTCATGATCGTGCCCGACGCGTAGCCCGCGCGCCGCGCGCCGCGTGTAGCATGCGACGCACGGCAGCGGTGCCGCCGGCGCCGCGCCTGCTTCACCTGCCAGCCACTGGAGAGCCCATGAGGACCGTGCTGATCGCCTCCGCCGTCGCCGCGAGCGTGTCGTTCGCCGGCGTTGCCTACGCCAACCCGCAGCTCGCCGAGGCCAACTGCGGCAAGTGCCACGAGATGGACAAGAAGAAGAAGGGCCCGTCGTACAAGACGACGGCCGCGAAGTGGAAGGGCAAGGCCAACGCCGAGGCCGAGATGTTCAAGTTGGTGAAGGACAAGGACGGCGACCACCCCGAGATCAAGGCCAAGGACGACGACACCAAGGCCGTCATCAAGTGGATCCTGACGCTGTAGCGCGCGGCGATCCTCGGTGCACGAAGGCCGGCTGCGCCGGCCTTCTGCCTTCTGCGGCCGGCTGCGCCCGCCTTCTGCCTTCCGCGGCCGGCTGCGCCGGCCTTCCCGCCTTTCTGGGGCCGGCTGCGCCGGCCTTCAGCCTGTTCGCTCGGGCGCGCATGCGCCGGCCCTCTCCTGCTCGGTCCGTGCGCCCTGGCATGCAGTGCCGCAAGGCCGCCGGCGCGCCGCACACCTTGTTCGATATCAACTGCGCGCGCGGCCGCCGCCGCTAAATTCGCCGGGTCTGGAGGCTGGAGGTCCGGCGCGGTCCCGCGTCGCGCGCCCCGGTCGGCGGAAGGCCCTCATCATGAGCCCTGGCGTCACAACGTACCCTGCCGGCAAGCGGCGCATCGGCTCGCGCCTGGCCGGCGTCGGCCTGGTCCTCGGGCTGCTGCTGTCAAGCGCGCTCACGCTGCCGGCCCACGCCGCCACGGCGTCCAAGGTCGAGGTCAAGTCCGAAGCCAAGGCCGAGGCCAAGCCCGACACGCGGGCGCGCTGCTTCGAATGCCACGACGACAAGGATCTCAAGACCGACGACGGCAAGCCGATGGCGGTGCTGGCCGACGAGTACGGCCGCTCGGCGCACCGCAAGCTCGACTGCGCCGAATGCCACGACGCGGCGCTCGCCGTCAAGCACCCGAAGTTCGCGCTCGGCGCCGTCAAGCCGCAGGTCTGCCAGGACTGCCACGAGGACGAGTTCAAGGCCGTGGCCGGCAGCATCCACGGCCGCCGCGCCAAGGGCGAGCGCGCCATCAAGGACTGCGCCGGCTGCCACGGCAGCCTGCACACGGTGTTCAAGAGCGGCGATCCGCGCTCGCCGCTGTCGCCGGTGAACCAGATCAAGACCTGCGGCGCCTGCCACGAGGACGTGCTGGCCGACTACGACAAGAGCGAGCACGCGCGCGGGCTGCTCAAGTCCGGCCTCGTCGAGGGCTCGCCCTCCTGCTCGAGCTGCCACGGCAAGCACGACGTGCGCTCCAAGGAAGACAAGCAGGCGACGACGAACCACGCCCACATCCCCCAGACCTGCGGCGCCTGCCACAAGACCATCCTCGCCGAGTGGAAGTCGAGCGCGCATGGCGCGCTGCTCGCGGCCGGCAAGGACGGGCCGGTGTGCTCGAGCTGCCACGAGCCGCACGCCATCAAGCGGCCCGACACGGCCAACGTGCGCCATGAGGTGGCCGGGCGCTGCGGCCACTGCCACGACGACGTGGTGGCGTCGTTCCGCGACAGCTTCCACGGCAAGGCGAGCGCGCTCAAGAACGCCCAGGCCGCGGTGTGCGCCGACTGCCACACGCCGCACGCCAACCTGCCCAAGTCGAACCCGAAGTCGAGCGTCAACCCGGCCAACCTGGCCAAGACCTGCGGCGCCTGCCACGCCAACGTCAACGCCTCGTTCCTGAGCTTCGACCCGCACGCCAATCCGGCCGACCGCTCGCGCAACCCCTGGGTGCACTGGATCTGGGTCGGCATGACGGCGCTGCTGCTGGGCGTGTTCGGCTTCTTCGGCCTGCACGGCCTGCTGTGGCTGCAGCGCGCGCTCGTCGGCCGGCTGCGCGGCGAGTTCACGACCGGGCATGTCCGCACCGGCCCGCACGTGCGGCGCTTCGGCAGCATGCAGATCGGCGTGCACATCACGATCGTCACCAGCTTCTTGCTGCTGGCCGCCACCGGGTTGCCGCTGAAGTTCGCGCAGGCGCCCTGGGCGCCGGCGCTGGTCGGCCTGCTGGGCGGCCAGCAGGTCGCGGGCTGGCTGCACCGTTTCGCCGCCGTGGTGACCTTCGGCTACTTCGCCTGGCACCTGGGGATGCTGTTCACCGACGTCGTCGTGAAGAAGGAGCGCGGCTTCTTCTGGGGTCCGCGCTCGATGGTGCCGCAGCCGCGCGACGTGCGCGAGCTCGTCGCGATGTTCAGGTACTTCCTGTACCTGGGCCCGCGGCCCAAGTTCGACCGCTTCACCTACTGGGAGAAGTTCGACTACCTGGCGGTCTTCTGGGGCGTGGCGATCATCGGCATCTCGGGCCTCGTGCTTTGGTTCCCGACCGCGGCCACCACCGTGCTGCCCGGCTGGGCGCTCAACGCCGCCTACGTGATCCACAGCGACGAGGCGCTGCTGGCCACCGGCTTCATCTTCCTGTTCCACTTCTTCCACACGCACCTGCGGCCCGAGTCCTTCCCGATGGACACCGTGGTGTTCACCGGCCGCATGCCGCTCGAGACCTTCAAGCACGAGCGCCCGCTCGAGTACGAGCGCCTGGTCGCCGCGGGCCGGCTGGAGGAGCTCATGGCGCCGGCGCCGACGGCGGGCGAACTGCGCTTCGCCTACATCTTCGGCTTCGCCGCGGTGGCCATCGGTGTCGTTCTCGCGGTGTTCATCTTCTGGGGCCTGGCCGGCTCGCTGATGCACTGACCCGCGCCGCGTCCGCAGCGCGGACGCGGCCATCACAGGAGCCCGTCGCATGATGCGCAACTTCTTCGGTGTCGTGACCCGCCACTGGCTGAGCCTGGTGGGCGCCACGATCGCGCTGCTCGCCTTCGTGCTGATGGTGATGCTGGTGGCGATCGAGCTGTCGGGCTTCCAGGGCGGGCCGTACCTGGGCATCCTCACCTACATGGTGCTGCCGATGCTGCTGGCCGGCGGCCTGGTGCTGATCCCGATCGGTGCGTTGCTGCGCCGCCGGGCCGAGGCGCGTGCGGGCGAGGGCGGTCCGCTGCGGCTGCCGGTGATCGACCTCAACAGCGAGCGCACGCGCGGCGTCGTGCTCGCGAGCGTGGTGATCGGGATCGCGGCCGCGGTCGTGCTGGCGGCGGCCACCTACCGCGGCGTGCACGAGATGGAGACGGTGGCCTTCTGCGGCACCGTCTGCCACACCGTCATGCAGCCCGAGTACACCGCGTTCCAGCGCTCGCCGCACAGCCGCCTGACCTGCGCCGACTGCCACATCGGCGCCGGCGCCGACTGGTTCGTCAAGTCCAAGATCTCGGGCTCCTGGCAGCTCATCGCCGTGGCCTTCAACCTGTACCCGACGCCGATCCCGCAGCCGGTGCACAACCTGCGCCCGGCACGCGAGACCTGCGAGCAGTGCCACTGGCCGACGCGGCATGTCGGCGAGAAGCTGCAGGTGAGGACCAAGTTCGGCGACGACGAGGCCAACTCGCCCACGCAGACGGTGATGCTGATGAAAGTCGGCGGCCGGCAGGGCAGCGCCTCCAGCGGCATCCACTGGCACGTCGACCCCGGCGTGAAGATCCGCTACCAGAGCGACCCGAGCCGCCAGAAGATCTACGACGTCGAGTACACCGCAGCCGACGGCAAGGTGCGGCTGTACAAGACGGGCGACAAGCCCGAGGGCGCCACCGAGTGGCGGCAGATGGACTGCGTCGACTGCCACAACCGGCCTTCGCACACCTACAAGATGCCGGCGGTGGAGGTCGACGCCGCGCTGACCGACGGCCGCATCGACAAGACCCTGCCCTTCGTCAAGCGCGAGGCGGTGCGCGTGCTGCAGACGGCCTACGCCTCGCACGAAGCGGCGCGCGCCGGCATCACGAAAGAGATCGAGGCCTTTTACAAGGCCCAGTATCCGGACGTTGCCTCGGGCAAGGCGGGCGCGGTGGCGGCCGCCGCCAAGGCGCTGGGCGACATCTACGCCTGGAACGTGTTCCCGGCGATGAAGGTCACCTGGGGTACCTACCTCAACAACCTCGGCCACAGCGACGAGGCGCCCGGTTGCTACCGCTGCCACGACAAGAAGCACAGCACGGCCGAGGGCAACAAGATCGGCCGCAACTGCAAGACCTGCCACACCGTGCTGGCCGAGGACGAGGCCGACCCCGAGATCCTCAAGCAGCTCAGGCCCTGAGCGGGCGCGAGCCCGTGCTTTCCCGTCCCCGTCCCCCCTTCAACCCAGAGGAGCGTCCCATCATGAAATCGTTCTGGCTCTGTGTCCTGCTGGCCGCGGGCGTGTTTGCCGCCGGCGTCGCCTCGGCCAATGCCGACCTCGCGCAGGCCAACTGCGGCAAGTGCCACGAGATGGACAAGAAGAAGAAAGGCCCGTCGTGGAAGACGATTGCCGCCAAGTACAAGGGCAAGCCCGACGCCGAGGCCGCGGCGCTCAAGGCGACGATCGACCCGGGCGGCGACCACCCGGAGTTCAAGGCCAAGCCCGAGGACACCAAGGCGGTCATCAAGTGGATGCTGACGCAGTAGGCATCGCAAGGGCTTGAAGCCGGGGGCCGCGCGCCGCGCCTGCGGCCCCCCCGGCGCCGCGGGCTGCGTCGCGGGCGCAGGCGGCCGCTGGCCGGCGCGCAGCCGGCAGCATGGGGTGCGCAGGGGCGTCCAGTGAATCCGATCGGGATCACGCTGCTGATGCTGGCCGGCTTCGGCGGCTTCGCCTGGCTGGCCTGGCGCAAGCTCGCCCTCGTCGCCGCGCTGCAGCCCGAGCCGCGCTGGCGCCGCCCCGCCGAGCGGCTGCGCGCCGTGCTCGTCAACGGCCTGCTGCAGCGGCGCATGATCGCGCGCGAGCCCAAGGCCGGCGTCATGCACGCCGTGATCTTTCTCGGCTTCATGACGCTGCTGGCGCGCAAGCTGCAGCTCATCGCGATCGGCTACCACGAGCCCTTCGTCTACCCGGGGCTGGCCGGCGGCCTGTTCGCCGCCGCCAAGGATGCGGTCGAGCTGGCCGTGCTGGCGGCCCTGGCCTACGCCTTCTACCGCCGTTACGTGCTCAGGCCGCGGCGCCTCGAGCCCAACCGCGAGGCGCTGCTCGTGCTGTCCTTGATCACGGTGATCATGCTCACCGACCTGGCCTACGACGGCTTTCGCTTCGCGCTCTTCGCCGACACCGTGCCGGGCATCGCGCACGAGCGCGACTTCGCCTTCGCCGGGCGTGCCCTTTCGGGCTGGTTCTCGAGCTGGTTCGCCGGTGCCTCGCCGGCGGCATTGCAGGCGGGCTACCAGATCGCCTACTGGCTGCAGCTGGCGACGGTGTTCGCCTTCCTCGTCATCCTGCCCACGGGTGAGCATTTCCACATCGCCACCGCGCTGCCGGCGCTGTACCTGCATCGCGGCGGTCCGGCCAACCAGGTGCCCTCGGTCGATCTCGAGGCGCTGATGGCGGACGATGCCGATCCGGCCACGCTGAAGCTCGGTGCGCGCACGGCGCGCGACCTCACCTGGAAGGACGGCTTCGACGCCTTCACCTGCACCGAATGCGGCCGCTGCAAGGACGCCTGCCCGACCTTCCTCACCGGCAAGCCGCTGGCGCTGAAGTGGGTGCACGACGCCGTCAAGCACCACCTGCTCGAGCAGCGCGCGACGCTGCTGGCGCCGCCGCCCGCGGGCGTTGCCGAGGACCCGCTGCCGCCGCTGGTGGGCGGCGTGATCTCCGAGGACGCGCTCTGGGCCTGCACCACCTGCGGCTACTGCGAGGCGGCCTGCCCGATCGAGCTCGAGCACCTGCCCAGGTTCTTCCGTCTGCGCCAGCATCGCGTGCTGATGGAGGGCGAGTTCCCGCACGAGTTCAAGCCGGTGTTCGAGGCCTGGGAGTCGCAGGGCAACCCCTGGGGCCTGCCGGCGCAGACGCGCGCCGACTGGGCCAGGGATCTGGACCTGCCGCGCTGGAGCGACGCCGCGCAGGCCGCCGACTTCGATGTCCTCTTCTACGTCGGCTCGGCGGCGAGCTTCGATCCGCGCGGCCAGAAGATCGCGCGTGCTTTCGTCGCCGTGATGCGCGCCGCGGGCGTGCGCTTCGCCATCCTCGGCGAGGCCGAGGGCAGCACCGGCGAATGCGCACGCCGCGCCGGCAACGAGATGCTGTTCCAGACGCTCGCCGGCACCCTGGCGGCAACGCTCGACGGCCTGGGCGTCACGCGCATCGTGACTTGCGACCCGCACGCCTTCAACACGCTGAAGAACGAGTACCCGGCCTTCGGCGGCCGCTGGCAGGTGGAGCACCACAGCCAGGCCATCGCGCGCTGGCTGCGCGAGGGGCGGCTCGCGCCCGCGCCCGTGTTCGAGCGCGTGCTCTTCCACGACCCCTGCTACCTCGGCCGGCACAACGAGGAATACGTCGCGCCGCGCGCCGTGTTGCGCGCCCTCGTCAAGGATGCGCCGCTCGAGGCCGAGCTGCACGGCGCGAAGGCGATGTGCTGCGGTGCCGGCGGCGGCCGCATGTGGCTGGAGGAGTCGATCGGCACGCGCATCAACGTGCTGCGCACCGAGCAGGCACTGGCGCGCTCGCCCAGGGTGATCGCCACCGCCTGCCCCTATTGCGCGCTGATGATCGACGACGGCCTGAAGAGCCTGGACCGCGCGGGCGAGGTCGTCGCCAGGGACCTCGCCGAACTCGTGGCGGAGGCGCTGGCGGCCCCGATACGATCCGGGCGCACCTGAAGAGGCCCATCGCCGAGGACAACATGGCCGCGCTGCTCATCGCCTACTCCACCACCGACGGCCACACGCGCCAGATCTGCGAGCGCCTGCGCCAGGTGATCGAGGCGCAGGGCCACCGCGTGCAGCTGCGGCCCATCGCCGACACCGACGCCGCCGCGCTGGCGGCGGCCGACGCCGTCGTCATCGGCGCCAGCATCCGCTACGGCAAGCACAAGCCCGAGGTGGCGGCGTTCATCGCACGCCACCGGCAGGCGCTCGAGGCGCGGCCCAACGCGCTGTTCTCGGTGAACGTGGTGGCGCGCAAGCCGGGCAAGGACGTCCCCGAGGGCAATCCGTACCTGCAGAAGTTCCTGCGCACGATCGACTGGAAGCCGCGCCGGCTGGAGGTGTTCGCCGGCCGCATCGATTACCCGAGCCTGGGCGTGCTCGACCGCACGATGATCCGCTTCATCATGTGGATGACCAAGGGCCCGACCGATCCGCGCGCGGTGGTGGAGTTCACCGACTGGTCGCGCGTCGAGGCCTTCGGCCGCGCGTTCGCGCAGGCGCTGCCCCCCGCTGCCTGAGCCGGCCCGCGCGCAGCGGCCCGGCGCGACGCACCGCCGCCGACTGCGGCCTGCCGCAGCGGGCGGCGGGCGCGGCGCGCGTCAGAAGCGGTAGCGCAGGCCCAGCTGCAGCACGCCGAGGTGGTAGCGCGGCGCCTGCGTGCCCAAGGCGAGCAGGTTGGCGATCGTGCCCGGCAGCACGCCGTCGAGCCGCCAGTCCTGCGTGGTCAAGCTCTCGTAGCGCAGCTGGCCGGTGAGCGAGAGGTTGTCCTGCAGCTTGTAGCTCGCCCACAGGCGCACGCTGTCCTGCGCCGTCTTGGCGTCGGGAAACTGCGGGTCGGCGGCCAGCGTCGTCATCGTCACTTCGCTGCGCGCGCGCGACGTGCTGAGCTCGGCGCCGAGGTCGAGCTTGTCGGGGATGGCCGCGTGCCTGAGCGTGAGGCCGTAGACCTCGAAGCGATCGCGCGTGCGCGCCGACCAGTCGGGCGCGGCGAAGGCCTGGCTGCCGGCCTGGCGCGAATCGACGCGCTCGCCCTGCGCGAACAGCGTGAGCTGGGTCTGCTCGCCGAAGGCGACGGCGAGATCGGCCGACAGGTTGGCGCTGCGTGCGCGCGCGAGGCCCACGAGAGACTCGCCGTAGTCGTCGTCGGCGTAATCGGCGCCCAGACCGACGTTGACGCTGTCGCTGACGGCGTAGTCGCCGCGCACGCCCGCGCTCGCGCGCTTGCGCTTGGCGAGGTTGAACTTGCGCAGCAGCGGGTTCTCCTGCGAGTTGAACCAGGTGGCGACGCCGTAGTCCGAGTGGCGCCGCTCGGCGTGCGCGGCCTTGAAGACGAGCCAGAGCTCTTCGAGCGGCCGCGCGCGTACACGCCCCCAGACGGTCGTCTCGCGCGTGTCGACGACCTCGGTGTAGCTGCGCTGGCGCTGGTCTTCGTCGACGCCGAAGGCCAGGCGCAGGCCCGCCGGGCCGCGGTAGTCGGCGCCGATCTTCCAGCGCTCCTGGACGATGCCGAAGGGCGTGTTGCGGCGTGCTGCGGCGGGAATGTACAGATCGGTGACGACCTCGGGGTAGCTCGCGATGCCGGTGTTGTTGCGGCGCTCGTCGCGCGCGTAGCTGGCGTTGAGGCGCAGCTCGGGCAGCGGCGTGGCGCTGACGCGCAGGCTGCCGTTGTAGAGATTGACATGGCCGTCGAGCGAGGCCGGGTAGGCGGGCAGCGTGGCGATCGTCGCCGCCAGGCTCGGCGTCAGCGTCGAGGCGAGGTAGGGCTCGTTCTGCGTCAGCCGCCCGATCGAGAAGTCGCCGCTGGCGCGGATCAGCGGCGTCACCTGCCAGCCGGCCTGGCCGCTCAGCTGCTGCAGCTGGTTGTCGGGCGCGAGCGCGAGCTGGGCGCGCGTGGCGCCGGGCACCACGGCACCGAACGGGCTCGTCCAGCTGAGGCTGGGCTGGTCGTTCCTGAACTGCGACAGCGTCCACGCCAGCTGGCCCTGCAGCGTGCGCGTGGCGTAGGCGGCCGAGACCTCGAGCTGATCGGTGACATGGTCCACCGGCGCGGCCAGTTGCGCGACGGTCGAGAAGAAGGTGCCGCTCGTCGCGCGCGTGCCTTCACGCGTGTCGCGGCGCAGCGCGACGCGATAGCTCCAGTTCTCCATGCCGATCCAGCGCCCCGAGATGTCCAGGCGCTTGCGCTCGAAGCCCAGCGCCACCGGCTGCAGACCGCCGGCGGCCGCGCTGCTGGCCACCGGATAGCCCGCCGGCAGCGTGAGCACGGCGCCGCCGACGCCGAGGAAGGGCGTCACCGCGCCGTCGCCGAAGTGGCGCGGCAGCTCGGAATAGGCGAGGTCGAGCGCATACAGACCCTCGCGTCCGCTGCGCGCCGCGAGGCTGCGCGTGTCCAGGCCGAGGTCGGCGGCGGCCAGATCGGCCCAGTAGCCGGCGTCGCCGCGGTAGCTCAGATTGCCGCCGAGCGCGAGGTAGCCGCCCTTCTTCTGCAAGCCGGTGTAGTCGCCGAACTTGGACGACGCGTCGCTCACCGCGCCGACGCCGACGTCGAGCGTGCCGCTCGTGCCCTTGGGGTAGGGGCAGGATTCGCATTTCCACTCCGAGGTGTCGACCGCGGCCGCCGGCAGCGCGAGGCCGAGCACGCCGAGCGCGGCGAGAAGGACGAGGGGGCTGTGGGTACTCATGTTCGCATCCGTGTTCGTTGCCGGGCCGTGGGTCGGACGAGGGCGCTGCCTCAGCGCATCAGCTTCGCGCCCGAGGGATGGTTGGAGCCGTGCACCTGGGTGTGGCAGTTGGTGCAGCTGCCGGCGACGACGAACAGCGCGCCGTTGCTGCCGTTGGCGGGCAGCGCGGCGCCGGTGCGCGCCACCGAGGGGTGGCCGGCCGTGCTGTGGCATTGCTGGCACAGCAGCGGCGGCGTCTTCGTCAGCAGCGCGTTGCGCACCGATCCGTGCGGCGTGTGGCAAAGCGAACAGTCCTCGGCCACCGGCTCGTGTTCCCACAGCAGCGGTCCGCGCTTGTCGGCGTGGCAGCTGAAGCAGGTCTGGTTGAGCGTCGGCTTGACCAGCATCGCCGGCGCCGCCGAGCCGTGCGCGCTGTGGCAGTCGCTGCAGGCCATGCGGCCTTCGCGCACCGGGTGTGCCGAGGTCTTCAGGAAGTCGGTGCGCTGCGCCTTGTGGCAGCCCAGGCAGACCTGGGGCTGGGCTGCCTTGCGCAGCATCGGGTCGCCGCGGTCGAGGTGGATCTTGTGGCAGGAGTTGCAGGCAAGGCCGGCACGCTCGTGCGCGCCGGCATGCCAGCCGGTGCGCGACGTGCCTTCGTGGCAGGCGAGGCACATGCTGTTGCGCTCGCCGACCGACATCTTCGTGTCGGGCCGGAAGGTGTTGATGTCGCGCGCCTTCTTGCTGCGTGCGTGCGCCGCGCCGGGGCCGTGGCAGGCTTCGCACTGCAGGCCGCCCGCACCGAACGGGGTGCGCTTGTCGCCGCGCTGCGCGTGCTTGCCCTTGAACAGCGCGCCGGCCGTGTAGGTGGCGCTCTCGTCGTCGTGGCAGCCCAGACAGGTGTCGGCGCCCTTCTTGGTGTAGGCGTCGGCGGCGGGGCTCGCGGCCTGCGCCGCTGCCATCGGCTGCCAGGCCAGGCCGGCCAGCAGGACGAGCGCGCCGAGCAGCTTGTTGCGGATGTTCATCGAGTGGCCTTCGGGGAGAGGGAGGTCGTGCGCCGCGCGGCCGCGCGGCGCACGCGGGGTCGATCTTGCGCTCAGCGCCTGGGCTTCGGTTTGACCTTCTGCAAAGCGATGATCCGATTCTTGAGGGAGAGGTAGGGCCCGAGCGGCAGCACGCCCTTGTGCACGAGTTCGGCCTTGGAAAGGTAGGGGCGGTTGGCGACGATCCTGTCGGCCTCGGCCTCGCCGATGCCGGGCAGCGTCATCAGTTCCTTCTTGCTCGCGCCGTTGATGTCGATGCGCTTGGCCGGCGCCGCCGCCGCGGCAGCGGCACGCCGGCGCTCGGCGCGCGAGGCACGCGAGGCGGCCAGCATCGGCACGGGGGCGACGCGCGGATCCTGGGCAGCCGGGACGGCGGGTGTGCCCGGTGCGCCGGGCGCGGCAGCCGGGCCGGCCGCATGGACGGGGCCGAGGGCGAGCAGGGCTGCCGCCAGCCAGGCCGCGCGCACCGTCCGTGCCGCAAGTGCGGCAAGTCCGGCGGGCGCGGCGGGTGCGGCGGGTGCGGCGGGTGCGTGGATTGTCGAAGCGTTCATCGTGATCCTTGCGCAGGCGATGGTGCCACCGGCGCGGCGGCGCGTCGCGTGGCGCGCGGCGAAGTGATGCAAAAGCACAACCCGGAGGCGGGGTGCCTGCCGGGTTGTGCGGAGGACCGGGCAGCGGCGCCTGCCGCTGCCCCTGCACGCGCTGCGCCTCAGGGCTTGCGGTGCGCTTCGGCGATTGCGGCGACGCGACCCGGCGCGTGGCAGACGAAGCACGATTCGCGCTGCGTCGCGGCCACGGAGCGCGCGTCGTAGACGGAGCCGCCGTTGATCCTGTAGTGCCAGACGGCGTTCGTCGAATCGTGGCAGGCCACGCACACCGCGGTCGTCGGTGTCATGACGAGCGTGGTCGGTGCCGCTTCGGTCGCGTTACCGGTGGCCGTGGCCACGCTGTAGATGCTGCCGTAGGCGACGCCGGTCTGCACGTACGGCGACAGCGTGCTTACCGCGCCTGCAGCCGGGGCGGCGAAGGTGCCGCTGGCCACCGTGCGGTTCTGGCGCTTGTCGAGCCCGTCGGCGCCCAGGCCGGCCGCGTTGGCCGAGGCCGTGGCGCTGAAGTCGTAGGTGCCCGGCAGGTGGCAGGTCTCGCACTTGTTCAGCACGCCGGGGTAGGTGACGTCGGCGAAGCTCGACGTGGCGCTGGCGTGCCAGTTGTACGGCACGGTGCGCTTGGCCGAGCCGTGGATGGCGTGGACGAAGTTCGCCGAATCCGCCGACCAGCCGCTGCTCGTCTTGTTCGGCGTGTGGCACCACGAGCAGGTCGTACCGTCGTTGCGCTGGCCGGCGTGGAAGGCCGCATCGGTGAAGGGCCCCAGCAGCTGGTGGCAGGCATTGCAGCGCGCGTTCTCGACGATCGGGCGACGGCCGGTGTAGCCGGTGGCGACGACCTGCGCGTTCGGGGCGACGACGACCAGACCGCCGACCTTGTTGACCTGGCCCGCGGCAGTCGCGTTGGACACCGGGAAGTTGGCCAGATTGGTCTGCGTCAGCGGCTGCGTGCTGGTGACCGTGTAGTCGTAGCCCAGCCCGCCGCTGAGCATGACGGCCGTGTCGGGCACCACCACGTTGAGCATCGTCAGCGTGTAGTAGCCGTTGGCATCCGGGCCGGTGAGCGTTGCCGAGCCGGCAGGCGCCGCGGCCGAGGGCTTGCCGGCCTTCCAGACCATCTTCAGCCAGGCCGAGGCGGCGACGTTGAAGTCGGCCGGCGCGGCGATGCCGTCCTGCCCTTGCGCCCACACGAAGTAGGCGCTCGGCGCGCCCATGAAGCCGTCCCAGAGCTCCTTGTCGCCGGTGGCGGGGTTGACTGCCGCGGTGGCGAAGTCGTTCAGATCCTTGCGGGCGCCGTTCTGCAGCAGGCGGAACACGATCTGCGGATGCTTGGCCGCGTCGCGCGTCACGCTCTTGACGTCGTAGCTGGGCACGATCGCACCGGCCGGCACGCGCTTGGCGTTCGACGCCAGCCAGGCCGAGTTCGTGTACGGATTGGCACCGCCGGCGAGCAGCGCGTTGCCCGGATCGGGCGGCGTGATCGGCAGGTGGTAGACGTCGGTGTCGACCAGGCCGCCCGTCTTGTGGCAGATGCCGCACTGCGAGTCGTCGGGCAGCGCGCCCGCCGGGTGCGCGTTCACCGACGAGGTCTTGCCGGCCGCCGCGTCGGCCATCGTGACGCCGGTGCCGGTGGCGAAGTTGATGCCGTCGTGGCAGGAGCCGCAGGCCACCGCGCTGGGCTGCGTCTTCCAGTTGTCGCCCTGGGCGGTCTTGTTCTTCGGGTTCAGCGAGCCGTCGTGGCAGGAGTCGCAGTTGCGCAGATCCTGCGGATAGGTCGTATCGACGAAGCTCAGGCCGGCGTAGTTGTAGCCGCGGTTCTGCAGCAGTTCGCCGGCGTGGATGCGGTGGATGTACACGGGGAGGTTGCCGACCGCCATGCCGTTGATGCGCGTCGTGCTGCCGGTGTAGGTCTTGATGGCGCCGTTCGTCGTGAAGGTGGCTTCGGCCTGGCCGTACTTGCGCTGCTCGGTGTGGCAGACGACGCAGTAGCGCACGTCGTTGCGCGTGCTGCCGTGGAACGCGGCCGAGTCGGCGGCCAGGCTCAGCCCGGGGATGCCGCCGAGCTTGCCGTGGCAGGCCTCGCACTTGGCGTTGGAGGCGATCTCGCGCTGGAAGTCGGTGGCCGCCGGCGGCTTGCCCGTGGCCGGGATGAAGTCGTAGATGACGTTCACCGGCTTGATCAGGTTGACCGCCGTGTAGCCCTGGCTCACGGCCGTGGGCGTGTTGGTGCCGGTGCCGGGTGCGGCGCCCGAGATCACCACCGTCAGCCGGTGCGTGGCGTTCGGGTCGTAGGCGAGATCACCGAGGTCGACGACCTTGTTGTTCGCGCTCAGCGCGGCGGCCGAAGCGGCCATCGAGGCGACCGCGGCCTTGATGCCGGGCACGTCGCGGTAGAAGGTGTACTTGTAGCTGCCGTCGCCGTTGTCGACCAGCGTGCCGGTGTTGTCGGTGGTCGGGCGGCCGGGGCAGCCCAGGCCGGTGGCGCAGCTCGACGTGGCCGCCGTGGTCGGCACCGTGGTGACGATGTAGCTCACCCAGCGGCTCGGGCTGCCGTTCGTGCCCGGCACCAGCTTGGCCAGGGCGAACGCGAGGTTCGGGTAGCTGGCGACGGGGGCGGTCGCGGCCTTGGAGGTGTTGCCCAGGCCGACCACCGGGCGGCCGTAGCCGTCGGTGACCTTGAAGTTCACCACCGGCGGGCTGGCGATGCTGACGCCCGTCACGCTGAGCGTGGCTTCCATCGTCGCCCAGGTCTGCGCGTTGGCGGCCACCGCGGCGGCGTTGGTGATGGTGTTGCTCGGCACCTGCATGGTCGAGCCGCCGGCCGAGCCGGACGGGCCTGCAGGGCCCGCAGGGCCTGCGGGACCCGCCGGGCCTGCCGCCCCCGGTGCGCCGGCTGCTCCGGCCGGGCCGGGATCCCCGTTGTTGCCGCCGCAAGCGGCGAGCGCCGCCGCTACGACGACCGCCGTTGCGATCGCGTGCCAAGGACGATGCATGGTGATGGCCATCGCTAACCCCTCATGGGTGATGCTGAACCCTGATCCGGGCCCCAAAGCGCCTGCCTGGGCCCGCCCTCGATCTCGGCGACGTCCGCCGCCGCACTGCGCGCCACGGACATCGTCCCGAATCCCGTCGCGCGATCCTGCGCCGATGGCCGCATCGCCGCAAGGGTGCGCGGCCATCGATCTGGAAAGGTGTTGATCAGCGTCAGTTCCGGTGTTGCGCGCCTGGCGACGCCTGTGCTGCGGCAACGCAGGCAGCGCGGGGCGCGCCCGGCCGGGCCGCCGCACATGCCGCGTCTGCGGGGCCTGGGCGCGGCCGCCACAAAGCGCTGGAAGGCGAAGCGCCGTTGCGGTAGAACCCCGGCGTCCGTTGCGCCGATCGTGAGGAGCCGCCATGTCCGCCGCCACGCTGACCGAATTGCTCAGACAGCACCCCTTCGTCGAGGGCTTCGTGCCTGCCCACATCGACAAGCTGGGCGCGCTGGCGCGCGCGGTCGCCTTCGCGCGCGACGACATCGTGTTCCGCGAGGGCGACTTCACGCACGAGTTCTTCCTCATCACGAAGGGCCGCATCTCGCTCGAGATCCAGGAACCCGACGACCATGTGCTGCGCGTGCAGGTGCTGGGCCCGGGCGACGAGTTCGGCTGGTCGTCGATGCTCGCCGGCCGCGGCCGCTTCTTCCTGGCGCGCGCGCTCGAGCCGACCGAGGCGCTGGCCTTCGACGGCCCGGCCCTGCTCGACGCCTGCCGCGCCGACACCGGGTTCGGCTTCGCCTTCATCTACCGCATGCTGGGCGTGGTGTCCGAGCGGCTGCTGGCGACGCGGCTGCAGCTGCACGACGTGTACTCGCTGCGCGCGCGCCGCGGCGGGGCCTGACGCCGCCATGCCCGCCATGCCCGCCATGCCCGCCATGCCCGCCATGCCCGCCATGCCCGCCATGCCCGCCATGCCCGCCATGCCCGCCACGGAACGCCTGCACAGCCGGCTCGAGGCCGGCGTGGGGACGATCACGCTGGACCACGCCGACAAGCGCAACGCGCTGGGCGCGGCGATGGTCGAGGGCATCGTCGGCGCGCTCGCGCGCTTCGAGGCGGCGCGCTCGCGCGCCGTCGTGCTGCGCGCCGCGCCCGGCGTGCGCGTGTGGTCGGCCGGACACGACGTCGACGAACTGCCCGAGTCGCGCCGCGACCCGCTCGGCTGGGACGACCCGCTGCGCCACCTGGTGCGCAGCATCGAGAACTTCCCGGCGCCGGTGATCGCGATGGTGGAGGGCAGCGTCTGGGGCGGCGCCACCGAGACCGTGTTCGCCTGCGACCTGATCGTCGCCGCGCCCGACGTCAGCTTCGCCGTCACGCCGGCCAAGCTCGGCGTGCCCTACAACGTGAGCGGCATGCTGACCTTCCTGAACGCCGGCAGCATCCGCGTCGTCAAGGAGCTGGCCTTCACCGCGCGCCCGATGAGCGCGACGCGCGCCGAGCAGCTCGGGCTCATCAACTACGTCGTGCCGGCCGACGCGCTCGAGGGCTTCACCTACGAGCTGGCGCGCGGCATCGCCGAGCTCGCGCCGCTCAGCATCGCGGTGATGAAGGAGCAGCTGCGCATCCTGAGCGGCGCGCATCCGATGACGCCGCAGGGCTTCGAGCGCATCCAGGGCCTGCGCCGGGTGGTCTACGACAGCGACGACTACCAGGAAGGCATTCGCGCGTTCAAGGAGAAGCGCCGGCCGCTGTTCCGCGGCGAGTGAGGGCGCGCAGCGCGTTGACCTCGCGCGCCGCGCCTGACCCCGCACGCTGCGTGTGCGGCTCGCGCGCCTCGCGTCGCCGCGCGCTCGATGCGCCGAGCGCTGAATGCGGCGCGCGCTCGATGCGCCGCGCGCTCGATGGGCCGCGCTCAATGCGCCGCGCGGCCGGTGAGTTGCACCGCCAGCCCGCCCAGCGCGGCCGAGGGCGCGAGCGTCACGTCCAGCGCATGCACGGCGGCGATGCGGCGCACGATCGACCAGCCCAGGCCGCTGCCGGCGGCGTCCTGGCCGGCGCCGCGGCGGAAGCGCTCGCGGCCCAGGCGCGCGCGTTCGTCCGCGTCCAGGCCGGGGCCGCTGTCCTCGACGGTGAGCGTCACGCCGCCGGCGCCGGCGCGCAGCGCGACCGCGATGCGCGCGCCCGGCGGGCTGTAGCGCAGCGCGTTGTCGACCAGGTTGCGCACCAGCGCCGCCAGCAGCGTGGCGTCGCCCGTCCACATGCAGCGGCCCTGGGCCTCGAAGCCCAGCTCCTGAGCGCGCGCTGCCGCCTGCGGCGCCAGCTCGCCCACCACCGCGCGTGTCAATGCCGCCAGGTCGACCGCCTGGCGCTGCACGGCGGCACCGGCCTCCACGCGCGCCAGCGTCAGCAGCTGCTCGACCAGGCGTGCGGCGCGGTCGCAGCCTTGTAGCGTCGCCTGCAGCGCGTGGCGCCGCTCGGCGTCGTCCTCGGCGCCCAGCGCCACCTGCGCCTGGGCGCGGATGGCGGCGATCGGCGTGCGCAGCTCGTGCGCCGCGTCGGCGGTGAAGCGGCGCTCGGCGTCCAGCAGCCCGGCGATGCGGACGAACAGCGCGTCGAGCGCGTCCACCAGCGGTGTCACCTCGGCCGGTGCGGCTCCCAGCTGCAGCGGCTCGAGCGAGCCGGGCGCGCGCGCGGCGAGTTGCGCGCGCAGCGCGCGCAGCGGCGCCAGCGTGCGGTACACCGCGGCCCACACCAGTGCGCCGAGCAGCGGCAGCGCCAGCGCCAGCGGCGCGAGTGTGGCGCGCAGCGCGGCCCAGACGATGCTGGCGCGCGCCTCGGAGCGTTCGGCGACGTAGACGCGCACGTCGTGCTCGGCGCCGCGCGTGGCGAACACGCGCCAGGCAACGCCGTCCAGGCGCACGTCGGCGAAGCGGCCGCGGCGGCCGTCCTTGCGCTCGCCCTCGCGGCGCGCGTCCAGCGGCAGCAGCGGCGCGCGCGGCGCGTCGGCCGAACGCATCACCAGTCGGCCCTCGTGGAAGACCTGGAACATCGCGCGCGGTGCGTACTTGTGCAGCGACGGCGCATCGAGCGTGCGTTCGGCTTCGCCGCCGAAGTCGCCGGCCTGTTGCACCACCAGCAGCGCCGCGGCCTGCGCCAGGTGCGCGTCGAGCAGCTCGTCGAGCTCGTGGCGCACGTCGTACCAGGTGCGCGCCGCCGCGGCCAGCCAGACCGCGGCCACCACGCCCAGCACGAGCAGCAGCAGGCGGCCTTGCAGCGAGCGCGGCCACGGGCGCATCACGGGCGCATCACGCGGGCATCACGCGGGCATCACGCGGGCATCACGCCGGCGGCGCCGCCTCGCGCCGCAGCAGGTAGCCGACGCCGCGCACCGTCTGGATCAGGCCGGCGCCGAGCTTGCGCCGCAGGTGGTGGACATGCACCTCGACGGCGTTGCTGTCGACTTCGCGGCCCCAGCCGTACAGGCGCTGCTCGAGCTGCTCGCGCGTGAGCACGCGCCCGGCGCCGAGCATCAGCGCGTGCAGCAGGTCGTACTCGCGGCCGGCCAGCGCCACCTCGACGCCGGCCTTGCGCACGCGGCGCGCCGCGGGGTCGAGCTCGACGTCCTGCGCGCGCAGGCACTCCTGCGGCTGGCCGTGCGCGCGGCGCACGAGCGCGCGCAGGCGCGCCGCCAGTTCGTGCAGATCGACCGGCTTGACGACGTAGTCGTCGGCGCCGAGGTCCAGCCCGCGCACGCGCTCGCCGACCGTGTCGCGCGCGGTCAGCACGAGCACGGGCAGGGTGACGCCGGCGCGGCGCACGTCGGCCAGCACGTCCAGGCCGTCGCGCCGCGGCAGCCCGAGGTCGAGCACCGCCGCGGCGTAGGGCTCGGCGCGCAGCTCGCGCTCGGCGGCCAGGCCGTCGCGCACCCAGTCGACCTGGAAGCCCTGCTGGCGCAGCCCGGCGCGCAGGCCGTCGCCGAGCAGCGGGTCGTCCTCGACGAGCAAGATGCGCATGACGGCGATTGTGGCGGCGCGGCGCGCTTCAGCCGTCGTCGTGCTTGCGTTTCGAGCGCGCCGCGTGCCGGCGCTTGTCGTGGTGCGCACGCTCGTCGCGGCCGGCGCTGCCGAGCGCGCCACGGCCTGGTGGATCGCTCGCCTCGAGCGCGGCCAGCGGCGCGCCCGCGGCGCCAGCCGCACCCGCCGGCTGCTGCCACTGCTGCCACTGCAGCCACCAGAGGCCAACCACGCCTGCCGCCAGCAGCGCGGCCACGCCGGCACGCGCGCGTCCGATCGCTTCGCCTTCGCCGGCGCTCTTGCGCCCGGTGAACATCGCGCGCACGAGGTTCTCGCGGTGCGCCAGGCTGCCGACGACGACGCCGGCCACGTGCAGCAGCACCAGCGCCAGCATCGTGGCGGCGGCGCCTTCGTGCAGCTCGGCCAGCCAGTCGCCGCCCAGCTGCTGGTAATGGGCCCAGCCGGTGGCGGTGGTGAGCAGCGCGAGTGCGAGCAGCGCCACGATGGCCAGTGCGCCGGCCGGGTTGTGCCCGGCGTGGTGCTCGGGCCGGCCGCGCGCGAGCGAAGCGAGGTAGCGCCAGGCCGCCGACGGCGCGCGCACGAAGCTGGCAAAGCGCGCGTGGCGCGTACCCACCAGCCCCCACAGCAGCCGGAAGGCCACGAGGCCGGCCAGCGAGTAACCCAGGCTCACGTGCACGACGCGCCAGCGCTCGCTCTCGGCCGTGAGCCAGGCGCCGGCGAAGCAGGCGACGGCGAGCCAGTGGAACAGGCGCACCGGCAGGTCCCAGACGAGGACGCGGCGCGGCGGCGCGGCCGCTTCAGCGGGGCAGGCGGACGGCGTGGTCATCGAAGTCTCCTCGTGCGGCACCCTGGCGGCAGGCTTCGCAGCGGGCGGCGCTGCGCACCTCGGGATGCGACCAGATGCGCGCCGGCACCTTGCGGTGCTTGCGCAGGAACCAGGGCGCACGCGAGATGCGGTCCTCGGGCGGCGGTGTGGCGTCGCCGCGCAGCCGGCGCGAGCTGCCGGCGTGCTGCTGCAGCCAGCGTGCGATGGCCTCGTGCGCGGCGGCGTCGAGCGAGGCGTCGCTGCCGTAGTGGCGCGGCAGGTTGGACATCAGGCGCTGCCACGAGGCCGCGGGCAGCAGGCCGGGCGGATACGCGAGGTGGCAGGCGCCGCATTCCTGGGCGTAGGCGGGCAGCAGGGGCGGCGCGTCGGCGCGGCGCCGGCGGTCGTCGGCGCGCGCCGAGGCGAGCAGCGCCAGCGCCAGCGCGGCGACGAGGATCCGGGCCAGGCCCGCGGCGCGCGGGCTGCGGCGGTGCAGCGTGTCTTTCATGGCGGTGGCGCTCGGAGCCTGTGAAGACATGAATCGCGCCCGCGCTGCGCAAGGCGCGATGAGCGCTCGGGAGCGGCCGGGCGCGTTCATGGCCGCAGCGACATCAGCCAGGCCAGCAGGTCGGCCTTTTCGCCGGCCGAGCACTCGCGGCCCAGCACGTCGTTGCAGTTGCGGCGGAACCATTTCTCGGCCTTGGCCGCGTCGGTGAAGCGCGCGCCGTTGGCCGCCGGCGCCAGCGCGGCGATCGGCTTGCCGGTGCTGGCGTGGCGGCCCTCGCCGGTGGGCGGCTTGCCGTGGCAGGAGCTGCAGCTCCACTCGCGGCCCTGCGGCGTGCCGAACAGCAGGGCACCCTGGGCGGGGTCGGGGGCGCGGCCGGCGGCCGTGCGGTAGCCGGCCAGCAGGTCGGCCGGCGTGGCGGCACAGGCGGCGGCGCCGAAGCCCGCGAGGGCGATGCCGAGCGCGAGCAGGGCCGGGAGGTGACGTGGCGTCATGGCGAAGTTGCGGATTCCGAGCGTATGGAATGGCCTCGTGCCGAGGGCTCGGCCGCCATCGTCGGGCGTCGCGCTTAGCGCTTTCTTAAGCGCCGCGGCGCGGCGGGCGTGTGCGGCGGGCGTGTGCGGCGCGATCGCGCCAGCCGGCGCCTGCGCCGGCGTTGCCGTGCCCCGGCGTGCGGACGGCCTGCAGGCGGGCCTGCGCATGCCTGCGATCGGCACCTGCGGCGGCGCAGGCCGTTGATGGCGATCAACGACCCGCGCCCGCGCCGTCGGCATCGTGCGCGGATCATGAAACCCTTGCGTTCCTTGGCGGCGTGGACCGGTCGGTCGGTGCCGATGATGCCCTTGCTGCTGGCGCTGGCGCTGGCCGGGGTGCTGCTCGCCGTTGCGGGCAGCCCTGCCGCCCGAGCCGCCGAACCCGCCGGGCGCGCGCCGCGCGGCGACGCCGGCACCGAGGTCACGGTGACGCCCGAGATGACGGGCGCCGGCATGGTCAGCAGCGGCGTCGTGCTGCCCAAGCCGCCGCCCGTGACGGGCAACCGCCGCCAGCCCGTCGCCTCCTGGGGCAAGCCGCTGCCTTATCCGATCGTCATCGCCGACCGCCGCAACAACCGGCTGCTCGAGGTCACGCCCGACAAGCGCATCGTGTGGGAATTCCCTTCGCCCAACCTCAAGCTCTACCGCGGCAACGAGGACGTGAACTTCGCGCCCGACGGCAAGCGGCTGGCGGTGAGCGAGGAGGACAACTACGACCTGCACATCGTCGACTACGAACGTCGCGAGATCGTCTGGACCTTCGGCGTGCCCGACACGCGCGGCCGCTCGGACCGGCTGCTCAACTACCCCGACGACGCGCACCTGCTCGAGGACGGGCGCTTCATCACCGCCGACATCCGCAACTGCCGCGTGCTCATCATCGACCCCGAAACGCACCGCGTCGAGACGCAATGGGGCCGGCCCGGCCAGTGCAAGCACGATCCGCCGCGCACGCTCGCCTGGCCCAACGGCACGACGCCGCTGGACAACGGCGACATCCTCGTCACCGAGATCACCGACGCCTGGATCTCGCGCATCACGCGCGCGGGCAAGGTGGTGTGGAGCCGGCGCGCGCCCAACATCCGCTATCCCTCGGACGCCTTCCCCACCGCGGACGGCAAGCAGGTCATCGTGGCCGACTTCGCCAAGCCCGGCCGCGTCGTCATCTTCGATCCGGCCACCGGCAAGCGCAGCTGGGAGTACTTCGAGAAGGAAGGCGAGCGCGCGCTCGACCACCCCTCGCTCGCGCGCGAGCTGCCCGGCACCGGCGACGTGATCGTCGTCGACGACCTGCGCAACCGCGTCGTCGTCATCGACCGCCGGACCAAGCAGATCATCTGGCAATACGGCGTCACCGACGTCAAGGGCCACGCGCCGGGGCTGCTCAACTATCCCGACGGGCTGGACCTCGACGTCTTCCGCGACTGGAAGGCGGCGTTGCCGCCCAGGCCTTGAGCCGGTGAGCGCGCCGGGCCGCGCGCCCGCACAGGGCAGCCGGGCGGCGCCCGGCTGCCTATCGCGCGCTTGACGCAAGGCAAGCGGCACGCAGGCAGCGCGAATCGCCGCGGCGCGGGGCTGGATTTCTGCCGCCCACGCTCCTAGACTGCGCCCCATGCGTGCCTGGGTGCTTGCCCATCGCTGGCTGTGCGGCCTCGTCGCCGCCGTGCTGCTGTTCGGCCAGACGGCCGGCGCGGTGTACGCCTGCGAGCCGCGCGGCGGCGCGGCCGGCCGCGCCGCCACGGCGGCGCCCGAGGACTGCCAGGCGCACCGCGCGGCGGCGGCCGAGCACAACGCCGACGGCGAGCAGGCGCTGCTGTGCAAGGCGCATTGCCAGGCGGGCGAGCAGTCGGTGAACAGCGGTTCGTCGGCCGGCGACGTGCCGCACGCGGCGCTGATCGCCGTCGTGCTGTGGCCGCTGCAGGCGGCCGCCGGTGCGGGCACGCTGGCGTCGCCGCGGCACGAGCGCCGGACTCTCGGGCCGGCCGCGGGCGGCCCGCCGCTCTTCATCACGCTGCAGGTCCTGCGCAACTAGCGCGGGCGCTCCGGCCGGCGCGACCCGTTGCGTGTCGCGCCGGCGCGTCGTGCCGCCCGCTCCACGTTGCCGCAGGAGGACCTGTACCTTGTTCGATCGAATGAATCGCCGCGCCGGCGCGCTTGCCGTCGTGGCCGCGTGCGCCCTGCCGGCCGGCGCGCTGCACGCCGCCGGACTGAGCTACGCCGAGGCGCAGGCGCTGGCGCGCGACAACGCGCCGCTGCTGCGCCAGCAGCAAGCGCAGCTCTCGGGCTCGAATGCCGCGCGCAGCGGCGTCGAGCGCCTGCCCGATCCGCGCCTGGCGCTGGGCATCGAGTACCTGCCGATTGCCGGTGCCGACCGCTTCAGCACGACGCGCGACGGCGCCACGATGCAGCGCCTGGCGCTGGCGCAGGAAGTGCCCAACCGTGCCAAGCGCGAGGCGCGCGCGGCCACGGCCGAGGCGCGCATCGAGCGCGACCGCGCCCAGCTCGTCGCGACGCGCGTCGCGGTGCAGCGCGACGCAGCGCTGGCCTGGCTCGAGCTGTACCACGCCGAACGCCGCGCCGCCCTGCTGGCGGCCTTCCGCAGCGAGAACCGCCTGCTGCAGGCGACGCTGGGGGCGCGCATCGCGGCGGCCAGCGCGATGCCGGCCGACCTGACGCTGGCGCGCCAGGAGGCGCTGGCCCTCGACGACCGCGCCGACGAGCTGGCGCGCGTCGCGGCCAAGGCGCGCGCCGAGCTGCGCCGCTGGATCGGCGCGCGCGCCGCCGAGCCGCTGGCCGGCGAGCCGCTGCTGCCCGAGGTGAACGCCGCCGAACTGCAGGCGCGGTTGGCTGCCGCGCCCGCGCTGCGCGTGTACGAGCCGCTGCGCGCCGTCGCCGCCGCCGAGATGGCCGAGATGGAGGCCGAGAAGCGCGGCGACTGGAGCTGGGAGCTGGCCTACAGCCGGCGCCCGAAGTACGACGACATGGTGTCCGTTGTCGTCAGCTTCGATCTGCCCTGGCAGCGCGCGCTGCGCCAGGAGCCGCAGGTGCAGGCGCGGCGCCACGAGATGCAGCGCATCGAGGCCGAGCGCGACGACGCGGCGGCGCGCCTGGCGGCCGAGGCCGAGGCCATGCTGGCCGAGCTGCGCGCGCTGGACGCCACGCGCGAGCGCCTGGCCGGCGCCGGCGTGCAGCTCGCGGCCGAGCGCGTGGCGCTGGCCACGGCCGGCTACCAGGCCGCTCGCAGCGACCTCGGCCCGGTGCTGGCCGCGCGCGCCGCGGCGCTCGAGGCACGCATGAAGCTCGTCGAACTCGACGCCGCACGCGCCGCGCTGCGCGTGCGGCTGGCCGCGCTGGCGGCGCAGGAGTGAAGGCCATGGATGCGAGATTCGGAACCGCCCTCGTCGGCACCGTGACGCTGGCGCTGGGCGCGGCCGGCGGCTACGCGCTGTCGCAATGGCGTGCCGGCGCGGCCGCGACGCAGGCGGCGCATGGAGCGGCGTCGTCGGCGGCGGCCGCCGCGCCCGGCTCGGCCGAGCGCAAGGTGCTCTATTGGTACGACCCGATGGTGCCTTCGCAGAAGTTCGACCGGCCCGGCAAGTCGCCCTTCATGGACATGCAGCTCGTGCCCAAGTACGCCGACGAGGCCGAGAGCGAGGGCGCGGGCGTGCGCGTGTCCGGCGCCGCGCAGCAGAGCCTGGGCCTGCGCGTCGTCGCGGCCGAGCGGCGCGCGGTTGCCGGCGGCATCGACGCCGTCGGCACGCTGCAGCTCAACGAGCGCGATGTGGCACTCGTGCAGGCGCGCGCCGCCGGCTTCGTCCAGCGCGTGTACGGCCGCGCGCCGGGCGATGTGGTGGCCGCGGGCGCGCCGCTGGCCGACCTGCTGCTGCCGGAATGGCTGGCCGCGCAGCACGAGTACCTCGCGGTGCGCGCCACCGGCGACACCGCGCTCGCGACGGCGTCGCGCCAGCGCCTGGTGCTGCTCGGCATGCCCGAGGAGCTGATCGATCGGGTCGCGGCCTCGGGGCAGCCGCAGCCGGTGCAGACGATCACGGCACCTGCGGGCGGCCTGATCGCCGAGCTGATCGTGCGCCAGGGCATGACGGTGGCGCTGGGCGCGACGCTGGCGCGCATCAACGGCATCGGCACCATGTGGGTCGAGGCTGCGGTGCCCGAAGTGCAGGCGGCGGCGGTCGCGCCGGGGCGGCGCGCCGAGGTGCGGCTGCCGGGTCTGCCCGGCCAGCCGCTGCACGGCCGGGTGTCGGCGGTGCTGCCCGAGGCCAACCGCGACACACGCACGCTGCGCGTGCGCATCGAGCTGCCCAATCCGGGCGGGCGGCTGCGCGCCGGCATGTTCGCGCAGGTGCGGCTGCAAGGCGGCGCCGAGGGCGAGGCGGTGGTGGTGCCGGCCGAGGCCGTGATCCGCACCGGGCGGCGCGCGCTCGTGTACCTGCTCGACGCGCCGGGCCGCTATCACCCGGTGGAAGTGGAGCTCGGGCCGGAACAGGGCGAATGGGTGGTCGTGCGCAGCGGCGTCGCGGCCGGCCAGCAGGTGGTGGCCTCGGGCCAGTTCCTGATCGACTCCGAAGCCACGCTGCAGGGCATCACCGCGCGCGGCGCGGGGGCGTCCGGCGCATCCGGCGCGGTCGGTGCGGTCGGTGCGTCCGGCGCGCCGAGCGCCGCATCCCCGCCGTCGGCCGAGTACGAGGTCGCCGGCGTCGTCAGCGAGCCGGCGGCGGCCGGCGTGATCACGCTCGAGCACGAGCCGGTGCCGGCCCTGAAGTGGCCGGCGATGACGATGCCCTTCCGGCTCGCGCGGCCCGATCTGGCCAGGGGCCTGAAGGCGGGCGAACGGGTGCGCTTTCGCTTCCGCCAGCAAGGCGACGATGCGGTCCTGACGGCGATCGAGCGTGCCGTTCCTGCCGCTGCGGCCGCAGCCGCGGCTTCCGGAGCCCGGCGATGATCGCGGCGCTGATCCGCTGGTCGATCGGCAACCGCTTCCTGGTGCTGCTGGGTGCCGTGTTCCTCGCCGCGGCGGGCCTGTGGGCGCTGCGCACGACGCCGGTCGACGCGCTGCCCGACCTGAGCGACGTGCAGGTCATCGTGCGCACGAGCTGGCCCGGGCAGGCGCCGCAGATCGTCGAAAACCAGGTCACCTACCCGCTGGCGACGACGCTGCTCTCGGTGCCCGGCGCCAAGGTGGTGCGCGGCTTCAGCTTCTTCGGCGACAGCTTCGTCTACGTGCTGTTCGACGACGGCACCGATCTGTACTGGGCGCGCTCGCGCGTACTCGAGTACCTGAACCAGGTGCAGGGCCGGCTGCCGGCCGGCGCCAGGAGCGCGCTCGGGCCCGACGCCACCGGCGTCGGCTGGATCTTCCAGTACGCGCTGGTCGACCGCAGCGGCCGCCACGACCTGGCGCAGCTGCGCACGCTGCAGGACTGGTTCCTGAAGTACGAACTCAAGGCGCTGCCCAACGTGGCCGAGGTCGCGACGGTGGGCGGCATGGTGCGCCAGGTGCAGGTGGTGCTGCGCCCGCTCGAGCTGGCCGCCTACGGCGTGACGGTGGCGCAGGTCAGGCAGGCGCTGACGATGAACAACCAGGAGGCGGGCGGCTCGGTGCTCGAGCTGGGCGAGACCGAGTACATGGTGCGCGCCAGCGGCTACCTGAAGACGCTCGACGACTTGCGCGCCATCCCGCTGGCCGTGCGCGCGGGCGTGCCGGTGACGCTGGCGCAGGTGGCGAACCTGCAGTACGGCCCCGAGATGCGCCGCGGCATCGCCGAGCTCGACGGCGAGGGCGAGGTGACGGGCGGCATCGTCGTGCTGCGCTCGGGCAAGAACGCGCAGCAGACGATCCACGCCGTCAAGGCCCGGCTGGCCGAGCTGCAGCGCAGCTTGCCGCAGGGCGTGGAGATCGTCACCACCTACGACCGCAGCGCGCTCATCGGGCGCGCGATCGAGAACCTCGCGCACAAGCTGCTCGAGGAGTTCGCCGTCGTGGCGCTGGTGTGCGCACTCTTCCTGTGGCACCTGCGCAGCTCGGCGGTGGCGATCATCGCGCTGCCGCTGGGCGTGACGAGCGCCTTCCTCGTGATGCGCTGGCAGGGCATCAACGCCAACATCATGTCGCTGGGCGGCATCGCGATCGCCGTCGGCGCGATGGTCGACGCCGCGGTGGTGATGATCGAGAACGCGCACAAGCGCATCGAGGCCTGGCAGCACGCGCACCCGGGCGCGCGGCTCGCCGGCGCCGCGCACCGCGAGGTCGTCACCGAGGCCGCGGTGGAGGTCGGGCCGGCGCTCTTCTTCTCGCTGCTCATCATCACGCTCAGCTTCATCCCGGTGTTCACGCTCGAGGCGCAGGAAGGACGGCTGTTCGGGCCGCTCGCCTTCACCAAGACCTACGCGATGGCGGCGGCGGCGGCGCTGTCGGTGACGCTGGTGCCGGTGCTGATGGTGGCCTGGATCCGCGGCCGCATCCCCGACGAGCAGCGCAACCCGATCACGCGCGCGCTGATCGCCGGCTACCGGCCGCTGCTCGACGTCGTGCTCGCCTGGCCCAGGACGACGCTCGTTGCCGCCGCGCTGGTGCTGGCCACCACCGCCTGGCCGCTGGCGCGGCTGGGCGGCGAGTTCCTGCCCGCGCTCGACGAAGGCGACCTGCTGTACATGCCTTCGGCGCTGCCGGGGCTCTCGGCGCAGAAGGCGGCCGAACTGCTGCAGCAGAGCGACCGCATGATCCGCACGGTGCCCGAAGTCGCGCGCGTGTTCGGCAAGGCCGGCCGTGCCGAGACCGCCACCGATCCGGCGCCGCTCGAGATGTTCGAGACGACGATCCAGCTCAAGCCGCAGGCGCAGTGGCGTGCCGGCATGACGCCCGAGAAGATCGTCGAGGAGCTCGACCGCGCGGTGCGCATCCCGGGCCTGGCGAACATCTGGGTGCCGCCGATCCGCAACCGCATCGACATGCTGGCCACCGGCATCAAGAGCCCGATCGGCGTCAAGGTCACAGGCGGCGACCTGGCCGCCATCGACCGCGTGGCGCTGGCGATCGAGCAGGTGGCCAAGCGCATTCCGGGCGTGAGTTCGGCGCTGGCCGAGCGGCTCACCGGCGGGCGCTACCTCGACCTCGACATCGACCGCGCGGCGGCGGCGCGCTACGGGCTGGCGATCGCCGACGTGCAGGACATCGTCGCCGGCGCCATCGGCGGCGAGAACGTCGCCGAGACGATCGAGGGCCGCGCGCGCTTTCCGATCAGCCTGCGCTACCCGCGCGAGTGGCGCGACACGCCCGAGCGGCTGGCCGCGCTGCCCATCGTCACGGCGACGGGCCAGCAGATCACGCTCGGCACGGTGGCGCGCGTCGTCGTCGCCGACGGCCCGCCGATGTTGAAGAGCGAGAACGCGCGCCCCTCGGGCTGGGTCTACGTCGACGTGCGCGGGCGCGACCTGGCCTCGGTGGCCGAGGACCTGCGCGCCGCCGTGCTGCGCGAGGTGCAGTTCGAGCCCGGCATGAGCGCGGCCTTCTCGGGGCAGTTCGAGTACCTCGAGCGCGCCAATGCGCGGCTGAAGGTGGTGGTGCCGGCGACGCTGCTCATCATCTTCGTGCTGCTGTACCTCACCTTCGGCCGCGTCGACGAGGCGCTCCTCATCATGGCGACGCTGCCCTTCGCGCTCACCGGCGGCGTGTGGTTCCTCTACCTGATGGGCTACCACCTGTCGGTGGCCACCGGCGTGGGCTTCATCGCGCTGGCCGGCGTGGCGGCCGAGTTCGGCGTCGTCATGCTGCTGTACCTCAAGCACGCGCTCGCCGAGCGCCTGGGGCGGCTGGCCGGCGGCGCGGCGGCGACGCCGGCGCTGGTGGACGACGCCATCCGCGAGGGCGCGGTGCTGCGCGTGCGGCCCAAGGCGATGACGGTGGCGGTGATCCTCGCCGGTCTGCTGCCCATCGTCTGGGGCAGCGGCACCGGCTCCGAGGTGATGAGCCGCATCGCGGCGCCGATGCTGGGCGGCATGGTGACGGCGCCGCTGCTGTCGCTGTTCATCGTGCCGGCGGTGTACGCACTGCTGCGCCGCCGCGCCGCCCGGCCGCAGCGCTAGAATGCTGCAGCGCAACATCCGAGGGGCGAATCATGGACATCGCGAAGAGAGTGGCAGTGATCACCGGCGGCGCCAGCGGCATCGGCCGCGCCGTCGCCGCGGCGATGGCCAAGCGCGGCGCGGGCGCCGTGGCCCTGGTGGACGTGAGCGAGGCGGTGGAGGACGTGGCCGCCAAGCTCAACGCCGACGCCGGCCGCACCTTCGCGATCCCGTTCCAGGGCGACACCACCGACGCCCGGTTCCGCGCCTCGGTCTTCGACGCCATGCAGGGCCGCTTCGGCCCGGTGACGATGTGCGTGCCGGCGGCCGGCATCACGCGCGACGACCTCGCCGTGCGCATCGACAAGAACAGCGGCAAGGCGCGCATCTACCCGCTCGAGCAGTTCCGCCTCGTGGTCGAGGTGAACCTGATCGCGCCGGTGTACTGGGCGCTCGAGATGATCGGCCGCATCGCCGAGGAGCGCGCGGCCAAGGGCTTGAAGCGCTGGGTGCCCGAGGAGGGCATGCAGGGCTCGGTGGTGTTCATCGGCTCGATCTCGTCGCAGGGCAACCGCGGCCAGATCTCGTACGCCAGCACCAAGGCGGGCCTGGAAGGCGCCGCCGCCACCATCGTCAAGGAAGCGATGTTTCACGGCGTGCGCTGCGGCGTCATCCACCCCGGCTTCACCGACACGCCGATGGTGCGCGCGATGGGCATGGACTACGTCGCCAAGAACATCCTGCCCTACACCCAGCTCGGCCGCCTGATCGAGCCCGACGAGATCGCCGACGCGATCTGCTTCATGCTCGCCAACTCGGCGGTGAGCGGCGAGCTCTGGGTCGATGCCGGCTGGCACGCGCCGGCCTGAGAGCCTGTGTAGACATGAATCGCGCGCGGCGGCGCCGCGCGCTGCGTCCGTCCGCTGTTGCATCGAGGTGCACCGATGGCCACGACCCGCAAGCCCGCCCCGCGCACCCAGGACTTCGACCGCGAGTTCCGCGCCCAGCTCGCGCAGATGACCGCCGGCCTGGCGCCGACCGCGTTCGGCGCCGCCTGGGCCGACTGGGCGATGCACCTGGCGCTGGCGCCGGCCAAGCAGGCCGAGCTGCGCCAGCTCGCGCTCGAGCGCGCGCGCGACACCTGGGCCTTCGCGTTGCGCGCGCTCGCCGGCCAGAAGGTGCCGGCGGCCGACGGCTTGGAGGGCAGCGCCGACCGGCGCTTCGAAGGCGAGGCCTGGTCGCAGTTCCCGTTCAACGTCTATGCCCGCGCCTACCAGAACAGCACGGCGCTGATGAAGGAGGCGGTGCGCGACGTCGCCGGCGTCACCGACTACCACGCGCAGCTGATCGAGTTCGCGGTGCGCATGCTGCTCGATGCGTCGTCGCCGTCGAATTACCTCGCTGCGAACCCCGAGCTGCTGGCGCTGACGCAGGCCGAGAAGGGGCAGAACCTGGTGCGCGGCCTGCAGCACTGGGTCGAGGACCTCGCGCGCACGCTCGCGGGCGGGGCGCCGGCCGGCACCGAGGCCTTCGAGGTCGGCAAGACGGTGGCGGCGACGCCGGGCAAGGTGGTGCTGCGCAACGAGCTGATCGAGCTCATCCAGTACGAGCCGGCCACCAAGGACGTGCACGCCGAGCCGCTGCTGGTGGTGCCGGCCTGGATCATGAAGTACTACATCCTGGACCTGAGCGCGCGCAACTCGCTCGTCAAGTACCTCGTGGACCAGGGCCACACGGTGTTCATGATCTCCTGGAAGAACCCCGACGAGAGCGACCGCAATCTCGGCATGGACGACTACCTGAGCAAGGGCTTTCGTGCCGCGCTCGACGCCGTGAACGCGATCGTGCCCAAGCGCAAGGTGCACGCCGTGGGCTACTGCATCGGCGGCACGCTGCTGGCGATCGGCGCGGCGGCGCTGGCGCGCGACGGCGACCGCCGCCTGGCTTCGGTGACGATGTTCGCCGCCCAGACCGACTTCTCCGAGCCGGGCGAACTCGCCTTCTTCATCAACCCGAGCCAGCTCGCGCTGCTCGAGGCCTCGATGCACAAGAAGGGCGTGCTCGACAGCCGTCAGATGGGCGGCGCGTTCGCGTTGCTGCGCTCGCAGGACCTGATCTGGCAGCCCTTCGTCAGGCAGTACCTCGAGGGCCGGCGCGACGGCATGATCGACCTCATGGCCTGGAACGCCGACGGCACGCGCATGCCCTGGCGCATGCACTCCGAGTACCTGTACCGGCTGTACCTCGACAACGAACTGGCCGGCAACCGCTTCCCGGTCGACGGCCGGACGGTGCGGCTGTCGGACATCGGCGTGCCGATGTTCGTCGTCGGCACCGAGACCGACCACGTGGCGCCGTGGAAATCGGTCTACAAGGTCGACAACCTCGTGCGCTCGGACGACTTCACCTTCTTGCTGACCTCGGGTGGACACAACGCCGGCATCGTGAGCGGGCCGGTGAATCCCAAGCGCCACTACCGCATCAGGACGCGGCGCCTGGCCGATCCGCACCTCGCGCCCGACGACTGGCTGCAGGCCGCCGAGCGGCACGAAGGCTCCTGGTGGCCGGCCTGGCAGCGCTGGCTGGCCGCGCATTCGAGCGCACGCAGCAAGCCGCCGGCGCTGGGCGCGCCGGGTGCCGGCTTCAAGGTGCTGGGCAGCGCGCCCGGGCAGTACGTGCGCCAGCGCTGAAGGCGGCGCGCCGACCGCGCTGCGGCGCGCGCGTCAGTGGTAGGCGCAGCTGCCGGGGCCGTCGGGGTGGCCGCAGCTTCCGCACGGGCCCATCGGCATCGGCGCCGGATCGGGCGCGGCATGGCCGGTGGCGAACACCGAGAGCTGGCGTTCGAGCTGCCTGGAGTGGCAGCCCGGGCACTCGGGCACGGTGTCCGAGCGCACCAGGGTTTCGAAAGCGCGTCCGCAGTCGCGGCAGGCGTATTCGTAGATCGGCATGGGGGTTCCTCGCTTTGCGCGCATTGTCGCCGCAATCGACGACGGCGCTGCCCTGCTACAGCGCCCCCAGCACCCAGCCCGGCGCCAGCGCCACCACGAAGCCCGGCACCAGGCACAGCACGCTGGCGAGCAGGGCGCGCGAGCGCGGCGCCGTCGCGGCCGCGCTCGCGGCGGCGAGCGGGCTCATGAACATGTACTGGATGACGCGCAGGTAGAAGTAGATGCCCAGATAGCTGCCCACCAGCCCGAGCACGGCGGCCAGCGTGTGGCCGGCGGCCATGACCTCGCGGAAGATCAGGAACTTGGCGACGAAGCCGGGCAGCGGCGGGATGCCGGCCAGCGACAACATGGCCAGCCCGATCACCACCGCGGCGTAGGGCGAGCGATGGAACAGGCCCGCGAGCGTTTCGAGCCGGTCGCGCTCGGCGTCCTCGCGGTGGCCGGGCAGCGCGGCGAAGGCCAGCAGCGTCATCACGCCGTAGGCGATGAGGTAGAACAGCACCGCCTGGAAGCGCCCGGCCGGCGCGCCGAGGAAGGCGAGGTACAGGTAGCCGGCGTGCGCGATCGACGAGTAGGCCATCATGCGCCGCAGGTTGGGCTGGCGCATCGCCGCCAGGTTGCCCCAGGCGATCGAGGCCAGCGGCAGCAGCACGAGCAGCTGGGCGATCACGCCCTGGCTCGCGGTGCTGCCGAACAGGCGCAGCGCCGCCAGCACGACGCCGGCCTTGACGATGGCCGCCATGTAGCCGGTGACGGCGACGCTGGCGCCTTCGTAGGCATCGGGCGCCCAGGTGTGGAAGGGCACGATGGCACCCTTGAGGAAGAAGGCGAGCAGCACCAGGATGGCGCCCGTCTGCGCCATCACGTCGCTGCCGGCCAGCGCCCGCGCGAAGATGTCCAGCGCCAGCCGGCCCTGGCTGCCGTAGAGCAGCGCCAGGCCCATCAGCAGCGTGGCCGTGGCCGCGCCGCCGAGGATGACGTACTTCAGCGCCGCCTCGGCGCTGGGCGTGCGCCGCGCGCCGAGCAGCACCAGCACGTACACCGGCAGCGACATCATCTCGAGGCCGAGGAAGAGCGTGAGGAAGCTGTTCGATCCGAGCAGCAGCGTCAGGCCGTACAGCGACGACAGCAGCAGCGGGTACAGCGGCCCGCCGTCGCCGAGGTCGTCGCGCGCCAGCAGCAGCACCGGCAGCGCCAGCGCCAGCGCCAGCGCGCGCCCCAGCGAGACCGTCGGATCGACGCCGAGCTGCCCCGGGAAGGCCTCGCCCTGGAAGCCCGTGAGGCCGAGCACGAGTGCCGACGCGGCCGCTGCGGCCACGACGACGAGCGCGAGCGCCGCCATGCCGCGGCCCGAGGGCAGCGCGATCGCGTGCACGATGAGCAGCACGAGGCCGGCGAGCAGGAAATGCTCGGGCAGCATGCCGACGAGGAAGGCGTTCCAGTTCATGGCTTGCGCTGCGGCAGCGCGGCGGCGGCGGCGGCGGCGGTGGTGCCGGTGGCGGTGGCGGTGGCGGTGGCGGTGGCGGTGGCGGGGAGCCGGCTCGTCATCACCAGCTGCCGGTACGCGCGCGCCGCGGGCTCGGTCTTGCGCAGCGGCTCGCTCGGGAACAGGCCGAGCCAGAAGATGGCCGCCACGATGGCGGCCAGGATCGCCTGCTCGCGCGGCACCAGATCGGCCACGCGGCCGTCGCCGCTCGCGCCCGGGCCGCCGTGACCGTGCGGCATGCGCGCCGCGCCGAACAGGAACTTCGCCGCGAAGCGCAGCATGTACAGCGCGCCCAGGATGACGCCCGACACCGCGGCCACGGCCGGCACGAGCGCGAAGCTCGCGCCCTGCAGGTGCTGCGCCCAGGCGGCGTCGAAGGCGCCCAGCAGCACCAGGAACTCGCCGGTGAAGCCGCTCGTCGTCGGCAGCCCGATCGAGGCCAGCGTGAGGATCATGAAGGCCACCGAGTACACCGGCAGCAGCCGTGCCAGGCCGCCGTAGGCGGCCAGCGCGCGCGTGTGGCAGCGCTCGTAGATCATGCCGATCATCAGGAACAGGCCGGCGGCCGTGAGGCCGTGGCTCACCATCTGCACGATCGCGCCCTGGATGCCGATGAGCTCGAGGCTCACCAGGCCCAGCATGACGTAGCCGAGGTGGCTGATCGAGCTGTAGGCGATGATCTTCTTGATGTCGTCCTGCACCAGCGCCAGGCAGGCGCCGATGACGATGCTGGCGACGGCCAGCACCATGATCGTCGGCGTGAGCTGCGCGGTGGCGTCGGGGAAGAGCGGGAAGCCGAGCTTGATGAAGCCGTAGGTGCCCATCTTCAGCAGCACGCCGGCCAGGATCACCGAGCCCGCGGTCGGCGCCTCGACGTGCGCGTCGGGCAGCCAGGTGTGCAGCGGCACCATCGGCACCTTGATCGCGAAAGACAGGCCGAAGGCGAGCAGCAGCCACAGCTGCACGTCGGCCGGCAGATGCAGCCGGTACAGGTCGGCGAACGCGAACGACACGGCAGCGCCGGCCTTGGCGGCGGCGAGCACGAGGTAGATCACCGCCGCCAGCATGAGGATCGAGCCGGCCGCCGTGTAGAGCACGAACTTCAGCGTCGCGTAGATGCGCCGCTCGCCGCCCCAGATGCCGATGATGAGGAACATCGGGATCAGCATCGTCTCCCAGAACAGGTAGAAGACAAACAGGTCCTGCGCCAGGAAGGTGCCCATCATCGCGAACTGCAGCAGCAGCACCATCGCGTAGAACAGCTTCACGTCCTTGGTGATGGCCGAGAACGAGCCGGCCACGACGAGCGGGCCGAGGAAGGCGGTGAGCAGCACCAGCAGCACGTTGTAGCCGTCCAGGCCGAGCGCGAAGTACACGCCCCAGCTCGCGATCCAGGGCGTGCGCGTCGCGAACTGCAGGCCGGCGGCGGCGGGGTCGAAGCGGGCGTACAGCCAGGCCGCGAGCACGAACTGCAGCAGCATGACCCAGAAGGCGACGCGGCGGATGGCCTCGACCTTGGCCGCCGGCAGCGCGAGCAGCGCCGCCAGGCCCGCCAGCGGCAGCCACAGCACCCACTGCAGCATCAGGGCTTCAGCCATGGCGCAGCCCCCAGATCACCGCCGCCAGCAAGCCGAGCACGGCGTAGAACAGATACGCCTGCAGCCGGCCGAGCTGCAGCGCCGAGAGCGCGGCGGCCGTGCCGCGCGCCGCCGCCGCCAGCGCATGCAGGGTGCCGTCGATGAGCCGGCGGTCGCCCAGGTGCAGCAGCACGCGCTCGGACACCCAGTGCAGCGGGCGGCCCAGCACGGCCGCGTACAGCTCGTCGACGTAGTACTTGTCGCTGAGCACGCGGTGTATGAGGGGCAGCTGCGCCTTCAGTCGGGCGGCGCGGCGCCCGTCGCCGGCGTAGAGCCAGGCCGCCAGCGCCAGGCCGGCGAAAGCCAGCGCCACGGCGACGTAGACGAAGCGGTGCTCGAGAGGACGCAGCGCCTCGGGCACCACCGGCAGCGGCAGCATCGGCTCGAGCCAGTGCACCACCGGCACGAAGCCGCCGACGGCCGACAGCAGCGCCAGCGCCACGAGCACCGTGGTCATCGACGGCGGCGATTCGTGCACATGGTGTTCGACTTCGGGCGTCATGCGCGAGGCGCCGAAGAAGGTGAGCCAGAGCAGCCGGAACATGTAGAAGGAAGTGAGCAGCGAGCCGGCCGACGCCACCAGCCACAGCCAGGCGGCGCCGCCGCCCGGGCTGGCCCAGGCGAACCAGAGGATCTCGTCCTTGGAGAAGAAGCCCGCCAGCGGCGGGATGCCGGCGATGGCCGCGGTGGCGACGGCGAAGGTGGCGAAGGTGACGGGAATGCGCCGCGCCAGGCCGCCCATCCTGCGGATGTCCTGCTCGCCGCCGAGCGCGTGGATGACGCTGCCCGCGCCGAGGAAGAGGCAGGCCTTGAAGAAGGCGTGCGTGACGACGTGGAACACCGCCACGCCGTAGGCGCCGACGCCGAGCGCGACGAACATCAGCCCGAGCTGCGAGACGGTGGAGTAGGCCAGCACGCGCTTGATGTCGTACTGCACGACGGCGATGGTGGCGGCGAAGAAGGCGGTGGCCACGCCGACGGCGGCGATCACCGCCGAGGCCTCGGGCGCGTGCAGGTACAGGCCCGACATGCGCGCGACGAGGTAGATGCCGGCGGTGACCATCGTCGCCGCGTGGATCAGCGCCGACACCGGCGTCGGCCCGGCCATCGCGTCGGGCAGCCAGGCGTGCAGCGGGATCTGCGCCGACTTGCCGCAGGCGCCGATGAACAGCAAGATGCCGATCAGGTTGGCCGGCGCCGCGGCCGCCGTGCCGCCGGCGAAGGCGGCATTGACGCGGTCCATGTCGAAGGTGCCGAAGGCGTGCCAGACGAGGAACATGCCGAGCAGGAAGGCGGCGTCGCCGACGCGGTTGGTGACGAAGGCCTTCTTGCCGGCGGCGGCCTTGACCGGGTCGTCGAACCAGAAGCCGATCAGCAGGTACGAGGCCAGCCCCACGCCCTCCCAGCCGGCGAACATCACGAGCAGCGAGCGCCCGAGCACCAGCAGCAGCATGCAGAACAGGAACAGGTTCAGGTAGGCGAAGTAGCGCGCGTGGCTCTCGTCGCCGTGCATGTAGCCGGTGGAGTAGACGTGGATGAGCGTGCCCACGCCGGTGACGACGAGCGTCATCACCGCCGCCAGGCGGTCGAAGTAGAAGCCGATCGCGAAGTTCTGGCCGCCGATCGTGGCCCAGGTGTAGCTGAACTCGATCAACGGCTGGCCGCTGCTGCGCAGCTCGAGCCAGCAGACCACGGTGAGCGCGAAGGCCGCCAGCGGCAGCGCGCAGGCCACCAGGTCGACCGCCGTCTCGCCCAGCCGCCCGCGCAGCAGCGGGCGGCCGAGCCGCGTCGCGAAGACGCCGTTGAACAGGAAGCCGGCCAGCGGCAGCAGCACGATGAGGCCGAGCAGCGCGCTCACGGTCTATCCCTTCAGCTCGGCGTAGGCGCCGACGTCGAGCGTGTGGCGGTCGCGCACGAGCAGCAGCACGAGCGGGATCGCGATCGCGATCTCGGCCGCGGCGACGATGAAGATCAGGAACACCAGCACCGCGCCCTCGGCGGCGCCGCCGCGCTGCGCGAAGGTGACGAGAGCCAGGTTGACGCCGTTGAGCATCAGCTCCATGAACATCAGCATCACGAGCAGGTTGCGGCGCACGACGACGCCGAACAGGCCCATGGCGAACAGCACCAGGCTCACGCCGAGCAGGAATTGCGTCTTATCCATGGCTCTCGCCGCGGCCGCGGATCTTCACCACCGCCACCGCGCACAGCACGGCCACCACCAGCAGCACCGAGGTCAGCTCGAAGTAGAGCCAGAACTCGCCGACGAAGGCGGCCGAGAACGGCTGCAGGCCGAAGCGCGCGCCGGTGCTGGCGTGCGCGACGGCGGCCGGCGGCCCCTGCAGCGCAGCGCCGATCAGCACGCCGGCCAGCACCGTGCAGGCCAGCAGCCCCGGCCACAGCAGCGCCGAGAAGCGCCCGGTGAACGAGGGGTCGCGCACGTCGAGCAGCATGATGGCGTAGACCATGAACACCATCACCGCGCTCACGTAGATCATGATCTGGAAGACGGCGATCACGTGCACGCCGAGCAGGCCGTAGATGCCGCCCAGCGAGATCATCGTGCAGATCAGCGCCAGCGCCACGCGCATCGGGTGGCGCATCAGCACCATCAGCACGGCGCCGACCACCGCCGCCAGGGCGAACAGCACGAGCAGCAGGGTCTCGATCATCCTGCGCTCCCCTGCGCTGCCGCTCTGCCGCGCGCGCCGTCTGCGCCGTCTGCGCCGCCGGCCCGCGGCGGATAGGGCTTGGCGGCGTCGCGCGCCGGCTGCCAGCCGAGCAGCTCTTCCTTCTTCAGCCACATGCGGCCGCGGTCGGGGCCGGGCAGGTCGGGCACGTCCTTGACCATGCGGATCGCGTCCTCCGGACAGGCCTCGACGCACAGGCCGCAGAAGATGCAGCGCGCGTAGTCGATCTCGAAGCGCGCCGGGCTCTTGGGGTGCGCGGCGTCGTCGGGGTCGAAGGCGGCCTCGATCTCGATGACGCGCGCCGGGCAGACGGTGGCGCACATATTGCACGCCACGCACTGCGGCGTGCCGTCGGCGCGCTGCACGAGCACATGCTTGCCGCGGTTGCCGCGGGCGTAGTCGGCGCGCGTCTCCTCGGGGTAGTAGACCGTCACCGCGCCCTTGCGGCCGGTGCACCACTTCCACATGTTGCGCAGGAAGACGCCGCCGGTGATCGTGAGGCCGCGCACCACCTCGAGCAGGTAGACGCGCTCCCAGGCGCCCATCGCCGGCTCGTTCCAGTAGCTGCGCGCCACGCGCTTGACGTCCGGGGTGCGCGGGTTCGTCATTTCATCCCCCCGAGCGCCCACAGCGCGACCGCGGTCACCACCAGGTTGGCCAGGCACAGCGGGAACAGGAACTTCCAGGCGAAGCGCAGCAGCTGGTCGTAGCGAAAGCGCGGCAGGCTCCAGCGCACGAGGATCTGGAAGCTGCTCATGAACATCACCTTGACGAGGAAGGTGAGGAGCTGCAGCAGCACCACGGTGCCGTGCCCGAGCGCGATCTCGCGGCCGCCGGGCAGCGTGAAGCCGCCGTCGTGCATGTAGGGCAGGTTGTAGCCGCCGAGGAACAGCGTCGAGAACAGCGCCGCGATGACCGCGATCTCGATGAACTCGGCGAACATGAACAGGCCCATCTTCATCGCCGAGTACTCGGTGAAGTAGCCGGCGATCAGCTCGCTCTCGGCCTCGGGCAGGTCGAACGGCGTGCGCCGGTTCTCGGCCATCGCCGCGGTGACGAAGAGGATGGCGGCGAAGGGCTGCAGCACGAGGCCCCAGGCGGGCAGGAAGCCGAGCACGATGCCCGACTGCGCGGCGACGATCCTGGACAGGTCGACCGTGCCGTAGATGAGCACGAGGCCGAGCACGGTGAGCCCCATCACCAGCTCGTAGCTGATCATCTGCGAGCCGGCGCGCAGCGCGCCCAGCATCGAGAACTTGTTCGACGACGACCAGCCGGCGAGCATGGCGCCGATGACGGTGAGGCCGCCGAAGGCGAACACGATCAGCAAGCCGGCGTCGAGCTGCGCGATCTGCAGCGCGTAGCGGCGCTCGCCGAACCAGGCCGCCAGCGCCGGCAGACCCGACAGCAGCTCCGCCGGGTGCAGCGTGCCGCCGAAGGGCACGACGGCGAACACCAGCAGCACCGGCGTGAACACCACCCAGGGCGCGATGGCGTAGGCGAAGGCGTCGTAGCTGGCGGGCCGGAAATCCTCCTTGAGCAGCAGCTTCAGGCCGTCGGCGATGCCGTGAAAGAGGCCGATCCACACCAGCCTGACCTGCGTGAACGGGATGCGGATGTAGGCGCGGTTGGCGCCGATGCGGTCGGACATGACCGCGCCTTGCTTGCGCTCGACCCAGGTGAGGATCGTGCCCATGCCCATCAGCACCGAGATCGCATACACGATGTACGCGAGGTGGACGGCGAGGTCCTGCATCATGGCGTCACCGCCTCGTCCTGCCGGTGCCGCACGGCCAGCGCCGCGAACACCTGCTCGGCGTCGGCCACGCCCGGCGGCGGCGCGAAGCAGCGTTCGAAGGCGCTCGTCACGCCCTCGAAGTTGGTGAAGTGGCCGCGCCGCTCGGTGAACAGGCTGATGGGGAAGAAGACCTCGGCCTGGGCGTTCTCGGGCGCCGCGAAGGCGCCCAGCAGGATCAGCGGCACGCCGCGCGGCAGGCGGGCGAAGTCGCAGCCCTCGCCCCACACCAGCACGAGGTCGGTGTCGGGCGCGAACGCCGCCTCGGCGTCGCCGAACAGGGCCTGCGCGGTGCGGCGGCCGGGATTCTTGTCGGCACGGATGAGCAAGTCGTCCTGCACCACCTCGCCCGCCTCGGGCCGGCGGTCGGCCTTGACGAAGCAGGCGAAGCGCGCGTCGAGGGCGGCGCGGCAGGCGCGCAGTTCCTCGTCCGAACCCCCGCTCGATACCAGCGCCACCGGACGGCGCGCGCGGGCGACGAGCGCGCGGGCCGCGGCCACGGCGGCGTCGAAGTCGATCGCGCGGCCCTTGGCCAGCGGCGCCTGCGCGCGCGGGCGCTCGAGCCGCCCGGCGAGGTCGCGCGCCCAGTTGCACACCCAGGGGCCGTTGACGGCGGGGTTCTCGCGCGGCGTGACGCGGGCGATGGCGCGGCCGCGCCCGGCGTCGGGCGACCTGAACGCCCACTCGCGCTTGCGATGCCAGATGTCGATGCTGCAGCCGCGCGCGCAGCCCGGGCACACCGAGGGCGTGGCCTCGAGAGTCCAGACGCGATCGCGGTAGAGGAAATCCTTGGCCAGCAGCGCACCCACCGGGCAGAGGTCGACGATGTTGTCGGAGTAGGGGTCGTCGTCGAGCGCCTGCGCGCCGCCGGCCGGGCGGATCACCGAGTGGTCGCCGCGCTCGAGCACGCCCAGCGCGTGCGACTTGCTCACCTCGCGCGTGAAGCGCACGCAGCGCGTGCACAGCACGCAGCGCTCGTTGTCGAGCGTGATGCGGCGGCCCAGCGCGTAGAACTTGGTGGCGGGCACCTTGCGCTCGAGCGAGGTGCTGGCCTCGCCGTTGTAGGCGACGTGGTAGTCCTGCAGCGTGCACTCGCCGGCCTTGTCGCAGATGCCGCAGTCCACCGGGTGGTTGAGCGTGAGGAACTGCATCGTCGCCTTGCGGTGCGCGCGCACGAGCGCGCTGTCGGTGTGTACGCGCAGGCCCTCGGCGACGGGCATGTTGCAGGAGATCTCGACCCAGCTTCGGTCCTCGACCTGCACCACGCACAGGCGGCAGTTGCCGGCGATCGACAGCTGCGGGTGCCAGCACAAACGCGGGATGTGGATGCCGTTGGCGTCGGCGACCTGCATCACGGTCTGGTCGCTGCGCGCGTCGAAGGGCCGGCCGTCTATGAAGATCCGCGGCATTCCAGATTCCCTTCGAACATCGAGCGGCCGGCGGCGATCCAGTGCTCGAACTCGTGGCGGTACTTGGCCAGGATCCCGATCGTGGCGAAGCCGGCGGCGTCGCCCATGCCGCAGATCGTGTTGCCGTCCTGCAGACGGGAGATGTGGATCATCTGGTCGAGGTCGGCCGTCCGGCCTTCGCCTGCGACGATGCGGTCGATGATGCGGTGCAGCCAGCCCATGCCCTCCCGGCAGGGCGTGCACTGGCCGCAGGACTCGTGGTGGTAGAAGCGCAGCATCACCTGCAGCAGCCGCACCATGCAGGTGCCCTCGGCGATCGCCACCATGCCGCCCGAGCCCATGGACGAGCCGGCCGGTTCGACCTCGGCCGGATCGAGGTGGAGCGCCTCGATCTCCTCGCCGGTGAGCACCTTGGTGCTGATGCCGCCCGGGATCACGCACTTGAGCTTGGCGCCGCCCAGCATGCCGCCGCAGTCGTCGTAGATCAGGCGCCGCCAGGGGTAGCCGTACTCGATCTCGTAGACGCCAGGGCGCGCGATGTGACCCGAGATCGAGACGAGGCGCGTGCCCGGCGCCTTCGGGCAGCCGATGGCCTTGAAGGCGGCGGCGCCGTGCTCGACGATCCAGGCGACGTTGGCGAGCGTCTCGACGTTGTTGATCACGGTCGGCCGCTGGTACAGGCCCTTGACGGTGAGGCGCGGCGGGCGGTTGCGCGGGTAGCCGCGCTTGCCCTCGATCGAGGTGATGAGCGCCGAGGCCTCGCCGCAGACGTAGCTGCCGGCGCCGCGGTAGACGATGATGTCGCAGGCAAAGCCGCTGCCGAGGATGTTCTCGCCCACGAGGCCGGCCGCGTAGGCCTCGTCGAGCGCGCCTTGCAGCCGCCGGTACGGCCCCGCGAACTCGCCGCGCATGTAGACGAAGGCGTGCCGCACCTGCAGCGCGAAGGCCGAGATCAGCATCGACTCGATGAGCTGGTGCGGCGCGTTCTCGAGGATCCAGCGGTCCTTGAAGGTGCCGGGCTCGCCCTCGTCGGCGTTGGCGCACAGGTAGTGCGGCTGGCCGTCGTCGTAGCGCACCACCGACCACTTGCGGCCGGTCGGGAAGGCGGCGCCGCCGCGGCCCTGCAGGCCCGAGGCGCCGACTTCCCTGGTCACGTCGGCCGGCGCCATGCTCGCGAGCACCCGGGCCAGCGTGCGGTACTGGCCGCGCGCGCGCGCCTCGGCCAGCAGGTGCGAGGTGGCGGTGACGGGGAAGGTCATCAGGACCTTGGCGTCGCGTTCGGGTGCGGGCATGTCAGTCCAGCTTGCCGAGCAGTGCGTCGACCTTCTCGGCGCTCATGTTCTCGTGGTATTCGTCGTCCACCACCATCACCGGAGCGGTGCCGCAGGAGCCCAGGCACTCGCAGGTGTGCAGCGTGAAGCGGCCGTCGGCCGTGGTGCCGCCTTCGGCCACGCCCAGCCGGGCGCGCAGATGCGCGAGCAGCCGTTCGCTGCCGCGCATCGAGCAGCTGACGTTGCGGCAGACCTCGAGGTGGTGGCGTCCGATCGGCGCGCGCCGGAACTGCGTGTAGAAACTCAGCGCCTCCTCGATCTGGATGCGCGGCACCGGCAGCCAGGCGGCCAGCGCCTCGATGTCCGCGTCGGCGATCCAGCCGCGCTGCTCCTGGATGCGGCGCAGGCAGGGCAGCACCAGCGACGAAGCGAATTCGGCCGGGAAGCGCTGCCTGAGCCGATCGAACTCGGGCAGCAGATCGGCGAACAGGGGGTTGGCGACGGCGGCGCTCATCGTGCCCCTGGGCCCTGCGGGCCGTCCCCCCGAGGGGGAGAGCGCCTTCGGAGCGGCCGTGCGGCGCTCATCGGTCGCACTCCCCGCCGATCATGTTGACCGAGCCGAAGGTGGGCACGACGTCGGCGAGCTGGCCGCCTTCGAGCATGCGGTGCGTGACGCCCATGTGCACGAAGCTGGGCGCGCGGCAGTGCAGCCGCCAGGGCCGGCCCTCGCCGGTGCTGACGATGTAGAAACCGAGCTCGCCGTTGGCGCCTTCCTGCGCGTAATAGGTCTCGCCGGCGGGCACGCGCGGGCCGTCGATCACGAGCTTGAAGTGGTTGATGAGCGACTCGATCTCGCGGTAGACGAGCTGCTTGTCGGGGAAGGCCACGCGCGCGTCGTCGGCGACGACCGGGCCCGCCGGCAGCAGCGCCACGCACTGGCGGATCATGTACACCGACTCGTCCATCTCGCGCATGCGCACGACGTAGCGGTCGTAGTTGTCGCCCATGATGCCGGTGGGCACCTCGAAGTCGAGCTCGCCGTAGCACAGGTAGGGCGTGTCCTTGCGGATGTCGCGCGCCAGGCCGGTGGAGCGCAGCATCGGCCCGGTGACGCCGTAGCTCAGCGCCTGCGCCTGCGTGAGCACGCCGACGCCGCGCATGCGGTCGATGAAGATGCGGTTGCGGTCGACCAGACCGTGGATGCGGCCGACGTAGGTCTCGTATTCGACGAGGATCTGCTCGAGGCGCGCGAGCCAGCCCGCGGGCAGGTCGCGCGCGACGCCGCCGATGCGGCCGTAGCTGTAGGTGACGCGCGCGCCGGTCAGGTCGGCCAGGTGCTCGTAGATGTAGTCGCGCAGCGTCATCAGGTACAGGAAGGCCGTCATCGCGCCCAGCTCCATCAGGCCGGCGGCGATGCAGGTGATGTGGTCGGCGATGCGCGAGTACTCGCCCAGCAGGGTGCGCAGCCAGCGCGCGCGCGGCGGGACCTCGAGGCCCAGCAGCTGTTCGACCGCGCCGCAGTAGGCGAAGTCGTTGATCAGCGCCGAGCAGTAGTTGAGGCGGTCGACGTAGGGGATCAGGTTGTGCCAGGTGTGCGCCTCGCATTCCTTCTCGAAGCCGCGGTGCAGGTAGCCGCAGTGCACGTCGGCGCGCAGCACGCGCTCGCCGTCGAGCTCGGTGATGATCTGCACCGTGCCGTGCGTCGCCGGGTGCGAGGGGCCGATGTTGACGATGACGCGCCGGTCCTGCTCGGGCGTGGGCGCGAACGCGGCGCGCACCGGGTTGGGGATCTTCATGTCCAAGGCGCGCTCCTTCGGGCTAGCCCGGCGGCGTGCCGTCGCGGTAGGCCACCAGCGGCTGCTCGCGGCGCTTGTCGTAGTCCTTGCGCAGCGGGTGGCCCTCGAAGCCTTCGTACAGGAGGATCGGCCTGAGGTCGGCGTTGCCCTCGAAGCGGATGCCGAACATCTCGTGGCACTCGCGTTCCATGAAGGCCGCCGAGCCGTACAGCGCGGTCAGGCTGGCCACGGCCGGCGCGTCCTCGGCCACGTCGGCCTTCAGGCGCAGCCGCGCCGGCGCGCTGCTGCGCATGAAGTGCCACACCAGCTCGAAGCGCGCCGCGTGCCCCGCCTGGCCGAGCCAGTCGACGGCGGTGACGTCGAGCAGCATGTCGAAGCCGAAACGGTCGCGCAGCGTGCGCGCCGTCTCGAACACGCGCGCCGGTGCGACCACGAGCACGGGCATGCCGTGCACGAGGGCCGGCTCGCTGCCGAGTGCGGCGCCGAGGTCGGCCAGGAAGGCGGCGTCCATGTCAGAACTCGCCCTTCAGGATGACGTGGTGCTCGCGCGCGATCTTGTCCTGCAGCTTCATGATCGCGTCGATCACCATCTCGGGCCGCGGCGGGCAGCCGGGCACGTACATGTCCACCGGGATGATCTTGTCGACGCCCTGCACGACGGCGTAGTTGTCGTAGAAGCCGCCGCTGGTGGCGCAGGCGCCGAAGGCCAGCACCCACTTGGGCTCGCACATCTGGGCGTAGATGCGCGCGAGCACGGGTGCCTGCTTGTGCGAGATGGTGCCCACCACCATCAGCAGGTCGCTCTGGCGCGGCGTGAAGCGCGGCAGCGCGGCGCCGAAACGGTCGGTGTCGTAGATGGTCGAGCTGACCGACATGAACTCCATGCCGCAGCAGGCGGTGACGAAGGGATAGGGGAAGAGCGAGAACTTGCGCGCCCAGCCGACGATCTCGTCCTTCTTCGTGGTGAACCAGTCGAAGGTCGGCTGCTTGGGCGCGCCGCCGGCCGGGGCGATCGGGATCGGCGCGCGCGCGGCGTGCGAGTTCATGCCGCCCCCTGGGCGCTGCGCGCCGTCCCCCCGAGGGGGAATGAGCGCCTTCGGAGCGGCCGTGCGGCGCTCATGCCGCCCCCTCGGCGCTGCGCGCCGTCCCCCCGAGGGGGAATGAGCGCCTTCGGAGCGGCCGTGCGGCGCTCATGCCGCCCCCTCGGCGCCGCGCGCCGTCCCCCCAAGGGGGAGTGAGCGCCTGCGCAACGGCCGCGCGCCGCTCATTCGGTGACTCCTTCGATGAGCCGGCTGTTCCAGACGTAGGCCAGCATCAGCACGAGCAGGAAGACGAAGAAGCCGAAGGTGGCGAGCAGCCAGCCGGTGAGCGGCTGCGCGCCCAGCGCCCAGATGAAGAGGAACACCGTCTCGAGGTCGAACAGGATGAAGACGATCGCCACCGCGTAGTACTTGATCGGCACGGCCTTGACGTTGAGCGTGTCGACCGGCGTGGCGCCGCACTCGAAGGGCTCGAGCTTGAGCGCGGTCGGCCTGGGCTTGGGGCCGAGCCAGCGGTTCAGCGTCAGCATCAGCGCCACGTTGGCGAGGATGAAGGCGAACCACAGGCCGAAGGTGGCGTAGGGGCTCACGCGTTCAGCCTCCGCAATGCGCGCTGCGCGATTCGTGCCCGGAAGCGGCCCGTCGCGCTCATGTCACTTCAGCCCCTGCCTGGCCATGGCGCGCCGCAGGTAGGCGATCTGCGTGGCCAGCGGCAGGTCCTTCGGGCACAGGTCGTGGCAGGCGAGCAGCGACATGCAGCCGAACACGCCGTCGTCGTCGCCGACCACGGCGTACCAGTCCTCGTCGCCGCGTGCGTCGCGCGGATCGAGCCGGAAGCGCGCCACGCGGGCGAGGCCGACCGCGCCGACGAAGTCCTCGCGCATGCGCGCCGTGCCGCAGCCGGCGACGCAGCAGCCGCACTCGATGCAGCGGTCGAGCTCGTAGATGCGCTCGGCCAGCTCCGGATCCATCGGCTGCTCGATGCGGTCGAGGTCGGGCGCGGCCTGCTGCAGGTGCAGCCAGCCGCGCAGGCGCTCGCTCAGCGCGCGCATCCACTTGCCGGTGTCGACCGAGAGGTCGCCGATCAGCTCGAAGAAGGGCAGCGGCGCCAGCGTGATGCGGCTGCCGTGGTCGCGCGTGAGCGTGCGGCAGGCCAGGCCCGGCTTGCCGTCGATCACCATCGCGCAGCTGCCGCAGATGCCGGCGCGGCAGACGAAATCGAACTGCAGCGAAGGGTCGAGCTTCTCGCGGATCTCGCCGAGCGCGATGAAGAGCGTCATGCCCTCGGCTTCCTCGAGCTCGTAGCGCTGCCAGTGCGGCACGCTGGCGGCGTCGCGCGGGTTGTGGCGCAGCACGTCGATCTGCAGGCGCCGGCCCGGCGCGGCCGGGTTCCCGCCCCGGGGGACGACGCGGACGGGCACCTCGTTCACGCGCCGAACCTTTCGTCGATGCGCTCGTTGCGGCCGCGCAGCGCGGCGGGCAGCAGATGCGCGTAGGGCATCAGCGCCTGCTGCACGGCGAAACGGTCGCTGCCGGGTTGCGCCGCCATGCGTTCGCGCAGCGCGGCGACCTCGGCGGCGCGGCGCGGCGTGTCGGGGTGGTCGATGTAGTCCTTGGCGCCGTAGCCGCGCCAGCCCGGCGGCAGCTCCATCGCCATCACGTCGAGCGGCTCGTAGTCGAGGGTGGGCAGCGTGGCCCCGTCCGTCCAGCGCGCCAGCGTGCGCTTGAGCCACTGCGCGTCGTCGCGGCGCGGGAAGTCTTCGCGGAAATGCGCGCCGCGGCTCTCGCTGCGCATGAGCGCACCGTAGGCCACGCTGAGCGCCACCTTCAGCATCCGGCGCACACGGTAGGCGGTGACGAGCTCGGGGTTGGCGCCCGGGCTGGAGCTGCGCAGGCCGATGCGGCGGCTGCGCAGCAGCAGCTGCTGCAGCTCGTCGACGGCGGCCTGCAGATCCGCGCCCTTGCGGAAGATGCCGACCTGCGCCGTCATGATCTGCTGCATGCGCGCGCGCAGCGCCGACGCGTCCTCGCTGCCGCCGCCCCTGACGAGCGCGTCGAGCCCGGCCTGCTCGCGTTGCACGAACTCGCGCACCAGGCCCATCGGCACGCTGGCGTCGTTGTCGGCGCGGTCGCAGAAGTCGGCGATCGCCTCGCCGACGATGCGCCCGGCCACCACCGTCTCGGCCACCGAGTTGCCGCCCAGGCGGTTGAAGCCGTGCATGTCCCAGCAGGCGGCCTCGCCGGCGGCGAACAGGCCGGCCAGCGTCGGGCTCTGGCCGCTGGCGTCGGTGCGCACGCCGCCCATCGTGTAGTGCTGCGCCGGCCGCACCGCGATGAAGTCCTTGACCGGATCGGTGCCGAGGAAGCTGCGGCAGATCTCGTAGACCTCGCGCAGCTGGGTCTTGATGTGGCGCTCGCCGAGCAGCGTGATGTCGAGCCAGAGGTGCTCGCCCCAGCGGCTGCCGACGCCCTTGCCGGCGGCGATGTGCTGCTCCATACGCCGGCTGACGACGTCGCGCGAGGCGAGCTCCTTCTTCTCGGGCTCGTAGTCGGGCATGAAGCGGTGGCCGTCGACGTCCTTGAGCAGGCCGCCGTCGCCGCGGCAGCCCTCGGTGACGAGGATGCCGGCCGGGAAGATGCCGGTCGGGTGGAACTGCACGGCCTCCATGTTGCCGAGCGCGGCCACGCCGGTTTCGAGCGCGAGCGCGTGGCCGATGCCTTCGCAGATCACGGCGTTGGTGGTGACGCGGTACAGGCGCCCGGCGCCGCCGGTGGCGATGGCCGTGGCCTTGGCCAGGTAGGCCGCGAGCGAGCCGTCGACGAGGTCGCGCACCACGGCGCCGTAGCAGCGCCGGCCGTCGTGGATGAGCGCCAGCGCCTCGCTGCGCTCGTGCACGGGAATGGCGTCGGCGATCGCCTGGTCGGCCACCGCCTGCAGCATGGCGTGGCCGGTGCCGTCGCTGACGTGGCAGGTGCGCCACTTCTTGGTGCCGCCGAAGTCGCGTTGCGCGATCAGGCCATGCGCCTCGTCGCGCTCGGTGATCGTGACCTTCTGGCCGTTGATGACGACCTCGCGCTCGCCCTTGCGCACGCGGCTCCACGGCACGCCCCAGGCGGCGAGCTCGCGCACCGCCTTGGGCGCGGCGGCGACGAACATGCGCACCACCTGCTGGTCGGCGCCCCAGTCGCTGCCGCGCACGGTGTCCTCGAAGTGCACGTCCTCGTTGTCGCCCTGGCCCTTGACGACGTTGCCCAGGCTGGCCTGCATGCCGCCCTGCGCGGCCTTGCTGTGCGAGCGCTTGGCCGGCACCAGCGAGAGGACGAGGGCGTCGTGGCCGCGGCGCTTGGCGGCCACGGCCAGGCGCAGCCCGGCGAGTCCGCCGCCGATCACGAGGACGTCGGTCTGGACGACCTTCACTTGCGCGGCTCCGCGGCCGCGCCGGGCTGGACCCAGCGCGGAACGTACTCTTCGCCCAGGGGCGCGCCGCGGCCGGCGCGTTCGATGCCGATCTTCATGTAGGCGGCGAGCGTGGCCAGGCCGAGCACGACGAAGAACACGGTCAGCGCCCACTTGAGCGTCTTCAGCCGCGCGCGGCCGGCGTCGGGGTCGGCGCCCTGCAGCCAACCCCACTTCACGGCCAGGCGATACAGGCCGATGCCGCCGTGCAGCTCGACGGCGAACAGCAGCACCAGGTACAGCGGCCACCAGGCGCCGCGCCAGACGCGGTCGCCCGAGCCGAAGGGGCCGATCGCGCCCGGATGCATCAGCATCTGGTACAGGTGCGGGAAGGCGAGGAAGAAGAGCATGAAGCCGGTGACCGCCTGCACCCACCACAGCGTGGTGTCGCCGTGGCCGAGCGTGGCGCGGTGCTGCACGAAGGCGCTGTACTGCCGCCAGTTGGCCGGGAACTTGCGCATCGCGAGGAAGGCGTGCAGCACGATGAGCGCGGCCACGCCGGCGACGACGCAGGACACCAGCAGGGGCAGGCTGCGGCCGAAGACGAAGTAGCCCTCGAACATCTTCGTGATCGTCCACATCGCGTCGTTGCCGAGCAGGATCGACGAGACGAAGAACATGTGGCCCCACATGAACAGGGCGAGGACGAGGCCCGAGAGGCTCTGCACGAGGTCCATGCGCGCCGGCCAGCGGCTCTTGCGCGACGCGGCGAGCGCAGGCGCAACCGGCATCTCAGCGTGCGTGCGCACTCGGTGTGCCCTCGTCGTTGCAGCGGGTGCGACGGCTCGTCACACCGTGGGCGCAGTGTCGTTGTGCAGGCCGCGCGCCGAGTTGACGCGGATCAGGCGAACGCGTTGCGCCGCGCCATGTGTGCCGGCGGCGCGGCGTCGGGCCGCAGCGGCCGGCCGTTCAGTTCTTGACGAGTTCGTTGATCTCGACCACGACGCCGGCCGCGTCGTTGGCCACCGTGCCCGAGTGCCCGGCGAGGTCGCCGGCGCCTGGCTGCGCCTGGCCGCTCTTGCTGACGCGCGCGTCGATCACGATCTTCGGGAACAGCGACATGCGCGCGTTCGGCGCCATCGCCATCGCGTCGGTGAGGGCGAACTCGAACGGCAGGTCGCGCACCTGCTTGCGCACGATGGCCAGCGGCATGCGCGAGCCCTCGGCCGGGCGCGCCAGCACGAACACCGTGTCGTCGGGCCGGGCCTGCGCGGCCAGCGCCGGCGCCAAGCGCACGGTACCGGTGACGCCACCACCGCCGCCGGCTGCGGGCGGCGGCGGTGCGCCGGCATCGGCGCCGGCCGGCGGGCCGGCGGGCATCGCCGCCGGCGGCAGCCCGCCGCGCTGGCGCGCCTCGTCGATGCTGCCCTGCAGTTGCCGGCGGAACGGGCTGTCGGCCGGCGCCACGGCGGCCAGCCGTTCCCACCAGCGCACGGCGCCCTTGTAGTCCTGGCGGTTGAACGCCGCGCTGCCGGCCAGCGCCAGCGCCTTCTGGTTGTCGGGCTCGAGCGCGAGCGCGCGCTCGACGAGCTTCATCGGCTCGCCTTCGAGGTTGCGGTTGTTCGCGACCGCCAGCGCGTCGGCGTAGTCGACGAGCACGCGCGCGTCGTTGCCGTCGAGCGCCACCGCCTTGGCGTAGGCGCGCGCGGCATCGGCGAAGCGCTCGAGCTGCATGTAGGAGCGCCCGAGCATCGCCCAGCCCTCGAAGTTGCCGGGCTCGGCTTCGAGCTTGCGCGCCAGCTTGTCGACGGCGGCGGCGAACTGCTCGCCCGACAGCTCGTGCGGCGAGCCGGCAGCGGCGTCGGCCTGCGGCGGCGGGCCGAAGATCAGGCTGGGCGAGCCGGTGCCGGCATAGCCGACGACGGCCAGCGCGACGACGGCGACGGCGAGCAGCGCCACGAGCTGCAGCGAGGGCCGCGGCCCGGCCGGGGTTGCGCCGGCGGCCGGCGCGTCGTGCGCCAGCACGCGGTCGAGCAGCTCGCGCTCGAGGCGGCTCTTCTCGCGCTCGTAGGCGGCGGCGTCGAGCTGGCCGCGCGCGTGGCGCTCGCGCAGCTGCTCGAGCTGCCGGCGCAGCGCAGCAATGGGATCGTTCATCGGGACGGTGGCGCAGGGGGTGCGGCCGCTGCTGCGGCCGATCGTGCGGGGGCGACCACTGCGCCCGGCTCGCTGCCGGGCGCCTCGTCGTCCTCGTCGGGTTCGAAGTTCTCGGCCGCCATGCGGCTGCGCCGACGCAGCACCAGCACCAGCACCGCCACGCCGCCCACCAGCAGCACGGCCGGTCCGAACCACAGCAGCGCCGTCGTGCTGCGGACCGGCGGGCGGTAGAGCACGAAGTCGCCGTAGCGCGCCGTCATGTAGTCGATGATCTCGCGCTCGCTCTTGCCCTGGCGCAGCATCTCGCGCACCTGGTTGCGCAGGTCGACCGCGAGATCGGCGTTCGAGTCGGCGATGGTCTGGTTCTGGCAGACTAGGCAGCGCAGTTCGGTGGCGACGGCCTGCATGCGCGCTTCGAGCGCCGGGTCGGCCGCCACGAGGGGGGCCTCCTTGGCGGCGACGGCGGCGGCGGCGACCGCCAGCGCGGCGGCGGCGAGGCCGCGCCAGCGCGGCCGGCGCGGCCCCGGATCAGGCCGGGTTGGCGGGGTTGGCGGGGGCATTCTCGGCCTGCAGTTTCTTCAGCAGCGGTTCGATCTTGTCCTGCAGCGCCTCGGGCGTGACCGGGCCGATCTGCTTGTAGCGGATGACGCCGCGCTTGTCGACGACGAAGGTCTCGGGCACGCCGTACACGCCGTAGTCGATGCCGACGCGGCCGTCGCTGTCGCTGATCGAGGCCTCGTACGGGTTGCCCAGGCGCGCCAGCCAGCCCTTGGCGGCGGCGGGCTGGTCCTTGTAGTTGAGGCCGTAGATCGGCACCAGCTTGCGGCGCGCGAACTCCACCAGCAGCGGATGCTCCTCGCGGCAGGCCACGCACCACGAGGCCCAGACGTTGAGCATCCAGACCCGGCCGAGCAGCTCGGCGCGGCCGATGCTCTGCGCCGGGTCGTCCAGGCGCGGCAGCCTGAACTCGGGCGCCGGCTTGCCGATGAGCGGCGAGGGCACCTCGCGCGGATTGAGGTTGAGCCCGACGACGAGAAAGCCCACCAGCACCGCGAAGATGCCCAGCGGCAGGATGAACTGCCAGCGCTTCATGCCGCGGCCCCGGCTGCGGCGGCCGCTGCGCTGCGCTCGCGCCGCGCGAGCCGGTAGCGGCGGTCGCTCGCGGCGACCAGGCCGCCGAAGGCCATCAGCAGGCAGCCGCCCCAGATCCAGGTGACGAAGGGCTTGTGGTAGATGCGCACGACCCAGGCGCCGCGCTCGGTGGCGTTGCCGAGCGAGACGTACAGGTCGCCCGTCGGGCGCGAGCGGATGGCGGCCTCGGTCATCGGCATCGTCTGCACGCGGTAGACGCGCTTCTCGGGGCGCATCTGCGCGATCTCGCGGCCGCCGCGCGTGACCGTCACCAGCCCCTGCGCGGCCTGGTAGTTGGGCCCGGGCACGTCGCGCACGCCCTGGAACGTGAAGGTGTAGCCGGCGATCGTCGTCGTGTCGCCGGGGGCCATGTTGACGTCGCGCTCGACTTCGTAGGTCTTGACCATCGTGACGCCGAAGATGAAGACGCCCACGCCCAGGTGCGCGAGCATCATGCCGACCGTCGCGCGCGGCACCTGGCCCAGGCGCTGCAGCATCGAGCCGCGCAGGCCGCCGGCCGGGCGCACGCGCTGCCACAGGTCGGTGAGCACCGAGGCCAGGATCCAGAACGCGAGCAGCAGGCCCAGCGCCGCCAGCCACGACAGCTTGCCGCCCAGCCACAGCGAGAGCACGGCGGCGACGACGGTGGCGCCCAGCGCCCAGCGCAGGCGCCGCGCCAGGTCGGGCAGCTCGGCCTTCTTCCAGCGCGCCAGCGGGCCGACGCCGATCAGCACGACGAGCGGCGTCATCAGCGGCACGAACACGGTGTCGAAGTAGGGCGGCCCGACCGAGATCTTGCCCAGGCCGAGCGCGTCGAGCAGCAGCGGGTACATCGTGCCCAGCAGCACGGCACCGGCGGCCACCACGAGCAGCACGTTGTTGACGAGCAGCAGCGTCTCGCGCGAGACGAGCTCGAAGCGCGCGCCCAGGCCGACCTTGGGTGCGCGCCAGGCATACAGGCCGAGCGAGGTGCCGATCACCGCGGCCAGGAAGGCGAGGATGAACAGGCCGCGCCGGGGATCGGTGGCGAAGGCGTGCACCGAGCTCAGCACGCCCGAGCGCACGAGGAAGGTGCCCAGCAGCGACAGCGAGAAGGCCAGGATGGCCAGCAGCACGGTCCAGTTCTTGAAGCTGCCGCGCTTTTCGGTCACCGCCAGCGAGTGGATCAGCGCCGTGCCCACGAGCCAGGGCATGAAGGAGGCGTTCTCGACCGGATCCCAGAACCACCAGCCGCCCCAGCCGAGCTCGTAGTAGGCCCACCAGCTGCCGACCGCGATGCCCAGCGTGAGGAAGATCCAGGCCGCGGTGGTCCAGGGCCGCGTCCAGCGCGCCCAGGTGGTGTCGAGGTTGCCGCCGATGAGCGCCGCCACCGCGAAGGCGAACGCGACCGAGAAGCCGACGTAGCCCATGTACAGCAGCGGCGGGTGCAGCACCATGCCCGGGTCCTGCAGCAGCGGGTTGAGGTCGCGGCCGTCGGGCACGGCCGGCACCAGGCGCTCGAACGGGTTCGACGTGACGAGCGTGAAGAGGGTGAAGCCGACCGCCAGCCAGCCCATCACCGCCAGGATGCGCGCCACCAGCGGCAGCGGCAGGTGGCGCGAGAACAGCGCCACCGCCAGCGTCCAGCCCACCAGCATCAGCTGCCACAGCAGCATCGAGCCCTCGTGGCTGCCCCAGACCGCCGACACGCGGTACTGCAGCGGCAGCGCGCTGTTGGAGTTGGAGGCGACGTAGAGGACCGAGAAGTCGTGGTTGACGAAGGCCGCCGTCAGGCAGGCGAAGGCGCCGGCGACGAACACGAACTGCACCAGCGCCGCCGGCCGCGCCAGCGCCATCCAGGCGGCGTTGCCGCGCGCGGCGCCCACGAGCGGCACGATGCCGAGCACGAGCCCGGTGCCCAGCGCCAGCCAGAGCAGGAAATGGCCCGCTTCCGGGATCATTTCGGCGCCCCCTGGCCGGCCAGCGTCTTGCCGTACTTCTGGTCGCCGTGCTGCGCCTTGGCCAGCGCGTCGGCCGCCTCGGGCGGCATGTAGTTCTCGTCGTGCTTGGCCAGCACCTCGCGCGCGACGAACACCTCGCCCTGCAGCTGGCCCTGCGCGACCACGCCCTTGCCCTCCTTGAACAGGTCGGGGAGGATGCCCGTGTAGCGCACCGGCACCGACTGCGCCGAGTCGGTGACGACGAACTGCACCTGGGTGCCGTCGACCTTCACCGAGCCGGTCTGCACCAGGCCGCCGATGCGGAAGGTGCGGCCGCTGGGCGCCTCCTTGGCCACCACCTGGGTGGGCGAGTAGAAGAACACCAGATTGCTCTGGAAGGCGTTGAGCACGAGGGCGGCGATCGCGCCCACGGCGACGACGAGGCCGCCGACGAGGGCCAGGCGCTTGTGTCGGGTCTTCATGGATGGCTCCGGTCGGAGGCGGCCGCCTCGGCCGCGTCGTGCAAGGCCTGCCGATGGCGCCGCCGCGCCAGCAGCGGCTCGATGCCCATCAGCAGCAGCATGGCGGCGTAGGACCCCCAGACGTAGAGGCCGTAGCCGCCCATGGCGAAGAATTCGGAAGGAGTGGACCAGTTCATGCGCGGATTGTTCCCTGGGGCCCGGCGCCGACCAGCTCGTCCACCCAGGCGGTATGGGCTTCGCGCTCGACGATGACGGCGCGCACGCGCATGAACACCACCGCGAAGGCGTAGGCCCAGCAGGCGAGCGTCATCAGCAGCATCGCGCTCAGCATCGTGCTGGCCATCTTGGGCGCGGCGGTCATGCTGACGGTCGCGCCCTGATGCAGCGTGTTCCACCACTTCACCGAGAAGTAGATGATGGGCACGTTGACGCTGCCCACCAGCGCCAGCAGCGCGCCGGCGTGGTCGGCGCGGCGCGGGTCGTCGATGGCGTTGACGAGCGCGATGAAGCCGAGGTAGAGAAAGAGCAGGATCAGCTCGGTCGTCAGGCGCGCGTCCCAGACCCACCAGGCGCCCCAGGCCGGACGACCCCAGAACGCGCCGGTCCACAACGCGAGGAAGGTGAACAGCGCGCCGGTGGGTGCGATCGCGCGCGCCAGCATGGAGGCCAGGCGCGCGTTGAAGGCCCAGCCGATGGCGGCCCAGAAGGCCATCACCAGGTACAGCAGCATCGACATCCAGGCCGCCGGCACGTGGATGAAGATGATGCGGTAGCTCTCGCCCTGCGTGGCGTCGGTGGGCGCGACGAAGAAGCCCGTGTACAGGCCGGCCAGAGCGAACACGGCGGTGATCAGCCACAGCCAGGGGATGAGCCGTCCGGTGAGCGCATAGAAGCGCGATGGCGCGGCAAACCTGTACAGGCGCAGCGACGGCGCCGCGGAACCGGCGGCGGAGGCGGAATTCATGGGCGCGATTGTCCGCTGCCGGCGCGCGGCCTGCAGGCGAGCGGCGTCAACTCCGGTTCATTCGGTCGAGATGCGCAGCGCCGCTGCCGTGGCCGGCGGCGCGCCGAGCACGGTGGCGATGAGCAGCGCGCCGAGCAGCGAGAAGTGGCCGCTCGCCGACAGCCCGGCTTCGTAGTTGCCCACCGCGCCGGCGCCGAAGATCAGCGCCGGCGTGGCCAGCGGCAGCACGATCAGGATGAGCAGCATGCCGCCGCTGCGCAGCCCGAGCGTGAGCGCGGCGCCGAGCGCGCCGAGCAGGCTGAGGATGGGCGTGCCCAGCGCCAGCCCGAGCAGCAGCGCCGCGAGCGCCGGCGCCGACATGTCGAACAGCACCCCCACCAGCGGCGTGGCCACGATCAGCGGCAAGCCGGTCACCAGCCAGTGCACCGTGCACTTGGCGGCCACCATCGCCAGCGCCGGCTGCGGCGCGAGCAGCATCTGCTCGAGCGAGCCGTCGGCCAGGTCGCCGGCAAAGAGCTGGTTCACCGACAGCATGGTGGCGAGCAGCGCGCACACCCAGACGATGCCCGGTGCGATCTGGCGCAGCGTCTGCGGCTCGGGGCCGACGCCGAGCGGGAACAGGCTGATCGCGACCAGGAAGAACACCAGCGGCAGCAGCGAGTCGATGCGCCGCCGCGACGCCAGCCGCAGGTCGCGCAGGAGGACGGCGAGGAAGAGATCGCGCACGCGCCCTCACTGCGCCGCCAGGCGGTCGAGGTCGAAGATGCGCGGCACCGGCTCGGCCAGGCTGAGCGCCTGGTGGCTGGTGAGCAGCGTCGCGCCGCCGCGCGCGGCGTGCTCGGCGAGCAGTTCGTTGAGCGCGTGCACGCCGTCGGCGTCGAGCGCGTCGAACGGCTCGTCGAGCAGCCACAGCGTGCAGTCGAGTGCGAGCGCCAGGCGCGCCAGCGCGACACGCCGCCGCTGCCCCTGGCTGAGCGTGCGCACCGGCGCGCGCCGCTTGTGCTGCACGCCCAGGCGGGCGAGCGCCGCGTCCAGGCGCGCCGGCTCGGGCCGGCGCCCGCCCAGGCGCTCGAGAAAGGCCAGCGCCTCGGCCGCGCCGAGGTCGTCCTTGAGCGCGTTCTGGTGGCCGATGTAGACGAGCGTGCTGCGCCAGCCCGGCTGGCTGCGCCGCTGCGCCGCGCCGTGCACGCGCACCTGGCCGGCCATCGGCGTGGCCAGGCCGGCGAGCAGGCGCAGCAAGGTGGTCTTGCCGCGCCCGTTGCGCCCGCGCAGCCAGACCACGCTGCCGGGCTCGAGCTCGAGCTCGAGGTGCTCGAACAGCATGCGCTCGCCGCGCTGGCCGGCGAGGTCGAGCGCCTGCAGCACCGGCGGCGCCTCGGCCAGGGGCGGTGCGGCGACAGCCGTGGGAAAGGGGGGCGACAAGATGCGGCTCGGGGCTCGGGGGCTCGGCGGCCCGGCCCCGCGGGCGCTCTCAAGCAAATGTGGCTCTGCCACTTTGCTTGACCCCCACGGGGGGGCGGGCTGGGCGCAGCCCGGCCCTGGGGGCGCTCAGGAGTGCAGCATCTGGTACTTGGCGAGCAGCTCGTCCTTGCTCTCGGCGTGGTTCGGGTCGGGCACGATGCAGTCGGCCGGGCAGACGCTCTGGCATTGCGGCTCGTCGAACGCGCCCACGCATTCGGTGCACTTGACCGGATCGATGACGTAGATCGGCGATTCGGCGGTGATCGCCTGGTTCGGACAGGGGTCGACGCAGGCGTCGCAGCTCGTGCAGTCGTCGTTGATGATCAAGGCCATGGGAGGGGCTCCTCGACGGGGTGGCGGGACAGTGCAGGCGGGATTCTCGCGCGCTCGTGCTTCTCAGGCGAACGGGCTGGTGTACGACCTGAGCGCCTTCATGTAGTTGGCGCGCTCGAAGGCCGCCGGGTCGGGGCAGGCGCGCTGGCTGAGCGAGCCCTTCATCTGGCGCACCGACGCGTATTCGCGCTCGGCCAGCCAGCGCTCGAGGCCGCCCAGCAGCAGCGCCACGTGCCCGGGGCCGTGCTGCAGCAGGCTGCTCGCGCACATCACGCAGTCGGCGCCGGCCAGCAGCAGCTTGAGCAGGTCCTCGGGCGTGTGCACGCCGCCGGTGGCCGCCAGGTTCGCCGGCACGCGCCCGTGCAGGATGGCGATCCAGCGCAGCGCCAGGCGCAGCTCGTCGGAACTCGACAGCACCAGGTGCGGCGCCACCTCGAGCTCGTCGAGCATGATGTCGGGCTGAACGAAGCGGTTGAACAGCACCAGCCCCGCCGCCCCCGCCTGCACCAGGCGCTGCGCCATGTGCGCCAGCGCGCTGAAGTAGGGGGCGATCTTCACCGCCACCGGCACGCGCACCTCGGCGCGCACCGCGCGCACGAGGTCGACGTAGCGGCGCTCGACGGCCTCGCTCGTGTCGTCGGGGTCGGTGGCGAGGAAGTAGACGTTGAGCTCGATGGCGTCGGCGCCCGCCGCCTCGAACTGCCGGGCGTAGCGCGTCCAGCCGCCGGCGCTGTGGCCGTTCAGGCTGGCGATGACGGGAATCGCGAGCGCGCGCTTGGCCTCGGCGACGAGCTGCAGGTACCGCTCCGCCGCCGATGCGCTCGCCGTCATCTCGGGAAAGAAGCCGCGCGCCTCGGGCGACAGCTCGCTGCCGTAGAGGTACAGGTTGTGCGTCGACATCTCGTCGTGCTCGATCTCCTCCTCGAACAGCGAGGGCAGCACGACGGCGGCGGCGCCGGCCTGCTCGAGCCGCTCGAGGCTGTCGACGCTGCCCGTCAGCGGCGAGGCCGAGGCGACGATCGGGTTGCGCAGTTCCAGGCCCAGGTAGCTGGTGCGCAGGTCGACGCGGCTGGGGCGCGCGCTGGCGGCGTTCATCGGCTGTCCTCCTCGGTGGCGGGGGCGGCGCCGCCGGCCGGCGGCGCGGGCGACTCGTCGTCGACCACGGTGCGGTGCACGCCGGCGATCTGCTCGTACAGCCGCCAGCGCGCGTCGGCGTCGGCCTGCGCCGTGCGCGCCAGTGCCTTGGCGCGCGCCGGGTCGGCCGCGGCCAGCATCGCGAAGCGCCCTTCCTTCATCGTGAACTGCTCGAGCGGCAGCGTGGGCTTGCGCGAGTCGAGCTGAAGCGGCTGGTCGGCGCCACCCATGCCGCGGCGCGGGTCGTAGCGGTAGAGCGTGAGGTAGCCGCTCTTGACGGCCTCCTTCTGGTGGCTCATGCCGGTGGTCATGTCGATGCCGTGCGCGATGCAATGGCTGTAGGCGATGATGAGCGAGGGCCCGCTCCAGCTCGCCGCCTCCTGGAAGGTGCGCACCGTGTGCATCGGGTTGGCGCCCATCGCCACCTGGGCGACGTAGACGTTGCCGTAGGCCATCGCGATCATGCCCAGGTCCTTCTTGCCGGCGGCCTTGCCGGCGGCGGCGAACTTGGCCACCGCGCCGCGCGGCGTCGACTTGCTGGCCTGGCCGCCGGTGTTGCTGTAGACCTCGGTGTCGAGCACCAGGATGTTGACGTTGCGCCCCGAGGCCAGCACGTGGTCGAGGCCGCCGTAGCCGATGTCGTAGGCCCAGCCGTCGCCGCCGACGATCCACACGCTGCGCACGATCAGGCTGGTGGCCACCGCGGCGAGCTGGCGCGCCTGCGGCGAGTCGACGCGCGCCAGGATGGAGCGCAGCTCGGCGACGCGTGCGCGCTGCGCCGCGATCTGTTCGTCGTCGTCCTGCGGCGCCCGCGCCAGCGCCTCGGCCAGGTCCTCGCCGACGACGCCGCGCAGCGCCTGCAGCAGGTGCAGCGCGAGTTCGCGCTGCGCGTCGATCGCCAGCCGCATGCCCAGGCCGAACTCGGCGTTGTCCTCGAACAGGCTGTTGCTCCACACCGGGCCCTGGCCGGCGGCGTTGCGCGCCCACGGCGTGGTCGGCAGGTTGCCGCCGTAGATCGACGAGCAGCCGGTGGCGTTGGCGACGACCAGGCGGTCGCCGTAGAGCTGGCTCAGCAGCTTGAGGTAGGGCGTCTCGCCGCAGCCCGAGCAGGCGCCCGAGTATTCGAACAGCGGCAGCCGCAGCTGCGAGCCGCGCAGGCCGTCGGTCTGCCCCTCGGCCGGCCGCACCTCGGGCAGGCCGAGGAAGAACGCGAAGCGGGCGCGCTCGGCCTCGAGGTGCGCGGCCTTGGGCGCCATGTTGATGGCCTTGTGCTTGACGGCCTCCTTGCTGCGCGTCGGGCACATGTCGACGCAGATGCCGCAGCCGGTGCAGTCCTCGGGCGCCACCTGCAGCGTGTACATCATGCCGGCCAGCGCGTCGTCGCGCCGCCAGGGCACGGCCTTGAAGCCCGCCGGCGCGCCCGCCAGCGCCGCGGCCGGGAAGACGTTCATGCGGATCGCCGCGTGCGGGCAGACGAGCGGGCAGATCGCGCACTGGGTGCAGATCGCTTCGTCCCAGATCGGGATCTCGTGCGCGATGCTGCGCTTCTCCCACTGCGTGGTGCCGGTGGGGAAGGTGCCGTCGGCGGGCAGCGCCGAGACCGGCAGCCGGTCGCCCTTGCCGTCCATCATCATCGCGGTGACGCGCTGCACGAACTCGGGCGCCGCCTTGGGCACGATCGGCCGGCGCGAGCGCAGCGCGTCCGCGCGTGCCGGCAGCGCCACCTCGCGCAGCGCGGCCAGCGAGGCGTCGACGGCCGCGAAGTTGCGCGCCAGCACGGTCTCGCCGCGCTTGCCGTAGGTCTTGCGGATCGCCTCCTTGATCTTGGCGATCGCCTCGTCGCGCGGCAGCACGCCCGAAATGGCGAAGAAGCAGGCCTGCGTCACCGTGTTGATGCGGCCGGCCAGGCCCGCCTGGCGCGCCACCGCCAGCGCGTCGACGACGAACAAGCGCAGCCGCCGCTCGAGGATCGTCTGCTGCGCCTCGCGCGGCAGCCGGCCCCAGACCTCGTCGGGGCCGTAGGGGCTGTTGAGCAAGAAGGTGGCGCCTTCGCGCGCGAGCTCGAGCACGTCGAGCTTGTCCATGAACTCGAACTGGTGGCAGGCCACGAAGTCGGCGCGCCGCACGAGGTAGCTCGAGTCGATGCGGCGCGGCCCGAAGCGCAGGTGCGAGACGGTGATCGCGCCCGACTTCTTGCTGTCGTAGACGAAGTAGCCCTGGGCGTGCAGCGGCGTGTTCTCGCCGATGATCTTCACCGTGTTCTTGGTCGCGCCCACCGTGCCGTCGGCGCCCAGGCCGTAGAACACGGCGCGCCTGACGTCGTCGGGCTCGGTGTCGAAGTCCTCGTCGACGGCGAGCGACAGCCGCGTCACGTCGTCGGCGATGCCGACGGTGAAGTGGCGCCTCGGGCGCGCCGCCGCCAGCTCGTCGAACACCGCCTTGGCCATGGCCGGCGTGTACTCCTTGGACGCCAGGCCGTAGCGCCCGCCGATCACGCGCGGCGGCGGCAGATCCTCGGGCCAGGCCTCGGCCAGCGCGGCCAGCACGTCCTGGTACAGCGGCTCGCCGAGCGCGCCCGGCTCCTTGGTGCGGTCGAGCACGGCGATCGACTTCGCCGTGCGGGGCAGGGCGGCGACGAAGGCCGCGCCGTCGAAGGGGCGATACAGGCGCACGGTGACGACGCCCACCTTCGCGCCTGCCGCCGCGAGCCGCGCTGCCGCCTCGCGCGTGGCGCCGGTGCCCGAGCCCATCTGCACGACGACGCGCTCGGCGTCGGGCGCGCCGTCGTACCAGAACAGCGTGTAGCGCCGCCCGGTGAGCGCGGCGAAGCGCTGCATCGCGCCGGCGACGAGGCCCGGCACGGCGTCGTAGTAGGGATTGCAGGCCTCGCGCGCCTGGAAGAACACGTCCGGGTTCTGTGCCGTGCCGCGCAGCACCGGCCGCTCGGGGTCGAGCGCGCGCGCGCGATGCGCCTGCACCAGCTCCTCGTCGACGAGCGCGCGCATGTCGGCGGCGTCGACGAGCGCGATCTTGTTGACCTCGCTGCTGGTGCGAAAGCCGTCGAAGAAGTGCAGGAAGGGCACGCGCGAGGCGAGCGTCGCCATGTAGGCGACGGCGGCCAGGTCCTGCGCCTCCTGCACGCTGCCCGAGGCGAGCAGCGCGAAGCCGGTGCCGCGCGCGGCCATGACGTCGCTGTGGTCGCCGAAGATCGACAGCGCGTGCGTGGCGAGCGTGCGTGCGGCGACGTGGAACACGGTGGCGGTGAGCTCGCCCGCGATCTTGAACATGTTGGGCAGCTTGAGCAGCAGCCCCTGCGATGCCGTGAAGGTGGTGGACATCGCGCCCGCCTGCAGCGCGCCGTGCACGGCGCCGGCGGCGCCGCCCTCGCTCTGCATCTGGATCACCTGCGGTACCGTGCCCCAGAGGTTGGTGCGGCCGGCGGCCGACCAGGCGTCGGCCAGCTCGCCCATCGTCGAGCTGGGCGTGATCGGGTAGATCGCGATCACCTCGCTGCACAGGTGCGCGATGCGGGCCGCGGCTTCGTTGCCGTCCAGCACCTGGAAACGATCGGTCATGGCTTGCGCTCCTGCGCGATGCTCGGTGCAGGCTCGGAGCCCGCGAAGGTACGCATGGCGCCCGCGCGATTCGAGTCTTCGCGGGCTCTCACAGCAGGCCGGCCCGGCCGGACTGCCAGCGGCGGAACTCGGTGCCGAGCAGCGCGACATGCTCGCGCTCCTCGGCGGCCAGCTCGAGGTAGAGCTGGCGCTCCACGGAGCCGGGCGGTGCCTGCTCGCTCTCGTGCGTGAAGAACGCCACCGCGCGTTCCTCGCAGGCGATGGCGATGCGAAACAGGTTGGCCGGGTCCTCGGGCCGGCGCTCGATGCCGGCGAAGATGGCGGCGCGGTCGAGCTGGAAGTCGGCGCTCGGCGCGGGCAGCTCGGCGTGGTAGCGCCGCGCCAGCGTGCGCATGTGCTCCTGCTCCATCTCGGCGAAGCGGCCGAACAGCTCGCGCAGCGTCGCGTCCGACGTCTGCGCGGCGGCGCGCGCATAGAAGGCGTGGCCGCCGAGCTCGATCTCGAAGGCCTTGCGCACGGCCGCCAGCGCCGCGTCGTCGGCGATGGCGCCGCGCTCGAGCAGCTCGAGCCGGCCCTTGCAGTGCGGGCACATGCCGTAGGGGAAGGCGAAGCCCTCGCTCACCTTCTGGCAGCTCGTGCAGCGCCAGCGCAGCTCGCGCCCGGCGCAGCAGATGTAGGGTTCGTCGTCGTCGAGGGGGCGCTGGCAGCGCGGGCAGATGCTCATGACGAAAGCTCGCGAAGCGGGGTGAGCGGTTCCGCGCCGGCAGGCGCGGGCGACGCCGGCGCGCCGAGCGGCGCAGGCGACGATTCCGTGCCGAGCGGCGCGGGGGGCCGGAAGGCGTCGACCTCGGCCGGCGTCACCGGCCAGGCCGCCTTGCCGCCGCTCAGCCAGGCGCCGATGGCGCGCGCGGCGCGCCGCCCGGCGCCCATGGCCAGGATCACGGTCGCGCCGCCGGTGACGATGTCGCCGCCGGCGAAGATGCCCGGCACGCTCGTCGACTGCGTGGCCTCGTCGGCGACGATGTAGCCCCATCTATTGAGCGCCAGGCCCGGCGTCGACTTGGTGACGATCGGGTTGGCCTTGGTGCCGAGCGCGTAGATCACGGCGTCGCACTCGAGCTCGAGCGTCTCGCCGGTGGGCACCGGCTTGCGGCGGCCGCGCTCGTCGGGCTCGCCGAGTTCCATCTTCTGCACCTTCATGCCGCGCACGTTGCCGGCCGCGTCGACCAGGATCTCGAGCGGCCCGTGCAGGAAGAAGAACTCGATGCCTTCTTCCCTGGCGTGGCGCAGCTCCTCGACGCGCGCCGGCGCCTCGGCCTCGCTGCGCCGGTACACGCAGCGCACGGTCGGCGTGCCCAGACGCTTGGCCACGCGCAGGCAGTCCATGGCGGTGTTGCCGGCGCCGATCACGATCACGCTCCTGGCCTTGGTGACGGGCGTATCGAGGTAGGGGAAGCGGTCGCCGCCCATCAGGTTGACGCGCGTGAGGAACTCGTTGGCCGAGTACACCTGGCCGGCGAACTCGCCCGGGATGCCGAGGAAGGCCGGGGCGCCGGCGCCGGCGCCCACGAACACGGCGTCGAAGCCCATCTCGCCCAGCAGCTGCGGCACCGAGAAGGTCTTGCCGATCACCTTGTTGGTCTCGAAGCGCACGCCCATCGCCTCCAGCGCCTGCACCTCGCGCGCGATGATCTCGCGCGGCAGCCGGAACGCCGGGATGCCGTACTGCAGCACGCCGCCCACCACGTGCAGCGCCTCGTAGACGGTGACCTCGCAGCCGTACTTGACGAGGTCGGCGGCCACCGCCAGGCCCGCCGGCCCCGAGCCCACCACCGCCACCTTACCGAGCCGGCGCGCGAACTGCGGCGGCGCCGCCTTGCGCGCTCCGGCGTTGTCGCCGACGAAGCGCTCGAGCCGCCCGATGGCCACGCTCTCGAGCTTGCGCCCGACCACGCACTGCGCCTCGCACTGCGACTCCTGCGGGCAGACGCGGCCGCAGATCGAGGGCAGCAGGTTGGACTCGTTGATGACGTCGCGCGCGCCGTCGATGTCGCGCACCAGGATGTGCTTGATGAAGCGCGGGATGTCGATCGACACCGGGCAGCCCTCGACGCAGGCGGCCTTGCTGCACATGATGCAGCGTTCGGCTTCGGCCAGCGCGTCGGCCATCGAGTAGCCGAGGTTCACCTCCTTGAAGTTGCGTGCACGCTCCTGCGGATCGCGCTCGGGCATCTTGGTGGCGTGCGGCGCCAGGTCCTTGTACTTCTTGTAGTTGGTCTTGTTCTGCTCGAACAGCACCTTGTCGACGTGGCAGACATGGGCGTAGTCCTCGTTGGCTGCCGCCTCCTCGTGCTGGAAGCGCTTCTGGCGCAGCAGCAGCTCCTTGAAGTCGACCTGGTGGCCGTCGAAGTCGGGGCCCTCGACGCAGGCGAACTTGATCTCGTCGCCCACCGTCACGCGGCACGATCCGCACATGCCGGTGCCGTCGACCATGATGGCGTTGAGCGAGACCATCGTCTTGACGCCGAAGGGCCGCGTCGTCTCGGCGCAGGCCTGCATCATCGGCAGCGGCCCGATGGCGACGACCAGATCGGGCCGGTCTTGCTCGAGCAGCTCGCGCAGCGCCGCCGTCACGAAGCCGGGCTTGCCGTAGCTGCCGTCGTCGGTGCAGACGACGAGGCGGTCGCACCAGGCGCCGAACTCGCGCTCCCAGAACACCAGATCCTGGTTGCGAAAGCCGATGATGCCGGTGGTGCGGTTGCCCGCCTGCTTGAACGCGCGCAGCTGCGGATAGACCGGCGCCACGCCCAGGCCGCCGCCCACCAGCACCACGTGCCCGACCTTGGCCACGTGCTGCGGCAGGCCGAGCGGGCCGACGAAGTCGGCGAACCGGTCGCCCGCGCGGTAATGGTCGCGCATCTGCCGCGTCGTCTTGCCCAGTGCCTGCACGACCAGCGTGACGGTGCCGCGCTCGCGGTCGTAGTCGGCCACGGTGAGCGGGATGCGCTCGCTGCCTTCGTCCAGCCGCAGCATGACGAAGTGCCCGGGCTGGGCCGCGCGCGCCACGTCGGGCGCGTGCACGTCCCACAGGAACGTGAGGTCCGAGAAGGCTTCACGGCGGACGATCTGGTACATGGTGTGCCCTCGGCTGCGCAGCGCGGCACCGACACGCTTGCGACCGGGACCGCTGCCGCAGCGCCGTGGAGCGGGCCTCGTGCGGCAGCCGGGCGCCACGCGGGCGCCTGCCCCCGACCGCCGCGTTTCACCTGCTGCAGTCGCGTGCTATGTTGTGGTCGAACGCGCCCGGGCTCATTGCCGCAGATCAAGGTCGCGGAGCGGCCAGCGCGGCCTGCGCCGCCGCCAGCCGGGCCACCGGCACGCGGAACGGCGAGCAGCTCACGTAGTCGAGCCCGGCGCGGTGGCAGAAGTCGATGCTCGCCGGATCGCCGCCGTGCTCGCCGCAAATGCCCACTTCGAGCGCAGGGCGGCGTTTGCGGCCGCGCTCCACGGCCAACTCCATCAGGAAGCCGACGCCGCTCTGGTCGAGCGTGGCAAAGGGGTTGCGCAGCAAGATGCCCTTGCTCAGGTACTCGCCGAGGAAGCCCGTCTCGGCATCGTCGCGCGAGATGCCGAAGGTGGTCTGCGTGAGGTCGTTGGTGCCGAAGCTGAAGAACTCGGCGTACTCGGCAATGCGCTCGGCCACGATGGCCGCACGCGGCACCTCGATCATGGTGCCGAACTGGTAGGCCAGCCTCATGCGCTGCTCCTTCAGCACCTTGCGCGCCTCCTCCTCGAGCAGCGCGCGCTCGACTTCCAGCTCGGTCGAGACGGCCGTGAGCGGGATCATGATCTTGGGCCTGACCTTGACGCCGCGGCGCGCGCAGTCGCAGGCGGCCTCGAAGATGGCGCGCACCTGCATGCGCACCAGCGCCGGCATGTGGATGCCCAGGCGCACGCCGCGCAGGCCGAGCATCGGGTTGTCCTCGCGCAGCGCCTGCACCGCGCCGAGCAGCTCGCGCTTGGCGGCGCGCTCGGCCTCGGCCTCGGCGGCGAGCGCCTCGCCGCGCTCGGCGAGCAGCGCGGCGCGCGTGTCGAGCTCGGTCACGCGGCGCTGCAGTTCGTCGTGGCTCGGCAGGAACTCGTGCATCGGCGGGTCGATCAGGCGGATCGTCACCGGCAGCCCGTCCATGGCCTCGAACAGCCCCGTGAAGTCGCCGCGCTGCAGCGGCAGCAGCGCGGCCAGCGCCCGGGCCCGTTCGGCCTCGTCGCGCGCGAGGATCACGCGTTGCACCTGCGGCAGCCGCTCGCTCTCGAAGAACATGTGTTCGGTGCGCACGAGGCCGATGCCCTCGGCGCCGTAGCCGCGCGCGCGCACCGCATCGCGGGGATAGTCTGCGTTGGCCCAGACGCCCAGGCGGCGGAAGCCGTCGGCCCAGCCGAGCAGCGTCAGCAGGTGCGGGTCGGCGAAGTCGGGGATCACGGTCTTCAGCTCGCCGGCGAAGACTTCGCCGCTGGTGCCGTCGATCGACACCGCGTCGCCCTCGCGCAGCACGCGGCCGCCCACCGTGAGCTGGCGCCGCTCGGCGTCGACCTCCAGCGCCAGCACGCCCACCACCGCCGGCTTGCCGAACTGGCGCGCCACCAGCGCGGCGTGGCTGGTGCGCCCGCCGCGGCTGGTGAGGATGCCGCGCGCGGCCAGCATGCCGTGCACGTCGTCGGGCTTGGTCTCGGGCCGCACCATGATGACGGCCTTGTTGTCGTCGCGGCCCCAGCGCTCGGCGGTGTCGGCGTCGAAGACGAGGATGCCGCTGGCCGCGCCCGGCGAGACGTTCAGGCCGCTGGCGATGCCGTCGCCGCGCGCCTGCGCCGCCCGGCGCTCGGCGGGGTCGAACTGCGGGTGCAGGAAGTAGTCGACCTGCTCGGGCTTGACGCGCTGCACCGCCTCGGCGCGCGTGATCAGCCGCTCGCGCGCCAGGTCGACCGCGATGCGCACCGCCGCCGGCGCGCTGCGTTTGGCGTCGCGCGTCTGCAGCATCCAGAGCTTGCCGCGCTCGATCGTGAACTCGACGTCCTGCACCTCGCGGTAGTGGCGCTCGAGCTTGCGGCAGATGGCGGCGAACTGGCGGTAGATCTTCGGCATCTCCTCGGCCAGCGCGGCGATGCGCTTGGTCTGGCGGATGCCGGCCACCACGTCCTCGCCCTGCGCGTTGGTGAGGTAGTCGCCCTCGATCTCGCGCCTGCCGTCGGTGACGTTGCGCGTCGTGACGACGCCGGTGCCGCTGCCCGCGCCCAGGTTGCCGAACACCATCGTCACGATGTTGACGGCGGTGCCCAGGTCGTGCGCGATGCCCGCCGCGTTGCGGTAGTCGACGGCGCGCTTGCCGTTCCAGCTGCCGAAGACGGCGGCGATGGACAGGCGCAGCTGCTCGAGCGGGTCGTCGGGGAAGGCGTGCCGGGTGTGCGTCCGGTAGATGCGCTTGAACTCGGCGGTGACCGCGCGCAGGTCTTCGGCCGCGAGGTCGGCATCGTTGGCCACGCCACGCCGCGTGCGCCAGGCGGCGAGCACCTCCTCGAAGGGCTCGTCGGGCAGGTTCATCACCACCGTGCCGAACATCTGCACCAGGCGCCGGTAAGCGTCCTGGACGAAGCGCTCGTCGCCGGTGAGCCGCGTCAGGCCCGCGGCCACTTCGTCGTTGAGGCCGATGTTGAGCACCGTGTCCATCATGCCCGGCATCGAGAACTTGGCGCCCGAGCGGCACGACAGCAGCAGCGGGTTGGCTGCGTCGCCGAAGCGCTTGCCGGCGAGCTTCTCGACCTTGGCGAGCGCGGCCCGCACCTGCTCCCACAGGCCTTCGGGAAAGCCGCCGGCCGCGAGGGTGGCGTTGCAGGCCTCGGTGGTGACGACAAAGCCCGGCGGCACCGGCAGCGCCAGGCGCGTCATCTCGGCCAGGTTGGCGCCCTTGCCGCCGAGCAGGTCGCGCATCGATGCGCCGCCTTCGCTCAGCAGATAGACCCACTTGCGTCGGGCGGCGCGCGCGCGCGGCTTCGTTGCGGCAGCAGGGCCGCGCGGGCCCGCCTCGAGTGCTTTGCGCACGGCCATGTCGTACCTCTGGCGTGTCGGGAGAACGAATCGGCAAGCCGGCGCTCGTGCGCCGGCACCACAGACGGCGATGCTGGCGCGTCGGCGTGCGGCAGCCATTGAGCAGCATCAGCCGCAGCGCGCACAATCGGCGCCACGGGCAAGCTTCGGGCGGGCTTCACGGAAAGGACCGATGACCTCGGGCGACAAGGAACACTGGGAGCGCGTGTACCGCACCAAGGCGGCCGCCGAGCTGAGCTGGTTCCAGCCGCACGCCGAGCGCTCGCTCGAGCTCGTGCGGGGCATCGCCGCGGGCCGCGCCTGCCGCCTGGTCGACGTCGGCGGCGGCGCCTCGACCCTGGTCGACGACCTGCTCGAAGCGGGCAACTTCGATGTCACCGTGCTCGACGTCTCGCAGGCGGCGCTGGCGGTGGCGCGGGCGCGGCTCGGGCCGCGCGCGGCGCGCGTGCGCTGGCTCGAGGGCGACGTGACGACGGTGTCGTTGCCCGAGCACGGCTACGACATCTGGCACGACCGCGCGGTGTTCCACTTCCTCACCGAGGCGCCGGCGCGCGCCGCCTACGTGCAGCAGGCGCGCCGCGCGCTGCGTCCCGGCGGGCATGCCGTCGTCGCGGCCTTCGGGCCCGAGGGGCCGCTGCAGTGCAGCGGGCTGCCGGTGCGGCGCTACGCGCCCGAGGCGCTGCACGCCGAGTTCGGTGCCGCCTTCGAGCTCGTCGCGCACGCGAGCGAGGCGCACCGCACGCCGGCGGGCAAGGTGCAGCAGTTCGTCTATTGCCACTGCATCGCGCACTGATCGCGCGCTGGGAGCGTGGCACGCACCACGCGCCTCGCGCGCGCCTTGCCCGGCACCGCGACTCGCCACGGCGCGGGGCCGGACTTCTGCCGCCCACGCTCCCAGGCAGCCATCCGGACGCCGAGAGTGCCGGCGTCCGGGTGACGGCTGTTCCTGGGTCGAATGCGAAAGCGCGTCAGACCTTCGCCACCCGCCCGTCGCGCACCAGCGGTGCGTAGAGGGCGAGGTCGGCCTCGACGCGCAGGCTCAGCTCGCGCGGCGTGCTCGGCGTCAGCTCGAAGCCGAAGGCGTCGACGCGTCGGCGCAGCTCGGGCGACTCGAGCGCGCCGACGATGTCGTCGTGCAGTTGCGCGAGGATTGCGGGCGGCACGCCCGCCGGCGCCACCAGCGCCGCCCAGGGGTGCATCTCGACCGCCGGCGCACCGGCTTCGGCCAGCGTCGGCAGCTGCGGGTACTCCGGCAGCCGCCGGCGTGCGGCGACGGCCAGCGCGCGCAGGCGGCCGCGCGCCACCAGCCCGGCCACGGTGTTCATGCTGAACGCGGTGAAGTCGACGTCGCCGGCGGCCACGGCGGTGAACAGCGCGCCCGCGTCCTTGAACGGCACGTGCAGCAGGCGCACGCCCGCGGCGTAGGCCAGGCTTTCGATCGCCATCTGGCTGGCGTGGCCATTGCCGAGCGAGGCGTAGCTCACGCGGCCCGGTTCGCGGCGCGCGTTGTCGAGCAGGCTGGCGATCGTGGAAAACCGGCTCGCACCGCCGACGATGATCGCGAAGGTGGCCCGGAACAGCAGCGTGATCGGGGCCAGGTCGCGCTGCGGGTCGTAGGGCAGGCGGTCGTTGATGAGCGGGTTGACCGCCAGCGTCGCCGTGTCGGCCAGGTACAGCGTGCAGCCGTCGGGCGGCACGCGGCGCACGTCGGCGAAGGCGACGATGCCCGACGCCCCGGGCTTGTTCTCGACGACCACCGGCTGGCCCCAGACCTTGGTCAGGATCTCGCCGAGCGCGCGCGCCACGCTGTCGGGGCCGACACCGACCGCGTAGGGCACGACGATGCGCACCGGCCGCGCGGGGAAACGCTCCCGCTGCGCTCGGGCTGCCGGCCAGCCCAGGCCGCCGGCGGCCGCGGCCGCGGCCGCGATGGCGCGGCGGCGCGACAGCGGGTCGCTCTCAAGCAAATGTGGCTCTGCCACTTTGCTTGACCCCCACGGGGGGCGGGCTGGGCGCAGCCCGGCCCTGGGGGCGCTCACGAGCCCCACAGCCGCCCGAGCACCGCGCCCGCGGCGAGCAGCGCCGAGTACACCAGCTCGAGGCGGAAGGTGCGAAACAGCACCCGGTTGAAGGCCAGCCCCGGCGGGCAGCGCAGAAAGTCGCGCCACAAGGTCCGCGCCGCGGGCGCGAGCAGCAGCGGCAGCAGCAGCCAGGCCGTGCCCGCCAGCCAGGCGACGAGCGGCGCGAGCGCGAAGGGCGCGAACAGCAGCGCCGCATACAGGCGCTGGGCGGCCGCGGCGCCGAAGGCCACCGGGAAGGTGCGGCGGCCGACGAGCGCGTCGTGCGCGATGTCGCGCTGGTTGTTCACGGCCAGCGCCGCCGCCGCCAGGCTGCCGATCGCCACCGAGGCCGCCACGGTGGGCGCGCCGATGGAATCGGTGAGCACCCAGTCGGTGCCCATCACGGCCACCAGGCCGAAGAAGACGAACACGGTCGCCTCGCCCAGCGGCGTGTAGGCGATCGGCCTGGGCCCGCCCATGTAGGCCAGCGCGGCGGCCAGCGAGGACACGCCGACCGCCAGCACGGGCCAGCCGCGCAGCGCGAGCAGCCACAGCCCGAGCGCGGCGGCCAGCGCCGACACCAGCACGACGGCAGCGCGCACCTGGCGCACGCGCAGCCAGCCCAGGGCGGTGGCGCGCGGCAGGCCGATGCGCGTGCCGCTGGCCTCGGCGCCGCGCGTGGTGTAGCCGACGTCGTTCTGCAGGTTGCTCGCCATCTGCACCAGCAGCGCCGCGGCCAGGATGATGAGCGCGACCGCGAGGTCCAGCGCCCCGGTGCGCAACCAGCCGAGCGCGGCCCCGGCCAGCACCGGGCTCACGGCCACCAGCAGGCTGTTCGGGCGTACCGCCGCCAGCCAGGCGGCGGTGGAACCCGCGCGCACGGTGCGGCCGGAGGTCTGCTGCTGGACGCTCATGGCGAGGTGGCGCTCACGCCGGGCATTGTCGCCGCCCGGCGCTTGGTGCCGACATGGATGCAGGCGATGCCGAAGCTCAGGTTGCGATGCCTCACGTCGGCAAAGCCGGCCTGCGCGACGAGCGCGCCGAAGGCCTGCTGGTCGGGGAAGCGCCGGATCGACTCGACGAGGTAGGTGTAGGCCTCGGGCGCGCGCGCCACCCAGGCGCCCAGGCGCGGAATGACCGTGAACGAAAAGAGGTTGTAGAACGGCCGCACGAGCGCATGCGGCGTCGAGAACTCCAGGCACAGGAAGCGCCCGCCCGGCTTGAGCACGCGCTGCACCTCGGCCAGCGCCTGCTCGATGCGCGTGACGTTGCGGATGCCGAAGGCGATGGTGAGGGTGTCGACGCTGGCATCGGCCAGCGGCAGGCGCTCGCCGCTGCCGGCCAGCCAGCGCACCTGCGCCAGACGCGCGTCGCCGCGCGCGCGCCCGGCGCGCATCATCGGCACGCTCGGGTCGCACACCGCCACCAGGCGGTCGGGCGCGGCCATGCGCGCGGCCACGTCGCCGGTGCCGCCGGCGAGGTCGACGATCACCTGCCCGGGCGCCGGCGCCGCCATGCGCACGAGCCGGCGCTTCCACAGACGGTGGATGCCCAGGCTCATGAGGTCGTTCATGAGGTCGTAGCGCGCGGCGACGGCGGCGAACACGCGCCGGATGCGGCGCTCGCGCTCGGCCTCGTCGACGCTCTGGAAGCCGAAGGTGCGCGCCAGCGGGTTCATCGGCGCGGCCCCGCGCCCGCGCGCGCGCGCTCAGTAGCGTCCATGCTGCTTGTAGATGTAGTTGGACAGCTCGGCAGCCTGCGCCGACAGGCGCTGCTGGATCTGGTGCACGCGGCGCACGATGGCGCGCATCACGCGGTAGACGATGTGCGGCTCGCGCTCGATCAGCGACTCGAGCTGCGCGCGCTCGAGGCCGAGCACGCGCGTCGCGCCGCGCGCCACGAAGGATGCGTAGTGCAGGTTGTCGTCGAGGAAGCTGAGCTCACCCGCCGTCTCGCCCGGCACGAGCGCGAACAGCGGCACCTCGGCCGGCGTGCCGGCGCCGCGCACGACCGCCAGCGCACCGGCGAGCACGAGGTACAGGTGGCTGTCGGCCCGCCCTTCGCTCACCAGCACCTCGCCGTCGGCCAGTTCGCGTATCGCCATCAGCGCGGCGAGCGTGCGGCATTGCGCGTCGCTCAGTTCGGCCGCGAGCGCGGAGCCGCGCAGCGCGTCGTAGGCGGTGGTCATGGATTCACTCCTGCATGGGTGGGGAAGAGGGGACGGCAGGCGCCGGCGCCGGCGGCGGGCCTGCGGGGAGCGGCACGGCGGGCGGCGCGATGGGCGGCGCGGCAGCCGGCGCGGTGGCCAGCGGCATCGTCAGACCTGCGCCCAGCTCGTCGGCGCGGCGCACGAAGGCGTCGACCAGGGTGTCGGTCACGTGGGCGAACACCGGCGCGGCCAGCGGGCCGAGCAGCGCGGCGTTGAACTCGTAGGCCAGGCGGAACTCGACGCGGCAGCCCCAGTCGGCCAGCGGCGTCAGGCGCCACTCGCCTTCGAAGCGGCGGAACGGGCCCTGCGCGAGCCGGATCGACATCCAGTGCGGAAAGCGCTTCTCGTTGACGGTGACGAAACCGAAGCGCACGCCGCGCCAGGCGACCTCGATGCGCGCCGAGACGAGCCCGGCGTCGCGCTCGAGGATCGTCGCGCTGGCGCACCAGGGCAGGAACTTCGGGTAGTCCTCGGCCGCCTCGATCAGCGTGTACAGGCGCTGCGCCGGATGGGCGACCAGGGCGCTGCGGCGCACGTCCATGCTCAGAGCCTGTGAAGATTCAGCCCCCGGCCTGCGCCGCAGCGCGGCGGCCCGGGGCGCGCATCGAGACCAGGTCCTGCTGCTCGAGCTCGTCGAGCGCGCCGCCCATGTCGAGCCACTCGCGCTCGATCTCGGGCAGCAGCACGTCTTGCAGCGCGCGCGCCCGGCGCACCGAGCGGCGGTACTCCTGCGACAGCCGCTCGAGGTTGCCGTTCACCGCCGCCAGCGGCGCCGCCGCCTCGAGCAAGGCGGCGAAGGCGGCCCGGCAGGCGCGTGCCTCGGGCGAGGGCACCACCGGCGGCGGCACGGCGGCCGCTGCAGCGCCCGGTTCCCAGCGCGCCTGCTGCAGCGCCACGCCCATCAGCGATGCGCCGCTGCCGTGCAGCCGCCCGGCGGCGGCGGGCGCCGGCTGCACCTCCAGCCCCTGCAGCCCGTGGCGGCCGAGCGCGGCGGCCAGCGCGTGCATCGCCGCCTCGTGGCAGGCCAGCAGCCGGCGCTCGAGCCGGGCCTGCGCGGCGAGCTGGCGCAGCATCTCGCCGGCCAGCAGCAGGCATTTCTCGTCGAGGAAGACATGGCCCTCGCGCATGGCATGGCGCTCGTCGTGCAGCTCGAGCAGGGCGGCGCGCGAAGGGCTGCGTTCGTTCATCGCGCCGGCCCCGCTGCGGCGCCTGCGGCCGCCATGCCTGCGGCGCCGCCCAGGTGGGCGGCGATCTGCGCGTCCGACAGGCGCGTGAGCTCGCTGCGCGGCAGCGCGGCGAGCAGCTGCCAGCCCAGCTGCATGCTCGCGTCGAGCGTGCGCGGGCCCTCCTGGTGCACCAGCTGCTCCTCGAAGGCGCGGCCGAAGGCGAGGTACTGGCGGTCGGTGGCGGCCAGGCCTTCCTCGCCCACCACGCTGGCGAGCACGCGCGCCTGCACCGCGCGCGCGTGGGCCGCGTAGAGCTGGCTGGCGAGCGCCGGGTGGTCCGGGTGGGTGTACTTGCCGCCGGTGCCGTCCTTCATCAGCCGCGACAGGCTCGGCAGCACGTCCACCGGCGGGTAGACGGCGCGCCGGTCGAGGTCGCGCGAGAGCACGATCTGGCCCTCGGTGATGTAGCCGGTGAGGTCGGGGATCGGGTGGCTGATGTCGTCGCCGGGCATGGTGAGGATGGACAGCTGGGTGAGCGTGCCGCGCCCGCCGCGGATCGTACCGGCCCGCTCGAACAGCGTCGCCAGGTCCGAATAGAGGTAGCCCGGAAAGCCCTTGCGCGCCGGGATCTCGCCTTTGCTCGACGAGACCTCGCGCAGCGCCTCGGCGTAGTTGGTCATGTCGGTGAGGATGGCGAGCACATGCTTGCCGGCAGTGAACGCGAGGTACTCGGCGGCGGTGAGCGCGAAGCGCGGCGTCAGCAGCCGCTGCGTCGACGAGTCGCTCGCCAGGTTCAGGAACAGCGCCGTGCGCTCGAGCGCGCCGCTGGCCTCGAGGCTGCGCCGGAAGTACTCGGCGCTGTCGTGCGGCAGCCCGATGCCGGCGAAAACGATCGCGAATTCGTCGCTGGCGCTGCTGCCCGCGCCGCCCGCGCCGGCCGGCTGGCGCAGCCGCGCGTGGCGCGCGATCTCGGCCGCCAGGCGGTCGTGCGGCAGCCCGCCGCCGCTGAAGATCGGCAGCTTCTGCCCGCGCACGAGGCTGTTCATCAGGTCGAGCGTCGTCACCCCGGTCTCGATGAAGTCGCGCGGCTGGGCGCGTGCCACCGGGTTGATCGGCAGGCCGTCGATGCGCGCGCGCACCAGCGGCGCGATCGGCGGGCCGCCGTCGACGACCTGGCCGACGCCGTTGAACACGCGCCCGAGGATCGAAGGCGCCAGGCCGAAGGTCGGCGGCTCGCCCAGGAAGCGCACCACGGTGTCGGCCAGCGCCAGGCCGGCGGTCGACTCGAGCACTTCGATCGTCATGAACTGCTCGTCGAGCGCGGCGACGCGGCCGCGGCGCGGCCGGCCGTCGCGGCCCGTCACCTCGACCGCGTCGTGCAGCCCGACGTCGAGCGTGCGCCGCAGGAACAGCAGCGGCCCTTCGAGCCGGGTGGCGGCGCCTTCAGCGGTCAGTCGCACGCGAGTTCTCCTGGGCGGCGGCAGGCGCAGGGTCGGCCGGCACGCCCTCGCCGGGCACGCGGTCGCCGGGCACGCCCTCGCCGGGCACGCCCTCGCCGGGCACGCCGTCGGCCGGCACGCCGTCGCCGGGCGCGGCGCTCGCGGCGGGCGCGACGAGCGCCGCGAACTCGCGGTCGACGCGCGCCTCGAGTTCGGCGAAACGCTCGAGCTGGTCGTCGCCGATCTCCTCGCCCATGCGCTGCAGCGGGCGCAGGCAGGCGAGCGCGGCCAGCCGCTCGGGGTGCACGCCGGCGGCCACCGCGGCCTCGGCGTGGTCGATGAACTTGGCGATGAGCCGCATCATGGCGGCCTGGCGCGCCGGCGAGCACACGCGGTCGATCTCGGAGAACGCCGACTGGCGCAGGAAGGCATCGTTGACGAGCTCGGCGCAGGCCAGCGTGAGCTGCTGGCGCACCGGCAGCGCGTCCTTGCCGATGATGCGCGCCATGCGCTCGAGGCGCGCCTGCTCGTCGAGCAGGGTCAGGAAGCGCTTGCGCAGCGCCAGCCATTCGCCCTGGCCCTGGCGCGCCCACCAGGGCGCGAACAGGCGCGCGTCCTCGGCGTAGCTCTGCAGCGGGTGCACGGCCGGGTAGAAGCGCGCCTGTGCGCGCTTGACGTCGAGCGCCCAGTAGGCGCGCACGTAGCGCTTGGTGTGGCTGGTCACCGGCTCGGAGAAGTCGCCCGAGGGCGGGCTGATGGCGCCGATCAGCGTCACCGAGCCGCGCTCCCCGCCCAGCGTCTCGACCACCGCCGCGCGCTCGTAGAACTCGGCCAGGCGCGACGACAGATAGGCCGGGTAGCCGCCTTCGCCGGGCAGTTCGCCGAAGCGCCCCGACACCTCGCGCAGCGCCTCGGCCCAGCGGCTGGTGCTGTCGGCCATCAGCGCCACGTCCAGGCCCTGGTCGCGGAAGTACTCGGCCACCGTCACCGCGCTGTAGATCGACGCCTCGCGCGCCGCCACCGGCATGTTGGAGGTGTTGGCGATGACGACGGTGCGCTCCATCAGCGGCCGGCCGCTGCGCGGGTCGACCAGTTCGGGGAACTCCTCGAGCACGCCGGCCAGCTCGTTGCCGCGCTCGCCGCAGCCCAGATAGACGATGACGTCGGCGTTGCAGCCCTTGGCCAGCGCCTCCAGCAGCACCGTCTTGCCGGTGCCGAAGCCGCCCGGGATCGCCGCCTTGCCGCCCAGCGCCACCGGGAACAGGCTGTCGAGGATGCGCTGGCCGGTGACCAGCGGCGCGTCGGAAGGCAGGCGTGCGCGCACCGGCCGCGGCTGGCGCACCGGCCAGGGATGGCGCATCGCCAGCGCCTGCTCGCCTCCTTGCTCGTCGCGCAGCGTGCACAAGGCGTCGCTGTCGCTGCGCGGTCCGGCCGCGGCCACGGCCAGCACCGTGCCGCCGGCCAGCGGCGGCGTGAGGCAGCGCTGCACGCGGCCCGAGGCCGCGCGCACCTCGGCGAAGGGCTGGCCGCCGGCCAGGCGCGCGCCGGGCGCGACCAGCGGCGTGAACTCGAACGTCTCGGCCTCGGCCTGGCGCAGGCCGGGCGTGACGAAGGCGCCGGCCTGGCCGGCCAGCGGCCGCAGCAGGCCGTCGAAGATGTGGCCGAGCAGCGCCGGCCCGAGCGGGATCGCCAGCGGCAGCCCCTCGCCGACGACCGGGGCGCCCGGCCGCAGGCCGGTGGTGTCCTCGTAGACCTGCACCAGCACCTCGTCGCCGTCCAGGCGCACCACTTCGCCGAGCAGGCCCAGCTCGCCCACGTGCACCGCCTCGCGCAGCGCGAACGGCCCCTCGGCGCGCGCGCGCAGCACCGGGCCGCTGATGGAGCGCAGCGTGGCGCGGCTCATGCTGCCCCCTTGGCCCTGCGGGCCTTCCCCCCGAGGGGGAATGAGCGCCTTCGGAACGGCCGCGCGGCGCTCATGCCGACGGCTCCTGCAGCAGGCCGATCAGGCGGCCGCCGACCTCGTCGCGGTCGGCCAGCAGCCCGGCGGCGGTGGCGTCGACGACGTTGCCGGCGGCGCCGATGCGCAGGCCGGCGGCGATGCGCGCGTCCTGCCGCCAGGCGGGCGCAGCGCCGGTCCGCTGCGCGATGCGCGCCGCGATGTCCAGGCGCTCGGCCTCCGGCCAGTCGGCGCCCCAGGCGAGGGTCCAGCCGCCCGCGTCGGCGGCCGCGCCGTCCGGCCGGCCCGGCCGCGGCAGCAGGGCCAGTGCGCGCGCCAGGGCCTGCTCGGTCCAGGCGCGGCGCGTGTCGGCGCCGCGCCAGCGCTCGGCCAGCAGCTGCGGCAGCCGCTGCCAGCCGCGCGCCAGCAGCGCCTCGACGCGCCGCTGCTCGTGCAGGCGGCGGCGCGTCTGCAGCTCGGCGCGCGCCGCGGCCAGTGCATCGGCCAGGCGCGCGCGCTCGCCCAGCAGGGCTTCGTGCACCTGGGCCCGGGCCTGCGCGTGCGCCTGCGCCACGAGCGCGTCGGCCTGCGCCCGCGCCTCGGCGAGCAAGGCCTCGCACTGCGCGCGCCGGTCGTCCTCGATCAGCGCGAGCAGGGCGTCGGTGCGTGCGGCCAGACTCATGGCAGGTGCCGCCTACGCAGCTTCCAGCCCGAGCTGCGCACGCAGCCGTGCCGCCAGCGCCGGCAGCGCGGCCGCGCCCTGCGCGTCGGGCACCACCGCCAGCAGCGGCGCGCGCGCGCCCAGCGCGGCGCCGAGCACCCCCGGCGGCAGATGCGGCACCAGCGCTGCCGACAGCAGCACCAGCGCGGCCCGGCCGCGTGCCGCGGCCAGCGCCGCCGTCGCTTCGCCGGCGGCGCACACCTGCACGTCGACGCCGGCCAGCCGCCAGCCGGCGGCGGCGACTTCGTCGCCGATGAAGATCACCGCGCTCGGCGCCTGGGCGTCCACCTGCTCAACCCAGCCGGTTCAGGATCAGGATGGAGACGATCAGGCCGTAGATCGCGATGCCCTCGGCCAGGCCGACGAAGATCAGCAGGCGCCCGAACAGCTCGGGCTTCTCGGCCAGCGCGCCGACGGCCGCGGTGCCCACGCGCGCCACCGCGAAGCCCGCGCCGAGCGCGGCCAGCGCGGTGGAGGCGGCCGCGGCGGCCAGGCCCCAGGTCCAGATCTCGGCCGCGGCGCGCGGCGCGGCGCCGGCGGGCGCATCGGCGGCCCAGGCGCCGCCGGCGAGCACGAGCAAGGCCGTGGCCCCGAAGCCGACCAACAGGCCGAGCGCGAGCACGGCAGCCCCGAATTTCCTTGTCGTCGTCACCTAACCCTCCTGCAGCATGCGATTCGACGGGATGGAGCCCGCGGCCTGCGGCGCCGAGGGCGGCAGCGGCAGCGGACGGAAGACGCGGCCCCGGCCTTCGAGGAAGCGCGCGAAGAACTCGAACAGCACGAGCCGCGTGGTCTGGATCGAGACCACCAGCCCCTCCAGGCCGATGACGAGCAGGTTGCCCAGCACCAGCACGGCCGCGCGCGCCCAGGCGCTGTCGGCGGCGGCGACGAGCGCGACGATGGCCGCCGACAGGCCCGCGTGCGCGAGCGCGAAGGCGCCCACGCGGGCGAACGACAGCGTGTTGATCAGGATCTGGAGCATGCGCTCGAGCAGCTCGCCGAGCGCGGCGCCGAGCGCGAGCACGCGCCCGGCGTTCCAGGCGTGGCCGGCGCAGAACAGCAGCGCGCCGGCCGCCGCGGCGGCCAGCGCCTGCGGCGCGCCGCCCGTCGCCAGCGCCGCCAATGCGCCCAGGTAGCACAGCGCGAAGCCGAGGTCCTCGCGCAGCCAGCGCGCGAGCGCGCCGCGCCAATGCGCCTGCAGCGCGCCCAGCGCGAGGCCGAGCGTCAGCAGCAGCGCGCCGCCGGCCAGCGGCAGTGCGAGCACGGCCAGCGGGTCGTCGAGCGGCGCGAGCCACAGCGGATCGAGCAGGTGCAGGCTGAACACGCTGCCGAACAGCAGCCCGAACGCGGCTGCCGCCAGGCCGCCGGCGACGAACAGGCGCGCGACGGCCAGGCGGCGGCGCAGCAGCAGGCCGCCGGCGGCGATCACCAGGCCCTGGCCGACGTCGCCGAACATGTAGCCGAACATCAGCGGCACGGCCAGCGCCAGCAGCACGCTCGGGTCGGCCTCGGTGCCCGAGGGCATGCCCAGGGCGCGGGCGAAGACCTCGAACGGCCTGGCCCAGGGCGGGTTGGCGAGCAGCATCGGCGCCATGGCCTCGGCCGGCGGCGGCGCGAAGCGCAGCAGCGCGCGCGCAGCGCTGGCCTCGACCGCCTGCTCGAGCGCTTCGGGCCCGACGCTGGTCCAGCCGGTGATCCAGCAGAACAGGCCGCCCGACTCGAGGCCGCGCACGTTGTCGATCACCCATTGCAGCCGCTGCGCGTCGGCCAGCGCTGCACTCAGCCCGTGCGCCTGGCCGGCGCGCTCCAGCGCCCGCTGCAGCTCGCGCTCGCGCGCGCCGAGGGCGGCGTGGCGCGTGGCGGCCTCGGCTGCGCCGGCCTGGGCGTCGGCAGGCAGCCAGGACGGCGGCAGCAGCACCCGGCCCTTCAAGGCCAGGGCCTGCTGCGCCAGCGCGTGCAGCTGCGGCAGCGTGCCGAGCGCCAGCAGCAGTTCGCCGCCGGGCGCGCCGCCGGCGTCGCGCGCGCCGGGCGCGACGGCATCCACGGAAGCCACGGAAGCCACGGAAGCCACGGACGCAGCCGACGCGGCCGACGCGGCCGGCGCCCCGGACGCGCGCGCGGCGAAGCGGCGCAGGATCACCCCGGCGGGCAGCGTGGCGGCAGCCGGGTCGGCGCCCGGCGGCAGCACGACGAGGCGCAACTGCACGGCGCGCTGCGCCGCGTCGGCGCCGGCCGCGTGCGCGAGGTCGAGCCCGTTCGGCGCCAGCTGCACGAGCGCGTCGTGCCAGGCCAGCAGCTCGGCGCGCTCGCTCTGCCCTTGCTGCAGCGCGCGGATCAGCGGCTCGGCCGTCACGGACCAGGCCCGGATGCGCTCGATGCAGCGCGCCAGCGCCCGCACCGGCGGCTCGGGGAAGGCCGAGGCGCGCGCGGCGGCGGGCGGCCAGAAGGCGCGGTAGCGCTGCGCCAGCGTGCCGAACTGCTGCAGCAGCGGGTGCAGGTCGGCGAAGGCCTCGGGCAGCGCGGCGCCCGAGCGCGCCTCGAGTTCCACCGCGCCGGTGGCGGCCAACGCTTCGAGTGCGAGCGTGGTGTCGTCGCGCGCCACGAGCAGCTCGAACCAGCGGGCCGGCCGCGGACGCATCGGCGTGGCATGCGGGCCCGTCATGGCGGCGGCCGGCGCTGCGCGAAGGCGGCGCGGCGCACCAGTTCGCCGCGCAGGCGTTCCAGCTCGAGCGCCGCGAGCGCCAGGTAGACGAAGGCCGCGCCGGGCTCGACCACGCAGCGGCGCAGCAGCAGCGCGAGGCGCGCCTGCAGCGCCTGGCGCAGGGCCCAGGCGTCGACCAGGGCGGGCGCGGCGAGCGCGGCCGCATGCGCTTGCACGAGCGGCAGCAGCTCGTGCAGCAGCATGCCGCGCCCGGCCTGCGCCGGCAGCCTGGCGCGCCAGGCGGCGAGCCAGGCCGCCAGCGTGTGCTCGGGTGCGGCGCGAGCGGCGTCGAGCAGCGCGCAGGCGTCGGCGGCGTCGCCGCGCAGGGCGGCGCGCTCGGCGGCGGGCGTGAGCAGCACGCGCAGCGCGGCATCGGCCGCGGCCCAGGCCGGCGCGGGCGCGCCGCGCGCCAGCGCCTGCACCAGCGGCAGCTCGGCGAGCCAGATGCACCACCGCAGCGCCGCGGCCCAGGCCGGCGGCATCCAGGCCGCGACCTCGGCCACGCGCGCGCGCCAGGCGCCGCGCAGCGCGTGCTCGATCGCGTGCGGGCCGGGCGGCTCGTGCGGCGCGACGCGCGCCTCCAGCCCTTGGAGCCAGCGCGCGAGCGAGGAGCCGCGCGCGAGTTCGAGCACGCCGGCGAGCTCGCGCGTGGTCTCGATGCGCTGCCACAGCGCTTCGCTCGGCCGTGCGCCCCAGCGCGCCCAGATGCGCGCGTGCGCGAACTCGACGCTGCCGGCGTCGATCATCGGCCTGCCTCGCCGCCGCCGGTGAGCGCCGCGGCGAGCGCGCGCAGCGCGCGCTCGAGCCGCTCCTGCGCCGCGGCGTCGGGCTCGGCGTGCCCGGGCAGGGCGCGTGCCTGGGCCTCGAGCGCGTCCAGGTCGGCCTGCAAGCCGCGCTGCACGCGCGCCCGCACGCGCGCGATGCGCTCCCGGGTGCGCTCGGCGACGCGGCGCGCCTCGGCGCGCGCGCCCTCGGCGATGCGCCCGCCTTCGGCGCGCGCCGCGGCCAGCGCGCGCTGCGCCTCGCGGTCGGCCTCGAGCACGCGCGCCATCGCGGCGTCGACGGCGCGCCCGCTGCGCTCGGCTCCTGCACTCTCGCTCGTGGCTTGCACGCTCGCATCCCCGCCGTGTCGGCACCGACGACGCGGCACCGCGGCCGCGGCGCCACACGTGCGCAGCCTGAGGCCGGGGCCGCGGCCAAAGGTTGACCGCGGTCAAGACGCCGGCCCGTCCCTGGCGCCCAATGCGGGCAGCCCTCGACGGCACGAGCCGATGTGCGGTCGGCCCCGGCTCCGTCGAGCACAACAAGGAGCAGCCAGATGTCGGAGACCTACTACGAGCTGATGCGCCGCCAGGGCATCTCGCGTCGGAGTTTCGTCAAGTTCTGCAGCCTCACGGCCGCTTCGCTCGGCCTGGGCGAAGCGGGGGCGCAGCAGATCCAGCAGGCCATGCAGACCAAGCCGCGCACGCCGGTGGTCTGGCTGCACGGGCTCGAGTGCACCTGCTGCAGCGAATCCTTCATCCGCAGCTCGCACCCGCTGGCCAAGGACGTGCTGCTGTCGATGCTCTCGCTCGACTACAGCGACACGCTGATGGCCGCCGCCGGCCACCAGGCCGAGGCCGCGCTCGAAGAGACGATCAAGAAGTACAAGGGCAACTACATCCTCGCCGTCGAGGGCAATCCGCCGCTGGCCGACGACGGCATCTACTGCATCCCCGGCGGCAAGCCCTTCGTCGAGAAGCTGCGCCACGCGGCCAAGGACTGCAAGGCCATCGTCTCCTGGGGCTCGTGCGCCTCATGGGGCTGCGTGCAGGCGGCCAAGCCGAACCCGACGCGCGCCACGCCGGTGCACAAGGTCATCACCGACAAGCCCATCATCAAGGTGCCCGGCTGCCCGCCGATCGCCGAGGTCATGACCGGCGTCGTCACCTACATCCTCACCTTCGACCGCCTGCCCGACCTGGACGCGCAGGGCCGGCCCAAGATGTTCTACAGCCAGCGCGTGCACGACAAGTGCTACCGCCGGCCGCACTTCGACGCCGGCCAGTTCGTCGAGCACTTCGACGACGCCGGCGCGCGCATGGGCTACTGCCTCTACAAGGTCGGCTGCAAGGGCCCGACCACCTACAACGCCTGCTCGGCGACGCGCTGGAACGAGGGCCTGAGCTTCCCGATCCAGTCCGGCCACGGCTGCATCGGCTGCTCGGAAGACGATTTCTGGGACAAGGGCGGCTTCTACAACCACCTGACCTCGATCCAGGTGCCCGGCCTGGGCGGCGCCGAGGGCACGGCCGACAAGATCGGCCTCACCGCCATCGCCGCGGCCGGCGCCGGCATCGCCGCGCACGCCGTGCTCACCGCGCTCAAGCACTCGGGCAGCAAGACCGCCAACGACAAGGTCAGCAAGGTGGAGAAGTAAGACATGGCAACGCTGCAGACCCAAGGCTTCACGCTCGACAACTCGGGCAAGCGCGTCGTCGTCGACCCGATCACGCGCATCGAGGGGCATTTGCGCATCGAGGTCAACGTCGACAAGGACAACGTCATCCGCAACGCCGTGAGCACCGGCACGATGTGGCGCGGCCTGGAGGTCATCCTCAAGGGCCGCGACCCGCGCGACGCCTGGGCCTTCACCGAACGCATCTGCGGCGTGTGCACCGGCACGCACGCGCTGGCCTCGGTGCGCGCGGTGGAAGACGCGATCGGCATCAAGATCCCGAAGAACGCGAACATCATCCGCAACCTGATGCTCGCGACGCTGTACGCGCAGGACCACCTCGTCCACTTCTACCACCTGCACGCACTCGACTGGGTCGACGTCGTCTCGGCGCTCAAGGCCGACCCCAAGCGCACTTCCGAGCTGGCGCAGAGCATCTCGCCCTGGCCCAACAGCAGCTTCGGCTACTTCCGCGAGGTGCAGAACCGGCTCAAGAAGTTCGTCGAGAGCGGGCAGCTGGGCATCTTCGCCAACGGCTACTGGGGCAGCCCGGCGTACAAGCTGCCGCCCGAGGCCAACCTGATGGCGGTGGCGCATTACCTCGAGGCGCTCGACTTCCAGAAGGAGATCGTCAAGATCCACACCATCTTCGGCGGCAAGAACCCGCACCCGAACTGGCTGGTGGGCGGCGTGCCCTGCGCGCTCAACGTCGACGGCACCGGCGCCGTGGGCGCGGTCAACATGTTCTACCTGAACATGGTGCGCGACATCGCCGACCGCACGATCGAGTTCGTCGACCAGGTCTACATCCCCGACCTGCTGGCGGTGGCCTCGTTCTACAAGGACTGGGCGAAGTGGGGCGGCGGCCTCGCGGGCCAGAACGTGATGGCCTACGGCGAGTTTCCCGACATCGCCAACGACTACAGCAACAAGAGCCTGCTCATGCCCTCGGGCGTGATCATCGGCGGCGACCTGAAGAACGTGCAGGAGGTCGACCTCAAGGCGCCCGACCAGGTGCAGGAATGGGTCACGCACAGCTGGTACAAGTACGCCGACGAGAACAAGGGCCTGCACCCCTTCGACGGCGAGACGACGCCGCACTTCGACATCGGCAAGGCCAAGGGCACGCGCACCGCGATCGAGAACGTCGACGAGAGCGCCAAGTACTCGTGGATCAAGTCGCCGCGCTGGAAGGGCCATCCGGTCGAGGTTGGGCCGCTGGCGCGCTACATCGTCGGCTACGCGCGCGGGCGCGAGGACATCAAGGCCCAGGTCGACCATGTGCTCAAGACGCTGGACGTGCCGATCACGGCGCTGTTCTCGACGCTCGGGCGCACCGCCGCGCGCGGCCTCGAGGCTTCCTGGGCGGCGCACAAGATGCGCTACTTCCACGACCAGCTCGTGGCCAACATGAAGGCCGGCGACTTCGCGGTGGCCAACACCGAGAAGTGGGATCCCGCCACCTGGCCGGCCGAGTGCAAGGGCACGGCGCCGAGCGAGGCGCCGCGCGGCGCGCTCGCGCACTGGGTCAAGATCAAGGACCGGCGCATCGACAACTACCAGTGCGTCGTGCCCACCACCTGGAACGCCGGGCCGCGCGACCACAAGGGCCAGATCGGCGCGTACGAGGCGGCGCTGATGAACACGCCGATGGTCAACCCCGAGCAGCCGCTCGAGATCCTGCGCACGATCCACAGCTTCGACCCCTGCCTGGCCTGCGCCACGCACGTGATGTCGCCCGACGGCGACGAGCTGGCCAAGGTCACGGTGCGCTAGCCGCAGCCAACGCGCAAGCGAGGAGGACTCGATGCAAATCGAACGCTGGACCCACAAGGTGCTGGCCGGGCCGCTCGAGGACGTCTACGTCTACGAGGCGCCGGTGCGGTTCTGGCACTGGATCACGATGCTGTGCATCTTCGTGCTGGCCGGCACGGGCTATCTGATCGGCGCGCCGCCGCCGGCGATCGGCGGCGAAGCGACCTTCAGCTTCATGTTCGGCTGGATCCGCACGATCCACTTCGTGACGGCGATGATCCTGATCGTCGCCTTCGTGGTGCGCGTGTACTGGGCGCTGGTCGGCAACAGCTTTGCGCGAGCGATCTTCGTGCCGCCGCTGTGGTCGCCGGCCTGGTGGCGCGGGCTCGTGGGCGACATCCGCGACTACCTCTTCATCGGCCGCGAAGAGGTGCGCTGGCTCGGCCACAACCCGTTGGCGCAGATCGCGATGTTCGCGATGTTCGTGCTCGGCACGGTGGTGATCATCGTCACCGGCCTCGGCCTGTATGCGCAGGCCTACGGCTGGGGCAGCACCTGGATGAACCTGTTCGGCTGGGTGACCACGCTCGCCGGCACGCCGCAGGCGGTGCGCACGCTGCACCACCTCATGATGTGGTACTTGCTGCTGTTCGCCGTCGTGCACATGTACATGGCGACGCGCCAGGACGTGGTGAGCCGCGCCACCATCATCAGCACGATGGTCAACGGCATCCGCATGTGGAAGGGCGAGCCGCGCTGAGCAGGGCGCCCTCGCGCGCCGGCCGGCGCTTGCACAGCGGGGCGGGCCGGGCGCGCCCCGTCCGGTTGCCGCGCCCTAGGCGCGCGGCGCGCTTGGCGCGGCCTCGGCCGCGATGCGCGCCTCCTCGTTCCAGGCCTCGAGCTCGGCCTGGATGTGCTCGCGCATCTGGCCGCGCACGTCGTTCACGGCGTTGAAGAACTCGGCCATCAGCAGCACCCAGCAGTACATGCCCCGCCGCGTCAGGCGGATCGCGTCGACGTCGTGGCGCGTGGCGCCGAGCGCGCGCATCGCCGCCAGCTCGGGCGCCAGGCGCAGGTAGAAGGCGCGGCCCCAGCGGCGCCGGACGTCGGCGTGGCGCAGCTCGCCGCCGAACAGGCGCATCAGGAAGTCGTAGCGCATGCGTTCGCGCTCGCCCAGCCGCCGCTGCTGCGTGATGCCGGTCGCGCCGCCTTCGACGCGCCGGCAGTAGTGCTCGAGCGAGAACGTCGTCGAGTACATCGCGCCGCCGACGTAGCTGAACGCCCCGCTGCCGGCGCCGACGTAGTCGTCCTGGTCGATGATGTACTCGTCGAAGGCGCCGGCGTTGCGCGAGAAGCACCAGGCCGAGGCCGCGCGGTACTGCGGCAGCAGCCGCTCGAGGATGCGTTCGTACATCGGGTGGCGCAGGCGCACATCGGCCACGCCCATCGAGCGCTCCATCTTGCTGCGCGCCGTGGGCGCCGTCATCAGCGGGTAGAACGAGACCTGGTCGACGCCGAGCTCGAGCAGCCGCTCGAGGTCGTGCTCGAGCATCGGCAGGGTCTGGCCCGGCAGGTTGAAGATCATGTCGACGTTGAGCGTCGGGAAGATGCCGCGCGCCGCGGCCAGGCGCTCGGCGATCTGCGCGCCGCCGCCGTACTTGGCGCGCCGCGCCATGCGCTCGAGCAGGCCGTCGTCGAAGCTCTGCACGCCCACCGACAGCCGCGTCACGCCGGCGTCGCGCCAGCGCGCCAGCGCCGCCGGCGCGAGGTGGTTCGGGTTGGTCTCGATCGAGATCGTGTGCACCGGCGACGAGCCGCGCACCAGCGCCAGCGTCTCGAGCAGCTCGTCGGCGTCGACCGTCGGCGTGCCGCCGCCGACGTAGACGTCGCGGAAGCGGAACCCCGCCTCGTGGTACAGGCCGATCTCGCGGCGCAGCGCGTCGAAGTAGCGCCGCGTCTTGGGTGCGTGGTGGCGCACGCGGTGGAACGAGCAGAACGGGCACAGCACTTCGCAGAACGGCACGTGCAGGTAGAGCTGGCAGGGCGCGGCCGGAGCCGCCGGCGGCTGCAGCGCCTGGGCTTCCTCGCCGAAGCGCATCGCCTGCGCATAGGCGCGGCGCACGACGGCCAGCAGAGGACGCTCGAACCAGGGCATCGCGGCAGTCTAGACCGATTGGACCGCTCTGCCGCCGTCGCCGGCGGCCGCTGCGCGCGCCGGCGGCCGCGGCGGCGCCGCGGGCGACGCGGCCGCAGCCCGGCAGTTGCGCGCGGTCAACCCGGGCCCGGCCGATCACGGCCGAAGATGGCTTCCATGGCCAGCGTGTTCGATCCCTTGCGCACCGCCGCCGCCTACGTCGACGCGTTGGCCGTCACGCAGGGCGGGGCCGCGGCGTGGCGCGAGCGCCGCCGGGTGCGGCTGGCCGCGCTGCTGCGGCACACGGCCGCGCATTCGCCGCTGTACCGCCGCCATTGGGCCGGCGCGCTCGCGGGCAAAGGCGCCGAGGCCTGCGCGCTGCCCGAGCTGCCCCCGGTGCGCCGGGCCGAGCTGATGCGCCACTTCGACCAGTGGGTCACCGACCCGCAGCTGACGCTCGAAGGCCTGCGCCGCTTCACGCGCGAGCGCGCGCGCATCGGCACGCCCTATCTCGGCCGCTGCATCGTCTGGGAGAGCTCGGGCAGCAGCGGCGAGCCGGCCGTGTTCGTGCAGGACGGCGAGGCGCTGGCGGTGAACGACGCGCTGCAGTGCGCGCGCGGGCCGGTGGCGTCGGGGCTGCCGTCGTGGCTGGTGCCGAGCTGGACGCTGTTCGGCCCGGCGCTGCCGCGGCTGGCGTTCGTGGGTGCGGTCGACGGGCACTTCGCCAGCGTGGTGTCGCTGGCGCGCCTGGCGCAGGTCAACCCCTGGCTGCAGGGTGCGCTGCGCACGTTCTCGTTCCTGCAGCCGCTGGCCGAACTGGTGGCGGCGCTGAACGACTGGCGCCCGAGCCTGCTCTCGACCTACCCCAGCATGGCCTGGGTGCTGGCCGAGGAGCGGGCCGCGGGCCGCCTGCGCATCGCGCCGCGCGAGGTCTGGACCGGCGGCGAGACGCTCACGCCGGCGCTGCGCCGCGCGCTCGCGCAGCGCTTCGGCGTGGCCGTGCGCGACACCTACGGCGCGAGCGAATGCCTGGAGATCGCCAGCGAGTGCCGCTGCGGCGCGTTGCACCTGCACGCCGACTGGGTGATCCTCGAGCCGGTCGACGCGCGCTTGCGCCCGGTGCCCGAAGGCGAGGCGGGTGCGGCCGCGCTGCTCACCAACCTCGCCAATCGCGTGCAGCCCATCGTGCGCTATGTGCTCGGCGACCGCGTGCGTTACCTGCCCGGCGCCTGCGACTGCGGCAGCGCGCTGCCGCGCATCGAGGTGCAGGGGCGCGACGACGAGCTCTTGAGCCTGCGCGGCCGCGGCCGCCGGCCGGTGCATCTGGCGCCGCTCGCGCTGGTGACGGTGCTCGAGGAGGGCGCCGGCGTCTTCGACTTCGAGCTGCGTCAGACCGGGCCGGCGGCGCTGTGCCTGACGCTGTACGGCGCCGCGGCCGACGCGGCCGACGCGGCCGGCACCGTGCTGCGGCGCTGGCTGCGCCTGCAGGGCGTCGAGCGGCTGCAGCTCGATTGCGTCGCGCAGCCCGGCTCCGGCGGGCGCGGGCGCAGCGGCAAGCGGCTGCGCGTGCGCGCGCTCGAAGCGGCGAGCGCTGGCGCCGGCTGACCAGGCCGCGCGACGAGACCGCGTGACGCCTCCGCCCGACGAGGCCGCCCGAGGAGGCCGCATGACGAGGCCGCCCGACGACTCTGCGTGACGGGACCGGGCCAACGGCGCGCATCCGGCGAGCGGGCCGCGCGGTGCTCAGGACGGCGCGAGGTCGAACAGCAGCACTTCGGCGTCCGCGCCGCGCTCGAGCACGAGCCTGGGCTCGTGCTCGAGCCGCGCCGCGTCGCCCTGCGCCAGCGCCAGGCCGTTGGCGTGCACGCGGCCGCGGGCGACGAAGACGTAGGCCAGGCGGCGCGGGTCGAGCGCGGCGTCGATGCGCTCGTCGCCGTCGACGAGCGCGGCGGCGATCGAGGCATCGGCATGGATCGTCAGCGAGCCGTCGCGGCCGTCGGGCGAAGCGACGGGCGCGAGCCGGCCGCGCTTGGCTGCCGCCTCCAGGCGGATCTGCTCGTAGCCGGGCGCGATGCCGCGCCTGCGCGGCTCGATCCAGATCTGCAGGAAATGCGTGCTCGCCTGCCGGTCGTGGTTGAACTCGCTGTGCCGCACGCCGCTGCCGGCGCTCATGCGCTGCACGTCGCCGGCGCAGATCACGCCTGCGTGCGCGCCGCCGGCCGCGCCGTTGCCCATGCTGTCCTCGTGCGCGAGCGCGCCCGCGAGCACGTAGCTCACGATCTCCATGTCGCGGTGACCGTGCGAGCCGAAGCCGGTGCCGGGCGCGATGCGGTCCTCGTTGATGACGCGCAGATTGCCCACGCCCATGTGCGCCGGGTCGTGGTAGTCGGCGAAGGAGAAGCTGTGGAAGGTTTGCAGCCAGCCGTGGTCGGCATAGCCGCGCTCGGCCGAGCGGCGCAGGGTGATCATGGTCGGTCTCTCCGCGGTCGTGCGCCCGCTGCCGGGCGCGATGCCGGCACTCTAGGCGCGCCGCCCGCGCAGCGGGCCGCAGGCGCTTGACGACCGGCTTCAGCGGATTCGAACGCGTGCCGGCGCAGCCGGCGCGGCACGCGGGCGCCGATCGCGCCGCCGGTTCGCATGGCTGCGCGCAGGCGCCGGTGTGCGAGCATCGGCGCCTGCGCAGACTCAGCACCACGCCGCATGCCGCAAGCCACCCCGCACCAAGCCGCCGCCGTCCCAGCTGTGCGCCGGCGACCCGTCCGCGCCGTCGAGACCGATGCGGCTGGAGTTGCCGCCGTCGGCGACGGCATCGCCGAGATCTATGCCGGGCGCCACGACGTCATCGTCGTGCGCGCAGCGTTCGATGCCGCCGTCCTGGGTGCCGCAGGCGAGCGCCTCGACGCCGAGGCATCCGGGCTGCCGTGGGCGCGCCCGAACCTGCGGGCGCCGCTCGACGACGTGCATCTGCTCGGCACCGACGCGCCGGCGACACCGACCTTCCAGGCGCCGCGCGGAGTGGCGCTGGACGAGTACCTCGCACGTTCGAGCGCCCACGCGGGCGACGCCGCGACGGTGTTCGCGCCCACGTTCGACGCCGAGGCGGCGATCCGCGCGGTGCTCGCGCGCTTCGCGGGCGGGCGGCCGGTCGAGGTGGCGCGTGCCGATGACGGACGCCGCTTCGTCCCGTTCACGATCCGCCGGCTGGTCGACGGCACGCAGCTCAGCATCCACCACGATCTGCACTACGGACTCGACCTGTATCGGGAACTGGCGCGCCGCGTCGACACGCGCACGCTGGTGAGCTTCGTCGCGACGCTGCGCGCGCCGCTGGCCGGCGGCGAACTGGTCGTCTACGGCGCCACGTCGGACGAGCCCGACCTGCCGCGCTTGCCGGGCGGCTTCGCCTTCGATCTGCCGGCCATCGAGCAGCGCTGCGAGCGCGGCGTGTTCCGCACCGGCGAGGGCGACCTGTTCCTGCTCGCAGCCGGACGTTGCCTGCATCGGGTCGAGCGCGTCGTCGGGCCGCGCTCGCGCATCACGATGGGCGGATTCCTCGCGCTCGACGCGGCGCACGAACGCGTGCTTTTCTGGAGCTGAGAGCGCCGCCGCGCCGGCCGCGCTGCGCGTCGAGATAACGCTCGTCTTCGACCGCGCGCAACTCGCGCCCGCCCACGCGCGGCAGCAGCCAGATGAGCGCAGCCAGCGCGAGCACCACGGCGCCGGGCAGCGCCAGCGCCAACGGGTAGCCCGCGCTGGCGGCGAGCGCGCCGACCAGCGGCGGCCCGGCCATGCCGCCGATGCCCTTGCCCAGGTTCTGGGCCAGGCCCGCACCGGCGGCGCGCACGTGGGTCGGAAACAGCTCGGCCAGCAAGGTGCCGACGACGCCGTTGACGCCGTAGCCGACGACGACGATCGTGAACGCGGCCAGCAGCTGCGCCGTGCTGCCGGCGCCGCCCTGCGTCACGACGTACAGCCAGGCCGAGCCGGCGCCGCCGATGCCGCAGAACAGCGCGAAGGCCGCGTGGCGGCCGATGCGGTCGCTGAGCGCGCCGGCGGCGACGACGCTGGCCAGCGCCCCGAGGTTGAGCGCGAGCTGGAACGGGAACTGGGCCTGCGCGTCCAGGCCGAGCCCGCCCCTGGCCGAGTCGTCCTGCAGGTAGTTGATGAACACCGTCGAGAACGCGTAGAAGGCGAAGTTCATCAGCACGAACAACAGCGTCGCCTTCAGCGTCAGCGCGCGCAGCCGGCCGCGCAGCAGCAGCGCCAGCGGCGCCAGGCGGCTTTGCGCCTGCAGCCGCGCGTCGAGCTCGCCGCGCGCGCGCGCCTGCTGCCAGGCCAGCCACAGCGGTGACTCCGGCACGCGCAGGCGCAGCCACAGCACCAGCAGCGCCGGCAGCGCCATCGCGCCGAACGACCAGCGCCAGCCCAGCGGCGACTGGAACAGCGCGATCGCGACGAAGGTGCCGAGGTTGAACATGCCCGCCACCAGGCCGCCCACGCGCCCGCGCCCGGCCTTGCGCTGCACCTCGGTGATGAGGGCGAAGCCGATCGACCACTCGGCGCCAGTGCCGATGCCGGCCGCGAAGCGCCAGGCCATCAGCTCGTGCACGTTGCGCGCCAGCCCCATGCCGGCGGTGGCCAGCGAGTACAGCAGCACGCACCAGCCGAGCGCGCGCACGCGGCCGTAGCGGTCGCCGAGCTGGGCGAAGGCGATGCCGCCGACCGCGCTGCCGAGCAGCCCGACGCCGATGGCGATGCGGATCGCCTGCGGCTCGCTGCCCAGCGCCTCGGCCACCGGACGCTGGAACAGCATCAGCAGCACGATGTCGACGGCGCTGAACAGCCAGCCCAGGCAGGCGGCGAGCACCGTGAGCCGTGCCGCCGCGGGCGTGAGTTCGGCCGCACCGGCGCCCGCCCGGCCTGCCGTGCGCGCAGCGATCGTCTGCGGGTCTGCCATCGGGTCTCCTTGCCGCATCGAACGCGCGATTCTCGGGCAAGCGCCTGCGGCGCCGCGCTTCGCGTGGCGCGCTCGACAACGCCGCGTATGCGCGCGCGCTCCCCGCGGGGAAGGCAGCCGCACCCGCAGGCAATACCTGCTGGCCGGCCCGCCATGCGCGCTCTATGCTCGCGGGCATGCGAGACGACCCGGCGAACGACGCGGCCAAGCCGAGCGGGGAGCGGAGCCGCAGCGGCGCCGAGGGCTCGGTGCTCGAGCTGCTCGGCGAGCGCGCGCACCGCGCCATCGGCACCATGCTGTACACGCTGCTCGTGGCCTTGCCGGTGGTGCTGGCGGCGATGCTGTTCGCGCCCGGCACGCTGCGCAGCGAGTTGCTCTTGGTTGCCGCGCTGCTGGTCGTGGTCGCCGCGCTGGTGCTGCTGCACCGCCGCCGCAGGCTGGACCTGGTCGCGGCCGGGCTGGCGGCCGGCCTGCTGGCCGCCGGCGTCGGCCTGGGGCTGGCGTTCGGCTCGGTGCGCAGCACCGGCACGCTGGCGCTGGTGGCCGCGATCGTCGTCTGCGGGCTGTTCCTGCGCCCGCTCGCCCTGGTCGCGACGGCGCTCGCCAGCATCCTGGCCGTCGGCGGCCTGATCGTGGCCGAGAACGCCGGGCTGCTGCCCAAGCCGGACTATGCCGTCGGCATCGCGCATTGGGCGATGTACGCGGCGGTGCTCGCGGCCATCGCGCTCAATCTCTGGGCCGTGCGCAGCGTCGTCGTCGATGCCGCGCGGCGCGCGCGCGAAGGCGAGGCCTGGCTGGGCTCGGTCGTGCGCAGCATGCCGGTGGCGCTGGTCACGAACGCGCTGCCGGAGGGCCGGGTGACGGAGGTCAACGTCGCCTTCGAGCGCATCTTCGGGCTGCGGCGCGAAGACGCGGTCGGCCGCACCGTGGTCGAACTCGGCCTCTGGGTCGACCCGCGGGAGCGCGATCCGATCGTCGAGCGCCTGCGGCGCGAGGGCCGCGTGCAGCAGTTGCCGGCGCGCTTGCGTCGGGCGAGCGGCGAGCCGTTCGATGCGCTCGTCTCGGCCGAGCTCGTCCACCGCGACGGCGTGCCGCAGGTTCTCGCCACGGTGACCGACGTCAGCGCCGAAGTGCGTGCGCGTCAGGCGCTGCAGGCGAGCGAGGCGCGTTTTCGCACGCTGTTCGGCTCCAACCCGGCAGCGCTGCTGGTGGTCGACCTGGAGTCCAAGATGCTGCTGCTGGCCAACGCCGCGGCGGAACGCATGTCGCGCGTCTCGGCCGATGTGATGCGTGGCCAGGACCATGGCGACCGCTTCTGGGCCTCGGCCGAAGAGCGCCAGGCGTTCTGGGACGAGGTGCGGCGCACGGGGCGCGCGCCGTCGAGGCCGATGCAGCTCAGGCGCAGCAACGGCGAGGTGTTCGAGGCCCTGATCTCGGCCGAGGTCGCCGAGGAGGCCGGCGAGCGCCACGCGCTGGTGGCGATCGTCGACGTGAGCGAGCAGGCGCGCGCGCGCGCCGCGCAGCGCGCCAGCGACGAGCGCTTCGCCAAGGCCTTCCAGTCGAGTCCGATCGGCATGACGATCACGCGCCTGACCGACGGCACCTACCTCGAAGCGAACGCGGCCAACGAACGCACACTGGGTTACGCGCGTGCCGACATCCTCGGCCGGACGACCGTCGAGCTCGGCGTCTGGGCGAGCGCGCAGGAGCGCGCGCAGTTCGCCGCCCGGCTCGAGCGCGAGGGCCGCGTCATGGGCTGCGACGCGCGTCTGTTCGACCGCTGGGGCCGGCAGGTCGACGTGCGCATGTACGCCGAGCTGATCGAGCTCGACGGCGAGCGCTGCGTCCTCAGCTCGACCCTGAACGTCAGCGAGCAAAAGCGCGACGAGGAGCTCATCCTCGAAGCCGCGCGCGGCGTGTCGGCCGAGACCGGCGAGGCCTTCTTCCGCCGCCTCGTCGAGCACCTGGCGCGCGCCACCGGCGCCGAGCGCGCCTACGTCGGCGAGCTGCTCGACGGCGGCCGGCGCATGCGCACGCTGGCGCGCTACGCCGAGGGCACGCACGGCGCCAGCGTCGAATACGATCTGCGCGGCTCGCCCTGCGAGCAGGTGCTCGCGCGGCGCGAGCTGCTGGTCTGGGAGCGCGACGTGGCGGCCGCGTTCGCGCAGCGCGACGGGTTGGCCGAGGCCGGCATCCAGGCCTACATGGGCGTGCCGCTGGTCGGCGTCGACGGCAAGCCGGCCGGGCTGATGAACGTGCTGTCGACGCATCCGCTGCCGCGCAGCGCGCGCCTCGAGGCGGTGTTCCGCATCTTCGCCGCGCGCGCCGAGGCCGAACTGGCGCGGCTGCAGCGCGAGCGCGAGATCATCGCGCTCAACGCCAGCCTCGAGCAGCGCGTGCGCGCGCGCACCGCCGAGCTCGAGGCGGCCAACCGCGAGCTCGAGGCCTTCTCCTACTCGGTGTCGCACGACCTGCGCGCGCCGCTCAACGGCGTCGACGGGCTGACGCAGCTGCTCGAGACGCGCCACGCGCACGCGCTGGGAGCCGAGGCGCTCGAGTACCTGCAGCGCACGCGCAGCGGCGTGCAGCGCATGCGCCAGATCATCGAGAACCTGCTCGCGCTGTCGAGCGTCGCACGCAGCGCGGTCAAGCCGCAGCCGGTCGACCTGAGCTCGATGGCGCGCTCGGTGGCCGGCGAGCTGCAGCGCAGCCGGCCCGAGCGCCGCGTGCACTGGCAGATTGCCGACGGCCTGACCGCCTACGCCGACCCCGGCCTCACGCACATCGTGCTGACGAACCTGCTGGGCAACGCCTGGAAGTACAGCGGCAAGCGCGACGCGGCGCAGATCGTCTTCGGGCGCGCCGGCGGCGCCGACGGCAAGGTCGAGTTCGTCGTGCGCGACAACGGCGTCGGCTTCGACATGGCCTACGCCGAGCACCTGTTCCAGCCCTTCCGGCGCCTGCACGGCCAGGGCGAGTTCGAGGGCACCGGCGTCGGGCTGGCGATCGTGCGCCGCGTCGTCGAGCGCCACGGCGGCAGCGTGCGCGGCGAGGGCCGCGTCGGCGCGGGCGCCGCGTTCCACTTCAGCCTGCCCGCGGCGCGTGAGGGCGCCGATCCGCCAAGGGGCTGAAAGCCGGCAGGCCGGCGTCGCACGCGACGCCCCGGCGACAATGCGCGCCGGAGGTCCCTCATGTCCGCCCAAGCCTACATCTGCGACGCCGTTCGCACCCCCTTCGGCCGCTACGGCGGCGCGCTGGCCTCGGTGCGCACCGACGATCTCGCGGCGCATCCGATCAAGGCGCTGGCCGCGCGCAACCCGGGCGTCGACTGGGAGGCAGTGAGCGACGTGCTCTACGGTTGCGCCAACCAGGCCGGCGAGGACAACCGCAACGTCGCCCGCATGGCGTTGCTGCTGGCCGGGCTGCCGCCGGCGGTGCCGGGGGCGACGATCAACCGCCTGTGCGGCAGCGGCCTGGACGCCGTGGGCAGCGCCGCGCGCGCCATCAAGGCGGGCGAGGCCGAACTGGTGATCGCCGGCGGCGTCGAGAGCATGAGCCGCGCGCCTTTCGTCAGCCCCAAGGCCGAGAGCGCCTTCAGCCGCGCCAACGCCGTCTACGACACGACGATCGGCTGGCGCTTCGTCAACCGCCTGATGAAGGAGCGCTACGGCGTCGACTCGATGCCCGAGACGGCCGAGAACGTGGCCGCCGAGTTCGGCATCGAGCGCGAGGCGCAGGACCGCATGGCGCTGGCCAGCCAGCGCAAGGCGCTGGCGGCGCAGGCGAGCGGCGTGTTCGACGCCGAGATCGCCCCGGTCACGCTCGCGCCGAAGAAGGGCGAGCCGGTCGTCGTCGCACGCGACGAGCATCCGCGCGAGACCAGCCTGCAGGCCCTGGCGCGCCTGCAGGGCGTGGTGCGGCCCGACGGCACGGTGACCGCGGGCAACGCCAGCGGCGTGAACGACGGCGCCTGCGCGCTCATCGTCGCCAGCGAGGCGGCGGCGCGCCGCCACGGCCTGACGCCGCGCGCGCGCGTCGTCGGCATGGCGGTGGCCGGCGTGGCGCCGCGCATCATGGGCATCGGCCCGGCGCCGGCCACGCGCAGGGTGCTCGAGCGCACGGGCCTCACGCTGGCGCAGCTCGACGTCATCGAACTCAACGAGGCCTTCGCGGCACAGGGCCTGGCGGTGCTGCGCCAGCTCGGCCTGGCCGACGACGACCCGCGCGTCAACCCCAACGGCGGCGCGATCGCGCTCGGCCATCCGCTGGGCGCCAGCGGCGCGCGGCTGGCGACGACGGCGGTCAACCAGCTCGTGCGCAGCGGCGGGCGCTACGCGCTGGCCACGATGTGCATCGGCGTCGGCCAGGGCATCGCGCTCGTGCTGGAGCGCGTCTGATGCGCCGACAACGGCACGCCGCGTGAGCGCGCTCGCGATCCACACGCTGGCCAACGGCGTGTGCGTGCTGGTGGCGCGCTCGCCGCTGTGGCGCAGCTGCGGCGTGGGCGTCTTCGTGCGCTGGGGCAGCGCGCACGAGAGCCGCGCGGCCAGCGGCATCGGCCACGTGCTCGAGCACATGGCCTTCAAGGGCACCGCCACGCGCGACGCGCGCCGCATCAACCTCGACGCCGAGCGCCTGGGCGCCGAGGTCAACGCCCACACCGACAAGGACCACACCGCCTACCACATGCTGGGCCTGCCGCAGCACGCGCCGCAGTTCGTCGCCATGCTGGGCGACATCGTGCGCCACGCCACGCTGCCGCCCGACGAGCTCGAGCGCGAGCGCCAGGTCCTGCTGCACGAGTTCACCGAGGACGAGGACGACCCGCTGGCCACCGCCTTCAAGCTGTTCGACCGCTGCTGCTTCGGCCTGCACCCGGCGGCGCAGCCGGTGATCGGCACGCGCGCCAACATCGAGCGCTTCACGCGCGCCGAGCTGCTGGCGCACCTGGCGCGCGGCTACACCGGCTGCAACATCGTCGTCGCCGCGGCCGGCGCGGTGGACGCCGAGGCCGTGCTGCGCGCCGCCGAGGCCTCGTTCGGCGACATGCCGCGCGGCACGCCCAACGTCGTCGACGTGCCGGCCTACCAAGGCGGCATCCGCACCAAGGCGCAGGACGGCTCGAGCCAGACCCATCTGGTGCTCGGCTTCCCGCTGCCGGCGCTGCGCGCGGCCGACGCGAGCGGCCAGGTGGCTGCCGCCGTGCTCGGCGAAGGCATGAGCAGCCCGCTGCTCGATACCCTGCGCGAGCAGCGCGGCCTGGCCTACTACGCCGCCTGCTCGGCCGACCAGCTGGACATGTGCGGCCAGTTCGTCGTCGAGGCCTCCACCGGACCGAGGTCGCTCGACGAACTGCTCGCCGCCGCGCTCACCCTGCTGCGCCGGCACGCCGACGGCGTCGATGCGGTGGACCTGGAGCGCGCCCGCCGCCAGCTCGCCGTGCGCGCGCTGCGCCGCGAGGAACGCCCGCTGCAGGTGCTTGAGGATGCCGCGCTCGACTGGTTCGCGCTCGCTCGCGTGCGCAGCCGCGCCGAACGTGCCGAGGCCGTCGCCGCCGTGAGCGGCGCGCAGGTGCGCTCGGCCTTCGAGCACATGCTGGCGCACGAGCTCGCGCTGGCCGTCAGCGGCAAGGTGGCGCGCGGCACGAGCGAGCGCATGCGGCAGATCGCCGCGCGCGTGCTGTCGTGAGGCGCAGCCGCTCGAGCCGGCGCGGCGCCGACGCGGCACCAGTGCGGGCGCGGGCGCGGGCGCGGACACGCCGCGCGAGCTGAGCGCGCGCTGCAACCGGAGATCCGCATGCCGAGCCTTGCCCGAACCAGCCGCTACTGGGCCGACCAGACCACCGAGTCGCTCGCGCAGATGGACCGCACGCGCCTCGTCGCCGTGCTGCCGCTGGCGGCCACCGAGCAGCACGGGCCGCATCTGCCCCTGTCCACCGACACCATCATCGTCGAGGGCATCGTGCGCGCCGCGATCCCGAAGCTGCCGCCCGAGCTGCCGCTGCTGTTCCTGCCCACGGCGCAGGTGGGCAAGAGCAACGAGCACGCGCTGTACCCGGGCACGCTGACGCTGTCGCTGACGACGCTGGTCGCCTACTGGTCGGAGCTGGCCGCGGGCGTGGTCGCCAGCGGCGTCAGGAGGCTCGTCTTCTTCAACGGCCACGGCGGCCAGATGAACGCGATGGACATCGTCACGCGCGACCTGCGCGAGCGCCACGGCATCCTCGTCGTCGCCAGCAGCTGGTACACGCTCGGCCTGCCGCCGGGTCTGTTCGGCGAGCACGAGCTGGCGCACGGCATCCACGGCGGCGAACTCGAGACCTCGCTCATGATGGCGCTGGCGCCGCAGCTCGTGCGCCTGGAGCGGCGGCAGAACTTCGGCTCGCTCACCGAGACGCTGGCGCGCGAGAACCGCTATCTGTCGATCACGCCGCGCGCCAAGATCGGCTGGCAGATGCAGGACCTGAACCCGCTCGGCGCCTGCGGCGACGCCGCCGGCGCCACGGCCGAGAAGGGGCGGGCCGTGCTCGACTACGTCTCGAGCCGCCTGGTCGAGCTGCTGGCCGAGGTCCAAGCCTATCCGCTGGCACGACTGGGCAACGCGCCAGCCTGGCGCTGAAGCGCGCAAGCACTGCGGTGGCGGCAGCACAATCGCGCCGATGTCGTCCGAATCCGAACAGCCGAACCCGCTGGCGTCCTGGCGCGTGATCGCGCCCGACGCCGACCCGGCCGAGACGCGCGAGTGGCTCGACGCCTTCGCGACGCTGGTGCGGCACGAAGGGCGCGAGCGCGGCACCTACATCCTGCGCCGGCTGCTCGAAGACGCGCGCGCGCATCAAGTGCCGCTGCCGCCGGTGCTGAACACGCCCTACGTCAACACGGTCACGCTGGACCGCCAGCCCCAATACCCGGGCGACCTGGTGCTCGAAGCGCGCATCTCGGCCATCGTGCGCTGGAACGCGCTGGCGATGGTGGTGCGCGCCAGCCGCGTGAGCGGCGAGCTGGGCGGCCACATCGCCACCTACGCGTCGATCGCCGATCTGTTCGAGGTCGGCTTCAACCACTTCTTTCGCGCCGGGCCCGGCGCGGACGGCCAGTCCGGCGGCGGGCAGGGCGGCGACCTGGTGTTCTTCCAGCCGCATGCCTCGCCCGGTGTCTACGCGCGCGCCTTCCTCGAAGGGCGGCTGCCGGCCGAGCGGCTGCACAAGTTCCGCCAGGAGACGGCGGGCGACGGCCTCAGCTCCTACTGCCACCCCTGGCTGATGCCCGACTTCTGGCAGTTCCCCACCGGCTCGATGGGCCTGGGGCCGCTCACCGCCATCTACCAGGCGCGCTTCATGCGCTACCTGCACGACCGCGCGCTGCTCGACACGCGCGGGCGGCGCGTCTGGGCCTTCGTCGGCGACGGCGAGATGGACGAGCCCGAGTCGCTCGCCGGCCTGTCGCTGGCCGCGCGCGAGGGCCTGGACAACCTGGTCTTCGTCGTCAACTGCAATCTGCAGCGCCTGGACGGCCCGGTGCGCGGCAACGGCTCGATCGTGCAGGAGCTCGAAGGCCTCTTTGCCGGTGCCGGCTGGAACGTGATCAAGCTGCTCTGGGGCAGCGACTGGGATCCGCTCTTTGCCGCCGACCGCGAAGGCGTGCTGCTGCGCCGCCTGCACGAGACGGTGGACGGCGAGTTCCAGAAGTACGCCGCCACCGACGGCCGCTTCAACCGCGAGCATTTCTTCAACAAGTACCCCGAGCTGCAGCAGCTCGCCGCGCACCTGTCGGACGACGACATCGACCGCCTGCGCCGCGGCGGCCACGATCCGCTGAAGATCCACGCCGCCTACCACGCGGCGCTGAACCACCGCGGCCGGCCGAGCGTGATCCTGGCGCAGACCAAGAAGGGCTACGGCATGGGCCACTGGGGCCAGGGCCGCATGGGCTCGCACCAGCGCAAGAAGCTCGACGACGAGGCGCTGCTCGCCTTTCGCGACCGCTTCGCGCTGCCGCTGGGCGACGATGCGGTCAAGGCGCTCGAATTCCACCGCCCCGACGACGCGAGCCCCGAGATGCGCTATCTGCAGGCGCGCCGGCGCGCACTCGGCGGTTACCTTCCGGCGCGCAGCGCGGCCGCGCCCGTGCGGCTGGCGCCGGCGCCCGCGGAGGCGGTGCGCCTGGCCGAGCGCCAGGCCGGCCGGGAGATGAGCACGACGATGGCCTTCGTGCAGCAGCTCACCGCGCTGCTGCGCGATGCGACGCTCGGGCCCGCCGTCGTGCCCATCGTCGCCGACGAGGCGCGCACCTTCGGCATGCAGAGCCTGTTTCGCGAAGTGGCGATCTACGCCGCGCAGGGCCAGCTCTACGAGCCCGAAGACCGCGACGAGCTGCTCTACTACAAGGAGAGCCGCACCGGCCAGATCCTCGAGGAGGGCATCAACGAAGCCGGCGCCCTGGGCAGCTGGATCGCCGCCGCCACCAGCTACAGCACGCACGGCGTGCCGATGCTGCCTTTCTACGTCTTCTACTCGTGCTTCGGCTTTCGCCGCGTGGGTGACCTCATCTACTGCGCCGCCGACAGCCGCGCGCGCGGCTTTCTCGTCGGCGCCACCGCCGGGCGCACCACCCTGAGCGGCGAGGGCCTGCAGCACCAGGACGGTGCGAGCCACCTCGCGGCGAGCGCGATCCCCAATTGCCGCGCCTACGACCCGGCCTTCGGCTACGAGCTGACGGCCATCGTCGCGCACGGCACGAAGCGGCTGCTCGAGGATCAGGCCGACGAGTTCTACTACGTCACGGTGATGAACGACAACCACGCGCAGCCGCCCTGGCCCGAGGGCGTGAGCGTGGACGACATCGTGAGCGGCCTGTACCGGCTGCCGGCCCACGCGCCCGAGCGCCCGCAGGTGCGGCTGCTGGGCTCGGGCAGCATCTTGCGCGAGGTGATCGCCGCGGCCGAACTGCTGCGCGAGCGCCACGGCGTCGCCGCCGAGGTGTGGAGCGCCACCAGCTTCACCGAGCTCGCGCGCCATGCGCGCGACGTGCAGCGGCTCAACCGCATCGGCGGCGGCGAGCTGGCGCTGGTGAGCCGGGTCGAGCGCTGCCTGGGCGGCACGCTGCCCGTCGTCGCCGTCACCGACTACGTGCGTGCGCTGCCGCAGCTCGTTGCCGAGTACGTCGGCGCGCCCTACGTCACGCTGGGCACCGACGGCTTCGGCCGCAGCGCCACGCGGCGCGACCTGCGGCGTTTCTTCGAAGTCGACGCCGAGCACATCGCGCTGGCGGCGCTGGACGCGCTGGCGCGCCAGGGCGCGCTGCCGGCCGAGGCCGTGAAAGCCGCACTGAACGTGCTGAATCCCGCGCCGGACGCACGCGCGCCCTGGCTGAAATAGCCGTCGGCGCGAGGTGCGGATGGGAGAATCCGCGCCCATGAAAATCCTGGTCACCGGCGCTGCCGGCTTCATCGGCAGCACCGCGGCGCAGCGCCTGCTCGCGCGCGGCGACGAGGTCGTGGGCCTCGACAACCTCAACGACTACTACGACGTCCGGCTCAAGCGCGACCGCCTGGCGCTGCTCGAGCCGCAGCCGCGCTTTCGCTTCGTGAAGCTCGACGTGGCCGATCGCCCCGGCATGGCCGAGCTGTTCGCCCGCGAGCGCTTCGACCGCGTCATCCACCTCGCGGCGCAGGCCGGCGTGCGCCATTCGCTGAAGGATCCGCACGCCTACGTCGACGCCAACGTCGTCGGCTTCATGAACGTCCTGGAGGGCTGCCGCCACCACCGCGTGCAGCACCTGGTGTACGCGTCGAGCTCGAGCGTCTACGGCGGCAACACCAGGCTGCCGTTCTCCGAGCACGACAGCGTCGACCACCCGGTGAGCATGTACGCGGCCACCAAGAAGGCCAACGAGCTGATGGCGCACACCTACAGCCATCTGTTCGGGCTGCCGACGACGGGCCTGCGCTTCTTCACCGTCTACGGGCCCTGGGGGCGGCCGGACATGGCGCTGTTCCTGTTCACGAAGGCGATCCTCGAAGGCCGGCCGATCGACGTCTTCAACCACGGTCGCATGCAGCGCGACTTCACGTACGTCGACGACATCGTCGAAGGCGTGGTGCGCGTGCTCGACAAGCCGGCCGTGCCCGACGCCGCCTACCGCCCCGAGGCGCCCGACCCGGGCACGAGCAACGTGCCGTACCGCGTGTTCAACATCGGCAACCACAACCCGGTGCCGCTGATGGAGTTCATCGCCTGCATCGAGCGCGCGCTCGGCCGCCAGGCCGAGAAGCGGCTGCTGCCGCTGCAAGACGGCGACGTGCCGGCCACCTACGCCGACGTCGACGCGCTGCGGCAATGGGTGGGCTTCGTGCCGGCGACCGAGCTGTCGGTCGGCATCGGGCGCTTCGTCGACTGGTACATGCGCTACTACCGCATCGTGAAGTCGTAGCCCGGCGATCGGCGCCGGCGGCCGCAGGGCATGGCCCCTGCCGCGCCGCCGCCGCTGCGAGCCTGCCGCGGCGCGAGCGCAGGCGCGAGCCGCAAGCTGGTGGAAAATCCAGCCGTCAGCCCGGATGGCCCGGCGTGGCGGCTGGCGCGAATCAGCTTGTGACACCGCTTACCTGGCCGCCGACGGCAACCCCCTGAATCGGGGATTGCCGCTTGCCATTCGATACAGCGTGCCCGACCCGCTTGCTGCAGACTGCAGAGCAAGCCGCTCCCGCACCACATTCACGCACGAATCCGTTCATGGTCTCCACCACGCTCATCGCCGCACCGCTGCAGCCCCGCCTCTCGCGCCCATCCGACGCCATCGCCAGCGAGCACCTCGCGAGCGAGTTCGGCGCCATCGCGCACGAGCGCGAGTTCAAGATCGAGTCGGCCGACTCCTTCATCGTGCGTCAATCGGCCAACCGCCTGCTGAGCGAGCGCTACGGCTGGCGCGGCTATCACGCGGTCAGCCTGCCCGTGAACCAGACCACCAACCGCACCACGCTCACCGCGATCGAGGACAACGCGACGATCGGCACCATCACCGTCGGCCTCGACGACTCGGCCGGCATGAACTGCGACGACGTGTTCGGCGACGAGCTCGACGCCCTGCGCCGCTCCGGCCAGCGCCTGTGCGAGTTCACCAAGCTCGCGATCGACCCCATGACCGGCAACCGGCGCGTGCTGGCCGCGTTGTTCCACGTCGCCTACATCGTCGCGCACCGCCTGCGCGGCCGCGACACACTGGTGATGGAGGTCAACCCGCGCCACGTGCGCTACTACCAGCGCATGCTGGGCGCTCAGGTGGCCGGCGGCGAGCGCACCAACCGCTCGGTCAACGCACCCGCCGTGCTGCTGTCGCTCGGCTTCGAGTACATCGCCGAGCGCATCCGCGAGTTCGGCGGCCGGCCGGAATGTGCCGGCGCCGAACGCTCGCTGTACCCGCTGGCCTTCACCGCCGACGAGGAGAGCGGCATCCTGGCGCGCCTGATGGCCGCCCAGGCGCCCGCCTCGCGCGTCCTCAACTGAGAGCCCCGGAGCCCGGGCTGCGCCCGGCCCGGCCCAGGCGGGGACAGGGCGAAGCGGCCGGGTCGCCCGCTCGACAGCGCCCGCCTCAGGGCGGCGCGAGCAGTTCGCGCACGAAGCGCGCCGGGATCGCGTAGGTGATGCCGGTCGGGTTGCTCAGCGCCGATTCGCGCGTGCCGCGCACGAGCACCATGTTGACGACACCCACCACCTTGCCGTCGCGCGCGTCCACCAGCGGCCCGCCGCTGTTGCCCGGGTAGGCCGTCGCGTCGAGCTGGTAGACCTCGAACGGGCCCTCGCGCAGCTGCTTGACGGCGCGCTCGCTGAGCTGCTGCGCAGTGAGCGAGGGCAGCGCGATCTTCGTGATCGACGACAGCATGCCGCGGTGCGTGACCATCGAGTAGCCGAGCACGCCGCCGATCGGAAAGCCCGCCAGCAGCAGATCCTCGCCCTCCTTCACGCTGCCTGGGGCCGCCAGCTCGAGCGCCGGCAGCGGCGCGCCTTCGAGCCGCAGCAGCGCCAGGTCGTGCGCGCGGTCCAGCCGCTCGAGCGACGCGAGTCGCAGATCGCGCCCGCCGTCCGGGCGCGGCACCAGCGCCGCCAGCTGCGGCGCCTCGCCCGCGCCGGCCTCGGGCACGACATGCGCGTTGGTCACGAGCAGCCGGCCGTCGCCGACGACGAAGCCGCTGCCGCGAAAGCCGAAGCGCGGGCTGTCGAGCACGCGGTAGATGCCCACCGGCAGCACCGAGGGGCGCAGGCGTTCGATCACCGCGGGCGCATCGGCACGCGCCGCGCCGGCCAGCAGCAGCAGAAGCGCCGAGGCGAAGCGGCGGCGCGAGCAGGGCGTCCGGCGCAGCGTGGCCGTGGCCGGCGCGCCGGGGCGGTGGGCGCCGCGGCCGTGAGCGTGATTCACGTCTTCACAGGCTCAGTCACCCTTCTCTTCCAGCCAGGCGACGCAGTTCAGCCAGGCTTCGTCAGGGGCGCCGACATGAAAGCCGTACGAGCGCTCGTCGTCGCCCGGTCCGGCGTTCATCACACGCGCGTGGACCTGGGTGCGGCGGCCGGCGCCGAGTTCGGCCTCGGCCGTGACCAGCGTGCCGACGGGGAGCTGTGCGGGCGTGCGCGCGCGAAAGCCGTGGCGCGACAGCTCGATGATCGTGATCGGGTGGCCGCCATCGGCCGGCGCCGCGGCGTTCAGCCGGCCCTCGCACTTGAACGTGAAGCGCGGCGTCAGCCGCAGCTGGCTGCGCGGCGACGGATCCTCGGCCAGCGCCGGCAACACACGCGCCCATTCGGGCCCGCGGTAGATGGAGTGCAGCAGCCGCTTCCTGCGTTCGTCCAGCTCGGCGAAACCCTGCGTGCGTTCGTTGAAGAAGTAATCGGCGAGCGCCGGTGTCAGCATCGGGTCGTTGCTGACGTTCCAGTCGCGCGCGGGAAAGCGGATGTTGGGCAGCTGTCGGTCGACGAAATAGCCGTGCAGGTCGCGCCGCGCGGGCTTGCCGTCGTAGGCGCGCGCGAAGAGCTGCGGCGCCTCGTGCAGGTCGAGCGTGGCGCCGATCGCCGGTGCGCCGTTGGCGAAGTCGTACTTGTCCACCACCCTGGCCGTCAGGCGACGGAAGAACAGCAGCGACTCGTACAGCTCGATGCGCGTCGGGTGCACCGCGATCACGAGGTGCCGCGTGTCGAAGTAGCGCGTGCAGTACTCGTACATGAACTTCATCAATGGGAACAGCACCGAGCCGCCCGTGCGCCGGAACGAGGGGTGCACCGCCAGCGCCGAGATCTCGGCGATGCGCCCGCCCTTGGCGCGCACGGCCGAGATGTCGAAGGCGCTCTGCAGCGGAAAGCCGAACACGCCGTCGCGCACGATCGACAGCGTTCCGACCACCTGGCCGCCCACCTTGGCGCACAGGGTGGTCGTGGTCGGCAGCGCGTGGTAGGCGGTGACGCGCAGCCCGGAAGGGTGCGCGCGCATGAAGCCGCTCGCCACGTAGGCGTCGTGCAGCAGGCCGAAGCAGGCCTCGAGGTCCTCGCGCGAGCGCGCGATGGTGAACTCGAAGCTGTCGTCGAGCACGGTGGGGCAGTCGACCATGCCGCGATAGAAGCGAAACCGCAGCTCGCGCGGCAGCGCGCCGAGCAGCGCGCGCGCGGCCCGGTGCGCGCCGTGCCGGATGCGCGCGCCCGCCGATCGGCTCACCTCGGGCTCCGGGCCGCCTGCCGCATCACAGCTGCTGCATCAGGCTGGCGACTTCGCGCGCGGCCGGGAACTTGTCGCCGAGCTTGACCAGCGGCTCGAGCTCGGCGCGCGCGAGCTGGCGGTCGCCCGACTTGACGTAGATGCGCGCCAGGTTCAGGCGCAGCCCGAGGTCGTCGGGCGCCTTGGCGATGGCCTGCTTCTGCACCTGGATCGCGCGTGCCGTCTGGTCTTCGGCGGCCAGTGCGCCGGCCAGCGTGTCCATCAGCACCGGGCGGTTGGGCTGGATCTGGTTGGCGCGTTCGGCCAGCGCCACGGCACCCGGCTTGCCCTGGCGCACCATGAGCCAGGCGACGTTGTTCAGCGCCATCGCGTTGTCGGGCTGCAGCTCGAGCACCTTGCGGTAGTGCGACTCGGCCAGCGCCAGCTGGCCCTGCGCCAGGGCCGTGTCGCCCATGAGGAAGCGGAACAGCGCGTCCTTCGGATGATCCTTCATCCACGCCAGCGCCATGCGTTCGGCCTCCTCGCCGTGCTTGGCCGCATTGAGCATGCCGTAGAGCCGGCCGGCGACGTCCGAGCCGCCGCCGCTGGCCAGAGCGCGGCGCAGCGCCGCCACCGCGGCCTCGGGCTGGCCGCGTGCCGCGGCGATCTCGGCTTCGAGCACGGCGCCGGTCGGCTGGCGGGGCTGCTCGCGCGTCAGCGTGCGCGCGATCTCGAGCGCGGCTTCGGGCTGGTTCTGGGCCATCGCCACGCGCGCCGAGGCGATCCGGGCCTGCACCAGGCCCGGCTTGAGCTCGAGCACGCGCGCGAGCGTGCGCTGCGCACCCTTGTAGTCCTTGGCCAGGGCCTGCGCCTCGGCCAGCCGCAGCAGCGGGTCGGGGCGCTCGGGGGCCGCGGCGGCGAGCTGGGTGAAGCTGGCCGCGGCCTGCTCGAAGGCGCCGGCGGCCAGCTGCGCCGTGGCCAGGCGCTCGAGCAGGACGATGTTGCCGGGCAGCGCGGCGACGGCGTTCTGCGCCACGCCGAGCGCGGCCTTGCCGTCGTTGCGGCCGAGCAGGTAGTTGGTCAGCACCAGCCGCGGCAGCACCTCGGTCGGGTGGTCCTTGATCACCTCGCCCAGCGCCTTGGTCACGTCCTGCGCCGGCGCCCCTGCGCGCACCTGCAGATCGGCCATGGCGAGCGCGGCGCGCATGTTCTTCGGGTCCTCGCGCAGCAGGTCCTCGTAGCGGCGCCTGGCCTCGTCGGGCCGGCCGGCGGCCAGCGCCAGTGCGGCCAGGCCGGCGGTGGCCGGAAAGTAGCGCTTGTCCAGCGCGAGCGCGCGCTCGTAGCTGGCGGCGGCACCGGCCGCGTCCTTGCGGCGCGCCAGCACCGAGCCGCGCAGCGCGTGCGCCACCGGGCTCTCGGGCTGCCTGGCCTGGAGGTCGGCGATCGCCTTGAGCGCGCCGTCGAGATCGTTCTTCGACAGGCGCGCCGCCACCAGCGCCATCGCGCTGCGCGCCGTCGGATCCTGGCTGGCGACGGCTTCGAGCTCGGCGAAGCCGCCTTCGACATTGCCCTCGGCCATGTGGGTGAGCGCGAGGGCGCGGCGCGCCGTCGTCGCCTGCGGGTCGATCTTCGCCGCGCGCGCGAAGGCGGCGTCGGCGCGCTTGGCGTCGTCGGCCTGCAGGTAGGCCAGGCCGGACAGGGTGACGCTCTCGGCGTCCGCGGTCTTGGAGTCGACGATGGGTTGCAGCACCTCGATGGCGTCGCGCGCGCGCCCGGCGCGCAGGTACAGCTGCGCCAGCACCTGGCGCGGCCGCACGGCGTCGGGCTTGGTCTTCAACGCGCCGGTCAGGTAGTTCTCGGCCTTGGCGTCCGACTTGAGCTGGACTTCGGCCAGTCCGGCCAGCAGCAGCGCCTTCCAGTCGTTCGGGCGGACCTTGAGCAGGCGCTCGGCCGCGTCGCGCGCATGGGCGTAGTTCTTGTCCAGGTAGGACACGCGCGCGTCGTACAGCCAGGTCGTCGGGTGGTTCGGCTGGACCTTCACGAGCTGCGCCAGCTGGTCCTTCGCTGCCGCGAGGTCGTTCTTGTCGAGCAGCAGCGAGATGATCTCGCCGTGCGCGGCCGCCAGCCGGGGCTCGGAGGCCACCGCCGCGCGGTAGGCGGCGAGCGCGCCTTCGGGATCCTTCCTGAGTACGCCCAGCAGCGTGCCCTTGGTGTACAGGGCCTTGCCGTCCTTGGGCTCGCGCGCCAGCGCGCCCTCGACGAGCGTGAGCGCACGCTCGCCGTCGCCGTCGGCAGCCGCCAGTTGCGCCAGCACCAGCGTGGCCGGCACGTGGTCGGGCCATTCCTTGAGCGCGGCCTGGGCGGTGTCGAGCGCATTGGCCTTGTCGCCCAGCAGCGCAAAGGCGGTGGCCACGGTGGCGCGCAGGTCGGCCGAGGCGCGCGCGTCGCCGAGCACGGTGGCGCCGTACTGCATCGTCACCTCGCGCGCGCGGCCCTGCGCCAGCACGGCGCGCGCCAGCAGCGGCACGGCCTTGTTCTCGGGCGCGCCGAGCTCGAGCGCCTTGCGCAGCTCGACGGCGGCTGCCGTGGGCTGGTCTTCCTCGAGCAGCGCCTGGCCGAGCAGCAGCCTCGCCTGGGCGTTGTTGGCTTCCTTCTGCAGCGCGTTCTTGGCGCTGATGGTGGCGGCCTTGAAGTCGCTCTTGGCCACGTAGTCCTCGGCCGCGGCCACCGACTCGTCGACGCTCGGGCCGCGCTGGCAGCCGGCCAGGCCCGCGGCGGCAAGCGCGGCGGCGAGGAGCCATGCGGGGAAGGGAACGGGCTTGTTCATTTCCAAGACCTCCGGGTTCGGGGCGGCGTGCGCCGGCCGAGCGGCGCCGCGCCGCGCTGGGCTACTTGATGGCCAGCCGGTGCATCAGGTCGTACAGCGTCGGCCGGCTGACGCCGAGCATCTCCGAGGCGCGCAGGATGTTGCCGCTGGCGCGCGCCAGCGCCGTGACCACCGCCTGCCGTTCGGCCTGCTCGCGCACGCGGCGCAGGTCGATGTCGCTGGCCGCGCCCGCCTCGCCATTGCCCGCTTCCGGCAAGGGCAGGCCGATGTCGGCCGCCGACACGCGCACGCCGTCGGCCATGATGGCGGCGCGCTTGATGGCGTTGAGCAGCTCGCGCACGTTGCCGGGCCAGGCGTGGGCCTCGATGGCGGCGATGGCGTCGTCGGTGAGCGCCAGCCCCGGCCGGCGCTGCTCGAGCGCGAAGCGGCGCAGGAAGGCGTGCGCCAGCAGCACCGCGTCGCCCTGGCGCTCGCGCAGCGGCGGGATCGTGACCACGATTTCGGCCAGGCGGTAGTACAGGTCCTCGCGGAAGCGCCCTTCCTGCATCAGCGCGCGCAGGTCCTGGTGGGTGGCGCCGACCACGCGCACGTCGACGGCGATCTCCTGCCGCCCGCCCAGGCGCTCGATGGTGCGCTCCTGCAGAAAGCGCAGCAGCTTGGCCTGCAGCGAATGCGGCAGGTCGCCGATCTCGTCGAGCATCAGCGTGCCGCCGTGGCTCGTCTCGATCTTGCCCGGAGTCGTCTTCACGGCGCCGGTGAAGGCGCCCTTCTCGTAGCCGAAGAGCTCGCTCTCGAGCAGCGGCTCGGGAATCGCCGCGCAGTTGATGGCGACGAAGCGCCCGCTGCGCCGGGACGCCTGGTGCAGGCCTTGCGCCAGCACCTCCTTGCCGGTGCCGCTTTCGCCCAGCAGCAGCACCGAGGCGCCGCTGGGCGCCACGCGCTCGACGAGGCGGCAGATGCGCATCATCTCGGGGTCGCGCGTCAGCAGCCCCGCCATCGCGTCGGGCTGCTGCTGCGCCTGCACGCGCCGCAGCTCGGCCTGCAGCTCGGCCAGGCGGTAGGCGCGGTCGATCGTCAGGCCCAGCACCTCGGGGTCGAAGGGCTTGGCCAGGAAGTCGTAGGCGCCCAGCGCCACGGCGCGCAGCGCGTGCGCCTGGTCGTTCTGGCCGGTGAGCACGATGACCTTGAGCGCCGGGTCGACCGCGAGCATCTGGTCGAGCAGCTTGAAGCCTTCGGACACCGAATCGGGGTCGGGCGGCAGGCCGAGGTCCATCGTCACCACGCTCGGCTGGTGGCGGCGCAGCTGCACGAGCGCGCTCTCGCGGTCGGTGGCCGTCACCGACTCGAAGCGGTCGAGCGACCACTTGATCTGCTTTTGCAGCGCGAGGTCGTCCTCGACGATGAGCAGGGGGGGGACGTTTTGGGCACTCATGTGAAGGCGAGGGTCGGCGCGCGCGGTTCCGGCCGCTGCCGCCATGCCGGCGCCGGCGGCGGGCTTGGCGGGCAGGGCGCCCCGAGCCCGGGGCCGAATGCGCCGGCGGCCATCTTCGAGACAGTCGTGCTCCACGTCAACGCCCGCGGGTCAAGCGATTGCCCTTCCCGTGCTGAGATTCCGGTTTGACGCGCCGTGCGCGGCCCAGCGGGGACCGACGCGCCCTGCACGGCAGGTCGGGCGGCGCGAAGCCGGGTGAACGAGCGGGTGCAGGGCCGGGCGCAGGACCGGGTGCGGAACGCTCGGGGTGCTCAGTGCGCGCCCTGGCCGGTGAGCACCACGCGCACGGTCTCGACGAGCGTACGCAGGTCCAGCAGCAGCGAGTGGTTCTTCACGTAGTACAGGTCGTACTGCAGCTTGTTCTGCGAGTCCTCGACCGACGCGCCGTACTGGTAGCGCACCTGGGCCCAGCCGGTGACGCCGGGCTTGACGCTGTGGCGCACGGCGTAGAAGGGGATCTGGCGCGTGAGCTGCTCGACGAAGTAGGGCCGCTCGGGGCGCGGCCCGACCAGGCTCATGTCGCCCTTGAGCACGCACAGCAGCTGCGGCAGCTCGTCGATGCGCGTGCGCCGGATGAAGCGGCCCACGCGCGTGATGCGGTCGTCGTCGGCGGCGGCCCAGCGCGGCCGGCCGTCGCCCTCGGCGTCGACGCGCATGCTGCGGAACTTGACCACCTGGAACGGGCGCCCGTTCTTGCCGGTGCGCTCCTGCCGGTACAGCACCGGACCGCGGCTTTCCAGCCGGATGCACAGCGCTGCGAGCAGCATCACCGGCGTGGCCAGCACGATGAGCGCGAAGGCGCAGACGATGTCGAACAGCCGCTTGACGGCCGTGCGCGCGAAGCCCTGGTTGAAGCCATCGCCGAAGATCAGCCAGCCGGCGTACAGGTAGTCGATGCGGATCTGGCCGAGCCGCTGCTCGAAGTGCGAGTTGATGTCGTAGACGCCGATGCCCCGCAGCTTGCAGTCGAGCAGCTCGCGCAGCGGCATGCTGCCGGCGCGCCGCTCGGTGAGCGCGACCACGATCTCGTCGGCGCGCTGCTCGACCGCGGTGTCGATCAGCGGGCGGGTGAGCGGCAGCAGCTGCTCGGCCGGCACGGCCGGCGCGCTTTCGTTCGGGCCCGGGTAAAAGCCGATGATCTCGGCCGCCGGGTCGGACGCGCGCAGCGTCTCGGCGACCACGCGTGCAGCCTCGCCGCTGCCGAAGATCAGCGTGCGGCGGCGCGTGCGCGCCTGCACGGCCGACGACGTGGCCTCATAGCCGCGGTGCAGGATCACCGCCGCCACGCCGCCCATGGCGGCCCAGTGCACCAGCCCCGATTCGGCGAGGCCGAACGGCCGCAGCGGAAACAGGAAGTAAGTGAGCGGCAGGGCCACGGCCAGCGCCACCAGCGAGCGCATGGCGGCCCAGGCCAGGCTGTGGCGCCCGCTGCTGCCATAAAAGCCCGAGGCCACGTTGACGAAGACGATGCCCGCGGCGAGCGAGAAGCCGCGCGGGCCCAGATCAGGCAGCGACGAGCCGGCGACGGAGGCGTCGATCAGCCCGCCGGCGTAGATCGCCAGCAGCACGACACCGACGTCCACCAGCGCGCGCGCCACCGAGATCCTGCGCAACGCTTCGACTGCCACTCGCAACATCCATGCTCCTGCATATCCGGGACCGCTTCGCTCTCCCACCGGCGCGCCGCAGCGGCATGCGCGAGGGGCTCGACCCCGGCGGACTGTCAAGCAATCCGACACGCGCCACTGTACGAACCCGATGCGGGCGGCGGTAGCCCTTGGTTGGGGGGGGGTGGCGTGATATCGGACGCGCCGCGGAGGAATCGGAGCGCTCCGCGCGGCTGCCTTGCGCGCGGTGCAACTAGTTCACGACAGCTCGCTCAGCAGCCCGGGCCGCGGCGATACCATCGCTGGCCCTCGGCCGACCCCCTACGATGCAGAGCGACCCCGTCGTCTTCCTGCGCCCATGTTCCTTCACTCAGGCGACTTCTCCACCGGCCTGGCGCTGACCGGCTATCTGCTGGTCGTGCTCGCCTGTGCCGGTTTCGGCGTGCAGATCGCGCGCTCAGGCCTGCTGCGGCGGCCGCTGGACGGGGCCGTGCGCGCCTTGATCGTTGCCGTCGCCGCCAGCGCCGCCTGGGGCGCGCTCGCGCTGGCCGATCTGTGGAGCGACAAGCGCTGGCCCTGGCACCTCGCCGTCGCCTGCGACCAGCTGCGCTACGCGGCGTGGATCGTCTTCGCCGCGCGCTTGCTGCCCCTGCCCTGGTCGAGCCCGCGCTCGCCGGTGCGGCGCGGCCTGCTCACCGCCTTGCCGCTCTTGCTGGGCGCGGCCGGAATCGGCGCCGATCTGGCGCTGGGCTTCGGTGCCGACAGCGCCGCCGCCGCGATGCGCGTGCTGGTGGCCAGCCAGCTCGGCTGGGCGGTGCTCGGGCTGTTCCTCGTCGAGCAGCTCTTCCGCACCCACGACGAGGGCTCGCGCTGGTCGATCAAGCCGCTGTGCCTGGGGCTGGCCTGCCTCTTCGTCTACGACGTCTACCTGTTCTCGCAGGCGCTGATGTTCGGCGCCTTCGACATCGACACGCTCGGCGCACGCGGCCTCGTGCACGCCGCTGCGGTGCCGTTTCTCGTCGTCGCGACGCGCCGGCGCTCGGGCTGGCTCACGCGCGTCAAGGTCTCCAACGCGGCGGCGTTCTACTCGGCGTCGCTGCTGCTGGTGGGCGCCTATCTGCTGCTGGTGGCCGCCGCCGGCTACTACGTGCGCTATTTCGGGGGCAGCTGGGGCGGCGCGCTGCAGATCGCGCTGCTGGCCGTTGCCGTCGCGGCCCTCGCCGCCCTGGTGCTTTCCGGATCGCTGCGGGCCCGCCTGCGCGTCTTCCTCGGCAAGCACCTGCTGCGCTACCGCTACGACTATCGCGTCGAGTGGCTGCGCTTCACGGCGAGGCTGTCGTCGACGATGGCGCCCGAGGAGATCGCCGGCGTCGTCGTGCGCGGGCTGGCCGACATGGTCGAGAGCCCCGCCGGCGCCCTCTGGTTCAAGGCCGGCGAGGGCGATCGCCTCGTCTCGATGGCGGTCTGGAACATGCCGCGGTCGTCCGAAAGCGAAGCGGCCGATTCGCCGCTGTGCCGCTTCATGCGCGAGCGCGACTGGATCGTCGACCTGGACGCCGTGCGCTCGGGCCACGGGCCGCGCGACGAAGCCGAGGCCGTGCCGGCCTGGCTGCATGAAGTGGGCGGCGCCTGGCTCGTCGTGCCCTTGCGCGTGAGCGACGAGGTCGACGGCTTCGTCGTCCTCGCGCAGGCGCGCACGCCGCTCGCGCTCAACTGGGAGATGCGCGATCTGCTCAAGACCGCGGCGCGCCAGGCCGCCGGCGTGCTGGCCCAGATGCGCGCCACCGAGGCGCTGCTCGAGGCGCGCAAGTTCGACGCCTTCAACCGCATGTCGGCCTTCGTCGTGCACGACCTGAAGAACATCGTCACGCAGCTGTCGCTGATGCTCAAGAACGCCGAACGCCACCGCGCCAACCCCGAGTTCCAGCAGGACATGCTGGCGACGGTGGAGAACTCGCTCGAGAAGATGCGGCAGATGATGCTGCAGTTGCGCGAGGGGCAGGCGCCGGCCGACGGGGCCGCGTTCGGTGTCGAGCTCGAACCGATCCTGCGTCGGATCCAGCAGTCGGCGCGTCGGCGCGGGCGTGAAGTCGGGCTGCGAAGCGTCGAGCGCATCGCCACCCGCGGCCACGAGCAGCGACTGGAGCGCGTGATCGAGCACATCGTGCAGAACGCGCTCGACGCGACGCCGGCGAGCGGTTCGGTGTCGGTCGAGCTCGAACGCGTCGGCGCACGCGTGAGGCTGAAGGTGCGCGACAGCGGCGCCGGCATGACCCAGGAGTTCATCCAGACCCGGCTGTTCAGGCCGTTCAGCTCGACCAAGGCCAGCGGCATGGGGATCGGCTCGTACGAGGCGCTGCAGTACCTGCGCCAGATCGGCGGCGCGATCGAGGTCGAGAGCGAAGTCGGAAAGGGTTCGGTCGTGGCGTTGTGGATGCCGCTGTTCGAATCGGGAGCCGAGACGGAACGGCATCCGATGCGGCTTGCCGCCGAACGCACCTGAATCCGCGCGCGAGCGCAGGCGGCGGGCATGGAAGCAGCACGGAAGGATATCGCCGTGATGGCGCTGGCGGCCGGCACGGTGCCAATGCTCCTGGCGCTGAACCTCCTGCCTTCGGTGACCGTGCCGAACCAGTGCGCGGCGCTGATCCTGTGGGGTGCCTGGACGCTTGTGCTGGCGCCCGCGCGACTGCCGCGCGCGGCCTGGCCGCTGGTCGCAGCGCTGGCGCTCGTGGCAGCCGGCGCCCTGTGGTCCACCACCGTCGCCAGTCTGCCGGCGTCGCTCGGCCTGTCGGCGCTGGGTGTGCTCGCCGGCGCGCTGCTGCTCGCGTGGACCGGCGCCAACGCGGCGCGTCGTGCCGACGGCGCTGCGGTCTTCGGCTGGTTTGCCGACGGACTGCTGCTCGCCGGGCTCGTGTCTGCACTGATCGCAATGCTGCAGGTGTTCGCGCCCGAATTCGGCGCCGCCGGCCTGATCGCGCGATCGCATATTGCGGGGCGCGCGATCGGCAACCTGCGCCAGCCCAATCTGCTGTGCAGCCTGCTGCAATGGGCGCTGGTGGCAATCGTGCTGCGTCTCGAACGCGGACGGATGCCTGCGTTGCCGGCCTGGGGCGCCGCAGCCGCGATGGTGTTCGCGATCGAGCTCAGCGGCTCGCGCACCGGTGCCGTCGGGTTGGTGTTGCTGGCGTTGTGGGGGGCGCTGGATCGCCGGCTCGGCAGATCGTCGCGCCGCATGCTGCTCGCGCTGCCGCTGCTGTTCGCGCTGGCGTTCGCGGCGATGGCGCTCTACGGCGATTGGGCGCACAGAACGATCGGCGCCGCAACGCGGCTGGCCGATGCCGGCAACATCGACAACCCGAACGCGCGCCTCAACATCTGGGCCAATGCGTTGAAGATGATCGCGCGCGAACCCTGGGCCGGGGTCGGCTTCGGCGAATTCAACCTCGCGTGGACACTCACCGCGTTCCCCGACCGGCCGACCGCGTTCTTCGACCACACCCATAACCTGCCGCTGCAGCTTGCGGTCGAACTCGGCCTGCCGCTTGGCGGCTCGGTGCTGGTGCTGCTCGGCCTCGCGCTCTGGCGCGCCTGGCGGCGCAGTCGCGGCGCAGCCGGCGACGATGGCGTCGCAGCGCGCGCGTCGTGGATGATGGTAGTCGTCATCGCCTTCCACAGCCTGGTCGAGTACCCGCTTTGGTACGCGCAGTTCCTGCTGCCCGCAGCCTTCGCCTGGGGCTATGCGCTGGGCGTCCCGGGGCCGCGCGAGCCGACTCCCGGCGCTCGCTCACGCTGGGCCGGCATCGCCAGTGCGCTCGCGCTGATCGCCGGCGGCGCCTATGGGCTCGCCGACTACGTTCGCATCGCCGAAATCTACCGGCCGGGCCTATCCGCCGCGTCGCTCGAGCCGCGCATTGTGCGCGGGCAACGCAGCATGTTCTTTGCCCACCATGCGGACTATGCAGCCGCACTTGCCGGCCGCCCGGGCGCGGCATCGGATCTGGGCTTCGAGCGTGCGATTCACAACCTGCTCGGATCCTGGCTGATGATGGCCTGGGCACGCCACCTCGCCGATGCCGATCAGGGCGAGCTGGCGCGTGCGCTGGCGGCAAGGCTGCGCGAATTCCGCAGTCCCGATACGGCCGACTTCTTTGCGCGTTGCGAGCCTTCGAGCAGTCCGGACGCGGGTGCCGGCAAGGCCGGCCCGCCGTTCCAATGCCAGGCGGCAAGGTTGGAACATGGCTGGCGCGAATTCGTTCGCGCAGCCGCAACTGAGCGCTGAGGGGCGGCGACGACGACGGATCGTCATCATGCACCGGGCGTGCCCTGCAGCAGCACCAGCCGATCGACCGCTCGGTCGCGATCCGAATGTCCCGTCGCTCGTGCCGGCCTGTCTCCAGCTCATGCACGCCCGCTTGCCCAATTGGGGTCGGTGCGTGTCAAGGTAGTTGTCGCCTCATTCATGCAGCCGAGGGCTGCTTATCGAGGGTGCGCGAATGGGTCTCGACGACCGAATCGCGCTCCGGGTTCAAGGTCACCACAGTGACGGGCGTCCAGTTCCGAGTGGGCCCGGACCAGCGCCGCGGATTGCGCTCGCGCGCTCGGCAGTACAGCTCGTGGCGCGCCGCGAGGATCGCCGTGTCGGCGCCGGCGTGGCGCTGTGCGGGGCTGACGTAGCGGATGCCGCTGTGGCGATGATCGTGGTTGTACCAGTGCACGAACTGGGCGGCCCACGCCCGCGCCTGGTCGAGGTCGGCAAAGCCCTTGGCGGGGAACTCCGGGCGGTACTTCGCCGTACGGAACAGGCTCTCGACGTAGGCGTTGTCGTCGCTCACGCGCGGGCGCGAGTACGAGGGCTTGACGCCCAGCCAGTGCAGCATCGCCAGCACGCTGGTGGCCTTGAGCGTGGAGCCGTTGTCGCCGTGCAGCACGGGCTTGTTGAGCATCGCGTGGATGCCCTCGGCCAGCGCGGTGCGCTTGAGCAGGTGCGCGGCGTGGTCGGCGTCGTCGCTGTCATGGACCTCGAAGCCGACGATCTTGCGGCTGTACACGTCCAGGATCAGGTACAGGTAGAACCAGCGGCCGATGACCTCGGCGGGCAGATACGTCATGTCCCAGCACCACAGCTGGCGCGGCGCGGTGGCGACGTGGGTGGTGGGCGGGCGGCTCTTGCGCGGCGCCTTGGCGCGACCACGATGACGCGTCTGCCCGTGCGCGCGCAGCACGCGCTGGAAGCTCGATTCGCTGGCTACGTACACGCCCTCGTCGGCCAGCGCGGGCACGATGCGCGCGGGCGGCATGTCGGCAAAGCGCGGCTGGTTGGCCACGTGCACGATGTACTCGCGCTCGGCGGGACTGAGCGCGTGCGCAGGCGTAGGCCGCGCCGCCTCGGGGCGTCCATCGCCAGCGACCAGGCCGTCGTCGGCCTTCCAGCGCTGCAAGGTGCGCACGTCGATGCCGGCGATCTCGCAGGCCAGGCGCAGCCGCGCGCCGGCCTGGCGAGCCGCTTCGATGTCTCGGGCCAGGGCTTGGCGATCTTCGAGGCCGATCATTCGTCCTCGCCCTTGTTGAAGATCGCCGCGACTTTTTTTGACAGCACCAGCAGCGCTGCGGTCTCGGCCAGGGCCCGGTCCTTGCGCCGCAGCTCGCGCTCGAGCTCCTTGATGCGTCGGCGCTCGTGCCGGGTCTGCTGCGGGCTGGCGCGCGCCTCCTCGGGCTCGGCCAGCGCCTGGGTGGCGTTGTCGCGCCACTGCCCGAGCTGCTGCGGGTACACGCCGTGCTCGCGGCACCACGCGCTGCGCGCCGTCTCGTCCAGCGCGGCCGTGGCGATCACCGCCTCCAGCCGAGCCACCGCCGTCCAGGCGCGTTGCCCCGCAGGCTTGGCCAGCGCGTGGGCGCGCCAGCGCTCGAGCGTCGCCGCGCCCAACCCGATCTCGCGCGCCACCGCCTCCAGCGGCGCGCTCTCGGGCGGCAGCAGCCGTGCCACTGCCCGGTCCTTGAATGCTTGTCCGTATCGAGCCAATTCGTCCTCTGTCATCGCCCCCGGGTCGAGAAAATTCGGCGGCCGCACAGGCTGTGGATTTGTGGAGTGCGCCGGGAGACCGGCAAGGAGTAGACGGTGAAAGTCCGTTGCGATGAAGGTGTAGCGAACCGCATCGGCCCCGAGCCGTGCGCAGGTACCCGCGAGGGTGCCGGCGAAGCGTCGGTAGGGGAACGTGCAGGCCAGCCATTGAGCCGCGATAGATCCTTATCCCGGGTGCCGACGCCGTTCCACAGGCGGAAGGCAACACGTGCGGGTGCGCTCTCGCAAGCGCCCGAGCGGCCCGGCGCGGTCGTAGAACCTGGCATGCACGCACGCTCCTTGCGCGGGAACCGGGAGATCTCGGGTCTGACCAGCCGCAGTACCGGGCTGGCCCGCATCGGGAAGGCGAGGAGCCGAAGCCGATGATGCACGGGCCCGAGAAGTCAGACTCGGCCATAGTAGCGAAGAAGTCTGCGAACAAGGCCGCCTCGGCGGCTGCGGAGCGGGCGGAGCGAAGGGCCGGGACCGAGGGGAACGCGGAACAGTCGCGCACGCAACGGACACAGTGCCGGGCAAGCGTGTCACCGGGGCTGGATCGCGTACGCGACGCTGCAAGGCAGCGGAAGAAGGAGAAGTTCACCGCGCTGCTGCACCACGTGACGGTCGATCTGATGAGGGATGCGTTCCTGGCGCTCAAGCGCCGTGCCGCGCCCGGCGTCGACGGCGTGACGTGGCAGGACTACGAGGCGGGCCTGGAGGGTAACCTGCAGGAACTGCATGCACGGGTCCATCGCGGCACGTATCGGGCGTTGCCCGTCCGGCGCAAGTTCATACCCAAGCCGGGCATCAACAAGCAGCGCCCGCTCGGCATTGCTGCGCTGGAAGACAAGATCGTCCAGCGCGCGGTCGTCATGGTGCTCAATGCGATTTACGAGGAGGACTTCCTCGGCTTCTCGTACGGATTCAGACCCGCGCGGGGACAGCACGACGCGTTGGACGCACTGTCGGTGGCGATCGGCGAGACCCGGGTGAACTGGATACTCGATGCCGACATCCGGAGCTTCTTCGACGGTCTCAGCCAGGAATGGCTGGTCCGATTTTTGGAGCATCGAATCGGCGACGAGCGCATCCTCCGCCTTGTGCGCAAGTGGCTCAAGGCGGGCGTCCTGGAAGACGGGAAGTGGAGCGTCAGTGAGAGGGGGACTCCGCAAGGGGCGGTGGTATCGCCGCTTCTTGCAAACGTCTACCTGCACTACGTCTTCGATCTCTGGGCCAAGCAATGGCGGCGGCGAGAAGCTACCGGCAACGTGATCTTCGTGCGCTTCGCCGATGACATCGTGGCCGGCTTCGAGCATGAGGCCGATGCGCGGCGGTTCTGGGACGCGATGCGCGCGAGGCTCGAGCAGTTCGGCCTCGCGCTTCACGAGGAGAAAACTCGACTGCTGGAGTTCGGCCGCCATGCGGCGGCAAGGCGTCAGCGGTACGGGTTGGGCAAACCCGAGGCCTTCAACTTCCTGGGGTTCACGTTCATCTGCGGCAAGTCCCGGCGCGGAGCGTTCCTGCTCCATCGCAAGACCAGGGGCGACCGCATGCGAGCAACGCTTCAGGAGATCAAGGTCTGGCTACGCCTGCACATGCACGATGCCATTGCCGACCAGGGCCGCTGGCTCAGGGCGGTGGTGCGCGGCTTCTTCGCCTACCACGCCGTGCCCACGAATTCGAGGGCACTCGGGGCATTCCGCTACCACGTCACCAAGCTCTGGCATCGAGCGCTCCGGCGCCGCAGTCAGAAAGACGGCTTGACCTGGGAGCGGATGGCGAAGCTCGCCGCCGAATGGCTACCTTCTCCGCGTGTCCTTCATCCATGGCCAAACCAGCGCTTCGCCGTCAAACACCCGAGGTAGGAGCCGTATGCCCGAATTGGGCACGTACGGATCTGTGCGGGGGGTGCCCAGCAATGGGCATCCCTACCGCGATCGATGCGCTGCGCGCACCGGCCGGCTTGCCGTGGACAACGCTCACGCGTTGCCCACCGCGCCCGCCTTCGCCCACAAGCTCCACAGCCTCCTACCACCATCTACAACAAGAACCCAAAGCCCGTCGGGGCCAGGTTCTATCGGGGCGGCAACTATTCTGACGCGGGGGGGGGGTTGCCTATTGCATGCGCATCGCTGGGACGCACTTGAATCCACCCTGGCATCCGGAGCAATGCACCGGCATCGGACGAAAGAAAACGCCCTGGACTCGGCAGTCCAGGGCGTCTTGCTTGCCCTAGGGGTCTAGGGCCTCTTGCCGTCTTTCTCAGGCCTGACGCTTGCGGCGTGCACCCACCGCGCCGAGACCAAGCAATGCCAGACCGGTCAGCATGATGCTCGAAGGTTCCGGAACAGGGGAGTCAACCTGGGTCTTCGAGGTCTGCGTAATCCCCAAAGAGTACGTATGGCCGCCAATCAGTACGGCATCAAGCACCGCCGCATAACTGCCAGCGCAGTCCTTGGTCTGATCGTGCGGAGCGGCTGGCGGGGCAACCGTGCTGGCGGTGGCATTGACGTTACAGCCAGCTGCAGTCACGATCAGATTGCCATACGTACCTGTGTTTCCGCTCGGGGCCCATTGGAACAACTCCGCTCCCGTGTCCACATCGCTGAGAGTGAAGGAAAGGGAATTACCTGCCGTTGCGTGCGAAGTGAGCCCCGGACCCGCTGCCCAAGCCTTGAGGACCTGCGTGACATCGAACGACATGCCCGCGGTGGAAGCACCATGGTTGAGCTTGAATACGATCGACGATGCCAACTGCAGGGTGCTTCCGGCGTTACCGATTCCCCCGCCCATGACTTCGCCGAACGCAGCGGTCTGTGCCGTGGCGCCGGCAGGAATCGCGGACGCTGCAACCGAGAACGGGATTCCATACAGCGCGGCTCCAGCCGAGGAGGCATAGCCGGACGCAGGCGGACCACCGGGGCTGAACGGATTCTTGGCACAGTCGGGGCCGGAACATACCGACGCGGGCAGCAGGGGCAGACCGATGATGTTGTTATTGCCACCGCCGGACGCGGGCGCATATCCGGTCGACAAGGCATTCAGAGTGGCGGTGTCAAGAAAGCTCAGGGTCGTGAAGTCCGAGTAATCGAAAGCCGTGCCTGTGGTCACGTCCTTGATGAGCTTGAAATTCGTTACGTTCAAGATCGCGTTGGCCCACGCGTCAGCGTGGGCCGTGCCGCTCATCGACACGCCCAGCGCCAGCGCTGCGGCTGCGGCGAGGATGTTTGTCTTTGCCATGGTGATGTCCCTAGAACTGGTTGAAGACTCGGTTCTGTGGAACCGACTGAAAGCCGCAACGCTGCTCTCGCCGGAGAATACGCAATGCATGTGCCAGACGCATGAAAAGTACAATAAATCAACGACTTGGCGACGTTGACGTGACCTCGGTCCAGGCGTCGCGCGGCTGGCTGTAAAGAGGGTCGACATCGGGCAAGCGCGTCATTCGGGCGAGAGCTGGCGGCGGCCGGGGCCGGAAGTCGGCCCGCGGCCGGGGAGAGCGGCACTGCCTGTTGCGTTTGGCTCGACCGCGCACGCTGCGCAAGGCCACGCGCCGCGCCGCCCTGGCGGGCGCCACGATCTGGGCCTATTTCAGTCGAGCCTGCAGACTCGCGACTTCCGACTGCCGGTCGAACCTGCCGCCAAGGGCGGCAAGCTTCTGGAGCTCGGCGCGTGCGGCGTTGCGGTCCCCGGTTTCCACGAGGAGCTTGGCGAGCGTCAGCCGATACCCCGGCTTGTCAGGCGCCAGCGCCACGGCCTTGCGCGCCCAAGGCAGCGCCTTCTGCGGTTGCTTGTCTGCCTGCAGCGCCTGGGCCAGCGTATCGAGCACGTTGGGCTGGTCGGGAACGAGCTGCTGCGCGCGTTCGGCCAGGGCCAGCGCGCCGGGCTTGCCCTGGGCGACGAGCAGCCAGGCGACGTTGTTGAGCGTCGGCGCGTCGTCCGGGCGCGCCGCCAGGACTTCGCGGTACAGGGTCTCGGCCGCGGTGAAGTCCTTGCGGTCGAGCGCCATCGTCGCCAGATGGAAGACGTAGTCGAAGTCCTTCGGGTGCTCGCGCCGCCAGGTCGTGCTGAAGCGCTCGGCGTCGGCCGTGCGTCCGGCCAGCAGCATGAGGCTGTGCAACTGCATCGCGACCGCGCTCGTCGTCTGGTACTGCAGGGCCGAGCGTGCGGCAGCGATGGCGGGGTCCCAGGCCTTCTGGCCAGCGTGGATGCTTGCCTCCATCAGATAGCCGACGGCCTCCCCGGGGCGTTGCTTCTGCACCTTTCGCGCCACCGCCAGCGCGGCCGGCAAGCGCTGGCGCGCGAGTTCGATGCGGATCAGTTCGCTCTGCGCTGCAACCAGGTTCGGGCTGAGCTCCAATGCGGCACCGAGCGCGCCGGCGGCGGCGTCGTAGTCCCTGATGCTTGCGTAGACGGCAGCAAGGCGCAGGTAGGGGCCGGGGATCCTGGCTTGCGATCCGGCGATCTTGCGGAAAGTCGCGAGGGCCTGCTGGGTTTCGCCGGCCGCGAGCTGTGCCCGGCCCAAGGCGTCTTGCAGCGTCAGATCGTCGGGCATGGCGGCCGTTGCCTCCTGCGCTGCCGTCAATGCCGGCTTGGCACTGAACGTGGACAGGCGATACTGGATGAGCGCCATCCGCGTGCCCGGATCGAGCGGGTTGGCCTCGATCGCCGAGCGCAGCAGCGGCTCCACCTCGTCGACCTTGGCGCCCTCGCGCCGAAGCAGATCGGCCAGCGCGAGCATCACCTGGTAGTTCTTCGGGTCGCGCTCGAGCGCGGCTCGGTAGCGCTTGCGTACGTCGGCCGACTTCCCGTCCGCCATGTCCATGGCTGCCAGATCGGTCAGCGCGGGGAAGTAGCCCGGGTCCACGGCCAGCGCCTTTTCGTAACTGCTGCGTGCGCCCGCGTTGTCGTTGCGCTGGCGCAGCAGCCTGGCGCGAATCACATGCACGGCTGGATCGGCGGGAGCCTTGGCCTGGATCGCGTCGAGATCCTTCAGCGCCGCGCCGACATCGCCCTTGCCCAGATGCGCACTGAGCAGCGCGTACTCGGACGACGTGCCCTTGTCCTGGGCGGAAAGGGCCTCGAGCGCGGACAGGCCCTGCTCGCGCTCGCCCCTGGCGATCTGCGTCAAGGCCAGGCCGATGCGCGGCGCCGTGTTGTCCGGATCGGCCTTTGCCGCTGCGGCGTAGTACTTTTCGGCGGTGGCGTAGTCGCCTTTCTGCACGCTGGCGCGCGCCGCCACGTCGAATGCCTCGGCGCCCGACTGCGGCGAGTCGAGCAGCGGCTTCAAGGCCTCGAGTGCGCCGTCCGGGTCGCCGAGCCTGAGCAGCGCGACACCCAGCATGCGGCGCATGTACAGCAGATCGGGGCGGAGCTGGATCGCGCGCGCCAGATGCGTGCGCGCCTGCGACAGGGCGCCCGTCTGCAGTTCGACGCTGCCGACGAGTTGCAGCACCTGCGGCGATTCCGGTGCGCGGCGCAACAGCCACTGCGCGCCTTCGCGTGCGCGATTCAGGTCGTTGTCGAGCAGAGCGAGCTGGGTGTCGTAGAAGCGCGTGTCGAAGGCGTCGGGCAGGGCCTTCTTGAGTTGACCCACCTGAGCCCTGTAGGCGGTGACCAAGCCTCTGCGCTGCATGAGGTTGATCAACGCGGCGTGGGCCGGCAGATAGCGCGGATCGACCGCCAGCGCCTCGCGCCACGCTGCCGAGGCGCCCTCTGGATCGGACTTCGCGCGTGCCAGCAATTCACCCTTGAGAACCCAGGCCTCCAACTGCTTCGGGTTGTCGGCGAGGACCGTGTTCACGGTCGCCAGGGCGTCGTCGTACTTGCCGGCCTGCGCCAGCATGAGGGTCTGCTGGAGTCGCGCGCCTTCGTTCTTCGGGTCCAGCTCCAACGCCGCACCGAAGCTCTTCTGCCAGCGGTCGGCAACGCCCATTCGGTAGTACGCCCAGGCGACCTGGGTCTTCAACTCGGCTGCCGCCCGGCGGTCGGTCAGCGTCGTTTCACCGTATTCGCCGACGACCTTGCGCAGTTGCCCCCTTGCCACCATCGCCTTGGCGAGCGTCGGCAGGAGCATGTTGCTGTCCGCGCCGAGTTCGCGCGCCTTTTCGAGCTCGATCAGCGCCGCGGATGCATCTCCGGCATTGAGCAGGACCGAACCGAGCTGGTAGCGCGCCTCGCTCGACTTCGGGTACTTCTGAATCGTCGACTTGAGCTGGACGACGGCGGCATTGGCGTCGTTCTTCTCCCGCAACTCCTTGGCCGACGCCAGCATCCCGGCTTCCGAGGAGTCGCCGCAGCCGGCAACGCCCAACAGCCCAACGACTGCGAACGCGACTGCCGCGCAACGAATGCTTCGGGGTGGGTTCATCTTCATGGCCGGCCTTCAAGTCGTTCGGGCAGGTCGGTGGTTCTGGCCGCCGCCGACCGGTGTGGCCGCCGCAGGAATCCGATCCCGGAGTCCGGATGGTCTGTGGTGCGCACGCCAGATGCGCCCGCAACCGGCCCCGGTCTCTGCTGCGTGGGCGCGGGCATTATGGAGATCATGGCGGGGCATGATGCCCAGGCGATGCGCCGGCACGCTCGTGCCAAGTGAATTCTGCACGAGAGCCCAGGCGCCGGCCGCGGCGTGCGGCCGTTCCGGAAGGTCGTTCTCAAGCAAATGCGGCTCTGCCACTTTGCGTGACCCCCACGGGGGGCGGGCTGGGCGCAGCCCGGCCCTGGGGGCGCTCAGAAGTAGGCGTACGCCAGCACCTGCGCCACCCGCCGATACGGCATCGCACCGAACTCGGTGCGTGCCGCCCCCGACGCCGCCTGCAACTGCAGGGCGACGTCGAAGCGCGGCCAGTGGTAGCGCAGCTCGAGCCAGCCGAGCGTGCTGCGGTCCTCGGCGTTCTGGCGCACGAGCGCGGTGAGGTCGAGCTGCTTCAGGCCCAGCTCCTTCTGCGTGACGTAGGCCAGCCAGGCGCGGCGCGAGCCCAGCTCCTGGCTCGGCTGCGTGAGCGCGGCGTAGGCGAAGTAGGCGGCGGGCCCCTGCGCCAGCCAGGAGGCGAACTCGCCGCTGCGCAGGCCGCGGCTGTTGTAGTCGGCCTCGAGCGTGATCGACAGCTTGCTCGGCAGCGTGTACGTGAGGCCGAGCGCCGCCTTGCGCTGGCGCGCGGCCGGCGCGCCGCCAGCGCCGCCGGCGGCGGCGGCGAGCGTGTCGATCAGGCTGCGCTCGTTTCCCTGCGCGTATTCGGCGTACACCACCATCGCGTCGCTGGCCAGCGCCGTCAGGTTGACGCCCCATTGCGGGCCCTGGTGGCGCGCTGCCAGCGCGAGCAACTGGCCGCTCAGACGGTCGGAGAAGCGCGCGTCGGCCACCAGCAGCATGCGCGCGCGGTCGTTCGTCGCGCCGAAATCGGCCGACGAGCCGTTGCGGTTCGGCGCCTCGGCGATCTTCGGCGCCAGCACCGCGCTCAGGCCGGCGTCACCCCAGCGGCGGCCCAGGCGCAGCATGGCCGTGCCCATACGGTTCTCGCGCAGCGCCACCGGGTCGGCCGTCGTGATCGTGCGCAGCGCTCCGGTGCGCAGGAAGTCGGTCGGGTTGAAGCCGAACGCCGGCCCGTTGCGGTAGTTGACGCGGCCCAGGTCGAGCACCGTCGCCGCGTCTTCGGCCTGCCAGCCGGCGTAGGCTTCGCGCAGGCTGTTGAGGGTGTCGGGCTGGCCGCCGGGCATCGGGTGCACATGGTCGAGGCGGTCGGACAGCGCCACGCGCCAGCCGCCGCCGATGGGCTGCGCGTAGCGCAGATCGACCGCGACGCGGCGCGCGGCCACGCTCCTGTCCTGCCAGCGGTCCCACAGCGTGCCGCCGCCGGCCTCGAGCGCCAGCCGCAGCGGCGACGCCGTGGGTGCAGCCGGCTCGGCGCTGCTGGTCAGTGCCAGGGCGTCGTCGTCGGCGGCGCGCGCCGATGTGCCGGCCAGCGCGACGGCGAGCGCGGCAGCCAGCGCAACCCTGCTCGGGGCGGGCCGTGCGCCGCTGCACGGGCCAGGCCGTGCGCTGCCGCTCGGGGCAGCCCGCGCGCCGCGGCGGCGCCGTCTATTCGGCATCGAAGCGGGGCAGGTAGTCGCGCTGGAACCAGCTGGCGGGGGCATTGCGGTAGGCATATTGACCGAAGCGCATGATGGTCACGGACTTGGGATCGAGCCCGTCGATGATGACGGTCTCGGTGGGCCGGCTCGCGCCGAGCACCGGCTCGAAGCGACGGTAGTACGCGGTCTTGAGCAGGCGGCCGGAGTCGGCGAAGAAGCGTGCCTTGAGCGGCGCGTGGCTGTCGGCGTCGATCCAGAGCTCGATCGCGGCGTAGGCCGCGTCGGCGCCGCCGGCCTCGAGCTGGAGCTTGGCCGCGCGCCGCGTCTTGCGCTCGCCGTCCTGGATGTTTTCCTCGGCGGCCAGCGTAGCGCGGTAGTCGCGCGCGAAGTTCACGGTGACGACGTCGCCGTTCGAGGCCTGTCCCATCAGGCGCTGCTGCGGCGAGATGCGCACGGTGGACTTCGTGCCCGGGTCGTAGAACCACAGGTCGTTGCCGTTCTTGAGCATCAGCTTGCCGGCGTCGCGCGCCGGCTGCACGAAGCGCACGATGCTGGCGAACTGCCCGCCGGCCTCGAGCGTGCGCGAGAAGCTGGCCAGCGTCATCGCGTTGACCTGCGCGCCGCCGGCGTACTCGGTCACGGTGACGGTGACGCGGAACGGCTGCCCCGGGTTGCGGATGGCGTCGCTCGCCGCGAGCAATGACTGCGCCTCGGGCGGCGCCGCGAAGGCGCGCTGTGCCGGGCCGGTGCCGACGAGCGCGGCGCCGAGCAGGCGCAGCAAGCGGCGCCGATCGGCCGGGCAGGGGCGCCCGTCAGGCATGGCGATCAAGCATGGCGTGGGCATGGCGTGGGCGTGGCGATCGAGCATGGTGATCAGGCATGGCGAAGGGCCTCCACGACGTTCAGGCGCGCCGCGCGCCAGGCCGGCCACCAGGCCGACAGGGTGGCGATCACGACCAGCGCCAGCGACGTGCCCACGATGGACAGATTCTCGCCCATCACGCGCAGCTGCAGCGGCAGGCGCTGCGAGCTGCCGGGCGGCAGCCAGGTCAGCCCCGAGTGGTTCACGATGCCGGCCAGCGCCAGCGCCGCCAGCGTGCCGACCACCGCGCCGACCAGCCCGAGCACGAAGCCCTCGATGACGAACAGGCGCCGCACGCCCGCCTGGCGCAGCCCGATCGCGCGCAGCGTGCCGATCTCGACCGTGCGCTCGACGACGGCCGCATTCATCGTGTTGCCGACGGTGAACAGCACGATGCCGCCGATCAGCACGAAGATGAACCCGAAGATGACGTCGAACAGGCGCAGGCTCTGCACGTAGAAGGGGTTGAGCTCCTCGACGTCGCGCACCACCAGCGGCTGGCGTGAGCCGAGGCTCGCCACGACGGCGCGCAGCCGCTCGGCGACCTGCGGCTGCGCGGCCGTGTGGTGCAGCTGCACCATGATCGCCGTCGCGCGCGGCGGCGCCTTGCCGAACACCAGCCGCTGCGCGAAGGCCAGCGGCAGGATGACCGAGACCTCGTCGAGCTCCTTGAAGCCCTGGTCCTGCGCGGCCAGCACGTCGACCGCGGCGACGTTGGGTGCGCCGCGCCCGCTGCTGGCCAGCAAGTCCAGGCGCGGCCCGGCGCCCGCGGCCTTGGGCTGCGTGTCGGCCAGTTGGGCGAGCGCGGCCACGTCGGCGGGCAGCGCCTTGGCGGCGGGCGGCGCCTTGGCGGCGGGCAGCGCCCTGCGGCCGCCGGGAGCGGCCGTCGCAGCGGGCGCAGCCGGCGCAGCAGGGCTGCCCTGCTCCGGCTCGGGGCAATCGGGCACCTGCAGCGGCGCACAGATCTGCAGCACCCGCGCCACGCCGGTGCCGACGATCGCCGAATCGGCGGGCGCGCCTTCGAGCACGAAGCGCGGGTGCACGATCGGCACCGCGAACTCGTTCCACTGCCGCATCAGGTTCACGTCCTGCGGCACGAAGCCGGTGCCGATGACGGTGCGCGACACGCCCAGCTCCGAGTTGCTGGCCAGGCCGCCGAAGCGCAGCATCGGCGTGGCCACGGCGACCAGGGGCTGCAGCTTCGCATCGGCGCGCACGGCCTCGAGCAGGCGCTCGTAGCCGGCGATGCCGTAGGCGGTGGGGTCGCCGCTGCCGTAGAGGTAGTAGTCGCGGTGCTGGATCTGCAGATGCCCGCCCATACGCACGTAGGCGGTCAGCATGCTGTAGTTGATGTTCGTCTTGAAGCCGCCGAACAGCAAGATCGCCGCCAGCCCGATCGCCAGCGTGAGCATGGTCGACACCGAGCGGCGCCGGTTGCGCAGCAGGTTGCGCAGCGCCAGGCGCCAGTCACTCGCCTTCATCATCGGAGGCTTGCGCTTCGGCGGCCGAGGGCGGCGCCGGTGCCTCGATCGGCCGGCGGCGGATCGACTGGATCATGCCGTCGCGCAGCACCACCAGGTCATCGGCGACTTCGATCAGGCCGCGGTCGTGCGAGGAAAACAGGAACGAGATGCGGTACTGGACCTGCATGCGCCGCATCAGCGCCAGGATGGCCGCGCCGGTGGCGCTGTCGAGGTTGGCGGTGGGCTCGTCGGCGATCACCAGCTTGGGGCGCACCGCCAGCGCGCGCGCGATGGCCACGCGCTGGCGCTGCCCGCCCGAAAGCTGCCCGGGGCGGTTGTCGGCGCGGTCCTCGAGGCCCACGGCGCGCAGCAGCTTGACGACGCGCCGGCGCCGGCGCTCCTCGGGCATGCCCTCGAGGACGAGCGGGTACTCGATGTTCTCGCGCGCCGTCAGCACCGGGATCAGGTTGAAGTTCTGGAACACGAAGCCGATGTTGCGCGCCCGGAAATCGGTGAGCAGGTCGTCCGACAACTGCGCGTAGGGCTGCCCGGCGACCACGACTTCGCCCTGGTCGGCGCGGTCGATGCCGCCGATCAGGTTGAGCAGCGTGGTCTTGCCGCTGCCCGAGGGCCCGAGCAGCACCGTGAACACGCCCGGGCGTACCAGCAGGTCGACCTCGCGCAGCACCGGCACTTCGACCGCATCCATGCGGTAGGACTTGCTCACGCGCTGGAGCACGGCAACCGCTTCATCCATGCGGGCTCCCGGGGGCGGCTTGGGCGGCTTGGGCGGCTTGGGCGGCCGCAGCCGGCTCGACCAGCAGTTCGGAGCGGCGTCGGCGGGTCGAGCGCGCCGGCGCCGCCGGCCCGTAGCCGACGCGGCCGAGCCACATCACGCGCGGCAGGTCAGCGCCCAGTGCGTCGGCCGCCTCGTCGGCCACCGCCGCTGCGCGGCGCAGCGCGGCGGCACTGCGCGCGAACGCGACGCCTTCGCGGTGGTAGCGCGCGAAGATGAGCGGCGTGATCTCGGGCTGCTGCTGCACCCCCTGCAGCGTGAGCGCCAGCCACACGCGCTGCACCGCGCGGCCCGCCTCGACGTAGTCGTCGACCGTCTGCGGGGGGCGCTCGGCCACGAGCGCGAAGTGCGCGCCGCAGCGCAGCGCGGTCAGCCAGTCCATCTGGATCCTGGGCAGCCAGGTGCCGGCGGCCCAGCGGTTCATGAACTGCACGCGCTGCCAGTCGGTCATCGCCCAGCGCATCAGCGCCAGCGGCATGGCGCCGACGCCGAGCGCCTGGTCGGGCACACGGTCCGGACTGAAGCGCCGGCCCCAGGCGATCACTTCGCGGTGCACCCGGTAGGCCTCTTCGGTCGTCAGGCGGATCTTGGCGCTGCGGAACATCAGCGCGGCCAGTCGCCAGCGTGCGCCCAGGCCCTCGAACCAGCGCACCGCATAGCCGCTGCCGGCGGCGGCCGCGGCGGCTTGCTTGGCGGCGGCGTCGAGCGCGCGCGTGCTCATCGGCCGGCGCTCGACGCTGCGCGCCGGCACGGCGGGCAGCCAGGGGCTGGGCTCGATCGACGCATCGGCGAGCAGCCGGACATCGAAGGTGGGCGCGGTGTCGGGCAGTCCGTCGCGCCGCGTGACGGCGACACGGCGCTGCAGCGCCGAGGCCGCCACCTCGATCGTCTGCAGCAGCGCGCCGAGCGCGATCTGGCTCGGGTGCCCGTCGAGGTCGTAGACGCAGTGCGCGCGCGTGTCGTGGCCGTGGACGACGAAGCGCTCGTCGTCCACGAGCTCGAAGCGCCAGGGCTGGGTGTTGTCGCCGCTCGGCGCCCAGCGCGCCGCGTCGAGCACCTGGTCGACGACGCTGGTGAGGCGCGTGCCGCTCATGCCGCTCACGCCGCTCACGCCGCTCACGCCGCTCACGCCGCTCACGCCGCTCACGCCGCTCACGCCGCTCACGCCGCTCACGCCGCTCACGCCGCTCACGCCGCTCACGCCGCTCACGCCGCTCACGCCGCTCACGCCGCTCACGCCGCTCACGCCGCTCACGCCGCTCACGCCGCTCCCGCCGCTCACGCCGCTCACGCCGCTCACGCCGCCCCGCCCCTCATCGCCGCCAGCTGCCGGCGCCCGAGCGCGATCGTCGCGCGCTGCAGCCAGTTGCGGTTGCCGCCCGGGCGCCAGGTGCGCACGGCGCGGCCGCTGTAGGCGTCGAACTGCACGCCGTGCGGCGCCGCGCGCACGGGGCCGCGCCCGAGCAGGATCTTCAGCGCCTCGGTGCCCGCCACGCCGGCGCAGAGCTGGCAGGCCATGCCGGTGGAGGGCGTGCGGCGCGCGGCCAGGTCGAGCGCGCTGGGGTCGACCAGGTAGCGGCGGTGCAGGCCGGCCGGCGCGAGCCCGAGCGCAAAGCGCAGCGCCTTCTCCTCCTCGCTGCGATCGCCGAAGTCGAAGTACTCGTCGAACGTCATGTGGCCCGGCAGGAAGTTGAGCAGCGCCGCGCTCATGCCGATCGGCGCCACCGTGACGGCCGGGATGCCGCGTCGGGCACAGGCCGCGAAGACGAGCGTGCGCGCCTCGAAGGCGAAGAAGTCGAGCCCGTCGACGTACAGGTCGCAGCCGTCCAGGAAGGCGTCGACGTTGCCGGCGTGCACGCCGTCGGCGAAGCTGCGCAATGCCAGCTCGGGGTTGATGTCCAGCGCCTGGCGCGCCATCACCTCGAGCTTGGGTTGGTCGAGGCTCGACATCGCCGCGCCGATCTGCCGGTTGAAGTTCTGGATGGCGAAGGTGTCGAAGTCGGCGAGCGAGAACTGCCCGATGCCCAGCCGCGTCAGCGTGACGAGGTGCACCCCGCCCACGCCGCCCAGGCCGGCGATGGCGACGCGCTTGCGGCGCAGGATCTCCTGCTCGTGCGCGGCCAGCCAGCCGAGGTTTCTCGCGAAGGCATCCTGGTACGAGAAGCGTGGGTCCATCGAACTGGGCTGAGGGTTTGCTCGGTTGCTCGGGCTCGTCCTGGCGCGCAACCCCGCCCGACCCGATCGGCAGTGCGGCACCGCCTCGGCCGAAGCCGCCGTACGCATGATAGGGCGCTGCGGCCGCGCCGTGGCAGCGCATCGGTAACGGGCTGCGGCCGGCCTCGACGGTGCGCAGCGCCGCGCCAGGCTCCGCCTCTGCGCCCTTGTCCAGATGTGAACTCGGAGCGTGAAGTCTGTGGGACGAATGCGGCCGAGCCCGCCGATCGTGGGATGGGCGGCCGCATCCGCTGTGTCATCATGTGACTCGCCCGCGTTGCCCGTGCGAGCTCTGTAACCGCAGGTGGCGCCGCCGCGCCCGCCAGCAGGCGGCCGGGGCTTCGGGTGACGCCCTTTCGCCACGGCAAGGACCGCAGTGATGTTCCGATTCAATGTCCTCCGCTTCCCGGCCGCGCTGCTCGCGTCGCTGGTCCTCGCGCTCGGCTCGAGCGGCTGCGCCTCGCTCGACACGGCCTATCCGCCCGCTCCCCCCGCCGTCGGCGCCGGCGTCGACTACACCTACATCATCGGCGCCGGCGACAGCGTCAACATCATCGTCTGGCGCAACCCCGAGCTGTCGATGTCGGTGCCGGTGCGGCCCGACGGCAAGATCTCGGCGCCGCTGGTCGAGGAGCTGCCGGCACAGGGCAAGACCTCGGTGCAGCTGGCGCGCGACGTCGAGCAGGTGCTGTCCAAGTACGTGCGCGACCCGATCGTGACGGTGCTGGTGAGCGGCTTCGTCGGGCCGTACAGCGAGCAGATCCGCGTCGTCGGCGAGGCCGCGCGGCCGCAGTTCCTGCCCTACAAGGTCAAGATGACGCTGCTCGACGTGATGATCCAGGTCGGCGGCCTGACCGACTTCGCCGCCGGCAACCGCGCCACCATCCTGCGCACCTCCGAGGGCAACAAGCAGTACGCGGTGCGCATCAAGGACCTGATCAAGCGCGGCGACGTCTCGGCCAACGTCGAGATGCGGCCGGGCGACATCCTCATCATCCCGCAGAGCTACTTCTGAGGCCCGACGCCGCCCTGACCCGCCGCGCCCGGCTGCGCAGCGGGGCCTGACTCAACCAACCGCACAGCACAGCATGCAAGAGATCCTTCAGCAGGTCGTGAGCGTCCTGCGCGGCATGTGGAAGTACCGCTGGCTCGGCCTCGCCGCGGGCTGGGTCGTCGGCCTGGTGAGCCTGGTCGTGGTCTTCAAGATCCCCGACCAGTACGAGGCCTCGGCGCGCATCTACGTCGACACGCAGTCGATCCTCAAGCCGCTCATGGCGGGGCTGACGATCCAGCCCAACATCGAGCAGCAGGTCGGCATGCTCAGCCGCACGCTGATCAGCCGCCCGAACATCGAGAAGCTCATCCGCATGGCCGACATGGACCTCAAGAGCACGTCCAAGGCCGAGCAGGAGCAGCTCATCGACCGCCTCGTCAAGGACATCAAGATCCAGAACGCCGGCCGCGACAACCTCTATTCGCTCGTCTACCGCGACGCCGACCGCGAGAAGGCCAAGCGGCTGATCCAGTCGCTGGTGTCGGTGTTCGTCGAGTCCAGCCTGGGTGCCTCGCGCAAGGATTCGGATTCGGCCAAGACCTTCCTCAGCGACCAGATCAAGCAGTACGAGGCCAAGCTCGAGGAGGCCGAGACCCGACTCAAGGAATTCAAGATGCGCAACATCGACCGCGCCTCGCCCGACGGCAAGGACGCGGCCTCGATCGTCTCGGAGGCGGCCGCGCAGCTGCGCCAGGCCCAGCTGCAGCTGCGCGAGGCCGAGAACGCGCGCGACGCCGTCAAGGCGCAGATCGCCTCCGAGAAGAGCCAGGCGGCGGCAGCCGCGGCACCGGCCGGCTCGGCGGCGGCGGCCGAGATCCCCGTCTCCACGCCCGAGATCGACGAGCGCATCGCGGCCCAGAAGCGCAACCTCGACATGCTGCTGCAGCGCTTCACCGAGGCCCACCCCGACGTCGTCATCACGCGCAAGCTGATCCGCGATCTCGAGGAGCAGAGGAAGAAGGAAGCGGCCGAGCTGCGCAAGCAGGCCGCGGCTGCGCCCGGTGGCGCCGCGCCGATGGGCGGCGGCATGTCGATGGCGCAGGAGCTCACGCGCATGCTGGCCGAGTCCGAGGCGCAGGTGGCCTCGCTCAAGGCGCGCGTCGCCGAGTACGCCGGCCGCCTGGGCGCCGCGCGCGAGGGCCTGAAGACGGCGCCGCAGATCGAGGCCGAGGCCGCCCAGCTCAACCGCGACTACGAGGTCTACCGCAAGAACTACCAGGACCTGGTGGCGCGGCGCCAGTCGGCCATCATGTCGGGCGAGCTCGACGCGGCCTCGGGCGTGGCCGACTTCCGCCTGATCGACCCGCCGCGCGTGACGCCGCAGCCGGTGGCGCCCAACCGCCTGCTGCTGATGCCGCTGGCACTGGTGGCGGCGCTGGCGGCGGCGCTGCTGGCGGCCTTCGCGGCGAGCCAGATCCGGCCGGTCTTCGACCAGGGCGACCAGCTGCGCGCCAGCACCGGGCTGCCGCTGCTCGGCGTGGTTTCGCTGGTGCTGAGCGACACCGACCGCCGCCGGCGCCGGCGCGGCAATCTGCGGTTTGCCGGCGCCTCGGGGGCGCTGGTGAGCCTGTTCGCGCTTGGCATGATCGCCATGGCGCTGCTCGCGCAGCGCGCAGCAGGCTAGCAGGGTAGGGCAGCACGATGAGCAGCTTGATCGAACAGGCCGCGCAGCGGCTCGAGCAACTCCGCCAGGCGGGCGTCGAACTGCCCGAGGTCGCGGGCATGGCCGAGCCGGCGCTGCGCGCAGCGGGGCCGGCGGCCCAGGCGGCGCCAGCCGAGGCGGCAGCGGCGGCTGTGGCCGACGCGTCCCAGCCCGCGCCCGCCTCGCGCGTCCTGGAGCTGGACCTGACGGCCATCGCCGACCGCGGCATCCTGACTCCGAACGCGCCGCGCTCGACGCTGGCCGACCAGTTCCGCGTGCTCAAGCGGCCGCTGATCGGCAACGCGCTCGGCCGCGGCGCGGCGACGCTGAACCACGCCAACCTGATCATGGTGACGAGCGCGCTGTCGGGCGAAGGCAAGAGCTTCACCGCAGTGAACCTGGCGATGAGCATCGCCGCCGAGCTCGACCACACGGTGATGCTGGTCGATGCCGACGTCGCGCGGCCTTCGGTGCCCAAGCTGCTCGGCGTGCCGCAATCGCCCGGCCTGCTCGAAGTGCTGGAAGGCAAGGCCGAGCTGCACGAGGCGCTGGTGCGCACCAACGTCGACAAGCTCACCGTGCTGCCCAGCGGCGCGCCCCAGCCCAGGTCGACCGAGCTGCTGGCCAGCGAGGCCATGAGCAAGCTGCTCGACGACATGGCCACGCGCTATCCCGACCGCATCATCATCTTCGATTCGCCGCCGCTGCTGCTGACCACGGAGTCGCGCGTGCTCGCCTCGCACATGGGGCAGGTGGTGGTCGTCGTCGCCGCCGGGCAGACCTCGCAGGCCACGGTGCAGCAGGCGCTGGCGACCATCGATGCCTGCCCGGTGCGGCTGATGATGCTCAACAAGGCCACGGTCGACACCAAGGCCTATGGCTACGGCGGCCGCTACGGCTACGGTTACGGCTACGGCTACGGCTACGGTTATGGCTACGGCCACGGTAGTGCAGCCGCCAAGGAGCAGCCGGAGGGCTGAATGGCGGCGGCGCGCGTCACGGGGCCGCGGCTGCGGCTTGGCGGCCGGCCCTGGCTGACGGCCGCCTGCGCGCTGCTCGCCGCGCTACCGGCGCAGGCGCAGCTGCGCATCGAGCCCACGTTCTCGGCCCAGCTCACGCTCACCGACAATCGCGACCTCTCCAGCACCGACCGCAAGTCCGACGCCATCCTGCAGCTCGGCCCGGGCCTGCGCATCCGCAGCCTGAGCGGCACGCTGCAGGGGGCCGTCGACTTCTCGCTGAACGCGACTGCGTACGCGCGCGATTCGTCGCGCAACACGCTCACGCGGCAGACCGCCCTCAACGGCGTCTTCCGCATCGAGGGCGTGCCGCAGCACGCCTGGATCGACGGCTCGGCGACGGTGTCGCGCCAGGCGGTCTCGGCCTACGGCCTGCAGTCGCCTTCGAACGCGCTCGTCAATCCGAACACGACGCAGCTGAGAACGCTGATGCTCGCGCCGACGCTGGCCGGGCGCATCGGCGAGTTCGCCGATGCGCAGGCGCGCATCGCCTGGACGAGCGCGCGCTCCGACGGCACGAACCTGGGCGACAACGACGTCGTCGCCGGCACGCTCGGCCTGGGCCGCCGCTACGGCTTGTTCGGCTGGGGTCTGAACGTCGGCCACCAGGTCAGCGGGCCCAAGGGCGAGCCGCGCACGACGCAGGACACCGCCGTCGCCAGCCTGAGCTTCGTGCCCGACATCGAGTGGCAGCTGTCGCTGCGCCACGGCTGGGAGAAGGACGATTTCGGCGGCACCCTCGCCACCTCGTCGAGCTTCTGGGGCTGGGGCGTCAGCTGGCTGCCGAGCGACCGCACCTCGGTCTCGCTGCAGAGCGACCGGCGCTTCTTCGGCAATTCGCACAGCTTCGCGCTCACGCACCGCATGGCCACTTCGGTGTGGAGCTACGTCGACTCGCGCTCGCTGAGCGGCGGCGACCTGCTCAACACCGACGCGCGCTCGCTGCTCGACCGCTACCGCCAGGCCTACAACGAGTGCATGCTCGCATTCGCCCAGAATCCGCAGGCCGCGGCGCTGTGCGAGGCGCTGGCGCGCGTGAGCGTCGGGCTCGATCCGTCCGGCAAGGGCGGCTTCCTCAACTCGGCGCAGTCGATCCAGCGCAGCCAGACGGCGAGCGTGGCGCTGCGCGGCCTGCGCAGCACGCTCACGCTGACGGGCACGCGCAGCGTGTCGCAGCAGCTCCAGGGCCTCACGTACGCGGCGGGCGACCTAAGCTTGGCCGCGCGCATCCAGCAAACCACGGCCACGGCGGCGTTCGTGCACCGGCTCACGCCGACGGCCAGCTTCACGCTCACCGTCAGCGACCAGAAGACCTCCGACTTCGGCGCGCTGGCCGGCAACGAGCTGCGCCTCGTCAGCGCGGGCCTGAGCGACACCCTCACGCGCCTGATCACCGGCACGCTGACGCTGCGCCACGCGCGCTTCACCAGCCCGAGCCAACCCTACACCGAGTCGGCGATCATCGGCTCGCTCGGCATGACGTTCTGAGCCTGGGCCAGCCATGTACGAAGCCTTCTACGGTCTGACGAGCAAGCCGTTCCAGCTCAACGCCGACCCGCAGTTCTACTTCGCCAGCAAGCAGCACCGGCGCGCCAAGGCCTACCTCGAGTACGGCGTGTCGCGCAACGAGGGCTTCATCGTCATCACCGGCGAGATCGGCGCGGGCAAGACGATGGTGCTGCGCAGCCTGATCGAGGGCCTGCACGGCAGCAACGTCGTCACCGGCCACCTGGTGACGACGCAGCTCGGCGCCGAGGACACGCTGCGCATGGTCGGCGCCGCGTTCGGCTTTCGCGTCAAGGACGTGCCCAAGAGCGAGCTGCTGATCACGCTCGAGGCCTTCCTCATCAGCCAGACGAGCAAGGGCAAGCGCTGCCTGCTGATCGTCGACGAGGCGCAGAACCTGAGCCCGAAGGCGGTCGAGGAGCTGCGCATGCTGAGCAACTTCCAGTTCGGCAACCAGGCGCTGCTGCAGAGCTTCCTGGTCGGCCAGCCCGAGTTCCGCGAGATCCTGCAGCGCCCCGAGATGGAGCAGTTCCGCCAGCGCGTCGCCGCCACCTGCCACATCGGGCCGCTCGACGCCGACGAGACGCGCGGCTACATCGAACACCGCCTCAAGTGCGCCGGCGCCACCGACAAGCCGAGCTTCGAGCTCGCGGTGTTCGAGCAGGTCCACCAGTACAGCGGCGGCATCCCGCGCAAGATCAACGCCGTGTGCGACCGGCTGCTGCTGCTGGGCTTCCTGTCCGGGCGCTCGCACCTCACCGGCGAGGACGTGGCCGAGGTCGTCAAGGAGTTCGCCCAGGAGTCGGCCGTGCCGGCACGCCCGGCCAAGACAGCGGCCGGCGCCGGCGCCGAGGCCGCCGATGCCGAAGGCGGCGTCGGCGTCGACCTCGACCTGTCGCGGCTCAAGCTCGAGGCCGGCGAGGCGGCCTCGATGACCAAGACGCTCGACCAGCTCACGCAGGACCAGCGGCTCGACCAGCTGCAGCGCCTCGAGCGCAGCCTGCTGCGCCTCGAGCGCGTGAACGTGCAGTCGCTGAACCTGCTCAAGACCCTGGTCGGCGCGCTGAACAAGAGCGGCGACGCGCAGCCGTGACGGCGCGTCGCCCCTGCCGGCCGGGCCCGGCGCGGCCGCCGGCCGGCAGCGCGTAGCGACGAGTACGCCGCATGCCCAGCATCGCGCCGCACAAGGTGCCCACCGACGCGCTCGCCACCGGGCCCGGCGCCGCGCTCACCAACGCGCTGACGATCGACGTCGAGGACTACTTCCAGGTCTCGGCCCTCGCCCCCTACATCGCGCGCAGCGACTGGGAGCGCCGCGAGTGCCGCGTCGAGCGCAACGTCGAGCGCATCCTGCAGATGCTGGCGCGCCGCGGCGTGCAGGCGACCTTCTTCACGCTCGGCTGGATCGCCGAGCGCCATCCGCAGGTGGTGCGCGCCATCGTCGCGCATGGCCACGAGCTGGCCAGCCACGGTTACGGGCACGAGCGCGCGAGCGAGCTGGCGCGCGCGGCCTTCCGCCAGGACGTCGAGCGCGCCAAGAAGCTGCTCGAGGACATCGGCGGGCGCGAGATCAAGGGCTATCGCGCGCCGAGCTTCTCGATCGGCCGCGCCAACCTGTGGGCGCTCGACGTGCTGGCCGAGACCGGCCACCGCTACAGCAGCAGCATCTACCCGATCGCGCACGACCACTACGGCATGCCCGAGGCGCCGCGCTTCGCGCACCGCAGCGCCGGCGGGCTGCTCGAAGTCCCGGCGACGACGCTGCGCGTGCTCGGCCGCAACCTGCCGTGCAGCGGCGGCGGCTACTTCCGGCTGCTGCCCTACGCGCTCAGCCGCCGCATGATCCGGCGCGTGAACCGGCGCGACGGGCAAAGCGCGGTCTTCTACTTCCATCCCTGGGAGATCGACCCGGAGCAGCCGCGCGTCGCCGGCATCGACGCCAAGACGCGCTTTCGCCACTACCTGAACCTCGGCCGCACCGAGCGCCGCCTCGAGCGGCTGCTCGCCGACTTCCGTTGGGGCCGCATGGACGAGATCTTCCTCGGTGCCGTGCAGACCCCGTCCCCGAACGCCGCGCCGACGCGCGGCATCCCGCTCGACCGTGCCGACCCTCAGACGTCTTGACCCCGCCGCGGCGCGCGACAACGCCGCCTGGGACGCCTACGTGCTGGCGCAGCCGCAGGCCACGTTCTTCCACCGCGCCGGCTGGCAGCGCGTGCTGCGCGAAGCGTTCCGCCACGACACCCATTTCCTGTACACGGAACGAGACGGCCGCGTGAGCGGCGTGCTGCCGCTGGCGCATGTCAGGAGCCTGCTGTTCGGCAGCTCGCTGGTCAGCCTGCCCTTCGCCGTCTACGGCGGCGTCGTCGCCGACGACGCCCAGAGCGCGCAGCGGCTCGAGGCCGAGGCCGAGCGCCTGGCGCGCCAGCTCGGCGTGCGGCACCTCGAGCTGCGCCAGCTCGAGCGGCGCCACCCGGACTGGCCCGAGCAGGATCTGTACGTCACGTTCCGCAAGGCCCTGCTGCCGGACGAGGAAGCCAACCTGCTGGCCATCCCGCGCAAGCAGCGCGCGATGGTGCGCAAGGGCATCAAGAACGGGCTGGTGAGCGCGCTCGACGCCGACCTCGACCGCTTCTTCGCGCTGTATGCCGACAACGTGCACCGCCACGGCACGCCGGCGCTGCCGCGCCGCTACTTCGAGTGCCTGCGCCGCGAGTTCGGCTCCGACTGCGAGGTGCTCACCGTCACCGGCGCCGACGGCCGGCCGCTGTCGAGCGTGCTGAGCTTCTACTTCCGCGACGAGGTGCTGCCGTACTACGCCGGCGACGCCGAGGCCGCGCGCGACCTGGCCGCAAACGACTTCAAGTACTGGGAGCTGATGCGCCGCGCCTGCGCGCGCGGCCTCGCGACCTTCGACTACGGCCGCAGCAAGCAGGGCACGGGCTCGTTCGCGTTCAAGAAGAACTGGGGTTTCGAGCCGACGCCGCTGCACTACGAGTACCGGCTGTACAAGCGCGACGCCGTGCCGCAGAACAACCCGAGCAACGCCAAGTACCGGCTGGCGATCGAGACCTGGCGGCGCATGCCGCGGGCGCTGGCCAACTGGCTCGGGCCCTTCGTCGTGCGCAGCCTGGGCTGAAGGACGGGACAAGGCAATGGCGCGCCTGCTCTTCCTCGTGCACCGCATGCCCTATCCGCCGGACAAGGGCGACAAGGTGCGCTCGTACCACCTGCTGCGCCAGCTCGCGGCCGGCCACCGCGTGCATGTCGGCTGCTTCGTCGACGACGCCGACGACGAGCGCCATGTCGACACCCTGCGTGCGCAGTGCGCCGGCCTGTACGTGCGCCGCCTGCACCCGGCGGCGGCGCGCGTGGCCAGCCTGGCCGGGCTGCTCGAAGGCGAAGCCCTCACGCTGCGCTACTACCGCGACGCGGCGTTCGGCCGCTGGGTGCGCGAGACGGTGCGGCGCGAAGGCATCGACGCCGTGCTGGTGTTCTCGTCGTCGATGGCGCAGTACGCCGAGGGGCTGGGCCTGCCGGTGCTGGTGGACTTCGTCGACGTCGACTCGGCCAAGTGGAGCGCGTACGCGCCGGCGCACCGCTGGCCGCTGTCGTGGCTGTACCGGCGCGAGGGCGAGCGGCTGCTCGCCTACGAACGCGCCGTGGCCGCGCGCGCCGAGCGCTCGTACTTCGTCACCGACAAGGAGACGGCGCTGTTCGCGCGCCTGGCGCCCGAGTGCGCCGCCCGCTGCGAGACGCTGGGCAACGGCGTCGACGCCGGCTACTTCGCGCCCGACGCGCAGCGCCCCTCGCCGTTCCGGGCCGACGAGATCGCGCTCGTCTTCACCGGCGCGATGGACTACTGGCCCAACGTCGACGCCGTGGGCTGGTTCGTGCGCGAGATGCTGCCCGCGCTCGCCGCGCGCCGGCCGGCGCTGCGGCTGCACATCGTCGGCCGCCAGCCCGCGCCCGCGGTGCGCGCGCTGGCCGGGCCCGGCGTGTGCGTGAGCGGCACCGTGCCCGACGTGCGGCCCTACCTGCAGCACGCGCGCGTCGTCGTCGCGCCGCTGCGCCTGGCGCGCGGCGTGCAGAACAAGGTGCTCGAGGCGATGGCGATGGCGCGCCCGGTGGTGACGGCCGCCGCCTGCGCCGAAGCGATCGACGCGCGCGTCGGCGTCGAACTGCTGGCGGCGGCCGATGCCGCCGGCTTCGTGCGCGAGCTCGACGCGCTGCTGGCCGAGCCGGCGCGCGCCGAGGCGATGGGCGCCGCCGCGCGGCGGCGCGTGCAGCAGCGCTACAGCTGGCAGGCCCAGCTGCAGGCGCTGGACCGCCACGTTGCGGCGCTCGCGCGCGCGCCGGCCGGCGCGGCAGGCGCAACGGCATCGGCGGCAGCGGCGGCATGAAGGGCATCAACGGCATGAGCAGCGGCATGAGCAGCGGCGTGAGCGGCGGCGTGAGCGGCAGCGTGAGCGGCGGCGCGAACCACCGTCCGAACGAAAGGATGCGCAAGCGATGAGCGCGATTCCCGCCCCGGCGCATGCCGCCAGTGCCTGGCGCAGCGCGTTCGGCGCCTGGCTCGCGCTCGTGCTCGTGCTGCTCGCGGCCTACCGCGAGACGGCCGCCACGATGGTCGGCATCTGGTACCGCTCGGAGACCTTCGCACATTGCTTCTTGGTGCTGCCGATCACGCTGTGGCTGGTGTGGCGGCGGCGCGCCGAGCTCGCCACGCTCGCGCCGCGGCCCGAGCCGGCCTGGCTGCTGGCCATCGCCGCCGTGGGCGCCCTCTGGCTGGCCGCGGGGCTGGTGGTGGTCAACGCGGCCACGCAGTTCGCCTTCGTCGGGCTGCTCGTGCTGTCGGTGCCGGCGGTGTTCGGCTTCGCGGTGGCGCGCGCGCTGCTGTTCCCGCTGCTGTTCCTGTTCTTCGCGGTGCCGTTCGGCGAGTTCATGGTGCCGACGATGATGGAGTGGACCGCCGACTTCACCGTCGCCGCGCTGCAGGCCAGCGGCGTGCCGGTGTACCGCGAGGGCCAGAACTTCATCATCCCGAGCGGCAGCTGGTCGGTGATCGACGAGTGCAGCGGCGTGCGCTACCTGATGGCCTCGTTCATGGTCGGCGCGCTCTTCGCCTACCTCAACTACCGCTCGTACCGGCGGCGCGCGGTGTTCATGGCGGTGGCGCTGGCGTTGCCCATCGTCGCCAACTGGGCACGTGCCTACATGGTGGTGATGCTGGCGCACCTGTCGGGCAACCGCATCGCGGTGGGCATCGACCACATCCTGTACGGCTGGGTGTTCTTCGGCATCATCATCTTCGCGATGTTCATGGTCGGCGCGCGCTGGTCGCAGCCCGATCCGCCGCCGCCTGCTGCGCGCGCAGCGGTGCCGGGCACGACGCGGGCCTGGCCGGTGGCGCTGGGTGCGGCGCTGCTGCTGCTGCTGCCGCCGCTGACGCTGGCGGCGCTCGAGCGCGCCGAGGGCGCCGCCGCGCCGGTGGTGCTGGCGCTGCCGGCGGCCTGGCCCTCGGGCTGGAAGGCCGAGGCCGAGGGCGCCGCGCCGCCCGCGTTGCCGCCGTTCACGCCGGAGTTCGCCGACCCCTCGGTGCTCGCCGCGCGCGTGTACCAGGGAGCCGCCGGCACGGTGGGCGTGCAGGTGGCGTATTTCCGCGGCCAGAACGAAGAGCGCAAGCTCGTCAGCTCGCGCAACGCGCTGGTCGGCATGCGCGACCGGCAATGGGCCTTCCCCGGCTTCGGCACGCACCGGCTCGACATCGGCGGGCGCGCCGTCGCGCTGCGCAGCGCCGAGATCCTCGACCGCGACCAGATCGCCGTCGTGCGCCAGCGGCTGCAGGTGTGGCGCCTGTACTGGGTCGACGGCCGCTTCGTCGGCGGCGACGTCGAGGCCAAGCTGGCGCAGGCCCTGGCGCGCGCGCGCGGCCACGGCGACGACGGCGCGCTCGTGCTGCTGTACGCCGCGGGCGAGCCCAGGGCGGCCCAGGCCGCGCTGCAGGCCTTCGCCGACGCCAACCTCGGCGCGCTGGGCGAGGCGCTCGCGCGCACGCGGCGCGCGCGCTGAACGCATTCCGGATCTGCAGGAAAAGAAGGGACTCCCATGCAAACCGTCGCCGTCATCGGATTGGGCTACGTCGGCCTGCCCCTCGTCGTCGAGTTCGGCAAGCAGATGCGCACCATCGGCTTCGACATCGCGCAGCACAAGGTCGACGCCTGCCTGCGCGGCACCGACCCCAGCCGCGAGCTCGAAGACGCGCAGGTGGCCGAGGCCAGGCACGCCGAATACACGAGCGACGCGCGCCTGCTGGGCGAGGCCGACATCATCGTCGTCGCCGTGCCGACGCCGGTCGACGAGGCGCATAGCCCCGACTTCGGGCCGCTCATCGGCGCCAGCACGAGCGCCGGCCGCCACATGAAGAAGGGCGCCATCGTCGTCTACGAGAGCACGGTCTACCCCGGCGCCACCGAGGAGGTCTGCATCCCGGTGCTCGAGCGCGAGTCGGGCCTGGCCTGGAAGCGCGACTTCTTCGTCGGCTACAGCCCCGAGCGCATCAACCCCGGCGACCGCGAGCACACGCTGACCAAGATCCTGAAGATCGTGAGCGGCGACACGCCCGAGACGCTGGAGCAGGTGGCGCGGCTATACGAGAGGATCATCGTGCCCGGCGTGCACCGCGCCAGCAGCATCAAGGCCGCGGAGGCGGCCAAGGTGATCGAGAACACGCAGCGCGACCTCAACATCGCACTCATGAACGAGCTGGCGATCATCTTCGACAAGATCGGCATCGACACCTCCGAGGTGCTCGAAGCGGCCGGCACGAAGTGGAACTTCCTCAAATTCAAGCCCGGCCTGGTGGGCGGCCACTGCATCGGCGTCGACCCCTACTACCTCACGCACAAGGCCGACAAGCTCGGCTACCACCCGCAGGTCATCCTGGCCGGGCGGCGCATCAACGACGGCATGGGCAAGTTCATCGCCGAGCAGACCATCAAGCACATGATCGCCGCCGGCAGCTACATCAAGGGCGCCAAGGTCAACGTGCTGGGCCTGACCTTCAAGGAGAACTGCGGCGACCTGCGCAACAGCAAGGTGATCGACATCATCCACGAGCTTCAGAGCTACGGCGTCGAGGTGCACGTCACCGACCCCACCGCCGCGCCCGACGAGGCGATGCACGAATACGGCGTCGCGCTCGAGCCCTGGGACGCGCTGCCGCGCGCCGACGCCATCGTCGCCGCCGTCGCGCACCGTGAATACCAGTCGCTCTCGGTCGAGGACCTGGGGCGCAAGCTGATCAAGGGCGGCGCCTTCATCGACGTCAAGGCGGCATTCGACCGGGCGGCGCTGGCCGGCGCCGGGTATCGGGTGTGGCGGCTTTGACGGCGGCCCGCTGATCGGCCGGCAGGTTACCGATGCCTCGGCCGACGGCAGACCCGCGCCCCCTCGTCGTCCACGTCGTCTACCGCTTCGACACCGGCGGCCTGGAAAACGGCGTCGTCAACCTGATCGACGGCATGCGCGACTGGCGCCACGCGGTGGTGGCGCTGACCGAAGCGGTGCCGGCGTTCTGCGCCCGCGTGCAGCGCGCCGACGTGAGCTTTTATTCGCTGCGCCAGCCGCCGGGCCACGGCTGGCGCAGCTGGCCGGCGCTCGTGCGCCTGCTGCGCGCGCTGCGGCCGCAGGTCGTGCACACGCGCAACCTGGCGGCGCTCGAGATGCAGCCGGCCGCCTGGTGGGCCGGCGTGCCGCTGCGCGTGCACGGCGAGCACGGCCGCGACGCCGAGGATCCGCACGGCCGCAGCCGCAAGCACCAGTGGATCCGACGCATCTACCGCCCCTTCGTGCACCGCTACGTGGCGCTGTCGCGCGAGCTCGAGCGCTACCTGGTCGAGACGGTGGGCTTCCGGCCCGACGCCGTCGCGCGGATCACCAACGGCGTCGACACCGCGCGCTTCGCGCCGGCCGCGCAGCCGCAGCGCCCGCCGGGCTGCCCCTTCACCGGGCCGGGCCTGTGCCTGGCCGGCAGCGTCGGCCGCATGCAGACCGTGAAGGCGCAGCCGCTGCTGGCGCGCGCCTTCGTCGGCGCGCTCGTGCAGCGCCCCGAACTGCGCGCCCACCTGCGCCTGGTGCTGGTGGGCGAAGGGCCGCTGAAGGCCGAGTGCGAGCAGATCCTCGCCGATGCCGGCCTGCGCGAACTGGCCTGGCTGCCCGGCGAGCGCAGCGACGTGCCGGCCGTGATGCAGGGGCTGGACCTGTTCGTGCTGCCCTCGCTGGCCGAGGGCATCTCGAACACCATCCTCGAAGCGATGGCCAGCGGCCTGCCGGTGCTGGCCACCGCCGTCGGCGGCAATGCCGACCTGGTCGAGGACGGCGTCACGGGGCAGATCGTGCCCGCGGGCGACGTGCCGGCGCTGGCCGACGCGCTCGGCCGCTGGGCCGCCGACGCAGCCGGCCGCCGGGCCGCCGGCGCCGCCGGTCGTGCCCGCGTGGAGGCGGGCTTCAGCCTGTCGGCGATGGTGGGCGCGTATCGGCGCGTCTACGAGCAGGCTTGTCGCTGACCGGATGGCGGCTGGGCCGGGCGCCGCGGTGATTGCCCTTGCGTGCACGAACATCGTGTACACTGTGACAGTGAAAAACATCACCCTCAGCGCCGACGAACGCCTCATCGAGGCTGCCCGGAGACGGGCGCGTACGGAGCACACCACGCTGAACGAGGCATTTCGTCGCTGGCTGGCCGACTACGCGCAGGCCGAGCAGCGCCTGCATCGACTGGACGAAGTGATGGCCGGTCTGAAGGGCCGCCTTCAAGTCGGGCGCCCCATCGGGCGGGACGAGCGCAACGCGCGTTGATCGGGCAGCGCCCGGCCTCACGATGTCGGCCAGCACCTTCCTCGATACCAACGTCTTCGTGTATCAACTCGAGGGAGCCGATCGCCGCAAGCAACGCATCGCAGATGCGTTGGTGCGTGATGCCTTGCTGACGCAGGATGCCTGCATCAGCTATCAGGTGGTGCAGGAATGCCTGAACGTCATCACGACCAAGGCCCGAGTGCCGCTGACGCCGGCGCAGGCGCAGAGTTATCTCGATGCCGTGCTGGCGCCCTTGGTGCAGGTGGGCGCCAGCACCGCTCTGTGCCGGCGCGCACTGGATCTGCGGGCTCGCTGGCAGCTTTCCTTCTATGACTCGCTGATCGTCGCCGCGGCCCTCACGGCCGGCTGCCGACGCCTCCTCACCGAAGACCTGCAACACGGGCAGCAGATCGAAACGCTGACGGTCGAAAACCCGTTCCTGGCCTGAAGCCGCCGCCTCGCCCGTGCGCCCGTGGCAGATGTCATGCGTGCGCCGAGTTGCTCATGGCCGCCGCCGCGTGCCGAGGCATTCTCCAATACCATGCTCGAGGCGGCGATGGGTCGGGCCGGGCGCGACGATGCCGAGACGAGGTTGAGCATGGAGGCCATGGTCGAGCGATACACCCAGCTCCACGCGCAGGCGCCGGCGGGCGCGGGGCGTTGATGGGCCCGACTCGAACGGTGCCTGCGCGCAACGCCCGGCAACGCGGCTGGGCGCGCGGCGGCTTCTTCCTGCACGCCTGGTGGCCGGTGCTGGCTTTCGTCGCCTGGTCGATCCACGAGCGCGTGCAGGCCAAGTACTTCGTCGGCCTGCTCACCGCCTCGGGCATCGACCACGCGCCTTCGCTGCGCGACGTGCTGTTCCTTTACCGCGGCGACCTGCTGCTGTTCGGCGTCGCCGTGCCGCTGGCCACCGCGGCCTGCTACCGCTGGCTGCGCGCGTCGCGCGCCACCGCCATCGTCGCCACGGCCATCGTCGCGCTGCAGATCCTGCTCTACGTCAACCTGCAAAGCTGGGGCCAGGTCGGCAGCTTCCTGTCCTGGCAAGGGCTGGTCAATGCGGTGTCCTTCGGCCTCACGAACCCCGAGTTCATCGGCGAGTACCTGACGCTGCGCGGCATCGCCAAGCTGGGCGCGCTGCTGCTGGCCTCGGCGGCGATCCTCGCACTGGGCTGGCGCTGGCGCCACGCCGGCAGGCGCTTGCGTGCCGGCGCTGCGGCCGGCTACGGCGCGGTGGCGGTCTGCCTAGCGCTGGCCGCGGCCGGCTACACGTCCAGGCTGCACGCCGCACCGATCTCGGACAGCTTCGTCGCCAACGCCTTGCGCGCGCTGCTGTCGCTCGACGGTGCGCCGCCGCCGCAGCCGATGCCGGCGGCCGCGCTCGGCCCCGAGTTCGCGGCGCTGTCCAACGTCGGGCAGCACGAGTTCCGCGGCCCGAACTACGGTGTGCAGCGCGGCTCGAACCTGCTGCTGTTCATCCTCGAGACCGGCTCGATCGAGTTTCTCGACGTCCGCCAGGGCGTGCCGGCCCATCCGGCTCTGGATGCGCTGCGCGGCCACCTGTACCGGGCGGCGAACCACTTCTCGAGCTTTCCGGCGTCGGCCGAGTCGAACCTGTCGATCCTCACCGGCCTCTATCCCCCGCGCGCGATCTACGGCACCTGCCTCATCGACGTCCCGCGCCAAGGCCGGCACCTGGCCGGGCCGATCGCCTCGCTGCGCGAGCAGGGCTACGCGACGGCGCTGTACGCGCCCTTCCGCAGCCAGGTGCCGGCGGACAAGACGGTGTTCGAGGCGACCGGCTTCGAGCGCGTGGTCTACGGTGAAACGCTCCCGGGTACGGAAATCGCCGACGACCGCGCCTTCGAGCGCATGCGCGCCGACGTCAAGGCCTGGACGGCATCCAGGCAGCGCTTTGCGGCGGCGTTCCTGCCGCAGTCGGGCCACGGCCCGTGGCCGCCTTCGCTGGGCGCGACGGTCAAGGAGCGCGGCAAGCGGCTTGCCGAGCGGCAGTTGGACTGGCTCGGCCAGCTCATCGAAGTGCTGCGCGCCGGCGGCACGCTCGAAGACACCGTGATCGTGATCACCGGCGACCACGGCGTGCGCACGCTGAACGAGGACGAGCGTGTCAAGGTCGGCATGATCGACTGGTACTCGCTGCACGTGCCGCTGCTGCTGTACGCGCCGAAGGCGGACTTCGCGGCGGTCGATCCGCTGCTGCCTTCTTCGCATGTCGACCTGCCGGTCGAGCTGGCCCAGCTGTTCGGACTCGACGACCTGCCGGGCTACCAGGGCCTGGCCTTCGAGGATCCGCAGCGCGCCCGGCGGCGGCAGTTCATGATGGCCGGCTGGTACTACGGCGCGAACGGCTTCCGCGACCCCGAGGCCGCCGCGATGTACTCCGACCTGCTCGACGCGGTCTACGAACGCCGCGACCGCGTGGTCGACTTCGGCATGCGCGATCTGGTCACCGACAAGGCCGAGCGCAGCCGCGTGCGGCAACTGCTCGGCCGCATGGCGGCGCTGCAGGAATCCTGGATCGTCGAGCGCGCCTGCGGGACGGCGGTGCCGGATCGGCCGCTCGCCGCCGCGAGGCATTGACGATGCGCGCGCGCTCCAACCTGCAATAGCTCCCATGTGCGGCATCACCGGCATCTTCGACCTGCGCGGCCAGCGCCCGATCGACCGCGCGGTGCTCGCGCGCATGAACGATTCGCAGCGCCACCGCGGCCCCGACGACGGCAGCCTGCACATCGAACCCGGGCTCGGCCTGGGCCACCGGCGCCTGTCGATCATCGACATCGCCACCGGCCAGCAGCCGCTGTTCAACGAGGACGGCACGGTCGCCATCGTCTTCAACGGCGAGATCTACAACTATCAGGAGCTGATGCCCGAGCTGCAGGCGGCCGGCCACCGCTTCCGCACCCGCAGCGACACCGAGTGCATCGTGCACGGCTGGGAGCAATGGGGCGAGCGCTGCGTCGAGCGCCTGCGCGGCATGTTCGCCTTCGTGCTGTGGGACCGCAGGCGCCAGACCCTGTTCATGGCGCGCGACCGCCTGGGCGTCAAGCCGCTGCACTACGCGCTGCTCGACGACGGCACGCTGCTCTTCGGCAGCGAGCTGAAGTCGCTGCTCGCCCACGGCGGCCTGCGGCGCGAGCTGGACCCGCTGGCGCTCGAGGAGTACTTCGCGCTCGGCTACGTGGCCGAGCCGCGCACGGTCTTCCGCCAGGCGCGCAAGCTGCCGCCCGCGCACACGCTCACGCTGCGCCGCGGCCAGCCGCTCGCCGAGCCCAGGGAATACTGGGACGTACGCTTCACGCTCGGCAACCCCAACACGGTGGCCGAGGCCAGCGCCGAGCTGCACGAGCGGCTGCGCGAATCGGTGCGCCTGCGCATGATCTCCGAGGTGCCGCTGGGCGCCTTCCTGTCCGGCGGCGTCGACTCCAGCGCCGTCGTGGCGACGATGGCCGGCCTCTCGGCCGATCCGGTGAACACCTGCTCGATCGCCTTCGACGACCCGCAGTTCAACGAGAGCGCCTTTGCGCAGATGGTGGCCGAGCGCTACCGCACCAACCACCATGTCGAGACGGTGCAGTCCGACGATTTCGGGCTCGTCGACACGCTGGCGCGCCTGTACGACGAGCCCTACGCCGACAGCTCGGCCATCCCCACCTACCGCGTGTGCCAGCTCGCGCGCAGGCATGTCACGGTGGCGCTGTCGGGCGACGGCGGCGACGAGGCCTTCGGCGGCTACCGCCGCTACCGCCTGCACCTGATGGAAGAGCGCATGCGCTCGGCGCTGCCGCTGGCGCTGCGCCGGCCGCTGTTCGGCCTGCTCGGGCGCGCCTACCCCAAGGCCGACTGGGCACCGCGCGTGTTCCGTGCCAAGACCACCTTCGAGGGCATGGCGCGCAACGCGGTCGAGGCCTACTTCCACTCGGTGTCGATCCTGCGCGCGCCGATGCGCCGCCGGCTGTTCAGCGAGACGCTCCGGCGCGAGCTCGGCGGCTACGACGCGCGCCAGGTGTTCGAGCGCCACGCCGCGCGCGCGGGCACCGACGACGCGCTCTCGCTCGTGCAGTACCTCGACCTCAAGACCTATCTCGTGGGCGACATCAACACCAAGGTCGACCGCGCCAGCATGGCGCACAGCCTCGAGGTGCGCGAGCCGCTGATGGACCACAAGCTCGTCGAGTGGCTGGCCACGCTGCCCGCGTCGATGAAGGTGCGCGGCCAGGAAGGCAAATACCTGCTCAAGAAGGCGATGGAGCCGCTGCTGCCCGCCGACGTGCTGTACCGCCCGAAGATGGGCTTCTCGGTGCCGCTGGCGCGCTGGTTCCGCGGGCCGCTGGCGCAGCGCGTGCGCGACGCCGTACTCGGCGAGCGCCTGGCCGACACCGGCTGGTTCAACCGCCCCTATCTCGAGCACCTGGTGCAGGCGCACCAGTCGGGCGCGAGCGACTACAGCGCGCCGCTGTGGACGCTGCTGATGTTCGAGGCCTTCCTGCGCAACGTGGTCGACGGCGCTGTGGCCGGCGGCACGCCGGCGCGCGCCGAGGTCGAAGCACTGGCATGAGCCTCTCCGTCCTGCACATCCTAGACCACTCGATCCCGCTGCACAGCGGCTACACCTTCCGCACGCTCGCCATCCTGCGCGAGCAGCGGCGGCTGGGCTGGCAGACCTTCCACCTCACGAGCCCCAAGCACACCGCGACGCGCGCGCTCGAGGAGACGGTGGACGGCTGGCACTTCCACCGCACGCCGCCGGCGGAGTCGGCGGCCAGCCTGCCCGGGCTCGGCGAGATGCTGCTGATGCGCCAGCTCGAGCGCCGGCTGCAGGAAGTGGCCGCGGCGCTGCGCCCGCAGCTGCTGCACGCGCATTCGCCGGTGCTCGACGCCATTCCGGCGCTGCGCGTCGGCCGCCGCCTGGGCATCCCGGTGGTCTACGAGGTGCGCGCGTTCTGGGAAGACGCCGCCGTCGACCACGGCACCACCGCCGAGGGCAGCCTGCGCTACCGCCTCACGCGCCGGCTCGAGACGCACGCGCTCGGCCAGGCGAGCCACGTGTTCACGATCTGCGAAGGGCTGCGCGGCGACATCGTGGCGCGCGGCATCGCCGCCGACAAGGTGACGGTGATCCCGAACGCGGTCGACATCGAGTCCTTCGCGCCCGGCGGCGTTGCCGACGAGGCACTGAAGGCCGCTCTCGGCCTGGCCGGCGCCACCGTGGTCGGCTTCATCGGCAGCTTCTACGCCTACGAGGGCCTCGATCTGCTGCTCGCGGCGCTGCCCATGCTGCTGGCGCGGCGCCCCGAAGTGCGCGTGCTGCTCGTGGGCGGCGGCCCGCAGGAGGGCGCGCTCGAGGCGCAGGCGGCCGCGCTCGGCCTGGCCGACAAGGTCGTCTTCACCGGCCGCGTGCCGCACGCCGAAGTGCAGCGCTACTACGATCTCGTCGACGTGCTCGCCTACCCGCGCCACAGCATGCGCCTGACCGAACTGGTGACGCCGCTCAAGCCGCTGGAGGCGATGGCGCAGGGCCGGCTGCTGGTGGCCAGCGACGTTGGCGGGCACCGGGAGCTCATCCGCCACGGCGAGACCGGCTGGCTGTTCGAGGCCGGCCGCGCGCGTGCGCTGGCCGATGCCGTCGACCAGCTGCTGGCGCGCCGCGCGCAGTGGCCGCAGCTGCGCGCGGCGGGGCGGCGCTTCGTCGAGCAGGAGCGCAACTGGACGCGCTCGGTGGCGCATTACGTGCCGGTGTACGAGCGGCTGGCGCGACCGCTGCAAGAGGTGGCGGCGTGAGCGCCGCACGGCCGTTCCGAAGGCGCTCATTCCCCCTCGGGGGGCCGGCGCGCAGCGCCAAGGGGGCAACGTGACCGACCCGCACGTCGTCGTGCTGAGCAGCCTGTTCCCGAGCGAGCGCCAGCCGATGGCGGGGCTGTTCGTGCGCGAGCGCATGTTCCGCGTCGGCGCGCAGTTGCCGCTGGCGGTGGTGGCGCCGACGCCCTGGTTTCCGCTGCAGGGCCTGCTGCGGCGCCTGCGGCCCGGCTTCCGTCCGGGCGCGCCGCGCCACGAGACGCAGCGCGGGTTCGACGTCTGGTATCCGCGCTTTCTTTCCGTGCCCGGCCTGTTCAAGAGTCTGGACGGCTGGCTGATGGCGCTGGGCGCGCTGCCCGCGCTGTGGCGGCTCAGGCGCGCCCGGCGCCTGGATCTCATCGATGCGCATTTCGGCTTCCCGGACGGCCATGCGGCCACGCTGCTCGGGCGCTGGCTCGGAGTCCCGGTGACGATCACGCTGCGCGGCACCGAGCCGCGGCAGGCGCAAGACCCGGTGCTGCGCCGCAGCTTGCAACGGGCGCTCGACCGCGCGACGCGGGTGTTCGCGGTGTCCGAGTCATTGCGGCAGGTGGCGTTGGGCCTCGGCATCGCGCCCGACAAGGTGCGCGTGGTCGGCAACGGCGTCGACTTGCATCGCTTTCAGCCGCTGCCGCGCTCGCAAGCGCGCGCCGCGCTCGGCCTGGCGGCCGACGTGCCTGTGCTGGTGAGCGTGGGCGGCCTCGTCGAGCGCAAGGGCTTCCACCGCGTGATCGAGCTGCTGCCGGCGCTGCGCGCGCGCCATCCGGGCCTCGTGTACCTGGTGGTCGGCGGCCCGAGCCCGGAAGGCGACCTGAGCGAAGCGCTGCGCCGCCAGGTGCAGGCGGCAGGGCTCGAAGACGCGGTGCGCTTCCTGGGCCCGCTGGCGCCCGATCAGCTGGGCGGCCCGCTGAGTGCGGCCGATGTCTTCGTGCTCGCCACGCGCAACGAGGGCTGGGCCAATGTCTTTCTCGAGGCCATGGCCTGCGGGCTGCCGGTGGTGACCACGGCCGTCGGCGGCAACGCCGAGGTCGTGTGCCGGCCCGAGCTCGGCATCGTCGTGCCCTTCGGCGACGCCTCGGCGCTGCAGCAGGCGATCGGCGATGCGCTCGCGCGGCGCTGGGATGCGGCCGCGATCCGCCGCTGGGCCGAGGCCAACGGCTGGGAGCGGCGCGTGGCCGAGCTGGTGGCCGAGCTGCGCGCGCTGCACGAGCGTGCGCCGGCCTGCAAGGCGCACGGCCAGGCCGCCTGCCCCTGAGGTACGACGATGCCCGGCGCCTACACCCGCTTCAGCTCCGGCCTGCTGTTCCCGATGCACGAACGGCTCAAGGGCCACGACACGCTGGCCGTGCGCCGCAGGCTCGAGCGCACGCAGTGGTGGACGCGTGAGCAGCTCGCCGCGCTGCAGCTCGAACGCCTGCGTGCGCTGCTCGCCGACGCCGGCCGCCACGTGCCCTACTACCGCGAGCTCTTCGCCCGGCTCGGCTTCGAGCCGGCCGGCATCGCGAGCCTGGCCGATCTGCAGCGCCTGCCTCTGCTCGACAAGCCGCTCGTGCGCGCACACACCGAGCAACTGAAGCACGAGCGCGCGCGCCACCTCGCGCGCTTCAACACCGGCGGCAGCTCGGGCGAGCCGCTCGTGTTCTACATCGGCCGCGAGCGCGTCAGCCACGACGTCGCCGCCAAGTGGCGCGCCACGCGCTGGTGGGGCGTCGACATCGGCGACCCCGAGATCGTCGTCTGGGGCTCGCCGATCGAGCTCGGCGCGCAGGACCGCGTGCGCGCGCTGCGCGACCGGCTGCTGCGCACCGAGCTGCTGCCGGCCTTCGAGATGAGCGAGCGCAAGCTCGACGGCTTCGTGGCGGCGATCCGCCGGCGGCGCCCGAAGATGCTGTTCGGCTATCCGAGCGCGCTCGGCCACATCGCGCGCCACGCCGAGGCGCGCGGCCAGCGCATGGACGACCTCGCTATCGCGGTGGCCTTCGTCACCAGCGAGCGGCTGTACGACGAGCAGCGCGCCGCCATCGCGCGCGTGTTCGGCTGCCGCGTCGCCAACGGCTACGGCGGGCGCGACGCCGGCTTCATCGCCCATGAATGCCCGGCCGGAGGCATGCACCTGACGGCCGAGGACGTGATCGTCGAGATCGTCGACGCCGCCGGCCGCGTGCTCGGCCCGGGCGAGGCCGGCGAGATCGTCGTCACCCACCTGGCCACGCGCGACTTCCCCTTCGTGCGCTACCGCACCGGCGACGTCGCCGTGCTCGGCGACGAGCCCTGCGCCTGCGGGCGCGGCCTGCCCGTGCTGAACGAGATCCAGGGCCGCACGACCGACTTCGTCGTCGCCGCCGACGGCACCGTGATGCACGGCCTGGCGCTCGTCTACGTGCTGCGCGACCTGCCCGAGATCCGCCAGTTCAAGATCGTGCAGGAAAGCCGCGAGGAGCTGCGCGTGCTCGTCGTCGCCGAAGCCGCATTCGACGCCGCGGCCGAGGCACGCGTCGTCGCCCAGCTCGGGGCGCGTCTGGGCCAGCCGGTGCGCGTGCGCGTCGAGCGCGTGGCCGAGATCGCCCCCGAGCGCTCGGGCAAGTACCGCTATGTCGTGAGCCGCGTGAACCACGCGAGCCCAGTCGCCCACGCGGGCGCACCCGAACCCGCCCTGTCCGACCATGCGTGACCTCGCCCTCGCCTGCATCGTCTTCGGCTCGCTGCCGTTCGTGCTCAAGCGTCCGTTCTGGGGCGTGCTGCTGCTCGCCTGGCTGGGCTACATGAACCCGCACCGGCTGTGCTACGGCTTCATGCTCGAAATGCCGGTGGTGCAGATCGTCGCCATCGCCACCCTGGTCGGCATGCTGATGTCCAAGGAGGCCAAGCGCCTGGTCTGGAGCCGCGAGATGACGCTGCTCGTGGTCTTCGTGGCCTGGATGGGCCTGACGACGACACAGGCGCTGTACCAGGAGCTGGCCGTCACGCAGTACGTCAAGGTGTTGAAGATCCAGATCCTCACCGTGATGACGCTGCTGGTGCTCACCTCGCGCGAGAAGGTGCGCGCCTTCGTCTGGGTGGTGGTGCTCTCGCTCGGCTACTACGGCATCAAGGGCGGTATCTTCACGATCATGCACGGCGGCGTGTACCGGGTGCAGGGTCCGGCGGGCACCTTCATCGGCGGCAACAACGAACTCGCGCTGGCGATGACGATGACGATTCCGCTGATGCGCTATCTGCAGCTCGAGGCGAAGAACAAGTGGATACGGCTCGGCCTGCTGGCGGGCATGGCGCTCACCGCCATCTCGGCCATCGGCAGCCAGTCGCGCGGCGCGCTCGTCGCGCTGGCCGCCACCGGCCTGCTCTTCTGGCTCAAGAGCCGCAACAAGGTGTGGAGCGGCATCCTGATCGCCGCCCTCGTCGCCGTCGTCGCCAGCCTGATGCCGGCATCGTGGTACGAGCGCATGGGCACGATCGAGACCTACGACAGCGACGCCTCGGCGCTGGGCCGCATCAACGCCTGGTGGATGGCCTGGAACATGGCGCGCGACCGCGTCTTCGGCGGCGGCTTCGAGTCCTTCCAGGCGCCCTCGTTCCAGAGCTACGCGCCGGTGCCGCACGACGTGCACGACTCGCACAGCATCTACTTCCAGATGCTGGGCCACCATGGCTTCATCGGCCTGGCGATCTTCCTCGCGCTGCTGGCGATGACCTGGTGGAGATGCGGCACGGTGATCCGGCTGGCCAAGAAGAACGAGTCGGTGCGCTGGGCCGGCAACCTGGCGGCGATGCTGCAGGTCAGCCTCACCGCGTACATGGTCGGTGGTGCCTTCCTCGGCCTGGGCTACTTCGACTACCTGTACCACCTGATCGCGCTCGTCGTCGTCACCTACGACCTGGCGCGCAGGGCGCTGCAGGATCAGGGTGCCGGTGCTCCGGGCGCGGCGCAGCCGGCGGCCTCGGCGCAGCCGGCGGCAACAGCGCAGCCGGTTCGCGCGCTGTCGCAGCGGCCCGGCTAGGAATCGCGCCGCCGCGCCATGCTCGAATGGGTATTCGCGGCGCTGCTGGCCTGGGTGCTGGCCTGCGCATCGGTGGCGCTCGCCTTTGCTCCGGTGTTGCGGCGCCTGTGGCGCGAGCCGGTGTTCCGGGTGCCGGTGCTCGTGTTCGAGAGCGACGACTGGGGCGCCGGCCCGCTCGTCCAGGCGCAGGGGCTCGAGCGCCTGTGCGAAGTGCTGGCGCGGCACCGCGACGCCGGCGGCCACCCCGCGGTGGCGAGCCTTGCGCTCGTGCTCGCGGTGCCCGATGGCCCGGCGATCGCTGCCACCGGCCGCTATGCCCGCCTGCGGCTGGACGCTGCCGTGCTGCGCCCGGTGCTCGAGGCATTGCGCCGGGGCCGCGCCGAGGGCCTGCTCGCCTGGCAACTGCACGGCCTCGAGCATTACTGGCCCGCGGCGCTGATGGCGAGTGCCGACCCTGCCGTGCAGGCCTGGTGCCGCGCGCCGCAGCCGGCGCTGACCGAAGCGTTGCCCTCGGCACTGCAAAGCCGCTGGGTGAACGCCGCCACGCTGCCGGCGCGGCCGCACCCGGATGCCGAAGTGGCCGCTGCGGTGGCCGACGAGGTGGCAACCTACCGCGAGCTGCTGGGCGAGACGCCGCGCATCGCCGTGCCGCCCACCTTCGTGTGGAGCGAGGCGGTCGAGCGCGAATGGGCGCGCCACGGCGTCGCCTGGCTGGTGACGCCGGGCTGGCGCTGCACGACGCGCGGCGCGCAGGGCGAGGCGGGCGGCGCCGAAGGCGCCTGGTTCAACGGCCAGCGCGTCGGCGGCCTGCGCCGCCTCGTGCGTACAGGCTACTTCGAGCCGAAGAAGGGGCGCGACGCCGCGCGCGCGCTGGCCACGCTCGCCGAAGACCGCGCGCAGGGCCGGCCCAGCGTGCTCGAAAACCACCGCGACAACTTCCTGCAGGGCGAGGAACGCAGCGCGCACGCATGGCGCGAGCTCGACGCGCTGCTCGCGGGCGCCCTGCAGCGCTGGCCCGAGCTGCGCTTCCTGTCGACGGCCGAGCTGTGCGCCGTGATCGAGCGCGCCGATCGCGACTGGCTGCTCGGCGGCTGGCGCGAGCGGCTGCCGTTCTACCTGCAGCGCCTGCGGCGCGTGCGGCGTCTGGGCAAGCTGATGCGCTGGAGCGGCGTCGCAGCGCTCGGTGCCGTACTCGCTGCCGTGCTCGCAGCGCCCGAACACGCGAAGCTGCGCGGCGAGGCGGGCCGCGCATGAGCCGGCCGGGCCGCTCCCGGGTGCCCGCGACGCAGGGCGAAGCGCGGGTGGTCCGGTGAGCGCCGTCCGGGGCATGCCGGCCGCGGCGCCGGTGGCCGCCGACTTGCAGCAGGTCGTGCTGCAGCCGGCCGACATCACCGAGTGCGTGGCGCTGGCCGAGCGCAGCTTCGAGGAGTTCGAGCGCGGCCAGGCGGTGCTGCGTGCCTGGTTCGACGCGCGCGTGCTCGCCAATCCCTGGCAGCACCGGCTGCCGGGCATCGGCGTCGGGCTGCGGAGCGACGGCGAACTGGTGGCGTTCCGCGCGATGTTCGCGCAGCCCTGGTGGCTCGAGGGCGCATCGGCGGTGGCCGCCTTTGCCGCGCACACGGCGGTCGATCCGCGCCGGCGCGGGCAGGGGCTGGGCACCGCGCTCATCGACGCCAGCCGTGCCTTTGCCCGCATCAGCGGCAGCACGAGTGCCGGCGTCGTGACGCAGAAGTCCTATGCGCGGCTCGGCTTCGCGGCCATCGGCGGCAGCGACAGCGGCTTCCACCGGGCGCGCGCGAGCTTCGTCGGCTCGCTGCAGCGCCGCTTCGGCGGCGCGCTCGGGCGCGTGCTCGGCGCGCCGCTCGATCTGCTGCTCGTGCGGCGCGAGCGCAGCGCACTGGCCACCGGCCGGCTGCGGCTCGAAGAGCTCACGCATTGCGACGACGAGGTCGAGCGCCTGTGGCTGCGCGCCCGCGCCACCGAGCGCTCCTGCCTCGAACGCGGCAGCCGCTACCTGAACTGGCGGCTGTTCGAGCAGCCGACGGCGCCGCTGCGGCTGGCCGCCCTGCGCGACGCGGCCGGCACGCTGCGCGCGCTCGCGGTGTGGACGACCGAGCGCTACGACGCGCACGTGAGCAGTGCCGTGCTGCGCGATCTGCTGTGGGCGGACGAAGACGGCGCCGCGCTGCCGGCCATGCTGCACGCGCTGCTCGCACATTGGCGCGCGCTGGGCCACGCCTGGGCCAGCCTCGAAGTCACTTCGCCGCGGCTGGCGCGCTGCTGGCACGAACTGGGCTACGAGGCGGTGCCCTCCAACGGCAACCGCTACTGGATCCATGCCGCGCCGCCGCTCGCGCCGGCAACGCTCGATGCGTGGTTTCGCAGCGGCCTGGACGGCGACTATGGCGACGTCGGCGCCTGAGTCCGGGCCGGCCAGAGCAACCGGGTGAACCAAGCGAGGCCGATGCGATGACCCACCACAGCGTCGCCGTCATCTCGACGGTGCTCAACGAGCGCGCCGGCCTGCGCGCACTGCTCGACGGCTTCCTCGGGCAGACGCGCCGTCCCGACGAGATCGTCGTCGTCGACGGCGGCTCGAGCGACGGCACGCAGGACATCCTGCGCGAGTACGAGCGCGCGCACCCGGGCGTGGTGGTCGTCGTCGTGGCACCGGGCGTGAACATCGCGCGCGGGCGCAACATCGCGATCGCCCACGCGAAGTCGGACCTGATCGCCGTCACCGACGGCGGCTGCAGGCCCGAGCCCGACTGGCTCGAGCATCTCGTGCGGCCGCTCGAGGCCGACGCGGGATACGGCGCCGTCACCGGCGAACGCCGCATCGTCGGTGCCAACCGCTTCGAGCAGTTCGCCGGCGTGCTGTCGACTTCGGTGAACTCGCCGAGCGAGGCCGAGCGCAGCTTCCACGGTCGCAACTCGGCGTTCCGCAAGTCGGTCTGGGCCGAGGCGGGCGGCTACCCCGAGTGGCTCTACACGGCCGAGGACACGCTGTTCGCCCGGCGCGCCAAGGCGCTGGGCTGCCGCGTCGCGCTGGCCGAAGACGCCGTCGTCTCCTGGCGCCCGCGACCCAATATGCGCAAGCTGTGCAAGCAGTACTACCTGTACGGGCGCGGCACCGGACGCATCGGCGCCGCCGACCTGCGCACCGTGCGCTACCACCTGCGCAACCACGCGCTGTGGCTGCTGCCGCTGGCGCTGGCGCCGCTGTACCCGTGGCTGCTGCTGCTGACATCTGCCATGCTGGGCTACCTGTACCTGAACCTCGTGCGCCCCGCGCTGGCCGGCGCCCGCGAGCGCACCGCCGCCCCCGGCGCCGGCTGGTACGTGCCGCCGATCGTGCTGGCGCGCAGTCTGTGCAACAACGTCGGCCAGCTCGTCGGCTGGTGGGAGTACCGCCACGGCGAGGGCTTCAGGGCCAACCTCGACAGCTACCTGGCGGGGCGCTGGCGCATGGCGCCGGGTGCGTAGGCGCCTGGCGTCTCGACGCGCTTCGCGGCGTAATCGAAAAATTGACGATGCCGAAAGAAGTAATCAAAATCGGCGTCGTCTAATCAATCCGACGGCTTGCACGGCTGATCGACATGACGGATTGGATCGGCTATCGCTGGCTGGCGCAACGCTACGGCGTCGTGCCGGTACAGGCCTTTCGCACGGACAGCGCGATCGGCAAGTCGCGCACCACGCTGCGCGAAGATGGCCTTGTCCACGAGCGATACCTGCCTGTGGCCAGGCCGGCCGAAACCCTGGCGGCCCATCTGGCCTTCGCCCTCAAGCACGAGGGCGTCCATCTGGAGTTTCTCGCGCGGCTGTTCGAGGCGGCTCCTGCGGCCGAACTCGAGGCATGGATCTCGAGCGAGCCCACGGGCCGGTATGCGCGCAGGGCAGGGTTCCTCTACGAGTACCTGAGCGGCCGCCGGTTGGCGTTTCCCGGTGTGACGGCGGGCAACTACGTGGCCGCGCTCGACGCCGCCGCCTACCTGACGGCCGCTCGGCCGACCAACAACGCGCGCTGGCGCGTGCGCGACAACCTTCCCGGCACACGCGCGTACTGCCCGCTCGTGCTGCGCACGGCACGCGTGCAGCAGGCCGCGCAGTACGACTGCGCGCGCAACCTCGCGGCGCTGGAGACGGAGTTCGGCACCGACGTGCTGCTGCGCAGCGCCGTCTGGCTGACCGTCAAGGAAAGCCGCGCCAGCTTCGCGATCGAGCGCGAGGAGCGGCAGGACGACCGCGTGCGCCGCTTCGCTGCCGTGATGGAGCGCTGGTGTGGCCGGCACGACGATCCGCTCGCCGAGGCCGCGCTCGGCGAACTGCAGGCGCACATCCTGGGGCCAAGGGCGACGCGCTACGGCCTGCGCCGCTCGCCGGTGTTCGTGGGTGAAGCGGCTGGGTTCACCGAGGTGGTCCATTACATCGCGCCGCATTGGAACGACGTGCCTCAGCTGCTTCAGGGGCTGCGCGATTGCGCCTTGCGCACGGTGGGCGCTTCGCCCCTGGTGCGTGCCGCCGTGCTGTCGTTCGGCTTTGTCTACATCCACCCGATGTCCGACGGCAACGGGCGCATCTCGCGCTTTCTGGTCAACGACGTGCTGAGGCGCGACGGCGCGGCGCCCGCGCCCATCATCGTGCCGGTGTCGGCCACCATCGCCGGTTCCGCGGCCGGCCGCCGCGGCTACGACCGGACACTCGAACTGTTCTCCAAGCCCTTCATGCGCCGCTATGCCGACGCGTGGCGCTTCGGCGCCGAGCAAGTCGCCGACGACGGCGTGCGCTTCAATCTGCAATTCGAGGGCTACGCCGACGCCTTGCCAGCCTGGCGCTACCCCGACCTGACCGAACACGTCGAGTACCTGGCCGAAGTCGTGCGCGTCACCATCGAGCACGAGATGCGCCAGGAGGCCGGCCATCTGCGCCGCCTGCGCATCGCACGTGAACGCGTCAAGCAGGTCATCGAGGGCCCGGACCCGGAGATCGACCGCATCATCCGATCGGTGCGCGAGCACGGCGGGCAGGTATCCAACAAGCTCGTCAAGGAGTTCCCGATCCTGACGGACGAAATCGTGGCCTCGGCGCTCAGCGCGGCGGTACGGTCGGCGTTCGACGCGGGTTGAGCAGCCTGTGCTGCGTACGTGACTTCTCGAACGCGTTGCACGCCTTCATGTCCGCGATGACCTTGTCCAGGTCCTCGTAGTCGAACGCCGCGGTCCACTCGTGAATCCGCTGCATGGCGTCGAGATACGGCTTCGCGATGCGCTCGCGAGTCAGGGCCCGCAGGCAGTCCAGGTACTCGTCGCGAAAGAGCGTCGGCACGATGATTCGACAGCCGCCGACAACCGACAGCTCCGCGTTCATGACCAGACGCGCCAGCCGTCCGTTGCCGTCCGTGAAGGGATGAACCTCGGAGACGAGGAACATGGCCAGCAAGGCTCGCGCGCTTCCGGGCGGGACGGTCGGCAGCAGCCTGGAGCCCTCGACAAGAGTGCCGCGAACCAGGCGCGGCGACACGAACTCGGTGTTGCCGGCCCTGTTTGCTTGCGTCTTGAACTCGCCCGGGCCGGCCTCCGGCCTCGCTTTCATCTGATCCGCATGGCGCTCGCGCAACTGATTCAGTACCGGCTCGCCGGAACCGAGGGTCTGGTTCGCCCATCCTGGATTCAGAGCCTGACGAAACACGCCGATGATGTCGTGTGAGTCCTTGGGGCGCTCGGTGACGGGCTTGCCTTCGAGAACGAAGGCGCGCGCGTCGCCGACATCGAACTCGGTGCCCTCGATGAAATTGCTGAAGTACGACTCGAGGAATGCGAAATGGGCGCGCGCCCGTTCGCTCTTGACGGGCGCGGCAGGCTGCTTCAGAGGCACGGAGCGCAACTCCGCGGAAAGGGCTTCAAAGAGCGCGAGGCGATTTGCGTCGTAAGGGACGTTGGCCGCCAGCCCCTTGCCGGCCGGCGTGGACATCTCCGTCTTCTTCGTGCCGAGGACGCCGCCGATGAGTGCGTCCAGGATGCCGCATTCGCGTTCGAGGCCGAGCGTCGGAGCGAGCGCGCGCGCCTGCTCCCTGAGGGCGTTGAGCGCTTCCTCGCCGCGCGCCTCGCAGGTCTCGATCAGTCGGCGTTCGACCTCCGCTTTGCCGACCGACTTCCTGACCGTAGGGCGCGAAACGGTGAGGTTCTCCAGCAAGACACGAGGGGCCGAGGGGAAGTAAAGCTCCCGTCCCATCATGGGCGCGTCGCCTCGAGCAGGGCCGTGCCCAGCCAGCAATTGGACGGTCATGCCGGGCAGTTCCACCTTCTTCGTGTAGGAGTACGTCAGGTACATGACGCCCTCGCTCGGCACGCCGCCATGGAAGGCGCTGCGCGGCCCCACGACCGCCTTGGGGTAGAGCGCTGCCAGGATCCGTATGCGTTCTCGAGCAACCAAGGAGGGCCAGGTTTCCTCGGCCAGGCCGGTAACGACGCCCGGGACGATGCGTTTGAGACGGCCCGCACGCAGTCGGCGCTGGATCGATCGAATCTCCGCAGGGGTCAGCTCTGCGTACAGCAGCAGGGAGTCATCGACTGCCGGCACCATTTGGTTGGACGTGTCGCGGAGGTCGTTTTGTCGGTTTTGCTTGCGTTGGTTTGGTCCGCCGTCGCTTTGTGTTGATGAAACCACGAACGAGCTCCGATCTACCCGTGTCGTCTTTGTTTGAACAGAGAAGGCCCCGGGCCATCATATGTCGGTTTAAGTGTATCAGTCATGACTATTTGTCGTCAATTTTGTATTTCTAGCGGGGCGACGCCGTCACTGACGCCCGAGGTGACTTGCTCCACGGCGGGAGGCACCGGCCAGTACGCGCGCGGGGCAGGGTTCTGCAAGTCGACCGCGCAAGCCGCTTCGCCGCCGTGATGGAGCGCCGGTGCCGCCGGCGCGACGGCCTGTTCGCCGAGGCGACGCTCGCCCGAGCCGTTCTCCATGCCCTTTATGCGCCGCTATGCCGACGCGTCGCGCTTCGGTGCCGAACAGGCTGCGGAAGGCGCCGTGCGCTTCAATCTGCAGGTCGAGGGCTGCGCGCCGACGCCTTGCCCGCCCGGCGCTAGCCCGACCTGACGGAGCGCGTCGAGTACCTGGCCGAAGTCGTGTGCGCCACCATCGAGCCGAAGATGCGCCAGGCGGCCTGTCATCTACGCAGACTGGGCATCGCGCGCGAGCGCGTCACGCAGGTCATCGATGGCCCGGACCCGGAAATCGACCGCATCATCCGGTCGCTGCGCGAGCACGGCGGGCAGGTGTCGAACAAGCTCGTCATGGAGTTCCGGATCCTGAAGGACGGAGCCGTGGCCTCGGCGGTCAGCGCGGCTGCGCGGCGGTACGGTCGGCGTTCGACGCGGGTTGAGCCTTTGCGTGTCGCGTTCAACAGGTAGCGCCGACCGGCAGTCGTGCGCCATTGCGGCCCAGCCTCGGGCGCCGGCTGGCGCGTACCGCCGATCGGGCTGGCGCGCAGCTGAAACAACAACTTCGGCCACGTTGTCGCCTGGCGGGAATGCCGACACGAGGAGGGCTTCAGTGCCAACCTCGACAACTAATTGGCGAGGCATTGGCGGATGACGCCCCACACGTGAGGCAGCGAGCGAGAATGACAGGCAGATCGGGCCGCGCGACGGTTGTCGGTGCATGACGACCCCGCCTGCACATGACCGGTCTGCTCCCGGCATGTTGATATCCATCGTCATCCCGACCCACAACCGCCCCGAATTGCTGGCCGAGGCCCTGCTGAGCATCGCAGGGCAGAGCGCCCGGAACTACGAGGTCGTGATCGTGGACGACGGCTCCAAACCCCCGGTGTCGAAGACGGAACTCGAGGAGCACACGGGGGTTTCGTTCAACCTGGTCAGGCACGAAGCGGCGCGTGGCGTGCCGGCAGCCAAGAATGCAGGCCTTGCCGCAGCGCGCGGCGAGATCGTGCTGCTGCTCGACGACGACGATCTGCTCGCGGTCGACGCAGTGCAGCGCATCACCAGCGCTTTCGCAGATCATCCCGCGCTCGACTGCGTGTTCATGGGGGTCGAACCGTTCGGCCCGTATGCGGAGGGTGCGGCACGGGGTCGTGCAAGCGCCATGCGAGCCCTGTTTGAACTCGCGGAGCCACGGCGAGACGGCGACCTCTTCCTCTTCGGGGAACGGTTGTTCGAGGCGCTGCTGAAGACGGTACCTATCGATTTCCAGCGGCCTGCCGCAAGGCGCGGTCTGTGGAATGTGGTCGGGGCATTCGACGAAGCATGCCTCTTCAGCGAGTCGGCCTGGTCGATCCGTGCCGCCACGCTGGGACGCATCGCGCTGCTGGATGCGCCGATCAACAGGTGGCGCATCCACGGGGGCAATTTCGGCTGGCCGGCCGAGATGGACGCCGACCATGCACGGCGCCGGCAGATCGACAACGGTGTCGCAGCAAGCCGGCATTTGCGCGCGGTCTTCGAGCGTGACGCTGCCGCTGCACGTGGCCGCGCCGAAGCAGTGCGTCGACACCATGCGGACGGGTTGTTCTCCAGCGCCTACTTCCTGCGCGACAAGGACCGTCGCGCCGGCTGGCGCGCACTGACGGAGTCGTTCAGATGTCGCCCGAGTGCGAGGCACCTGAAGTTGGCCATCAGCTATCTGTTGCCGACCAGGAGGCGGGCTTGATCTGCCTGACCGCGGTGACGGCGCTCGCAACCCCTGCCGGGTCGCCGTGCGCATGCCACCGGGCGCAGGCGGCGAGCGCGCACGCCAAGGCGCTTTCCTCGGCGGCTGTGCAACGGGAACGGGCTGCCACGGGCCGCCCGTAAGCGGCTCCTCGAGCCGACTGAGTTCCGGCATACCGGAAGGAGGAGAGGGAATGGTCTCGAGACTACTCGCGAAGCTCGAGCAGGCGCGGCGACTGGTGCGCCTGCTTGCCGACGCGCACCGGAGCGTGAAGGATCTGGACGAAGTCGATTCGGCGGACGGTTATTTCCGATCGTTTGGCAGGCATGCGTCGGGACAGCACGCGTCGAGCGCCCTCGACATCGGATGCGGCAGCAGCCCGCGCAACCCCTTTGGGGCTTCGAGCGTCTTCGGCGTGGACATCAGGGCGAGCGACGACGCGAACATCAGGCAGGCCGATCTGTCGATCGAGCCAATACCGTTCCCGGACGGGCACTTCGACTACATCACGGCGTTCGACTTCATCGAGCACGTGCCGCGCGTGACCTATCTGCCCGAGCGCCGGTTTCCGTTCGTGATGTTGATGGACGAGATATGGCGCGCGCTCAAGCCGGGTGGAATCTTCTTTTCCCGCACGCCGATGTATCCCTTCGCCGAGGCCTTCCAGGATCCGACGCACGTGAACATCATCACGGCACAAACCTTCCCCGCGTACTTCGACGACAGTTCACGGCTCGCCAAGATGTACGGTTTCAAGGGATCGTTCGAGATCGTCGCCCAAGCGCGCCTAGGCTCGCATCTCGTCAGCGTGTTGAGGAGGAATCAGAACAGGCTCCCATCGTGATTGCGTATTCGGTCGAGCAATCCACGAAGAATATGCTCTCCCAAAAGACCTTTTCACGCTTCTTGGTCGTTGGCGGCGCAGCAACGGCACTTCACTACGCGCTGACCGCGATATTCATATCGATGGAATTGTTGTCGCCTACTCCTGCCTCAGGCGCTGGCTTCGCCATTAGTGCCGCTTTCAACTACATCGCCAGTGCCATATACACATTTAAGGGAAAACATCGTCATCTGGTCGCCTTTCCACGATTCGCAGCTGCTGCCGGCACTGGCTGTCTAATCAACGTGGCGGGCCTCCATTTCCTGACCATATTTGGCCTGCCGTTCATTCCGTCCCAACTTGTCGCGACCGGATTGGTGATTCTATGGAACTACTTGTTGAGCGCCCTCTGGACCTTCCGCCAACCGATTGCCTGAGCGTGTGCCCAGAGATCGGAATCGTCGTGCCTTGCTTCAACGAGCAGGAAGTTCTGCCCGAAACCTGTGCCCGTCTGACTCTGCTGCTTGAGCAATTGAAAGAGGCAGGGAAGATCGCCGGGACGAGTGCCATCTATTTCGTCGACGATGGCAGCAGCGATCGAACGTGGGCGTTGATCCGCGACTTCGCGGCCGCGAACTCCGCCGTTCGTGGCATCAAGCTCAGTACGAACAAGGGGCATCAAAATGCCCTGCTCTGCGGCCTGATGACCGCGAGTGGCGACGCCTTGGTGAGCATCGATGCCGATCTTCAAGATGATTTGGCGATTATCCCAGAGATGATCGCTCGATTCAGCGATGGAATGGAGGTAGTCTATGCCGTGAGGAAGCGGCGTACCGCTGATACTTTCTTGAAGCGATTGACCGCAGAAGCTTACTATTCCCTCATGGCTGCGATGGGCGCCAAAATCGTATTCAATCATGCGGACTACCGCTTGCTTGGGCGGCGCGCGTTGGAGTCGCTCCGGGAGTATCCGGAGACTCACGTGTTTCTTCGAGGATTGGTACCGCAACTCGGCTATCGAAGCGCTGTAGTCGAGTATGAGCGTGCGGCACGGTTTGCTGGCGAATCGAAGTACCCGTTGAAGAAAATGCTCTCGTTTGCATGGACAGGAATCACTTCGTTTACCGCGTACCCGTTGCGCCTGATTACCGGACTCGGCGCTATGATTTCCACTGTGAGCCTTGGCCTAGGTGGCTGGGCTTTGGTTATTCGCATCTTCACGGACAGCGCCCTTCCTGGTTGGGCTTCGACCGTTGTGCCAATGTACCTTTTGGGCGGCCTTCAACTGCTCAGTCTGGGGGTCATAGGAGAATATCTGGCGAAGGTTTTTGAGGCCACGAAGCGCCGTCCTCGTTACCACATAGAAGCCGTCTGCGGATCGGGCTTCCGGCGCTGAGCCTTATTCTAATGAGCGTTCAAATTGAGACTAACAATCCAAGGCCACGCCGTGATGCTTCGGACCGTCTTTCGTGCCGACGAGAGCCTGAGCAGGCCGGCTTCGAGTTGTGCGCGCACGCCGGCGAGGTCGTCGAAGACGCGGTTCGGGAATTCCTTCTCCCGCAGTTCGTCCCAGAGGTGCTCCTGCGGGTTGAGCTCGGGCGCGTAGGCGGGCAGGCGCAGCAGCCGGATGTTGGCGGGCACTGCGAGATCCTTGGCCACGTGAGAGCTTGCGCCGTCCACCACCATGATGATGAAGTCGCGCCGATGGGCGGCGCTGACCTGCGCCAGGAACTGACTCATGCAGTCGGTGTTCATCTTGGACGAGATCATCCAGTCGAACTGTCCTTGGATCGGGCTGACGGCGCCGTAGACATAGACGAACTCGCGCTCGTAGCCGTTGCACACCGTGGGCCGCTCGGGCTTGGGCGCCCAGCATCGCCGGATTCGAACCATGCGACCGAAGCGAGCTTCGTCTTGGAACATCAGTCGGATCCTGCGTCCGCGCGCGACCCCTCCTTCGAGGCAGGCAGCCAGCATCTCGGGGAGTTTTTTTTCCACGCCTGCTGCTCTGCGGGATCGCTCTTGGGGTGCCGAGTGTCCGCAGCGACTTTGCGCCAGCCGTGGCGAGCCAGAAGCCGATAGACGACCGAGTGCGTGACCGGGTGGCCGAGCCGCTGAGCCAATGCGGCACGCAGCGGCGCGACCACGAGCATGCTGCCATCGGCGGACAGAGCAGCCCACGGCTGAAGGAACTCCTGCTCCTCCTCCCAGCTCATCGCGGCCCGGCGGCGTCCGCCCCACTGGGGTGGCAGCCTTGCCGGATGGGTGAGTCGGCCGCGTACCTTGGCCTGATATCGAACGACGGTGGCGCGGCCAACGCCGAGAGCCGCCGCGGTCTGCTCGAGCGTCGCGTCCAAAAGCGCGGGAAGCAACACCGCCTGCGCGCGTCGCAACTCGTCGGCTGTCTGCGCCTGAGTCGCCAGAGCCTTCGCATGATCTACCAGTCGCGAATCCACCGAACGTGGCCTTGCCATGGCGTACTCCAGCCGTTGTGGATGGCTGGAAGCATGCCATAATTCGGCTCATCTTGAACGCTCAGTTGAATTAGGGGTCGCACGGGAGCGATCAAGCTCGAGGCAATAATGAAGATGGATATCCGAGACGGTCGGTCTCTGGCCACACGCCGTAATACGGGCGTGATCGCAACCGCCATGGGCTGCGTTCTCGTGTTCGCGGCATCAGTCATGTTGCGTTCGTGGAATGCCGCCAGCCGAACGCTGTGGAATGATGAGGCATTTTCGTGGGCAATCAGTCGCGGCAGCCTTAGGGACACGATCGCTGCCATCGCCGCCGATTTTCATCCGCCAGGATATTACCTGATGCTGTGGGGATGGCAGCAGGTTGTCGGTGATTCGGTGTTTGCGTTGCGACTGATGTCTGTCGTCGCTGGAAGTGCCTCGGTAGTGATCGTGTCCTTGGCGGCGCGGCGCCTGTGCGGCTGGCGCGTCGGCCTGACGACAGCCGTGTTGCTCGCGGTCCATCCGAGCCATGTCCTGTGGTCGCAAATCGCGCGCGGATATGCGTTGTTGTATCTTTTCTCGTCTCTCGCCATGCTTGGTGCAACCGAGATATTGGTGAATCGTGGTCCTCGCCGTCTCACATGGGGATGGGTGCTCTTCGTTGTTGGAAGTATCGGTGCCATCTACACGCACAACGTAGGGGTTGTGCTTTGGGGAACCCTTTCGCTGGCGCTGTTCGCGTGGCACATTCAGGTGCGCCGCCTGGGCGGCATTCGTTCGTTGTTGTTCGTCACGAGTGTCGTAGCGCTCGCATATGCGCCCTGGGCGGGCCGAGTGCTTGCCCAGGCAGCCAGAATCGACAAGCAGTCGGCGACATCGGTCTATGTGGCGGCTGATTGGGGTGTGCTGGGGGCTGGACTTGTCGAGTCGTTCTTCTCGGCCCATCTCTGGGCCGTCCGCTCGGCGATGTTGGGTCTCACCGCGGTGCTCGCGGCATGTGCGTTTACGGTAATCCGGAAGCACCGGATGAGGCTCCCTATGGCGCTCTGCCTGCTCGTGCCCCCCGTGGCCTGCGTTGCCGGCTACTTGGTTGTCAAGCCTGTATTCGCGTATCTCTTTCTCGCCAGCCGTTGGTATCACCTATTCGCGTCGGTGCTCTGCGCTGCTGGGCTAGTCTGCTTGGTGGAGCGCAGGCGATGGCTTGGGATGGCAGTTGGCGCTGTGTTCTTCGCACTTGCTTCGTGGTCTGTCTTCAACGTGGTGAATGCTCCCCGCGTACCGTGGGATGAGTTGGTCCGTTCCACCATCGACCGCTCGCCTGAGGCGGAACTCATCGCCGCAGACGCCAATGCACTATGGGCGCCGTTGTATTACGCGAGTCGGTACGGGCGCGAGGTTCGACTGCTTTCCGATGCCGAACCTGGCGTGGGGGACTCCTCGATTTTCTTGTTCGCCACGGGGGCGAACGACCCGAATGTAGTACGGTTCGAAGCCCGTGCTGCGCGCTTCGTGCGCAAGGATCAGAAATGTCTAGGCAAGTCCTGCGTATCCGAGTTCGGACCGAGGGCGCCGGGTAGCTGAGCGCTAGTTCTGCGATTCCAAGAGCCCGTCGTACAGCGCCTCCACATCCCGCGCCCGCCGCTCGATCGAGAAGATATCGATCACCTGCCGGCGGCCCGACGACGCGAGGCGCTGCCTGAGCGCGGCATCGACGCGGCAGCGGCGGATCGCCGCGGCCAGAGCGGGGGCGTCGTTGGGGCTGAAGAGCAGGCCGGTCTTCTCGTGCTCGACGACTTCGAGCGCGCCACCGTGCGCGGGCGCGACGACGGGGCGCTGCATCGCCATCGCTTCGACCACCACCATGCCCAGCGGCTCGGGCGAGGTCGAGGCCGAGACGACCAGGTCGAGCCCGGCGTAGGCGCCCGTCATGTCCGAGACATGGCCGGTGAAGGTGACGCGCCCCTGCAGCGCGTGGCGGGCGACGAATTCGCGCAGCTCGGCTTCGTACGGACGGCATTCGTCGGGCGTGCCGCCGATGACGAGGAAGCGCAGGTCGGGGAACTCGTGCTCGAGCAGGCGCACCGCCTCGAGGAACAGCGCCTGCCCCTTCCAGGCGATGAGCACGCCCGGCAGGCCGACGGCGAAGGCCGCGCGCGGCACGCCGAAGCGCTCGCGAAAGGCGCTGCCGTCGGTGCGCGGATCGAGCTGCGAGAAGTCGATGCCGTCGTAGATGAGCGTGCTGCGCTCGGACGGCACGCCCAGTTGCGCGATGCTGCCCGCGATCCAGCGCGACACCGGAATGAAGCGGTCGGGCAGCCGGAACAGCAGCTTCATGCTGCGCGAGCCGAACTGGTCGCCGCGCACGTGGCTCACGAGCGGGATCTTCAGCAGCCAGGCGGCGACCACCGCCGCGCGGTTGCACAGCGGCTCGTTGTTGGCGTGCACCACGGCCGGCCGCAGGCGCCACAGCCGCCAGGTGAGCTGCGCGAGCTGGGGCAGGAAGTTGACGGCGTCGTCCAGGCGCGCGATCGACTGCAGCAGCAGCCAGCGCAGCGCCGGGATGTCGCTCGCCCAGCGCGCCAGCTCGACGCGGCGGCGCAGCCCGGTGACGTCGACGCGCCGGTCGGGTATGGCCAGCCAGCAGGCGTCGTCGGCGATGCGTTTGTAGGGGCCGCCGGCCTGGCCGGTGACGACGATGGGCTCGTACTTGCGGCGGTCGATCGCGCGCACCAGGTGCAGCAGGCAGGTCACCGCGCCGCCGTAGCCGATGCCGTTCTCGACGTAGACGATCGGCCTGGGGGCGGCTGCGGCCGCCGCGCCGCGCCGCTGCGCGAGCAGCCGTGCGTAGATCGTCTCGTAGCGGTCGGCCACGCGCAGGATCGAGTACTGCCGCTCGACCATCTCGCGTGCGCGCTCGCCCATGCCGGCGCCGGCCGGCGAGAGGCAGCGCTGCACGGCCAGCGCCAGCGCGTCGGCGTCGTCGGGCGTGTAGATGTAGCCGTTCACGCCCTCCATCACCAGCTCGCGGCTGCCGCTGGCGCGCGCCGCCACGCAGGGCAGGCTGCAGGCCATCGCTTCGAGCATGACGTTGGGCAGGCCCTCGTTGACCGAAGGCAGCACCAGCAGGTCGGCGCATCGATAGTAGGGCCGCAAGTCGTCGTGGAAGTCGTGCAGCACGAAGCGCGCGGGGTGCGCGCGCGCCAGCGCGGCGAGCCGGTTGCGCAGCGCGCCGTCGGGGTCGTCGCGGCTTTGCGGCCCCACGGCCACCAGCATGGCGCCGGTGCCGAAGGCGTCGTGCGCCACCCATTGCTCGGCCAGCCAGCAGATGTTCTTGCGCTTGTCGAGCACGCCGACGTAGAGCGCCAGCGGCTGGGCGGGCGGCAGGCCGAGCTGCGCGCGCAGCGCGGTCTTCGCGGCGTCCGGCACCCGGGCAAAGCGCGCCGTGTCGACGCCGTTGGGCAGGTAGTGGATTCGCTCGGGCCGCATGCCGCCGCGGCGGAACTCCTCGACCAGGTCGCGGCTGATGCCGACGCAGGCGCCGATGCGGCGCAGCATCGCGCGGTGGATGCGGCCCACCAGCGGCTGCGCGAGGCCGTGCAGGTCGTCATCGGCCAGGCTCGCCTTGACGAGCGACCCGAGGCCCAGCGCGCGCGCCAGCGGGCCGATGAACGAGTGCGTGTAGTACGCACCGTGGCTGTGCAGGATGTCGAAGTCCTTGCGCCGGGTCCAGGCGTAGCGCGCGAGATTGAGCCAGAGCCGGAACTCGCGGTGCTTGCGCAGCCGGCCCGGCTCGAGCCGGCGCACGGCGAAGCCGTCGACGACGGCGCTGTCGGCCAGGCCCGGCCAGCGGTTGGTGACGAACTCGACGTGGTGGCCGCGCCGGCGCAGCTCGCCGGCGAGCGTGAGCGCCTGGATCGCCGCGCCGCTGTACTCGGGTGCGAAAAAGGCCGCGTACATCAGGATGCGCAGCGGCGCGTGCGGCGCATGAGATGGGTCTGGCGCGGCGGGCGTCGACGGAAGTTCAGGCAAGTTCATCGTGTGCTTCGAGCCAGGCGCCCAGCATCACCAGGCTCCAGACCCGGAACGCAAGCGCCGCCTCGCCGGCCATGTAGCGCGCGGCGTAGCGCGCCACGAGGCCGCCGTCGAGCACTGTGCGCTCGCGCCAGCGCGCGGCGTCGAGGTGGCGCCTGACGAGCGCATGCCCGTCGGCGGCCAGGAACGCGTGCAGCGGGAAGTCCAGGCCGTGCTTGGGCATGTCCCAGATCGGCTCCGGCACGTAGCGTGCCAGAAGCGCGCGCAGGATGCGCTTGGGCTGGCCCGGCAACCAGCGGTAGTCGGTGCGAAGTTGCCGCAGATGGCGGTCGACGTTCGGGTCGGCGTAGGGAAAGCGCACCGCGAGGCCGCTCGCGCGTTCGGCCTGGTTCAGCCGCTCGCAGGGCATGGCGTCGTAGAGCGCGCTGTAGCGCTCGAAATGCGCGCCACGGGGGTAGCGCTCGAAGGTGCGCACGAAGCGCGTGCCGGCCAGCGACACCGGCTCGCCGCACAGCGCCTCGATCTCGGCGCGCCCGAAACCCCACCAGCGCATCATCGTCTCGGCCGGATGCTCGAAGTCGGTGATGCGCGCATACGGCGCGCTGCGCGGCGACGCGCGCAGCAGCGCCGTCAGCGCGCGCCGCAGCGGCAAGGGCAGCCTGGCCGCGTACTGGACGGCGACGCGCATGTGCCGCAGCGGCATCAGCCCCACCGCCTCGTCGGCGCCGGTGCCGTCGAGCACGGCGTCGAAGCGCTCGCGGCAGTGGTCGAAGGCGAGCACCGTGACCGGCGTCGCCGGATCGGCCAGCGGCTGGTCGGCGGCGCGCGCCAGGCGCTCGAAGGCCTGCAGGCATTGCGCCTGCCCGAAGCGCAGCACCTCGTGGCGCAGGCCCAGATGCTGCGCGATGCGGCGCGCGATCGCGCTCTCGTCGAGCGCGGCGGTGTCGAAACCGATGGTGAGCGCCGCCAGGTCGGCGCGCTGCGGCGCGGCCAGCGCGCACAGCAGCGCCGAGTCGACGCCGCCGCTCAGGAAGGCGGCGGGCCGAACGGCGTCGTCGAGCCGGCGCGCCAGCGCCTGGCGCAGCCGGGCGTCGAGCTCATCGAGCGCGGCTTCGAAGTCCGGCGGCTGCGGCGCGGCGGGCGTCGACTGCGGCGCCAGCAGCCGCAGGCCCTGCGCCGACCAGCGCCAGGGCACGCCCGGTTCGGCGGCCAGCACGTCCTCGTAGATCGTGCGCGGCGCGGCAATGTCGCCCAGGCGCAGGTACTCGTGCAGCGACGCGCGCGCCAGCCGGGGCCGTGCGCCGGGGCGGCGCATCAGCGGGCCGAGCGCGCTCGCGAACCACAGCTCGCCCGGGCGGCCGGTGTCGGCGTACAGGCTGCGCAGGGCCGAGGCGTCGCGCAGCAGCAGCGCGCCCTGGGCGTCGGCGAGCACGAGGGCGTAGACGCCGTTCAGGTGCTCGCCGATGCGCTCGCCCCAGCGCCGCCAGGCCATGGCGAGCACCTGCGGCAGCGCGGCCGCGCTCTCGAGGCCGAGCGTGCGGCGCAGCTCGGGCAGGTTGTGCAGCTCGCCGTCGAACCAGATCTTCGGCCCGCTGCCTGCCGCCGCCAGCGCCTGCTCGTCGAGTCGGATACAGCCGACGAAGCCCGGGCCGAACGCGCACACGCCGCTCGGCGTGGTCATGGTCCGGTGCCGTGGATACCTGGATCGCTGATACCCGCCAGCGCGTCCTGGATGAGCACGCGCAGGCCGGGAAGGTCGAGGCGGATCGTCTTCCAGATGATTGCGAAATCGACCTTGAAGTAGCCATGCGCAATAGCGTTGCGCATCTGGTAGGCGATCGAGAGCGGAAGCTCAGGGTGAGACGCTGCGAACTCCGGGTAGTGCTTCTCGATGTTGTTGCTGGCCTCGCCGATGACCTCGAGGTTCCGGATGACGGCGTCCTGTACCAACGGGTTATCCAGAAACGCCGCCTCATCCATGTCGCCGGCATAGCGGTCGATGCGCTCGATCGCCTCGAGGATGTGAGCAAGATAGCTAGCGAGACGCTGCGAGTCGCGCGTCATATAGGGCGCGCCTCAGCGAGAATCTTGGCCCGGACGTCGTCGGGCAGTGCACCGGGTGTCAGCACGTCCACCGGCACGCCCAGCAGCCTGCCCAGCTCGTGCCGGATGGCACCGATGTCGAACAGTGTCGTCTCGGGTGTCGGGTCGACGAGGATGTCGAGGTCGCTTTGGTCGGTGTCCTCGCCAAGCAGGACGGAACCGAAAACCCGGGCATTTCGGGTGCGGTGAGATTCGATCACGCGCCGGATCGCGGCCCGGTTCGACGCCAGGGCTTCGGAAGGCTTCATGCGTTGTCCATTGGCGGAATCCGCGTCATGGTAATGTGGTGCGACTCGAGGGGCAGTCGAGCCCGCTCGCACGCAGGAAAGAACCAGCTCGTCGCAAGAGCTGAAGAACGCTCACTTGCGGGCCGCCCAGCCGCCCAGCATCCCGAGCGCCGCCTTGGCTGCCCGCCATGGTGTCGATGACCAAGGCTGTACGGCCACGCTGCGCCCCAGCCGTCGCCAAGCCGTGCCGGAGTCGCCGCGCCGGTGCGCGAGCTGCGCCAAGTGCAGCCACTGGCGCGCCTGGAGCCGGCGCGCATCGACGCCCAGCGCCTTTGCCTCGCCCGGCTGCCAGCCGGCGGCGTGGCGGCGCAGCACTTCGAGGTAGGCCAGGCCGAGCGCCTCGCCGTCGGCCGAGATGTTGGCATCGTGGCGGCGGCGCTGCAGGCATTCGCGTCCGCACCAGGCCAGGGGCGCCTGGCGCGCGAGGCGCAGCCACAGGTCCAGGTCTTCCACCAGGCGCAGGTCCTCGGCGAAGCCGCCGGCGCGCGCCAGCGCGGCGCGCCGCGCCACCACCGAGCCGGTGGTGATGAAGTTGTTGTCGAGCAGCCGCGCGTAGGCCTGCGGCACGATGCAGCCGCGGCCCCAGGCGGCGGCGCCCAGGCCGTTGGCTTCGAACTCGGTGCGCGCGCGCGCGCCCTGCGCGTCGAACTGGCGGCAGTCGCCGAACACCAGCGCCGCTTCGGGCGCGCGCTGCAGCACCTCGAGCTGGGCCGCCAGCTTGCCGGCGGGCCACAGGTCGTCGGCGTCGAGAAAGGCGACGAACTCGCCTTGCGCGGCCTCGACGCCCCGGTTGCGCGCCGCGCTCGGGCCGGCATTGGCCTGGACGATGCACTGCACGTCGGCGTGGCCGCGCGCGATTTCGGCGGTGGCGTCGGCCGAGCCGTCGTCGACCACGATCACCTCGAGCGCGAAGGGCCCGCGCTGCGCGAGCACGCTCGCCAGGCAGGCCCCGAGGTGGCGCGCGGCGTTGAAGGCCGGCACCACGGCGCTCACCAGCGGCAGCTCACGCTTCACGGCAGGGCGCGCTTCGCGGAAGGCTTGCGCTTCACGGCGGGCTCGCGCTTCACGGCAGCTCGCGCCTCACAGCCGGCCGCCGCGCAGCATCACCGCCAGCAGGCCGAGCGCGAGCCGCCCGCGCGCCAGCGGCGCGCGCGCCAGCGCTTCCAGCGTCCAGGCCAGCGCGTGCGCGCGGTCGCCGGCGCGCCACGCGCTCTTGGCGTAGTCGGTGAGCGCGCCGGCGCAGGCCGCGTGCCACCAGCGCCCGCGCTGCCCGGGCGCCAGCAGCGCACGGTTCTTGCGGTACGAGGCCAGCGTGGCGGCGCGCATGCGCGGCAAGTGGCTGCTCACGCTGCCGGGCGTGCGCACGACGGTGGTCAGCACCTCGGGGATGCAGGCGTAGCGCGCGCGCGCCGCCAGCCGCGTCCACAGGTCGGGGTCCTCGAAGCCGCGCAGCGCGCTGTCGAAGCCGCCCGCTTCGAGCAGCAGCGCGCGCCGCGCCATCACGCCCGAGGTGGAGCCGGCGATGGCAGCGCCGTTCGTGAACAGCGCCGCGGGCAGCGTAGACGCGTCGGCCAGGCAGGGCCAGTCGGCCACGGCGCGGCCGCCGGCGTCGACCACGCGCGTGGCGGTGGAGCAAAAACCCACCTCCGGCTGCGCGCGCAGCAGCGCCACCTGGCGCGCCAGCTTGCCCGGCTCCCAGCGGTCGTCGGCGTCGAGGAAGGCGACGAACTCGCCCGTGGCCGCGGCGATGCCGGCATTGCGCGCCGCGCTCGGGCCGGCGTTGGCCTGCTCGATGCAGCGCACGCCGGCAAAGCGCCGCGCGACCGCGGCCGTGGCGTCGGCCGAGCCGTCGTCGACGACGATCACCTCGAGCGCGAACGGCCCGCGCTGCGCCAGCACGCTCGCCAGGCAGGCCTCGAGGTGGCGCTCGGCGTTGTAGGCGGGGATGACGGCGCTGACGCGCGCCATGGAGGCCTCGGGCGCGCGGCCGGTGTGCGCAGCCGCCCGGCTCGCCGTCATCGGCCCTGGCGGTCGGCCGCCCGCCGCCGGGCGCCGACGATGCGCCCGCAGGCATTGGTGAAGTTCATGGCCTGGCGCACCCAGGGCTGCATGCCGAGCATGGTGAACAGCGTGCGCAGCGCCTGGCGCACCGCCTGCGGGTACAGGTACAGCGGTGCGCCGAACAGCCGGCGCGGCGAGTCGGGCGTGTCGTACAGACCGGCGCGCAGGCCGCTCGCGTAGTGCACGCGCAGGAAGTAGCTGCGCTTCAGCCGCCAGGGCTCGACGAAATGCCGCGTCACCATCGCCGGCCGGTAGCCGATGCGGCAGCCGCGCTGCAGCAGCGTCTCGAACATGATCACGTCCTCGCCGCCGCCGACCGCGGCGCCGACGCGGCTGTAGCGGCCGTCGTAGCGCAGGCCGTCGGCGAACAGGCTCATGCGGTAGCCGACGTTGGCGGTCCACACCGGCGTGCTGTCGTCGCGGATCGCGAACGCGGCGTCGCCGTAGTCGACCTCGGCCAGGAAGCCCAGCAGCTCCGGCCCCAGCCAGCTCGGCCGCTCGTGCGCCTCGAACTGCACGCGCACGCGGCCGCCCACGCAGTCCAGGCCCTCGTCGCGCAGTGCCGCCAGCCCCTGCTGCAGCCAGCCGGGCTCGGGCAGCTCGTCGTCGTCGAGCATGAGCAGGAACTCGGCGCCGGCGGCCTCGGCCAGCAGCCGGTTGCGCGCCGGCACGATGCCCTGTTCGCGCTCGGTGACGAAGCGCAGCGGCGCGCCGGGTTCGGCGGCCAGGCGCGCCAGCACCGCCTGGGCGTCGTCGGGGCTGTTGTTGTCGACGACGAGGATGCTGAACGGCTCGTCGCAGCGCTGCGCGCGCAGCGCCTGCACCAGCGCGCTCAGGCGCGCGGCGCGGCGGTAGGTGCAAAAGCCCAGCACGACGCGCGCCTCCTGGCGCGCTGGCAGCTGCGGCACGGCGGGCCGCGGGGCGGGCACGAGCGCGTTCATGCCCGCGCCGCCGCGCGCCCGGCGCCGCGCAGCCGCGCGGCCAGATAGCGCAGCCGGCCCTGCCAGGAGCCGTCGTTGCTGCCCATGGCCACCTTGCGCCCGAAGCGCGTGCGCGTGTCGGCGCCGGTGATGTCGAGCCGCCGCACCGCGAAGCGCTCGCCGCCCGGCCGGTTGAAGCCCGAGCGCACGCTGAACGCGATGCGGTAGCCGGCCCGTTCGACCGCCGCGTGCGCCGCGTCGTCGAAGCGCCCGTAGGGGTAGGCGAAGCCGTCGACGGCGCGGCCGAGCAGATCCTCGAGCTCGCGGCGCGAGCCGGCGATCTGCTCGTGCAGCGCCGCCGCGTCGAGCGTCGTCAGGTCGGCATGCGTGCGCGAGTGGCTCTGGAAATCAAAGCCGTGGCGTGCCATCTCGTCGATCTGCGCGCGCCCCAGCAGCGCGCGCGGGCCGCCGCTTGCGTCGGCGCCGGCGGCCCAGCGGTCGTGCGCGCCGATCAGGGCGCTGACGAGAAACACCGTGGCCGGCCAGCCGCGCGCCGCCAGCACCGGCAGCACATGCTCGTGCAGACCGGCGTAGCCGTCGTCGAAGGTGAGCAGCACGGCCAGCGGCGGCAGCTCGGTCTGGCCGAGGTACCAGTCACGGAAGGCGGCGTGGCTGCAGGGGCGGTAGCCGTGGTCGGCGAGCCAGCGCATCTGCGCCACGAAGCGCCGCGGCGCCACGCACAGGGCGGGGTCGTCCGCAGCCGGGTCGACGCGGTGGTACATCAGCACGGGTACGCGCTCGGCGCCCATGCCTTTGGTTTGCTGTGCGGGCTGCACTCGTCTCGCTCGTTCGGCCCGCGGCCGGTGCCGCGAGGGCCCGGCTGCAGGGTGGCGCAGCGTAACAAAACCCTGCGCTGCAGCGGCGCGGCGCGAAGGCGGCGGTCGGCTTTACGTCACGGAGCCGGGCGGCTCGAATGCTCGCCTGCAGCGTTCAGCGCGTCGCCCGGATCACGGCGTCCTCATCGAATGGAGGCGACAACTCCGGGCTCCAACTGGGCAGGTACTCCCGCGCCAGCGCATCGGCCGCAGTGAGGGCAACCGTCGCGCAACCCAGCGCGGCGTGGAACTCGCGCACTGCGCCGGCATCGAGCCGCAGTCGGAAGGGCGAGCGAACCTCGGACGTGGCACCGAATTCATCGGCGACGCCGGGACGCTTGAAATCGTAGGCCAGCCAGCTGCCCGGCGCCATGGCCCGGATCGTCATCCCGAGCGCGTGCTCGAAGGCACTTGTCTCGATGTACGGGCTGACGCCCTCGGCCAGCACGAGGCTGCGGCGTCCGCGATCCCGGCCGAGCCAATCGGAGAACCCGCCGAGGCTCTGGTGCACGTTCAGGTCCGCCGGCAGATAGACGACGCGCCGGGCATGGGGCAGCCGGCCGGCGAGGGCCTTCTTCATCTCGATGGCGCCGGCCTGATCGCACTCGGCCGCCTCGACGTCGAAGGCCGCAAGATGGCCGCCGAAGCGGTACAGGCGCGTGTCGAAGCCCGCCCCGAGGATGAGGATCCGCCGTATCCCGTCGGCGACGGCGTCCAGAACGAGTTGATCGTAGAACTTGGTGCGTGCCGCGAGGTAGTAGTAGTACGGCCGCTTGCGCAGGACGGCAAGCGCCTCGGCGCCGAGTTGCCGGCACTCCTGACGATCGGCCTCGGTCATCAAGGCACCGGCCAGGATGTCGGGATTGCGCAGGTCGGCGTTCTCGTGCAGCGACTGGATATGGCGCAGCCTCGCGGTCGCCGCCAGGTTGCTGAACTTGCCCGGCTGAGCAAACGCATCGCCTGCGCCGGCGGTGCGGCGGCCACGAAGCCGGCAGCGGCGACGGATGAACTGGGGCAGCCGCGGCAAATGGAAGCTCATCGCCTCACCTCGTCGGTAACGACTTGCAGTAACAGGAACGATGCGCGGCCCGCACTGCCCGAGCCGCGCAGCACCCGGCGCGGAGCGTCGCGCCGCAACGGGCAGCTCGAAGCGCTGCTCCACATGGAACCGCAGACGGGCGCGGCAGCGCTACGGCATTCGGCCATGCGCCACCGACCGCCCGGCCTCGAACCCGCTTCAGCGAGCCGTGCCAACATCCCGGCCCAGCAGGCCGGCGTAGACCGCACGCGGCAGCAGTGCTGCGAGCAGGTACTTCCAGTACTGCGGCGCCACGATGCCGGTGCGCGCCAATGCGCGGAAGATCGCGCGCGCCCTGTCGACGTCGCCGGCCCAGTGGCACTCCAGGCCCTTGCGGGCGAGCCGACCCTGCATCGAAGCGCGCCGCGCCGCGCGCGGGATGCGCGCCGCATCGGCCGGGAACTCGGCGACGAAGCTGCGCTGCACGCGCAAATGGTTGAGCGCGACAGCCACCTTGTTGCGCGTCGTCTGCGCGTCATGGAAGTGATAGTAGGCCAGCACGCGCGGCACGCGCACGAGCGGCCGGCTCTTGCCGAGCTTCAGCCACAGCAGCATGTCCTCCGACGTCTTGAAGCGCGGGTCGAAACCGCCCGCGGCGCGCACGTCGGCCAGCCGCGTCAGGCACGCGTGGATCGGCCACTGACAGCAATCGAACAGCTTCGCGAGCTTTTCCGGGCCCTCGAGCTCGGGCGGCACATACGGGTGGCCGCGCCCGCCCGGCAGGCCGAGGTTCTGCCAGCCGCAGTAGACGATGCCGGCTTCGGGATGCGCGGCCAGCGCGGTGAGCATCTGCGCCAGGAAGTCCGGCTCCCAGGTGTCGTCGGCGTCGAGGAAGGCCAGGTACTCGCCGCGCGCCAGCCCGAGCCCGGCGTTGCGCGCCGCGCAGACGCCGCGGTTGGGCTGGCGGTGCACGCGGATGCGCGGGTCTTCGCGTGCAAGCGCATCGGCCAGCGCGGCCGAGCCGTCGGTCGAGCCGTCGTCGACGAACAGCAGTTCCCAGTCGGGCAGAGTCTGCGCGCGCACGCTGGCGATGCTCTGCGCGAGGTGCGCCGCTGCGTCGAAGCAGGGCATGACGATCGAGACCTGGGCTCCCATCGCCGTGTCTGAATGCGTCGGGAGCGGGCGACTCAGGCCGGCTTCAACACGAAGGCCGCGCAATCGGCGCGTTCCTCGGCATTGAGTCGAGCCGCAAGGCTGCGCAACGCAGCCACCTGCGCGGGCGTGATCTCGCTGTCGGCGGGCGAGCTGAAGTAGGAGCGCTCGCCGAACATCGGGATGTCCTTCAGGTACTGCTCGCTGGCGATGAGCGTCACTTCGTCCATGTCGTAGAACACCCGCTCGACGACGAAGCCGGCGCGCTCGGCGGCGATGCGCATGCTCTCCCTGGTGTGCAGATACAGGTGCCGCGGAGCGTCCAGGCCCATCCAGCAGACGCCGTACTTCTCCCACAGGTACGAGGGCACGACCGGCACCCGCACCAGGCAGGTGCCTTGATCGTTGAGCAACGCCCGTGCCGCCCGTAAGGTGGCGTCCTGATCGGGAATGTGTTCGAGCGAATGATGGAAGCTGATGAAGTCGTAGCGGCCTTCCATTTCGCCGATGCTGCAGCGTCGATATTCCACAGTCCCTCGCCGGTGTTTGCCGCGCATGAATGGGCCGACGCCGGTCAACGAGCTGACGTCTTCAGCAACCACAGACTGCCGCCAGGCGCATCGTCGTAGAACGAAATGTTCTCTCTCTCGCTCTTCAGTGCCAGCGGGAGCGACCGTGCCACGAGGTCACGCATGTGGCGCACGGCGTAGGAAACGAAGAACTCGATGCGGAATGCAGCGTTGTATTGCAGGAAGGCGCGCAGCAGATACGCCTCGTTCCATGCGACGCCCTCGTGCACCCACGCCTTTGGATACTCGAACGGGTAGAAGACGTCGTGGAAGTGCACGCGCACACCTGGCGCAAGTGCTGGCAGCACCTCGAAGAGCAGGAAGTTGACGTCCGAGCCCGTCTTGCTGACGTGGCTGCTGTCGACGAACAGGATGTCGCCCGCTTCGAGTTCCTGAAACACTGACAGCGGCGTAGCCTGCACAGGCTGGCGCAGGATCCTCGACTGCGTGCGGTCTGCCTCCCACAGCAGCGACTCCAGGCGCTCGGGGTGGGGCTCGATGAACGTGAACTTCACGCTGCGATCGAGATCGCGGTCGTTGGTATCGAGCATCAGCGCCGACGAATACCCGGACCCGACCTCCACGATTCGCTTCGGCGGCTGATGGCGCAACATGCAGTAGAGCGTGACGCCGTCGGCATACGAGAAATACTCGTTCCTGAAGTGGTAGCGGAAGCCCTGCGCAGGTTCATCTGGAAGGGCGATGTCAGCGTGCAGCGAAGTGAACGCGTCGACGAGTTCGGTCTGCCGCGCCGCGTTGAGGTCGAGCGCTCCGAGCTGGGTGCGACTGCTATCGAAGATCAACGCTGCGCGCTGATCGATCTCGTGTAAGGCCGGGATCGGTGAGTAGAAATGTCCCGGCGGCTTCCAGGTTCTCCAGCGCTCCAATTCGAGCCGCTGGCGCGCGATTTCCTCGTAGAGCCTGCGTATGTAGGGGATGCTCTTGATCAGTTGCTTCACGGTTGCTGTCGAGTTGCCTCGGGCAGGGTCGAACACAGAGCACACCTCACGCAGCCGTCCCTGCACGGGCTTGTCTGGCTACTCGTGTAGGTGCCCGCACGTACCTTAGAGATGCGCTCGTGCATGCGCGAGCGCGCCGCTCGCGTTCTCGGTGGCGGGGTGTCCGAATCCAGTCGGACAGCCGCGCAGAAGCAGGGCATGACTCGCGATGCGAGATGTAGTGCTGGGTGATCAAGACTCGAGGGCAGGAACACCCAACCCGATGCGCTTGCGCCAGCGCCGACGCTCGCCGGCCAGCGAGGGGATCGGCAGCAACAGCAGGCACGCAGCATAAACGACGCCGCCCACGGCGGCCGTGATGCCGACGTGCAATAGGTCATGCCGCTTCAGATCCGCCGGGAGTGCGTGTGCGCAGGCGAACAGGGCCATCCCCAATACCGCGTTGAGCAGCGCCGCCGGGCCGAGTGCCTGCAACCCATGCCACCAGCGCAGGCCGAGCTTGGCGCAGGCGAGGCGGTAAAGGAAGACGCAGCTGAAGACCGTGGCGCCCACCATCGCCCAAGCGACGCCGACGAGGCCGAACGGCAACGCGATCATGATCGCCAGCACCGATACGAGGAGGTTTGCGCTGTGAATCTGCACTTCGCTGCTCAGCAGGTTGAGCGCGGCGGCGACGGCGCCGGACATGTTCTCGAGTAACAGGAACGGCCACGCCAGACTAAGCACGAGCAATGGCCGCGCTGCCTCCAGCCACTGCGTGCCGTAGACGCCACGGATAAGCGGCTCCGCCAGCCACAGCAGCCCGACATAGAACGGTGTGCCGTAAACCGCCACCAGTCGCACGCCCTGCATGAAGAGATAGCGGCACTTGTCCAGGTTGTCCTGATCGCCGGCCATGGCCCGAAAGAGCACCTGATAGGCGGAACCCGAAAAGAACGTGAAGGGCATCTGCGCGAGGCTCTCACCCTTGTTGTAAAGGCCGACGCTGGCGGGGCCGAGGTTCTGCGAGAGCATGAAGATGCTCAGTTTCTGGCGGAGATAGTCGACGATGTCGTTGGCCGAGACCATGAAACCGTAGCTGGCGAGCTCGCGTGCGCGCGCGAAACCGGTGCACAAGCCCGGCCGCCAGCGCGTGTGGCAGATCTGCAGTGCCGCCTGCACGAATGCGCCAGCAATGCCGCCCCAGATCAGACTCCAGACGCCGAACCCGCCCCAGGCCAGCCCGATGCTTGCCGCGCTGGTGGCTACCAGTGTCACCAGCCCTATGACTGTCATTGCACGGTAGCGCTGCTCGCGGAACAGTATGTTGGTCGGCAGGTTGATTAGCGGCCGGAACAGAAAGTTGAGCGCGGAGACGCGGATGAGATCCGTGTACAGGGGCGTGTCGTACCAGCGCGCGAGCAGCGGTGCGACGAAGAAGAATGCGGCATAGATGGCGCAGCCGATTGCGAGCTGAAGCGTGAAGACGATGTCGTAGTCGGCTTTGCCCACGCTCTTGGCGCGTACGAGCGCCTGCCCCATGCCCCCGCCCGAGACCAGGCCCGCAACGCCGGTGTAGATCTGGATCGTCAGCAGCAGGCCAAAGTCGGCCGGCGCCAGCAGCCTGGCCAGTACGACTCCGAACGCGAACGTCAATGCTTGGCTGACGCTTCGCCCGGCAAACATCCAGGCTGCGCCGCGCCGCAGCATGGCGCCCTGGGTCACGCTACGGCCCGGCGCAAGCGTATGTCGTCGGCGCCGGCTCGCGCGAGCATCGTCATGCGCCAGGGCTCCGGTGCAAGGCCGACCCTAGCGCAGAAGCGCTTCGAAGGTCTGCAATTGCCGCTGGGTCTCCTTGGCCGCGGGAACATAGGCGCAATACGTGTTCTCGCGCCCGAACATGTACCCCACCTCGCTCTTCGCGTGCCCCAGGATACGCTGTCGTTCTCCCTTGGGAATGGAGAAATCGCCCAGCCTGAGCATCAAGACCTTGCCGGCACACAGGTGATGGACGCCGTCGCAATTGGGCGGCAGTTTCCTTTCGAGGAAGAATCGCTGGCAGTAATCGGGCAACTTGGAGATCTCGAGCGCGCTCGGCCCCCAGCCGTTGGCCAGATCGGTGCCGGCAATGCTGTGTGTACCGACCAAGGTCGCGCAAAGAGCGAGCATCGCGGCGCCGGCACGGCGTCTGAAACCGAACATGTTCAACTCCAATCGCAACACCGCGCATCCGCCACGATGCGTCTGTGCCATCTCCGCGGGGGGCCACACGAATCGCTTCGTCGAGTGGTTGCCGCGCCTGCGGTCGAGCTTAGCAGACGCCTGGGCGGGCCAGCGGACCCCGGCTCCGGTCGAGGCGCCAGGTGTGACCTAGATCATGGTGCGCGGCACCTGCTTTGCCTTGCCTGTCCTCCAGGCGCTCGGCCGCCCGAGCCGTCGGCGAGGAGGCGGCGAGGAGGCGGCGCGTCGGTGATCGACCGCGTCCCCGAAGAGAGCCGCCGGATCTGGACCAGCGATGGTCCCGTGCAGCCACGAGCGGCACGCCGAGCGCGGCGGCCAGTTTCCTGAGCGTGCTGGCGCTGCCGGCGCGCTTGCCGCCTTCGAGCTTGCTCAGGAAGGGCTTGCTCAGGCCGGCGGCGTCGGCCAGGGCCTGCGGCGTCAGGCCGCGGTGCTCGCGCCGGGCGCGCAGCGCATGCCCAGCTTCGGCCATGGCGCAGGCCACCGCCGCCGGGCAGCGCACGCCGTCGTCCTCGCGGTTCAAGCGCTCGATGTCGGCCACGTTCTCGGCGTCCTCGACCATCTCCTGCACGCGCGCCCAGATGTCAGCCGCCACAGCCTCGATCGTGGACACCGCCAGCGCGCGGGTGTTGCGCGGCCTGTCGGCTCCAGCGCGCCGTGCCGCGCCTCGCCTCGAGCCAGTGGCCGCACCAGCGGCAGAACGGTCGCGGGCGGCGCAGCGCCATCGACGGCCAGCCAGCCGCGCAGGTCTGCCATGCCGAAGAGCACCCAGACGAGTCCGTCGCGTGCGGGCGCGGCGCCGGCAAGGCCGGACTGCGGCGCGCGCGATCCGCTCGCCCCGTCCGGCAGTAATGCGGCGCTGGGCGCCTCCATCCGCCGGGTGCCGGCAGTGCGAAGCTGCCTTGCCGCCTCCTGGCAGCTCGGATAGCTCGCCAGGCCGCCCTGCATCAGCGCCGCGGGCAGTGCGGGTGTCTCGAAGCCGTCCTCGGGCAGCTCGACCGCCCACAGCGAGCGCCTCACGCCGGCCAGATCGGCCGCCTCGGTGATGCCTTCATGCCGCAGGAATTCGGCCCAGGCGTCGGAGGGCGTGTCGGCGAAGTAGTTCGCAGGGCCTTCGCCGGCTGCGTGCCAGCGCGCCTCGGGCTGCGCCGCAGACAGCACAGGAAGCCCCAGCGCGGGTCGCAATGCCGAAACCCGATGCGCCTGCTCATGCCGCCAGCGGCTGCGGGCCGGACAGCACGGCCGCGAGGCGACGCACGCGCGCGGCGGCGGCGCCGTCGGGCGACCAGGCGGCGCCGAGCGTCTGCCTCGGGCTCTTGCCTTCGAGCTGGGTGCGCGGCCGCTCGAACCAGCGCCGGATGCCGAAGTCGTTGTATGCGCCCGCGAGGTCGGCCACCACCATCGCCAGCCAGTGCAGCCGCGCGGCAACCTCGTCCGGGGTGCCGCGCTCGCCGCCGGCGTAGCGCCGCATCGAGTTCGTGCCGATGCCGAGCAGGCGCACCAGCATCTTGTCGCCGAAGACGCGGCGCATCACCGGCCACTCGGCGCCGGGCGCGGCCGAGGCCTCGAGCGCTTCGCTCAGCCGGGCAAGGCCGTCGACGACGCGCTGCTCGGTTGCGGCGTCGAGCGCTTGCGCCGGTTCGACGGCGAGCGGCGCGAGCACGACGCCGGCGTTGGCCCCGACGCCGCGGCGCTTCGCGCGCGGGGGTGCCTTCGGGCGCGCGGGTGTCCGGCCACCGCGCCCGCGCCGGGGCCGACTCGGCATTCCGGCCGGAGGGAGGGTGTGCCCGCTTCGGGTACAGGCCAAGCGCAAGCACTCGGCGCGATGGCTGGCACGCGAAGGGCTGCGCGATGCGGACTCGTGCAGGGCTGTCGAGGGAGTTCGATCGTTGCCCGTCTGACCGCCGCATCCGCGCCATCGGTCTACCGATGCGCCAGCTCGTAGCCGGTGCTGCGCCCGCCGCCGGGCGATCTCTCGAGGAGGCCCAGGTCCAGCAAAGCGTTGATGTCGCGCAGCGCGGTGTCGGGCGAGCACTTGGCTATTGATCCCCACTTGCTGCTGGTGAGCTTGCCCTCGAAGCCGTCGAGCAGGCGATTGAGCAATTTCACCTGCCGCTCGTTCAACGGCGTGCCCGCCCAGCGTTGCCAGAAGCGCGCCTTCACCAGAACGGCATCCAGCGTGGTCTGCGCGCTGGCGATGGCGCGGGCCAGCGTGCCGAGGAACCATGACAGCCAGCCTGTCACGTCGAGCGTCCCTTTCTGCGTGCGCTCCAGCACGTCGTAGTAGTCCTTGCGCTCGCGCTGGACTTGCGCCGACAGGCTGTAGAAACGTTGCGGGCTGCCGTCGGCGCGGGCGAGGAACAGGTCGCCCACGGCGCGGGCGATGCGCCCGTTGCCGTCGTCGAACGGATGCAGCGTGACGAACCACAGGTGCGCGAGGCCCGCCTTGACGAGCGCAGGTTCGCCGGTTTCCTGGTTCGCCCAGGACAGGAATTTCGCCGTCTCGACAGGCAGTGCGCCGGCGGGCGGTGCCTGGAAGTGAACCTTGCGCCGACCCACCGGGCCGGACACCACCTGCATCGGGCCATCGGTATCGTCGCGCCACCGACCGATGGCGATCTTGTCGATGCCGGAGTAGCCGGTCGGAAACAGTGCCGCGTGCCAACCGAACAGGCGCTCGGCGGTCAGTGGCGCAGCAGCGTGCGTGGCGGCATCGAGCACCATCTCGACCACGCCCTCGACCTGACGATCCACCGGTGCGACCGCGCCGATGTCCATGCCCAGACGGCGGGCGATGGACGAGCGCACCGATTCGACGTCGAGCGCTTCGCCTTCGATTTCGCTGGTCTTGACTACGTCCTCGGTCAGCGCCGCCAGACTGGCCTGATCACGCAGCGCCAGCCCCACGTCGGCCAGACGGCCCAGCAGCACGCCCTGGGCACGGCTGACCTCGATCAGCGGCCACGTCAGCGAGGACAGCTCGCAGCGCCAGTTCGGCCAGTCCTCGGCCTGCCAGATGCAGCGTTTTTCTCCGTAAGACATGCGGAGATTGGACATCCAACTCTCCGCAGGGGGAAGTCATTCGCCGCGTTTGGCGCGGTGAATGAGCCGTCCAATTGCCGCCTGGTCGAGTCGCTGCTCGACCTCGGCCTTCGAGGGTGGCTGCGCATCTCGCTCGGGCACCGGCCCCGCGCAGCATTGCTGCGACGAGCAGATTGCTGTCCAGCACGATGATCGGCACCCCCCCCGCGTCAGAATAGTTGCCGCCCCGATAGAACCTGGCCCCGACGGGCTTTGGGTTCTTGTTGTAGGTGGTGGTAGGAGGCTGTGGAGCTTGTGGGCGAAGGCGGGCGCGGTGGGCAACGCGTGAGCGTTGTCCACGGCAAGCCGGCCGGTGCGCGCAGCGCATCGATCGCGGTAGGGATGCCCATTGCTGGGCACCCCCCGCACAGATCCGTACGTGCCCAATTCGGGCATACGGCTCCTACCTCGGGTGTTTGACGGCGAAGCGCTGGTTTGGCCATGGATGAAGGACACGCGGAGAAGGTAGCCATTCGGCGGCGAGCTTCGCCATCCGCTCCCAGGTCAAGCCGTCTTTCTGACTGCGGCGCCGGAGCGCTCGATGCCAGAGCTTGGTGACGTGGTAGCGGAATGCCCCGAGTGCCCTCGAATTCGTGGGCACGGCGTGGTAGGCGAAGAAGCCGCGCACCACCGCCCTGAGCCAGCGGCCCTGGTCGGCAATGGCATCGTGCATGTGCAGGCGTAGCCAGACCTTGATCTCCTGAAGCGTTGCTCGCATGCGGTCGCCCTGGTCTTGCGATGGAGCAGGAAACGCCCGCGCCGGGACTTGCCGCAGATGAACGTGAACCCCAGGAAGTTGAAGGCCTCGGGTTTGCCCAACCCGTACCGCTGACGCCTTGCCGCCGCATGGCGGCCGAACTCCAGCAGTCGAGTTTTCTCCTCGTGAAGCGCGAGGCCGAACTGCTCGAGCCTCGCGCGCATCGCGTCCCAGAACCGCCGCGCATCGGCCTCATGCTCGAAGCCGGCCACGATGTCATCGGCGAAGCGCACGAAGATCACGTTGCCGGTAGCTTCTCGCCGCCGCCATTGCTTGGCCCAGAGATCGAAGACGTAGTGCAGGTAGACGTTTGCAAGAAGCGGCGATACCACCGCCCCTTGCGGAGTCCCCCTCTCACTGACGCTCCACTTCCCGTCTTCCAGGACGCCCGCCTTGAGCCACTTGCGCACAAGGCGGAGGATGCGCTCGTCGCCGATTCGATGCTCCAAAATCGGACCAGCCATTCCTGGCTGAGACCGTCGAAGAAGCTCCGGATGTCGGCATCGAGTATCCAGTTCACCCGGGTCTCGCCGATCGCCACCGACAGTGCGTCCAACGCGTCGTGCTGTCCCCGCGCGGGTCTGAATCCGTACGAGAAGCCGAGGAAGTCCTCCTCGTAAATCGCATTGAGCACCATGACGACCGCGCGCTGGACGATCTTGTCTTCCAGCGCAGCAATGCCGAGCGGGCGCTGCTTGTTGATGCCCGGCTTGGGTATGAACTTGCGCCGGACGGGCAACGCCCGATACGTGCCGCGATGGACCCGTGCATGCAGTTCCTGCAGGTTACCCTCCAGGCCCGCCTCGTAGTCCTGCCACGTCACGCCGTCGACGCCGGGCGCGGCACGGCGCTTGAGCGCCAGGAACGCATCCCTCATCAGATCGACCGTCACGTGGTGCAGCAGCGCGGTGAACTTCTCCTTCTTCCGCTGCCTTGCAGCGTCGCGTACGCGATCCAGCCCCGGTGACACGCTTGCCCGGCACTGTGTCCGTTGCGTGCGCGACTGTTCCGCGTTCCCCTCGGTCCCGGCCCTTCGCTCCGCCCGCTCCGCAGCCGCCGAGGCGGCCTTGTTCGCAGACTTCTTCGCTACTATGGCCGAGTCTGACTTCTCGGGCCCGTGCATCATCGGCTTCGGCTCCTCGCCTTCCCGATGCGGGCCAGCCCGGTACTGCGGCTGGTCAGACCCGAGATCTCCCGGTTCCCGCGCAAGGAGCGTGCGTGCATGCCAGGTTCTACGACCGCGCCGGGCCGCTCGGGCGCTTGCGAGCGCACCCGCACGTGTTGCCTTCCGCCTGTGGAACGGCGTCGGCACCCGGGATAAGGATCTATCGCGGCTCAATGGCTGGCCTGCACGTTCCCCTACCGACGCTTCGCCGGCACCCTCGCGGGTACCTGCGCACGGCTCGGGGCCGATGCGGTTCGCTACACCTTCATCGCAACGGACTTTCACCGTCTACTCCTTGCCGGTCTCCCGGCGCACTCCACAAATCCACAGCCTGTGCGGCCGCCGAATTTTCTCGACCCGAGGGCGATGACAGAGGACGAATTGGCTCGATACGGACAAGCATTCAAGGACCGGGCAGTGGCACGGCTGCTGCCGCCCGAGAGCGCGCCGCTGGAGGCGGTGGCGCGCGAGATCGGGTTGGGCGCGGCGACGCTCGAGCGCTGGCGCGCCCACGCGCTGGCCAAGCCTGCGGGGCAACGCGCCTGGACGGCGGTGGCTCGGCTGGAGGCGGTGATCGCCACGGCCGCGCTGGACGAGACGGCGCGCAGCGCGTGGTGCCGCGAGCACGGCGTGTACCCGCAGCAGCTCGGGCAGTGGCGCGACAACGCCACCCAGGCGCTGGCCGAGCCCGAGGAGGCGCGCGCCAGCCCGCAGCAGACCCGGCACGAGCGCCGACGCATCAAGGAGCTCGAGCGCGAGCTGCGGCGCAAGGACCGGGCCCTGGCCGAGACCGCAGCGCTGCTGGTGCTGTCAAAAAAGTCGCGGCGATCTTCAACAAGGGCGAGGACGAATGATCGGCCTCGAAGATCGCCAAGCCCTGGCCCGAGACATCGAAGCGGCTCGCCAGGCCGGCGCGCGGCTGCGCCTGGCCTGCGAGATCGCCGGCATCGACGTGCGCACCTTGCAGCGCTGGAAGGCCGACGACGGCCTGGTCGCTGGCGATGGACGCCCCGAGGCGGCGCGGCCTACGCCTGCGCACGCGCTCAGTCCCGCCGAGCGCGAGTACATCGTGCACGTGGCCAACCAGCCGCGCTTTGCCGACATGCCGCCCGCGCGCATCGTGCCCGCGCTGGCCGACGAGGGCGTGTACGTAGCCAGCGAATCGAGCTTCCAGCGCGTGCTGCGCGCGCACGGGCAGATGCGCCACCGTGGTCGCGCCAAGGCGCCGCGCAAGAGCCGCCCGCCCACCACCCACGTCGCCACCGCGCCGCGCCAGCTGTGGTGCTGGGACATGACGTACCTGCCCGCCGAGGTCATCGGGCGCTGGTTCTACCTGTACCTGATCCTGGACGTGTACAGCCGCAAGATCGTCGGCTTCGAGGTCCATGACAGCGACGACGCCGACCACGCCGCGCACCTGCTCAAGCGCACCGCGCTGGCCGAGGGCATCCACGCGATGCTCAACAAGCCCGTGCTGCACGGCGACAACGGCTCCACGCTCAAGGCCACCAGCGTGCTGGCGATGCTGCACTGGCTGGGCGTGAAGCCCTCGTACTCGCGCCCGCGCGTGAGCGACGACAACGCCTACGTCGAGAGCCTGTTCCGTACGGCGAAGTACCGCCCGGAGTTCCCCGCCAAGGGCTTTGCCGACCTCGACCAGGCGCGGGCGTGGGCCGCCCAGTTCGTGCACTGGTACAACCACGATCATCGCCACAGCGGCATCCGCTACGTCAGCCCCGCACAGCGCCACGCCGGCGCCGACACGGCGATTCCTCGCGGCGCGCCACGAGCTGTACTGCCGGGCGCGCGAGCGCAATCCGCGGCGCTGGTCCGGGCCCACTCGGAACTGGACGCCCATCACCGTGGTGACCTTGAACCCGGAGCGCGATTCGGTCGTCGAGGCCCATTCGCGCACCCTCGATAAACAGCCCTCGGCTGCATGAATGAGGCGACAACTACCTTGACACGCACCGCACCACCGCGTGACAGCACGGGAGCGGTCAATTGACCGTACGTCGTTGCGATCCCGTCGCCGGCGTTCCGCGAACCCACCTCGCGATCGGCATCGGGGCCGCTGATCACTCGATCCAGGAGCCGCACACGGTCCACGCGGGCAACTGCAACATCCAAGCCGGTCAGCGCGCAGCTACCAGCGCAGCTGCTCGACCTCGATTCCCAGCGCCGCCGCCACCTTCTCGAGCGTGGCCTTGCGAGGCTGCTTGACGCGTTCCATCTGCGCGTAAGCGGCCTGAGTGATGCCGATCCGGGCGGCGACTTCGGCTTGCGTAAGCCCGAGATGTTCGCGCCAGCCGGCCATGGGCGAGATGCCGCGTTCGAAGACCTCGTTGACGAGCTCGTCCGGCACCGTGCCGCGGCTGAAGCCGCCCTTCATTCGACGGAACTGGTCGAACGGAACCACCACGAAGGCAGGCTTTCCGTCACGATCGACGATGATCTGGAATTCAGTACGTGCGTTCATCGCGCTTCCTCACTTCCTCGACGGTCACGATGCTTGCGGCGCCGTCGAAGTCGAACAGCACCCTGGTTCCAGCGAATGTCGCGCTCGCGCAGCGCGCCCGCTGCCGCCCGCCTCAGGCCGATCGGGGCTGCTGCCGCAGCCACTGCTCGAGCATCATGAGGATCCACACCATCTCGCCGTAGTACCCGGGGTGCGCCGGCAGGTGCTGCGCGAGCAGGGTCTCGACGAAGTCGCGGCGCACGATGCCGCGCCCGGCGATGGCGTGCAGCGAGTCGGTCGCGAGGCGCTTGAGCCCCTCGTGCCGGTTGGCCCAGACGCCGAAGGGCAGGCCGAAGCCCTGCTTGCGCTTGGCGATGATCTCGTCGGGCAGGAAGCCGCGCAGCGCCTCCTTGAAGAACCAGCGCAGCTTGAGGCCCTTGAGCTTGTACGCGCCGGGCAGGCCGAGCGAGAAGTCGACGACGCGCGCGTCGAGGAACGGAAAGCCCACCTGCACGCCGGCCAGCGCGGTGGTGCCGACGACCTTGGGCAGGTCGGTCTCGGTGAGGGTGTAGCGCCAGTCGAAGGCGAGCGTGCGGTTGAGCGCGCTGGCTTCGGGCACCGCCTGCCAGACCTCGCGCTGCTGCGCCAGCGGCGCGGCGGCGTCGACCTGGGCCAGGAACTCGGGCGTGAAGACGGTGGCCGGGCCCAGGCGCAGCAGCAGGTTGTACATCTCCATGCGGTCGGGCATCGGCACCTTGGCCTGCTCGACGTAGCTGCGGCCCTTGCGCGCCAGCGGCAGCGTGCCCAGCGGCGTGCGCTCGAGCAGCGGCTCGAGCAGGCCCTTGCGCAGCGCGCCGGGCACGGCGTGGTACCAGCCGAAGATGCGCTGCTTGGCGTAGCGCGCGTTGCCGCCGTAGAGCTCGTCGCCGCCGTCGCCGGCCAGCAGCTTGGTCACGCCGTCGGTGCGCGCCATCTGCGCGCAGTAGAAGGCGGGCAGCGCCGAGCTGTTGCCGAAGGGCTGGTCGTAGTGCGCGGCCACCGCGGGGATGCTGCGCACCAGGTCGTCGGGCGTCACGTAGTACTCGTGGTGCTCGGTGCCGAAGCGGCGCGCGGCGATGCGCGCGAAGTGCATCTCGTCGTAGCCCTCGGCCTCGAAGCCGATCGAGTAGGTGGCGGCGGGCCGACCGGTGGCCTCGCCGATCATGCCGGCCACCGTGGAGCTGTCGGTGCCGCCGCTCAGGAAGCAGGCCGCCTTGCCGCCGTCGAGCTGCGCCGCCACGGCGTCGCGCACGCGCGTGCGGAACTCGGCGGCGAGTGCGGCGAAGTCGGGCCGGCGCGGCTCTTCGAAGTGCGGCTGCCAGTAGCGCCCCAGCGTGAGGCGGCCGCGCTCGAAGACGGCGCAGTGCGCCGGCGGCAGCCGGAACACGCCGCGGAAGACGGTGCGTGGCGAGGGGATGACGTGGAAGTAGAGGTAGTCGAACAGCGCCTGCGGGTCGAGTTCGGCGTGCGGCGCGATGGCGGCCAGCGCGTCGGCGCGTTCGGCGCAATGCAGCCGGCCGTCGACGATGCGCCAGCACAGCGGGCGGATGCCGAAGCGGTCGGTGGCGAGGAAGCTGCGGCCGCCGGCTTCGAGCGCGACGGCGAAGTCTCCTTCGGCGGCTGCGGCGGCCGCTTCGGGGCCGTTTGCGAGCGCGGCGGCGAAGGCGGCGAGCGCGCCTTCGCGCTGCGCGATCTCGGCCAGGCGGCGGTCGGCGAAGCGCGGCGTGCCCTGTACCCAGCCGGACGGGGCGGCCGGCTCGCGCTGGCCCGCGCTGGCGTGGGCGTCTGGAGGCTGCGCGCTCACGGGGCGGCCTTGCGGGCAGTGTGCGGCGCGCCATGCGCCTGATGGCGGGGGGCTGCGTTCATGCGTTGCGCGCCCGCTCGAGCGGCGTTGCCGATGTCTGCAGCGCTCCGGGCAGCGCCGGCCGCCTGCGCAGCGCGCGTGTCGCGCAAGGGTGCAGGTACTCGTGCGTCGGCACCAGCGACATGCCTTCGCGGCGGCCGGGGTCGGTCGGCGCGGGCAGCGCCGCCGCGACGGCCTGGCGAATGCGGTAGTCGTACGCAGCGGGGTCGGCGAACAGGGCGCTCTCGGCGTAGGCGTTGGCGCGGTATTCGCCCGCGCCCGCGCCCGCGTCTTCCAGGCGCGAAGCGTTGCCGGCCAGCAGGTTGCAGGCGGCGAGCAGGTCGACCGCGCCCCGCACGACGCGCAGATAGCGCCCGCCCGCGGGCAGTTCGTCGACGAGCGTGTTGTGCACCAGCGCGAGCGTGTTGCGCGGCCAGCGGTAACCCTCGGCACCGTAGGAGATCATGATCGGGTTGTCGGTCATCGGCCCTTGCTGCACGACGTTGCCCAGCACCAGCGCCACACCGCCGTTGGGGAACTCGAGCTCGTAGCTCGACGTTCCGCCCGCTTCGTCGGTGAGGCGGCTGTAGAAGATGCGGCTCACCGCGGCCCGGCTCTTGAGCAGGTGGCCCACGCTGCCGTGGTGGAACCAGCAGCCCCACACGGCAAGGCTGCGGATCGTACCGGCGTAGAGCTGGTGGTCGTGCCCGTCGGGGCGCAGGTTGTGCGCGAATTCACTGAACTGCAGCACCAGTTCGGCGCGCGCGTCGTTGCTCGTCAGCAGGCCCATCTCGTTGCCGGTGAGGCGGCAGTGCCGAACCGTCAGATGCCCGGCCTCGAAGCGGATGCCCGCGCCGTTGCGCGCAGCCACGCGCGCGCCCTCGAAGTCGAAGCCGCTGACGGCGATGCGCCCGCCGCGCACGACCCAGATCGCCTTGCCTTCGGCGGCCCGGCCGTCGGCGACGAGGCGCACGCGGCCGCCCGCGGCGCGGATCGTCAGCCGCTCCTGCGTCCAGGTGGCGACGGCGGCCTCGCCGCGGTATTCGCCGGCGTCGACCTCGACGACGTCGCCGTCGCGTGCGCGGCGCGCCGCCTCGGCGATCGTCTGCAGCGCGCGGCCGGGGCCGACTTGCAGCGTGGGCGCCTGCGGCTTGGCCTCGCTGCGCGTCGCGCAGGCGGCGGGCAGGGTGCACCAGGGCACCGCGGCGAGCAGCCAGCGGCGGCGGGTGCAGGGTGGGACGGCGCGGTGGGTTCTATGCACGGACGGTGTGCTCTCGGCTGGCGGATGCTCTCTCGGGGGATTCTTGCGCCAGCGCAGCAGGCCGGCGGTTCCGGCGTCGAGGTTCTTTACAGCGGCCGTCCCGGATAATGCCTGCGAACCCGCAACTGCTTGATCTCGCTCGGGCCGGTAGTCATGGCTCGGAACTTGCATGACGGGCTGGAATGGCGAATGGAGAGGAACACGGGATGAGCAAGTCGATGTTTCGTGCCGCGGCTGCGGCGGCGGCGCTGCTGGGGCTGTCGATGCCGGCGCTGGCCGATTTCAGCGGCTACTACGCGGTGGGCAACTGGGCGCAATCGTGCTCGCCGGCGGGCTGCGCCGACGACAACGGCAGCGTTTCCCTGCTGGGCGCGCCGGCTTCGATCGAGCTGATCGGCTCCAATACCAACTCCGGCAACCCGACCCGGCTTGATTTCACGATCCTGGCCCAGGGCGCGGGGACGGTCAGCTTTCACTGGGCGTACGCATCGAGCGACAGCACGAGCGATCCCCTGTTCGACCCGGCCTGGTATTGGAATGGCGGCCAGTTGCAGCTCACCACGGACGGCGGCGCGGCCGCCCAGTCAGGCGACGTGAGCTTCGCAGTGAGTGCCGGCCAGTTGATCGGCTTCAGCATCGGAACCAACGACAACCTGGGCGGCAACGCGACCCTGACGATTTCGCAGTTCAGCGCCCCGGTACCCGAGCCGGCGTCGGTCGCGATGATGGCGCTGGGTCTGGCCGGGGTGGCTGGTGCCGTGGCCCGTCGCTGCCGCCAGCGCCGAGCGTGAAGAATGGGTGAGCCGGCGCCCCTGCCTCGCTGCCATACCTCTTTGCCGCACGCGAGAATCGCCGGCCGGGGTGCCGCCCGGCCGGTTCTGTTCTTCCCACGACCCAACCCCGAAATCGGAGCGAGACCATGAGATCGCTGATCCTGGCCACCGCCGCCGGCGCCATGCTGGCCTGGGTGCCGGCCGCCTCGATGGCGGCCTGTGGCGCGCCCTCGGTGCGCGTCGGCACCAAGGCGGCGATGAGCGCATTGCTCACCGGCAACACCGTGTGCGTACCGCCCGTGTCGCAGCCGACGATGGACGCGCAGGAAGAGCATCTTGCCGGCGGTCAGCTCTTCGACTACAAGCGCGGCCCGGCCGATCCGGTCGATCCGCGCAAGCAGATCGGCACCTGGTCGGTCACCGGCATCGACGGCCGCGGCGTCTACGTCACCTATGACTACGGCGGCGGCAAGATCTTCACCTACTCGGTCTGGGACAACGGCGACGGCACGCACAGCTTTTGCAGCGCCAACCCCGAGATCAAGGCGAAGATCAAGTCCGGCGGCGGCGGCTGCTGAAGGCCGCGCCGCGGGCCCGCGCACGAGCCTGCCCTGACGCCAGGCCGGGCGGCCGCGCAGCACCTGAGAGCCTGAGAGCCTGAGCGCTCGCGCGCCCCGCGGCTGCTGCCGCGCGATACTAGGGCCGACGCCGCACCGACCACGCGCGGGCTCCGCGCCGGCCATCGATGCGGCCCCTCCCGCATCGAAGCGCGGCGCGCGACCGCCGGCATTGCCGCTCGGGCGAGCCTGAAGGGGTGATCGAGTTGACGAGAACGCGGCTGCTGCTGGCCACGATCGCCTGTGCGCTGCTCGTCGCGCATCTGCTCTTCCTGCCCTATGCGTTCACGCCGCTGACGGCGAGCGAGGCGGCGTGGCGCTTCGCGCGCATCCGCTGGGATCGGCTCGGCTCGGACCAGAACGTCGCGCTCGTGTCGCGGGCGCTGATGTTCCTGCCGCTCGGCGCGCTGCTCGCTGCCTCGGCGGCGCCGGCGCCGCGCCGGCGCCTCGAATGGCCGGCCTGGATCCTGGCCTGCCTGCTCGGCGCGGCCTGGGCCCTGGGCGTCAATTTCGCGCAACTGTGGTTTCCGGGCCGCACCGTCAATCTGAACAACGTCGCCGCCGAGTTCGCGGGCGTGGCGATCGGGGCGCTGCTGTGGAGCGGCTTCGGGCGGGCCGGCCTGCGCTGGTGGAGCCGGCTCGCCTCGGGCGGGCGGGTGAGCGTGCGCGCGGCGCTCGACGGTTACGTGATCGCCTACCTGCTCGCGAGCCTGATGCCGTTCGACTTCGTCACGAGCTCGGCCGAGCTGGCGCAGAAGATCGGTTCGGATCTGTACGGCCTGTGGCGCGCGCCGGTGGGCTGCGGACCGGCGCCCTGCTGGCTGAGGTCCGTTGCCATGGTGCTCGCGACCTTGCCCTGCGGCTGGTGGCTGGCGCTGCGGCGGCGGCCGGCGCGCACCGGCTGGCTCGCGGCGGGCCTCGTCGGCGTCATGGCCGCAGCGGCGATCGAAGGGCTGCACTTCCTGATGGTGAGCGGCGTCAGCCAGGGCGCCTCGGTGGCGATGCGCGCGCTCGGCATGGGGCTGGGTGCCTTCGCGCACGACAGGCGCGCGCGCCTGGCGGCCGTCGATCCGAACCGCTTCGGCCGGCCGGCCGTGCTCGCCTTGCTCGTGCCCTATCTCGCCGCGATCGTCTACGTCGTCGGCTGGTTCCGCGCGCCCTGGCTCGGCGTCGACGGCGCGCTGGCGCGTCTGGACGAGGTGCGGTGGATGCCCTTTTTTCACCAGTACTTCGCGCCCTACACGGCGACCATGGCGAGCACGCTGCTGCACCTCGCGCTGTACGCGCCGGTGGGCCTGCTGTGCTGGCTCTGGGCGCACAGGCGCGCGCAGGCCTCGCTCGGATTGGCGGCGGCGCTGGCGGCGGTGCTGGCCTTCGGCGCGGAGACGAGCAAGGTGTTCCTCGCGGGCCGCGTTGCGGACTACACCGATGTGCTGATCGCTGCGGTGGCCGCGGCGGCGGCGCTGGTGGTGCTGCGCTGGGCGTCGAGTCCACCCGAGGAGCGAAAGGCCGTGCCCGAGTTCCGTGGCCCCTTCGGGGGGCGGGCCGGGCGACAGCCCGACCCTGGGGGCGCTCGAGAGCACGTGCCCGGGGTGCCGGCGGCAGCACCCGCGCGTGGCGATGCCGCCGTCCTGCGCGGCGAGGCGGCAGCCGCGCGCGGCTTCGGCGGCTGGGCGATCAGCCTTTTCGGTCGCGCCGCCGGCCTCGCCTTGATCGCGCTCGCGTTCGCGACGGCCCTGGACTTCCCCGTCGGCCGCTGGGCCCTGCTGCTCGGCCTGGGCGGCTACGCGGTCTTGCTGTGGCGCGTGCCGACGGCCTATCTCGTGGTCGTGCCGCTGCTGCTGCCGCTGCTCGACCTGGCGCCGGCGAGCGGCCGCTTCTACTGGGACGAGTTCGACGCGCTGCTCGCGCTCACGCTGGGCTTACGCCTGCTGATGCCGATGCCGGCGCGACATGGCAAAGCAACGGGGCCGTGGATCGCACTCGCGCTGCTCGCTGCGTCGGTGGCCGTGAGCACGCCCGTTGGGCTGCTGCCGCTCGATGCGCTCGATGGCAACGCGTTCACCAGCTACCTGAGCCGCTTCAATGCGCTGCGCGTGGGCAAGGGCTACGCCTGGGCCTTGGGCCTGGTCGGGCTGGTGGCATGCGATGCCTGCACCGACCGGGGAGCGGGCGCGCTCGGAACCGGGCTCGCGCTGGGCTTGGCGGCGGCCGTGGCGGGCGTGCTGTGGGAGCGCCTTGTGTTCGTCGGCTTCGCGGACCTTGCGGCGCCGTTCCGCGCAGCCGGCTTCGTCTCGGCGACGCATGTCGGCGGCGCTTATCTCGAGGCGATCCTCGTCGTGCTCGCGCCCTTTGCCCTGGCGCAGGCACTGCGCGCGCGTTCCCTTGCGCCGCGGCTCGCGTGGAGCGCGGTCGTCGTGCTGGGCGCGGCGGCCGTTCTGACGACGCTGTCGCGCGCCGCCTTTGCCGCCTGGCTTGTCGCGCTGGCCGTCTACGGCATCGTGTGGGTGATGAGGTCGCGCCGCGGAGCTGCTGCCGCGCCGGCGCGCCAGCGCTGGGGCGCCGGCGTCGCGCTCGCCTTGCTGGTGGGCGTGACGCTGTGGGGCGCGCTGTCCGGACCGATGCGCCAGCGCCTCGGTGCCGCCAGGGGCGATTTCGAGCTGCGCCTGGCGCATTGGCGCGACGCGTTGGACGCGATGACGATGGATGTGCCGCACCTGGCGTTCGGCATGGGCCTGGGGAGCTTTCCGCGCGCCTTCTACACGGCCTTCGGTGCCGCCGAGCAACTGGCGGCGTATCGTCTGGTGCGGGACCCCGGCACCGGGCTCGACGCGCTCGAACTCCTGGGCGGGCGCGGCCTGTACGTCGATCAGCGCGTCGGCGCCCGGCGCGACGCGCAACTGCGCTTCACCGGGCTCGTGCGCTCGCCGCAGGGCGTCTCGCTCGAGGCCGGCCTGTGCGAGAAGTCGCTGCTGAACTCGACGCGGTGCGAATGGAGCGAAGTCCGTGCCACGCCGCAGTGGCGGCCGTTCGAGCTGCGGCTGCAGGCGCCGACGACGCCGGCCGGGGCGCTGGCGCCCGTGTCGCTGTCGCTGCATCAGCGCGCCTTCGGCACGCGCGTCGACGTCGCCCGGCTGGCGCTGTTCGACGGCCAGCGCGACATCCTCGCCAACGGGTCGTTCGCACAGGGGCTGGACCGCTGGTTCACGACGTCCGACGTGCACCTGGCCTGGCGCGTGCTGAACACCCCGCTGCAGGTGGTGTTCGAGCAGGGGTTGTTCGGGCTCGCTGCCTGGTTCGCGCTGTTCGTGGCCGTGCTGCGCCGATCCCTCGCGGCGGGATCGTCGCCCGCCGGCGCGGCCGCGCTCTGGGCGATGACGGCCGGCCTGGGCGTGGTGGCGGCGTTCGACAGCCTGCTGGATTCGCCCCGCATCAGCCTGCTCGTCGTGCTGGCGCTGGCAACGGTCGTGCGTTGCGAGCAGCCATCGGCCGGTGCGCGCGACGGGCGGCTCGACCCGGCAGGCCGCAGCGGCGATCGGCCTCGACGGTCTGGACGGGCTGATGGTCGCCGCGGCCTGAGCGCAGGCATGTCCGCGCCATAGAATAGAAAACTTTGCGCGCCAGGACCGGGCGCCACGAGGGAGCACGCCTTGTTCATTTCCACTGCTCAAGCCCAGACCGCCGCACCCGCGGGCGGCTCGGAGTCCACCCTGTTCAGCCTGCTGCCGCTGGTGCTGATGTTCGTGGTGCTTTACTTCATCATGATCCGGCCGCAGATGAAGAAGCAAAAGGAGCACAAGGCGATGGTCGAGGCCCTCGCCAAGGGCGATGAGGTGGTGATCGCCGGCGGTGTGCTCGGGCGCGTGTCCCGGCTCGGCGAGAGCTATCTGCATGTCGAGGTGGCCAACGGCGTCGAGCTGCAGGTGCAGCGCGGCTCGGTCGCGCAGGTGCTGCCCAAGGGCACGTTCAAGTAGGCGGCCGGGCGGTGCCGTCCGCCGCCGCGTTGTCGCATCGCGGGCCGACGCGGCCCGAATAGGTGTCCCGATGAACCGCTACCCCTGGTGGAAGTACGCAATCCTGGGCCTCGCGCTCGTGATCGGCGTGCTCTATACGCTGCCCAACTTCTACGGCGAAGCGCCTGCGGTGCAGGTCTCCGGCGGCAAGGCCACGGCCAGGGTCGACGCGGCCACCGCCGATCGCGTGCGACAGGCGCTGGCGGCCGCCGGCATCCCGAGCGACTTCGTGCAGTTCGACGGCAACTCGGTGCGCGCGCGCTTCGCCGACACCGACACGCAGATCAAGGCCAAGGACGCGATCGCCAAGGCGCTCGACCCCGACCCGGCCGACCCGCGCTACATCGTCGCGCTCAACCTGCTGTCGCGCTCGCCGGCCTGGTTGACCCGGCTGCACGCGCTGCCGATGTACCTCGGGCTGGACCTGCGCGGCGGCGTGCACTTCCTGATGCAGGTGGACATGCGCGCCGCGCTCAAGCAGAGCGTCGACACCTACGCCAGCGACGCGCGCAACGCGCTGCGCGAGAAGCGCCTGCGGTTCTCCGGCCTCGCGCGCGAGCCCGACGGCATGACCGTGCTGCTGCCCGATGCCGCGGCGGCGCAGCAGGCGCAGGCGTTGCTGGCCGACCGTCTGCCCTCGCTGCAGTGGACGAGCGAGCCGGCGGCCGAAGGCGGCGGCGCTGTGCGGCTGCGCGGCGTGCTCCTGCCCAAGGCCGTCACCGAGATCCAGAGCCAGGCGCTCAAGCAGAACATCGAAACGCTGCACAAGCGCGTCAACGAGTTGGGCGTGGCCGAGCCGGTGATCCAGCAGCAAGGCGCCGACCGCGTCGTCGTGCAGCTGCCCGGCGTGCAGGACACGGCGCGTGCCAAGGACATCATCGGTCGCACGGCCACGCTGCAGATCCGCCTCGTCGAGCCCGACACCTCGGCCGCGGCCGAAGTGGTGCCCGAGCGCACGCGCGACGGCTCGACGCGCATGGTGGGCCTCAAGCGCGAGGTGGTGGCCACGGGCGACCAGCTGAAGAACGCCTCGGCCACGATCGACAAGGACCAGCGCCCGGCGGTGAGCGTGCGCCTGGACGACGTCGGCGGCCGCGCGATGCGCGCCGTGACGCGCGACAACCTCGGCAAGCCGATGGCCATCGTGCTCTACGAGAAGGGCAAGGGCGAGGCGATCTCGGTGGCCACGATCCAGGGCGAGTTCGGCTCGGACTTCCAGATCACCGGCATGTTCACGCCGCAGGAGACGGCCGACCTGGCGCTGCTCACGCGCGCCGGCTCGCTGGCCGCGCCGATGGAGATCATCGAGGAGCGCACGATCGGCCCCAGCCTGGGCGCCGAGAACATCGCCAAGGGCTTCGACAGCGTGGCCTACGGCTTCGCCGCGATCGCCGCCTTCATGTGCGCCTACTACCTGCTGTTCGGCCTGATCAGCACGCTGGCGCTCAGCTTCAACTTGCTGCTGCTGGTGGCGGTGCTGAGCATGCTGCAGGCCACGCTCACGCTGCCGGGCATCGCCGCCATCGCGCTCACGCTGGGCATGGCGATCGACGCCAACGTGCTGATCAACGAGCGCGTGCGCGAGGAACTGCGCCAGGGCATGCCGGCGCAGCAGGCCATCGCCGCCGGCTACGAGCGTGCCTGGGGCACCATCCTCGACTCCAACGTGACGACGCTGATCGCCGGCCTGGCGCTGCTGGCCTTCGGCTCGGGGCCGGTGCGCGGCTTCGCGGTCGTGCACTGCCTGGGCATCCTGACTTCGATGTTCTCGGCGGTGATGTTCTCGCGCGGCCTGGTCAACCTCTGGTACGGGCGCAAGAAACGGCTCAAGAGCGTGTCGATCGGCCAGGTCTGGCGGCCCGAGGGCGGCGCGCTGCCGGCCGGCGACGCCTGAACGGGCGGCGCGGGTCGACACAGGAATCGATCGTGGGGTTCCCCGTGAAGTCGCCTTGCGCGCCGCGCGCGCGGGCAGCCGACCCGGACCGCCCCGGCAGGTGACAAGGACGCAAGATGGAATTCTTCAGGATCCGGCGCGACATCCCGTTCATGCGCTACACACTGGCGCTGAACGTGGCCTCGTTCATCACCTTCGCGCTGGCGGTGTTCTTTCTCGCCACGCGCGGGCTGCACCTGTCGATCGAGTTCACCGGCGGCACGCTGATGGAGGTCTCGTACGCGCAGCCGGCCGACATCGGCAAGGCGCGCGAGGCGATCGACCGGCTCCGGCTCGGCGAGGTGCAGGTGCAGAACTTCGGCACCTCGCACGACGTGCTGATCCGGCTGCCGCTGCGCGACGCGGGCGGCGGCGACGCGGCCGCCGCCACGCTCAAGGGCGACCGCCTCGCGGCGCAGGCTTTCGGCGCGCTGTGCGCCGCCGAGCAGGGCAGCGTCGGCAGCAAGCAGTACACCACGCCGCAGGGCGAGCAGGTCAGCCGCGCCTCGTGCAGCCGCGCCGACGGCAGCGAGCCGGTGCAGCTCAAGCGCACCGAGTTCGTCGGCCCCTCGGTGGGCGCCGAACTGGCGCGCGACGGCGCGCTCGCGCTGGCCGTCACGATCGCCGGCATCATGCTCTACCTGGCGTTCCGCTTCGAGTGGAAGTTCGCGGTGGCCGGCATCGTCGCCAACCTGCACGACGTGGTCATCATCCTCGGCTTCTTCGCCTTCTTCCAGTGGGAGTTCTCGCTCGCCGTGCTGGCCGCGGTGCTGGCGGTGCTGGGCTACTCGGTCAACGAGTCGGTGATCATCTTCGACCGCGTGCGCGAGACCTTCCGCAGGTTCCGCAAGCTCACGCCGCACGAGGTGATCGACTACGCCATCACGAGCACCATCAGCCGCACCATCATCACGCACGGCAGCACGCAGGTGATGGTGCTGTCGATGCTGCTGTTCGGCGGGCCGACGCTGCACTACTTCGCCATTGCGCTGACGATCGGCATCCTGTTCGGCATCTACTCGTCGATCTTCGTCGCCGCCGGCATCGCGATGTGGCTCGGTGTCAAGCGCGAGGACCTCGTCAAGCTAGGGGCCAAGGAGCTCGACCGCGACGATCCGAACGCCGGGGCGGTGGTGTAGAGTGACTTCGCCCCCTGCAACCTCAGCCGGCCCCGCCGGCCCCGACTGACATGTCCCTCGGCGCCTCGCCCGACACGCTCGCCGCCCAGGCCCGCAGGCGCTACACGGAGGAACTGGTCAAGGGCCTGGTGGGCGTCGTGCAGACCACGCTCGAGGCGGCACGCGCGCTGGCCGACAAGCCGGCCGAGGCAGCCGTCTTCGCGCGCCGGCGCGACATCTTCCAGGCCCTGCACGCCGGCGCCCAGGCCTGGCACCGCGGCATCGTCGGCGGGCTCAGGCACGCGCTCGGCGCCGGCTCGGTCGTCACGCGCAGCGATTTGCCGCCGGCGCGCAAGGAGACGCTCTCGCTCGTGCCCGACGACGCCATCGAGCTCGAGATCGTCACCTCGCGCCTGGCGCTGGCGATCATGGACCGCGCCTCGTGGGAGTTCGCCGACCTGCGCTCGCGCGTCGCCCACCTCGAGGGCCGCGGCGAGCTCGACGCGCAGGACCTGCTGCGCGCCCATGTGCTGGCGCGCATCGTCTTCGACGCCTGGCGCCTGGCGGGCCAGACGCCCGAGGGCTGGCGCGAACTGCAGGCCGTGCTGCAGGACGAGTTCGCCCACCTCGCGGAGGAGGCCTACCACGAGACCAACCGCTGGCTCGTCGAGCAGCGCGTGCTGCCCGAGGTGGACCTGCGGCCCTACATCCGGCGCTCGCGCACGCACCCGAACGCGCAGCTCGGCTGGCAGGCCAGCGGCAGCGGGCGCGCCGGCTTCGACGACAGCGCCTGGGCCGGCCCGGCTTCCGCCTCGGGCTACGGAGCCGGCCTGCCGGTGCCTCCTGCCGCGCGCAGCGGCCATGACGTCGATCGCCACGAGGTCGGAGACGAGACGCGCATGATGACGCGCGGCGCGCCGCTGGTGCGCAGCCGCGAGCACGCCGAGGCCGTGCTCGGGCGCCTGAACCGCCTGGTGGCGCGCCAGGTGCCCGAGTTCGGCGCCTCCACGCGCGCCCAGCGCCTGCCCGACGATGGGCCGCGGGCGCTGTCGCCCGGCCTGGCGCGCGCCATCGACACCGCGCAGCAGGGCATCCGCAGGCGCGTCGATTCCGCCAGCCGCCACGGCGAGCCGCCGGCCACGGCGCCGGCGCTGCTCGAAGAGCTGCACCAGCGCAAGCAGGCGCTGAAGAAGGCCGCGGCCACACCCGAGGAGCGCGCCACGATCGAGATCGTCGCGCTGCTGTTCCAGAGCATCCTGACCGAGGAGCGCATCCCGGCCGGCATCCGCGTGTGGTTCGCGCGGCTGCAGATGCCGGTGCTGCGCGTGGCGGTGAGCGAGCCCGACTTCTTCGCCACCGTCGACCACCCGGCACGGCGCCTGATCGACCGCATGGGCGCCTGCGTGATGGGTTTCGACAGCGCCAGCGCCGGCAACGGCGTGGGCGAGGCGCTGGACAAGGAGGTCAAGCGCGTCGTGCAGGTGGTCGAGGCCTACCCCGACACCGGCCGACGCGTCTTCCAGACCGTGCTCGTCGAGTTCGAGAAGTGGCTCGAGCATTACTTCAAGAACGAGAACGAGGCCACGCGCAAGGGCGTCTCGCTGGCGCAGCAGGTCGAGCAGCGCGAGACGCTGGCGATCCAGTACACGATCGAGCTGCGCCGCATGTTGAACGAGGTGCCGGTGCAAGAGGGCGTGCGCCAGTTCCTGTTCCACGTCTGGGCCGACGTGCTGGCCACCACTGCCGTGCGCCACGGCGCGCACGGCGAGCCGACCAAGCAGATGAAGCGCGCCGCCGCCGACCTCATCTGGAGCGCGAGCGCCAAGGTCACGCGCGAGGAGCGCGCCGAGGTCATCCGCAGGCTGCCCGGGCTGCTGAAGTCGCTGCGCGAGGGCATGGCCGCCGCCGGCCTCGACGCGGCCAGGCAGGACGAGCAGATCCAGCAGCTCAACAACTCGCTCGCGGCGGCCTTCACCGCGCGCGCCGCGGCCATTCCCGACGACCGCCTGCGCGAGCTGATGGAACGCCTGGAGACGGTCGAGGAACTGCTGCCCGACGCCCAGAGCGTGGAGATCGACGAGAGCATGGTGCTCGACCTGTCGGACTACCAGGACGGCGAGCTCGAGGTGGTGCTCGACGGCGGCTCGATGCCGACGCCGGCGATGCTGGCCTGGGCGCGCGAGCTGCAGGTCGGCAGCTGGTACATGCTCGACCGCGGCGGCCGCAGCGAGGCGGTGCAGCTCGCCTGGCACGGCCTGAAGAAGCAGCTGTCGCTGTTCGTCACGCCGCAGGGGCGCTGCGTGCTGTTCCAGCAGCACCGGCTGGCGAGCTACCTGCAGGCCGGGCTGCTGCTGCCGGCGCAGGACGAGGCACTCACCGTGCGCGCCACGCGCAGCGCGCTGGCCAAGCTCGACGTCGACGTCTCGCGGCTGCTGAACTAGCCGCGCCTGCCTGTGCGCGCGGCTCAGTGGATGAGCCGGTCCTGCGGATCGACGAACAGTTCGTCGAGGATGAGCGCGTCGGGTTCCTCGCCGTGGCTCCAGAAGACCATCAGCACGATGATCTTCAGGTCGTCGAGGTCGAGCGGCCGGCTGCCGGCGGCCAGGGCGCGGTCGATCACCGTCTCGCGCATCGGCGCGGGCAGCACGCCGGCCGACTCGAGGAAGCCGATGAAGGCGATCGACTCGTCGCCGAGCGCCTCGCGTTCGGCCTCGGTGTAGATGCGCAGGCTGCCCGAACCCGCGGAGCCGGTGTGCGACTGCGCCGAACTGGCCAGGCCGTCGAGCCAGTGCAGGGCGTCCTGGATTTCGTCGCTCTCGAAGCCGACCGCGCTCAGCTTGCGGCGCAGCTGCGGCTCCTCCGGGCAGGCGTCGGGGCGCCAGTAGTTTTCGTACAGATAGACGAGCACCTGGAACATCGGGTCACTATACCCGAGGGCAGCCTGCGCGGACCGCAGCCCCGGTGCCCGGTCTCAGAGCCTGTGAAGATATGAATCACGCCCGCGCAGGGGTGCCTGTGAGCGCCGATCCGAATCTGCACTGATTCGGTCGGTATGAAGTTGCATCTTCTTCGCCGTCGGTCTTCTTCGGGTCGGCGTCTTTGACGCATCTTCTTCGCGTTGGGGTGCGTCTTCTTCGGCGTCGGCTCGGCAGCGGCAGGTCGGCGGCTACGGTGCTTGCCTTGGTGGCTTGGACCGGGGTCAGCCATGGCGCAGCGCGGACAACGCAAGTGCTTGTGTTGCGGGGAGTTTTTCTTCCCCGATTGCCGCAACCTGAAGCGCCAGCGGTATTGCCCGGCGCCGGCTTGCCGGCGCGCGAGCAAGGCGGCCAGCCAGGCCGCGTGGCTGGCCAAGCCCGAGAACCGAGGCTACTTCGCCGGCCCCGTGCATGTGCAGCGCATGCGCTGCTGGCGCGACGCGCATCCGGGCTGTGGCCGCCGCCGGCGGCGCGCGGGGCGTGCGTTACAAGATCGCTTGGTGGCACAAGTGCCTGATGCGGTTGAAGAAATCGGCGATCGTGGGGCTGCGCCCGAGAGCGGTGGAGCGGTGGCGCTACAAGATGTCTTGAACCCCTCGAAGGCACTGCTGGCGGGGCTGATCGCGCAGTTGTGCGACGTGACGCTACAAGATGACATTGCGGATGCGGCGCGGCGTCTCCTACAACGCGGGCAGGACCTGATCGCAGGAGGTGCCGGCGATGACGGGGGTGCTCAAGCGGGTGCTGCGCCCCGAGCGGGTGCGGCAAGTGCCGCCGCAGTTCAGCTGGGTTGACCACGCGCTGGTGCAGTGCGGGCTGATCGACCGCTGCGACGCGCGCTCGGCGGCGCTGTACCTGTTCCTGGTGACAGTGGCCGACGCGCAGGGGCTGAGCTACTACGGCCAGCGCACGCTCGCCAAGCGGCTGGGAATGAGCGAGGCCGAACTCGCCGCGGCGCGCGCGCGGCTCGTCGCGCTGGAGCTGGTGGCCTACGAGGCGCCGCTGTACCAGGTGCTGGCGCTGCCGCAGCCGCAGCGCAGCGTGCCGGCGCCGCACGGCGACGAGTCGCTGACGCCGAGCGCGCCGGCGCCGCGCTCGGCACCACCGTCGGCACGCTCGGCCCGCGCGCAAAGCATCGGCCAGTTGCTCGCCGCATTGGAGCGTCGCCGTGATCGACTATGAACGCTTTTGCCAGCTGCGCGAGTGCCTGGAGCGTCAGCACCTGAGCGTGGCGCAGACCGCCCGGGCGCTGGGCATGGATGCGCGCACCGTCGCCAGGTGGGCCAAGATGCAGCGCTGGCGGCCGCGCGCGGGCGCGTCCCGGCCGAGCAAGCTCGACCCGTTCAAGGGCCAGATCGTGCGCTGGCTCGACGCCTGGCCGTACAGCGCGCAGCAGGTGCTGCAGCGCCTGCGCGAGCTGGGGTTCACCGGTGGCGCGACCATCGTCAAGGTGTACGTGGCGCGCATCCGCCCGCGCCAGCGCCCGGCGTACCTGAAGCTCGACTTCGCCCCCGGTGAATGCGCGCAAGTCGACTGGGGCAGCTTCGGCACCATCGGCGTGGGCTCGACTCGCCGGCGCTTGAGCTTCTTCGTGATGGTGCTGTGCTTCAGCCGCCGCATGTACCTGGAGTTCACCGTCTCGCAGACGACTGAATTCTTCCTCGCCTGCCACGAACACGCCTTCGCCGCCTTCTCGGGCGTGCCGACCCGGGTGATGGTGGACAACCTGAAGTCCGCAGTGCTGCAGCGCCTGGCCGGCTCGGCGCCGGTGTTCAACCCCAAGTATGCGGACTTCGCGCGCCACTGGGGCTTCCAGATCAGCGCGTGCAACCCGCGCGCGGCAAACGAAAAGGGTCGGGTCGAGAACGCGGTCGGCTATGTCAAGAAAAACCTGCTGGCCGGACTCGAGCTGCCCGACTTCGCCGCGCTGCAGCCCATCGCGCAAGCCTGGGTGGACACGGTGGCCAACGTGCGGCTGCACGCGGCCACGCACCAGCGGCCCATCGAGCGCTTCGCCCAGGAAGCGCGCAGCCTCGGGCCGCTGAACCCCAACGGCTACGAGCTGGCCACCATCAGCCACGTGCGCGCCACCCCCACCTGCCGCGTGGCGCTCGATACCAACCACTACTCGGTGCCGCCGCACCTCGCGGGCTGCCCCCTGATGCTCAAGGCCTGGCCCGACCGAGTGTGTGTCTACCACGCCCAGCAGCTCGTCGCGAGCCACCCGCGCTGCTTCGACCGGCATCGCGACATCGAAGACCCCGATCACGTGCGGCAGCTGCAGGCGCAGCGTGCCAGCGCACGCGAGCAGCGCCTGATGGTGCAGTTCCTCGCGCTGTCGCCGCGCGCGGCCGCGTACGCCCAGGGCTTGCAGACCAAGCGCGCGAACCCGCGCGGGCATATCCGGCGCATCGTCGCCTTGGCCGAGATCTACGGTCGCGAGGCGCTGACGCGCGCCATCGACGACGGGCTCGAGCTGCAGGCGTTCAGCGCCGAGTACATCGCCAACATCCTCGCCGCGCGCCAGCGCCGCACGCCCGAGCCCGCGGCGCTGACCCTCACGCGCCGCGCGGACTTGCTCGAGCTCGACATGCCCGAGCCGGACTTGTCGGTGTACGACCGGCACCAAGGACTCGACGATGCGAAACCGACCTGACGCGCGGCGCGTAAACGCCGCCGATACCCAAAGCGACGACGCGCTGTGCGCGCAGCTGGCCGAACTGAACCTGCCGTTCATGCGCGAACACTGCCGTGCGATCGCCCACACCGCGGCCGACAAGCAATGGTCGCACCTGCACTACCTGGGCGAACTGGCCAGCGGCGAAGCGGCCGCGCGCGCCGACCGCCGCGTGCAGCGCCGCATCAAGGACGCGCGCTTCCCGGTGCTCAAGACGCTCGAGCAGTTCGACTGGAACTGGCCCGCCAGGATCAACCGCGCCCAGGTGCAGCACCTGTTCGAGCTGCACTTCGTCGCCCAGCACGGCAACGTCATCTTCATTGCCCCCACCGGTTTGGGCAAAAGTCACTTGATGGTCGCCCTGGGCCACGCAGCATGCCTGCGCGCGCACTCGGTGTTGTTCACCGGCGCCATCGATATCGTCAACACCGTGGCCGCCGCCGCGGCCGCCGGCAGCAGCATCAAGCGCGCACTGGACCGCTACCTCAGCCCCCAGCTGCTGTGCGTTGACGAATTGGGCTATTTGCCCATCGACAAGTTCGGCGCCGACATCCTCTTCCAGATCATCAGCCACCGCTACGAGCGCGGCGCCACGGCCATCACCACCAACCGCGTCTACAAGCAATGGGCCGGCATCTTCAACAACGACAGCGTCCTGACCTCGGCGCTGCTCGACCGGCTGCTGCACCACGCCGAGACCGTCTCCATCGAAGGCCGCAGCTACCGCTCCAAGGATCACATCGAGGCTTGAACCGGCCTCGCGTCGGCTGACACCGTCAGCCACTCAACGCCCCGATCCGATGACCTCAACCACCAGCATCTTCAGACCGACCGATTTGATGCACGTTCGCGCCGTCGCTCATACGATCAGCTGCCGCTGGCGCGGCACGCGCGAGGCCAGCGCCGGATCCAGCCTGGCCAACTGGCTCAGGGCCTCGCCGATGTTCTGCAGCTGGCGCTCCACCGCCGAGCGAAGCAGCAAGTCGACCTCGAAGCGTTCGAGCGTCGCGTCATCGACGAAGCCGCGTATGGCGACGCAGGCCTGCTGCACGTCCCACAGGAAGGCGCGGGGATCGCGCTTCATTGCAGGTAGAGCAGTTCGCGATCGCGCTCGATGCCGGCCTTCACGTAGGGGTTGCGCACGGAGGCGGCAGTCACCAGGTCGACGGGCCTGCCGAACACGGCTTCCAGCGCGTCCTTGAGCTCGAAATAGGCGTCCAGCGGGCTGACACGAGGGTCGTCTTCGAGTTCGACGAGGAAGTCGATGTCGCTGCGCGCTGCGTCGAAGTCGCCCCTCGCCGCCGAGCCGAAGACCTCCAGGCGCCTGACGCCGCTGCGCCGGCACAGCTCGGCAACTTCGGATCGCTTGGACTCGACGAAAGGATGCATTGGTGGAATTGTAGGTTTGCACCGCCGACGAGGCACGCACGGGCACGCACCGGCACGCACCGGCAGGTGCGGCACGCCGGTGCGGTCTGCCTGCACCGAACACGGTCGATATGCCCGCCGCGCCGTCGGCTCGAGCAGCCGAGGGTGAGCGCTGACGCTGACCGGCTCACGCTGCCCGCTCGGCGCTGCACGCCCTCCGAGCGGCCGTGCGGCCCTCGTGCGCGGCGACCCGCAGCGCGGCTTGCAGCGCATCGCCGAAATCCTGGAGCGGCTGCTCGTGCGCTGAGCGCGCCGTGTAGGCAGGCTACGCCGCCGAGGGGTCGCGCAGCGTCTTCGGGCGACCGCCGAGCCGGCCGTTGGCGCGTGCGGCAGCGGCCTTGGCCTCGCTCGATCGGCGGCCGCCCGCCTTGCCCATGGCCGCGGCCATCCAGGCGCGCGAGCCGAGGAACCCTTCGAGCAAGGCCGGCAGGTACAGATCGGCATCGAGCGCCGGGAAGTGCAGGCCCAGGCCCGACGGCGAGATCTCGATCGCGCGCAGATCCTGCGGCCGGGCTTGCTGCAGGCCCTGCGCGTCGTGCGGGTCGAATGAAACGCCGAGGCCGCTGCTCAGTTCGATGACAACGCGGCCGATGCGGCGGTCGTAGCGCGCCGAGACGGCGGTGGGCGTCTTGGCAAGGCGTCTTGCAGCCCTGGCGTCTGCCTCCGTGAACTCGTCGTCATGGGTTGCCATGGATGTTGCTCCATTCGGCGCACAAGCGCGCCAGTCGCTTTGCCAGATCGAGCCCGATGCGCCCAAGCTCGGGCCGTGAGAAACCGTAGTTCTCGCGCAATGCCGGCGGCCCCTGCGGGCAATGGAGTTCGAACAGCGCTTCATGGCCATTGCCGATCACGTGGACATGCTCCGGGCGATGATCGTTGGGGTAAATCACCACCCGCAGCCCGCCCAGTCGCTCTACGGTCGGCATCTTAGCAGGCAACCTATACGCTTGGGTTTTCCAGCGCTTTCCCCGTACTTGCCGGTGCGTCGCCGGCCGCCTTGGGCCGGTACTCCGGCACTGCACATTGCAGCCGCGCGCGCGTCGCCTCGTCGTCGTTGCCGATGGGCTCGGCCGCCCAGCGCAGCAGATCGTCGATCTCGCCGCCGGGCGCGCCGAGCCGGGCCACACGAAGCCGCGGCACCGGCGTGGGCAGGGTGTCGTCGGCCGCGGCCAGCAGTTCCTCGTACATCTTCTCGCCGGGCCGCAGGCCGGTGAACTCGATGCCGATCTCGTCGACCGTGTGGCCGGCGAGGCGGATGAGGTCGCGCGCCAGGTCGACGATCTTCACCGGCTCGCCCATGTCGAGCACCAGCACCTGGCCGCTGGCGCCGACGGCCGCCGCCTGCAGCACCAGCGACACCGCCTCGGGGATGGTCATGAAGTAGCGGATCACCTCCGGGTGCGTCACCGTCACCGGGCCGCCGCGCGCGATCTGCTCCTTGAACTTCGGGATCACGCTGCCGCTCGAGCCCAGCACGTTGCCGAAGCGCACGGCGATGAAGCGCGTGCCGGGCTGCCGCTCGGCCAGACGGCTCACCACCATCTCGGCGGCGCGCTTGGTGGCGCCCATCACGTTGGTCGGGTTCACGGCCTTGTCGGTGCTCACGAGCACGAAGCGCTCGGCGCCGCATTCGGCCGACGCGCGCGCCGCGTGCGCCGTGCCCAGCGTGTTGTTGCGCAGCGCGGCCAACGCGTTGCGCTCCTCCATCAGCGGCACGTGCTTGTAGGCCGCGGCGTGGAACACGACCTGCGGCCGCCACTCGGCGCAGGTGGCGCGCAGGTGCCGGGAGTCCTTCACGTCGCCGATCAGCGCCACCAGTTCGAGCGCGGGCGCGGTCTCGCGCAGCTCCTGCTCGATGCTGTAGAGGTTGAACTCCGACAGCTCGTACAGCACCAGCCGCGCCGGTCGGTGGCGCGCCACCTGGCGGCACAGCTCGCTGCCGATGCTGCCGCCGGCGCCGGTCACGAGCACCGTCTTGCCGGCGAGCACGCGCTCGATGCCCGTCGCGTCCAGCGCCACCGGCTCGCGGCCGAGCAGATCCTCGGGCTCGATGTCGCGCAGCCGCTCGATGCGCGCGCGCCCGGCGCGCAGCTCCTCGACGCCCGGCACCGTGAGCACCGGCAGCCCGGTGCCGGCGGCCAGCTCGAGCGCGCGCCGGCGCTCGGCCGGCGTGGCGGAGGGCAGGGCCACGATGACATGCGTGGCGCTGGCGCGCAGCGCCGGCTCGGCCACGCGCTCGAGGCCGCCGTGGACGGGCACACCGCCGATGCGTGCGCCCTGCTTGCCCGCGTCGTCGTCGAACAGGCCGAGCACGATCCAGCCCTGCGGCTGCAGCCCGGCGATGAGCAGGCGCGCGGCCTCGCCGGCGCCGAGCACGAGCGCGCGCCGGACTTCGCCCGCGGCCCCGGCGATGCGCGAGCGCGCGTGCTCGTAGGTCATGCGGTAGACGATGCGCACCAGCACCAGGCCCATCAGCGACACCAGCGGGTGCAGCGCGAGCACCGCGCGCGGCACCTTGCGCAGCCCCAGGCCCATGACGAGCGCGGCGGCCACGGCGCCGGCCACCAGGCAGGCAAGCGTCAGCCGCTGCACCTCGCCGAAGCCGGAGAAGCGCCACATGCTCTGCGGCACCTTGAACAGCAGGTTGGCCAGCAGGTACAACGCCACCACGCCCAGCATCACCCAGAGGTCGTAGCCCGGGCGCGCGCTCAGCCAGCGCTCGAAGCCGAGGCGGAAGAGATAGGTGGCGTTCCAGCAGGCGGCAACCACCAGCGCGTCGACCAGCAGCGACAGCGGCTCGCGGTGCGGGCGCAGGCGCGCCAGCAGTACGTCGAGCCGGCGCCAGAAGGCGGCCGCTGCCGCATCGCGCTTCATCGAGAGCCCGCCAGCACGCGCAGCGTGCGCCACAGCACGGCTACGTCGGTGGCCAGCGTGGCCTGCGCGGCGTAGTCGGCCGCGCGCTGCACCTTGCGCGGCAGGATGACCTCGACGTATTCGCGCTCGGGGTCGGCGGCGCGCGCCAGCAGCGCCGCCTCGTCGATGAACTCGAGCGAGGCCGGATCGGTGATGCCCGGCCGCACGGCGAGCGCGCGCGCGCGCAGCGCCGGCGGGTAGTGCGCCACGTAGCGCGGCACCTCGGGGCGCGGGCCCACCAGACTCATCGAGCCGGCCAGCACGTCGAGCAGCTGCGGCAGCTCGTCGATGCGGCTGCGGCGCAGCCAGCGGCCGCTGCGCGTGATGCGCAGGTCGTCGCCGACGGTGAGCGCCGGCCCCGGCGCCGCCGCCGGCGCGTGGTGCATGGTGCGGAACTTGTGGATGCGAAACGGCACGCCGTGGCGCCCCACGCGCTCCTGGCGGAAGAACACCGGGCCGGGCGAGTCGAGCCTGACGATGGCGGCCACGACGAGCAGCAGCGGCGCGAGCACGACGAGCGCGAGCGCGGCGACGATCAGGTCGAACAGGCGCTTGGCCATCGTCGCACGCCTGCGCCGGCGCGCCGCGCGGGTGCCCGCGCCGCTCCGTCGCGCCCGCCGCACGCACCGCGGATGCCGCAGCGCCGGTCGGCCGAGCCGCCCTTGCCGATGGCTCGCATGCCGCGCATGCCGTGCATGTCGTGCATGTCGTGCATGTCGTGCAATCGGTCCTCCGCCATTCAGGCCGCCAGCGCCGCGCGCACCGCCGCGGCCACACGCTCGACGTCGTCATCGCTCATGCGCGTGTAGATGGGCAGGCTCGCGAGGCGCTCGTAGGCGTGCTGGCTGGCCGGGAACATCGCCGGCTCGAGTCTGTAGCGCTCGCGCCAGTACGGGTGCTGGTGCAGCGGCACGTAGTGCACGCTGGCGCCGATGCCCTGCTCGAACAGGCGCTCGACGAAGCGCTCGCGCGTGATGCCGGCGGCCAGCGCGGCGTCGGCCAGGCGCACCGGGTACAGATGCCAGGCGTGGGTGTCGCCCGCAGGGGCTTGCGCCGGCAACACCAGCGGCAGCGCGGCGAAGGCGGCGTCGTAGCGCCCCGCGATCTCGGCGCGCCGGCGCTGGAACGCGCGCGCCTTCTTCAGCTGCTGGATGCCGAGCGCCGCCGCGATGTCGGTCAGGTTGTACTTGAAGCCCGGCGCCACGATCTCGTAGTACCAGCTCGGCACCTTGGCGGTGAAGCGGTCGAAGGCGTCGCGGCTGATGCCGTGCAGGCGCATCACGCGCGCGCGCGCCGCCAGCGCCTCGTTGCGCGTGACGAGCATGCCGCCTTCGCCGGTGGTGATGGTCTTGGTGGCGTAGAAGCTGAAGACGGTGGCGTCGCTGGCCAGCGTGCCGACGAGGGCCCCGCCCACCGTGGCGGGCAGCGCGTGCGCGGCGTCTTCCACCACCTTCAGCCCGTGGCGCGCGGCGATCGCCAGCAGGCGCGGCATGTCGGCCGCCAGCCCGCCGTAGTGCACCGGCACGATGGCCTTGGTGCGCGGGCCGATCGCCGCCTCGACCGCAGCGGGGTCGATGTTCAGCGTCGCGGGGTCGGCGTCGACCAGCCTGACATCGGCGCCCAGATAGCGCGCGACTTCGGCGCTGGCCGTGAAGGTGTGGGTGGTGGTGATGACCTCGTCGCCCGGGCCGATGCCCAGAGCCTCGAGCGCCAGATGCAGCCCGGCGGTGGCCGAGTTGACGGCCACCGCCTGCAGCGAGGCGTCGCCCAGGAAGGCGGCGAAGTCCTGCTCGAAGCGGCGCGCCTTGGGGCCGGTGGTGATCCAGCCGCTCTTCAACGTGTCGACGACTTCGGCGATCTCCTCGTCGCCGATCTCGGGCAGGGCAAAGGGAAGGAAAGCGGGGCTCATGGGAGGGTTTGCGCAGGGGGGGCCGAGGGCGGCTGAACCGGGAGGGATCTGGTGCCAAGTCTACGGGGCAGGCAGAGCCGCATCAGGCCCAGACTGCCCCCAGTTCCTGCAACGGCAGCACTTCGACCCCCTCGGCCAGCGGGTAGCGTCGTGCCACCGGCGCCACGACATAGGCCTGCTGGATGCGCAGGTCGTGCAACGCCTGCCAGAAGCCGCGCGCGGGCTTGGGCGCCGAGGAGAACTTGACCTCCACGGCCACGGTCCGTGCGCGCTGCTCGACGATCAGGTCGATCTCCGCGCCCACGGCGGTGCGATAGAAGCTCAACTGCGCATCGGCCGGCAGTTGCGCCGCCAGTTGCTCGACCACGAAACCTTCCCACGAAGCGCCGGCCACGACGTGGCCCTGCAAGTCGCGCACCGTGGCCAGGCCCAGCAAGGCGTGCAGCAGGCCGCTGTCGCGCAGATAGACCTTGGGCGATTTCACCAGCCGCTTGCCCAGGTTCGGCAGGAAGGGCGGCAGCCGTCGCACCATCAGGGTGTCGACGAGGACGTCGAGGTAGCGCGTGACCGTACTGTGGGACACGCCGCCCAGCGACTGCCCGAGTTGCGAGGCATTGAACATCTGTCCCTGCAGGTGCGCCAGCATCTGCCAGAAGCGGCGCAGCGTCTCGGCTGGAATGCGCAGGCCCATGCCGGGCAAGTCGCGCTGCAGGAAGGTACGGATGAAGTCCTGCCGCCAGGTGAACGAGGCCTCGTCGTTGGGCGCGAGCCAACTCATGGGAAACCCGCCCCGCAGCCACAGCGACTGCAGACCCGCCAGGTCAGGCTTCAGCTCGGCGACCAGAAGCGGCGTCAACTCCAGGTACGACACGCGCCCGGCCAGCGACTCCCCCGACTGCCGCAGCAGATCACGCGACGCCGAGCCCAGCAGCAGGAAGCGCCCGGGACGACGGTCGGCGTCGATCTCGGGGCGCAGCGCCTCGAACAGGTGCGGCAGGTGCTGCACCTCGTCGAGCACCAGCAGGCGGTCGCGGTGGGCGGCCAGGAAGAGTTCGGGACGGCCGAGAGCGGCACGGTCCGACTCGCGCTCCAGGTCCAGCAGCAGCGCGCCGGAGTACCGTGCCGCGATCTCCCTGGCCAGCGTGGTCTTGCCCACCTGGCGCGGACCGAGCAGCACGACGGCGGGAGCCTGGCGCAGGCGTTGCAGCACCTGATCGTGCAGACCCCGGAAAATCATCATTGCATTTTGATTACCTGCCGATCAATTTGCAATATTGAACTTTGCCGTCGGCGTGGCATGAACGCCGCCCGAAGCATCAGTCCTTGCCCAGCCAGGCCAGGACATGCGTGCGCAGCAGCGGCAGCGCGTTGGCCACGCCGTACAGCGCCGGGTGCACGCGGCACAGCGCGCGCGCCAGCGGCGGCGCCAGCGTGACGCGGCGCGCGTCGATGCGCGCCCGGGGAAAGAGCTCGCGCAGGCGCGCCAGCGGCACGCCGCGCACGTCGGGGTTGCGCGGGTTGTTCAGGACGAAGTCGTACCAGATCACGGCGCCGCCCGGTTTGAGCCAGGACCACATGGTCTCGGCCAGCCGCTGCTGGAAGACATCGTCGAGCAGCGAACTGAAGACGGTGGACTGCAGCACCAGGTCCTGCGAGGCAACGGCGATCGGCGCCGCAGCCCACTTCCAGCAGACGCAGCGCGGCCGGCTCGGTGCGCCCGTGGCGCCGCAGCAGCCCGATGAGCGCGCGCTGGCGCTCGTGCAGCGTCTGCCAGACCTCGGGGCGCAGCGGGCTGTAGCGGTCGGCCAGACCCGCGGCGCTGCGCCGCGCGTAGCGGGCGGCGACGGCGCGCGGTTCGTCGGCGCTGGCGTCTTCGCTCACTGGACTGCCCTGCGCCCTGCGTGCTTCGGGCTTCGCACTGGGCAGCGGTCCGCCGCGCTCATGCCGACACCGCTTCGAGGAAGCGCCGCGCCAGCACCGGGTAGGTGTGGTGGGCGAGCACGAAGGCGCGGCCGCGCTCGCCCATGGCGCGGCGCTCGGCCGCCGGCAGCGCAGCCAGCCGGCGCAGGCCCTCGGCGCTGGCCGCGCCGCTCTCGGGCGCCACCGTCAGGCCGCAGCCGGCCTCGGCCACCGGGTCGTTGCCCGCCTGCACCGCGTGCAGCACGGCGCAGCGCGCCATCATGTAGTCCATCAGCTTGTTGGGCGCGATGCCGAAGCGGTAGATCGGCTGGCGCTGCCAGCCGATCCAGGCGATGTCGATGCGCGCCAGCAAGGCCGGCACCTGCGCCTTGGGGATCGGCGGCAGCAGCGCGACGTTCGCCAGGCCCTCGTCGGCAATGCGCTGCGCCAGGCGCGCGCGCTCGTGGCCGTCGCCGACGAGCACGAAGGCGAAGGGCTCGTCGCGCAGCAACTGCGCGGCATCGAGCAGCGTGTCGAGCGCGTTGGGCCGGCCCATCGATCCGGCGTAGCCGACGACGATGCGCTGCGCCGCGCGCGCACGCTCGACGGCCGCGGCCGCTTCGGGCGCGAGCGGCGGCGGCTCGCCCTGCCACTCGTCGGGCGTGATGCCGTTGGGCACGATGTGCAGCCGCGCCGCATCGAGCCCGCGGCGCGCCATGTGCTCGTGCACGCAGGGCAGCATCGACACCACGGCGTCGGCCTCGCGGCAGGCGGTGTCCTCGGCAAGCTGGCACAGGAGCGCGAACGGATGCCGGCGCGACATGCCCGAGAGTTCGATCGGCGACAGCGGCCACAGATCGTGCACCTCGTGCACCAGCTTCGCCGCGGCCAGGCGCGCGATGCGCCGCGCCGGCCAGATGTCGAGCGGATAGGTGCTGGAGGCGATCACCACGTCGGGCGCGAAGCCGCGCGCCAGCGCCCGACCCTGCCGCCACAGCGCCCCCAGGTAGGCGAGGATGTTGCGCATGCGCGCAAGGCCGTTGCCGCGGTACGCCGGCGTGGCGATCCAGCGGTAGGCGATGCCGTCGATCGTCTCCTCGCCCGGCGCGGGCTGGCGCGCGCGCACATGGGAGTGGTCGGCGGCGACGATCAGCACGCGATGGCCGAGCCGCACCCACTCGCGCGCCAGGTAGTACGGCCGGTACTCCATGCCGAGCGCGGGGCTGCCGGCGTAGTGGTTGAGGTAGAGGATGTTCATGCCGCCGCCAGTTCGGCCAGCCGAGCCATGAAGCGCTGGACGCAGGGGCCGAACAGCGCGTGCCGCTCGACCCAGGCGCGATTGGCCGCGGCGATGGCCTCGGCGCGTGCCAGCAGCGCGCGCAGCGCTTCGGCCGCGGGCCGCTCGCCTTCGCGCAGCAGGAGGCCGTTCTCGCCGTTGCGCACCAGCTCGCGGTTGGCCGGCAGGTCCGACAGCAGCGGGATGCAGCCGTGCGCCATCGCCTCGAGCACCGAAACCGAGACCGAGTCGCTGCGCGGCAGGCTCAGGTACCAGCGTGCCTGCGCATACCAGCGCGCCTGCTCGGCCGCGCCGAGCCGGCCGGTGAAGGCCACGCCCGGCACTGCGGCCGCCTGCAGCGCGGCACGCAGCGAGCCGTCGTTGGCGACGACCAGCCGCGCATCGGCCAGCGGCCAATGCGCGAAGACCTCGAGCACGCGCCCGGGCGCGTAGATCGGCTCCAGTCCCCGGTTGGCAAAGAGCAGCCCGTCGTCCTTGGCCGCGGGCGGCGGCGGCATCGCCTCGAGCCCGAACGGGAACACCATCACCTCGCGCGCGCCGAGCTCGCGCATGCGCTCGGCCATCACCGCCGAATCGCTGGTGGCGAGCACGCTGGCGGCGAGCACGCGCCGCGTGAGCGCGCGCATCCACGCGCTGCGCTGCGGCGCGACCAGGATGTCGCTGCCCCAGGCCGAGGCGACGATGCGCCCGCGCAGGCCCCAGCCGCGCTGGGCCAGCCAGGCCAGCGTGCCGTGCGAGCTGAGGTAATGCGCGTGGATCCAGTCGGCGTCGACGCGGCGCAGCCAGCGCGCCAGCCGCGGCAGGCCGGCGAGCACGGCCAGGTTGCCGCCGGCCGGATCGGGCCGCGTCGCCAGCGCCAGGCGCCGCGCTGCGGGCACGACGGCCTCGAAGCCGGCATCGAAGCCGCGGCTCGAAGCCGCCCACAGCTCGAGCCCGGGCCACTGTGCGAGCGCGCGCGCCCACTTGAGCAGATGCGGGCTCTGGGCGTCGCCGACGAGGACGTAGCGCATCGCGCCGTTCAGTGGCCGGCCCAGGCGTCGTAATGCGCACGCTCGGCCGCATGCGCGTCGAGCCAGGGGCGGTCGAGCTCGCGCGTGTCGCCCACCACCACGGCCGGTTGCCCGGCGGCGACGGCGAAGTCGGGCACCTCGCCATCGACATAGCTGTAGGCGCGCACGAGCACACCGCGGCCGATGCGGCTGCCCGGCATCACGACGCTGTGCGGCCCGATGAAGCTGTAGGCGCCGATCTGCGTGGGCCGGCGCAGGAAGCCGGGCGGCTCGGCGTCGCCCCAGTAGGCGCGCCCGGCCAGGCGCAGTGCCTGGTGGCTGCTGTGCGTGAGGATGGCGCAATGCGTCGTCACCTGCACGCCCTCGCCGATGTGCAGGCCGCCCGAGGCGTCGAGCAGGTTGAACGGCCCGACGTAGACATGATCTCCGATGTCCAGCCGCGCCGGGCAATCGATGTGCGTGGCGCTGCTGATGCGCGTGTGCGCGAGCCATCGGCCGTCGGCATGGCGCCAGCCGTAGAGCATGCGCGGACCGAACAGCATGCGCCAGCAGCGCTGCGACCAATCGCGGATCACCGTCGCCCTCCTGCCCGGGATGGTATGCGGCGCAGGTCGGCCCAGAGCTGCGGCGCCGGCCGCAGCACCACGGGCAGCGGCAGCGCCGCGGCGCGCGCAAAGCGCAGCGCGAGCAGCGCCACGCTCACGCCGTAGGCGAGACTCGCCGCGAGCGCGGCCCCCGCGATGCCCCAGAGCGGCACGAGCAGCAGCGCCAGCCCGGCGTTGAATGCGAGCGACAGCGCGGCCACTTGCGCGGGCACCTCGGGCCGCCCCGCATGGTTCGTGAACCAGGCCGAAAGCGCGCCGGCCGCCCCGAACAGCAGCACGCCCGGCAGCAGCAGCGCCAGCGGCAGCAGGCTGCCTGCGTAGGTCGCGCCGAGCAGCCGCGGCACCAGCAGCCAGGCGCCCAGCCACAGCAGCGGCGCCACGAGCAGCAGCGCGGCGACGCCGAGCTGCATCACGCGCACCGTGAAGGCGGCCGCATGCGCGCCGTCGGGCGCGCCGATGCGCGCATAGGCCGCCTGCGTGAGCGAACCGGAGACGAACCACATCAGCTCGGCGACGATGACGGCGATCGAGTAGACGCCGACGGCCGAGACGTCCAGGAAGCGCTCGGCGACGACGAGACCGACGCGGTAGTTCGCCAGGCCGATCAGATTGGTGGCGCCGATCGTGGCGATGAAGCGCGCCTCGCGCCTGAGCGCCGGGCCGTCGGGGCGGCCCAGCCGGCCCGAGCGCCACAGCACCCACAGCAGCGCGAGCGCGACGAGCGCCTTGGCGCCGACCCAGGCCCCGAGCACGGCCGGCAGCGCGAGCGGTGCGGCCAGCGCCGCCGCGCCGATGCCCCCCAGGCACAGCAGCGGCGGCGCCAGCGCCAGCACGGCGAGAGGCCGCATGCGGCCCTCGCCCAGCCAGAGCCCGCCGAGGTTGGGTACGAGCAGCATCAGCGGCGCCGCCAGCGCCAGGATCCACAGCGGCGCGTAGGCCGGCGGGCCGAATGCCGAGAACGCCCACAGCGCCGGCATCAGCAGCAGGCCGAGCGCGACGCAGCCGAGCGCCACCGCCGCCACCAGCCCGCGCGGGTTCTCACCGTGGTGCGACACGCGCCGCGCCAGTGCGACGCCGAAGCCCGAGAGCAGCGCCAGGCACAGGCTCTCGACGGTGGTGAAGAGTGCGAAACGGCCCTGCGCCTCGGTGCCGATGCGCGCCGTCACGGCGGTGATCGCCAGCATCAGGCCGACCCCGGCCGCACGCGTGAGCAGATTGACGAGCGTGCCGCGGGCAATGCCGTCCACCGGGGCTCCAACCTTGCTCAGCGCGTGAAGGTCATGCGCATGATGTCGCCGCGGTCGAGCAGGCGGCCCAGCAGCAGGCCGGCGCGGTGGCGCCAGAAGCGGCCGTCGCCGGCGACGCCTTCGCTGGCGCAGTGCAGCCGGCGCAGCCCGGCGCGCCGGCCGGCGCTCTCCAGCGTGCGCCGATCGAACAGCGTCAGATGCCAGGGCGGCGCGACCAGATGCCATTGCGCGCCCTGCCGGCGCGCGTAGGCGCTGCCCCAGTCGCCGGTGGTCAGCACGAGCCGGCCGCCGGGCCGCAGCACGCGCGCCGCCTCGGCCAGCAGCGGCACCGGGTCGGGCACATGCTCGATCACGTCCCACAGCGTCACGATGTCGAAGCGCGCTTCGGGCAGCGCCGCCTGCGCCAGCGTGCCGTTGAACACGTCGAGGCCGTAGCGCTCGCGCGCCTGCGCCGACGACCAGGCCGACAGTTCGACCCCCTGCACCTCGTAGAAGGCGCGTGCCTCGGCCAGGAAATGGCCCGCGGCACAACCCACGTCGAGCAGGCGGCCGCGGCGCGGCCAGCGCGGCGCGAAGCTCCGCTGCCACCACAGGCGCCGCCGCGCGTGGCGCCGCCGCGCGGCCGCGCTGCCGAGGTAGTCGTCGAACACCGCTTCGTGGCCGCCGGTGTAGTAGGCCTCGCCGTAGAGGGCACCGAAGTCGATGGCCGCGGTGTCGGCACCGACGTAGGCGCAGCCGCATTCGGCGCACTGCCGCATCTCGAAGCCGTTGCGCTCAAACAGCGGCGACGAGCGGTTGGCCGCGCACACCGGGCATGGCCGGACGGCGGTGCCGGCCGCGAGCGCGGGGGCCGGGTTCAAGCCGCCACGGCCAGCGCCTGGCGCAGCGCCTCGACCACCCGATCCTGGTCGGCCTCGGTCAGGTCGGCGCTCATCGGCAGGCTCAGTACGCGCGCGGCGGCCGCTTCGCTCGCCGGGCAGCCGGCCGCGCTGCGGAAGGCGGCGTAGGCCGGCTGCTCGTGCAGCGGCCGCGGGTAATGCACGGCGGTCGGAACGCCGGCGGCCTGCAGCGCGGCCTGCACGGCGGCGCGGTTGTCGAGCAGCACCGTGTACTGCGCGTACACCGAGTTGCGGTCGGGGCGCACGGCCACGCGGCCGACGCCGGGCACAGCGGCGAGCAGCGCGTCGTAGCGCGCGCCGATGGCCGCGCGGCGCTCGAGCTCCCACTCGAAGCGCGCCAGCTTGCCCAGCACCACCGCGCATTGCAGCGTGTCCATGCGGCCGCCCACGCCCAGCCGCGTGTGCAGGTAGCGCGCGCTCTGGCCGTGCACGCGGATCTCGCGCGCGGCCTGTGCCAGGCGGTCGTCGTCGGTGAACAGCGCGCCGCCGTCGCCGTAGCAGCCCAGCGGCTTGCTCGGAAAGAAGCTGGTCGCGCCGAAGGTGGACAACGCGCAGGAGCGCCGGCCGCGATAGACGGCGCCGAAGCTCTGCGCCGCGTCCTCGATCACCGCCAGCCCGTGGCGCCGGGCGATGGCGTCGAGCTCGTCCATGTCGGCCACCTGGCCGTACAGGCTCACCGGCATGAGGGCGCGCGTGCGCGGCGTGATCGCGGCTTCCACGCGCGTGGCGTCGAGGTTGCAGGTGTCGGGCTCGATGTCGACGAACACCGGCCGCGCGCCGGCCAGCACGATCATCTCGGCGGTGGCGGCGAAGGTGAAGGGCGTGGTGACGACCTCGTCGCCGGGCTCGATGTCGAGCGCCAGCAGCGCGACGAGCAGCGCCTCGGTGCCGCTGGCCACCGTGATGCAGTGCCTGGCGCCGGTGAAGGCGGCCAGCCGCTCTTCGAGCTCGGCCACTTCGGGGCCCATGATGTACTGGCCGTGGTCGAGCACGCGCTGGATGCGTGCGCCGATGTCGGCCCTGAGCGCGGCGTACTGCGACTTCAGGTCGATGAACTGCATGCGGATCAGCCCCCGGGCGCCCCGGCAGGCAAGCGCTCGAGCGTCTCGCCTTCGAGCCGGTAGCGCTCGCCGGTGGCCGGGCAGACGGCTTGCAGCGGCGCGCCCGCGGCACGCAGCGGCAGGGCCAGGCGCTCGCCGTGGCGGCTGATCCAGCCGATGCGCCGCGCCGGCACGCCCGCCACCAGCGCATGCGCCGGCACGTCGCGGCTCACCACCGCGCCGGCGCCGACGAAGGCATATTCGCCGATCACGTGGCCGCAGACGACGGTGCAGTTGGCGCCCAGCGTGGCACCTCGCTTCACGAGCGTGCGCCGGTACTCGCTCTTGCGCGACACCGCCGCGCGCGGGTTGTGGACGTTGGTGAAGACCATGCTCGGACCGCAGAAGACCTCGTCCTCGAGCGTGACGGCGTCGTAGACGGAGACGTTGTTCTGGATGCGCACGTTGTCGCCGATAACGACGTCGTTGCCGACGAACACGCCCTGCCCGAGGGAACAGCCCGCGCCGATGCGCGCGCCCGCGCTCACGTGGACCCAATGCCACACGTGCGTGCCCTCGCCGAGCTGCGCACCGGCGTCGACGATGGCGCTGGGGTGGACCACCGCGGCCATGTTCAGAACACCAGCGGCAGGCCCACGCGCACGCCGTCGCGCGCGCTGCGGTAGGCGGCGATCACCACCTCGAGCGAGCGCAGGCCCTCGTAGCCGTCGACCTGGGCGCTGGCCTCGCCGCGCAGCGTGTCGATGACGTTGGCGTAGTAAAGAGGATGCCCGAAGCCGTAGACCGAGGCGGTGGCGTAGCCGGCGCTGCGCACCTCGTCGTCGCCCGGCTCGGGAGTCTCGAACTCCCAGTGCTCGATGCGGTTGACGGCCACGCCGCCCACGCGCACCGTGCCGCGCTCGCCGAGGATAGTGACGCTGCCCTCGAAGTTCTTGCCGTGCGTGAGCATCGTGACGTTGATGCTGGCCAGGCCGCCCGAGCGCAGGCGCAGGCTCATGACGCCGGTGTCCTCGGCCTCGATGTCGCGCGCCAGGGTGGCGGTATAGGCATGCACGTTGTCCACCGGCCCGACCAGCCAGTCGACCATGTCGACGTAGTGGCTGGCCTGGTTGAGGAAGGCGCCGCCGTCCATGTCCCAGCGGCCGCGCCAGGGCGCGTCGTCGTAGTAGCTCTGCGGCCGCGTCCAGAACACGTTGACGTTGACCATGAAGATGCGCCCGAAGCGGCCGGCGTCGACCGCCTTCTTCAGCAGCTGCATGGTCGCGTTCAGGCGGTTCTGCTTGACGACGAAGAGCTTGATGCCCGCCTCGCGGCACACGCGCACCATCTCCATGCCCTCGTCCCACTTGGTGGCCATGGGCTTTTCGGTGAGCACGTGGCGGCCGGCGCGCGCCGCCGCCATCGCCTGGCGCGGGTGCAGGCCGCTGGGTGTGGCCAGCACGACGACGTCGGCAAGGTCGGTGGCGAGCAGCGCTGCGAGCGAATCGAAGCCGCGCGCGCCGGTGCGGGCCACGGCCGCCGCCAGCGCCTCGGGGCGGTTGTCGCACACCGCAACCAGCTCGGCGCGGCCCGCATGGCGCTCGAGCGCCGCGAAGTGGTTGGCGCTGATGCGGCCGCAGCCGACGAGCGCAAAACGCACCGGCCGCTCGACGATCGGGAAGTGGGCGTTCATCGCAGGCGCTGATTCTACGGGCCGCCCCCGGGCCCGCTCCTAGAATCCGAGGCCGAGCAACGAGCCTCCAATGGACGAAGAAAACCCCCTGATCGCCGAGCGGCGCGACAAGCTGCGCGCCTTGCGCGCGCGCGGCGTGGCCTACCCCAACGACTTCAAGCCGCGCCACCAGGCGGCCGAGCTGCATCACCGCTGGGGCCAGCTGCCCAACGACGAACTCGAGCCGCAGGCGGTCGCGGTCGTCGTGGCCGGCCGCATGATGCTCAAGCGCGTGATGGGCAAGGCCTGCTTCGCCACGCTGCAAGACGCCAGCGGCCGCATCCAGCTCTATGTGACGCAGGACGCGGTCGGCGCCGAACTGCTTGCCGAGTTCAAGCACTGGGACCTGGGCGACATCGTCGGCTGCGAGGGCCTGCTCTTTCGCACCAAGACCGGCGAGCTGTCGGTGAAGGCGACGCGCATCCGCCTGCTGGCCAAGAGCCTGCGCCCGCTGCCCGACAAGTTCCACGGCATGGCCGACCAGGAGCAGAAGTACCGCCAGCGCTATGTCGACCTCGTCACCGACGAGGCGGCGCGCGCGCGCTTCGTGGCGCGCAGCCGGGCGGTGGCCTCGATCCGCAACTTCATGGTCGAGCACGGCTTCCTCGAGGTCGAGACGCCGATGCTGCACCCCATTCCCGGCGGCGCCAACGCCAAGCCCTTCGTCACCCACCACAACGCGCTCGACCAGGAGATGTTCCTGCGCATCGCGCCCGAGCTCTACCTCAAGCGCCTGGTGGTGGGCGGCTTCGAGCGCGTGTTCGAGATCAACCGCAACTTCCGCAACGAGGGGCTGTCGGTACGTCACAACCCCGAGTTCACGATGATGGAGTTCTACGCGGCGTACTGGAACCACCGCGACCTGATGGACTTCACCGAGCAGGTGCTGCGCCACGCGGCGCGCCAGGCCACCGGCTCGGCGAACCTCAGCTACGCCGGCCGGACGATCGACCTCGAGCCGCCGTTCGCGCGCCTGACGGTGCGCGAGGCGCTGGTGCAGCACGCCGGCCTGGCCGCCGCCGAGGCCGGCGACGCCGCGCTGCTGCACGCGCGCCTGAAGGCCCTGGGCGAGGAGCCGCCCGCGCACTGGACGCTGGCCGAGCTGCAGTTCGGCGTCTTCGAGGCGCTGGTCGAGGACAAGCTCGTCCAGCCCACCTTCATCGTCGACTATCCGGTGGAGGTGTCGCCGCTGGCGCGCGCCTCCGACAACGACCCCTCGGTGACCGAGCGCTTCGAGCTGTTCATCACCGGCCGCGAGATGGCCAACGGCTTCTCCGAGCTGAACGACCCCGAGGACCAGGCCGCGCGCTTCGCCGCCCAGGCCGCCAACAAGGAGGCCGGCGACGAGGAGGCGATGTACTACGACGCCGACTACATCCGCGCGCTCGAGTACGGCATGCCGCCGGCCGGCGGCTGCGGCGTCGGCATCGACCGCCTGGTGATGCTGTTCACCGACAGCCCGAGCATCCGCGACGTGATCCTGTTCCCGGCGCTGCGCCGCGAGGGCGGCGACGCGGCGGGCGCAGCCGACGCCTGAAGATCATGCATACGCAGCGCCTGGCGACGCTGGCCGCCATCGAGCAGGCCGTCTGGCAGGAACTGGACGCCAGCGTGCGCGCCGCCGAGCATGGCTGGCGCGTGGCCACGCTCGCCACGCTCGCCGGCGGGCGTGCCGACGCGCGCTCGGTGGTGCTGCGTGAAGTGGAGCCGGCGGCGCGCCGCGTCGTCTTCTACACCGACGCGCGCAGCCCCAAGGTGCGCCACCTCGAGGCCAACCCCGAAGGCACGCTGGTGCTGTGGTCGCGCGAGCTCGGCTGGCAGCTGCGGCTGGCCGTCACGCTCGAGGCGCTGAGCGCGGGCCCGGCGGTGGCGGCGCGCTGGGCGCGGCTCGAAGCGACGCCGGCCGCGCAGGACTACTTTTCCCCGCTGGCACCGGGCAGCGTGATCGAGCGTCCGCACGCCGCGCGCGGCACGCGCGGCCACTTCGCGCTCGTCGTCGCCAGCGTGCGCGCGCTCGACTGGACCGAGATCCACCCCGAGGGCCATCGGCGTGCCCTGTTCGACGCTGCCGGCGCACGCTGGCTGCAGCCCTGAGAGCCTGCGCACCTCCGACCAGCCAGGCCGACGATGACGACCGACGACGCAGAGCGTAGGCGGCAGAAATCCGGCCCCGCGCCGTGGCGAGTCGCGGGGCCGGATTTCTGCCGCCCAGGCTCCTAGCGGTTGCGCCAGGCCGGCTTGCGCTTCTCGACGAAGGCGGCCATGCCTTCCTTCTGGTCCTCGGTGGCGAACAGCGAGTGGAAGATGCGGCGCTCGAAGTGCACGCCGTCGAGCAGCCCGCCCTCGAAGCTCTTGTTCACGCAGGCCTTGGCCAGCTGCACGCTCGCCGGGCTGAGCGCGTTGATCGCCTCGGCCGCGGCCAGCGCCTCGTCGAGCAGGCGCTCGGCGGGCACGACGCGCGAGACGAGGCCGGCGCGCTCGGCCTCGGCGGCGTCCATCATGCGCGCGGTGAGCACCATGTCCATCGCCTTGCTCTTGCCCACCGCGCGCGGCAGCCGCTGCGTGCCGCCGGCGCCGGGGATGATGCCGAGCTTGATCTCCGGCAGCGCGATGTCGACGCCCGCGGCCGCGAGCCGGTAGTGCATGCCCAGCGCAAGCTCGAGGCCGCCGCCCATGCAGGTGCCGTTGATGGCCGCCACCACGGGCTTGGGGCTGTTCTCGATCTGGCGGATCAGCGAGTGCAGGTTCGGCTCGGCCAGCGCCTTGGGCGAACCGAACTCCTTGATGTCGGCGCCGCCCGAGAAGGCGCGGCCGCCGCCGGTGACGACCACGGCGCGCACCGCCGCGTCGTCGATCGCCCGGTCGAGGCCGGCGCTGCACTCGCGCCGCGTGTCGTAACCCAGGCCGTTGACCGGCGGGTTGTCGAGCGTGATGACGGCGACGTCGCCGCGAAGTTCGTACTTGGCGCCCATGGCGTCTCCTCGAGCGGAAGGCGAAAACGAAACGATGCATGAATTGTAGGTCGGCGACGCGCGGCGATCGCGGCGCGGCCGCGGGCTCAGACGCCATCGCCCTGCTGCAGCCGGCGCCACATCACCTTGCCCGAGCCGCTCTTGGGCAGCGCGTCGACGCACTCGACTGCGCGCGGCACCTTGTACGCCGCCATGTATGCGCGCGCCCGGGCGACGATCTCCCCGAGCGGGATGCTCTCGGGCAGGATGTGCGGAGCGCCCACGCACGCAGCACGGCCACCGACCGATGCAGTGCTTCGCGCTGAGCGGCTCTTATGGACCCGTCCATCCGTCCACGCGTCCAGGCTTCAATGAGGCCGAGGCTCATCGCCTCGGAAAACGAGCAGCGTTGGTTTCTCCGCACGGTGGCCCCACCAGCTTCAATGAGGCCAAGGCTCATCGCCTCGGAAAACCGTATCCGAACGGCAGGCGCATCACGCGGCGGAGTCGCTTCAATGAGGCCGAGGCTCATCGCCTCGGAAAACCAGACCCACGTTGCACAGATTGCAGAGCAATCCTCGCTTCAATGAGGCCGAGGCTCATCGCCTCGGAAAACACTACAACGTCGCATTGCTCCGCGCACGCCAGCTAGGGCTTCAATGAGGCCGAGGCTCATCGCCTCGGAAAACAAACTGGCGTGGGAGGCAACGTGAGCAGAGGGCAACCGCTTCAATGAGGCCGAGGCTCATCGCCTCGGAAAACGCCGCCATACCTTCGAACGGCAGCGAGCGCGAGCGCGCTTCAATGAGGCCGAGGCTCATCGCCTCGGAAAACGAGATGGCAATCTCGATGATGTCTGCGGCCTCGGCGCTTCAATGAGGCCGAGGCTCATCGCCTCGGAAAACAGTGTCAGATCACGGCAACGTGACGCTTTACCGCGGCTTCAATGAGGCCGAGGCTCATCGCCTCGGAAAACCATCGCCGCCAGCGTGGACCTGCAGTCCTCGCAGGTCGGCTTCAATGAGGCCGAGGCTCATCGCCTCGGAAAACCCGCCAGCTCCCGCACCTTTCCGCCGGGCGGGGCATGCTTCAATGAGGCCGAGGCTCATCGCCTCGGAAAACCTGTACGCCGCGACGTGGATCGTCCAGGGAAGGGGGCTTCAATGAGGCCGAGGCTCATCGCCTCGGAAAACGCCCACACCTCGCCGGCAGCGCGCGATTTCCCGCCGCTTCAATGAGGCCGAGGCTCATCGCCTCGGAAAACATGCAGGCCCTTGGTTATGCGCCCGGAGTGCGCTGGCTTCAATGAGGCCGAGGCTCATCGCCTCGGAAAACACCCACCGGCTGTGAAAGCAGATCCAACGTTGTGCGCGCTTCAATGAGGCCGAGGCTCATCGCCTCGGAAAACGGCCTGGGACCGGCTGGCCATCCAGCCGCAGGCGCTCGCTTCAATGAGGCCGAGGCTCATCGCCTCGGAAAACCAGCAGCTCGTCGCGCAGGTTCCTGGGCCAGCAGCCGCTTCAATGAGGCCGAGGCTCATCGCCTCGGAAAACGACGTGACCGCAGCTACGGACGGCATCAGCGCTGCGGCTTCAATGAGGCCGAGGCTCATCGCCTCGGAAAACTTGGTTCTCCGGCGGCTCGTCTCCGGGCGCATGGCTGGCTTCAATGAGGCCGAGGCTCATCGCCTCGGAAAACCAGTTCGCTCGCGAGTATTCCGCCACCAATGCCCGCGCTTCAATGAGGCCGAGGCTCATCGCCTCGGAAAACTGCGGTCAGGCCGCAAGTTCGTCGGGTGCGAGCTGGCTTCAATGAGGCCGAGGCTCATCGCCTCGGAAAACGTGTTCCGATGATTACGCTCAAGACCGGCCTACCGCGGCTTCAATGAGGCCGAGGCTCATCGCCTCGGAAAACAGCCAGAGCGCCAAGCCAAGCACGCCGGCCAGCAAGCTTCAATGAGGCCGAGGCTCATCGCCTCGGAAAACGCAATCAGCGCGTGCCTGAACGCTGGTGCCGTGCTGGCTTCAATGAGGCCGAGGCTCATCGCCTCGGAAAACGGGCCGGCCGTGCATCGACGTGGCGGCCACCGCC
>JAXMEV010000004.1:0-320058 GCA_046348125.1 Rubrivivax sp.
CTGTACAAAGCACTTTCGCCTGCGGGTAATCCGGAGTTCGCCACTATCCTAAAGGTTGTGGCCGCGCTCGGCCTGAAACTCCATGCCACGCCTGCCGCAGCGAAAGGCGTGGTCTATTAGGAGTTGTTCGTGATTGATCGAGTTTTCCTAACCCTGCCGGTAGCAGACTTGAATAGGTCAGTTGCCTTCTTTAGAGCACTCGGCTTTGCTCAAAATGAGCAGTTCAGCGATGGCACGGCTGCTTGTATTGTTATCAATTCAAGCACGGCGGTAATGCTCGGGACACACGATAAGTTCCGGCAATTCACACCCAAAGAGATTTGCGACACCAAAGCGGCTGCAGAGGTTCTCATTTCGCTTAGCTGTGACAGTCGTGAGCGTGTAGACGAGCTCGTTGCAAAGGCTTTGGCCGCAGGCGGGTCTACGTACGATGAACCTGAGGACTTGGGCTTCATGTACTCGCACAGTTTTGTTGACCTCGATGGTCACGGTTGGGGTGTGCTCTACATGAATGCATCTGTCTAACCCACTCCCGTCCAAGCTGCCGACATGATGCCGCCGGCGCAGCCGGCGCCTTCGCCCGCCGGATACAGACCCCTGACGTCGACGCTCTGGAAGGCCTTGCCGCGCGTGATGCGCAGCGGCGACGCGGTGCGCGTCTCGACGCCGGTGAGCACGGCGTCGGGCAGCGCAAAGCCCGCGATCTGCGCGGACTGCCTCGTCGGTGTCGGGTTCCACACGAAACGACGAGAGCCTGCTCCGCGAGGCCGGTTTCGCCGAGCCCGAGGTTCAAGTCGTGCCCGCGCCGCATCGCGAGCGGGCAGTTGGGCCGAGTACGGGCAGGTCGCACGCGAAGCTTTCGGCGCCTTCAACGCCACGGTGGCCCAGCTCCCGCCCGCGGAACGCGAGGCGCCATGGAGCGAAGTGCAGGCCGCGATGCGGCGTCTCGAATCGCCCGCCGGGTTCGAAGCGCCCGGCGAGGGCCCCGTCGTCGCGGCCACCCAGTGGTCGTGCCCGCGTTGGCGGGCGCTGCGAGCGCGCCCCGATTGCGCGCGCTCAAGCGCGCGCCGGCGCGAGGCGCGAGCATGCAGCCGATGGACCGGTCCGCTCCTTACGTCGAATCGCTGCGCCTGGGTCGCGGCACGCGCCCGGGCGAGTTGGTGGTGCCGCAGGAGGCCGACGGCTTGGTGCTGTTCGCGCACGGCAGCGGCAGCAACCGGCTGAGCCCGCGCAACCGCCGCGTCGCCGAGCGGTTGCACGCCCAGGGCCTGGCGACGCTGCTGTTCGACTTGCTCGACGAGGCGGAGGCGCATGACCTCGCGCTCGTGTTCGACATCCCGCTGCTCGGCCGGCGCGTCGTCGAGGCGATCGACGCCGTGAAGGCGACGCCGGCCGTTGCCGACCAGCCGCTCGGCATCTTCGGTGCCAGCACTGGCGCCGGGGCGGCGCTGTGGGCCGCGGCCGAGTGCCCGGGCGACGTGGCCGCGGTGGTGTCGCGCGGGGGCCGCCCCGATCTGGCCGCGCCGCGCCTGGCCGAGGTGCGCGCGCCGACGTTGCTCATCGTCGGCAGCCTGGACCGCGAGGTGCTGCGCGTCAACCGCCTGGCGCTGGCCGCGCTGCACGCGCCGGCCCGGCTCGAGATCGTCGAAGGCGCGACGCACCTGTTCGAGGAGCCCGGCACGCTCGAGCGCGCCGCCGCGCTGGCCGCGGACTGGCTGGCACGGCATCTGCGCGGCCGACGCCGATATGCAGCATGAGGCAGCATGAGGCAGCATGAGGCAGCATGAGGCAGCATGAGGCAGCATGAGGCAGCATGAGGCCGCATGAGGCCGCATGAGGCGGCACCGGGAGACCGCATGAGGCGAGAGCCGACGTGAGACAACGCGCCGCGTTCACCAACCGCGACGAAGCCGGCCGCGCGCTGGCCGATGCGCTGCGCGGCCGCGCGCTGCAGCCCCCGCTGGTGGTGCTGGCGCTGCCGCGCGGCGGCGTGCCGGTGGCGGCGCAGGTGGCGCGCGCGTTCGGCGTGCCGCTCGAGTTGCTGCTGGTGCGCAAGATCGGCGCGCCCTGGCAGCGCGAGCTGGCGGTGGCCGCGGTGGTCGACGGCACGCCGCCCGACCTCGTCGTCGACGACGAGACGATGGCCGCCACCGGCAGCACGCGCGACTGGATCGAGGGCCAGTACGCACTCGAAGTGCGCGAGCTCGAACGCCGGCGCAGCGCCTACCTGCGCGGGCGGCCGGCGCCCGAGCTGCGCGGCGCCACCGTCGTCGTCGTCGACGACGGCATCGCCACCGGCACCACGATGCGCGCCGCGCTCGTGGCGCTGCGGCGGCGCCGTCCGGCGCGGCTGATCCTCGCCGTGCCGGTGGCGCCGGCCGACACGCTGGCGCGCCTGGGTGCCGAGGTCGACGACATCGTCTGCCTGGCCACGCCCGCGCCGTTCCACGCCATCGGCCCGCACTACCTCGACTTCCACCAACTGAGCGACGACGAAGTGCTGCGCATTCTCGACGCGGTCAACGCCCCGCACGTGCCGCCGCCCTGAAGCGCCGCAGCACCGAGGCGCTGCCGCCTCGACGCGAGGCTCACGCGCGCCGCGTGACCTTCGCGTACAGGTCGCCGAGCGCGCCCGCGGGGTCGTAGGCGCGCTTGAGTTCGCGGTAGGCCGCCTCGTCGTGCTGGGCCCAGAATTCCTCGCGCGTGTGCCAGCACTCCGAGTAGAGCGACTTGCGCCCGCCCAGCGCCGCCACCTGCGCTTCGACCAAGCGGTTGTAGTGGCCCGGCGCGCGCCGCTCGCGATCGGCGATCACGTCCCAGAAGCCGAAGTTGACGAAGGGCACGCCCGCAGGCAGCGCAAAGAGCGGCCAGTACGGGCCGGCTGCGGGCGCCGGGCGGATCGGGCACAGCCAGACCGGCCAGATGCCGATCGCGCGCGCCAGGAAGTCGAGGAACTCGGCGGCGCGCGCGAGCGGGATCTGCACGTCCTGGATCACCGACTCGGGGTGGCGGCCGCGCAGCCTCTGCCAGGCGCGCGTGAACCCCCAGCGCGCGTTCCAGCGCATCAGTCGCTGGTAGGTGAGCGAGTTGAGCCGCTCGCGGCCGAGCAGGCGCCGCACCCAGGGCCGCTCGGCGCCGAGGTTGCGCGAGCACCAGAACCAGTCGGTGTCCCAGCGCCAGAGGTAGTCGCGCACGGCGAGCGCGTCGTGCGTGCGCGCGCGCAGCGAGTGCCAGTAGATCTGCTCGCCGCCGTAGTCGCTCGGCGCCTCGGCGCCTTCGATGTGGTCGGCCAAGCGCGCGCTCGTCAGCACGATGTCGTGCGGCGCGAACGCCACCGCCTCGAGGAAGTCCACGCTGGGCGCGCGCAGCTCGGCGCCGACCTCCTCCAGGCAGGCCGCCAGTGCGCCATAGCGCCGGTGCTCGAGCCGCACGAAGGGCCGCACCGGCATCGTGCGCGCGCGCACCGCGAGCGCGTAGCCCAGCGTGCCGTAGGAGTTGGGCAAGCCGCGGAACAGCGCGTCGTGCTCGCCGCCGGCGGCGCAGTGCACGATGCGGCCGTCGCCGGTCAGCACGTCGAAAGCGTCCACCGTCTCGTGCACCAGGCCGTGGCGGAACGAGCTCGCCTCGATGCCGACACCGGCCAGCGCGCCGCCCAGCGTGATGCTGCGCAGCTGCGGCACGACCTGCGGCATGCAGCCCGCGGCCAGCGTGGCGTCGGCCAGCCGCTCGTAGGTGGTCATGCCCTCGGCGTCGACCGTACCGCCCATCGCGTCGAGCGCGATCACCTCGTCGAAGCCGTGCAGGTCGACGCGTGGACGCGCCGCGCGGCGGTCGCGGAACAGGTTCGACGTGCGCTTGCGCAGCCCGAGCGCGCCGCGGCCCAGGGTGCCGGCTGCTGCCAGCGCGGCGGCGAGCTCGGCCACCTTGCGCTGGTGCGCGGCTTCGGTCACGACGCCATCGGCTCCGGGCCGGGGTAGAGAAAGGCGCGCGACATCGGGTAGTCGGCGCCGAGGTTGCCCTTGCTGACGGTGACCTGGAACAGGTTGATCTGCGGCCGCTCGGCGCGAAACAGTTCGGCGCAGGACCACAGGTAGGTGCGCCAGGTGCGGCGCAGGCGTTCGTCGAAGCGCGCCGGGTCGAGCGCGTGGATCGCGGGCCAGGCGCGGTCGAAGCGCTCGGCCCAGCAGTCGAGCGTGAGCGCGTAGTGGCGGCGCAGGTTCTCGACGTCGACGACTTCGAGTCCGTGGCGCTCCATCGCGTCGAGCGCCTCGCTCAGGCTCGGGATCCAGCCGCCCGGGAAGATGTACTCGCGGATATAGAACACCGTCTCGCGCTTGGCGACATGACCGATGAAGTGGATCAGGCCCAGGCCGCCGGGCCTGAGGCACTGCGCATGCGCGCGCACGACGTCGTCGAGCTGGTCGCGCCCGGCGTGCTCGAGCGTGCCGATCGAGAACATCCTGTCGTACTGGCCGGGGATGTCGCGGAAGTCCGCTTCCAGGACCTGGATCTGCGGCGCGAGGCCGCGGCGCGCGATCTCGGCGCGCGTCTCCTCGACCTGCTCGGTGCAGGCGTTGATGCCGGTGCCGAGCGCGCGCTGCTGCTCCCAGGCGTGGAACAGCAGGCCGCCCCAGCCCGAACCGATGTCGACGAAGCGCTCGCCGGCGGCCAGCCGCACCTTGCGGCAGGCGTGCTCCATCTTGTTGCGCTGCGCCTCTTCGAGCGTGCGCGTGCCCTCGCGCCAGTAGCCGCAGGTGTACATCATCGACGGCGCGTCGAGCCAGGGCCGGTAGAAGGCCTGGCCGAGGCCGTAGTGGAAGCGCGCGTTGGCCTTGGCCTGGGCGCGCTCGGCGTTCGAGAAGCGCCACTCGTGGCGGCGGTTGCGCAGCGCGACGAGCGGGTTCTCGACCCGGTCGAGGTTCTGCGCCAGCGCGGCGCGGAAGGCGAACGCGAGGTCGCCGTCGATGTCGACCTCGCCGGCGAAATACGACTCGAGCAGGCTCGCGTAGCCGAGCGCGACCAGGCGGCGCTCGGCGCGCGCGTTGCGGAAGACGAGCGCGAAGGCCGGCTCGCCCTGCCCGTGCAGCACGCTGCGCCCGTCGGCGAACTGGACGCGAAAGGCCGGCAGCCCGTCGCCGCCGATGCGGCGCACCATGCGTTCGAGCAGCCCGTTCGCGGCCGGCAGCAGCGCACCGCCGAGGCCGCCTGCCGGCCGCGCGGCGCGCTGTCGGGCGGGCGGGTTGCGCTCCATCAGCGGCAACGATCGGCTGCCGCCTGCGGGCCGCACCGGCGCGTCGAGCGCCGCCTGCCGCCGCGTGCGCACGAGCAGAGCCGGCGCGCGCGACTCATCGCCCCAGGTGCGTTCAGTCGGACGACAGGCGCGGCGGCGTGCGCCCCTCGGCGGGCTCGCCGGTGTCCGGGTCGATCCAGTCGGAGATGCCGATCTCGTCCTCGGCCTCGCGCAGCGAGGCGCCGGGCGCCGGCGCTTCCTCGTTGGCCAGGTCGCGGTCGGCGCGCGCCTGCTCGGCGCTGGCGAAGGGGCCGAACTGCTGGCGCCCGCCCGGTGCGACCCAGTAGAAACCGTCGGGATGCTCGACGATCGGCGCCACGCCCTCGAGCGAGGAGCGGGTTTCGTCGATCACGGCCGCCGCGCCCACCGGGCGCCGCCTGAGTGGCTTGCTGCGCGCTTTCATGTCCTTCCTTCCATGCGCCCGAGCATACGCGGGTGCGCCGCGCTGCGCCAGCGGGGCGGCGGCGCGCCGCGCCGCGCCGCCCGGGGCCGCTCAGCGCCGATCGACGAGCGCATAGGCGATCGTGCTCAGGTCGACGTACTCGAGCTCGCTGCCGGCGGGCACGCCGCGCGCCAGCCGCGTCACCTTCAGGCCGCGCGCCCTGAGCGCCTGCGCCAGCGCCTGGGCCGTGACCTCGCCCTCGGCGCTGAAGCCGGTGGCCAGGATCACCTCCTCGACCGTGCCGTCGCCGGCGCGTTCGAGCAGGCGTGCGATGCCGACGTCGGCGACGCCGACGCCGTCGAGCGGGCTGATGCGGCCCATCAGCACGAAGTACAGGCCCTTGTAGCCGCCGCTGCGCTCGAGCGCGGCCTGGTCGGCGGGGGTCTCGACGACGGCCAGCAGCCGCGCGTCGCGCCGCGGGTCCAGACAGGTGCCGCACACCTCGGCCTCGGTGAAGGTGTGGCAGCGCGCGCAGTGGCGCATGCGCTCGACGGCGTCGGCCAGCGCGCCGGCCAGGCGCCGCGCGCCGGCGCGGTCGTGCTGCAGCAGATGCCAGGCCATGCGCTGCGCCGACTTGACGCCGACGCCGGGCAGCCGGCGCAGCGCGTCGACGAGTGCGTCGAGCGCGGGTTCGGCCATGACGGCGCGGCGCCGCCGCTCAGAACGGGAACTTCATGCCCGGCGGCAGCGGCAGCCCGGCCGTGAGCTTGCCCATGCGCTCGGCGCTCGTCTCGTCGGCGCGGCGCACGCCGTCGTTGAAGGCGGCGGCGACGAGATCCTCGAGCATGTCCTTGTCCTCGGCCAGCAGGCTGGGGTCGATCGCGACGCGGCGCACGTCGTGCTTGCAGGTCATCGTCACCTTCACCAGGCCGGCGCCGGAGCTGCCCTCGACCTCGGTGTTGGCCAGCTCCTCCTGCACCTTCTTCATGTTGTCCTGCATCGCCTGGGCCTGCTTCATCAGGCCGGCGAGTTGGTTCTTCATCATCGCGGGGTACCTCGTGCGGACGGTCGAATGGGTTCGGGCTCGGATCCTGTGAAGCGCGGCATCACGCGGGCGCGATGCACGCCTTCACGAGGGGTCAGAGCCTGTGAAGATATGAATCGCGCCCGCGTGGGGCCCCAGAAAGGGCCCAATCTAGGCGCGAAGCGCAGCCGGGGTTGGGCTTGCAGCCCGCGCCGAGCCGGAGGCTCGGCTCCTCGCCAGGCACGAACAGTCCGCAGGGACTGTTCGTGTCCGGGCTCGGCCCCGGCGAGGCTTCGCAACGACGAGTGGGCCCTTTCTGGGGCCCCACCCGTAGGGCAGGGTGCCAAGGACGCTGCGCGGCGTTGCAACGCTTGCGCGGGCGGCCAGCCCGCGCTGCGCGTTGCGCCTTGCCCAGCGCCCTTTGGCACCCCTGCGCGGGCGCGATTCATATCTTCACAGGCTCAGACGGGTTTGATCGATCCCGGCACGATGCGCGCGCCCGGGAACTGCCCGAGCAACTCGCGCACCACCGGATCCGACCGGATGGCGGCCTCGGCCTCGGCCTGACGGCGCGCCTGCAGTGCGGCTTCGCGCCGCGCCGGCGTGTCCTCGGGTGCGGCCGCCACCAGTTCGAGCTCGATCGGCGCGCCCAGCGCCGCGCCGAGCGCGGCCGCGAGCTTGTCGCGCAGCGCCGGCGAGCGCAGCGCCTCGCGCTCGACACCCAGGCGCCAGCGCGGCGGCGTGGCGTCCGCGTCGACGGCAAGCAGGCCCGAGGACCAGGCCAGCTCGCGCGCGAGCGCCTGCACGGCGTCCTGCGCGATCAGCTCACACACCACGGCGTTCCAGCGCTGGCCGAGCTCGGCCGGCACCGCCGCCTCGGCCGGCGGGGCGGAACGCGACGCACGCGCTCGGCGGGGCGGCCGACGGCGCGGCCGGCGCGGCCGCTCGTGCCGGCACGCTGGCTGCCGGCGCCGCCGTCGAGCGCAGCGGCGCCGAGCGTGCCTCGCGCGGCCGCTGGGCATCCGGCCCCTCACGCGCCTCACGCGCCTCACGCGCCTCACGCGCCTCACGCGCCTCACGCGCCTCACGCGCCTCACGCGCCTCACGCGCCTCACGCGCCTCACGCGCGTCGCGTGCGCCGGGCTGGCCGGGCGCTGCGCCCTGCAGCGCGGCCTCGGCCGGCGCGAAGGCGAGAAAGCGCAGCAGCACCATCGTCAGCGCGCCGTACTCGTCGTCCATCAGCGTGAGCTCGCCGCGTCCGTGCAGCGCGATGCTGTAGAGCAGCTGCAGCTCGTCGGCGGCCATGCATGCGGCGAGCGCGCACGCATCGGCGGCGTCGGCCTCGTCGTCGTCGAGCGCGCCCGGCACCGCCTGCTGCACCGCCGCCAGCTGCGCCAGTTGTGCCAGCTCCTCGAGCGTGCCCGCGGCCGAGCTGCCGTGCTCGCGCAGCTCGGCGAGCTGGCCGAGCACGGCCGCGGCGTCGCGCGCGGCCAGCGCGCTGCCCAGCGCGAGCGCGCGCGAGCGCTCGACGCTGCCCAGCATCGCGCGCACGCGGGCTTCGTCGACGCGGCCGCGGCCATACGCGATGGCCTGGTCGGTGAGCGACAGGCCGTCGCGCATCGAGCCGCGCGCCGCGCGCCCGAGCAGCCTGAGCGCGCCTTCGTCGAACGGCACGCCCTCGGCCGCGAGCACGCGCGCCAGGTGCGCGCGCACGGTGGCCGGCGCCATCGGCCGCAGGTTGAACTGCAGGCAGCGCGAGAGCACCGTCGGCAGCATCTTGTCGGGGTCGGTGGTGGCCAGTACGAACTTCAGGTGCTCGGGCGGCTCCTCGAGGGTCTTGAGCAGCGCATTGAAGGCGTCCTTGGTGAGCTGGTGCGCCTCGTCGATCATGAACACCTTGTAGCGGCCCACGCTCGGCTTGTAGGCAGCGCGCTCGATGAGGTCGCGCGCGTCGTCGATGCCGCGGTTGCTCGCGGCATCGAGCTCGATGTAGTCGATGTAGCGGTCGGCGTCGATCTCGGTGCAGGCGCTGCACACGCCGCAGGGCTCCGCGGTGATGCCGCCGCAGCCGTCGGGGCCGGTGCAGTTCAGGCTCTTGGCGAGGATGCGGCTGACGGTGGTCTTGCCGATGCCGCGCGTGCCGGTGAAGAGATAGGCGTGGTGCAGGCGGCCGCTGGCGAGCGCGTTCGTGAGCGCCTGCACGACATGCTCCTGGCCCACCATCTCGGCAAAGCGTCGCGGGCGGTACTTGCGGGCCAGGACCACGTAGGAGGACATCACGGCCATTCTATGAGCGCGGGGATAATCGCCCGCGATGTCCCAGCCCCACGCAAGTGCGCCTCTGAGCTACGAGCAGGCCGGAGTGCGCTACGACCTGATCGATCCGCTCAAGGTGGCCGCGCAACGCGCCGCCGCGGCCACCGCGCGCCAGCTGGCGGGCCACGGCATGACCGAGGTGAGCGCTTCGCGCGGCGAGTCGGCCTATGTCGTCGACGCCGGGCCCTTCTACCTGGCCAGCATCGTCGAGTGCCTGGGCAGCAAGGCGCTCGTCGCCGACGAGATGAAGCGCCTCAGCGGCCGCTGCCACTACGCCGCGATCGCGCAGGACACGATCGCGATGGCGGTCAACGACCTCGTCACCGTGGGGGCGACGCCGCTCGTCGTGCAGGCCTACTGGGCCGCCGGCGGCAGCGAATGGTTCGCCGACGCCGAACGCGCGCAGGCGCTGGTGGCCGGCTGGCAGGCGGCCTGCGAGCGCTGCGGCGTGGCCTGGGGCGGCGGCGAGACGCCGGCGCTGGCCGGCATCGTCGAGGCCGGGCGCATCGACCTGGCGGCGGCCTGCACCGGCATCGTTCGGCCCAAGTCGCGCCTGAGCCTGGGCGAGGCGCTGGGGCCGGGCGACGCGATCGTGCTGCTGGCCTCGAGCGGCATCCACGCCAACGGCCTCAGCCTGGCGCGCAAGCTCGCCGAGCGGCTGCCGCAGGGCTATCTGACCGAAGTCGCGCCCGGTCTCACGTACGGCGAGGCGCTGCTCACGCCGACCGTGCTGTACCCGCCCGTCACCGAGGCCTTGGCCGCCGCCGGCGTGCCGGTGCACTACGCGGCCAACATCACGGGGCACGGCTGGCGCAAGCTGCTGCGCCACCCCGGGCGGCTCGGCTACCGCGTGCACCGGGTGCCGCCGGTGCCGCCGGTGCTCGAGTTCATCGCAGGCCAGGCCGGGCACGACGCGGCCGAGGCCTACGGCACGCTCAACATGGGTGCCGGCTTCGCGCTCTTCGTGCCGGGGCACGAGGCCGAGCGCTGCGCGGCCGTGGCGCGCGCCGCCGGCGTGGCGGCCTGGGTGGCCGGTTGCGTCGAGGCCGGGCCCAAGCGGCTCGTCATCGAGCCGCTGGGCGTCGTCTACGAAGCCGACGCGCTCGCGCTGCGCTGAGGGCCTTGGCCGCCGCGGCGCAGGGTCTTCGGGCCGCCCCCCTTGCCCGGGAGGGCCCGGTCTGCGTAAATTGCCGGTCCGGACGGAGGCCGCGCATGCTCGAGTCGCTCGTCATGAACCGCATCGGCAGCCTGCCCGCGGCCAGCGCGGGCGCGCTGGCGGTGCTGCTGCCCGGCGGCCGCCGCCTCGGCCCCGAGCAGGCCGACGTGACGCTGCGCCTGCACAGCCTGCTGCCGCTGCGCCATCTGGCCAGCGGCCGCATCGGCGACCTGGCACACGACTGCGTCGAGGGCCGGCTCGACATCGAAGGGCCGATGCGGCGCGTCGCCGACGTGGCCGCCGCGCTGCTGAGCGACGACCCCACCGCGCCCGACCGAGGCGGACTCGGCCACGCCCTGCGCTCGCGCTGGCGCCACCGCAAGGCGGCCGACGCGCGCCAGATCCGCCGGCACTACGACGTGAGCGACGCCTTCTTCGCGCTCTGGCTGGACCCGCGGCGCGTGTACTCCTGCGCCTACTGGAGCGAGCAGACCGCCGGCCTGGCGCAGGCGCAGGAAGCCAAGCTCGACCTGGTGTGCCGCAAGCTGATGCTGCACCCGGGCGAGCGCTTCCTCGACATCGGTGCCGGCTGGGGCGGCCTGCTGCTGTGGGCAGCCGAGAACTACGGCGTGCGCGCCACCGGCATCACGCTCAGCCGCAACCAGCACGCCCACGTGAACCGCCTGATCGAGACCAAGGGCCTGGCCGGGCGCGTGCGCATGCTGCTGCTCGACTACCGCGACCTGCCCGAAGGCGAGCCGTTCGACAAGATCGCCTCGATCGGCATGGTCGAGCATGTCGGGCGCGCGCTGCTGCCCACCTACTTCGGCAAGATCCGCCGCCTGCTCGCGCCCGGCGGCCTGGTGCTCAATCACGGCATCAGCGCCGGCGGCACGCGCAACGCCCATCTGGGCGGCGGCATCGGCGCGTTCATCGAGCGCTGGGTCTTTCCCGGCGGCGAACTGGTGCACATCGCGCACATGCTCGAGGCGATGGCCGAGCAGGGGCTCGAGGGCCTGGACGTCGAGAACCTGCGGCCGCACTACGCGCGCACGCTGTGGGCCTGGAGCGACGCGCTCGAGGCGCAGCTCGACGCGGCACGCGCACTCACCGGCGAGCAGGTGCTGCGCGCCTATCGCCTGTACCTGATGGGCAGCGCGCTCGGCTTCGAGCGCGGCTGGATGGCCCTGCACCAGACGCTGGCGTCGCGCCCCGACGGCACGATGGACGGCGGTGCGCTGCGCGGCGCGCAGAGCACCTACCCGTTCCGGCGCGACTACATCTACCGCGGCCGCTGAAGGCGCGCCGCGCCTGTGCCCCAGGCCGGGCCGCGCATGCACGGGCGCGGCATGCGCAGGCGCGGCAGCGCGGGCGCGACAGACGCGTCGCCTACAATGCACCTCGACGGGCCTCCCCGCATGGAAGCGCGCCCAACCGGGTCAGGTGGGGAACCAAGCAGCCCTAAGCGTTGCAACCAGTGCCGGGGGTAAGGCTCGTCACCCGCGCCGCCCGCGCCGCTCCTGCGGCCGTGCCGGCGCGACCCGCTTCGTGCCACGTCGTTCGTGCCAGGCGGTCACTGCCGCAGCCTGCCTCAGCCGCCGCGCGTGAGTGCCACCACCACCTTGTCGCGCAGAGCGCGCAGCAGCGCCAGCTCGCGCGGCGCGAGCCGCAGGCTGTTGGGCGCCTCCTTGTCGGCATAGATCAGGCCGAGCGGCCTGCCCTTGACCATCAGCGGCAGGGCGAGGAAGCTGCCCGCGCCGATGCCGCTGCGGTACCAGGGCGGCAGCTTCGCGCCCAGCGCCCCGGCGTCGGCCACGTGCAGGTCGGCGCCCTTGGCGCAGAGCACCGCGAAGAGGTCTCCGCTGGCCTTCGGCGCGACGGCCAGGCGGCTCGCCGCGACCGGGCCGAGCGCGAAGCGGCCCTGAAGCACGCCCTCGGCATCGCGCAGGCACAGCACGACGGCGCGCAGCGCGAGCGCGCCGTGCATGCGCTCGAACACGAGGCTGAGCAGCTCGTTGAGGCGCATGCTGCGCGCGTCCAGCGCGAGCGCCACTTCGTCGAGCGCGGCCTGCAGCGCCGCCTCCGCCGGCGCCGGCGCAGCGTCGGCATCGGCAGCCGCCTCGGCCGGCGCCGATGCGCCGAGCGCAGCGGGAGCCGGCGCAGCGCGCGCAGCCGGCCGCTGCGAGCCGCCCGCAGGTGGCGCGGCTGCCGCGGCTGCCGCGCCGCCTGCGGGTGTCGCCGGTGTCGCCGGTGTCGCCGGTGTCGCCGGTGTCGCCGGTGTCGCCGGTGTCGCCGGTGTCGCCGGTGTCGAGGCTGGCGCGCGCCCCGCCTGCGCCGCCGATGCCGGGCCTGGCGCGGACTCGGCGGGCGCCGGCTGCGACGCGAGCAGCCGCTGCGAGCGCGCCCCGCGCGGCAGCGTGAGACCCATCGCGCCGGCGAGCTGCGCCAGGCGCGCGCGCGCCGCATCGGTCGCGCCGACGATCTGCGGCACGCTCAGCTCCAGCACGCCGGCGTACTCGGCAGCGGCCGCGAGCAGCGCCCGGCTGCCTTCGCCCTCGTTGCGGCCTTGCAGCAGCGCGTCGGTCAGGCCGTTGGCGGCACGCCCGAGCCAGCGCGCCCGCTCGACGCCGCGCGGCAGCGGCCGCGCCGGTGCATCGCCTGGCGGCGCGCGCATCGCCAGCTGCAGGTTCTCGGGCAGGCCCCAGGCGCGCGCGACGCCCGCGCCGAGCTCGTCCAGGCCGATGCCCAGCACGCGCAGCGCCGCCGCCTCGCGCTGCGCGTGCGGCGCCTGCGCGTCGGGCAGCTGCTTGCGGATCTGCTGCGCCTCCTCGGGGAAGTAGAACTCGGTGAGCAGGCGGCCGAGGTTCTGGAACATCGAGCCGAGGAAGGCCTCCTCGCTGTCGCGCTGCCAGGGCACCAGCTCCGAGGCCAGGCTGCCGGCCATCAGCGCGCGCGTGAACTCCTCGCGCAGCCGCGCGGCATGCGCCTTGTCCTGCATGTGCTCGAGCAGCAGCACGGCCAGCGCCATGTTGCGGATGCCGGCGAAGCCCACCAGCGAGATCGCGCGCGAGACGGTGTGGATGCCGCCGCCGGCGACCGAGCTGAAGTGCACCGAGTTGACCATGCGCAGCAGCTTGTTGGTCAGCGCCACGTCGCGCAGGATCTCGTCGGTGAGTGCGCCCAGGTTGGCGCTTTCCGAAGCCGCGACGCGCTGGATGCGCAGCACCGCGTCCGACAGCGCCGGGAAGTCGCTCTTGTGGCGCATGCGCCGCAGCAGGAACTCGAGCGTGCCGTGGCTGGCCTGCGGCAGCGGTGCCTCGGCCGGCGCCAGCCAGGCGGCGAGCGCCGCGTGCAGCGCGCGCGCGCCGTCGTAGCGCGCCTCGGGCGCGCGCGCCAGCGCGCGCTGCACGATGCCGCGCAGCGTCTCGTCGACGCCGGCCTCGGCCGGCAGCCCGAGGTCCTCGCGCTGCACGCGCTCGACGTAGCGCCAGGGATCGCGCTCGCGCATCAGCGGCGCGCCGGCGAGCAGCTCGCCGAGCATCATGCCGGCGGCGAACACGTCCATCGCCGGCTGCGGTGCTTCGCCGCGCGCCGCCTCGGGCGACATGTAGCCGGGCGTGCCGACGATGCGCCCGTCGCCCGGCGTCTGCGCCGACGCCACACGGGCCGCGATGCCGAAGTCCATCACGCGCGCGCGGCCGTCGCGGCCGATCAGGATGTTCGAGGGCTTCAAGTCGCGGTGCACGATGCCCTGCGCGTGCGCCGCGGCCAGCGCGTCGAGCACGCCCAGCAGCAGTTGCACCGCCTCGCGCGCCGACCACTTCGGGCGCGCGCGGCGCTCGGCGCCGAGCGTCGGACCGTCGACGAACTCGAACACCAGATAGGGCTGGCCATCGGCGACGTCGGCCTCGAACACCGGCACGATGTGCGGGTGCGCCAGCCGGCTCACGGCGCGCGCCTCGTGCAGCCACTCGCTCAGCTCGGCGGCGTCGGCAGCGGGGTCGAGCAGCTTGAGCGCGACCTCGCGTTCCAGCCGCGTGTCGTGCGCCAGCCAGACCGTGGCCTGGGCGCCGCGGCCGAGCTCGCGCACGAGCTCGAAGCGGCCCAGTCGCCGCAGGCCGCGCGCGGCCGGCACGGCGCTCACGATGCCTGCCTCGCCGCAGCGCGCCGCTGCGCGGCGGCCGGCAGCGCCGCGTCGAGCGGCACCGGCAGCGTGAGGCCGGGCTGCGAGATCGGCTCGCCGCCGCCGCCCTGCAGCGCCAGCTGCAGCTCGCGCAGCGTGAAGCCGAGCGCACGGCCGTAGCGCTGCACGACGCGCTGCAGCGCCGGTGCGACGCGCGGCGCCGGCAGCGCGAGCGCATCCACCGCCTCGTGCGCGCAACTGGCCAGTGCCCGCAGCACCTCGTCGTCGCTCTCGGGGCTGCGCACCGGCGTGGCCGGCGGCAGCGGCCGGATCAGCGCCAGCACGGCGTCGTCGAAGCCCCAGCCGCGCGCCACCGCCGCACCGAGGGCCTCGATGCCGACGCCGAGCACGGCGCAGGCGGCGCCTTCCTCGCTCATGCCGGGCTGCTCGGGTTCGCCTTCGCGCTCGGCCGGGGCCGGTTGCATCAGGCGCTGGATCTGCCCTGCCTCGTCGGCGAAGTGGTATTGCACGACGAGGCGGCCGAGCGCCTGCAGCATGGTCACCAGATAGGCCAGTTCGCCGTCGTAGCCCGCCGGCCGCAGCGCCAGCGCCAGACGGCCGGCACGCCGGCAGCGTGCCAGCAGCAGCTCGAGCTGCGCCGCGCCGGCGTCGTCGAGCGGACCGGGCCAGGGGCGCAGCGCGGCTGCCGCGCGGCGCAGGCCTTCGATGCCGACCAGCGCGATCGCGCGGCGCGCCGTAAGCACCACACCGCTGCCGCTCGCGCGCTGGTCGCGCAGCCGCGCGCCGTTCACCGAGCGCAGCAGCTCGAAGGCCAGCGCCGGATCCTCGAGCACCACTTCGGCCAGCTCGCTCGTGCGCTCGCGCTCCGAGCGCGCCAGCCGTGCCGTGCGCAGCGCCGCACCGGGCGCCGAGGGCAAGGTGCCGGCTGCGCGCAGCCGCTCGGCGAGCAGCGCCAGCGCGCCGCCGCCGTCGGCGGCCTCGGTCTGCAACCAGCCTTCGAGCGCGCCGATCAGCGTGCGCGCATTGCGGTAGCGCTGGCGCTCCTGCCGGCTGGTGGCGCGGTCGACGATCGCGCGCAGCGGCTCGGCGATGGGCTGCGCGTGCTCCCAGCCCAGGCGCAGGAATTCGCGGCCCCGCGGCGGCAGCCGCTCGACGACGGCGCCGACGTCGGGCTCGCCGAGCGCAGGCTCGCTGCCGAGCAGGCCGTGCAGCACGACGCCCAGCGCCAGCACGTCGCGCTCGGCGGCCCGGCGTTGTGCACGCCGCGCTTCGCTGTCGAGCGCACCGCGCTCGCGCGCGGCCTCGTCCCAGGAAACGCCCACCGCGAGCCCGGCGCACTGGACCTGCCCGCCGTCGCCCTGCAGCAGCAGCCAGGGCTGCAGGTCGTGGTGCGCCACGCCGGCCTCGTGCGCGAAGGCCAGGCCGCGCAGCGCCTGCAGCGCCGCGGCGGCCGCGTCGATCCCCGGCAGGCCCTGGCGCGGCCGCCGCTCGGCCAGCGTGGCCGCGCGGCCGAGGTCGTGCACGATGTAGGGCCAACCGTCCTGCACGCCGATGTCGAGCACCGGCGCGAGCTGCGGATGCGCCAGCCGCGCGGCACGGCGCACGGCCGCGGCCCATTGCTCGAGCCGCAGGCGGTCGGGCGGCTGCAGCCGCGGCAGCACCAGCATGCGCTCGGCGCCGTCGGGCTCGGCGGCCAGCCAGGCCATCGTGCGCCGGCTCTTGCCGAGCAGGCGCAGCAGTTGCAGGCGGCCGAACAGGCGCACGACGGCGCGCGCGTCGCGTTCGCTTGGCTTCGAGTCGGACATGGATCGTGCGCATTGGAGCGCAGCGCGCCGGGCGCGAAGGCTCGAACAGCTTGCGTAAACCCGGCCAGACCGCGCCGGTACTCCGACGCGGGGGTTCGGAACACGATGAACGCGCCGGCTTCGGGCCGAGGGCGAGGCGCCGGGCGCGCCGACGCCGTGCGGCAGCGCGCGCAGCGGCAACGCCGCCATCGGCCCGCCGACGCGCCTTCGTGTTCCGAAATCTCTGTGTCGCGGTACTAAGGCTCGATCAGCGCACCCTCGGCGGTGACGAAGGCCGCGCGCACGCGCGCCAGCGGCTGCGCCGCCTGCACCGCGGCGCGGTAGAGCGCGAGCTGGTCGCGGTAGGCCGGCACCTCCTGCGGCCTGCGCTCGAGCTTGAAGTCGAGCACCCACCAGACGCCGGCACCGTCGGCGTCGGCAAACTCGACCACGCGATCCAGGCGCAGCAGGCGGCCCGCGTGCGTCAAGGTCACCTCGCTGCCCGCCCAGCGCAGGCCCGGGCCGCGGAAGAAGCGCGCGGTGTCGGGCCCGTGGATGATGGCCTGCGCCCAGCCCAGCAGCGCGTCGGCCTGCGTGCCCGGCAGTCCCTGCTCGGCCAGAGCGGCGCGGCAGGCAGCGTGCCAGTCGGCAGCCGGCAGCTCCGGCCCGCTGCGCCCGAGCCATTCGAGCGCACGGTGCATGGCCCGGCCCAGGCGCGCGGCCGGCGCATCGGCCGGCGCATCGGCCGGGGCCTCGCGCGGCGCCTCGGCCGGCAACGCAGGCGGCGGCGGCAGGCAGGGCACGGCCGCCGGCGCGTCCTCGCCCGACGGCGCGGGAGCTGCGGGCAACTCCCGCCATGGCGCCGCCACCGCGGCAATGCGCGCCCACCAGCTCGTCGTGGACGAAGCGCGCGCGGCTTCGGTGCAACTGACGAGCAGCCGCTCGCGCGCGCGCGTCATCGCCACGTAGAGCGCGTTGAGCTCCTCGGCCCAGGCGCGCGCGCTCTGCGCCGCCCAGGCATCCTCGAGCGAAGGCGGCACCGCGCTCGCGCTGCGCAGGAAGGCCACGCGCTGCGGCGCCGCTGTTTCCGGCGGCCAGTCGACCAGCAGCTCGGGCTCGCCGTTGCGCCGCGGCGCGGCGTCGCTGTCGACGAGCAGCACGGCGCGCGCCTCGAGCCCTTTGGCCCCGTGCACGGTGAGCAGTTGCACGGCGTCGGCCGGCGCGCTGCGGTGCGCCAGCACGCGGCCGGCGCGCAGCGCGCGCACGAAGCCGTACGCGGTGGCGAAGCGCCCGCCCTCGTGCAGCAGCGCGGCGCCGACGAACGCCTGCAGCGCCTGCAGCGCGTAGGCGCGGCGTGCCGGCGGCGCCGCGGCGGCCATGCGCTCGAGGACCTCGCCTTCGTGCACGATGCGGTCGATCAGATCGTGCGGCGGCAGCCGGTGCACCAGGGCGCGCCAGGAGCCGAGCAGCGCGGCGGCGCGCGCCAGGGCCGCAGCGGGCGGCGCGGCAGCGCCGAGCAGCGCATCGAGCCAACCCTGGCCGCCAGCCTGCGCGGCCTGCGCCAGCCACAGCAGCGCCGCATCGTCGGCGCCGAACAGCGGGCTCTTGAGGGCGCGCGCCAGCGACAGGTCGTGCCCGGGCGAAGCCAGCACGTCGAGCAGCGCCGCCAGGTCCAGCACCTCGGGCACGCGGTGCAGCTCGAGCCTTTCGGCCAGCGCATGCGGCACGCCGGCCGCGGCCAGCGCATCGGCCACGGCGGCGAGCGCGATGCGGCGGCGCGCCAGCACCATCACGTCGCCCGGCGCGAAGCCCTCCTGCCGCACCAGCTGCGCGACGGCGGCCGCAACGCGCGCGGCCTCGGCCGCGCGCCGCTGCTGCTCGGGCTCGCGGCGCGGCACGCTGAGCGAGTCGCGCCAGACACCGCCCGCGGCGGCGCCGTCGCTCGCGGCGCGCACGGCGGCCGCTGCCGCAGGCAGCGCCAGCACCGCGCCTTCGGCCGCCGACTCGGTGGTGTGGGGGCGAAACGGGCTCGCGCCGGCCGCGGCCAGCGGCTCGAACACCGCATTCAGTGCCGCGACGAGGCCGCGCGCGCTGCGCCGCGTGTGGTCGCATTGCAGCAACTGCCCGCCCAGGCCCTGCACGACGAAGTCGCGCGCGGCATCGAACAAGCGCGGCTCGGCGCCGCGGAAGCGGTAGATGCTCTGCTTGGGGTCGCCGACGATGAAGACGGCGAGCGGACGCTGCCCGCTCGCGCCGCCGCCGGCGCCGGCGTAACCGGCCAGCCAGCCGGCCAGTGCGCGCCACTGCGGCGGGCTCGTGTCCTGGAACTCGTCGACCAGCAGGTGGCGCAGGCGCTGGTCGAGCCGCTGCTGCACCCAGGCCGCGGTCTCGCCATCGCCCAGCAGCGCCTCGGCGGCGGCGTCGAGGTCGTCCATGTCGACCAGGCCGCGCGCGCGCTGGAGCGCGGCGTACTCGCGCCGCAGCAGGCGCGCGAACGGCACCAGTGCCCGATGCGCGTTGTGCGCTTCGTGCTGGTCCTGCATGCGGCGGATGCGGCCGAGCGCGGTGATCGCGGCGTCGACCTCGTCGTCGGCGCCCAGGCGCTTGCGCTTGTCGCCCGCCTTGGTCATCAGCGCGTCCCAGGCGCGCGCGTGCGCGGCCTGCGCGGCGCCGCCGGCCGCCAGCGCGAGCGCGTCGACGAGCCCGGCCGCGGCCTTGGCCGCGGTCTTGCCGGCAGCGCGGCCGAGCGCGCGCGCGCAGTCGTCGAGCTCGGCGTGCAGCGTCGCGTCCGACCGCATCAGCTCGAGCGGCTCGGCCAGGCCCGCACATTCGGGCCAGAGTGCCGCCGCCGGCACCACCGCATCGGCCAGCGCACCGGCGTCGTCGGCGCGCGCGAAGACGGCGCGCTGACGCCAGACCGCCTCCAGCCACTTCAGCCAGACCTGGCGCCCCAGCGCGCCGACCATCGCCAGGTAGACCTGGCGCAGCGCGGCGTCGGCCTGCACCGCTTCGTGCACGCGCTGCAGCAGCGGCGCCCACAGCGCCGTGGTGTCCTCGACCAGCTCGTGCGCGGCCGGCAGGCCCAGCCGCTGCAGCAGCGCCAGCGGCGCGTGCGCGAGCAGCTGGCTGAACCAGGCGTGGAAGGTACGCACCTCGACGCCCCGGCCGCTGCGCAGCACGCGCTCGTGCAACGTGGCCAGTGCCGGCGCCAGCGCCTCGGCCTCGGCCGCGCCGAGCCCGCGCGCGCGCAGCTCCTGCGCCCGGCACTCGTGCGTGGCGGCGGCCCATTGCTGCAGCCATTCGTCCAGGCGCGCGCGCATCTCGCCCGCGGCGCGGCGCGTGAAGGTGATGGCGAGGATCTGCTGCGGCTCGGCGCCCGCCAGCAGCGCGCGCACGATGCGCGACACCAGCAGCCAGGTCTTGCCCGCGCCGGCGCAGGCCTCGACGACGACGCTGCGCTGCGGATCGCAGGCGGCGGCATAGAAGTCGTCGCGACCGACGGCGGCGCCGTCGATGGCGTAGGCCGCGTCCTGCGTCATGCCGCCACCCGCAATGCCACCCGCGTCGCCGCTCACGCCGTCGTTCGCGCGGTCGTTCGCGCTGCCCCTTGCGCCGCCGCTCACACTGCCCCCCCGGGCGCGACTGCGGCCGCTTCCTGCGCCGGCTGGCGCCAATGGTCGCGCCGGCACAGGCCGCGCATCTCGCAGTGCGTGCAGACCTCGCCCTCGCCGAGCGCCGGCAGTGCGTCGCCTGCGCGCAGGCGACGCAGCTCGTCGCCCAGCCCGGCGACGAGCGCCGCGGCGCTGCGCTGCACTTCGGGGTGTGCGATCTCGATCGGCGCCTCGCGCTCGTCGAGCGCGAGGTAGCAGGCCTCGAGCGGTGTCGCGTCGCCCAGCAGCGCGGCGTAGAAGGCAAGCTGCGTGTCCTCGAGCGGCTCCTTCACCTTGCGCTCGAGCGTCCGGCTGGCGACGGTCTTGTAGTCGATCACGCGGCGCGTGCCGCCGGGCCCCTGGTCGATGCGGTCCAGCCGCCCGCGCAACGCAGTCGGCGCCAGCGCGGCAGGGGCGACACGGTGCTCGGTCTCGCCGCCGAGCCAATGCCAGCCGGCCGCCTCCTGCTGCGCGAGCCAGCACAGGTAGGCGGGCGCGAAGGCCTCGAAGCTGGCGCGGAAGGGCAGCAGTTCGGCGGCGTCGAGCCGCTGCGCGCGCGTGGCGCGCTCCGCCGCCTGCTGCAGCCGCGCCACGTCGTCCAGCGCGCCCGCGTCGGCGGCGACGCGCCCGGCGTGGAACTGCTGCAGCACGAGGTGCAGCCACTCGCCGTAGTCGCGCTTGGCCAGTGCCTGCTCCAGCTCGGCGGGCTCCTCCAGGCGCAGCACGGCGCGCGCGAAGAAGCGGTAGGGACAGTCGCGCAGCGCCTCGACCTGGGTGGCGCTCAACGCCGCAGGCAGCGCGGCCGCCGCACTCGGCAGCGGCCGCGCGACCGGCGCAGCGGGCAGCAGGCGGAGCGGCAGCGGCGCCGCCTCGTCCGGCCAGGGCGGCAAGCCGGCACGGGCGCGTTCGAGCAGCAGCCATTGCACATCGGGGCTGTCGTCGACGCCTTCGCGCTCGTCCTGGCGGCGGCGCAGCAGCGTGAGCGCCGGCACCCGCATCAGCTGCGCCAGCGCCAGACGCTGGCGCAGCCGCGCCGTGGCGCGCGTGGGCAGGCCGAGCTCGGCCGAAAGCGCCTCGCCGACGAGCGAGGCACCGGTCCCCGCGTCGCCCAGGTGCCGGTGGTCGGCCGCCGGCAGCACGACGGAGCCGAAAGGACGGCCGATCGCGCGCGCCAGCGGCGTGACGACGACCGCCGCGCCCGCGTCGGCCTGCGGCACGAAAGTCTGCGCCTCCAGCGCGGCTGCCACCCAGGCGCCGAACTCGGCCAGGTCGAGCAGCAGCGTGTCGGCTGCCGGGCCCCAGCCGCCTTCGGTGTCGTCGAGCCGCAACGTGGCGAGCACCTGTGCGCCGGCGGCGTCGGCGCGCAAGCGCTCGGCGCTGCCGTCGGCCTGCAAGCGCTCGGCCAGCCGCTGCAGCCACGCGCGCAGGCGGCGTCGGCCCGGCTCGGCGAGCGGCGCCAGATGCGCCGCCGCCGCGCGCGCCAGATGCTCCGCGGCGGCGGCGTCGGGCACGCTGCGGCGGCCGCGCCAGCGCGCCTCGAGGCTGGCCCGCGCCGTGGCTTCGGCACGCGGCCAGGTGGCGAGCCAGTCGAGCCAGGCGTCGCCGCCGGCCTTGGCCTGCGCGGCGCGCAGCAACGCCATCAGCTCGGCTGCAGCGCGCGTGGTGCTGAGTTGCCAGCCGGTCTCGTCGTGCACCGGCACGCCGAGGCGCTCGAGCAGGGCGCGCGTGCGGCGCACGAGCGAGCGGTCCAGCGCCACCAGAGCCACCGGCGTGCGGCCGGCCGCGAGCGCGTCGACCACGGCCGTGGCGGCGGCGCGGGCCTCGTCCTCGGCGTCCTCGGCAATCCAGCGCCGCACGAGCGCGGGCGCGGCCGTGGCGGCGAACGGCGCCGCGCCATCGGGATCGGCGACGAGCCGCAGCGCCGGCACGCCGGCGGCGGCCGCCGCGTCGAGCAAGCCGGCCGCCAGCGCATCGGCGCCCCCCATCTCGAGCACGATCCAGGCGCCAGGGCGATGCCGGAAGAGCCGGTCGGTGGCGGCCACCACGCCCTCGGCGCACCAGCTCACCGCCTCGTGCAGCAGCCGCGCCTCGAGCTGCGCCGGGCCTGCCGCCGCACCGGCCGTGCGTTCGGCGGCTGCCGCCCACCAGGCGGCGCGCTGCGCCGGCGCGAGCGCCAATGCCGCCGCGCGCAGGCGCTGCGCGGCATCGACGAACTGCGCCGTCAGCCAGGGCAGGTCGCCGGGCGAGCCGGCCATCCAGCCCGCCCCGGCGGCCGCGAGCAGCGGCCGCACGCGCGCCGTCGCCGCCAGGCGATCTGCGAGCAAGTCGCCGCTTACGCCGCTTACGCCGCTTACGCCGCTTACGCCGCTTACGCCGCTTGTGCCGCTTGTGCCGCTTGTGCCGCTCACGCCGCCCGGCGCCGCCTCGGGCGGCGGCCCGAGGGCGGCCGCCAGTGTCAGAGGCGTCTCGATGCGCGGCGGCCAGCCGCCGAATCCCGGCTGCGCGGCGAATGCCGCGCGCGCCACCGGAACGAGGGCGGCAAAGGGCAGCAGCAGCGTGACGTCGCGCGCCTGCAGCCCGAGGCCGCGCAGCCAATCGACCACGCGCGCCGCGGCGCTCGACCAGAGGGTCGGCACGTCGACGTCGGTGGGCAGTTGGAGTGTCTCTATGTTCGCCATGTCGCTGCACAGGGCCGGAACCGGAGGGATGCGACCGCACGACGCAGCACGGACGCCGCGTGAGGCCGTATGAGGCCCCACGAGTCCGTACAAGCCCGCACAAGGCCGCACAAGGCCGCACAAGCCCGCACAAGCCCGCATTTGGCCTCATCCCGGCCGGAGCTGACCGCAACGGGCCGGGGCTGGCGGCCTGTCGCCGCCAGCGCACCGCCGCCAGGGCCCGGGAACGCCCTTGAACAGGCACGCGCCCGTCCCGGTTCGGAACGATATGTCAGAATGACCTTGCATCGGGGCGATGCGCGCGGCCAGGGCCCGCCGCCGGCCCCATCCCGGAGGAAGCGATGGCCAGTGATCTCATCAAGCACGTCACCGACGACTCGTTCGCCGGCGACGTCCTGCAATCCGACAAGCCGGTGCTCGTCGACTACTGGGCCGAGTGGTGCGGCCCGTGCAAGATGATCGCGCCCATCCTCGACGAGGCGGCCGCGCAGTACGGCGAGCGGCTGCAGATCGCGAAGATGAACGTCGACGAGAACCGCGACATCCCGGCCAAGTACGGCATCCGCGGCATCCCGACGCTGATGCTGTTCAAGGGCGGCGAACTCGTCGCCACCAAGGTCGGCGCGCTGCCCAAGGCCCAGCTCACCGCGTTCATCGACGGACACCTATAATCCCGCCTCGTCCGGGTGCGGCCCGAAGCACTGAGTCGTCGCCGCACCCGGTCTGCCGCCCGGATCCACGCGCGCGCGCTCGCCGGCCAACCCGGCTCGAAGGCGCCGCCCGGGCCCCAAGCTCCCACGCTCTCCCGCAGCCGGGCCGCCCGTATGGCGGCTCGCCGCCGTGAGCCCAGGCCGGGCCGCGGCGGTCCGCCCCGAGAAGGTGCCCACCCGATGCATCTGTCCGAACTGAAGTCCATGCACGTCGCCAAGCTCATCGAGATGGGCGAGGCGCTCGAGATCGAGAACGTCAGCCGCCTGCGCAAGCAAGAGCTGATGTTCGCCATCATGAAGAAGCGCGCGCGCGCCGGCGAGCAGGTCTTCGGCGACGGCGTGCTCGAGGTGCTGCCCGACGGCTTCGGCTTCCTGCGCTCGATCGACACGAGCTACATGGCGAGCACGGACGACATCTATCTCTCGCCCAGCCAGGTGCGCCGCTTCAACCTGCACACCGGCGACCTGGTCGAAGGCGAGGTGCGCGTGCCCAAGGACGGCGAGCGCTACTTCGCGCTCGTCAAGGTCGATCGCGTGAACGGTCTCACCCCCGAGGAGAACCGCCACAAGATCATGTTCGAGAACCTGACGCCCTTGTTCCCCAAGGAGCAGTTCAAGCTCGAACGCGACATCAAGAGCGACGAGAACATCACCTGCCGCATCATCGATCTCGTCGCGCCCATCGGCAAGGGCCAGCGCGCGCTGCTCGTCGCGCAGCCCAAGACCGGCAAGACGGTGATGATGCAGCAGCTGGCGCACGCGCTGGTGGCCAACCACCCCGAGATCCATCTCATCGTGCTGCTGGTCGACGAGCGGCCCGAGGAGGTGACCGAGATGCTGCGCACCGTGCGCGGCGAGGTCATCAGCTCCACCTTCGACGAGCCCGCCGCGCGCCACGTGCAGGTGGCCGAGATGGTGATCGAACGCGCCAAGCGCCTGGTGGAGCTGAAGAAGGACGTGGTGATCCTGCTCGACAGCATCACGCGCCTGGCGCGCGCCTACAACAACGTGCTGCCGAGTTCGGGCAAGGTGCTCACGGGCGGCGTGGACGCCAACGCGCTGCAGCGCCCCAAGCGCTTCTTCGGCGCCGCGCGCAACACCGAGGAAGGCGGCACGCTCACCATCATCGGCACCGCGCTCATCGATACCGGCTCCAAGATGGACGAGGTCATCTACGAGGAATTCAAGGGCACCGGCAACTGCGAGATCCACCTCGATCGCCGCATGGCCGAAAAGCGCGTCTACCCCTCGATCCTCATCAACAAGAGCGGCACGCGGCGCGAGGAGCTGCTCTTGAAGCCCGAGATCCTGCAGAAGACCTGGATCCTGAGAAAGCTGCTCTACCCGATGGACGAGATCGAGGCGATGGAGTTCGTGCTCGAGAAGATGAAGGCCACCAAGGGCAACCTCGACTTCTTCGACATGATGCGCCGCGGCGGCTGAAGCGGCTAGAATCCCATGTTTTCCTCCTGCGGCAAGTGCGCACGCTCACGGCCCGAGCGGCGTGGCTCCCGCGCCCGACCCCGAGGTTTTCCATGAAAGAAGGCATCCACCCCGGCTACCGCGAGGTCTGCTTCCAGGACCTCTCGAACGGCTTCAAGTTCGTCACGCGCTCGTGCGTGCAGACCAAGGAGTCGATCACGCTGGACGACGGCCGCGAACTGCCGCTCGTCAAGCTCGAGGTGACGAGCGAGACGCACCCCTTCTACACCGGCACGCAAAAGAGCGTCGACAGCCTGGGCGGCCGCGTCGAGAAGTTCCGCAACAAGTTCGCCCGCGTCGGCCTCAAGAAGTGAGCGCGCGGCACGCCGCGGCGTGCCCGGCAGCGATCGAAGGCAGCCGCGGCTGCCTTTTTTCTTGCCGCATTCCCTTTCCGACAACCGCCACGTGAACCGGCCGAGCCCCGCTCTCGTGTCGCAGACGGCCGCGCGCCGGCTGCCGCGCCTGCCCTTGCTGCTGCTGTGCGCGGCCTACACGCTGCCGGGTCTCGTCGGCCGCGACCCCTGGCGCAACGCCGACCTCGCGGCCTTCGGCCAGATGCTGGCGATGGCCGAGGGCCGCAGCTCGTGGTGGGCGCCCACGCTGGGCGGCGTGCCGGGCGACACGGCCCTGCTGCCGCAATGGCTGGGCGCCGGCTTCATCGCCTTGCTTTCGCCCGCGCTCGAGCCGGCATTGGCCGCCCGCCTGCCCTTCGCACTGCTGCTGCTGGCCACGCTGGCCCTGGTCTGGTACAGCACCTTCCACCTCGCGCGCACCGATGCCGCGCAGCCGGTGGCGTTCGCCTTCGGCGGCGAGGCCGGGGCCGTGGACTACGCGCGCGCCGTCGCCGACGGCGCGCTGCTCGCGCTCATGGCCACGCTCGGCTTGCTGCAGCTCGGCCACGAGACGACGCCCGAACTGGTGCAGCTGGCGGCGGTGGCGCTGTACCTGTATGGACTGGCCGCCGCACCCTACCGTCGGCTGCAGGCGCGGCTCGCCGTGCTCGCGGCGCTGCCGCTGCTCGCCGGCAGCGGCGCGCCGGCGATGGCGCTGGCGATGGGTGGCGCCGGTCTCGTCGTCTGCCTGCGTTCGCGCCTGGCGCAGGTGCGCCGCTTCGTGCCCTGGGTCGCCGCCGCCTCGGCTGCTGCGCTGGCGCTGGCGCTGGCGCTCGGCGCCTGGCACTGGCGCGCCGAGGCGCCGCGCGCCGAACTGCTGCTGCCGATCGCGCGCCAATGGGCCTGGTTCATGTGGCCGTCATGGCTGCTCGCGCTGTGGACGCTGTGGCGCTGGCGCGCCTACCTGTCGTACCGCCATGTCGCGGCCCCGCTCGTCACGGTGGGCGTGGCGCTCGCCTCCAACCTGGCGATGGGCGGCTCGGACCGCGCACTGCTGCTGGGTCTGCCCGGCCTGGCCGTGCTCGCCGCGTTCGCGCTGCCGACCTTGAAGCGCAGCGCCAGCGCCGCGATCGACTGGTTCTCGATGCTGTTCTTCACGCTCGGCGCGACCACGATCTGGGTCGTCTACCTGTCGATGCACACCGGCGTGCCGGCGCAGCCGGCGGCCAACGTCGCACGCCTGGCGCCGGGCTTCGTGCCGCGCTTTTCCTGGCTCGCGCTCGCCGCCGCGCTGGCCGGCACGCTGGCCTGGATCGCGCTCGTGCGCTGGCGCACTGGACGGCATCGCGAGGCGCTGTGGAAGAGCCTGGTGCTGCCGGCCGGCGGCGTGGCGCTGTGCTGGCTGCTCGCGATGACGCTGTGGCTGCCGCCGCTGGACTACGCGCGCAGCCCGCGCCCCTGGGTCGAGCGCGTCGCCGCGCTGGTGCCGGGCGACGCCTGCATCGCGGCGCCCGGGCTGACGCGCGCCGGCGTGGCTGCGCTCGAGGCGCTGGGGCACTGGCGCGTCGATGCGCGCGCGGCAGCCGGCCTCGCGCAATGCCCCTACCTGCTGCGGGCGACCGGCCTGCGCACGGCGCCGCCGGCGGGAGCGGAGCTCGCCGGCGAAGTGCGCCGGCCGACCGATCCGGACGAAACGACGCTCGTCTACCGGCGCGCGCCCCGCTGATCGGCGGCGGCGCGCGCGCCGACCCCACTGCGGGCACCGAGGAATTCGATCCCTGGTAAGTTGCGCACCGGGGAATCGCGGACAAACGGTGACCGGAGCGCATTGCCATGAAGCTCAGCGCAGCGCAGCGGGCGCCCTTGCTCGCCGGCATCCCGGCGTGGCGCCACCGGCCACGACGAGGCACGCGGCGGCACGATCACGCGCGAATTCCAGTTCCGCGACTTCGCCCAGGCCTTCGGCTTCATGGCGCAGGTGGCGCTGGAGGCGCAGGGCCGCGGCCACCACCCGGAATGGTCCAACGTCTACAACCGTGTGCGCGTCACGCTGACCACGCACGACGCGCAGGGCCTGTCGCTGAAGGACATCGCGCTCGCGCGCTTCATGGACCAGGTGGCCGAGGCGCTGGCGCAGCAGGCGCCGCCGGCGCAGCAAGCGCGCTGAGCGCGCGCACCGCCGCATCCGGCACGCACGGCCTGGCGGCCGCCGCATCGCTGCTCAACCGGCCGTCAAGCGTGAACACGCGCGGCGGCGGCCGCCATCACGCCACCCGGCGCCGCCAGGGCAGCGGCTGAATCCGGCTGCGCGCCGGCGCGCAGCCGGACCGCTGCCGCTTCAGGGCCGCCTGCCGCGCCCGAGCACCGAGCGCCCGGCGAAGCGCGCGCGCGCGCCGAGCGCCTGCTCGAGCCGCAGACCCTCGTTCCACTTGGCCATGCGCTCGCCGCGCGCGAAGGCGCCCACCTTGAGCTGGCCGACGCCCCAGCCGAGCGCCAGGTGCACGATGCTGGTGTCCTCGGTCTCGCCCGAGCGCGCGCTCGCGATGCCGGCCCAGCCCGCCGCGCGCGCCGCCTCCCAGGCCGCGCGCAGCTCGCTCAGCGTGCCGCGCTGGTTGGGCTTGAGCAGCACGCAGTTGGCCGCGCCGCGCGCGGCGGCCGCATGCACGAGGGCGGCGTCGGAGACCAGCAGGTCGTCGCCGACGATCTGCACGCGCCGGCCGGCCGCGCGCGTCAGACACACGAAGCCTTCGACGTCGTCCTCGGCCAGCGGGTCCTCGATCGAGACCACCGGATAACGATCGAGCCAGCCGAGCAAAAGCTCGATCCACTCGTCGCGCGCCAGCTCGCGCCGCTCGAGGCCGAGGCAGTAGCGGCCGGCGCGGCCGAATTCGGAAGCGGCGATGTCGAGCGCGATCGCCACCTGCTCGCCCGGCACGAAGCCGGCGCGCTCGATCGCGCGCACCAGCGCCTCGAGCCCCTGCTCGTTGCTGTCGAAGTCGGGCCACCAGCCGCCTTCGTCGGCCACGCCGTGCAGCGCGCCGCGCGCGGCCATCAGCGTGCCGGCGGCGCGGTAGACCTCGGCCGTCCACTCGAGCGCCTGCGCAAAGCTGCCTGCGCCCACGGCGACGACCATGAAGTCCTGGATGTCGACGCGCCGCCCGGCATGCGCGCCGCCGCCGAAGATCTGGATCTGCGGCAGCGGCAGCAGCGTCGCCGCGTCGCCGCCCAGCCAGCGGTACAGCGGCAGGCCCTGCGCGGCCGCCGCCGCGTGCGCCGCGGCCAGCGAGACGGCCAGCGTCGCGTTGGCGCCGAGCCGCGTCTTGGCCGGCGTGCCGTCGAGCGCGACGAGGCGCGCGTCGAGGCCGGCCTGGTCGGCGGCGTCGAAGTCCTCGAGCGCCTGCGCGATCTCGCCCTCGACATGGGCGAGCGCGCGCTGCACGTCCAGACCGCCGAAGCGCGTGCCGCCGTCACGCAGCTCGAGCGCTTCGCGCGTGCCGCGCGAGGCACCGGCCGGCACGCTGGCGCGCCCGATCACCGCGGCGCCGGCGGCACCGGCGAGCACCACCTCGGCCTCGAGCGTCGGCCGGCCGCGGCTGTCCCAGATGCGCCGCGCATGGATCGCGCGGATGCGGGTCGCCGCGCTCATGCAGCCCCGTGGGCGCTGCGCGCCTTCCCCCCGTGGGGGATCGAGCGCCTTCGGAGCTGCCGTGCGGCGCTCACGACCGCGCCCCGCAGCGCAGCTCCGCGGCCCAGGCGCGGCGCAGCTGCGCCAGCGGCGCCGGCGCTTGGCGCAGCAGCGGCAGCGCGACGCGCCGCACACGCTCGCGCTCGGCCTCCTGCGTGAGGTACTCGAGCGGCGACTTGCCGTCCACGCGCGCCAGCAGCAGCGCGGGCAGCAGGGCCGCGGCGCGGCGCTCGAGCGCGGCCGGCGGCTCCCAGTCGACCTGCGCCAGATAGGCTGCGGCCAGCGCGTCGAACGCGCCCAGCAGCGCGGCTGCCGCGTCCGGCCGCCACAGGCCCTTGAGCAGCAGATGGTTCAGGCAGAACGCGAGGTCGAAGGCCGGATCGCCCCACCAGGCGCATTCGGCATCGAGCAGCACCGGCCCATGCGGGCCGACGAGGATGTTCTTCGGGCTCACGTCGCCGTGCACGAGCGCGCGCCGCGTCGCCGCCGTCTCCGCCGCCAGCCGCCGCAGCGCCGCGGCCGCCGCCGGATGGCGCGCGGCGGTGGCGAGCAGATAGGGCTCGAGCCGGATGTCGTGGAAGATCGCGTCGCTGGCGAAGCGCGCGGCCAGCGCCGGCCGCGCCGCCGCGTGCGCGTGGATGCGGCCGAGCGTGTCGCCGACGGCATGCGCGAAGACTGCGTCCACCCGGCCTTCGCGCAGCTCGGACTTCCACAGCGCATGCTGCTGCGGCGCGAGCCACTGCATCACGAGCACGCCCAGCGCCTCGTGCTGGCCGAGCAGGGCCGGCGCGCTGCCGGGCACGGCCTCGGCCGCCACCTGCATCCAGCGCGCCTCGTAGACGTTGCGCTCGATCGGCGCGCGCCAGTCGGCGGCCACGCGCAGCCTGGGCAAGGCGCGCTTGGCGCAGACCGCACCGCGCGCCGTCTCGATGCGCCAGATGTCGGAGGAGACGCCGCCGGCGAGCGGCTCGCCGCGCAGCACTTCGTCGCCGGCCAGACCCAGCGCGCGCAGCGCCTGCGCGAACTCGGGCGGCGGCGCGCGCCCGGCGCCGGCCGTGCAGGCCGCAGCCGGTGCGGCCGAAGGCGTCGATGCGGAATCAGCCTGCACGCATGCTCTCGGCCAGCTTGACCAGAACGTGCAGCGTGCGGTTGATCGGCGCGGGCACGCCCAGCGCCTCGCCGCGGCGCGCGACATGGCCGTTGAGATGATCGATCTCGCTCGGCTTGCCGCGCGCCAGGTCCTGGGCGGTGGACGACAGCTGCGCCGGCATCGCCGCGGCGATGTGCTCCATCGCCGCCAGCGACTCGGCCAGCGGCAGCGTCACGCCTTCGGCCGCCGCCACCGCCACCACCTCGCGCACGATGTCGTGCTGCAGCGCGCGCACCAGCGGCTGCGCGGCGATCGGACCGTAGGGGCGCTGCACGAGCGCCGAGAGCGCGTTGTAGGCGCAATTGACCATCAGCTTGGTCCACAGCTCGCGCATCACGTCGGCCGAGACCTGCACCTTCACCTGCGCCGCCGCGAAGCCGGCCGCGACGCGCTCGAGGCGCGCCATCAGCGCCGCGTCGGCCGCATCGCGCGCATTGCGCGGGCCGATCACGAGGTCGCCGCGGCCGAAATGCGCCACGCGCCCCGGGCCGGGCAGCGCGGTCGCCACGTAGACCACCGCCGGCACCACCGGCTGCGCGACGTGGCGCGCAATGGTCGCGGCGTTGTCCACTCCGTTCTGCAGGCTCAGCACCAGCGCCCCGGGCGCCAGGTGCGGCGCCAGCGCCCGCGCGGTGGCATCGGTGTCGGGCGACTTCACGCACACCAGCACGAGGTCGGCACCGCGCGCGGCGGCCAGTTCGGTGTCGGCCTGCAGCCGCACCGCCTCGACGCGGCCGCCCATCTCGAGTTGCAGGCCGTGGGCGCGGATCGCCGCCACATGCGGCGCGCGCCCGATCAGCGTCACGCGCTCGCCGGCCTTGGCCAGCATCGCGCCGAAGAAGCTGCCCACCGCCCCTGCACCGACCACCGCCACCGCACCGAAATGCTCCATTGCCGCCTGCTCCCTGCGCCGCCGACCGAATGCGAGCCATGGTAGCGCGCAGCTTGCCTGCCCTGCCGGCGGCCGCTTGCGCTACCGTGCAGGCCTCGCGCCGCGGGCTCGACCTGCGCTGCGCCCGCCACCCGCCAGGAGTTGCCGCATGACGCACGACGCGATCGCCTCGCCGCCGACCACGGACGCAAGCGACGGCACGGCCGCGCTGCCGCCCGAAGCCAGCGCCGACGAGCGCGAGCGCCATTGGCTCGAGCAGGTCTACCAGGGCGACCAGGTGCCGCAGCTCACGCCGCGCGCGGTGGCGATGGGTGCGCTGCTGGGCATGGCGATGTCGGTGTCGAACCTGTACACGACGATGAAGGTCGGCTGGGCCTTCGGCGTCGCGATCACCTCCTGCGTGATGTCCTTCGTGCTGTGGAAGCTGCTGCGCGGCGTCTCGTTCGGCCGGCTCACGCCGATGTCGATCCTCGAGAACAACTGCATGCAGTCGACGGCCTCGGCGGCCGGCTACTCCACCGGCGCCACCATCGCCACCGCGTTCGGCGCGCTGCTGATCCTCGACCCCGAGCACCGCCACCAGCCCTGGTGGATCGTCGCCTCGTTCACGCTCGCCACCGGCCTGATGGGCGTGTTCATGGCGATCCCGCTCAAGCGCCAGATGATCAACCACGAGCAGCTGCCCTTCCCCAGCGGCATCGCGGCGGCGACCACGCTCAGGAGCCTGTACAGCGCCGGCCGCGAGGCGCTGCGCAAGGCCTACGCGCTGGTGGCGGCGCTGGCGGTGGGCGCCGTGGTCGGCGTGCTCAACACGGCCGAGGACCAGTTCGCCGCGCTCGGGCGCTTCTTCGCCTGGATGCGCCAGCACCTCGTGGACATCCACCTGCCCGAGCAGTGGCCGGCGCAGGGCTTCGGCCTCGTCGGCGGCAAGCCGATGGTGGGCTTCGCCTTCGAGCCGAGCGTGCTGCTGGTGGGCGCCGGCATGATCGTCGGCCTGCGCGTCTCGCTGTCGATGCTGGCCGCCTCGGCGCTGCTGCACTGGGCCGTCGCGCCCTGGCTGCAGGCGCTCGACGCGGCCGCGGCCGGCACGCCCGGCTACGTGGCGTCGATCCCGCTGGTCGGCGGCGGCGCGCTGCTGCACCCGGTGCGCTGGGCGCTGTGGGGCGGCACGGCGGTGATGGTGTTCGCCAGCCTCACCTCGCTGGCGCTGCAGTGGCGCACCGTGCTGCGCTCGTTCAGCGCCTGGCGCGGCCAGCGCGGAGCCGGCGGCGACGCGCGCGACGCCGCGCTCGCGCGCATCGAGGTGCCCACGCGCTGGCTGGTTGCCGGCCTGGTGCCGATCGCGCTGGCGATGCTCGCGATCCAGATCGTCGCCTTCGGCATCGCCTGGTGGGCCGGGGTGATCGCGGTGGCGATGAGCTTCGTGCTGGCGATGGTGGCCTGCCGCGCCACCGGCGAGACCGACACCACGCCCATCGGCGCCATGGGCAAGGTGATGCAGCTGCTGTTCGCGCTCATCTCGCCGCCGGCGGCGGTGGGCGTGCAGGCCAGCATCACGCACAACCTGATGTCGGCCGGCATCGCCGCCAACAGCGCCAGCTCGGCGGCCGATCTGCTCACCGATCTGAAGAGCGGCTACTTGCTCGGCGCCAACCCGCGCAAGCAGTTCCTGGCGCAGTTCATCGGCGTGTTCTTCGGCACGCTGGCAATCGTGCCCGCCTGGTACCTGATGATCCCGAACGAGGCCGCGCTGCAGAAGTACCCGCTGCCGGCGACGCAGACCTGGGTCGCGGTGGCGCGCGTGCTCTCGGGCGGACTCGACAGCCTGCCGCTGTCGGCCAAGCTCGCCATCTTGCTGGGCGCCGCGATCGGCGTCGCCCTGCCGCTGGCCGAGCAGCTCTGGCCGCGCGCCAAGCGCTGGCTGCCTTCGGCGATGGGGCTCGGGCTGGGCTGGATCGTCTTCTTCAGCAACGCGCTCGCGTTCGCCCTCGGCGCCGTCATCGCCTGGATCTGGCAGCGCCTGGCGGCGCAGCACGAGCAGACCTACAGCGTGCCCATCGCCTCCGGCCTCATCGCCGGCGAGTCGCTGATGAAGGCGCTGCTGGCGATGCTGGTGACGGCGATCGGGCTCGCCTCGGGCGCGGGCTGAGCGCCGTGCGCGGCGCGCCGCGGCACGCGGCGCGCTCCCTACAATCGCCGCCGATGTCGCTCGCCCACCAGTTCGTCCTCACGCTGTCGTGCCGCGACGCCAAGGGAATCGTGCATGCGGTGTCCGGACTGCTCTACCAGGCCGGCTGCAACATCGTCGACTCGCAGCAGTTCGGCGACCTCGAAGACGAGGACGCCACCGGCCTGTTCTTCATGCGCGTGCACTTCCAGGCCCCGCCGCAGCTGGCCGACGCGGCGACGCTGGCGGCGCTGTTCGAGCACACGCGCCAGCAGTTCGACATGGATGTGCGGCTGCATTCGCTGGCGCGCCGTCCGCGCGCGCTGCTGATGGTCAGCCGGCACGGCCACTGCCTGAACGACCTGCTGTTCCGCGTCGCCAGCGGCACGCTGCCGATCGAGGTACCGGCGGTCGTCTCCAACCACCGCACCTTCGAGGCCCTGGCCGCAAGCCATGGCGTGCCCTTTCACCACCTGCCGCTGGCGCCGGGCGCCGACGCCGAGGCCAGGCGCGCGCAGGAGCGCGCCGTCGAGGCCATCGTCGCGCGCGAGCGCATCGACTTCGTCGTGCTGGCGCGCTACATGCAGATCCTGAGTGCCGAGCTCTGCGCCGCGCTCGCCGGGCAGGCGATCAACATCCACCACAGCTTCCTGCCCAGCTTCAAGGGCGCGCGGCCCTACGCACAGGCGCATGCGCGCGGCGTCAAGCTGATCGGCGCGACCGCGCACTACGTGACCGCCGATCTCGACGAGGGGCCGATCATCGAGCAGGACGTCGCGCGCGTCGACCACACGCTGTCGGCCGCGGATTTCGCGGCCGTCGGCCGCGACATCGAGTGCAGCGTGCTGGCGCGCGCGGTGCGCTGGCACGCCGAGCACCGCGTGCTGCGCAACGGCCACAAGTGCGTGGTTTTCCGCTGACCCTGCGACGCGCCATGCATCGCGCCGCCGGCACGGCAGCCGAGCGCGCCGGCGTCGTCAGCCGCCCGGCGCCGTCCAGATGCCGCGCTCGCAGGCGCGCTCGACCTGGGCGCGGTACGGCGCGATGTCGTAGCCGTTGGCGGCCAGCCACGCGTCGCTGTAGTAGGTGTCGAGGTAGCGCTCGCCGGGGTCGCAGGCGAGGGTGACGATCGAGCCGGCCTCGCCGCGCGCGGCCATCTCGCAGGCCAGTTGCAGCGCGCCGTAGAAGTCGGTGCCGGTCGAGCCGCCGTAGCGGCGCCCGAGCAGGCGTTCGAGATGGCGCATCGCCGCGTACGAGGCGGCGTTGGGCACGCGGATCATGCGGTCGATCACCGCCGGCACGAACGAGGGCTCGACGCGCGGGCGGCCGATGCCCTCGACGTCGGAGCCGCGCCTGGCCGTGATCGAGGCGTCGCGCTGCTCGAAGTAGTCGAGAAAGACCGAATGCTCGGGGTCGACCACCGCCAGCTGCGTGGCGTGGCGCTGGTAGCGCAGATAGCGCCCAATCGTCGCCGAAGTGCCGCCGGTGCCGGCGCCGACGACGATCCAGCGCGGGATCGGGTGCGGCTCGCGGCGCAGCTGCTGGAAGATCGACTCGGCGATGTTGTTGTTGCCGCGCCAGTCGGTGGCGCGCTCGGCGTAGGTGAACTGGTCCATGTTGTGGCCGCCGCATTCGCGCGCGAGGCGCGCGGCCTCGTCGTAGACCGCCGAGGGGTTGTCGACGAAGTGGCAGCGCCCGCCGTAGAACTCGATCTGCGCCACCTTGGCCGGCGAGGTGCTGCGCGGCATCACGGCGACGAAGGGCAGGCCGAGCATGCGCGCGAAGTAGGCCTCCGACACCGCCGTGCTGCCCGACGAGGCCTCGATCACCGTCGTGCCCTCGCGGATCCAGCCGTTGCACAGGCCGTAGAGAAAGAGCGAACGCGCCAGCCGGTGCTTGAGGCTGCCGGTGGGGTGCGTGGATTCGTCCTTCACGTACAGCCGCACGCCGGCCAGCGCCGGCAGCTCGAGCAGGATCAGGTGGGTGTCGGACGAGCGCTCGAAGTCGCGCTCGATGCGGTCGATGGCCTCGTAGGTCCAGGGGTGCGGCATGCGGATTCCTCGTGCATCGGCGCCGGGGCGGGGCCTGCGGCAAAGTGTCCCATGCCCTCCGCGCAGCGACAAACGGATAATCGCGAAAGCCGCTTTCGCCGCCGCCGAACGATGCGCTACGACCTCGTCGACCTCAAGCTCTTCGTCGCCGTCGCCGACGCCGGCAACATCTCGCGCGGCGCTGCCGCCTGCCACCTGGCGCCCTCGTCGGCCAGCCTGCGCATCAAGCAGCTCGAGGACACGCTGGGCACGCGCCTGTTCAGCCGCCATGCGCACGGCGTGGAGCTCACGCGCGCCGGCCACGTGATGATCGAGCATTGCCGGCGCAGCCTGGCCGAGCTCGAGCAGATGCACGCCGACCTCGCGCCCTACGCGCGCGGCGTCAAGAGCCAGGTCACGCTGTTCGCCAACAGCACGGCCATCGCCTCCTACCTGCCCGACGACCTGGCCGCCTACTTCGCGCGCTTTCCCGGCGTGCGCGTGGCCCTCGAGGAGCGACTGAGCCACGACATCGTCGCCGCGGTGGCCGAGGGCCGCGCCGACATCGGCGTGGTGACCTGGCCGGGCGCGCACCCGGCGCTCGAGTTCTGGCCCTACCGCGAGGACGAGCTGGTGGTCGTGGCGCGGCGCGGCAGCAAGCTCGGCCGCGGCGGCAGGGTCGGCTTCGCCGAATGCCTGGGCCACCCCTTCATCTCGCTGCGCAGCGGCGCGGCGATCCACACCTTCCTGGCCGGCCGCGCGGCCGCGCTGGGCCATCACCTCGACGTGCGCGTGCAGGTCGCCGGGTTCCGCGCCGTCGTCGACCTGGTGCGTTCGGGCGCGGGGCTGGCCATCGTGCCGCGCTCGGTGCTGCGCGCGCCGCAGCACCCCGACCTCGGCGTGCTGCGGCTCGACGAGCCCTGGGCGCAGCGCCCGCTCAGCGTGTGCGCGCGGCGCGCGCCGGCCAAGCTGTCGGCACACGCGCAGGCGCTGCTCGAGTCGTTGCAGGCGGCGCGCTGAGCGACTGGCCTTCGGCACGCTCGAAACCTCGTTTCGGCAGAACCAGTTTGCCCTCGACTGCCAGGCGTGCAAGACTCGCGCCCGACGGATCGCCCCGCCCCACCGGCCAGGCCGCGCAGACAAGCGACGGTTCGCGCGTCCGACCCGCGCTGCGACCACCGCGAACGCCGCAAGGCGCCCCGGCGTCGACCGCCCGCGGTTCGGCCCCGCCGCGGCTGCACCGCGGCGCGCAGGCAGTCGGTATCGTCAACCTGTCGGCGCCCGCATCGCCATCTCTCACCTCCTGGAGAACGACCCCATGCAACGACTGATCGCGCAACTCGCGCTCGCCGCCGCAGCCGCGCCGCTGCTCGCCCCGACCGCCGTCCAGGCCCAGGCCTGGCCCGCCGGCAAGCCGGTGCAGGTGATCGTGCCGGCGCCGGGCGGCGGCGGCACCGGCGACACCATCGCCCGCGTGCTCGTCGAGAGCCTGGCCAAGCGCATGGGCACGACGATGGTCGTCGACAACAAGGCCGGCGCCAACGGCAACATCGGCGCCGCGGCGGCCGCCACGGCCGCGCCCGACGGCTACCGGCTGCTGTTCTCCTGGGCCGGCACGCTGGCCGTCAACCCGAGCCTGTACCGCAACCTGCCCTTCGATCCGCAGCGCAGCTTCGAGCCGATCGCGCTGGTGGCCGAAGTGCCCAACATCCTCGTCGTGAACAACGATCTGCCGGCCAAGAACGTCGCCGAGTTCGTGCGCTACGCCAAGGAGCACCCGGGCAAGCTCGCCGTCGGCTCCACCGGCCAGGGCAGCTCGATGCACCTGGCGCTGGAGCTGTTCATGCGCGAGACCGGCACCAAGATGCTGCACGTGCCCTACAACGCCCCCGGCCAGGCCACGACCAACCTGATCGCCAACGACATCCAGGCGATGTTCCAGCTCATTCCCGGCGTCATCGGCCAGGTCAAGGGCGGCAAGGTGCGCGCGCTCGGCGTGATGTCGACGGCGCGCTCGCCGGCCCTGCCCGACGTGCCGACGATGGCCGAACAGGGTTTCCCCAAGCTCATGTCGACGACCTGGTTCGCGCTGCTCGCGCCCAAGGGCACGCCGGCGGCGATCCTCGACAAGCTCAACGCCGAGACCAACGAGGTGCTGCGCGACCCCGAAGTGCGCAAGAAGCTCGCCGACATGGGCGCCACCACGCTGGGCGGCACGCGCCAGGCGCTGGCCGAGCATCTGGCGGCCGAGACCACCAAGTGGAAGCATGTCGTCCAGGACGCGAACATCCAGCTGCAATAGGCCAGCTCGCCCGACGGCGCGGCCGCTGCGGGCCCGATCGGTCCGACGGTCCGACAGCCCGATGGGCCGATAACACCCGCTCTTGCGCCACCCGTCTGCCATGCGGCCCATGATCGGCTGGATCGGACTCGGGCGCATGGGCGCCCCGATGGCCGAGCGGCTGCTCGCCGCCGGCCACATGCTGCAGGTCTGGGCGCGCCGGCCCGAGTCGCTGGCTGCGCTGCTCGCGGCCGGCGCCCGGCGCGCCGACACACCCGAAGCGCTGGCGCGGGACTGCGACGTCGTCGCGACCATCGTCGGCGACTCGGCCGACGTCGCCGCGTTGCACGCGCGCATGCTGCCGCAGGCGCGCCCGGGGGCCGTCTTCCTCGAGATGACGACGGCGGCGCCGGCCACGGCACTGCGCTCCGGCGAACTCGCCGCGCGCCGCGGCGCGGCCGTGCTCGACTGCCCGGTGAGCGGCGGCGTCGCCGGCGCGCGCCAGGGCCTGCTGGCGCAGTTCGTCGGCGGCGAAGGTGCCGCGCTCGAGCGCTGCGCACCGCTGCTGGGCGTGCTGAGCCGCGACGTCGTGCACTGCGGCGCCGGCGGCGCGGGCTATCGCATGAAGCTCGTGAACCAGACGATGGTCGCCGGCACGCTGCTCGGGCTGGCCGAAGGCGCGCGCCTGGCACGCGCCGCCGGCTTCGACGCCGCACTCGTCGCCCAGGCGCTCGGCCGCGGCAGCGCGTCCGGGCTGCTCTTCGATTCGTACCTGCAGCGCATGCTCGAGCCGGGCGGCAGCGTCACCTTCACACTCGGCCTGCTGCGCAAGGATCTGCGGCTCGCGCGCGACGAGGCGCTCGCCGCCGGCACGGGCACGCGGCTCGTCGATGGCGCGCTGGCCGCCCTCGACGAGGCCTGCCGGCGCCACGGCGAGCAGCAGGGCGTGCAGTGGCTGGCGGCGCCACACGACGCAGCGGCTGCCTGACGCCGCCGGCCTGACGCGGCCTGTCCGACCCCGCGCGGCCCGATCGCGCGTGCCGCCGCCCAGCCGACTGGCGTTTCAGCCCACTGCCGCCGCCGCGTCGCACGGCTGCGGCCCGAAGTCGGCGCGAGCCTGCTCGATGGCCAGCGCCGGCGCGAGCGGCCGCGCGAACAGGTAGCCCTGCACTTCGTCACAGCCCAGTTGCGCCAGCACACGATGCTGCTGCGCCGTCTCCACCCCTTCGGCCAGCACCTTCAGCCCGAGCGCATGGCCCAGCGAGATGACGGCGCGGCAGACCTCGCGTCCGGCGTCGGTGCCGATGCCGAGCACGAAGCTGCGATCGAGCTTGAGCAGGTCGAGCTCGAAGGCCTGCAGGCTGGCCATCGAGCTGTAGCCGGTGCCGAAGTCGTCGATCGCGATGCTCACGCCGAGCCGGCGCAACTGCCCCAGCACGTGGCGCGCCAGCACCGGATCGCTCGCCAGCACCGACTCGGTCAGCTCGAGCTGCAGGCAATGCGCCGGCACGCCGATCGCGTGCAGGGCATCGTGCACGGCGTGGACCCAGCCGGCGTCGCGCAGCTGGATCGCCGAGACGTTGACCGCCACGCGCTGCCAGATGCCGCGTGCCGAATGCCAGTCGCGCAGCTGCCGCAGCACGCCGCGCAGCACCCAGTTGCCGACTTCGACGATGACCCCGGTGCGCTCGGCGATCGGGATGAACAGGCCCGGCGACACCGCCCCGCGCGTGGGATGGTCCCAGCGCAGCAGCGCCTCGAATCCGGTGACGCCGCCGTGGCGCGCGTCGAACTTGGGCTGGTAGACCAGATGCAGCGCATCGGTCTCGAGCGCGAGCTCGAGGTCCTGCGCCAGCGCCGCCTTGTCCAGCGCGCTCTGCGCCAGCGCATGGCTGTACATCACGACGCGGTGGCGGCCGTCGTCCTTGGCCCGGTACATCGCGGTGTCGGCGAACTTGAGCAGGTCCTCGACGCTGGCGGCGTGCGTCGGATAGGCGGCCGCACCCACCGAGGCGCGCGGCCGGAAGTGCACGCCCATCACGTCGGTCGTCTCGTGCAGCCGCTCGAGCATGCGCTCGGCGCGTTCGCGCACCGCCGCGTCGCTGCCCGGCGCCGGCAGGATGACCATGAATTCGTCCCCGCCCAACCGGAACACGAGGCCGCGGCCGTCGAAGAAGCCGTGCAGGCGGGCGGCGACGATCTTGAGCAGCGCGTCGCCTTCGGTGTGGCCGGCACTGTCGTTCACCGCCTTGAAGTTGTCCAGGTCGATGTACAGCAGCGCCAGCCGCTCGCCGCTGCGCCGGGCGCGCTCGAACTCGCGCTGCAGCAGCGCGTTCGCGCTGCGCCGATTTGGCAGGCCGGTGAGGGCATCGATGGCCGCCAGCTGGCGCAGATAGGCCTCCTTGCGGGCGAAGCGGCGGATCGCCCAGCCGATGACGAACGACAGCGCGCCGAGCAGCACCGCCAGCACGCCGATGATGAGGTAGGTGGCCAGGAAGCGGCGCTGGGTGCCGGCCAGCGCCGCCTCCATCGTCACGCCCACCGCGGCCTGCATGCCGGGCTGGCCGTCGCGGCTCCAGGCCAGCAGCAGGTCCTGCGACTCGTAGTCCGTCGGCCGCTGCAGCGCATCCGCCACCGAGTCGATGCGCCGGCGCTGCGGCGCGCCGTAGGAGAGCGCGCCGCTGCGCTCCTGCACCAGGTCGAGCACGCCGGCGCGGCCGTCGAGCTCGACGTGCAGCCAGCCGCCGAAGGGCCCGAGCGAGACGAGGACGGGCCGCAGCACCTCGCGCAGGTCGACGAAGAAGACCGCGACGGCGCCGCCGTCGACGCGCCGGATCAGCGGCACGCAGGTGCTGCCGTCGGCCATCCGCACCGGCTCGGCCCAGCGCAGGCCCGGCACGCCCAGGTCGGCAGCGCGCGCGTGCGGCCGGGCCAGCGCCGAAAGCCTGGCCGCAGACGATGCAATGGCGCGGCCGTCGAGGTCGAACAGCGCCGCCAGCGGCACCGCACCTGCGTTTTCGAACTGGCCCTGCAGGTACTGCTGCACGGCCCCTGCGTCGCCGCTCAGGCGGTACAGCACGCCGGCATGCGCGGCCACGCGCGCCAGCTGCTCCTGCGTGCGCCCGATGGCGTGCACCAGGGCGTAGGCCGAATCGCCGGCGCCGGCGAAGGCCTTGGCGTATTCGCCCTCGCGGCCCTCGTCGATGCGCCATTGCGCCAAGGCGATGCCGGCGATCAGGAAGCTCAACCAGGTCAGGAAGATGCCGAGCGGCCCCCAGCGGAACAAGGCGGGCGTCTCGAGGAACGCCTCGCGCTCGAGGATGGCTTCGGAAGCAAGGGTGGACATGGCGCAGGCGCGAGCCGCCGGCCCTGCAGACGAGGCGGCGGCCTGGCCGCGTTATCGGCGCGGCGCCCGCGCGACCGAGCGCGGCGGCCTGCGCGGCCGCGGCGTGTGTGCAGTGTTGCCGCACTCGACGGACGCAGCAGGCGCCGGCACGGTCATGTGCGGCCGCCCACCCAGCCGCGCAGCCGCCACGTCGATCGCCCCGATCGCCCCGATCGCGAGCAGGGATCGGCGGCGGCGCGAGAATCTCCTTCCGCTTCGCCGCCCTGCGCGGCGCAGCAGGCAAGACATGACGGCACTCCAGGTCGAACGGGCGCAGCGCCTGCGCGCGCTGCACGACCGCCGCCGCGTGCTGGTGCTGCCCAACGCCTGGGACGCGGGCAGCGCGCGCGTGTTCGCCGAGCTGGGCTTCGATGCCCTCGCCACCACCAGCGGCGGCGTCGCCTGGTCGCTCGGCCATGCCGACGGCGAGCAGGCACCGCTGGCCGAGGTGCTGGCCGTGGTGCGGCGCATCGTGCGCGTCGTGCCCGTGCCGGTGACGGTGGATTTCGAGGCCGGCTACGGCGCCACGCCCGCGGCGGTGGCGGCCAGCGTCGGTGCTCTCATCGACGCCGGCGCGGCCGGCATCAACCTCGAGGACGGCGTGCGCCACCAGACGCTGCGCAGCGTCGACGAGGCCGCCGCGCGCATCGAGGCGGCACGCGCGGCCGCGCGCGCCGCCGGCGTGCCGATCTTCATCAACGCGCGCATCGATGCCTGGATCATCGGCGGCAACGCGAGCGAGGCCGAGCGCATCGGCGAGACGCTGCGCCGCGCGCGCGCCTACCTCGACGCCGGCGCCGACGGCATCTACCCGATCGCGCTGGCCAGCCCCGCATCGATCGCAACGCTGTGCGCGCACATCGACGCGCCCGTCAACATCGGTGCGCGCCCCGGCCTGCCCGGCATCGCCGAGCTCGGTCGCCTGGGCGTGGCGCGCGTGAGCACCGCCACGCGGCTGGCGACGCTCGCCCTGTGCGCCGCGCGCGACGCGGCGCTGCGCCTGCGCAGCAGCGGCCGCTTCGAGGGCCTGGACGCGGCCTTCGGCTACCCCGACCTGCAGCGGCTGTTCACGCCGCATTCGTGAACGCACCGACAAGGAGTGACCCGATGGAACAACGACTGGACTACAGGACCGCCTCGCCCGAGGCGCTCAACGCGATGCTGCACGTGCAGATGCAGGTCAACCGCAGCGGGCTGGAGGAGTCGCTGCTTGAGCTGGTGAAGTCGCGCGCTTCGCAGATGAACGGCTGCGCCTGGTGCCTGGACATGCACACCAAGGACGCGCGCGCCATGGGCGAGACCGAGCAGCGTCTGTACCTGCTGCCGGTGTGGCGTGAGGCCCCCTGCTACAGCGAGCGCGAGCGCGCCGCGCTGGCCTGGACCGAGGCGCTGACCGACCTGGCATCCATGCACGACGTCCCCGACGCGGTGTACGAGCAGGCGCGCTGCCACTTCGACGCCAAGGCTCTGGTCGACCTGACCCTGGCCGTCATCACGATCAACGGCTGGAACCGGCTGAACGTGGCCTTCCGCACCAAGGTCGGCGACTACGTCAGCCCGCACGCGGGCAAGCGCTGACGCACCCGACGCGTCGCGGCCTGCGGCGCTGCGCCTGTGCCCGGCGCAGCGGCCGATACGCCCGGCTTCAGCGTCCCGGCTCGACGACCAGTCGCACGATCCCGGTGTCCTTCTTCGCCAGCAGGCCGAGCGCGTCGTTGACGCCGGCCAGCGGGAACACCTGCGTCACCGAGCGCGACAGGTCGAGCCGGCCGCGCGCCACGAGCTGCAGCAGATCGGCGATGTCGCGCTTGTCCATGCCGAACGAGCCGAGCACCGCCTGCTCGCGGCCGACGAAACTCAGCAGCGGCGGCAGCGCCGGCCGGCCCGGCCCGACGCCGACCAGCACGGCGCGCCCGCCGGTGTCCAGGCAGCGCAGCGTCAGCTCCACCGTCTCGGGGCGGCCGACGAACTCGAGCGCCAGGTCGACGCCGCGGCCGAGCGCGGCGCGGATCGCGCGCGCGGGCTGCGGCTGCTCGGCCGGGTCGATGGCGAGGTCGGCGCCGAACTCGAGCGCGCGCGCGCGCGCCTGCGGCTGGGTGTCGAGGGCGGCGATGAAGCCCGCGCCCATCATGCGCGCGAGCAGGATCGCGTGCGCGCCCAGGCCGCCGCAGCCCACCACCGCCACCGCCTCGCCGGCGCGCAGCGCGCCGCGCGAGCGCAGCGCGTGCAGCGGCGTCGACACGCCGTCGGTGATGATGGCCGCGGTGGCGAAGTCCACCGCATCGGGAATCGCCACCGCGCCGTGCGCCGGCGCCACCATGTAGCGCGCCAGCGCCCCGTCCTGCGACATGCCGTAGGCCTGCGTCGCCTCGCACAGCGACTCGCGCCCCAGGCGGCAGAAGCGGCATTGGCCGCAGATCGGCGAGGGAAACAGCGCCACGCGCTGGCCGAGCGCGAAGCCGGCCACGCCCTGGCCGAGTTGCACGATCGTGCCCGCGGCCTCGTGGCCGAGCGTGATCGGGGTGCGCGCGACCGGGATGTCGCCTTCGACCGCAAGATGGATGTCGGTGCCGCACAGGCCGCAGGCGGCCACTTCGAGCAGGATCTGGCCGGCGCCGGGCTCGGGCACGGCGACGCTCTCGATGGCGAGCGGCGCACCCGGCCGATGCAGGCGGGCGGCCAGCATGGTGGCGGCGGTCATGGGCTGTCGGCCTTGCGCGATTTGCGCGCAGGGGCGCTGCGCTTGGCGGCGCCAGGCGTCGGGCGCGCGCCCGCGGCGCGAAGCGTCGCGCGCGCGCCCACGGCGCGCTTGGCCGGCGCGAGCTGGAACGCGCGCTGGATCACAGCCAGGATCCGGGTGCGGGTCTGCAGATGTTCGCCCGGGCGCCCGTGGCCCAGGTTGGCACGCGAGGCTTCGCTGATCGTCAGGCCCAGGAACAGCGACCAGATCAGGTCGGCCAGCACGGCGCCGGGCGTGCCGGGGTCGAGCCGGCCGAGCAGCTCGCGCAGGTGGCGGAAGTTCTCGCCCGAGCGGCGCGCGATCTCCTCCTTGACCTCGACCGAGACGTTGTCGAGCACCTGCGGCTGCGCCAGGTAGGCCGAGATCACGAAGTACTCGGGGTGCTCGCGGTAGATCTTCTCGTAGAACTGCCAGATGGCCTCGAGCAGCTCGGCCGGCGGCATCGTCTCGGCGGCCAGCGCCGCCATTCCCTGCGACCAGAACTCGATGCTCTCGAAGATCAGCGAGAGCAGGATCTCGTCCTTGTTGCGGAAGTAGAAGAACAGCGTCGCTTCCGAGAGCTCGCAGCGCTCGGCGATCTCCTTGGTCGTCGTGCCGCGCAGGCCTTGCGCGAGCAGCACGTCGCGCGCCGCGTCCAGGATCTCGCCGCGGCGCGCCTCGCGCTCGCGCTTGCGTCTTTCGCTCACGCCCATGTTGTCGCTCTACCGTGTCAGGTGTCTGAAGATCGTCTCGCGCTGGATCTCGCTCGTGCCCTCGCCGATCTCGAACACCTTGCAGTCGCGATAGAAGCGCTGCGCCGCACTCTCGCGCATGTAGCCCTGGGCGCCGCACAGGTGCAGCGCGCGCTCGCAGACCTGGGTGCAGGTTTCGGTGGCGAACAGCTTGGACATCGAGGCGGCGCCATCGTAATCGCTGCCGGCATCGACGAGCCGCGCCGCGCGCAGCGTGAGCTGCCAGGCGGCCTCCAGGCGCGTGGCCATGTCGGCCAGCGTGAAACGCACGAACTGGTGGCCGGTGATCGCCTGCTCGCCCTGCATGCGCTGGCGGCAGTAGCGCAGCGCCTCCTCGAGCGCCGCGCGCCCGAGCCCGACGCCCTGCGCGGCCGACGCCACGCGTCCGAGCGAGAGCACCTTCAGCTCCTCGATGAAGCCCAGGTTCTCGCTGCCGAGCCGGTTGCCGGCGGGCACGCGCGCGCCGTCGAACACGATCTCGGCCATCTCGGAAGCCCCCATGCCCAGCTTCCTGAACGGCGCGCCGACGCGCACGCCGGGGGTGTCGCGCTCGACGATGAACAGCGACATGCCCTTCAGGCCGCGGCCGGGCGTGGTCTGCGCCACGATCACCATGAAATCGGCGAACGGCGCGTTCGTGATGTACAGCTTGGCGCCGTCGAGCACGTAGTCCTCGCCCTCGCGACGCGCCCGCGTCTGCACGCGGCTGATGTCGGCCCCGGCGCCGGCTTCGGCGTAACCCCAGCAGCCGATGCGCCGGCCCGCCAGCGCAGCGGGCAGATGGCGCGCCTTCTGCTCGGGCGTCCCGAGGTGCAGGATCGCCGATGCCGCCAGCGCCGTGTGCACGTACAGGCCGAGCGCGATCGCCGCCGAGCCGCGCGTCAGCTCGGCGCACAGCAGCGCGAACAGCGTCGCGCCGCCGCCGCTGCCGCCGTATTCCTCGGGGAACCCGAGGCCGAGCCAGCCGAGCGCCGCCGCCTCCTGGAACAGCTCGCGCGGGTAACGCTCCTCGAGGTCCCAGCGCGTCGCGTGCGGCGCGATGCGCCGCTCGGTGAACTGGCGCACGCTGTCGCGAAAGGCGATCTCCTCCTCGCTCAGGCCGTCGTCGCTGACCATGTTCGCTCCTTGTCTCGGGCGCCGTCTGTCGGCAACTCAGACGCCGCGGAACACCGGCGGGCGGCGCTCGCGGAACGCCGCCACGCCTTCGCGGTGGTCGGCGCTCTGCAGGCACTGCACCTGGGCGAAGATCTCGTAGTCGAATTCGCCCGCCATGTCGCGGTCCACCGAACGGCGGATCGCCGCCTTGGTGAAGGCGGTGGTGCGCGGTGCGAAGGCGGCGAGCTTGTCGGCCAGCGCATCCAGCGCCGCGTCGAGCCCGTCGTCGGGCACGGTCTGGCTCACGAGGCCGATCGCCTGCGCTTCGGCCGCCTCGACGACACGCGCCGTCATCATCATGTCGGTGGCGCGCCCCAGGCCGATGAGGCGCGGCAGGAAGTAGCCGGCCGACATGTCGCAGCCGGCCAGCGCCAGCTTGACGAACGGCGCGCACAGGCGCGCCGATTGCGCGGCGACGCGGAAGTCGCAGGCGATCGCCAGCCCGAGCCCGCCGCCGAAGACGTTGCCGTGCAGCCGCGCGATCACCGGCTTGCCGATGCGCGCGATGGCGCGGATCGGGTCGAGGTAGTGGTCGACCGTGCGCTCCCAGTCGTCGGGCGTGCGCTCGATCATCTGGCCGATGTCGGCGCCGGCGCAGAACGACGCGCCGGCGCCGGCGAGCACGATCGCGCGCACCTCGGGGTCACGGCCGGCCGACTCGAGCGCCGCGGTGAGCGCATCGAGCAGCGGCAGGTCGATCGCGTTGAGCCGCTCGGGGCGGTTCAGCGTCAGGCGCAGCACCGCGCCGCGGCGCTCGGCGAGCAATGTGTCGGTCATCTCTTCCTCCTGCGGATCGCATAGTCGAAGCGGCCTTCGAGCACGGACTCGCCCTGCGCGTCGCGCACCGTCACGTCGAGCGCGAGCGCGCCGCGACCGCTGGCGGCGAACTCGTCGCGCAGCGCGCCGGCGTCGGTGGTCGCAGCCAGCCGCGCCTCGGCCGCGAGCGCGCCCTCGGCGCGCCGCGTGTAGCGCACCTGCGCCGCCGCCAGCAGGATGAAGCCGCCCAGCGGCGCCGCCAGCCCGTCGGCGGCGACGCCGGCGGCCGTCTCGGCCAGCGTGTACAGCGCCCCGGCATGCGTGGTGCCGGCGTAGTTGTGCAGGTCGGGCCGGTCGGGCTGGGCGACGACCACGCGGCCCGCTTCCTCGCGCTCGATCTTCTGGCCGTGCCAGGCGATGTAGGCGATCGAGTCGAGGACGGCCTGCATTGCGCTCACCGGCGCCCCCGACGGCGCTGCGCGGCGCTCACAGCTCGAGCCTCAGCGCCCGCAGCAGGTTGTCGCGCACGATCTTGCGGTAGACCTTGTCGTCGACGCCCAGCGCCTCGAGTTCGCCCAGCGTGCGGTCGAAGCCGAGCAGCGGGTAGTCGGTGGCCCAGATGACCTTGTCCTGGCCCCAGCCCTTGGCGAAGTCGACCAGCGACTGCGGCCACTGGCGCGGCCCGCGCGCCGAGGTTTCGAGGTACACGTTCGGGTGCTTCCACGCCAGCACCATCATCTCCTCGTGCCAGGGTTGGCCGACGTGGCAGCCGAGGATCGCCAGATCAGGGAACGACAGCGCCACTTCGTCGAGGTAGATCGGCCGGCCGCACTCGGAGGGCAGCAGCGGCCCGGTGTGGCCGACCTGGATCGCCACCGCCGCACCGAGTTCGCTGCAGCGCATGTAGACCGGCCAGTAGTGCTTGTCGTTGGGCGGCAGGCCGGTCATGCCGTCGCCGTACATGTACGGCTCGAGGCGCAGGCAGCGCAGCCCCAGGTCCTTGACGAGGTAGTCGACCTCGCGCACCACCTGCATGGGCTTTTGCATGACGTTGACGGTGCCCGCGCCGATGAAACGGTCGGGCCGTTCGCGCACCATGCGCGCCACTTCCTCGTTGCTCAGCACCCACTGGCCGCCATAGAAGAACGCCGACAGCACGATGCGGTCGACGCCCGCGGCGTCCATCTCGGCCAGCATCGCCTCCACCGTGCCGCCTTCGAACATGTTCGGCGGGCACTTGTACTTGCGGAAGATGTGCAGGAATTCGGGCGGCCACTTCTTCGCCCCTTCGGGCGAGATGTAGGTCGCCCAGGCATCGATCGCGATCTTCGGTCTGGTCATGGCGCTTCGCTCCTCTCAGTGTCCGGTGAATCGGGGTTGGCGTTTCTCGACGAACGCGCGCACGCCCTCGGCGGCGTCGTCGCTCGTGCGCAGCGGCTCGGCGTGGAACTGCTCGAGCCGCAGCGCCGCCTCCAGCGGCAGCGCCAGGCCCTGGTAGACGGCGTCGCGCGCGGCGCGCACCGCCAGCGGCCCGTTGGCGGCAACGCGCGCGGCGATCTCGAGCGCGCGCGCGGGCAGCGCCTCGGCCGGCACGACCTGGCTCACCAGGCCCCAGCGCAGCGCGGCCTGGGCGTCGATCGACTCCCCGGTGAGGATCATCTCGAGCGCGACGCCCAGCGGCAGCGTGCGCGGCAGCCGCTGCGTGCCGCCGGCTCCGGGCAGGATGCCGCGCCGGACCTCGGGCAGCCCGAAGCGCGCCGTCTGCGAGGCGATGCGGATGTCGCAGGCGAGCGCGATCTCCAGGCCGCCGGCCAGGCAGGCGCCGTTGATCGCGGCGATGGTCGGCTTGCGCGGATCGAAGTTGCGCGTGAGGGCGCCCAGGCCCGGCTCGCGTTCGCCCTGCTCGCGCCGCTGCACGGGCGTCATCGAGCGGTAGTAGGTGCCCAGCTCCTTGAGGTCGGCGCCGGCGCAGAACGCTTCGGTGCCGGCGCCGGTGAGCACCGCCACGCGCAGCGCGTCGTCGTCGCGAAAGCGCAGCCACTCGCGCTCGAGCGCGGCGCGCAGCTCGGCGTCGAGCGCGTTGCGCGCCTGCGGGCGATCGATCGTCAGGATCAGCACGCCGTCGTGGACTTCGCGGCGCAGGCTCATCGTGCCACCAGGTTGTTCGACCGCGCGATCAGCTCGCGCATGATCTCGCTGGAACCCGCGCCGATCGTCATCGCCAGCGCATCGCGATGCAGCCGCCCGACCAGCGAGCCTTCCATGTAGCCCTGCCCGCCCAGGATCTGCGCGCACTCGGCGGCGGTGCGGCGCGTGGTCTCGGTGGCGAAGAGTTTGGCCATCGAGATCTCGGAAGGCGCGGCGCGGCCGCCCACGTACAGGTCGATGCCGCGCAGCGTCAGCGCCTCGGCCGCCTCGATGCGCGTGAGCACGTCGGCCAGGCGATGCTGCCAGACCTGGAACGCCAGCAGCGGCTGGCCGAAGGCACGCCGGCCGTGCCCCCATTCGCGCGCCTCGTCGAACAGCAGCCGCGCATGGCAGCAGGCCATCACCGCCAGCACCAGGCGCTCGCCCTCGAAGCCCGACATGATCATGCCGAAGCCCTCGTTCTCGACGCCGAGCAGGTGCGTCGCCGGCACGCGGCAGCCGTCGAAGAACAGCTCGGCGGTGTCGGAGGCATGGGTGCCGAGCTTGCGCAGGCGCCGGCGCGTGAGCCCCTTGCTGTCGGCCGGCACGACGATCATCGAGATGCCGCGCGCACCCGGCCCGCCGGTGCGCACCGCCAGGGTGATGTAGTCGGCGATGGTGCCGTTGCTGATGTAGAGCTTGGAGCCGTCGATCACGTACGCGTCGCCGTCGCGCACCGCGCGCGTGCGCAGCGCCGCGACGTCGCTGCCGGCGTCGGGCTCGGAGACGCCCAGCGCGCCGATCAGCCGGCCCTCGGCGGCGCCGCGCACGTAGTGCGCGCGCAGCGCGGGCGCGCCGTAGCGGTCGATCAGCATGGTGGCGAACTCGGCGTGCGCCATCACCGCCACCGGCACGCCGATCGAACCGCAGCGCATCAGCTCCTCGAGCAGCACGACCGCGAACCAGAAGTCCTGGCCGCCGCCGCCGTGCTCGGGCGCCAGCCGCAGGCCCAGCAGGCCGAGCCGGGCGAGATCGGTGAACAGGCGGCGCGGCACCTCGCCGGCGGCCTCCCAGGCCAGCACGTGCGGCGTCACGTGGTCGCGCACGTAGGCGCGCAGCGAACGGCGCAGCGACTCCTGTTCCTCGGTCCATTCGCGGTGCACGGTGTTCTCCCGATCGACGCACTTGCCAAGCCGTCTTTCTCGAACGATACTCAGTTTTCGTGTACTGATCAAGCATGCATCCAGCAGCTGCGGCCGGGCGGCGGATCGGGGTCCATCCCGGTCGTGACTGCCTCTGTCCGGAACGCCCGACGTGAACAAGATCGCCATCGCCGGCATCGGGCACACCGCTTTCGGCCGGCTCGAAGGCGCGAGCGCGCTCGCGCTCGAGGCCGAGGCCGCGCGCCTGGCGGTCGCGGACGCGGGCTTCGCGCCGGGCGACATCGACGGCCTGGTCACCGATCCCGGCGCGGTGCAGGGCGTGCTGCAGGGCATCGAGCCGCATTACCTGAGGCTGGGCCGCGCGCTCGGCCTCGACCCCGACTTCGCCGCCACCGAGATCCTCGGCGGCGCGTCGAGCGCGGCCAGCATCCAGCGCGCCGCGCAGGCCATCGCGGCCGGGCTGTGCACCGTCTGCCTGTGCGTCTACGGCGACATGGCGCTGTCGGCGGCCGGCTCCTATGCCTACGGCCGCGGCGACGAGGCGGCCTACGGCTTCTTCGGCGCCGCCGGCCTGCACGCGCTGGCCGCGCAGCGGCACATGGCGCGCTACGGCACGCGCGCCGACGCGCTGGCCGAGGTGGCCGTCGCCGCCCATGCGCATGCTGCGCGCACGCCGCACGCGCAGTCCAGGGCCGGGCTCGACCGGGCCGGCTACTTCGCCTCGCGCATGCTGGTCGAGCCGCTGCGGCGCGCCGACTGCTGCCTGATCTCCGACGGCGCGGCCGCGGTCGTCGTCTGCGCCGCTGATCGTGCGCGCGACGCGCGCCACCGGCCGATCCACCTGCTCGGCATGGGTCAGGCGCACAGCCTGGGCACGTTCACGAACCCGGCGCATTTCGACACGCTGCCGGCGGCCCGCTGCGGCCCGCGCACCCTCGCGCGCGCCGGCTTGAGCGCCGCCGACGTCGACGTCGCGCTGCTGTACGACTGCTTCACGATCGTCGTGCTGATGCAGCTCGAGGCCTACGGCTTCTGCGCGCCCGGCGAGGCGGGCGAATTCGTCGCCGGCGGCCGCATCGGCCCGGGCGGCACGCTGGCGGTCAACCCGAGCGGCGGCCTGCTCGCCGAGGGCTACGGCGGCGGCATGCTGCACGTCATCGAGGCGGTGCGCCAGTTGCGCGGCGAAGCGGGCATGCGCCAGGTGAGCGATGCCCAGGTGGCGCTGGTCAGCGGCCACGGGCTGGGCATGAACACGCACGCCACCCTGATCCTGGGGCGCTGAGCATGGACGACGCCACCGGCAGCCATCCCGCCATGCCTGATGTCGAAACGCGGGCGCTCGAAGCGGCGCATTGCGCGGACTGCGGCCATCTGTTCCTGCCGCTCGCTGCGGTGTGCCCGCGCTGCTGGTCCGCGCGGCTGGACCGGCGCGCGCTCTCGGGCTTGGGCGAGGTGGCCACCTTCACCGTCTATCGGCAGCAGTACCACCCGGACTTCCCGCCGCCCTACGTGATCGCCGTGATCGCGCTGCGCGAAGGGCCGCGCATGGTCTCCAACGTCGTCGACTGCGCGCCCGAAGCGGTGCGCGTGGGCCTGGCGGTGCGCGTGCAGCACCGCCTGCGCGGCGGCCGGCTGCTGCCCCTGTTCGTGCCGGCAGCCGGCGCGAGCAATCCCGCCAACCCGAACCCGCAAGGCAAGACATGACGAACACCCCCGCGCGGCGCGCCCGCCGCCACCAGATCGGCGAATTCGTCGCCTCGGGCGACTGGAGCGACTACTGGAGCACCGCCATCAGCCGCGCCGGCCAGGGCCGCATCCTCGTGCGCGGCTACCCGGTCGAGGAAGTGATCGAACGGCTCAACCACACCGAGGTCGCCTGGCTCGTGCTGCGCGGCGAGCTGCCCGACGCGCGCGAAACCGCCCTGTTCGATCTCGTGCTGCGCTGCGGCGTCGACCAGCAGTTCGTCAGCGCGGCGGTGGGCGCGGCGCGCTTCACCGCGTCGGCCTTCCCCGATTCGCCGATTCCCGCGCTGGCCAGCGGGCTGCTCGCCTCGGGCTCGGTGACCGGCTCGCCGCAGGAGCCGGCCCAGATGCTGATCGAGGCGGTGGGCTGGCAGCTCCCCGAGGCCGAAGCCGTCGCCCGCGTGATGCAGGTCTGGGGCGAGCGGCGCGGCCGCGTGCCGGGCCTCGGGCACCCGATGCACAAGAGCGCCGAGCCGCGCGCCGTGACGCTGCGCCGCCTGGCGCTCGCGCAGGACGGCTGGCGCGCGCACGGGCGCATGCTCGACGCCGTCGAGGCGCAGCTGGCGGCGGCCAAAGGCCGCCTGATCCCGATCAACCTGGCCGGCGCGCTGGGCTCCGTGCTGGCCGACCTCGGCTTCGAGCCGCTCGTCATCGGCGGGCTGGGCGCGCTCGGCTACGGCATGGCGCTGCTGGCCCATGTCAGCGAGGAGATCCACGACGGCGTGCCGCTGCGCATCATCCCCGACGCGCTCGGCGCCCATTACGACGGACCCGAGGAACGCCACATCCCGCCGCGGAGGACCGGAGCATGAAGCACCCGTATTCGCACTACCCGGCGCGCGCCGCGCGCCACTGGCCCGAGGGCGTGGCCGTGATCGACGGCGAACGCCAGCTCAGCTTCGCCGAGCTCGACGCCCAGGCCAGCATCGCCGCCGCCGCGCTCGTCGCGCGCGGCCTGCAGGTCGGCGAGCGCGTCGCCGTGATCCAGTTCAACTGCCTCGAGTTCGTCGTCGCGGTGATCGCGATCGCACGCGCCGGCGGCGTGCTGTGCCCGATGCTGGGCGCGCTCACCGAGCGCGAACACCGCTGCATCGTCGCCGACAGCGACGCGCGCTTCGTGCTCGCGCTCGACTCCGCGCACCTCGAGCGCGCACGCGCCGTGGCCCCGGTGCCGCAGGCCGCGTTCGGCCTGGGCCGGTTTGCCGGCGTCGACGATCTGCTCGCGGGCAGCGCCGCGCCGGCCGCCCTGCCCGCCTTCGATCGCCCGCCCCAGACGCTGGCGCAGATCCTCTACACCTCGGGCACCACCGGGCAGCCCAAAGGCGTGACGCACAGCTTCGCCTCGGTGTCGGCGGCGATGAACTTCTGGGCCTCGACTTTCGGCCACCGGCCCGGCGAACGCGTGCTCGGGCAACTCCCCTTGAGCCACTTCTGCGCGCGCGCGATGGACAGCGCCTGGATCGGCGGCGCGGCGCTGGTGATCCTGCGCGACCCGAGCCCCAAGCCGGTGATCGAGGCCATCGCGCGCCACCGCGTCGCCTTCATGCTCGGCGTGCCGACCTTCCTGCGCATGCTGCTGGACGATCCGGCCACCGAGGCGGCCGACCTGTCGAGCCTGCGCAACATCGTCTACGCCGCCGCGCCGGCCGCGCCCACGCTCGTCGAGCGCGCGATCAGGCGCTTCGGCCCGGTGCTGAACACCGGCTTCGGGCAGACCGAGGCCTACGGCCTGTGCACCTACATGGGCCCGGCCGAGCATGCCGAGGCGCTGGCCGGCAAGCCCGAGCGCCTGACCTCGGTCGGGCGCGAGTTCGGCGCCGCGCAGGTGCTGATCCGCGCCGACAACGGCGAGCCCTGCGCGCCGGGCGAAGTGGGCGAGATCTGCATCTGCGCGCCCTGGATGACGCCGGGCTTCTGGAAGAACCCCGAGCTCGACGCCAGGCGCCTGGCCGGCGGCTGGCTCGCCACCGGCGACCTCGGCCGCATGGAAGCGGACGGCTACCTGTACCTGGCCGACCGCAAGGAGGACATGATCATCTCGGGCGGCTACAACGTCTACCCGGCCGAGGTCGAGCATGCGCTGGCCGCCCACCCGGCGGTGGCCGAATGCGGCGTCTTCGCGGTGCCCGACGACAAATGGGGCGAGGCCGTGCACGCCGCGGTCGTGCTGCGCGCGGGCGCGCAGGCGAACGAAGCCGAGCTGATCGCCTTCGTCAAGGAGCGCGTGGCGTACTTCAAGGTGCCCAAGGCGGTGCACCTCGTCGACGCGCTGCCCAAGACGCCGGTGGGCAAGATCATCCGCCGCGTGCTGCGCGAGCCCTACTGGGCCGGCCGCACGCGCGGGGTGCACGGGGCGGGGTAGCGGCCGGCACGGCGCAGGACGCACCCCTCTGTCTTTGAGTCCGACGCTGGGCGCGGATCGCAGCGACCACGTCCAGCGCCGCATCGGAGGCAGCCAGCGCGCGACCGAAAAGCCGTGCTGCGCCAGCGTGCCCGCGGTCCCGGGCGCCTGACACGACGCGGACTGCATGACGCGGCGGGCGCCGGCGCTTCAGCCTGGCGGCAGCGCCGGCGGCGGCAGTTCGTTGCCGGGTGCGCTGCTCGCCCGCCGTGCCCGACGCACGAAGCGGCGATCGTCGAAGCTGAACATGCGCTCACATCCGGCGCTCAGCGCCCAATGCAGCGCATCGGCGAAGTCCAGACCCTGCTCGTGCAGCGAGACGGCGTCGTTGACTGCTTCCCAATGCTGCACCGTGACGTTGCCCATGCCCAGCAAGTGGCGCAGCGCCGAGCAGATCGCCTCGGGCGGCAGGCGGTAGAACCCGCGCATCACCCACTCCAACTCCAACACCACGGTCAATGGGACGAACAGCGCCGGCGAATCGAGCATGACCCGTCGCGCGCGCCGGGCTTGCGACGCGGCTTCGCGGTCGGACGGATCCTCGATATAGAAGCGCGCGAGGATGTTCGTATCGATCGCAATCACGGCTTGCGGGCGAAGTCGGCCGCGTCGAAGTCGGCGAGTCGCCTGCTGCCCGCGGGGGCGGGCGCCGCCTTGATCATCCCGAAGCCCGCCGCCGGATCGCTGCGCGGCACGCGCCGCCGCACCAGAAGCCGGATCGTGCCGCCCTCGTCGACGAACTCGACCTGCGTTCCCGGCGTCAGACCGAAGCGCGCTCGAATCTCGGCCGGGATCACGATCTGGCCCTTTGCGGTGAGCGTGGCGGCAGCCATCGGCGAACTCCTCTTGAAGGCAGACCCATTCTATCGGATAGCTTACCGGGTAAGTGAATCACGCCGAACTGGGGGCGAAGCAGGCTCCCAGGAGCGTGGGCGGCAGGAATCCGGCCCCGCGCCGCTGGCTGATCGCGCACGGCGATGGGCCGCGCGGCCCCGGCGCCTCACTTGTCGCCGTGGTACATGAAGTCGGTCAGCAGCACCCAGCGCCCTTGCTGGAGCCGGGCGAGCGCCGAGCGGCGCGAGCCGAGGTGGTTGTCGGCGCTGAACGACATCGGCGAGGCGCCGAAGATGTTGCGGTGGTTGCGGATGCGCTCGAGCCCGGCGACCAGCGAGCCGGCCGTCAGATCGCGCCCGGCGTTGGCGATGCCCTGCGCGGCGAGCGTGATCTGCGCATAGCCCACCACCGCCTCGATCGCCGCGTCCTGCTGCGTCCTGGCCTTGTAGCGCTTCATCCAGTCGAGCACCGGCGCCGAGGCGGTGTCGGCGTAGGGCAGCGGCGTCACGACGCCGGCGTACAGGCCTTCGACCGTGTCCTTGCCCAGCGCCGCCACCGCCATCGAGTAGCCCGCCTGGCTCACCAGGAAGGCCGGATTCCAGCCGAGGTTGCGCGCCGCGGCCATCGCGCCCACCGTCTCGCGCACGATGGTGCCCAGCACGACGAGGTCGACCTCGTCGGTCTTCAGCCGTGCGATCTGGCTCGAGAAGTCGGTGGCGCCGCGCTTGTAGCTCTGCACCGACACCGGCCTGGCGCCGACGGCCTCGAGTTGATCGCGCACCGCCCTCAGGATCTCGCTGCCGAAGTCGTCGTCCTGGTAGAGCACGCCGATGCGGCCGTAACGCCTGTTCGCCATCAGGTACTTCAGGCTGTTGCGCACGTCGTCGTAGTAGGGCACGAACGAGGCGAACTTCAGGTGGTCGAACGGCAGCGCGAACATCTCCGAAGGCGCGATCGGGAACAGGTGCGGCACGCCGCGCCTGAGCACGAGCGGCATCGTCGCGGCCGTGGTCACCGTGCCCATCGAGCCGATGACGGCGAACACGCGGTCGCGCGTGAGCAGCTTCTCGGTGGCGAGCACGGCCTTCTTCGGGTCGTAGGCCATGTCCTCGACCACCAGGCGCAGCTTGCGGCCGTGGATGCCGCCGGCGGCGTTGATCTCGTCGACGGCCATCTGCATGCCGTTCCTGGCCGGCAAGCCCCAGAAGTTGATCGGCCCGCTCAGGTCGAGCGTCGTGCCGAGCACGATCTCGGTGTCGCTCACGCCCTGCGTCTGGGCCGGCGTCTGCGCCTGCGCCGCCGGCAGCAGCGCCACGAGCGCGGTGAAGGCCGCAAGCACGATTCCGACGATTCGCATGGTGCTCTCCTGGTCGTTCAGGCCGCCCGGTGTCGAGCGCGTCTCAGTTCTTGTAGTGCATGAAGCCGGTCAGCGACACCCAGCGGCCGTTCCTGATCTGGGCGACGAAGCTCTGGCGCGACGCCAGGTGATCGGTGGGCGTGAACGAGATCGGCGGCGTGCCGAAGATGTTCTTGAAGTCGCGGATCTTCTCCAGGCCCGCGACCATCGAATCGGCCGTCAGTTCGCGGCCGGCATTGGCCATGCCGCGCGCGGCAGTGGAGATCAGCATGTAGCCGACGACGACCTCGAAGCTCGGATCCTGGTTCGCCCGTGCCCGGTAGCGCTTGATCCAGTCCAGCAGTTCGGCCGAGGCGCCCTCGGCGTAGGGGATCGGCGTCATGCCGCCGGCATAGAGCCCTTCGGTGACCTCCTTGCCGAGCGCGGCCACGGCCGACGAGTAGCCGGCCTGGCTGGTGAGGAAGGTCGGCTTCCAGTCGAGGTTGCGCGCCGCGGCCATCGCGCCGATCGTCTCGCGCACGACGGTGCTCATCACCACGAGCTCGGCGCCGTCGGCCTTCAGGCGCGCGATCTGGCTCGAGAAGTCGGTCGCGCCGCGCTTGTAGCTCATCGTCGACACCGGCTTGAGGCCGGCTTCGGCGAGCTGGTCCTGCGTCGCCTTCAGGATGTCGGCGCCGAACTCGTCGTCCTGGTAGAGCACGCCCACGCGGGTGAAGCGCTTGCTCGCCAGCAGGTACTTGACGCTGGTGCGCACGTCGTCGTAGTAGGGCGTGAAGTAGGCGAACTTCAGCCGGTCGAAGGGCAGCGCGAACATCTCCGACGGGGTCACCGGGAACAGATGCGGCAGCCCGCGCTTGAGCACCAGCGGCATCGTCGCCGCACCGGTCACCGTGCCCAGCGAGCCGATCATCGCGAAGATCTGGTCGCGCGTGAGCAGCTTCTGCGTCACGAGCACGGCGTTCTTCGGGTCGTAGCCCGAGTCCTCGACCACCAGGCGCAGCTTGCGGCCGTGCACGCCGCCGGCGGCGTTGATCTCGTCGAGGGCCATCTCCATGCCGGCGCGCAGCGCCGTGCCCCAGGTGGCGAGCGGGCCGCTGAAATCGAGATAGGTGCCGAGCACCACCTCGCCGTCGCTGACGCCCTGCGTCTGGGCGGCTGCAGGAGCGCCGCCGAAGAGCGATACCGAGGCGGCCAGGGCCGCCGCCGCGCGTTGCACGATCTTCCACTTCATGACTGTCGCCTCCGTCTAGGGGTTGTCGAGCGCGACCTGCGGCGCACGCGCGCCCGCCGTCGTGTCCGATCCGGTGCCGCCGCCGTACATCTGGTCGACGAGCGCCTGGTGGCGCCTCGCGACCACGCTGCGCTTGAGCTTGAGCGTCGGCGTGAATTCCTCGTCCTCGGTCGTGAGCTGCACGTCGATCAGGCGGAAGGTCTTGATCTGCTCGACGCGCGCGAAGCGCGCGTTGACCGCCTCGACCTCGGCCGCGACGAGCGCCTGGATGCGCTCGTGCGCGCACAGGCTGGCGTAGTCGGTGAACGGGATCGCGTGGTCCTGCGCGTAGCGCAGGACGTTGTCGTAGTCGATCATCACGAGCGCGCTCAGGTACGGGCGCGCGTCGCCGATCACGACCGCGTCGGCGACGTAGGGGCTGAACTTGAGCTCGTTCTCGATCTCCGAGGGCGAGACGTTCTTGCCGCCCGAGGTGATGATGATGTCCTTCAGGCGGTCGACGATGCGCACGAAGCCCTCGGCGTCGATGCGGGCGATGTCGCCGGTGTGCAGCCAGCCGTCGATCACGGTCTCGGCCGTCTTCGCCGGGTTGTTCCAGTAGCCCGCGAAGACATGCGGGCCGCGGATCAGCAGCTCGCCCGAGGGCGCCAGGCGCATCTCGGTGCCCGGCAGCGCGACGCCGACGCTGCCGTCGCGCCGCAGCGCCGGCGGCGGCAGCGAGGCGACGCCGGCCGTTTCCGTCATGCCGTAGGCCTGCATCATGTCCAGGCCGAGCACGAGGTACCAGCGGATCAGCTCGGGCGCGATCGGCGCCGCCCCGGTCACGACATAGCGCGCGCGCTCCAGGCCGAGCAGCTTGCGCGTGCGGTGCAGCACGGTGCGCGCCGCTACCGCGTGCACGAGCCGCAGCCAGGGCGACGGCCGGCGACCCGCGGCGCGCAACGCGGCCAGCCGCTGCGCGGCCCCGAAGGCGAGCCGGAAGGCCAGCCGCTCGGCCGCCGTGCCGTCGGCAGCGGCGATCGTCGCGCGCGCGTGGAACTTCTCCCAGATGCGCGGCACGGCGAAGAACACGGTGGGCGAGAGCTCGCGCAGGTTCTGCGCCATCGTGTCCTCGTGCTCCACGAAGTTGACGATGGCGCCGTTGAAGATCGGGCGCACGACACTCAGCAGGCGCTCGGCGATGTGGGCGAGCGGCAGGAACGACAGCATCTCGTCGCCCGGGCCGAGGGGCATCACGCCGTGCAGCGTCGCGGCCTGGAAGACCAGGTTCGCGTGCGTGAGCATGGCGCCCTTGGGCGGTCCGGTGGTGCCCGAGGTGTAGATCAGGATCGCCGTCTCGTGCGGCGCCACGGCCGCGATGCGCCTGTGCCACTCCTCGCTGTGCGTGGCAGGCTCGGCGGCGCCGCCCTGCGCGAACGCTTCGAGGCTCGCCACCATCGGGTCGGCCAGCTCGCGCAGACCCTCCATGTCGAAGACGACGATGCGCCGCAGCGCCGGCAGCCGCGCGCGCACTTGCAGCACCTTGTCGAGCTGCTCCTCGTCCGCGACGAAGACGAAGCGTGCGCCGCAGTCGCCGAGCACGTGGGCCACCTGCTCGGGCGCGTTGGTGGTGTAGATGCCCACCGCGATGCCGCCCGCGGTGACGACCGCCAGATCGGCGAAGAACCACTCGGGGCGATTCTCGGCCAGGATGCAGGTGCGCTCGCCCGGCGCGAAGCCGGCCGAGATCAGCGCGAGCGCGATGCGCCGCACCTGCTCGCCGTACTCGGTCCAGGTCACCGGGCGCCACAGGCCGCGCTGCTTGCAGCGCAATGCGACGCGCTCGCCGCGCAGACGCACGGCCGCGGCAAAGGCGGCGGCCAGCGTCGAGGCGGGTGTCGGTTCGATTTCCTGACCGCGCCCGTACTGCGCCCAGTCGGCCGGGCCGCAAACGCCGTCGTTCAGCGCCACAGCTTGGCCCTCTTCCAGCGGCGTGCGCTGCGCGCGCCGGCGTCCTTGACGCCGAGATAGAACTCGCGGATGTCGCGCTGCTCGGCCAGATCGCGCGCGCGCCCCTTCAACACGATGCGGCCGACCTCGATGACGTAGCCGTAGTCGGCCACCGCGAGCGCCTGGCGCGCGTTCTGCTCGACGAGCAGGATCGCCGTGCCCGCCTCGGCGTTGACGCGGCGGATGATGGCGAAGATCTCGCCCACCAGCCGCGGCGACAGGCCGAGCGAGGGCTCGTCGAGCAGCAGCAGGCGCGGCTTGGCCATCAGCGCGCGCGCGATCGCGAGCATCTGCTGCTCGCCGCCCGACAGGCTCTGCGCCGCCTGCTCGCTGCGCTCGCGCAGGACCGGAAACAGCCCGTACATGCGCTCGATGTCCGCGCGCACGGCGTCGCGGTCGCTTCGCGTGTAGCCGCCCATCAGCAGGTTGTCGCGCACGCTCAGGAACGGAAACACCTCGCGCCCCTCGGGCACGTGCGCCAGGCCCAGGCCGACGATCGCGTCGGGCTCGCGGCCGACCAGGCTGCGGCCGCCGAACGTCACCGTGCCCTTGCGCGGCGCGACGAAGCCCGAGATCGACTTCAGCACCGTCGACTTGCCCGCGCCGTTGGAGCCGAGCAGCGCGACGATGCCGGCCGCCGGCACGTCCAGACTCACGCCCTGGATCGCCAGCACCGGGCCGTAGTAGGTCTCGACGTTGCGCAGCGCGAGCAGCGGCTCGGACACCTCAGCCTCCGAGGTAGGCTTCGACGACGCGGGCGTCGGCCATGATCTCGGCCGGCGCGCCGACGGCGAGCACGGCGCCGCGGTCCATCGCCAGCACGCGGTCGGACACCAGATCGACCAGGCGCATGTCGTGCTCGATCATCACCACCGTGATGCCGAGGTCGTCGCGGATGTCGCGGATCCAGAACGACAGGTCCTCGGTCTCCTCGGCGTTGAGCCCGGAGGAGGGCTCGTCGAGCAGCAGCAGGCGCGGCTCGGCGGCCAGCGCGCGCCCGATCTCGACCACCTTGCGCACGCCGTAGGCGAGCGCGCCGACGCTGCTGTCGCGGTACGCCTGCAGCTCGAGCAGCTCGATGATGTGCTCGACCTTGTCGCGGTGCGCGACCTCGGCGCGCCGGTTGGCGCGCGTGAACAGCAGTTCGGCCAGCGGCGCCGCGCGACCGCGGCAGTGGCGGCCGACGAGGAGGTTGTCGAGCACGGTGGAGCGCTCGAACAGTTCGATGTTCTGGAAGGTGCGCGCCACGCCGAGCGCCGCCACGCGGTGCGGCGCGATGCGGGTGATGTCCTCGCCGGCGAGCAGGATCTGCCCGGCGTCGGCCGGGTAGACGCGGCTCACGAGGTTGAACAGCGTCGTCTTGCCCGCGCCGTTGGGGCCGATGATGGAGAAGATCTCGCCCGCCTCGACCGCGAGGCTGGCGTCGCGCACGGCCTGGATGCCGCCGAAGCGGCGCGCGAGGCGGCGCGTCTCGAGCAGGCTCATCGCAGTTGTTCCGACTTGTGGTACTGGCGCTGGCGCCGGAAGCTGCCGCGGCGGTAGAAGGGGAACAGGTCGAGGTAGGTCTTGATGCGCACCCAGCGCCCGTACAGCCCGCGCGGCTCGAACAGCATGAACAGCACCATCAGCAGCCCGTAGACGCCGGCGTCCAGCCCCGACTGCAGCGCCGAGCTGAGCCCGAACAGCTCGCGCAGCACGATCACGAACTGCGGCAGCATGACGATGAAGGCGGCGCCGAGCACCGCGCCGTGCAGCGAGCCCAGGCCGCCGACCACCACCAGCACCAGCAGCTCGACCGAGGTCATGATGGTGAACTGGTCGGGCGTGATGAACTGGATCTTGTGCGCGTACAGCGCCCCGGCCAGGCCCGTGAGCAGCGCGCTCGCGAACAGCACCGCCGACTTGCACAGCGCCAGCGGGATGCCCAGGCTCTGCGCCGAGATCTCGCTGTCGCGGATCGCGCTGAGCGCGCGCCCGCTGCGCGAACGCAGGAGATTGACCGCGCCCAGCAGCACCACGGCCAGAACGCCCAGGCACAGGTAGTAGAACTGCCACTCGGCGGCGACGGCGAACGGCCCGAGCGCGATGCCCTCGACCGCCAAGCCACGATTGCCGCCGGTGAGCGACTCCCAGCGCATCAGCACCTCCTCGACGACGAAGGCGAAGGCCAGCGTGCCCATCGCGAGGTAGATGCCGGCCAGGCGCGCGGTCGACCAGGCCAGCAGCACGCTCAGCAGCGCGGCCGTGGCCCCGGCCGCCGGCAGCGTCACCACGAAGGGCAGGCCGTGCTTGCGCAGGATGGCCTCGGTGTAGGCGCCGACGGCGAGGAAGGCCGCGTGGCCGAGCGAGATCTGCCCGGCATAGCCGACCAGCAGCATCATGCCGACGCCGGCGATCGCGTAGATCGCGACGAAGCTCAGCTGCGCGAGCAGGTATTCGCCGAGCACGGCCGGGGCCAGCAGTGCCGCCAGCGCCAGCAGCGCGTACGAGACGGCCGTGCTGCGCCGATCGAACAGGCCGATGTCCTGTTCGTAGCCGGTCTTCATCGGCACGTGCATGCGCGCGCCTCAGACCTTCTTCGCCACGGCGCGGCCGAACAGGCCCTGCGGGCGCAGCGCCAGCACCAGCAGCAGCAGGACGTAGGCGGCGACGTCCTTGAAGCCCTCGGGCAGGTAGAAGCCCGCCAGCGACTCGACGACGCCGATCACGAGCCCACCGACGATCGCGCCCGGGATCGAGCCGAAGCCGCCCAGCACCGCGGCCGGAAACGCCTTCAGGCCGATGAAGCCCATGTTCACGTGCACGAAGGTGACGGGCGCCAGCAACACGCCGGCCAGCGCCGCCGTCGCGGCGGCGATGGCCCAGACGATCGACAGCATGCGCTTGACCGGGATGCCGACATGGAAGGCGGCGAGCTGGTTCTGCGAGCTCGCCTGCATCGCCACGCCCAGGCGTGTGAAGCGGAAGAACGCGTACAGCAAGGCGATCAACAGCACCGTCGCGGCGATGATGGCCAGGTACTCGTGGCCGATCGCCACCCCGCCCAGGCGGCTGGCGCCGCGCGCGTACGGCGTCGGGATGCCGTGGGTGTCGGTGCCCCAGCCGGGCAGCACGGTGACGACGCTGCGCAGCACGAAGCCGATGCCGATGGTGATGATGACGATCGCGAACACCGGCTGGCCGACCATCGGGCGCAGCACGACGCGGTCGAGCAGCGCCCCCACGAGCGCCATCGCCAGCGCCGCCGCCGCCAGCCCGGCGAGGAAGGGCATACCGAGCACGCCGATGAAGCTGTAGCCGAGGAAGGCGCCGAGCATCATCAGGTCGCCGTGGGCGAAGTTGACGATCTCGCTGGCCTTGTAGATCAGCACGAAGCCGAGCGCCACGACGGCGTAGATGCAGCCGATCGCCGTGCCGGCGGCCAGCATCTGCGCGAAGTCGCTCCAGCCCTGCATCTCGACCGTCCGTGTCTCCTCGCGCGGGTGCCGGCCGGGCCGGCTTGCGCGTCGGGGCGCGAGCGTACTTTATGAGCACTCATATTTCAAGTACCATTCAATGAAACGGCGCCGGTCCCGCCTTTCAAGCCGTTCCAGCCGTTCCAGCCGCCCCGCGGCCCTCGCCCGCGGCCCTTCGTGCGCGGCGGCCTGCCGCCCCCCGTGAACCGACGACGCGATGACGCTCCCCGACGACATGCAAGCCCTCGTGCTGCGCCATGGCGGCCTTGCCGGTGCGGGCGCCGGCGCCGACGCTCGCGTGGACGCCGGGCCCGGCGCCGCTGCGCCGGCCGAGCTGCCTGAGCTGCTCGAACTGCGCCGCCTGCCGCGGCCGCGGCCGGCCGCGGGCCAGTTGCTGATCGAGGTCGCGCTCTCGCCGGTCAATCCGTCCGACCTTCTCTACGTCGCAGGCCACTACGGTCAACCGCGCCAGCGCGGGGCAGCCGCCGGCTTCGAGGGCACGGGCGTCGTCGTCGCCGCGGGCGACCCCGAGACGGCTGCGCTCGTCGGCGGGCGCGTGAGCTTCCTTGCCACCGCCTCGGGCGCCTGGGCCGAATTCGCGCTGACCGACGCTGCTTCCTGCGTGCCCGTGGCCGAAGCGCTGCGCGACGAGGACGCTGCGACACTGTTCGTCAACCCCTCGAGCGCGCTGGCGATGATCGAGCTGGCCGCCCAAGCCGGCGCGCAGGCCCTGGTACTCACGGCGGCCGCGTCGCAGCTCGGGCGCATGCTGATCGCGCTGGCGCGCGAGCGCGGCATGGCCGCGATCGCCGTCGTGCGCCGGCCCGAGGCGGCTGCGCCGCTGCAGGCGCTGGGCGCAGCCGAAGTGCTCGCCAGCGGCGCGCCCGACTACGCCGCCCGACTCGACGCCGCGCTGAAGGCACACAAGCCGCGCATCCTGCTCGACGCCGTCGGCGACCGGGTGGCGGCCGGCATCTTCGCCGCCATGCCCGCCCACAGCCGCTGGGTGGCCTACGGCCTGCTGTCCGAGGACGGCGCGCGCCTGCCCGACATGCGCGAGTTCGTCTTCGCCGGCAAGCGCATCGAAGGCTTCTGGCTCAGCCGCTGGCTGCGTGCCGCCAGCCCGGCCGCACGCGCCAGCGCCGTGCACGCGGCGCAGCAGCATTTCCTCGAGGGGCGCTGGCACACGCAGGTGGCGGCGCGCATCGCGCTGGCCGAAGCGCTGCCGAGCCTGGGCGCGGCGCTCGCGCTGCCGGGCAAGGTCCTGCTCGTGCCCTGAGCCGGCCGCCGTCGACGATCCAACCGCTCCTGCAACGGAGGTTCGCCATGCAGACTAACATCGGCCTCTTTCTTGCCAAGCGCGCTCGGCTCGACCCGCAGCGCGCCGGCCTCGTCTTCGAAGGCCGCACCTTCAGCTTCCGGCAATGGAATGCGCGCGCCAACCGCGCCGCGCACGCCTTCGCCGCGCTGGGCATCGGCCGCGGCGACCGCGTCGGGCTGCTGATGGCGAATTCGCCCGAGTTCACCGAGTGCTTCTTCGGCCTGGCCAAGATCGGGGCCATCGTCGTGCCGCTGAACTGGCGGCTCGCGGCGGCCGAACTGGCCGTCATCGCTAACGACGCGGGCATTCGCGCCCTCGCCTACGGCGGCGAATACGCCGAGACGGTGGCGGCGCTGCGCGGCCGCATCCCGGCCGCCGACTACGTCGCGCTCGGCCATGTGCCCGCCGGCGACCACGGCTACGAAGCGCTCACCGCCGCCGCCTCCGAGGCCGAGCCCGAGCCGGTGGGCGCCGGCGACGACCCGCTGATGATCATGTTCACCTCGGGCACCACGGGCAAGCCCAAGGGTGCCGTGCTCAGCCACGACAACCTGTTCTACGACTCGTGCACGGTGGCGCTCAGCACCGACTGGCGCTGGGGCGACCGCGTGCTCGTCGCGCTGCCGCTGTTCCACATCGGCGCGCTGATCGACGTCGTCATCGACGTGCATGTCGGCTCGACGACCGTGCTGATGAAAGCCTTCGACCCGCTCGGATTCCTGAGGATGCTGCAGGACGAGAAGATCAACTCCTTCCTCGCCGTGCCGGCGATGCTGCAGTTCATGCTCCAGGTGCCGACGATCCGCACGTTCGACCTGTCCTCGGTGCGCTGGGCGCTGTGCGGCACGGCGCCGGTGCCGGTGCCGCTCATCCAGGCCTGGACGCAGTTCGGCATCGCCATCCAGCAGGTCTACGGCCTCACCGAATGCGCCGGCGGCGCAGCGGTGCTGAGCTCGGAGCGCGCGCTCGACAAGATCGGCTCCACCGGGCTGCCGATGTTCCACACCGACATCCGCGTCGTCGACGCGCAGGGCCGGGATGCCGCAGCCGACGAGGTGGGCGAGATCCTGATCCGCGGCCCGCACGTCATCCGCGCCTACTGGAACAACCCGCAGGCCAGCGCAGAAACGCTGCGCGACGGCTGGCTGCACACCGGCGACCTCGGCCGCCTCGACGCCGAGGGCTACCTCACCATCGTCGACCGCAAGAAGGACATGCTGATCTCCGGCGGCGAGAACATCTATCCGGCCGAGGTGGAAAGCGTGCTCACGGCGCTGCCGCAATGCGCCGAGGTGGCGGTGATCGGCGTGCCCGATCCGGCCTGGGGCGAGGCGGTGTGCGCGGTCGTGCGGCTCAAGGACGGGCAGTCGCTGACGCTCGACGAGGTCGTCGCGCACTGCAGCGGCAAGCTCGGCAAGTACAAGATCCCGAAGAAGCTGATCGTCAGCGCCGAGCCGCTGCCGCGCAACCCGACCGGCAAGCTGCTCAAGCGGCTGCTGCGCGAGAAATACCTGCCGCAGGCTGCGCCGTAGAGCAGCGGCAGCCGGGCGTGCGGGCCTGCGGACGCGCCCGCGACGCGCGCGGGCTCAGGCCGCCGCGGCCGCCGCCAGCCGCTCGGCGCAGCGGCGGCCCAGTTCGCCGTCGCGCGCCTCGACCATCACGCGCAGCACCGGCTCGGTGCCCGAGGCGCGGATCAGCACGCGACCGTCGCTGCCGAGCTCGCCCTCGACCTGGCCGCGCAGCGTGTCGAGCGTGCCGTTGCGCTTCCAGTCGCTGCCTTCGCGCAGGCGCACGTTGATCATCGTCTGCGGATACAGCGCGACGCCGTCGAGCAGCTCGGCCAGGCTGCGGCCCTGACGGCGCACCGCCTGCAGCACCTGGAGCGCGCTCACGATGCCGTCGCCGGTGGTGTGGCGGTCGAGCGCGAGCAGGTGGCCCGAGCTCTCGCCGCCGAGCTGCCAGCCGCGCGCGGCGAGTTCCTCGAGCACGTAGCGGTCGCCGACCTTGGCACGCACGAGGTCGACGCCGGCGCGGCGCAGCGCGGTCTCGACCGCCATGTTCGTCATCAGCGTGCCGACGACGCCGGGCACGCGCTCGCGCCGCGCCAGCCGGTCGGCCGTCATCACGTAGAGCAGTTCGTCGCCGTTGAACAGCCGCCCCGAGCCGTCGGCCATCTGCAGCCGGTCGGCGTCGCCGTCCAGCGCGATGCCGTAGTCGGCGCCGTGCTCGGCCACCGCGGCGAGCAGCGCCGCCGGCGCCGTGGCGCCGACGCCGTCGTTGATGTTGAGGCCGTCGGGGCTGCAGCCGATCGTCACGACCGTGGCGCCCAGTTCGTGGAAGACATCCGGCGCCACGTGGTAGGCGGCGCCGTGTGCGGCGTCGACGACGATCTTGGTGCCGCGCAACGACAGCGAGTGCGGCACCGTGCCCTTGCAGAACTCGATGTAGCGGCCGCGCGCGTCCTGCAGCCGGCGCGCCCGGCCCAGGCCGGCGGAGTCGACCCAGCGCGGCGTCTCGGCGAGTTCGGCTTCGACGGCCTGCTCCCACTCGTCGGGCAGCTTCTCGCCGCGCGCGGAGAAGAACTTGATGCCGTTGTCCGGATACGGGTTGTGCGAGGCGCTGATGACGACGCCGAGGTCGAGCCGCAGCGCGCGCGTGAGATAGGCGACGCCCGGCGTGGGCAGCGGGCCGCTCAGCAGCACGTCGACGCCGGCCGAGGCGAAGCCGGCCTCGAGCGCCGACTCGAGCATGTAGCCCGAGATGCGCGTGTCCTTGCCGATCACCACTTCGGGCCGCGTCGCGCTGCGCCGCAGCACCTGGCCCACGGCGTGCCCCAGGCGCAGCATGAAATCCGGCGTGATCGGGGCGCGGCCCACGGTGCCGCGAATGCCGTCGGTGCCGAAGTAGGTTCTGCTCATCGTCGATCTCCTGCGCGCCGATTTTCCTGCCGCGGGCCAGGCGCGGCCGCGCAGGCGGCGCGCAGGATGTGCGGATTTGTTGCCGTTGCAGCCGCCGCGGCCCGGCCATGCGGCTCGGGCAGCACGCCCTGCGGCCCGCGGCGCCGGCATGCTCGGGCTGCGCTCAGGCAGCCATCAGGCAACCCTCAGGCAGAGCCACAAGGCAGAGCGCTCGGGCCGAGCGCTCCGGCGCAGCCTTCAGGCCGCAGCCGGCGCGCCGTCGGCCCCGCCCACCGGCGGCGGCGTCGGGCCGCTGGCCTTGGAGCTCGACGGCGTCCAGTCCTTGGGCGGCCGCGGCGGATTGCCGCCCATGATGTCGTCGATCTGGTCGCTGTCGATCGTCTCCCACTCGAGCAGCGCCTTGGCCATCGCATGCATCTTGTCCTGGTTGCCTTCGATGAGCCGGCGCGCCGCCGCGTACTGCTCGTCGATGATGCGGCGCACCTCGAGGTCGACCTTCTGCATCGTCGCCTCGGACATGTTCACCTGCTTGGTGATGCTGCGGCCGAGGAAGACCTCGCCTTCGTTCTCGGCGTAGACCATCGGCCCGAGCTCGTCGCTCATGCCGTAGCGCATGACCATGTCGCGCGCCATCGCGGTGGCGCGCTCGAAGTCGTTCGACGCGCCGGTGGTCATCTGGTGCATGAACACTTCCTCGGCGATGCGGCCGCCGAACAGCACGCTGATGGTGCTCAGCATGCGCTCCTTGTCCATGCTGTAGCGGTCGCCTTCGGGCAGTTGCATCGTCACGCCGAGCGCACGGCCGCGCGGGATCACCGTCACCTTGTGCACCGGATCGGTCTTGGGCATCAGGCGCGCCACCAGCGCGTGGCCGGCCTCGTGGTAGGCGGTGTTGCGCCGCTCCTCCTCGGGCATCACCATGCTCTTGCGCTCGGGGCCCATCATGATCTTGTCCTTGGCGCGCTCGAAGTCGATCATCTCGACCACGCGCGCGCTGCGCCGCGCCGCGAACAGCGCCGCCTCGTTGACGAGGTTGGCGAGGTCGGCGCCGCTGAAGCCCGGCGTGCCGCGTGCCAGGATGTCGGCCTTGACGTCCTGGCCGGCCGGCACCTTGCGCATGTGCACGATCAGGATCTGCTCGCGGCCGCGCACGTCGGGCAGCGTGACGTAGACCTGGCGGTCGAAGCGGCCGGGGCGCAGCAGCGCCGGATCGAGGATGTCGGGCCGATTGGTGGCCGCCATCACGATCACGCCGAGGTTGGTCTCGAAGCCGTCCATCTCGACGAGCATCTGGTTGAGCGTCTGCTCGCGCTCGTCGTTGCCGCCGCCCAGGCCGGCGCCGCGATGGCGGCCGACGGCGTCGATCTCGTCGACGAAGATGATGCAAGGCGCGCTCTTCTTGGCCTGCTCGAACATGTCGCGCACGCGCGCGGCGCCGACGCCGACGAACATCTCGACGAAGTCGGAGCCCGAGATGCTGAAGAACGGCACCTTGGCCTCGCCCGCGATGGCCTTGGCCAGCAGCGTCTTGCCGGTCCCGGGCGGGCCCACGAGCAGCACGCCGCGCGGGATGCGGCCGCCGAGCTTCTGGAACTTCTGCGGGTCCTTCAGGAAGTCGACCAGTTCCTTCACCTCCTCCTTGGCCTCGTCGCAGCCGGCGACGTCGGCGAAGGTGGTGGAGTTGTTGGCCTCGTCGAGCATGCGCGCCTTGCTCTTGCCGAAGCTGAAGGCACCGCCCTTGCCGCCGCCTTGCATCTGGCGCATGAAGTAGATCCAGACGCCGATCAGCAGCAGCATCGGCCCCCAGCTCACCAGGATGCTCATCAGCAGCGAGGGCTCCTCGCGCGGCTTGACGTCGAACTTGACGCCGTTGTTGATGAGGTCGCCGATGAGGCCGCGGTCGAGGTAGGTGGCGGTGCTGCGCAGGCGCCGGTCGTCGGTGGTGGTGGCGACGATCTCGGTGCCGCCGCCGGGGCTCTCCTGCAGCGTGACGGAGCGGATGCGCTTGCCGCGCACCTCGTCGAGGAAGTCCGAGTACGCGATCTGGTGGCCCTGGACCGTGCTGCGGTCGAACTGCTTGAAGACGGTGAACAGCACGAGCGCGATCACCAGCCAGACGGCGATCTTGGAAAACCACTGATTGTTCACCGCGGCTCCTTCATCGAAAACGGGGCGTGGGCCGGGCAAGATCCCCGCCGTCGCACAGCCGCGCACATGGGGCCGATTCTAGGCCCTGCAAGGCTCTCCCCAGGGCCGCCGAGGGGGTCCGCCGCCCCTGCCGCGGCGTGGAAAATGGCCTGCGCCGGCAACCCTTTGCGCGCCTCTCAGATCGCGCTCGAACCCTTCAGACCGCGTCCGACGAGGAAGGTTTCGGCCGACTTGCCGCGCGAGGCCTTGGGCTTGATGGCCTTGACGACGCGAAAGCGCTGCTTGAAGCGCTCGACTTGCTGGCTGTAGCCGCTGCCGTGGAAGGTCTTGACCAGCAGCGCCCCGCCCGGCTCGAGCTGCGCGCAGGCGAAGGCCAGCGCCAGTTCCACCAGATCGGCCACGCGCGCCGCGTCCGACGCCGCCACGCCAGACAAGTTGGGCGCCATGTCCGACAGCACCAGATCGGCCTTGCGCCCGCCGAGCGCCGCCTCCAGCTGCCCGAGCACGGCCTCGTCGCGGAAGTCGCCCTGGATGAAGTGCACGCCCTCGATCGGCTCGAACTCGAGCAGGTCGAGCGCGATGAGGGTGCCCGGCAGCCGGCCGGCGGCGGCGCCTGCGGGCGCCAGGCGGCGGCGCAGGTACTGGCTCCAGGCACCGGGCGCCGCGCCGAGGTCGACGATCAACTGCCCGGGCTCGACCAGTCGCAGCGCGGCGTCGATCTCGGCCAGCTTGTACGCGGCGCGCGAGCGGTAGCCCTCCTTCTGCGCCCGCTTGACATAGGGGTCGGTCACGTGGTCGTGGAACCACGCCTTGTCGACCTTGCGGCTCTTGACTCTCATGGCTCACGCGGCGCGCCTGGCGGGCCGCCGATAATAGGCAGATGCCCGCCATCCTACTCAGCCCCGCCGAGCGCAAGGCGCAGCGCGCCGCCGCGCATCACCTGCGCCCGGCGGCGATGGTCGGCGCCGGCGGCCTCACCGACGCCGTCGTGCGCGAGGTCGACGCCGCGCTCGCCGCGCACGCTCTGGTGAAGGTGCGCGCCGCCGTCGACGACCGCGCCGCGCGCGAAGCGATGCTCGCCGAGCTGGCCGAGCGGCTGGACGCGGCGCCGGTGCAGCACATCGGCAAGCTGCTCGTGCTGTGGCGGCCGCTGCCGCCCAAGGCCGAGGCGGCGCCGGCCGCGCGCGGCGCGGGCGGCCGCGGCCCGCGCGTGGTCAAGGTCGTCAAGTTCTCCAAGAGCGGCAACCACCGCGCCACCGTCAAGACGCTGCGCGTGCTCGGCAACGAGCGGCTCACGGCGGCCGGCAAGCTCAAGCGGCGCGAGCCGCGCGGCGCCAGCGTCAAGAAGAAGCCGTCGTAGCCGCGGGCCGCGCCGCGCGCCAGGCCAGCGCCAGCACGAGCACGGTCTTGAGGCCGTACAAGGCCACGCTCGCGGCGTGCAGCTGGGCAAAGCCGAACCGGCCCTGCCCGGCACGCGCCGCCTCCATCATCGGCGCCAGCGCGAAGTAACCCGCCACGGTGCAAAAGAGCGCGCCGAGCGCGAGCACCATGCCGGGCGTGAACTGGCTGCCGCCGGCCGCCGCGCCGCGCCGCGCGGCCAGACGCTCGAGCACGAGCAGCACGATGCCCAAGGCCAGGCTGGCGTAGGCCTCGCCGGCCAGCATGCGCAGCGCCACGCGCGTGGCCAGGCTGCGCTCGAGCAGCGCGAAGGCCGCCGGCGTGCCCAGCAGCGCCACGCACAGCAGGCAGCCCAGCCAGGGGCCGGGCAGCAGGCGGCGCCAGCGCTCCAGCGTCATGCGCGCGGGCCGCGGCACCTGCACCGACACGAATCCCCGGTTCGCCGCATGCGTGCCAAGGCGCTCAGGCGTAGCGCACGTCTACGATCTCCCAGTGGCGCACGCCGCCCGGCGCCTGCACCTCGGCCACGTCGCCCGCCTCCTTGCCGATGAGCGCGCGCGCGATCGGGCTCGAGATGGAGACGAGGCCGTGCTTCAGGTCGGCCTCGTCGTCGCCCACGATCTGATAGGTGGCCCGGGCGCCGCTTGCTTCGTCCTCGAGGTCGACGGTGGCGCCGAAGACGACGCGCCCGCCGGCGTCGACCTCGGCCGGGTCGATGATCTTGGCCGCCGCCAGCTTGCCTTCGAGCTCCTTGATGCGGCCCTCGATGAAGCCCTGGCGGTTCTTGGCCGCCTCGTACTCGGCGTTCTCCGACAGATCGCCCTGGGCGCGCGCCTCGGCGATGGCCTGGATGACGGCGTGCCGCTCCACCGTCTTCAGGCGGTGCAGTTCGGCCCTGAGCTTCTCGGCGCCGCGGCGCGTGAGGGGAATGGTCGACATGGCGGTGCGGGCGAGAGGCAAAGTGAATCCGCCGCAGCGCCCGGGTTCTCGGGGGCTGCGGCGGACCGGCGGCGCGATCTTACGCGAGTTCGGCCAGCAGCTCCTGCAGCGACACCACGCGCAGCGCGCCGGCGGTGCCGCGCTGGTGCTCCATCGCCTCGGTGGCCGCTTCGCTGCCGGCCATCGTCGTGTAGTAGGTGACGCGGTTGGCCAGCGCCGCCTGGCGGATGTGGCGCGAGTCGGCGATCGCCTGGCGCGTCTCGTCGACGGTGGTGAACACCAGTTGGATCTCGCCCGCCTTGACCATGTCGGCGATGTGCGGGCGGCCGTCCTTGATCTTGTTCACCAGCCGGACCGGCAGGCCGGCGGCGGCGATCGCCGCCGCGGTGCCCTTGGTGGCCACCACCTGGCAGCCGAGCGCATGCAGCGCGCTCGCCACCGCCACCGCGCGCGGCTTGTCGGCGTCCTTCACGGTGAGCACGACGACGCCCTTTTCCGGCAGGCGCGAGCCGGCACCGAGCTGGCTCTTGAGCATCGCCTCGCCGAAGCTGCGGCCCACGCCCATCACTTCGCCGGTGCTGCGCATCTCGGGGCCGAGGATCGGGTCGACGCCGGGGAACTTGTTGAACGGGAACACCGCCTCCTTGACGGCGAAGTACGGCGGCACCACCTCGGCCAGCGCCTGCCCGCCGGGCGCGCGCTGCGCGGCCAGCCGGCGCCCGGCCATGCAGCGCGCGGCGATCTTGGCCAGCGGCAGCCCGGTGGCCTTGCTGACGAAGGGCACGGTGCGGCTGGCGCGCGGGTTGACCTCGAGCACGTAGACGACGGCGGCGTCGCCTTCGCCCTGGATCGCGAACTGCACGTTCATCAGGCCGACCACGCCCAGCGCGCGCGCCATCGCCGCGGCCTGGCGGCGCATCTCGTCTTGCAGCGCCTTGGGCAGCGTGTACGGCGGCAGCGAGCAGGCCGAGTCGCCGCTGTGGATGCCGGCGGCCTCGACATGCTCCATGATGCCGCCGATCAGCACCTCGGTGCCGTCGGCGATGCAGTCGACGTCGACCTCCACCGCGTCGTCGAGGAAGCGGTCGAGCAGCACGGGCGACTTGTCGCTCACGCGCACCGCCTCGCGCATGTAGCGCTCGAGGTCCTTGTCGCCGTGCACGATCTCCATCGCGCGCCCGCCCAGCACGTAGCTCGGGCGCACGACGAGCGGGTAGCCGATCTCGCGCGCCAGCGCCAGCGCCGCCTCCTCGGTGCGCGCGGTGCGGTTGGGCGGCTGCATCAGGCCGAGCTCGTGCAGCAGCTTCTGGAAGCGCTCGCGGTCCTCGGCGATGTCGATGCTGTCGGGGCTGGTGCCGATGATCGGCACGCCGGCGCGTTCGAGGTCGAGCGCGAGCTTGAGCGGCGTCTGGCCGCCGTACTGCACGATCACGCCCTCGGGCTGTTCCTTGGCGACGATCTCGAGCACGTCTTCGAGCGTCACCGGCTCGAAGTACAGGCGGTCGCTGGTGTCGTAGTCGGTCGACACCGTCTCCGGGTTGCAGTTGACCATGATGGTCTCGAACCCGTCCTCGCGCATCGCCAGCGCCGCGTGCACGCAGCAGTAGTCGAACTCGATGCCCTGGCCGATGCGGTTCGGGCCGCCGCCCAGCACCATGATCTTGCGCCGCGTGCTCGGCTCGGCCTCGCACTCCTCGTCGTAGCTCGAGTACAGGTAGGCGGTCTGGGTGGCGAACTCGCCGGCGCAGGTGTCGACGCGCTTGTACACCGGGCGCACGCCGTGGGCGTGGCGCAGCGCGCGCACCGCATGCTGGTCGGTCTTCAGCAGCGCGGCCAGCCGGCGGTCGGAAAAGCCCTTGCCCTTGAGCCAGCGCAGCTCGGCCGCGCCCAGGCTCTCGAGCGTGCGCGCCGACACTTCGCGTTCGATCGCCACCAGCTCCTCGATCTGCGCCAGGAACCAGGGGTCGATCGCCGTTTCCTCGTGGATCTCGTCGAGCGTGAGGCCGATGCGGAAGGCGTCGGCCACGTACAGCAGCCGCTCGGGGCCGGCGTTGCCGATCTCGTCGACGATCTCGTCGCGGTCGACGCTGCGCTCGTCGAGGCCGGCGATGCCGGTCTCGAGGCCGCGCAGCGCCTTGTGCAGGCTCTCCTGGAAGGTGCGGCCGATCGCCATCACCTCGCCCACGCTCTTCATCTGCGTCGTCAGGTGCGGGTCGGCGGCGGGGAACTTCTCGAACGCGAAGCGCGGCACCTTGGTGACGACGTAGTCGATCGTCGGCTCGAAGGCGGCCGGCGTGGCGCCGCCCGTGATGTCGTTCTTCAGCTCGTCGAGCGTGTAGCCGACCGCCAGCTTGGCCGCCACCTTGGCGATCGGAAAGCCCGTCGCCTTGGACGCCAGCGCCGAGCTGCGCGAGACGCGCGGGTTCATCTCGATGACGATCAGGCGGCCCGTGGCCGGGTCGGCCGCGAACTGGACGTTGGAGCCGCCGGTGTCGACGCCGATCTCGCGCAGGATGGCGATGCTGGCGCTGCGCATCACCTGGTACTCCTTGTCGGTGAGCGTGAGCGCCGGCGCCACCGTGATCGAGTCGCCGGTGTGGATGCCCATCGGGTCGAGGTTCTCGATCGAGCAGACGATGATGCAGTTGTCCGCGCGGTCGCGGACCACCTCCATCTCGAACTCCTTCCAGCCGATCAGGCTCTCCTCGATCAGCAGCTCGTGCGTCGGGCTGAGGTCGAGCCCGCGCTTGCAGATCGTCTCGAACTCCTCCGGGTTGTAGGCGATGCCGCCGCCGGTGCCGCCGAGCGTGAAGCTCGGCCGGATCACCGCCGGGAAGCCCGTGCCGCCGGTCTCGCGCGCGATGCGCTCGCGCACGGCCAGCGCCTCCTCCCAGGAATGGGCGATGCCGCTCTTGGCCGACTCCAGGCCGATCGCCGTCATCGCCTGCTTGAACTTGAGCCGGTCCTCGGCCTTCTCGATGGCGCGCTCGTTGGCACCGATCATCTCGACGCCGTGGCGCGCCAGCACGCCGTGGCGGTGCAGGTCGAGCGCGCAGTTGAGCGCGGTCTGCCCGCCCATGGTCGGCAGGACGGCCATGCGGCCCGAACGCGGCCGCTCCTTGGCGATGATCTGCTCGACCACCTGCCAGGTGATGGGCTCGATGTAGGTCACATCGGCCATCTCCGGGTCGGTCATGATCGTCGCCGGATTGCTGTTGACCAGGATGACGCGGTAGCCCTCCTCGCGCAGCGCCTTGCAGGCCTGTGCGCCGGAGTAGTCGAACTCGCAGGCCTGGCCGATGACGATCGGGCCGGCGCCGATGATCAGGATGCTGTCGATGTCGGTGCGCTTGGGCATTTCAGTGCTTCTCCATCGAGCCCACGAAGCGGTCGAACAGCCGGCCGATGTCGTGCGGCCCGGGGGTTGCCTCCGGGTGGCCCTGGAAGCTGAAGGCCGGCGCGCCGGTGTGCGCCAGGCCCTGCACCGTGCCGTCGAACAGGCTCACGTGCGTGACGCGCAGGTTCGCGCCGAGCGTCGCCGCGTCCACCGCAAAGCCGTGGTTCTGGCTCGTGATGGCGACCTCGCCGCTGGCCAGTTCCTTGACCGGGTGGTTGGCGCCGTGGTGGCCGAACTTCATCTTGAAGGTCTTCGCGCCGGCGGCCAGCGCCATGATCTGGTGGCCCAGGCAGATGCCGAACATGGGCTTGCCGCTGGCCACCAATGCGCGGCAGGCTTCGATGGCATAGGTGCAGGCCTCGGGGTCGCCCGGGCCGTTGCTGAGGAAGATGCCGTCGGGCGCCAGCGCCAGCGCCGCCGCCGCCGGCGTGCGCGCCGGCACCACCGTCACGCGGCAGCCGCGGCTGGCCAGCATGCGCAGGATGTTGCGCTTGACGCCGAAGTCGTAGGCCACCACGTGGTGCCGCGGGTTGCGCAGGCGGCCGTGGCCCTGGCCGAGTTGCCACTCGGTCTCGCTCCACTCGTAGGGTTCGCGCGTGCTGACCTGCTGCGCGAGGTCCTGGCCCACCATCGACGGCGCGGCGCGCGCTGCCGCCACCGCTTCTTCGATCTGCGCGCCGCCGACCGTCGTGCCGGGCGCGTAGGCGGTGATGCAGCCGTTTTGCGTGCCGTGCGTGCGCAGCAAGCGCGTCAGGCGGCGCGTGTCGATGCCGGCGATCGCCACCGTGCCCTCGCCCTCGAGCCAGGGCGACAGCGCCATCGTGGCGCGGAAGTTCGACATGCGCGGCGGCAGGTCCTTCACCACCAGGCCGGCGGCCTGCACCCGGGGCGACTCGGCGTCCTCGGGGTTGACGCCGACGTTGCCGATGTGCGGGAACGTCAGCGTGACGATCTGCCGGCAGTAGCTCGGGTCGGTGAGGATCTCCTGGTAACCGGTGAGCGCGGTGTTGAACACCACTTCGCCCACCGTGCGGCCGGGCGCGCCGATCGAGGTGCCGACGAAGGTGGTGCCGTCGGCGAGGGCGAGCAGGGCGGGAGGCGAGACGGGCAGCAAGAATAGCTCCGGAGTTCGCGCGCCCGGCGCCACCGTCTCGCGCGCCCGTCGCGCCGCGCAGGCGCAGCGCCGGGTCGGCAGTTGGGGCCGAGGGGAAGCCGAAGCCGGAGTCTCGTGGGCGCTGCGCAGTTGCGGGACAAACCGGCGGATTATAGCCGCCGCGGCGCTGGCCTTCGGTCTCGGCCGGGCCCGCCGACGGCCTGCGCGCCGCTTGCGCTCAGCCCGCGAGCGCCGCGCAGCCGGCGCGCGCGATCTGCGCGTCCTCGCTCGACTTGACGCCGCTCACCCCCACCGCGCCCAGGCAATGGCCGCCGGCGAGCACAGGCACGCCGCCTTCGAGCATGCCCTGCAGCTCGGGCGCACTCAGGAACGAGGTGCGGCCCTGGTTGATCATGTCCTCGTAGACCTTGCTGTCGCGCCGGCCCAGCGCCGCCGTGCGCGCCTTGGCCGCGGCGATGGGCGCCGAGATCGGCGCCGCGCCGTCGAGCCGCTGCAGCCACAGCAGGTGGCCGCCGTCGTCGGCGATGGCGATCGTCACCGCCCAGCCGTTGCGTTGGGCCTCGGCCACCGCGGCGGCGGCGATGCGTGTGCACTCTTCGTGCGTGAGGATGGGCTTGGTCTGCATGGACGCTACGATAGCGTGGCGGCAGCGCGCCGGCCCGGGTTCGGCCATGGGCCGTAGGGACATCGCGCCAGATGCACCCCCGGCCTAGAATCCGGCACCGCGCACCGCCTGCGCATCGCGTATCCCCGGGAGGCCCCATGGAGCAAGGACTTCGAACGATCGATCTGCCCGCCGGCATCACCACCGCCGCGGCCGAGCGCAACCGCGTGCTGCGCAACACCTACTGGCTGCTCGCGCTGTCGATGCTGCCCACCGTGCTGGGCGCCTGGATCGGCGTGCAGAGCGGGCTGCTGCAGGCCATGGGCCCGGGCCTCGGGCTCGTCGTCTTCCTGGCGGGCGCCTTCGGCCTGATGTTCGCCGTCGAGAAGTACAAGAACTCGGCCGCCGGCGTGCCGATCCTGCTCGGCTTCACGTTCTTCATGGGGCTGATGCTCTCGCGCCTGCTCGCCGTCGTGCTGAGCAAGGGCAACGGCGCGAGCCTGGTGATGCTGGCTTTCGGCGGCACGGCGGCGGTGTTCTTCGCGATGGCGTCGGCCTCGACGCTCGTCAAGCGCGACCTGTCGGGCCTGGCGAAGTTCATGCTGATCGGCGTCGTGCTGCTCGTCGTCGCCGCCATCGCCAACGTCTTCGTGCAGAGCGGCGCGCTGCTCGTCACCGTCTCGGTGCTGGCGATCGGCATCTTCTCCTTCTTCATCCTGTACGACCTCAAGCGCGTGCAAGACGGCGAGGAGACCAACTACATCAGCGCCACGCTGGGCGTCTACCTGAGCCTGTTCAACGTCTTCCAGAGCCTGCTGGCGCTGCTGGGCATCTTCGGCGGCGACGACTGAAGCGCGCAGGCGCGGCACGAGACGACGGGGCCCGCGGGGCCCCGTTTTCCATGGCAATGCGGAGCGCGCAGACCCGGTCTTCCATGGCAAGCCGAGCCCGCAGGCGCTGTCGTTCAGCAGGAAGCGGAGCCCGCGGGTCCCGCCTTCATGCCGGCGCGCGCTCGAACACCGCGATCGACTCGACATGCGCCGTGTGCGGGAACATGTTCACCACGCCCGCCAGCGTGCAGCGGTAGCCGGCGCGGTGCACCAGCAGGCCGGCGTCGCGCGCCAGCGTCGCCGGGTTGCAGCTCACGTAGACGATGCGCCGCGGCGCCTGCCAACCGCCGGCCGCGTGCAGCTCGGCCGCCGCCTTGGCCAGCGCGAAGGCGCCTTCGCGCGGCGGGTCGACGAGCCAGCCGTCGGCACTGCCGAGCGCGGCCAGCGCCTCGGCCGTCAGCTCGAACAGATTGCGCACGGCGAAGTCGGCCTTCGCGGCCAGGCCGTTGCGCGCCGCGTTGGCCTGCGCCCGCGCCACCAGAGCGACGCTGCCCTCCAGCCCCAGCACCCGGCCTGCGCGCGTGGCCAGCGCGAGCGTGAAGTTGCCCAGGCCGCAGAACCAGTCGATCACGCGCTCGTGCGGCGCGGGCGCGAGCAGGCGCACGGCGCGCGCGACCAGCACGCCGTTGATCTGCGCGTTGATCTGCGTGAAGTCGGTCGGCAGGAAGGCCAGCGTGAGGCCGAACTCGGGCAGGTGGTATTCGAGGCTGCAATCGCGCTCGTCAAGCGGCCGTACGCTGTCGGGGCCCGCCGGCTGCAGCCACCATTGCACGCCATGCGCGCGGCCGAATTCGGCCAGCAGATCGAGGTCGCGCGGCGGCAGCGGCTCGAGGTGCCGCAGCACCAGCGCCAGCGTGCCGTCGCCGCAGGCGAGCTCGATCTGCGGCACGCGCTCGCGCGTAGCCAGCGCGCCGACGAGCGCGCGCAGCGGCACCAGCAGCGCGCTCACCGGCCCGGGCAGCACCGGGCACACGCGCATGTCGGCCACATAGCGCGAGCGGCGCTCGTGAAAACCCACGAGCACGGTGCCCTTCTTCGCCACCCAGCGCACCGACAGGCGCGCCCGCTCGCGGTAGCCCCAGGCCGGGCCGATGATGGGCGGCAGCACCTGCGCGGGCCGCAGCTTGGCCAGGTGCCACAGGCCGTCTTCGAGCACGCGCTGCTTGACCGCCACCTGCGCCCAGGGGTGCAGATGCTGCATCTTGCAGCCGCCACAGGCGCCGGCGTGCAGCCCGAAGTGCGGGCAGCGCGGCGTGACGCGCTGTGCGCTCGCGCGCGCGATCGCCGTGACTTCGCCCTGCTCCCATTGGCCTTTGCGGCGCGCCACGCTGGTGCGCACGCGCTCGCCCGGGAGGGCACCTTCGATGAAGACGACCTTACCCTGCGCCTCGCCGGCGCCGGGTGCCGGCCCTTCGCTCGGCCCTTCGCTCGGCCCTTCGCCCGGTCCTTCGCCCGGTCCTTCGCGCAGCCCTTCGTCCAGCCCTTCGCGCGGGCGGCCGACGGTCCCGCCGTCCGGCGATCGGCCGGCGGCAACCGCGGCGGCCGCTCGGGCGGCGGGCGCACGCCGCGCGACGCCTCGGCCCTCGAGATCGAGCGATTCGACCTCGAGCCATTCGTCGCCTGGGTCCATCGCCGCGGATTATCCGGGCGGCCGCCCGACGTGGCATTCGGCACGGCGGGCGCGGCGCCGGAGTGACGAAAGCTCACATCCCCGTGGCGCCGGCGGGCCGAATGCTGCGCCGCGTCGCGCACAATGGCGCCCGGCCGCAACGCGACGCGCAGGGCGGACCTGCGGCGCAGTGCGGCGACGATGCGGCCGCCCGCGGCACCCCGCGGCGGCGCACCGGCCGGTGCCCTGAGGGCTCCGGCGCGGCAGGACCGGATGGCGGCCCACCACGATGTTCGAAGACCAACGCAAAGGACGCACCTTCCTCTCGGGCCCCGAGTCGACATCGGCGGCGGTCGCCGCGCTGCTCGAACCGGCGCTCGCCGCAGCGCTGCTGCTGCTCCTGTCGCTGGCCGCCGACGAGCCGATCGACCGCCCCGAGTTGGTGCTCGCGGTACTGGTGTTCGCGCTCATGTACCCGGGGCGCAACCGCTTCTGGGAGCGCCCGCTCAACGCCGCGGTGCAGATCGGCTGGAGCTGGGCCGGCCTGCTCGCCATCTTGCTGCTGGTGGGCTTCGGCACGCGCAGCCTCCACCTCTACGACGAAGAGGTCCTGCTGGCGTGGGTGCTGTGCGCGCCCACCCTCACCTGGTTCGTCTTCTTCTTCGGCCGCAAGTGGCTGCGCAGCCAGGCGGCGCTGCCGCACAACCGCCGGCGCGCCGTCGTCGTCGGCGCCGGCGCGCTGGGGGTGAAAGTGGCGGCGGCGTTCCAGGCACGCGGCAGCCACGCGCACGAGTTCTGCGGTTACTTCGACGACCGCCAGGACGGGCGCGTCGAGGAGGCCGCGCGCGCGCGGCTCGAAGGCGCGCTGCACGAGGTGGCGGCCTACGTCGCCGCGCACGGCGTGCACGAGGTCTACATCACGCTGCCGCTGGGCTCGCAGCCGCGCATCGTGCGCCTGCTCGAGGACATCCAGGCCACCACCGCGTCGATCTGGTTCGTGCCCGACGTGTTCGGCATCAGCATCATCCAGGGCCGCCTGCGCGACATGAACGGCGTGCCCGTGGTCGGCCTGTGCGAGACGCCGTTCACCGGCACGAATCTGGTCGTCAAGCGCCTGTGCGACGTCGTGCTGGCGAGCCTGATCCTGCTGCTCGTGGCGCCGCTCATGGCGGCCATCGCGCTGGCGGTGCGCCTGAGCTCGCCCGGGCCGGTGATCTTCCGCCAGCGCCGCAACGGCCTGGACGGGCGCCAGATCGTCGTCTACAAGTTCCGCACCATGCGCACGCAGGACGACGGCGCCGTGGTGCCGCAGGCCACGCGCAACGATCCGCGCCTCACGCCCGTGGGCGCCTTCCTGCGCCGCACCTCGCTCGACGAGCTGCCGCAGTTCGTCAACGTGCTGCAGGGCCGCATGAGCATCGTCGGCCCGCGCCCGCACGCGGTGGCGCACAACGACCAGTACCGCCGCCTGATCAAGGCCTACATGGTGCGCCACAAGGTCCGCCCCGGCATCACAGGCTGGGCCCAGATCAACGGCTGCCGCGGCGAGACCGACACGCTCGACAAGATGCAGGCGCGCGTCGAGTACGACCTCGAGTACCTGCGCAACTGGTCGCTCGTGCTCGACTTGCAGATCATCGCGCGCACGATCAAGCTCGTGTTCTTCGACCGAAAGGCCTACTGATGCCCAGGCGCACGCCAACTCCGCCCCGCATACCGGCCCGCGGCCGTCGCCGCTGCCGGCAAGGCGCCGTCCTGCTGCTCGCCGCGCTGGCCGCCGGCAGCGCCGCCGCCGAAGGCAACGCCTGGAGCCTGGGCGCCGCGCAGACCTTCACGCGCGACTCCAACCTGCTGCGCCTGGGCGACGGGCAGGACGCGCCGGCCGGCTACGCGCGCGCCGACACGGTGTCGAGCACGGCGCTGCTGGGCGCGCTCGACCAGAAGCTCGGCCGCCAACGCCTGTACGGCAGCCTGACGCTGCGCGACAACCGCCTCGAGCGCAATTCCGTCTACAACAACCAGTCGCAGGCGCTCTCGCTCGGGCTGGACTGGGAGACCGTCGAGCGCTTCAGCGGCAACGTCACCTTCGAGCGCGCGCGCAACCTGGCCGCCTTCGCGAGCGCCGACAACGGCTTCGTCGCCGACCGCAACACCGAGACCACGCAGCGCGGCGGCCTCGTCGTGCGCCGGGGGCTGCCCGACCAACTGCAGTTCGAGCTCGGCCTCGATCACCAGTCGGTCGACTACAGCGCCCCGCTCTACGCGCGCTACGAGCTGCGCCAGAGCAGCGTCTCGGTGGGCGCGCGCCTGCGCACCAGCGCCGCCTTGCTCCTGAGCGCCGGCGTGCGGCGGCTCGAGGGCAGCTACCCCAAGGCGCTGCAGCGCGCCGACGGCAGCGTGCAGGCCGACGACTTCCGCCGCACCTCGCTCGACCTGCGCGCCGACTGGCAGCCCAGCGGCGCCAGCCGTCTCGCGCTGCGTCTGAGCCCGATGCAGGTGCGCTACGACGTGGCGCGCGAGCGCGACTTCTCCGGCCTCACCGGCGCGCTCACCTGGTCCTGGCAACCCGGCGCGCGGCTGAACCTGACGACGAACCTGCTGCGCGAGCCGGCGCAGGACAGCACCCTGCTCGGCCAGAGCGCCGACATCGGCAGCATCGAGTACAGCCGCCTGAGCACCAGCCTGCGCCTGCAGGCCGGCTACGAGTTGAGCGCCAAGCTCCAGGCCCAGGCCGGCGTCGCGTACCGCGAGCGCCAGACCGACCGCACGTTCGTGCTCGCCGCCGTCGGCCCGATCGGCGCCGCCAGCGCCACCGACCACGCCACCACGTACAACCTGGGCCTCACCTGGCAGCCCACGCGCGCCATCAGCCTGGGCTGCACCTGGCAGCAGGAAGCCCGCAGCGCGAGCAGCCTGGCGCAGGCGCTGCACTACAGCACCTACGGGTGCTTCGGGCAGTTCGTGCTGAACTGAGGTGGGGGATGGGGTCAGGTCTTGCCTTTTGCCCCCCCCTTCCTCACTCCTTCGCTCCCTCGGCGCGTGCAATCAGCCGGCTGACGCGCGACACCGACAGCCCGAGCCTGCCCGCGATCGCCGACATCGTCATCCCGCCCTCGACATGCGCGCGGCGCAGCGCCTCGGCGCGCGTATCCGACGCGCGCAGGAACCTGTCCAGATCGCCCGACGAGCGCCGCTGGGCACGCGGCACTTCGCTCGCCTTGCGTCGCAGCGGCTCGGCGCGTGCCTGCATCCGTTCGACGAAGGCCTCGTCGCCGAGATAGATCTGCTGGCGCAGCGCCTGGTCCCACAGGCGCAGGCCGCGTCCGGCGGACACCAGTGCCGCATAGCGGCGGGCGGCGCGCCGACGATCGGCCGCATCGAGCGGCGCGCGGCCGAGGAGAAAGCCGTGCAGCCGCGTCGTGTCGAGCCACGGCGGCACGGGCACCAGGCCGATATGCGCCGGGTAGCTCGACCAGGGCCATGCCTCGGGCCGATCGACCAGCGCGGCGCGCAGCGGATTCAGCTCGACATAGCGGCAGGCCTCGAGCAGGTACGCGTCGCGGTCCACCAGCACGGCCTTGAAGCGGCCCTGGAACAGATGCCCCACCTTGCCGTGGCGGCGGTTGAAGTCCTGCGTGTACACGCCGTTGAGGTGCCGCATCAGGCGCGACAGATTGGCCTGTCGCGTGCACAGCACGAAGTGGTAGTGGTTGCCCATCAGGCAGTAGGCGAGCACCTGGGCGTCGAAGCGCTCCATGGCCCGGCCGACGATCTGCAGCAGGCGGATGCGGTCGCCGTCGTCGGCGAAGATCGGCTCGCGCCGGTCGCCGCGCGAAGTGACGTGGTAGACGGCACCCTCGAACTCGATGCGAAGCGGGCGTGCCATGGCGCGAGTGTGCGGACGAGGGGGGCAAAAGGCAAGACCTGACCCCAGTCCCCGACCCCAATCCCCTTCGCGGCTCAGACAGGAACCGCCACGACGCGCTCGCGTGCCAGATCGGCTGCGTACGCGAGTGCGGCCGTGATGTGCTCCGACCGCAAACCGGGATACTGATCCAGGATCTCCTGCGGCGCGGCGCCGTCGGCCAGGTTGTCGAGCACGACGGTGACCGGAATGCGCGTGCCCTCGAAGCGGACTGCCCCGTGCAGGATCGCGGGATCGGCGGTGATGAGCTTCTTCCAGTCCATGACGGTCACGGCAAGCGTGCGGAGGGCCATCTTGCTTGCGTTCTTCGCCCGTTGGGCAGGGGCTTGAACGCTCGGCCGCCTCTTCGTCGGAAACGGTCAGCAGCCCAAGGGGTCACACACCCAAGGGGTCACGCCGCAATCAGCCAGCCTCCTCAGGCGCCGGCAATCGACACCATGCCAATGCACGACAGGCCAGAGGCAATCAGGCAAGGCACTGACCGCGAACTCCCGGCAATGGTCGGCTCAAGCACGAAGCCAACGGACGCAAGGCGGCCACCGCGCGCTGCCAAGGGGAGACAAAAGGCAAGACCTGACCCTATACAGAATGCTTGCGCACCCTATTTATCGCATCTACAATTATTTGTATGACGTTGACGCTCACCTGGGACCAAGCCAAGCGCCGCAGCAACCGCTTGAAGCACGGACTGGACTTCGCCGATGCGCACGAGGTGCTGGAGAGCAGCATCCGCTGGGACGTGCCGGTGGTGCGCAACGGCGAGGCGCGCGTGCAGTCCTTTGCCTACGTGTTCGACCGCCTGCGCGTGCTGACCGTGGTGCACATTCCTGGCATGAACGCGGCGCGGATCGTGAGCTTCCGCGCCGCCAACGAAGACGAGAGAGAGGCCTACCATGACTGGCTCGCCGAAGAAGACGATGACCCGCAAGCAAGTGCTTGAAGCAGTGAAGGCGCCGCCGCCGGGCGGCGATTTCGTGTGGGACGGCGCCGACGAAGACGATCGGCCTGCCACGCGCACAGAGCTGAACGCCGCGCTGGAGACGGCGCGGCGCAAGCGTGGGCGTCCCGCCGGCAGCGCCACCAAGGAACAGGTAGCTCTGCGCGTGGATCGCGACGTGCTGGCCGCCTTCCGCGCCGGCGGGCCGGGCTGGCAGACGCGCATGAACAATGCGTTGCGTGACTGGCTGCGCACGCACCCGTCCGGGTAACGGTCCTCCATCAGAACGGGACGGGGTCAGGTCTTGCCTTTTGCCCCCACCCTTGCGTGATCGACGTCACTTCCCGGCAAGGCCCTGAACGGCCGCCACAGCGTCGCTTGGCACCCGGAATCGCCGTGCAGCATCGTGGCGCGATGGGGGAGGCAAAAGGCAAGACCTGACCCCGACCTCGCAATCGCCGCTCGCCCGCGCCTTTCGGCTGTGAAAAAATCGCCCGCCTCAAGGCCGCGCAGAACCAACCATCCATGAGCAAGACCGCGCTGATCACCGGCGTCACCGGCCAGGACGGTGCCTACCTGGCCGAGCTGCTGCTGGCCAAGGGCTATCGCGTGCACGGCATCAAGCGGCGCGCCAGCCTGTTCAACACCGACCGGGTCGACCACCTCTACCAGGATCCGCACGAGAAGGACCCGCACTTCACCCTGCACTACGGCGACCTGAGCGACAGCGCCAACCTGATCCGCATCGTGCAGCAGGTGCAGCCCGCCGAGATCTACAACCTCGGCGCCATGAGCCACGTGCAAGTGAGCTTCGAGGAGCCCGAGTACACCGCTCAGGTCGATGCGGTCGGTGCGCTGCGCCTGCTCGAGGCGATCCGCATCCTCGGGCTGGAGCGCAAGACCCGCTTCTACCAGGCCAGCACCAGCGAGCTGTACGGCCTGGTGCAGGAAGTGCCGCAGAAGGAGAGCACCCCCTTCTATCCCCGCAGCCCCTACGCGGTGGCCAAGCTCTACGCCTACTGGATGACGGTCAATTACCGCGAGGCCTACGGCATCTACGCCTGCAACGGCATCCTCTTCAACCACGAGAGCCCGCTGCGCGGCGAAACCTTCGTCACGCGCAAGATCACGCGGGCGATCGCACGCATCGCGCTGGGCCTGCAGGATTGCCTGTACCTGGGCAACCTCGGCGCGCTGCGCGACTGGGGCCACGCCAAGGACTACGTGGTCATGCAGTGGCTGATGCTGCAGCAGGACGAGCCCGAGGACTTCGTCATCGCCACCGGCGAGCAGCACAGCGTGCGCGAGTTCGTCCAGCGTGCCGCCGCCGAGCTGGGCATCACGGTGCAGTTCTCGGGCCAGGGCGAGGCCGAGATCGGCACCGTTGCCGCCGTTGAGAAGACCCGGGGCGAGCTGCGCGCCCGCTGCAAGCCCGGCGACATCATCGTGCGCGTGGATCCGCGCTACTTCCGGCCGACCGAAGTCGAAACGCTGCTGGGCGACCCGTCGAAAGCCCGCAAGAAGCTGGGTTGGGTACCGCACGTCGGCTTTGACGAACTCGTGCGCGAAATGATCGAGGCCGACTACCAGACGGCCAAGCGCGACAGCCTCGTCAAACTGGCCGGATTCCAGGCCTACGACTACCACGAGTAGCCGTGATGCAAGAGGACGCGCGAATCTACGTCGCCGGCCACCGCGGCCTGGTCGGCAGCGCGATCGTGCGCCGCCTGCGCGCGGCCGGCTGCACCAACCTGCTGCTGCGCACCCATGCCGAGCTCGACCTCACCGACGATCGCGCCACGCGCGCTTTCTTCGACGCCGAGCGGCCCGACTACGTGTTCCTGGCCGCTGCCAAGGTAGGCGGCATCGTCGCCAACAACACGTACCCGGGCGAGTTCATCCGCGACAACCTCGCGATCCAGACCAACGTCATCCACGCGGCTTACCGGGCGGGCGTGAAGCGGCTGCTGTTTTTGGGATCGAGCTGCATCTATCCCAAGCTCGCGCCGCAGCCGCTGCAGGAGAGCTGCTTGCTCACCGGCCCGCTCGAGCCGACGAACCGGCCCTATGCGCTGGCCAAGATCGCCGGCATCGAGATGTGCTGGAGCTACAACCGACAGTACGGCACGCAGTATCTGGCGGCAATGCCCACCAACCTCTACGGCCCGGGCGACAACTACCACCCGACGCACAGCCATGTCATCCCGGCGCTGCTGCGCAAGTTCCACGAGGCCAAGCTGAGCGGCGCGCCGGCCGTCACCGTCTGGGGCAGCGGCACGCCGCGGCGCGAGTTTCTCTACAGCGACGACATGGCCGACGCCTGCGTCTTCCTCATGAACCTGCCCGACGAGCGCTGGCGCGCGCTGCTGGGCAGCGACGAGAGCGCGAGCGGCCGCTTCGAGCCGCCGCTGGTCAACATCGGTACCGGCGAGGACATCACCATTGCCGAGCTCGCAGCGCTGGTCAAACAGGTGGTCGGCTACGAAGGCGCCATCGTCTTCGACCCCAGCCAACCCGACGGCACCCCGCGCAAGCTGCTCGACGTGAGCCTGCTCGAGCGCACCGGCTGGCGCGCGCGCACGGCTCTCGCCGACGGTTTGGCGGCGGCGTACGGCGAGTTCTGCGCGCGCTGCGGCTGAGGTGGCGGCCTGGCGCCTGGGGGTGGGGTCAGGTCTTGCCTTTTGCCCCCCCCCCAGCCGCGCCGCAATCAACCAGCCTCTTCAGGCGCCGGCAATCGACCACCATGCCAATGCACGACCAGGCCAGAGGCAATCAGGCAAGGCACTGGCCTCGAACTCCCGGCAATGGTCGGCTCAAGAACGAGGCCAACGGACGCAAGGCGAACACCGCGCGCGGATCGTGAGTTGCCGCGCCGCCAACGAAGACGAGAGAGAGAGGCCCGCCATGACTGGCTCGCCGAAGAAGACGATGACCCGCAAGCAAGTGCTTGAAGCAGTGAAGGCGCCGCCGCCGGGCGGCGATTTCGTGTGGGACGGCGCCGACGAAGACGATCGGCCTGCCACGCCCACAGAGGTGAACGCCGCGCTGGAGACGGCGCGGCGCAAGCGTGGGCGTCCCGCCGGCAGCGCCACCAAGGAACAGGTAGCTCTGCGCGTGGATCACGACGTGCTGGCCGCCTTCCGCGCCGGCGGACCGGGCTGGCAGACGCGCGTGAACAATGCGTTGCGTGACTGGCTGCGCACGCACCCGTCCGGGTAACGGTCCTCCATCAGAACAACCCTGCCGGCTCCGCAAAGTCGGGGCCGGGCCGCGCGCCGGGGTCGGCCGCGCGCCGGGGTCCGCGCCGGGGTCAGGTCTTGCCTTTTGCCCCCCACCCTGGCGTGATCGACGTCACTTCCCGACAAGGCCCTGAACGGCCGCCACAGCGTCGCCTGGCACCCGGAATCGCCGTGCAGCATCGTGGCGCGATGGGGGAGGCAAAAGGCAAGACCTGACCCCATTCACGATGACCCCATTCACGAGTGACCCCATTCACGAGTTGACAAAGCCGCCGCAAACGTTGACAATTGACTTGATGTCGGTTGACAAAACGTGAGCAAGGTCCGCGCGGGTGGCGAGCCGGTGAGGAGGTTCCTGATCGACAACCTCGGGCAACATCCGACGAATATCGTGCGCCTGACCGCGGACAGGTTCGGCTGCTCGCGACAGGCGGTGCACAAGCACCTGCAGCGCTTGATTGCCGAAGGGGCGGTGGTCGAGAGCGGGCAAACGCGAAGCAAGCGCTATGCGCTCGCGCCGCTGGAGCAATGGGGCAAGACGTACCAGGTCGGAGCCTCGCTCGCCGAGGGTGCCGTGTGGCGAGCCGACATAGCGCCCCTGCTCGGAAAGCTGCCCGAGAACGTGCTGGACATCTGGCACTACGGGTTCACCGAGATGTTCAACAACGCGGTCGACCACTCCGGCGCGAGGCAGGTCTTCGTCTCGCTTTGCAGGACCGCGGCGGCGACGAGCGTCGACATCTATGACGACGGCATCGGGATCTTCAAGAAGATCCAGGCCGCGTTGTCGCTCGACGACGAGCGACACGCGGTCCTCGAACTGGCGAAGGGGAAGTTCACGACCGATCCTGCCAACCACTCGGGCGAAGGCATCTTCTTCGCCTCCCGGATGTTCGATCGGTTCGTCATTGCCTCGGGAGAGGTGTACTTCTCGCACGACTTCGACGAGAAGGAGGATTGGATCCTGCAGGCCAGCTCGGCTCAGGGCGGAACCCTCGTCCGGATGGTTCTGCACAATCACACGGCCCGGACGCTGAAGAAGGTCTTCGACAAGTTCACATCAGACGACGACTACGGCTTCACCAAGACCGTCGTCCCCGTCAAGCTAATGCGCTACGGCGACGACAACCTCGTCTCGCGATCGCAGGCCAAGCGGCTGCTCGCCAGGTTCGATCGATTCAAGGTGGTCGTCCTGGATTTCTCCGGGGTTGCATCCGTTGGGCAAGCCTTCGCCGACGAGGTCTTCCGCGTATTCAGACTCAAGCACCCGGAAGTAGAAGTCGTACCGCTTCATACCTCGTCCGAGGTCAAGCGAATGATCTCGAGAGCGCTCACGCATTGACCTGACCCCAACCTTCAGCCCTCGCACTTCCTGCTCATGTACGGCAGCGCGCGCACCGAGGACTCGCGGAACACCAGCCAGTCGTGGTCGCCGTCGATCACGCGGTACTCGATGTCCTTGGGTTGCGTGGCGTGCAGCGTCCAGTACAGCTTGGCGGCGGCCAGCACGATGCCGAACATGTCGTGGTCGCCCGACTCGATCCACATCGGGACAACGGTGCGCGCCGCCAGATACGCCGGCAGCCGCGCCGGGTACAGCGACTGCGTCCACGCCGCCTCGTCGAACTGCCCGTTGCGCGAGAACTGCGGCGTGCGGCGCGAGGCCGAGGTGGGCGGCGGGAACGGATCGTAGATGGCCGGGCTCAGCACGCCCGCGGCGCAGAACAGCTCGGGGTGCGCCAGGCTCAGGTTGAGCGCGCCGTAGCCGCCCATCGACAGCCCGCCGATCGCGCGCCCGGCGCGGTCGGTGCGCACGTTGAAGCTGCGCTCCACGAAGGGGATCAGCTCCTTGACGAACGCGGTCTGGGCCTTGTCGGCATTGGCGTCGGCGTACCAGCTCTGCGGCCCGGTGGTGGGCATCACGATCACCGACTTGCGCAGCTCGCCGCGCGCGATCTGCTGGTCGGCCGTGACCTGGATGCCGCCCTTGATCACCCAGTCGGTCTCGTTGCCGCCGGCGCCGTGCAGCATGTAGATCACCGGGAACCGGCTGCCCGCCTCGGCGTAGCCGTCGGGCAGGTAGACGTACATGCGCATGTCGCGCCCCAGCGTCGGCGAGGCCACCGACGTCTGGACGATCTGGCTCGCGGCCAGACACGAAGCCGACAGGCACGCCAGGGCCGCAGCGGCCAAGAATCGCTTCAACCGGTGTTGCATGGTCTCCTCGCGGGTTGCAGTGGCGGGTCGATCGTAGTCGGGTTCGTCGGGGGCTTTGCCGCCGGCGCCGGGTCTGCGGCCAGCGCGCCGGAGCGCGCCGGGGTCGGGTCTTGCCTTTCGCCCCCAATCCTGGGGGCAAAAGGCAAGACCTGACCCCATCCCGGACCCCATCCCCGTTCTTGCGGACGACGCGGGCGGGTCACGAGGCGGCCCTGAGGCGTGTCTTCAGGAAGCCCCCCGCGTCAGAATAGTTGCCGCCCCGATAGAACCTGGCCCCGACGGGCTTTGGGTTCTTGTTGTAGGTGGTGGTAGGAGGCTGTGGAGCTTGTGGGCGAAGGCGGGCGCGGTGGGCAACGCGTGAGCGTTGTCCACGGCAAGCCGGCCGGTGCGCGCAGCGCATCGATCGCGGTAGGGATGCCCATTGCTGGGCACCCCCCGCACAGATCCGTACGTGCCCAATTCGGGCATACGGCTCCTACCTCGGGTGTTTGACGGCGAAGCGCTGGTTTGGCCATGGATGAAGGACACGCGGAGAAGGTAGCCATTCGGCGGCGAGCTTCGCCATCCGCTCCCAGGTCAAGCCGTCTTTCTGACTGCGGCGCCGGAGCGCTCGATGCCAGAGCTTGGTGACGTGGTAGCGGAATGCCCCGAGTGCCCTCGAATTCGTGGGCACGGCGTGGTAGGCGAAGAAGCCGCGCACCACCGCCCTGAGCCAGCGGCCCTGGTCGGCAATGGCATCGTGCATGTGCAGGCGTAGCCAGACCTTGATCTCCTGAAGCGTTGCTCGCATGCGGTCGCCCCTGGTCTTGCGATGGAGCAGGAACGCTCCGCGCCGGGACTTGCCGCAGATGAACGTGAACCCCAGGAAGTTGAAGGCCTCGGGTTTGCCCAACCCGTACCGCTGACGCCTTGCCGCCGCATGGCGGCCGAACTCCAGCAGTCGAGTTTTCTCCTCGTGAAGCGCGAGGCCGAACTGCTCGAGCCTCGCGCGCATCGCGTCCCAGAACCGCCGCGCATCGGCCTCATGCTCGAAGCCGGCCACGATGTCATCGGCGAAGCGCACGAAGATCACGTTGCCGGTAGCTTCTCGCCGCCGCCATTGCTTGGCCCAGAGATCGAAGACGTAGTGCAGGTAGACGTTTGCAAGAAGCGGCGATACCACCGCCCCTTGCGGAGTCCCCTCTCACTGACGCTCCACTTCCCGTCTTCCAGGACGCCCGCCTTGAGCCACTTGCGCACAAGGCGGAGGATGCGCTCGTCGCCGATTCGATGCTCCAAAAATCGGACCAGCCATTCCTGGCTGAGACCGTCGAAGAAGCTCCGGATGTCGGCATCGAGTATCCAGTTCACCCGGGTCTCGCCGATCGCCACCGACAGTGCGTCCAACGCGTCGTGCTGTCCCCGCGCGGGTCTGAATCCGTGCGAGAAGCCGAGGAAGTCCTCCTCGTAAATCGCATTGAGCACCATGACGACCGCGCGCTGGACGATCTTGTCTTCCAGCGCAGCAATGCCGAGCGGGCGCTGCTTGTTGATGCCCGGCTTGGGTATGAACTTGCGCCGGACGGGCAACGCCCGATACGTGCCGCGATGGACCCGTGCATGCAGTTCCTGCAGGTTACCCTCCAGGCCCGCCTCGTAGTCCTGCCACGTCACGCCGTCGACGCCGGGCGCGGCACGGCGCTTGAGCGCCAGGAACGCATCCCTCATCAGATCGACCGTCACGTGGTGCAGCAGCGCGGTGAACTTCTCCTTCTTCCGCTGCCTTGCAGCGTCGCGCACGCGATCCAGCCCCGGTGACACGCTTGCCCGGCACTGTGTCCGTTGCGTGCGCGACTGTTCCGCGTTCCTCGGTCCCGGCCCTTCGCTCCGCCCGCTCCGCAGCCGCCGAGGCGGCCTTGTTCGCAGACTTCTTCGCTACTATGGCCGAGTCTGACTTCTCGGGCCCGTGCATCATCGGCTTCGGCTCCTCGCCTTCCCGATGCGGGCCAGCCCGGTACTGCGGCTGGTCAGACCCGAGATCTCCCGGTTCCCGCGCAAGGAGCGTGCGTGCATGCCAGGTTCTACGACCGCGCCGGGCCGCTCGGGCGCTTGCGAGAGCGCACCCGCACGTGTTGCCTTCCGCCTGTGGAACGGCGTCGGCACCCGGATAAGGATCTATCGCGGCTCAATGGCTGGCCTGCACGTTCCCCTACCGACGCTTCGCCGGCACCCTCGCGGGTACCTGCGCACGGCTCGGGGCCGATGCGGTTCGCTACACCTTCATCGCAACGGACTTTCACCGTCTACTCCTTGCCGGTCTCCCGGCGCACTCCACAAATCCACAGCCCGTGCGGCCGCCGAATTTTCTCGACCCGGGGCGATGACAGAGGACGAATTGGCTCGATACGGACAAGCATTCAAGGACCGGGCAGTGGCACGGCTGCTGCCGCCCGAGAGCGCGCCGCTGGAGGCGGTGGCGCGCGAGATCGGGTTGGGCGCGGCGACGCTCGAGCGCTGGCGCGCCCACGCGCTGGCCAAGCCTGCGGGGCAACGCGCCTGGACGGCGGTGGCTCGGCTGGAGGCGGTGATCGCCACGGCCGCGCTGGACGAGACGGCGCGCAGCGCGTGGTGCCGCGAGCACGGCGTGTACCCGCAGCAGCTCGGGCAGTGGCGCGACAACGCCACCCAGGCGCTGGCCGAGCCCGAGGAGGCGCGCGCCAGCCCGCAGCAGACCCGGCACGAGCGCCGACGCATCAAGGAGCTCGAGCGCGAGCTGCGGCGCAAGGACCGGGCCCTGGCCGAGACCGCAGCGCTGCTGGTGCTGTCAAAAAAGTCGCGGCGATCTTCAACAAGGGCGAGGACGAATGATCGGCCTCGAAGATCGCCAAGCCCTGGCCCGAGACATCGAAGCGGCTCGCCAGGCCGGCGCGCGGCTGCGCCTGGCCTGCGAGATCGCCGGCATCGACGTGCGCACCTTGCAGCGCTGGAAGGCCGACGACGGCCTGGTCGCTGGCGATGGACGCCCCGAGGCGGCGCGGCCTACGCCTGCGCACGCGCTCAGTCCCGCCGAGCGCGAGTACATCGTGCACGTGGCCAACCAGCCGCGCTTTGCCGACATGCCGCCCGCGCGCATCGTGCCCGCGCTGGCCGACGAGGGCGTGTACGTAGCCAGCGAATCGAGCTTCCAGCGCGTGCTGCGCGCGCACGGGCAGACGCGTCATCGTGGTCGCGCCAAGGCGCCGCGCAAGAGCCGCCCGCCCACCACCCACGTCGCCACCGCGCCGCGCCAGCTGTGGTGCTGGGACATGACGTATCTGCCCGCCGAGGTCATCGGCCGCTGGTTCTACCTGTACCTGATCCTGGACGTGTACAGCCGCAAGATCGTCGGCTTCGAGGTCCATGACAGCGACGACGCCGACCACGCCGCGCACCTGCTCAAGCGCACCGCGCTGGCCGAGGGCATCCACGCGATGCTCAACAAGCCCGTGCTGCACGGCGACAACGGCTCCACGCTCAAGGCCACCAGCGTGCTGGCGATGCTGCACTGGCTGGGCGTCAAGCCCTCGTACTCGCGCCCGCGCGTGAGCGACGACAACGCCTACGTCGAGAGCCTGTTCCGTACGGCGAAGTACCGCCCGGAGTTCCCCGCCAAGGGCTTTGCCGACCTCGACCAGGCGCGGGCGTGGGCCGCCCAGTTCGTGCACTGGTACAACCACGATCATCGCCACAGCGGCATCCGCTACGTCAGCCCCGCACAGCGCCACGCCGGCGCCGACACGGCGATCCTCGCGGCGCGCCACGAGCTGTACTGCCGGGCGCGCGAGCGCAATCCGCGGCGCTGGTCCGGGCCCACTCGGAACTGGACGCCCATCACCGTGGTGACCTTGAACCCGGAGCGCGATTCGGTCGTCGAGGCCCATTCGCGCACCCTCGATAAACAGCCCTCGGCTGCATGAATGAGGCGACAACTACCTTGACACGCACCGTGGATGAGCGGGCTCGCGCGGCAGTCCAGCCGCTGCGATGTGGCGTTATGCCGTCGGTGCGAACTGCGCATGCAGGCGGATGAAGGCCTTGGCTGCCTTGTCGTTGGCGCCCAGCCCGAGGATCACGCGCCGGCCGGTCGCGATCAGTCGGCCGGCCCGGTAGATCAGCTCCTGCATCACCGTCTTGATGCGCCGGCGCTTGGCGTTGTGCCGCACCGGTGCATCGGGCCCGAGCAAGCCGCGCTGACCGATCAGGCGCAGGATGTTCATCGCCAGCGCCGCGAGCTGGCACACCAGGTAGTTGGTGTCGAACTTGCCCGAGGGCAGCCGCGTGAGGTCGAGGTCGGTCTTGAACTCGGAGTGGAACTGCTCGTGCGTGCCGTGGTCGGCATACAGCGCGATGATCGCCGCGGCGCTGAACTGCGCGGCCGGCAGACTCGTCGTCCAGCCCTCCAGCGTCAGCTCGGGCACGAGCAGCACCTGGCCACGGGCGTCGATGGCGCGCTCGATCAGACGAAACACCCGACGCACCGGCCGCTCGATGCCCTCGATTGCGACGGGCTCTTCCCAGGTCGTCACGCGCTTGCCCTCGCGCGGGTGCTCCCAGCATGTGCTGGCCTCGGCACCCAGCCGTGCGCCCAGTGCGCCCACGTCGGTCTTGCGCGGGTTCCACTTGATGAGGAAATCAACCCGCGGCAGGCCCGGCTTGTTGCACGCTTCGATACCGCGCGCAATGCGCGCCGAGTCGAAGCCCGAGTCCAGGCGTGCCAGGATCGGCGCCCGCGGCCCGGCCGCACTCAGACGCTGCGCCATCGGGATGACGCGCTCGAGGTTGAAGTCGGTCTCCGAGGCCGAGTGCTGCACGCCCGGGCGCAGTGCCAGTTCCAGGCAAAACCCATGGCTGCCCAGATACGCCGCCAGCGGGCAGTAGCCGTCCACGCCCGCGTAGGTGCGCCCCACGCCCTCCTTGAGCGTGCCGCCGTTGTCCATCGCAAAGGTGTCCACGTCCAGCGGCAGCCAACCGCAAGGCAGCACCCCGTAGTCCGGGCGCTGGCCGCCCAGCAGCGTCTCGATCATCGGCGGCACGAAGTCGAACAGTGCACTGGCCTTGGCGTCCATGCGCTGGCGCAGCGTCGGGCTCGAAGGCAGCAGCGCGATGTCCAGCGATTGCTTGAAGAACGCGTCGCCGCGGTAGTTCTCGATGGCGTCGAAGTCGCTCTTGCCTTGCGCGAGCAGGCCGATGTAGCTGCGCACGATGTCGCTGTTGGCCACGCCGCCCCTGATCGGCAGCGCCGCATCGAGCCGTCTGAAGTTCGGCCGCAACGCGTTCAGGCAGTGGCCCACCAACGAAAGGCCCGCTACCGGCGTGAGGTCGTAGTCGAGTTGCTGGACGATGAGTTTGCGCATGGTCTGCGGGCGCTGGGCGAGATCGAATCGATTCCCCCACACAACTCACCCGCAGGGTGCTCCGATGTCAGGACCAACCCTGCCCGTTTACCCAATCACGTCAACGACTTGGCGTTGCCGCCCGGTCGGAGGGTCACGGATCCAGGATACTGTTCGGTCGATTTATCTCTGCCATGCCCGATTTGATTGGTTTGGCGCGTTCCGCGATGCCGCCGAAGGTCGATCGGCCTCGGATTTCGGGCCGCAGGCGGTGCTGGCGTGCCGATCGTGCCGGTTTCGAGCGTCGGCGGGCACGGCCCAGGCTGCCGTGGACGGTGTTCGGCAGGGCCGGGTACTGGATGAGCGGGCTCGCGCGGCAGTCCAGCCGCTGCGATGTGGCGTTATGCCGTCGGTGCGAACTGCGCATGCAGGCGGATGAAGGCCTTGGCTGCCTTGTCGTTGGCGCCCAGCCCGAGGATCACGCGCCGGCCGGTCGCGATCAGTCGGCCGGCCCGGTAGATCAGCTCCTGCATCACCGTCTTGATGCGCCGGCGCTTGGCGTTGTGCCGCACCGGTGCATCGGGCCCGAGCAAGCCGCGCTGACCGATCAGGCGCAGGATGTTCATCGCCAGCGCCGCGAGCTGGCACACCAGGTAGTTGGTGTCGAACTTGCCCGAGGGCAGCCGCGTGAGGTCGAGGTCGGTCTTGAACTCGGAGTGGAACTGCTCGTGCGTGCCGTGGTCGGCATACAGCGCGATGATCGCCGCGGCGCTGAACTGCGCGGCCGGCAGACTCGTCGTCCAGCCCTCCAGCGTCAGCTCGGGCACGAGCAGCACCTGGCCACGGGCGTCGATGGCGCGCTCGATCAGACGAAACACCCGACGCACCGGCCGCTCGATGCCCTCGATTGCGACGGGCTCTTCCCAGGTCGTCACGCGCTTGCCCTCGCGCGGGTGCTCCCAGCATGTGCTGGCCTCGGCACCCAGCCGTGCGCCCAGTGCGCCCACGTCGGTCTTGCGCGGGTTCCACTTGATGAGGAAATCAACCCGCGGCAGGCCCGGCTTGTTGCACGCTTCGATACCGCGCGCAATGCGCGCCGAGTCGAAGCCCGAGTCCAGGCGTGCCAGGATCGGCCCGCGGCCCGGCCGCACCAGACGCTGCGCCATCGGGATGACGCGCTCGAGGTTGAAGTCGGTCTCCGAGGCCGAGTGCTGCACGCCCGGGCGCAGTGCCAGTTCCAGGCAAAACCCATGGCTGCCCAGATACGCCGCCAGCGGGCAGTAGCCGTCCACGCCCGCGTAGGTGCGCCCCACGCCCTCCTTGAGCGTGCCGCCGTTGTCCATCGCAAAGGTGTCCACGTCCAGCGGCAGCCAACCGCAAGGCAGCACCCCGTAGTCCGGGCGCTGGCCGCCCAGCAGCGTCTCGATCATCGGCGGCACGAAGTCGAACAGTGCACTGGCCTTGGCGTCCATGCGCTGGCGCAGCGTCGGGCTCGAAGGCAGCAGCGCGATGTCCAGCGATTGCTTGAAGAACGCGTCGCCGCGGTAGTTCTCGATGGCGTCGAAGTCGCTCTTGCCTTGCGCGAGCAGGCCGATGTAGCTGCGCACGATGTCGCTGTTGGCCACGCCGCCCCTGATCGGCAGCGCCGCATCGAGCCGTCTGAAGTTCGGCCGCAACGCGTTCAGGCAGTGGCCCACCAACGAAAGGCCCGCTACCGGCGTGAGGTCGTAGTCGAGTTGCTGGACGATGAGTTTGCGCATGGTCTGCGGGCGCTGGGCGAGATCGAATCGATTCCCCCACACAACTCACCCGCAGGGTGCTCCGATGTCAGGACCAACCCTGCCCGTTTACCCAATCACGTCAACGACTTGGCGTTGCCGCCCGGTCGGAGGGTCACGGATCCAGGGAACTGATAGAGGTGGACTGCGATGCGAAAGACTAAGTCTCCGATCCTTGCCGCCGTGCATGACACGGCCAAGGGTCTGCACAAGGCGGGCGTGATGGATCAGGTCACGCTGCGTGAATTCGATCAGCTCTGCCTGCCGCCGGTCGAGCCGCTCAGGCCAGAGGACATCAAGCGTATCCGTGAGGCTTCGCACGTCAGCCAGGCGGTCTTCGCCCGCTTGCTGAACACCAGCCTGAACCACCCCGGGTTTCGTGGAGGCCTGTTGGCTTGAGTCAGACCGGGTTGATCTGATGCTCAAGTTGGCTGTTTGGGTCTTTGGATTCTCTCTTTCTTCCGGCCCCCCCCGCAGGGGCCGCCGGAGGCCCCCTCGGTTGGGCCATGTACTCATGGTTCAACCCTCCTGCGGCGCTGCCTCTGCGGCGAGCTTGGTTGTGGATGAGGCTTGTGCGTGCTGACGCCAGAAGTTCGCCTCGGCCTCGGCCGGTGGGATGTAGCCGATGGGTTCGAGCAGCCGGCGGTGGTTGAACCACGACACCCATTCCAGCGTGGCCAGCTCGACCGCCTCGCGTGTCTTCCAGGGCCCGCGCCGGTGGATGACCTCGGCCTTGTACAGCCCGTTGATCGTCTCGGCCAGGGCGTTGTCGTAGCTGTCGCCGGTGCTGCCCACCGAGGCCTCGATGCCGGCCTCGGCCAGCCGCTCGCTGTAGCGGATCGAGACGTACTGCGCCGCGGTCACCGTGATGCGTCAGGGCGCCAAGGCGCCAAGGCTGGCGCGCGTACAGCGCCTGCTCCAGCGCGTCGAGCACGAAGTCGGTGTGCATCGTGGTGCTGACCCGCCAGCCCACGATGTAGCGGGCGAAGACGTCGATGACGAAGGCGACGTAGACGAAGCCCTGCCAGGTCGAGACGTAGGTGAAGTCGGCGACCCACAACTCGTTGGGCCGCTGCGCCTGGAACTGCCGGTTCACCCGGTCCAGCGGGCACGGCGCCTTGGCATCGGGCACGGTCGTGCGCACCGACTTGCCTCGACGCACACCACGCAGCCCGGCTGAGCGCATCAGCCGCTCGACGGTACAGCGCGCGACGACCAGGCCCTCGCGCAGCAACTGGCGCCAGACCTTGTCGGCACCGTAGACCCGCAGGTTCTCGTCAAAGACACGCTGCACCTCGGGCAGCAGCAAGGCATCGCGCTTGGCGCGTTGCGGCAGCAGCGCCGGGTGACGCTGGCGCGCTGCGTGCCGACGGTACGCCGACGGGGCGACCTGCAGCACTGTGCAGATCGGCTCGACCCCGCAACGAGCGCGGTGCTCGTCGATGAAGGCGTTCACTTGCGGTGATGGCGGTCGAGCTCCGCCTGGGCGAAATAGGCGCTTGCCAGCTTCAGGATCTCGTTGGTCTTGCGCAGTTCGCGCACCTCGCGTTCGAGTTCCTTGATGCGCTGCTGCTCGATCGTCGTCGGGCCTGGCCGCACGCCGCTGTCGCGCTCGCCCTGGCGCACCCACTTGCGCAGCGTCTCCGCCGTGCAGCCGATCTTGCCGGCAATCGATTCGATCGCCGCCCACTGCGACGCGTACTGGTCCTTGGCATCGAAGACCATGCGCACCGCACGCTCGATCACCTCGGGGGAAAACTTCGGGGACTTCCTCATGATGGCTCCATTCTCAATCGAAGGAGCCTCCTCGAAAGCCGGGGCGGTTCAGCCTTTCGACGGTGCAGAAGTGGGAGATCGGCCAGAAGAAGCCCACCGGGACAGCCCTCAAGCTGCTGCACCTGGTGCAGAAGCGCGGCCTAGAGGTCGTTGCCGCCTAGGCTCACGATCCCTACGCGTATCTGAAGGACGTGCTCGAGTGGCTGCCCACGCAGCCCAACAGCCGAATCCAGGAATTGCTGCCGCATCGCTGGCAGCCGATTGCCTCGGCCTGAACCCCGCGGCCGTCGTCAAGACGGGTTCGCCGGACGCTTACGGCCCTGCCGCAGGCGCGGGTTCTCATCTGCCCGGCATGCAAGGGCTCAGGCCTGAACGGCACATGGCAACATCGCTCCCGCCGGCCGCATCGCCATGAGAAGACTGCTGCAAGCGCCCAACCTCGCCATCGCCACCTTGTGGGCCGACCAGTTGCGTGCGGCCGGCATCGCCACCAGCGTGCAGCGCGCCTATGCGAGCAGCATCGCCGGCGAGATCCCGCCCGACCAGGCGCTGCCCGAGGTGTGGGTGGAAGAAGACGCCGATCAGGCGCGCGCCGCGGCCCTGCTGGCCGAGTGGCAGCGCCGGGCGATGTCCCGGGATCTGTTGAACGGCTGAGCCAAAGGTGGCGGCTCCTTTCGCCCGCATGTGAACATGCGGGTGCCTTGCAAGCAAAGAAAGGAAACCGCCAACATGAAGTCTCGCATCAAAGCCAAGTCGTCGAATGTTCACTCGTTTCGCGCTGCCAGCCGGCACCCGCTGATGGAGCAGCGTTCGCTGGGTCTGCTGGGTGTGCTGCACGATGTGCGACATGCCTTCGAGGGCTTGTGCGCCCAGGCCGGGCTGGCCGTCTTGGAGCAGTTGATGGAGGAGGACCGCACGGCGCTGTGCGGACCCAAGGGCGTGCCGCAGGAGGGTCGCCGCGCGGTGCGCGGGGGCACGACGGCGGCCAGTGTGGTGCTGGCGGGCCGGCGCATCGCCGTGCAGCGCCAGCGCGTGCGCGATCTGCAACGAGGCGAGCTGGCGCTGCCCAGCTACGTGGGCCAGCGAGCGCGACCCGCTGGACAGGGCAACGCTCGAGGCGGTGGCCGCCGGCGTGTCCACGCGCCGCTACGCCGGCATCCAGCCCGAGCTGCCCGAGGTGCTGCGCGCCGCGGCCGACTCCACCTCCAAGAGCGCGGTGTCCAGGCGCTTCGTGGCGCTGAGCGAGCGGCAACTGCACGAATGGCTGTCGCGTTCCATCGCCGGGCTGGATTTGCCGGTAGTGATGATCGACGGCATCCACCTGGCCGACAGCGTCATCCTCGTTGCGCTGGGCATCGACGCCCAGGGCAACAAGCATGTGCTGGGGTTGCGCGAGGGCTCCAGCGAGAACGCGCGCGTGGTCAAGGCGCTGCTGTCGGATCTGATCGAGCGGGGCCTGCAGGCCGACCGTGCCAGGCTGTGGGTGGTCGACGGGGGCAAGGCGCTGCGACGCGGCATCATGGAGTGCTTCGGTCGCCTGGCGCTGGTGCAGCGCTGCCAGGAGCACAAGCGCCGCAACGTCCTCGAGCACCTGCCCGAGACGATGCAACAGGGCACCAGCAAGGCGATGCGCCAGGCCTGGGACGGCCACGACGCGACGCTGGCGGCCAAGCGATTGCAGGCACTGGCCAACTCGCTGCAGGCCCAGCACCCAGGCGCGGCGGCCAGCCTGCGCGAAGGCCTGGCGGAGACGCTGACGGTGCAGGCTCTGGGCATCACGGGGGCGCTGTACCGCACGCTGCGCACCACCAACCCGATCGAGAACCTCAACGGCTCGATCGCGCGCTACACGCGCAACGTCAAGCGCTGGAAGGACGCCAGCATGGCCCAGCGCTGGGTTGCCAGCGCGCTGCACGATGCCAAGGGCCGGTTCCGAAAGCTGCGTGGGCACAAGGACATGAAAGCCTTGGTTGCCGCATTGAATTCGCACGCGGAAAAACTCCAAGCCGCCGAAATGCGCGATCCACAAGTCGCCGCGTAACATCGCCAAATTGGAGCCGCCGCCGGGCTATCGTTCAACAGCTATCGGGACAACGCCCAGCGCCGGCCCGAGCGGCGATGGGCCTGCCCACGCTGCCACGAGATCGTCGACGGGCCGTTCGAGCTGTGCTGGAACTGCGGCGCGCCCGAGCCGCCCTGAGGCCGTGATCGCAAGAGGCCTGGACGCCCCGAAGCCCCGAAGTCATGAGGATCACGCCGCGCCTGGCCCTGCTGCTGACGCTGCCGCCGCTGCTGTGGGCGGGCAACGCGGTGGTCGGCCGCCTGATGGTGGGTCAGGTGCCGCCGCTCACGCTGAACTTCATCCGCTGGCTGATCACCGGCCTCATGCTGCTGCCTCTGGGCTGGCGCGGGCTGCGGCCGCCCGGCGCGCTCGTGCGCCGCTGGCCCTACCTGCTGGCGCTGGGAGTGCTCGGCGTCGGTCTGTACAACTCGCTGCAGTACCTGGCGCTGGTGACCTCGACGCCGATCAACGTGACGCTGGTGGCGTCGAGCCTGCCGGTGTGGATGCTGGCGGTCGGGATGCTGCTGCACGGCGAGCGGCCGACGCGCGGGCAACTGACGGGCGCGCTGCTCGGCGTCGTCGGCGTGGCCGTCGTCATCGCGCGCGGCTCGCTCGCCACGCTGCTCGCGGTGCAGTTCGTGCCGGGCGACCTCTTCATGCTGGCGGCCGTCGTCGGCTGGGCCTTCTACAGCTGGCTGCTGGTGCGCCCGCCGGCGCACATGCGCGGCAGCGAGCGGCCGCCCTGGGGCTGGGCCGAGATCCTGCTCGTGCAGATCGTGTTCGGCCTGGCCGCGAGCGGCCTGCTCGCGGCCGGCGAGCAGCTCGCCGGCGCGGCGCCGATCCGCTGGAGCTGGGGCGTGGGCGCGGCGCTGGTCTATGTCACGCTCGGCGCCTCGCTCGTCGCCTATCGCTGCTGGGGCGTCGGCGTGGCCGAGGGCGGGCCGGCGCTGGCCGCGTTCTTCAGCAACCTCACGCCGCTCTTTGCCGCGCTGCTGTCGGCGCTGGTGCTCGGGCAGGCGCCGCAGCGGCACCACGCGCTCGCCTTCGTGCTCATCGTCGGCGGCATCGTGCTCGGAATGCGCGCCAGGGCGGTGCGCGCCTGAGCACCGGCGGGCGGCGCGTGGGAGCCGCCGACGCCCGCGCCGCCTGCTACAGCGTGCCGGGATAGCTGCCGCCGTCGAGCAGCAGGTTCTGGCCCGTCATGTAGCCGGCGTGGGCGCTGCACACGAAGGCGCACAGTGCACCCAGCTCGTCGGGGCGGCCATAGCGGCGCGTCGGGTTGGCCTGCATGCGCGCGGCCCAGGCGGCCTCGAAACTCTGGCCGCTGCGCTGGGCGCCGGCGATGATGGTCTGGCGCAGGCGCTCGGTGTCGAAGGGCCCCGGCAGCAGGTTGTTGATCGTCACGTTGCGCGACGCCAGGCGCGGCTGCCGCGCCAGGCCGGCGACGAAGCCGGTCAGCCCGGCGCGCGCGCCGTTGGACAGACCCAGCACGTCGATCGGCATCTTCACCGCCGCCGACGTGATGTTGACGATGCGGCCGAAGCCGCGCTCGGCCATGGCGTCGACGGTGGCCTTGATCAGCTCGATCGGCGCGAGCATGTTGGCCTCGAGCGCGGCGATCCAGGCGGCACGGCTCCAGTCGCGGAAGTCGCCCGCCGGCGGGCCGCCGGCGTTGTTGACCAGGATGTCCACCTGCGGGCAGGCGGCGAGCGCGGCGGCGCGGCCGGCCTCGGTGGCGATGTCGCCGGCCGCAGCACGCACCTGCGCCGCCGGATTGGCCGCGCGCAGCTCGGCCGCGGCGGTCTCGAGCGCCTCGGCGCCACGCGCCGTGACGACGACGTGGACGCCTTCGCGCACCAGCGCCGCCGCGCAGCTGCGGCCCAGGCCCTTGCTCGCGGCGCACACGAGCGCCCATCTGCCTGCGATGCCCAGATCCATGTGCGCGCCTTTCGTGCTGCTGCTGCAACGATGCTAGCGCGGCAGCGCCGGCGCGCGCGCGAGCAGCCAGACGCCGGCGATGACGAGCGCGGTGCCGGCGAAGATCCAGCCATTGAGCGGCTCGCCGAGGATCGCGACGCCCATCGCGATCGTGGCCACCGGGCCGATCATCCCGGTCTGCGCCACCAGCGTCGCGCCGATGCGCTCGATGGCCATCATCACGAGCAGCACCGGCACGAAGGTGCAGAGCACGGCGTTGGCGAGCGACAGCCAGAGCACCTCCGGCGCCACCGCCGCCGCCGCCAGCGGGCGCAGCAGCAGGAACTGCGCGATGCACAGGGCGCTGGCGGCCGACGAGGCCAGCCCGGTGAGGCGCAGCGAGCCGATGCGCGCCACCACCTGGCCGCTGTAGACGAGATAGGCCGCGTAGCTCACGGCGCTGGCGAGTACCAGCAGCGCGCCGAGCGCGACGTCGGCGCCGGTCAGGCGCGCTTCGTGGCCGAACACGAGCACGATGCCCAGGTAGCTCAGCGCCATCGCCGCGAGCTGGCGCGCATGCACCTTCTGCCCGAAGCGCCACACGCCCAGCAGCAGCACCAGCGTCGGGTTCAGGTACAGGATCAGCCGCTCGAGGCCGGCGGTGATGTACTGCAGCCCGGCGAAGTCGAGAAAGCTCGCGAGGTAGTAGCCGCTGAAGCCCAGCCCGAAGACGATGCCCCAGTCGCGCGCCGCGAGCCGCGGGCGCCCGCGCCCGGACCACCAGGCCAGCAGCACGAACATCGGCAGCGCGAACAGCATGCGGTACATGATCAGCGTCACCGCGTCGACCCCGTAGCGGTAGGCCAGCTTGACGATGATGGCCTTGCCCGAGAAGGCGAACGCGCCCACGGCCGCGAGCGCCAGGCCATGCCAGGTCTGCGGGGGCTTGGGCATGACGGCGCTCATGGGGCGGTCGGACTATATCGACGCGCGCCGCGTGCATGCGGCCCTGCATGCCAGAATCGAATCGCGCCGCGCGCTGCCTTCGCGCGCGGCGCGCTCCGCTTGTATCGCGCCGCCTCCTTCCTCGCCCTCGGCGTCGGCCTGCTGCTGTTCGCGCAGTGGCCGCTGCGCGACTTGGTCGGCGCCGGCTCGCTGCTGGCCAACGACGTGGCGCAGATCCTGTTCGCGCTCTACGTCGCCTTCGCCGTGCCCTACGCCAGCGCGCGCGGCGCGCACATCGCGGCCCACCCCGAAGCCCTGCAGCGCGCGCGCTGGCGCCGCGTGGGCGACGCGCTGGCACCGCTGCCCTGGTGTCTGTGGCTGCTCGTCACATCGGCGGCGCCGGTGTGGCAGGCGCTGCGCGCGCTCGAGGGATTCCCGGAGACCTTCAATCCAGGCTACTTCCTCATCAAGGCGGCGATGCTGCTGCTGGGCGCACTGCTGGCGCTGCAATGCCTGCGCGGCCTGCGCATGCCGCTGCGCTGATGCGCCGGCACGGCGACGCGCCGACGCGCCGACGCGCTGACGCACCGCTGACGCACCGCTGACGCACCGCTGACGCATCGCATCCGCATGGCCTGGTTCGCCCTCGCGATGCTCGCACTCGGCCTGGTGGCGATGGCCACCACCGGCTGGGCCTCGTACGCGGTGCTGCTGCTCGTCTCCTGCCTCACCGCCGCGGTCGGCCTGGCCTTCGGTGCGCTCGATGCCGCGCTGCTGCAGGCGCTGCCGGCACGCGTGGTCGGCCTGCTCGAGCACGACTTGCTGCAGGCGGTCGCCTTGTATGCGCTGGTGGGCGCGCTGCTGCGCGAGCTCGACGTCGCCGGCGCCGTGATCGACGCCGGCAGCGCGCTCGGCCGGCGTCTCGGGCTGCGCGCCGCGCCGGCCGAAGTCCTGGGCGGCTATGCGCTCGGCGCGCTGGCCGCGCCGATGAACGGCTCGGTCGGCGCCTGCGCCAGCATGCTGGCCCACACCGCGGCGCCGCGCTGGCGCGCCGCCGGGCTGGCGCTGCCGCAGACGGTGGCGCTGACGGCGGCCGCAGCCACGCTCGGTGCCATCGTGCCGCCTTCGCTGGTGCTGCTGCTGCTGGGCGACGCGATGCTGCGCGCCCACACCGAGGCGCTGCAGCTGGCCGGCACGCAGGGCGTGCGCGTCATCAACACGCAGGACCTGGTGCAGGCCGGCGCGCCGGTGGCGGCGCTGCTCGCGCTGGCCTGGGCCGCCGCCGCGCTGTGGAGCGCGCGCCGCGCCGACACGTCGGCCGGCCAGGCCCCGGCGCGCGTGCGCGCGCCGGGCGTCGTCGCCCCGCTTGCCGTGGCTGTTCTGCTCACCCTCGTCGGCCTGGGCTGGGTGCGCGCGGTCGAGGCGGCAGCCGCCGCCGCCGTCGCGCTCTTCGCCTACGCCTGGGCCTCGGGCGGCCTGCGCCGCGGCGGCCTCGCGCGCGTGCTCGACGACGCGCTGTCGCTCACCGGCGCGCTGTTCGCGCTGCTGCTGGCCGCGACGACGTTGAGCCTGGTGCTGCGCGCCAGCGGCTGCGACCTGCTGGTGGCACGCGGACTCGAGGCGCTGAAGGACACGCCGGCGCTCGCGCTCGCCGCGGTGCTCGGCTCGATGCTGGCGCTGGCCTTCGTGCTCGACGCCTTCGAGATCGTCTTCGTCGTCGTGCCGCTGGTGATGCCGCCGCTGCTCGTGCTCGTGCCCGACGCCGCCTGGGTGGCCTGCCTCGCGCTGCTCGTGCTGCAGGCCGGCTTCCTGCTGCCGCCCTGGGGCTACGCCGTGGTGCTGGCGCGCGCGCTGGTGGCGCCGGACGCGGCGGCCGGCGCCGCGCGGGTGTCGGCGCGCCGGCTCGCGCCGGCCGTCGCACCCTATCTGCTGGCGCTGGCGGCCGTGCTCGCCGTGGTGCTGGCCTGGCCCGGCCTCACGCACTGGCTGCGCACGGCACCCGAACGGCTCGCGCCCGCCGCCAGCACCGAATCGGCCGACGAACTGCTGCGCCAGATGAGTCCGCTGCCCGAGCGTCGCGGCGCGCCCTGACAGGGTTTCGCATTCGATGCGTCGACAACGCGCGCAGCCCGAGACAGCGCGGCTGCACGGCGAGCCGAAGCAAGGCCGTCAGCGCATTGGATGCGAAGCCGCATGAAGCCGCCGCTGCACGCGAGCGATCACCAGCCCGCCGCCTGCCCGTCGCGGCGCGGATCGCTCGCCGCCGCATAGCCCTCCACCGCCGGGTCGCCCAGCCGCCAGATGAACTGGCCTGCGCCGTAGTCCTGGTAGCTGTCGGCGAAAGACTCGACGCGGTGGCCCAGATCGCGCAGGCCCTGCGCGGTGGCCGCATCGAAGCCGTCCTCGGCGTTGACGATGCCGCCGTAGTACCGCCAGCGCGGCGCGTCGCAGGCCGCCTGCGGATGCTGGCCGTAGTCGAGCATGCGCACCAGCGTCTGCAGATGGCCCTGCGGCTGCATGTCGCCGCCCATCACGCCGTAGCTCATCAGCGGCCGCCCGTCCTTGCTCAGGAAGGCCGGGATGATGGTGTGGAAGGGCCGCTTGCCCGGGCCGACGACGTTGGCGCGCGCGGCGTCGAGGGTGAAGCCGTGGCCGCGGTTCTGCAGGCTCAGGCCGTAGCCGGGCACGACCACGCCCGAGCCGAAGCCCATGTAGTTGCTCTGGATGAAGCTGACCATCATGCCGCGCTCGTCGGCCGCCGTAAGGTAGATCGTGCCGCCCTGCGGCAGGTGGCCGGGGCCGAAGTCCTGCGCACGCCCGGGGTCGATCAACCTGGCGCGCGCGGCCAGATAGGCCGGATCGAGCATCTGCGCGACGCTCAGCTTCATCGCGCGCGGCTCGCCGACATGGCGGTAGACATCGGCGAAGGCGAGCTTCATCGCCTCGATCTGCAGGTGCTGGCTGGCCACGCCGTCGACCGGCAGCGAGGCGAGGTCGAACTGCTCGAGGATGCCCAGCGCGATCAACGCCGCGATGCCCTGGCCGTTGGGCGGGATCTCGTGCAGCCGGTGGCCGCGGTAGTCCTGGCCGATCGGCTCGACCCACTCGGGGCGGTAGGCGGCGAAGTCGGCCGCCGTCATCGCGCCGCCGTGCGCGCGCGCGTGCGCGGCGGCGGCCTCGGCCACCTCGCCGCGGTAGAAAGCCTCGCCGCGCGTCTGGGCGATGAGGCGCAGCGTACGCGCCGCGTCCGGGAAGGCGAAGCGCTCGCCGACCGCCGGCGCCCGGCCGCGCGGCAGGAAGGCCTCGGCGAAGCCGGGCTGCGCGGTGATCTCGGCCAGCGAGGCGGCGTTGGCCCATTTCTGCTGCACCACCACCGGCACGGCATAGCCGCGCTCGGCGATCGTGATCGCCGGCGCCAGCAAGTCGGCAAAGGGCAGCGCGCCGCAGCGCTCGTGCAGCGCGGCCCAGGCCGCCACCGCGCCGGGCACGGTGACCGAATCCCAGCCGCGCTTGGGCGGCGACTGGCAGTTCGAACCGTACTTGCGCTCGAAGTACTCGGGCGTCCACGCCGCCGGCGCACAGCCGCTCGCGTTCAGGCCCTGCAGCCGCTCGCCGTCCCAGAGGATGCAGAAGGCGTCCGAGCCCAGGCCGTTGCTGCAGGGCTCGACGATGGTCATCGCGGCGGCGGCGGCGATGGCGGCGTCGACGGCATTGCCGCCCCGCTGCAGCATCGCCAGGCCCGCCTGCGCGGCCCAGGGATGCGAGGTGGCGACGACGTTGCGTGCGAAGACGGGCAGCCGGCGGCTGGCGTAGCCGGCGTTCCAGTCGAAGGCGTGGCTCATGCAGGGCTCCGTGGCAAAGGCGACGGTCGGAGTATGGCCGCGCCGCGCCGCCCGAGCCGGCATGCGGGCACACTTCGCCGCGGCCGCCGGCGTGAACGGGCGCCGTCGGCGCCGCGTGCTACATTGCCCGCGCGGAGATGGCCTTCCTGCCGCAAGCACCGGCAGCGGCGGCCGGCCGACGATGCCTGCGGTCCGTCCCTCGCAGGACGCGCAGGCCGGCGCGTGCGCCGGTTCATCTCGCACGAAAGGACGCGCGTGCTCCCCATCGTCGCCATCGGCATCGGAGCGGCGCTCGGCGCCTGGCTGCGCTGGGTGCTCGGCAACCAGCTCAACGCGCTGTGGCCGGCACTTCCGGCCGGCACGTTGGCCGCCAACCTCGTCGGCGGCTACCTGATCGGCGTCGCGATGGCGTTGTTGGCCACGCAGCCGACGCTGCCGCCCGAGTGGCGCCTGTTCGTCGTCACCGGCTTCCTGGGCGGGCTCACCACCTTCTCCACCTTCTCGGCCGAGGTCGTGCAGCAGTTGCTGGACGGCCGCCCGGGCTGGGCGCTCGCCACCGTGGCCGTGCACGTGGCGGGCAGCCTCGCGCTGACGCTGCTGGGCATCGGCACCGTCACGCTGCTGCGCGGCCTGCGCCTGGGCTGAGAGCCTGACGATGAACGGATTCCAGCTCACGTTCTTCACCGTCGAGGGCCGCCACCACGGCCGTCAATCGATGGGGCACTGGCTGCTGGAGACGGCCAGGGCGCAGGGCATCCGGGGCGCCACGCTGAGCGCCGGCATCGAGGGCATCGGCCGCAACGGGCGCCTGCACTCGGCGCATTTCTTCGAGCTGGCCGACCAGCCCGTGGAAGTGACGATGACGCTCGACGCGGCGCAGTGCGAGCGGTTGTTCGCGCTGCTCGAGCGCGAGCAGGCCAACCTCTGCTACGTGAAGACGCCGGTCGAGTTCGGCGTCGTCGGCGCGCCGCCGCGTTGATGCGCAGCGGGCCGCACCACGCGCGGCGCCCCGGCTCTTGACGGTTTCATGCGAGCGTCGCGCCGGCCTCGCCCTCGGCACCCGCGACATAGCGCCGCACCAGCGGCGGCTCGGCGCCGCGGTGGAAGGCCAGGCGCTGCTGGCGCAGTTCGAAGTCGAAGGCGCTGAAGCGGGCCAGCCGGCGCTGGTGCTCGACCCAGTTCTCGTCGATGAAGTACTCGACGCAGCGCCCCGGCACCGCCACGTCGCGGAACAGCCCCCAGGACAGGGCGCCCTGGCGCAGGCGCGCGGCGCGCGTGCGCTCCATCACCTGCGCGAAGGCTGCGGCGCGCTGCGGGTCGATCTGGTACTCGACGGTCACCATCACCGGCCCTTCGTCGGGCGCGATCGCGATCGCCGGGGCCGGCGGCGGCTGTGCGATCGCCGGGCTGTAGTCGGGCTCGGCCCCGCCGCCGATCCTGAGCCGGCGCAGGGCCGGCAACGCCAGCACGCCCAGGGCGGCGGCGGTCCAGATCGCCGTGCGCACGCTCGTGAAGCCGGCCATCTGTCCCCACAGCAGCGAGCCGGCCGCGGCACCGCCCATCAGCGCCATCTGGTAGATGCTCATGCCGCGCGCGCGCACCCAGTCGGGCATCACGAGTTGCGCCGACACCGTGAGCGAGTTGATCACCGACAGCCAGGCCACGCCGATGGCCACCATCGCCGGCAGCGCCAGCCACAGCTCGGGCACGGCGACGATGAGGCTCGACAGCAGCGCCGCGGCGAGCGTGCCGGCGTCGACGAAGCCGTCGCGCGTGAAGCGCGCGTGCCAGCGCGGAAACACGAACGCGGCGACGATCGCGCCGACGCCCATGCACGACAGCATCACGGTGAAGGTGCCGGGGCCGCCGCCGTGCAGCTGGCGTGCGACGAGCGGCAGCAGCGAGGTCAGCGCGGCCGTCTGCAGGAAGAACAGGAAGGCGCGCAGCAGCACCGCGCGCAGCCGCCGCGACTGCAGCGTGAAGACGACGCCGGCGCGCATCGCGCCGACGAAGCGCTCGCCGGGCAGCGTGCTCGCCTGCGGCTCGCAACGCCAGCGCAGGATCAGCACCACGGCCACCGCGGCCAGCACGACGTTGCACACGAACACCGCCGCGGTGCCCAGGCCGGCGAGCAGCACGCCGGCGAACATCGGGCCGACGACGCGCGAGAGGTTCATCGCCACGCTGTTGAGCGCCAGCGCCGGCGCGAGCTGCGCGCGCGGCACGACCTGCGGAATGATGGCCGCGAACACCGGCAGCCGCATCGCCAGGCCGATGCCGTTGGCGAAAGTCAGCAGCAGCAGCAGCGGCGCCGTGAGCTGGCCGCTGAGCGCGAGCAGCGCCAGCAGCGCGGCCACGAGCGACACCCACAGCTGGGTGGCCGCGAAGTAGCGCCGGCGGTCGACGATGTCGGCCAGGGCACCGCTGGGCAGCCCGAGCACGAACATCGGCAGCGTGCTCGCGGTCGACACCAGCGCCACCATCGCCGGGCTGGGCGTGAGCGAGGTCATCAGCCAGGCCGCGGCGATGTCGTTCATCCCCATCGTCAGGTTGGCCGCCAGCCAGGCCAGCCACAGCCCGCGGAAGACCGCGCCTTCGAGCGGCGCCAGCGCTGCAGGGAGCTTCATCGGCCGCATTGTCGGCTGCGGCGGGCGCGCCGCGCCCGCTGGCCAAGCCCGGCCGTTGGCATCGGCGCGCCGGCCGCGCGGTCCGCGCCGCATCAAGTTGCCGGCGCGGCGGCCGATAAGGAGCGATGCACAGGGCTGCCCCGGTGCCGCGCCCGGCCCTGGGGCGTCTGCCGTTGCGCCCGCACCCGACCCCGCAACCGATGCCATGCTGACCGACTTGCTGCGTGATCCGGCGACGCTGGCCGCCCTCCTCGCGCTGCCGGCGGCCGGCGCGGCCGTCGGCGCCTGGGCGGCACGACGCGGGCAGCGAACGCGCCCGGGTGCCGCTGCGGCGCAGGGCCCGCCGACCGCCACCGCCGTCGCCGCCGTGGTGGAACGCGAGCGCTTCCTGGCCACCCTCACCGAACAGGCGGCCGCTGCGGCAAGCGCGGGCCGCGCGCTGTGCCTGCTGAGCGTGGGGTTGGACGACTTGCGGCTCGTCAACGACCGTCACGGCCGAGCCTTCGGCGACCAAGTGCTGCACGCCGCCGCGCAACGGTTGCGCGGGCAATGCGGGACCGCGGCGCCGCTGGCGCGCATCGACGGCGACGAGTTCGCCGTCGCCCTGGCCGCGCCGCCCGAGGCGGCCCAGGCGCTGGCGCAGCGTCTGATCGAGGCCTTCGCCGAACCGCTCGCGGCGGGCCCGGGCCAGGTCACGGTCGGCGTCTCGATCGGCATCGCCGTGGCGCCCGAGCACGGCAGCGGCGCGGGACTGCTGTCCCATGCCGCGGCCGCGATGCGCGCGGCCCGGCGCAGCGGCGGCGGCACGCACGCGCTGTTCGACCCGCAGATCGAGGCGCAGCAGCGCGAAGAGGCGGCCATCGCGCGCGAACTGCGCCAGGCCGTCGCCCGGCGCGAGCTCGAGCTCGTGTACCAGCCGAAGATCGACGCCGCCAGCCTGCAGGTCACCGCGGTCGAGGCGCTGCTGCGCTGGCGCCACCCGACGCTCGGCCTCGTCAGCCCGCTGCGCTTCATCCCGATCGCCGAGCGGCACGGTCTGATCGAACCGATCGGCAACTGGGTGCTCGAGTCGGCGCTCGGCCAGGCGGCGGTGTGGCGCAAGGCCGGCCTGCGCATGCGCGTGGCGATCAACGTCTCGGGCTTCCAGATGCGCCAGGACGACTTCGCCGTGAAGCTGGACAAGGGGCTCAGGCAATACGGCCTGCAGCCCGGCCGCTTCACCTGCGAGATCACCGAGTCGGTCGCGATGGAAGACACCGTGGTCACGCGACGCGCCTTCGCCCGGCTGGCGAAGATCGGCGTGCACGTCTCGATCGACGACTTCGGCACCGGACACTCGAGCCTGGCGGCGCTGCGCCGGCTGCCGGCGCAGGAGCTGAAGATCGACCGCAGCTTCGTCACCGACATCGAGGCCAGCGAGGCGGCGCGCGCGATCGTGCGCGCGGTGGTCCAGCTGGCGCGCGCGCTGAACCTGAAGGTGGTCGCCGAGGGCGTCGAGAACGAGGCGCAGCGCGATCTGCTCGTGCGCCTGGGCTGCAACGAGCTGCAGGGCTACCTCTTCGCCAGGCCGATGAGCGCGCGCGCGATCGCGATCTGGGCATCGGACGCGCCGGCGGCCCTGGCGCAGTCGTTCCGGCCGTCGCTGTTCAAGGAGACCTTGCTCAACGACGGCGCGCCGACCGAGCTGCTGCACCGCGCCACGGTGCTGGAGCCGCGCGGCCGCTCGCCCGCGCGCGCGGACTGATCGGACCGCTGCGGCCGCGCGGGCGTCCCGATCGTGCCGGTTCGAGCCCGGACCCGGCGCGCCGGCCTACTCCTCCTGGAACGCCTCTTCGCGCTTCCTGCGCATCGCCGGCAGCGTCACCACCACCACCATCGCCAGCGCGCCCAGCAGCAGCCCGGCCGACAGCGGCCGCGTGACGAAGGTCGTCCAGTCGCCGCGCGACAGCAGCAGCGCGCGGCGCAGGTTCTCCTCCATCATCGGCCCGAGGATGAAGCCCAGCAGCAGCGGCGCGGGCTCGCAGCCGAGCTTGTAGAAGGCGTAGCCGACGAGGCCGAAGAAGGCGCCGATGTAGACGTCGAAGCTCGAGTTGTTGAGCGTGTACAGGCCGATCGCGCAGAAGACGATGATGGCCGGGAACAGGAAGCGGTACGGCACCGTGAGCAGCTTGATCCAGATTCCGATCAGCGGCAGGTTGAGCACGATCAGCATCAGGTTGCCGACCCACATGCTGGCGATCAGGCCCCAGAACAGCTGCGGGTTGCTGGTCATCACCTGCGGGCCGGGCTGGATGCCCTTGATCGTCATCGCGCCCACCATCAGCGCCATCACCGCGTTGGGCGGGATGCCGAGCGTGAGCATCGGGATGAACGAGGTCTGCGCGCCGGCGTTGTTGGCGCTCTCGGGGCCGGCCACGCCGCGGATGTTGCCCTGGCCGAACGGGATCTCGCCGGGCCGGCCCGGCGTCTTCTTCTCGAGCGTGTACGAGGCGAACGAGGCGAGCAGCGCGCCGCCGCCGGGCAGCACGCCGAGCAGCGAACCGAGCGCCGTGCCGCGCAGCATCGCAGGCAGGGCCTGCTTGAAGTCCTCGGCCGTCGGCCACAGGCCCTTGACGTCCTTGGTGAACACCTCGCGGTGCTCGGCCGGCATGGCCAGGTTGGCGATGATCTCGCCGAAGCCGAACACCCCCATCGCGATGCCGACGAAGCCGATGCCGTCGGTGAGCTCCGGGACGTCGAAGCTGTAGCGCGGAACGCCCGAGATGACGTCGGTGTTGACCTGCCCGAGCAGCAGGCCGAGCAGGATCATCGCGATCGCCTTGACGAGCGAGCCCGAGGCCAGCACGACGGCACCGATGAGACCCAGCACCATCAGCGAGAAGTACTCGGCCGGACCGAACTTGAAGGCCAGCTCGGTGAGCGGCGGCGCGAAGGCGGCGATGATCACCGTGCCGACGCAGCCGGCGATGAACGAGCCGATGCCGGCCGCCGCCAGCGCGGGGCCGGCGCGCCCGGCGCGCGCCATCTTGTAGCCGTCGATGGCGGTGACGACCGAGCTCGACTCGCCCGGCACGTTGATCAGGATGGCGGTCGTCGAGCCGCCGTACTGCGCGCCGTAGTAAATGCCGGCCAGCATGATGAGCGCCGGCGTCGCGTCGAGCGAGTAGATCGACGGCAGCAGCATCGCGATGGTGGCTACCGGCCCGAGGCCGGGCAGCACGCCGATCAGCGTGCCCAGCACCGCGCCCATGAAGGCGTAGAGCAGGTTCTGCAGCGTGAAGGCGACGCCGAAACCGAGCGCCAGGTTCTGGAGCAGATCAGTCATCGGCGCCTCCTCAGCGGACGAAGGAGGGCCAGAGCGGGATCGTCAGGTTCAGCGCCCAGCTGAAGACCGCCCAGCAACCGGCCGTCAGCACGACGGCGTTGACGGCGGCATCCTTCCAGTGGAATTCGTCGCCGGCCATCGCCGAGACGACGACGAGGATCGGCAGCGCGATGAACATGCCGAGGTACGGCAGCGCCAGCCCGAACAGACCCACCGAGAGGTTGATCCACACCAGCGGCCTGAAGGCCCAGGCGCCGATCTTCTCGCCGCTGTCGGTTTCGATGTTGAGCGCGCCGAACAGTACGACGCCGCCCAGGATCGCCAGCAGTACGCCGAGCCCGAACGGGAAGTAGCCGGGCCCGGGTCGCGCCGAGCTGCCGAAGCTGTAGTTCAGCGCGCCGACGGCGAACACGATGCCGACGACGATGAACATGAGCCCGGACCAGAAGTCCTTCTCGCTCTTGATCTTCACGAAAACCGCTCCCCGCTGCGCCAGTTTGGCGACAGGATTCTAGGGGGCCGGTCGGGGGCACCCGCTGCGGTTTCTACGTATGGACCAGCGGCCGCGTGCGTCGCGGCGCCGCGGCGCCGCGGCGCAGCGCATGCCGTGCGCGCGCTCAGCAGCACGCGTCCAGGGCGGGTGTGGCGCGCAGCACTTCGTCGACGGTGGTGTGGCCCTCGGCCACCTTCATCGCGCCGGCCAGACGCAGCGGCCGCATGCCGTCCTTGACCGCCTGGCGGCGCAGCGCGGCGGCGTCGAGCGCGGGGTGGATCGCCTGGCGCGCAGCCTCGCGCATCAGGAACAGCTCGTACAGGCCGGCACGGCCGCGATAGCCGGTGTGGCGGCACTCGAGGCAGCCCACCGGCTTGTACGGCCGCACGCCGCCGGCCAGCCGCCAGGGCGCGACGAGTTCGTCGAGCGTGGCGCGCGTGGTCGCCTCGTCGCGCGTCTTGCACGCCGGGCACAGCGTGCGCGCCAGGCGCTGCGCGAGCACGCCGATCACGGTGGCGCTGATGAGGTAACCGGGCACGCCGAGGTCGGCCAGCCGCGTGATCGCGCCCACCGCGTCGTTCGTGTGCAGCGTGCTGAACACGAGGTGGCCGGTGAGCGCGGCCTGGATCGCCATCTCGGCCGTCGCGAGGTCGCGGATCTCGCCCACCATGATGATGTCCGGATCCTGCCGCATCAGCGCGCGCAGGCCCTCGGCGAAGCCCATGTCGAGCGCCGGCTGCACCTGGGTCTGGTTGAACGCGGGTTCGATCATCTCGATCGGGTCCTCGATCGTGCAGACATTCACCTCGTCGGTGGCCAGGCGCTTCAAGGTGCTGTACAGCGTCGTCGTCTTGCCGCTGCCGGTGGGCCCGGTGACGAGCACGATGCCGTGCGGCTGCCGGATCAGTTCCTGCCAGCCGCCGGCCTCGTGCGCGCCGAAGCCCAGCGCCTCCAGGCTCTTCACCGCCGCCTCGGGGTCGAAGATGCGCATCACCATCTTCTCGCCAAAGGCGGTGGGCAGCGTCGACAGGCGCATCTCAACCTCGCCGCCGCCCTCGCCGGCCGGACGCACGGTCTTGATGCGGCCGTCGAGCGGGCGGCGCTTTTCGACGACGTCCATGCGGCCCAGCAGCTTGATGCGCGAGGTCATCGCCGCCAGCACGCCCAGCGGCACCTGGTACACGGTGTGCAGCACGCCGTCGATGCGAAAGCGGATGGCTCCGATGTCGCGCCGCGGCTCGAGGTGGATGTCGCTCGCGCGCTGCTCGAAGGCGTACTGCCACAGCCAGTCGACGACCTGCACCACGCCCTGGTCGTTGGCGTCGAGCTGGCGGTTGCTGCGGCCCAGTTCCACCAGCTGCTCGAAGCTGGCGCTCGTCGCCACCTCGCCCGTCTTGACCGCCGCACGCACGCTCCTGGCCAGGGCGTAGAACTCGGTCGTGTAGCGGCGCAGCTCCTGCGGGCTGGCCAGCACCAGCTTGACGCTGCGCCGCGTGTGCGCCTCGATCTCGCTCACCCAGCCGAGGTCGAACGGTTCGGCGGTGGCGATCGTGACCTCGCTCGCGCCCAGCGCGACGGGCAGCGCGGCGCGCAACTGCGCGTACTGCACGCTCATCACCTCGGCCACGCGGCCGACCTCGACGCGCAGCGGGTCGATGCGCAGATAAGGCATGCCGATGCGCGCCGCCAGCCAGGCGGTGAGCGCCTCGACGTCGAGCGGCGTGCCCGCGCCGGCGCGCAGCAGCCCGGCACCGCCCAGGCGCACCAGCGGATGCAGGCTCGAGTCGCCGGCACCGAAGCGCCGGCGCACGCGCGCGGCGTCCTCCGCGCCGACCCAGCCGTCCTCCTGCAGCCACTGCAGCAACTGCGGCCAGGCGAGCCGGCCCGCCGGGCGCGGCGTCGCGGCGGCGTTGCGGGGGGCCGCGGATGCCGGTCGCGGCGCGCTGCAGGTGGCCGAGCTCATCGGGCGATTCTCCGCAGGTGCGCCGCGGTGCAGGCGCGGAACAGGGCTGCCGGACACCCCGAGTTCAGGCGCTGTCGTCCCGGTCGGCCCGGTCGGCCCGGTCGGCGCGGTCCGATCCCTCAGCGGCGCCGCATGCGCGAAGAGGCCTCCGTCTCAGGCGCCCGCCGATGCCGCCGGCCCGGCCTGCAAGGGCCGCAACATGCGCAGCCACTTGCGTGCCGGCAGCCCGAGGCGGCCGAAGCGCTGTTCGAGCAGCGCGGCACGCGCCTGCAGCACCTCGCGCTCCGGCAAGACCACGCCGCGGCCGGCCACGACCACGCTGTTGCCCTCGCGCGTGGGCCGCAGCCGCCATACCTGGGCGGCGCCGAAGGCCGCGGCGATGCGCCGGCTGCTCGCTTCGAAGCTGGAAGCGCGCCCGAACAGGTTCACCGCCATCACGCCGCCGGGCTCGAGCACGCGGCGGCAGGCGCGGTAGAAGTCCAGGCTGTCGAGCACGGGTGCCGCCGCCTGCGCGTCGTACAGGTCGACATGCAGCAGGCGCACGCTCGCCGCCTGCGCCTGCGCCAGCCAGTCGGCGGCGTCGCCGAGCACCACCTCGGCCTCGCGCGGCAGGTGGAACTTGGCCGCGTTGGCCGCCACCACCTGCGGGTTGAGCTCGACCACGGTGCAGGCCATGCGCAGCTGGCGCGCGCAAAAGCGCGTGAGCGCGCCGGCACCCAGCCCGAGCTGCACCGCCAGCCCCTGGCCGAGCGACTCGCCGGGCAGCCAGAGCAAGGCCGCGAGCATGCGCTGCACGTATTCGAGCTCGACGCGCTGCGGCGCCGCGATGCGCATCGCCCCCTGCACCCAGACCGAGCCCAGGTGCAGGCAGCGCACGCCGTCGTGCTCGGAGATCGAGACCGGCGGCAGCGGCGCCGGGCTGCGCGCGGCCGGCTTCATGCGCCCGCCCGTTGCAGCGCGACGCGCCAGGCGTCGAGCTTGCGCTCGAAGCTCCAGCTTGCGTTGGCCGGACTGCTGGAAGGCAGCCGCACGGCCTCGAGGCCGAGCGCACGCACGCGCCCGAGCGCACGCGCCGACTCGCCGCCGTTGTGTGCCACGAGCCGCAGGCCGGGCGCGAGCCGCTGCAGGCGCGCCAGGTCGTTCACCCGGGCGGCCTCGATCGCCGCATCCAGGCTGCCCGCGCGCCGGCAGCTCGCATACAGGTCCCACAGCCCGAGGCGCCGGCGGCGCAGCTCGGCCAGCCGCTCGGCGTAGCGCAGACCGACCAGATCGACGCCCCAGATCGCGCCCAGCAGCGCCCAGAACTGGTTGCGCGGATGGCCGTAGTACTGCCGCGCACGCAGCGAGGCCTCGCCGGGGAAACTGCCGAGCACGACGATGCGCGCGTCGGGCGCGATCACCGGCGCCAGGCCCTGCCGGCGAGGCAGGCGCGCACCCGCTCCGGCGGTCGGCACGCTCACCGCAGCGCAGCCAGCCTGGGCAAAGCCGCGCAGGCGTTGGCGCTGGTCACGGCCGCCGTGTGCTCGAGGCTCCAGCCGCGCAGCGCCGCCAGCGTGGCGCCTATGCGCGGCAGCTCGGCCGGTTCGTTGCGCTGCCGGCCCGCCTGCGGCGCGGCGGCACGCTCGCCTGCGCTGCGGTACAGCCACTGCGGCGCGATGTCGGGCGCGTCGGTCTCGAGCACCGGCGCGGTCTCGGGCAGCGTGCGTGCCAGCGCGCGGATGCGCAGCGCCCGCTCGAAGGTCATCGCGCCGCCGAAGCCCAGGCGCAGCCCGAGCGCGACGAAGGCATCGGCCTGCGTGCGGCTGCCGTTGAAGGCGTGCGCGATGCCGCCGGCCACCTCGACGCGGCGCAGCCCGGCGAGCACTTCGTCCAGCGCGCGCCGCACGTGCAGGATCACCGGCAGCCCTGCCGCGCGCGCGAGGCGCAGTTGCTCGAGATAGAACCGCCGCTGCCGCTCGCGGTCCAGCCCCGGCACGAAGTGATCGAGCCCGATCTCGCCCACCGCCACCAGGCGCGGGTCGGCGCGCCAGCGCGTGAGCGCTTCGCGCAGATGCTCGAGTGCGTCGGCGGCGGCACGCTCGACGGCGAGCGGATGGATGCCCAGCGCATAGGCGGCGCCGACCTCGTGCGCGAGCGCGCGCAGCGCCTCGAAATGCTCCGCCTGCACCGCCGGCAGCACGAGCAGCCCGACGCCGGCGGCGCGCGCGCGCGCCGCCACCGCGGCGCGGTCGACGTCGAACTCGGGCGCATCGAGATGACAGTGCGAGTCGATCCACATGCCGCGATCATGGCGCAAGCGGCGGCCTGCGCCGGCGCATCCGGGCCGGGCCCGCGCCGCCGAGCGGCGGCAGCCCCGACGTGGTACTGTTTGCGCCGACGACCCGCCGTGCCCCGCATGAAGCGAACCCCGCTCTACAGCCCTTCGCCGCGCCGCCGCGCCGCGGCGGGCGCCGAGCCGGCGGCGGGTGCCTGCGCGGCCACGCCCGCCGTCGACCCGGCCGCCCCGGCCATCGAGCCGCCCGCCCTTGCCGAACGGGCTGGCCGCGGCCGGCGCTGGCGCGCTTTCGTCGGCCGGCAGCGCGCGCCGTTGTGGTTGCTCGGCGGCGCCTTGCTCGGCGTCGGCGTGGTGGGCGCGCTGCTCGCGCTGCGCCCGGCCGCCGCGCTGCTCACGCAGGACGACATCGACCGCGCCGTGCGCGCCTCGCTCGAGAAGGAGCCGCTGCCCTCGCAGGCGGCCAAGGCCTACGAGGCGATCCTGCCCTCGGTCGTGCGCGTGGTCGGCCTGATGGACGAGGACGACAAGGGCGAGGACAAACCCGAGAAGCGCGCCCTGGAGCGCAGCCTGGGCACCGGCGTCGTCATCATCGACAACGGCACCATCCTCACCAACCTGCACGTGGTCTGGGGGGCCAAGAAGATCCGCGTGCGCTTCTTCGACGGCCACGAGAGCGACGCCGCGATGGTGGGTGCGCAACCCGAGAACGACCTGGCCGTGCTCAAGGCCGCCTCGCTGCCCGACGACCTCGAGGCGGCGACGATGCGCTCCACCGGCGACCTGAAACCCGGCGACCATGTCATCGCCGTCGGCCACCCGTTCGGCATCGGGCCTTCGGCCAGCTACGGCGTCGTCTCGGGCCTGAAGCGCGAGTTCCGTTCGCCCGAAGGCGAGAAGACCCTCACCAACCTGATCCAGTTCGACGCTGCCGCCAACCCCGGCAACAGCGGCGGCCCGCTGGTGACGATGGACGGCCAGGTGGTCGGGATCGTCACCGCCATCCTCAACCCGGGCGAGCAGCGCACCTTCATCGGCATCGGCTTCGCCGTGCCGATCGAGAACGCCGCCAACGCCGCCGGCCTGCCGCCGTTCTGAGCGAAAGCCCTCCGCGCATGGAAGACAAGGCCCGCGCCGAATCCACCGCCACGCTGATGGAGCGCGTCCTCTACGAGGTCAAGCGCGTCGTCGTCGGCCAGGACCGCTTCCTCGAGCGCGTGCTGGTCGCCCTGCTCGCGCAGGGCCACCTGCTGGTCGAGGGCGTGCCGGGGCTGGCCAAGACGCTCACCGTCAAGACGCTGGCGCGCACCGTGCGCGGCAGCTTCAAGCGCATCCAGTTCACGCCCGACCTGGTGCCGGCCGACCTGGTGGGCACGCGCATCTACAACCAGAAGACGGGCGAGTTCGGCACCGTGCTCGGGCCGGTGTTCGCCAATCTGCTGCTGGCCGACGAGATCAACCGCGCACCGGCCAAGGTGCAGAGTGCGCTGCTCGAGGTGATGCAGGAGCGCCAGGTCACGATCGCCGGCGAGACGCACAAGGTGCCCGATCCCTTCGTCGTGATGGCGACGCAGAACCCGATCGAGACCGAAGGCACCTACCCGCTGCCCGAGGCGCAGGTCGACCGCTTCATGCTCAAGGTGCTGGTCGACTACCCGAGCGAGGAGGAGGAGTTCGTGATCGCCGCGCGCGTCACCGGCGCCGCGGTCGAGGTGAACCCGGTGGCCGACACCTTCCAGCTCGCCGCGCTGCAGCGCGAGTGCCGTGCCGTGTTCTGCGATCCGGCGCTGATGCAGTATGCCGTCAAGCTCGTGGCCGCCACGCGCACGCCGGCGCGCTGCGGTCTGGCCGACAGCGCGCGCTACATCACCTTCGGCGCCAGCCCGCGCGCCACCATCGGCATGATCGAAGGCGGCAAGGCGCTGGCCATGCTGCGCGGGCGCCGTTACGTCCTGCCCGAGGACATCGTCGACCTCGTGCCCGACGTGATGCGCCATCGCATCGTGCTCAGCTACGAGGCGCTGGCCGACAACGTCGACGCCGACGATCTGGTGCGGCGCGTGCTCGCCGCCGTCCCGGCGCCCGACAAGCCGCTCGAGCATCCGACGCATGACTGAACCCGACGCCGTCCGCGCCGCTGCGCCCGGCTCCGAGCAGCTGCTGCGCCGGCTCGAGTGGACCGTGCTGCGCCGGCTCGACGGCCTGCTGCAGGGCGACTACCGCACGCTGCTGCGCGGCGGCGGCGTCGACCTGGCCGACCTGCGCGAGTACCAGCACCACGACGACGTGCGCCGCATCGACTGGAACGTCACCGCGCGCCTGCAGCAGCCCTACGTGCGCGAGTACCTCGAGGACCGCGACCTCACCGCCTGGTTCCTGCTCGATCTGTCGGGCAGCGTCGACTTCGGCTCGGCCGACGTCACCAAGCTCGCCGTCTCGAGCGGCTTCGTCGCCGTGCTGGCGCGCATCGTCACGCGCCACGGCAACCGCGTCGGCGCACTGCTGTACGGCACGCGCGTCGAGCAGGTGCTGCCGCCCGCGGCGACGCGCCGGCATGTGCTGCGCCTGCTGCAGCTGATGCGCGCGCCGCGTGCGGCCGCGGCGCGGCCGGGCGGCGGCACGCGTCTGGCCGACCTGCTCGGCGCCGCGGCCGGCATCCTCGAGCGCCGCTCGCTCGTCTTCGTCGTCTCCGACTTCATCAGCGAGCCGGGCTGGACCGCGCCGCTCGGGCGCCTGGCGCGACGCCACGAGGTGGTGGCGGTGCGCCTGGTCGACCCGGCCGAGATGGCGCTGCCCGATGTCGGCCTGGTGACGGTGGAAGACGCCGAGACCGGCGAGCAGCTCTTCCTCGACACCGGCGATCCGGCGTTTCGCGCGCGCTATGCGCAAGTCGCCCAAGCGCGGGAAGCCGAGACGATCGCCGCGCTCGCCGCCAGCGGCGCCGACATCGTCGAGCTGGCCACCGACGACGACCTGCTCGAGGCGCTGCTGCGCTTCGTCGACCTGCGGCGCCAGCGCGCGCGCCGCAAGGCGCTGCCGCGCGTGGCGGCGGCACTGCAGCGCGCGCGCAGCGCCGGCGCGCAGGCGGCGCCATGAGCGCCGCACGGCCGCTCCGAAGGCGCTCATTCCCCCTCGGGGGGACGGCGCGCAGCGCCCAGGGGGCAGCATGAGCGCCGCACGGCCGCTCCGAAGGCGCTCATTCCCCCTCGGGGGGAAGGCACGAAGTGCCAAGGGGGCGGCATGAGCTTCGTCTGGCCTTCGCTGCTGTGGGCGCTGCTGCTGCTGCCGCTGCTGGTGGCGCTGTACTACGCGCTGCTGCGCCGGCGCCGCCGCAGCACGCTGCGGCTGGCCAGCCTGGCGGTGGCCAAGGCGGCGCTGGGCAAGGGGCCGGGCTGGCGGCGCCATGTGCCGCCGCTGCTGCTGCTGCTGGCCTTCGCCAGCCTGCTGTTCGCGCTCGCGCGGCCGACGGCGACGATCACGCTGCCGCTGGCCGAGCGCACCATCATCCTGGCGATGGACGTGTCGGGCAGCATGCGCGCCGAGGACGTCAAGCCCACCCGCCTGGCGGCCAGCCAGGAAGCGGCCAAGAGCTTCGTGCACGCGCTGCCGCGCGAGGCCAGGGTGGGCGTGATCGCCTTCGCCGGCACCGCCGCCGTCGTGCAGGCGCCGACCACCAGCCGCGACGACGTCGTCGCCGCCATCGACCGCTTCCAGCTGCAGCGCGCCACGGCCACCGGCAGCGGCATCATCCTCAGCCTGGCCACGCTGTTCCCCGACCAGGGCATCGAGATCCAGCATGTCACCGGGCAGCGCAACTTCCCGAGCGAGCCGATCGGCAGGAAGAAGCCCGAGAAGGCCTTCACGCCGGTCGAGCCGGGCTCGTACGCCTCGGCCGCGATCATCATGCTCACCGACGGCCAGCGCACCACCGGGCCCGACCCGATCGAAGCGGCCAAGATGGCCGCCGAGCGCGGCGTGCGCGTCTACACGGTGGGCATCGGCACCACGCAGGGCGAGGTCATCGGCTTCGAAGGCTGGAGCATGCGCGTGCGCCTCGACGAGGAGACGCTGAAGAACATCGCCCTCATCACGCGCGCCGAGTACTTCTACGCGGGCACGGCCGAGGATCTGAAGAAGGTCTACGCGTCGCTGTCCTCGCGCGTCGTCGCCGAGCGCAAGGAGACCGAGATCACGGCGCTGTTCGCCGCCCTGGGCGGGTTGTTCGCGCTGCTGGCGGCCGGGCTGTCGCTGTGGTGGTTCGGGCGCGTGGCGTGAGCGGCATCGACACGCCCTCGGCGGCGCGCGCCGCCTTGCGTTGAACGGCCGCAGAAGGCGGCACCGGGCGTTCGGGCGCGGGCTTGCGCGGCCGGGTCGGTGACGGGTTGCCGGGTGCGGGCGCGTAGCCCGAGGCGCTGCGCCCGCGCGTGGCCGCGGACGCGCCGGCCGCGGACGTGGTGGCCGGCACGCCGCCACGTGCCACGCCCGCAAGGCTTGCGGCACGCCAGTCCTGACCGAGGAACATCGCGCGCTCGGCGCGCCGACGCCGCGTCAGGCCGGGCAGTTCGACCAGCACGCCGTTCTTGCGCCCCTTGTTCCAAAGCAGGAACTGTTCGGCCGCGGCCGCGAAGCGCCCGGCGTTGAGCAAGCGCAGCAAGGTCGATCCGCCGAGGTTGGCCAAGCCGCAGTTGAAGGCGAAGCTCATCAGGGCGCCGAACTGGCCGTCGTCGAGCGGCACCTGCACCAAGTGCAGCAGGCTGGGCGAGCGGTCCAGCAGGTCGGCACGCAGCAGCGCCTCGGCCTGGGCGACGCTGATGCCGCCCGGATACAGGCGCCGTGCCAGCGCCTTGTTGTCGGCGCCCTTCAACGGCCGGCCCTGCCAGAGCACCACGTGGCCCCAGCCGATCGTCCAGATGCCCAGCGGGTCGAGGTAGGCGTCCAGGTTCACCGTGGCCGGGTCGCCGTCGGGCAGGCCCTCGAAGCTCTTGATCAAGGCCACGGCCTCGGGCGGCGTCTCGCGCAGTGCGGTCGGCATGGCCCGCATCCTCCTCGGTCCTCGGGTGCGTGCGAGTATCGCGCTGCGCGCCGCCACGGCGCGATCCCTAACCCGCTCGAGCCCCGCGACGCGAAACCGTGCGGCGCCGCGGCTCAGGCAGCCGCCGCCTCGACCACCATCTGCAGGCGTTGCTGGCCGTTCCACTCGTCGAGCGCCAGGCGGTAGGCCAGGCGCGCGCGCTCGGGCAGCGGCTCGATGCGGTTGAACCAGATCGCTTCGCGCAGCGCGCCGGCATGGCGCAGGCGCAGCTTCAGGTGCCGCTCGCCGACCAGGCGCTGCTGCAGCACCTGCACCTCGTCGCAGAACAGCGGCGCCTCGAAGCCCTGGCCCCAGACCTGCTGCTCGAGCAGCGCCACCGTCTCGACGTTGAACCACTCGAGCGCGAGCGGCCCGTCGGTGCGCAGCGTGCGCGCCAGCGTCGCCGCATCGAGCCATTCGGCCGCCACCCGGCGCAGTGCGGCCTCGAAGGCGGCAACGGCTGGCTCGGCGTCGCCGGCCAGCGTGCAGCCCGCAGCCATCGCGTGGCCGCCGAAGCGCAGCAGCAGCCCGGGCTCGCGCTTGGCGACCAGGTCGAGCGCGTCGCGCAGATGAAAGCCCGCGATCGAACGCCCCGAGCCCTTGAGCTCGCCCGCGGCGCCGCGCGCGAAGACGAAGGTGGGCCGGTGCAGCCGGTCCTTCACGCGGCCGGCGACGATGCCGACCACGCCCTCGTGGAAGCTCGCGTCGTACAGCGCCAACGCGGGTGGAGCGTCGTCGCGTCCGACCCGCAGCGCTTCGAGCGCGCGCTCGGCCTGCTCGCGCATGCCGCTCTCGACTTCGCGCCGCTCGCGGTTGATGGCGTCGAGCTGCTGCGCCAGCGCCGCCGCGCGCGCCGCGTCGTCGGCGAGCAGGCACTCGATGCCGAGCGTCATGTCCGCCAGTCGGCCGGCGGCATTGATGCGCGGCCCGAGCGCAAAGCCCAGGTCGAAGGCCGCGGCACGCGCCGCCGAGCGGCCGGCCACGGCGAACAGCGCCGCCACGCCCGGCTGCATGAGCCCGGCACGCATGCGCTTCAGGCCGAGCGCGACCAGGCGCCGGTTGTTCGCATCCAGCCGCACCACGTCGGCCACCGTGCCCAGCGCCACCAGGTCGAGCAGCGTCTCGAGCCGCGGCTGCGCGGCGGCGTCGAAGCGGCCGCGCGCGCGCAGCTCGGCGCGCGTGGCCAGCAGCACGTAGAACATGACGCCGACGCCGGCCAGCGCCTTGCTCGGAAAGCCGCAGCCCGGCTGGTTCGGGTCGACGATGACGTCGGCCGCCGGCAGCGGCTGGTCGGCGGCCGGCAGGTGATGGTCCGTGACCAACACCTTCATGCCGAGCGCGCGCGCGTGCGCGATGCCGGCGTGGCTGGCGATGCCGTTGTCCACCGTCACCAGCAGCGCCGGCGCGAGCGGCGCGGCGAGGTCGACGACGGCCGGCGTCAGGCCGTAGCCGTGACGCGCGCGGTCGGGCACGACGTAGCCCAGCGCCGCGTGCCGCGCGCCGAGCAGCGCCAGGCCGCGCAGCGCCACCGCGCAGGCGGTGGCACCGTCGCAGTCGTAGTCGGCGACGACGACGATGCGCGCCCCGGCGTCGATGGCGTCGGCGAGCAGCCGCGCCGCGGCGGACGCCCCGCCCAGCTGCTCGGGCGCCAGCAGCCGGCTCGCGCTGGCGTCGATCTCCTCGGCGCTGCGCACGCCGCGCGCCGCCAGCAGCCGCGCCAGCAGCGGGTGCACGCCGGCGGCCTCGAGCGCGAAGGCCACGCGCGGCGGAATGTCGCGTTCGCGCAGGATCACAGCGACTCCAGCAGCGCCCAGGGCGAAGGCGGCGCGGCCAGGCGCGCCACGAGGCGCTGCCACCAGGGGCGCGCTCGCGTGCGCAGCGTGACGCCGCAGCGCGTGCCGCACAGGATCAGCTCGACCGGCTCACCGCGCGCCGCCGCCGCGTCGAGCGCCGCGATCGGTCCGGCGTCGAGCGCCTGCCAGGCCTGGGCCCAGGCCATCGCGTCGCCGGCCAGCGCCGGCGCCCGCAGCCGCGCGTCGATCTCGGGCGCCGGCCCCTGTTCGGGCTGCGCGACGCCGCAGCCGCTCAACCAGAATGAATTCACCGGCGCCAGCCCGCGCGCTTCGCGCGCCGCGTTCAGCGGGTGCGCGTGCAGCAGCATCTGCACTTCGCTTTGCAGGCGGCGGATGCGGCCCGCCGCCTGCTCGCAGCGCTGCCAGGCGCTGACGCTGCCGCCGATCGCGCGCTCGAGCGAGGCCGTGGCCAGCTCGGCCAGGCTCTCGTGCAGCAGGTACCAGCGGCCGGCCGCGCCGAACGCGAAGCCCCAGCCCGCGCTCGTGACGAGCGTGCTCACGGCGTCGAACAGCGCGCGCGAGTCGGGCTCGGAGAGCTCCAGCACCGCCGGGTCGGCCAGGCGCACCTGCTGCATGCCGATCTGCAGGTGCACCGGCGTCGCCAGGCCGACGGCGACGTCGCCGCTGTCCAGGCCGTCGGCGCGCGCGGCGCGCGCGGCGAACGGCAGCCGGCCATCGCCGCCCGTCCAGCCCAGTGCACGCGCCAGCGCGCGCTCGTGCGGCGGCGTCAGGCTCCACGCCTCGCCCTCGTCGCGCCCCTCGGGCGCCAGCTGCGCGAGCAGCGCGCCCAGATGGGGCAACGCAGGCCGCATGGCGGTGCTCGCTCCTGCCCTGTGCGCCGCTGCCGGTGCCTCGGTGGGCGGCGCGGCGAACGGGATCAGCAAGGACATGCGCGCATTATCCCGGCCCCTGTTGCATGCAGCCCGCGCCCGCCGAATGCCCGGCCGCGCCGCCCTCCGCGCCGCCCTCCGCGCCGCCCTCCGCGCTGCCCTCCGCGCTCCCCGCCACGCTCCCCGCCGCGCCGCCCGGCCGGCGCCCACCGGTGCCACAATCGCGCGCCATGCCGCGCCCCGCCCTGCATAGCCCCAAGCGCCGCCGCCTGTGCCGGCTGCGCAGCGCCGTGCAGCGCGCGCGGGTGCTGTCGCTGCACGCCGGCCAGGAGCGGCGGCGCTTCGGCGTCAACTCGCTGGCCAAGCACGCCCCACCGGCCAGCGCCTGACGCCACGCGGCGCGCTGCGCGCAGCCGCGGCCTGTCTGCGGCCCTTCGTGCCGCCCGCCGCTGCATCCGCCGGCCCGCCTGCCCGGGGCGCTCGCGCGCGTCTGCACGCCGCCCGCGCCCAAGCCCGGCGCCGCCCAGGCGCCGCTTCGCCAGCCACCGATCGAGCCTGGAGCCATGAACACACCGCTGCAATTCCATCCCCGCACGCAAGACGAGCCCGGCGCGCGCGCCGCCGACCCGATCGTCGGCAACCGCGTCGAGCTGCAACTGCTCACCACCCTCAAGTGCAACCTCAAGTGCAGCTACTGCTCGCTCGGCGTGGGCGAAGTGCTGGGCTCGCAGACGCAGGTCGAATACGGCATCGACGAGCTGGAGGCTTTCGCGCGCGCGCACCTGGCGGGCAAGGAGGTCTATGTCACCTTCTACGGCGGCGAGCCGACGCTCAACCGGCCGATGATGATGCAGGTGATGCAGCGCTTCCCCCAATGGCGCTTTCAGCTGCAGACCAACGGCACGCTGCTCGACGACCTGCCGGACTGGGTGCTGGCCCGGCTGTCCAACGTGCTCGTCTCGATCGACGGCGGCGAGGCCATCACCGACGGCTACCGCGGCCGCGGCATCTACCGCCAGGTGCTGAAGAACCTGCGCCAGGTGCGCGGGCTGATCGGCGGCAGCGTCACGGCGCGCGTCACCTGGGGCAATCCGGGGACGACCTTCGACGAGCTCGACGAGCTCGTCGCCGACGAGTCGCCCTTCGACTACCTGTACTGGCAGTTCGTGGCCGACGAGATGTACGCGGGCGACTCGCTCGAGCGGCGCCGGGCGGTCCTGGTGCGCCTGATCGAGCGCTTCTTCGCGCGCACCGACCGGCTCTATCCGCTCATTCCGCTGATGGGCATCGTGCGCAACAAGCTGCTGCCCGGGCGCGCGCAGGAGCTCTACGCCGGGCGCACGCAGTGCCGCGTCTCCTCGCACCTGATCAACGTCATGCCCAACGGCCAGATCTATCCCTGCCCCGACATGATGTACGTGCCGGCCATGCTGATGGGCAGCGTGAAGGGCAACTGGCTCAAGCCCAGCCCGCTGCAGCAGCAGGCGTCGATGCCCTGCGCCGGCTGCGCGGCCTACGCCTGGTGCCGCGGCAACTGCATGAAGAACCTGTATCTGGGCTACGTGAAGAACGATCTGCGCTACCGCGCCAACGTCGTCGAGCCGATCTGCGAGCTGCTGCGCTTCATCGGCCGCGAGGTCGACCGCCACGACCCCGAGGCCTGGTTCGGCCGCCTGACGCTGCCGGTACGCCGGCAGATCACCGACTGCGAGGTCTACGAGTACGTCGAGATCATGCCCTGAGGCGCTGCCACAGCGCCGCCGGGTCCAGCGTGCCGTGCGTGAGCGCGATCGCCGCCACCAAGGCCGCGCAGACCACCGAGGCGACGAGGGCCAGCGCCTTCGTGCCCCGCGTCGGCGCGCGCTTGAGCGCGAGCGAGCCGATGACGATGTAGACCACCACCAGCAGCAGCTTGGCAAGCAGCCAGCGCTCGCGCCGCGGGTCCAGCGAGAGCATCCACCACAGCAGGCCGCCGGCCGTGATGAGCGCGGTGTCGATGGCCACGCTCGCCCAGCGCACGGCGGCGCGCATCGGCCAGCGCGCGCGCAACTGCACGCCGATGCCGCGCGCGACGAACAGCGCCACGCTGGCCGAGACGAGCCCGATGTGCGCCTGCTTGATCGTCTGGTAGTGATCGAGCAGGTTCATACCTGCGGGCGCGCGTTGTGCCGGCCGCGCTGCCGGACCTTGCTCACCATCGCCCGCGCAGCGCCAGGCGCCAGGTGCGCGGCGGCTCGACCGCGGTGAACAGCGGCGACTTCGCCGCCAGGCTCAGGTTGGTGAGGTTGTCGACGCCGGCGCTGAGCTCGAGCCCGGCCGGCAGCGTGCGCCCCAGATGCGCGCCCCACAGCGTGACCGACGGCGCCGCGACCGACGGTGCGCCGGCCAGCGCGGCGGCCAGCCGTTCGTCGGCGCTGTACTCGGCGCGCAGCCCGGCCCGCCAGGGGCCTTGCTGCCAGTCCAGCCGCAGCGTCGCGCCGTGGCGCGGCCGCTGCACCAGGCGCTGGCCATCGCCGCCGGTGGCGTCGAGGTAGTTGTAGTTCAGGCCGAGCGCGAGTCCGGCGCCGAGCGGCTCGACCAGCGAAGCCTCCAGCCCCGACATGCGCGCACGCACCACGTTCTCGTAGACGTAGGTCCCGGTGCCCGGTACGGCCCCGGCGGCGAGCAGCTTGAGGTCGATCAGGTGATCCACGCGCTGCGCGAAGACCATCGCCTGCACCTGCCTCGCTCCACGCTGCCAGCCGACGCCGAACTCGACGCCGTCGCTCGTCTCGGGACGCAGATCGGGATTGCCGTACACGAGGTTCGGGCCCTCGGCACGCGCGCCCGGCACGATCTGCTTGAGGTTGGGCGCCATGAAGCCGTGGCTGTAGCCGCCCTTGAACGTCCACGGACCTCGGTCGTGCCAGACGAAGTAGACGCGCGGGCTGGTCTCGTGCCCGTACAGACTGTGGCCGTCGTAGCGCAGGCCGAGCGTCAGGCGCAGCGCGCGCGCGACGGCCAGCTCGTCCTGCACGAACAGCGAGCGGTGCTGCGCGAGCGAGCGGCCGCCGGGCAGGCCCGGATCGCGCAGCGTCTCGTTGCGCGCCTCGAAGCCGGACACCAGGTCCTGCTCGCCGAGCCGGGCGCGCGCCTGGCCTTCGACGACGCGCTCGGCGACGCGCTGCGCCGGATTGACGGCGACGCCGTTGCTGCGCTGGTTCTCGACGTCGATGTCGACGCCATAAGCGCGCAGCTGGCTGGCCAGCATCGAGACCGCGCCCCGGCCGCCCCAGTCGGCCTCCCAGGCCAGCGAGCCGAGCCGGCGCTCGATCAGGTTCACCGTGCTGTGGTAGCGGCGCTTGCCGCTGCGTTCCTGCGCGTCGGCCCAGCGCCGCTCGTGCGTCTGGCGGACCTCGGCGTCGAGGCGGTGCCCGGCCGCGGGCTGCCACAGGAGCGTCGCCCAGCCGTCGCTCTTGTCGCGTCCCTCGAGCTCGGAGATGCGCGCATCGGCGGCCGACGCCAGCATGGCGCGCCGCGTGTGTGCGACGCCGGCACGCAGCGCCAGGCCCGGGGCCAGCGGCCCGTCGACACGCAGTGCGGCGCGCTCGCCGCTGCCGCCGCGTCCGCCTTCGGCCTGGCTGCCCTCGGCGCTGGCCCCGAAGCGCCAGGCATCGCCCGGCTGGCGCGTGATGACGTTGACGACGCCGCCCATCGCCTCCGAACCGTACAGCACCGAAAGCGGGCCGCGCACGATCTCGATGCGCTCGATGTCCTCGACCGCGACCCAGTCGTACTGGAAGTCGGAATGGCCGATCACGCGGTCGCTGGCGCCGACACGCCGGCCGTCGACCAGGAACAGCGTGTGCTTGCTGTCCATGCCGCGCAGGCTGAGCACCTTGCGCCCGCCGATCGCCCGCCCCTGCAGCGAGATGCCGGTCTCGCCGCGGATCGCTTCGAGGACGTTGTCGGCGCCGCGATTCTCGATCTCGCGCCGCGTGACGACGGTAAGCGCCGCCGGCGCGTCGACGTCCAGGATCGGGTGGCGCGTGGCGGTGACGACGATCGAGTCGGGTGCTTCGGCCGCCCGCACGCCGCCGCCCGGCTGGCAGGCCGCGGCCAGGGCGACCGCCAGCGCGCCGACGCTGCGCCGGCCGCACGCAGCCGAGGCCGGATGTGGCCGCTCGGCCGCACCCGGACTGCTGCGCTCGCTCATGGCCGGCAGCATCGCCGCCGCGGCGCCCGCGACGCCTTGAACTGGATTGGCCGCGCGCCGAACCGGCGCCCGATATGCACGCGTGCTGATGAACGTCAATGCGGTCTCGTACTGGCGCAGGCACTGTCGGCGCCTCTTGAACTGGTTCAAGGACAGGCATCGCCCTTGCCGCAAGGATGCCGCCCCAGTCGAATTGTTGCACCGCACGATTTCCAAACCGAAGGAGGCTCAATGAAGGCCCTGTCGTTCGCCCGGAAGCAAGCGTTCCGGCTCCTCCCTGCCGCTGCCTTGCTGCTGGCGGCCCCGTTCGGCGCCCAGGCGCAGGACAAGACCACGACCACCTCGCCCGAGGCGACGTTCCAGGCCGGCGGCTCGCCGTTGGCGACCGAGCCGATGCACCAGTCGTCGAACCCGAAGGCACCGCCGATGACGGAGGCCGAGTTCGAGCAGGCGCGCGTCATCTACTTCGAGCGCTGCGCCGGCTGCCACGGCGTGCTGCGCAAGGGCGCCACCGGCAAGCCGCTCACGCCCGACATCACGGTCGGCAAGGGCACCGAGTACCTCAAGGTCTTCATCGGCTACGGCTCGCCGGCCGGCATGCCCAACTGGCTGACCAGCGGCGAGTTGAACGAGAAGCAGGTCGACCTGATGGCGCGCTACATCCAGCACGACCCTCCGACACCTCCGGAGTTCGGCCTGGCCGACATGAAGAAGACCTGGAAGGTCATCGTGCCGCCCGAGCTGCGCCCGAAGAAGAAGGAGAACAACTACAACATCTCCAACATCTTCTCGACCACGCTGCGAGACAGCGGCGAGATCGCGCTCATCGACGGCGACACCAAGCAGATCATCAACATCGTCAAGACCGGCTACGCGGTGCACATCTCGCGCCTGTCGGCCTCGGGACGCTACCTGTTCGTGATCGGGCGTGACGCCAAGATCAACATGATCGACCTGTGGATGGCCAAGCCCGACAACGTCGCCGAGATCCGCATCGGCCTCGAGGCGCGCTCGGTCGACACCAGCAAGTACAAGGGCTACGAGGACAAGCTCGCGATCGCCGGCACCTACTGGCCGCCGCAGTACACGATCATGAAGGGCGACACCCTCGAGCCGCTGAAGATCGTCGCCACCCGCGGCATGATCGTCGGCTCGCAGGAATACCACCCCGAGCCGCGCGTGGCGTCGATCGTGGCCAGCCACTTCAAGCCCGAGTTCGTCGTCAACGTCAAGGAGACGGGCAAGACGCTGATGGTGGACTACTCCAACCTCGACGCGCTCAAGACGACCGAGATCGGCTCGGCCCAGTTCCTGCACGACGGCGGCTGGGACAGCTCCAAGCGCTACTTCCTGGTGGCGGCCAACAACAGCAACAAGATCGCCGTCATCGACGCCAAGGACGGCAAGCTGGCCGCGCTCACCGAAGTCGGCAAGATCCCGCACCCGGGCCGCGGCGCCAACTTCGTGCACCCGAAGTTCGGGCCGGTCTGGGCCACCGGGCACCTGGGCGACGAAACGATCTCCCTCATCGCCACCGACACCAAGCGCAAGGACACGGCGTTCAAGCAAGTCGCGCAGTTGAAGGGCCAGGGCGGCGGCAACCTGTTCATCAAGACGCACCCGAAGTCGACCAACCTGTACGTCGACACGCCGCTCAACCCCGACGCGAAGCTGTCGCAATCGGTGGCGGTGTTCGACACCAAGAACCTCGACAAGGGCTTCAAGGTGCTGCCGATCGCCGAATGGGCGGGCCTGTCCGACGACGGCGCCAAGCGCGTCGTGCAGCCCGAGTACAACAAGGCGGGCGATGAAGTCTGGTTCGCGGTCTGGTCAGCCAAGAACAAGCAAAGCGCGTTGGTGGTGGTGGACGACAAGACCCTGAAGCTGAAGGCCGTGATCAAGGATCCGCGTCTCATCACGCCGACGGGACACTTCAACGTCTACAATACGCAACACGACGTCTACTGATCGCAACCCTGAGGACCCACGAAGATGAAGCGCGTTTCCCCCCTGTTGCTCGGCATCGCCGCTGCCGCCCTGGCCTCGAGCATTGCCGCTCCGGCTCGTGCGCAGGGCGTCGAACCGATCCTGAAGAAGGCCAACTGCCTCACCTGCCACACGGTGGACAAGAAGCTGGTCGGGCCTTCGTACAAGGAGGTGTCGGCCAAGCACAAGGGTCAGGCCGACGCGGTGGCCAAGCTGATGGACAAGGTGCGCAAGGGCGGTTCTGGCGTCTACGGCCCGGTGCCGATGCCGCCGAACCCCACCACCGCCATCTCCGACGCCGAGCTGAAGACGGTCGTCGAGTGGGTCCTGAAGCAGTAATGCCGGCGTTCGCGCTGCGGCGGTGAAGCGTCGCGCCGCGCTGCTCGCCCTGGCGTGCAGCGCAGGCGTCGCCTCACCGGTCGCAGCAGCGACGCAGACGGCGCGCTCCGCGCAGGCGGGCGCGCCGTTTCCGTTTCCGCTCGCGCCGTTCAAGGCGCTGCTGTGGGGCCCCGCCGGCGTCTGGATCGACGGCGGCGACATCGTCGCGCAGCAACTGCTCGACGGCAGCCCGGCCGGCGTCGCGGCCGCGCCTGGCGTCGTCTGGGCTGCGCGCGACGCGCGGCACCTGCAGTCCTGGCGCCCGCAGCCCGACGGCCGTTGGGCGCCGGCAGCGAACCATCGCTTCGAAGAGGAACTGCACGCGCTGGCGGCCAGCGCCGACGGCCGCTTCCTGCTCGCCGCGCACGGCGAACGTCTGAGCCTGCTCGACGGCGAGGCGACGCTGCTGCGGCGCTACGAAGGACGCGATCTCCAAGGGCGCCGACGCGCTCGCGCCGCCAACATCGTCGCCCATGCCGGGCGACGCAGCGCCCTCGTCTCCTGGCCGGCGCTGGGCGAGCTCTGGGAGATCTCGTTCGACCCGGCGGCGCCGCCGATCTTCGACGGCCTCGTGCACGACTACCGCATGGGCGAGGCGATCGCCACGCCCGGCTGGCTCGGCGTGCGGCGCACGCCGCTGGACAAGCCGATGCCCGAGCCGGAATTCGTCGACGCGCGCGTGCCCTGGGTCGCGGGCCACGTCGGCGCCTCGACCCAGGTCGTGCATCTGGACGTGCGCCGGCGCGTCGCGACGCTGCCGCTCGCCGATGCGCAGCCTGCGGCCGCATTGCTGCGCCGTCGCGGCGACGCCTGGACCTGGTGGCTGCCGGCGGCCGACGGGCTGCACGAACTCGACACCTGGCGCTGGCGCACGCTCGCGCACCACGAACTCCCGCGCGACGCCGACGCCCCCCTGCGTGTGCAGGCCCTGCAGGCGCTCGGCGAGACGCTCTGGCTGCTCGCCTCCGACGCGGCCGCGCAGGCGCGGCTGTGGCTGCTGCGCGCGGACCGGTGGGAACGACGGGACATCGGCGCCGGCCGGCCGATCGCGCTGCGCGCCGACCCCGACCTGCGCGCGCTATGGCTCGCGACCACCGAGCCGAACCGCATCGTCGTGTTGAACGAGGACGGCGCCCTGCTGCGAAGCTGGCCGCTGCCGGCCGCCGGCCTCGTGCAGGGCCTGTGCTGGCTCTAGAACCGGGAGCGGATCAGGTCTGGTAGGCCGCGAGCCTCTGTACGTCGAGGATGCGGATGTCGCGCTTGTCGACCTCGATCAGGCGTGCCTCCTCGAGCTCGCGCAGCACGCGCGAGAAGTACTCGGGCGTGAGCGACAGGCGCGAGGCCAGCGTCGCCTTGCTCACCGGCAGCGACACCGTGAAGGTCTCGGCGCCAGCCCCTTCGCCCGACGCCTGGTCGCGCAGCAGGTAGCCGATGACGCGCTGCACGCCGTTTTGCAGCGCGTAGGCCTGCACGTCGTGCACCAGCCCGTGCAGCCGGCGCGACAGGCCGGCCAGCATGCGCAGCGCGAAGCGCGGGTCGCGCTGCAGTTCGTCCATCACGGTGTGCCGCTGCACCGTCAGCAGCAGCGAGTCGGCCAGCGTCTGCGCGTTCACGACGTAGGGCTTGCCGAGGAACATCAACGCCTCGGCGAAGCTGTGCCCGGGGGCGATGAGCTCGATCACCTTCTCCTGGCCGGTGGGCGAGAGCACGAACAGCTTGACCTGGCCGGTGACGACGACGTGGAACGAGTCGCAGGGCTCGCCCATGCGGAACACCATGTCGCCGCGCTCGACACGCCGCAGGTGGCAGCCCTCGGCCAGCCGCTCGAGCTCGGATGGCGCCAGATCGCTGAACAGCGGCAGCACCCCGAGGAAGCGCGGAATGTCGAAGTGGCGGGTGTCGAGCATGCAAGCTTTTCCTGTGGTGCGGCGTCTTCAGCGGGGCAGGACGAAGGTCGAGCGTTCGCGGGCCAGAACCTCGCCTGCGCCCGACGCGGCGAGCTCGAGCGTGATCGGATGCGAGCCGCTCGCGAGCACGCTCGCCTCGTGGGCCGGCAACACCAGTCGCACCGTGAATGGCCGCACCTCGCCGGGACCGAGTTCGAGGCTCGCACCGGCATCGACGTCGAGTCCGGGCAGCCCTGCCGCCAGCAGGCGATAGCGGCCGGGCTGTTCGGTCCGGTTGCGCAACTGTACCCGATAGACGTTCTCGACCCGGCCGCCCTCGGTCAGGCGCGCCATGACGCCGCGGTCGCGCACGACGTCCATCGCCACCGGCGCGCGCAGCCAGAGCGCGGCCACGAAGGCGGCCATCGCCGCCGCGAGTACCGCGCCGTACACGAGCACGCGCGGCCGCCGCAGTCGGCGCAGCATCTGCGTGCGGCTCCAGCCCAGGGCGACGGCGTTGGCGGTGGCGTAGCGGATCAGGCCGCGCGCGTAGCCGAGCCGGTCCATCACGCTGTCGCAGACGTCGATGCAGGCGGCGCAGCCGATGCACTCGTTCTGCAGGCCCTTGCGGATGTCGATGCCGGTCGGGCAGACCTGCACGCACAGCGAGCAGTCGACGCAGGAGCCCAGCCCCAGCGCCTTGGGGTCGGCGCGGCGCGCGCGCGCACCGCGCGGCTCGCCGCGCAGGTTGTCGTAGGCGATTACGAGCGAATCGCCGTCGATCATCGTGCTCTGCAGCCGCGCGTACGGGCACATGTACTTGCAGATCTGCTCGCGCATCCAGCCCGCGTTGCCGTAGGTGGCCGCGCCGTAGAACAACACCCAGAAGGTCGGCCAGGGCATGAGCGCCAGCACCGCAGCCTGGCCGGCCAGCGCGCGGATCGGAATGAAGTAGCCGACGAAGGTGAAGCCGGTGTAGAGCGACAGCAGCATCCACAGCAGGTGCTTGCCGCCCTTGCGCAGCAGCTTGTTCGGGCTCCAGGGCGCAGCGTCGAGCCGGATGCGGGCGCTGCGGTCGCCCTCGGTATGGCGCTCGATCCACAGGAAGATCTCCGTGTAGACCGTCTGCGGGCAGGCATAGCCGCACCACAGACGCCCGGCCACCGCGGTGAAGAAGAACAAGGTCATCGCCGCGATCACCAGCAGCGCGGCGAGGAAGACCAGGTCGTGCGGCTGCAGCACGAGCCCGAACACGAAGAAGCGCGGCGTGTCGAGATCGAACAGCACCGCCTGGCGGCCGTTCCAGCGCAGCCAGGGCACGCCGTAGAACACCGCCTGCGTCAGCCACACGGTGGCCCAGCGCAGGCGCGTGAAGCGGCCGCTGACCGAGCGCGGATAGATCTTGTCGGGCCGCTCGTACAGCGAGACGTAACCGGCGTCGTCGGCCGGCGCTGCCGAGGCGCCGGCGGGCTTCATGGCGACGGCCGCCGCGGCACGCGTCGTCGTGCGCGCGCGCACTCGGCGCGACACGGGGCCTGCACCCGACGGTGCATCAGGCAATCGGCAAACGGCTCGGGCATCTGCGGTGCAATCTAAACGTGCAGATTCTACGCATCTTATCCGCGTGCCCCTCGCAAGAGCGCGCTCCGGGTGCAACCCCGACGCGCGGGCAGCGATCGCGGCGCATGCCGCGCAGGGGCGCTCCGGTGCGTGGCCCCCGATGCCGCGGTCGGGTCAGGCGGCAGGCCGCAGCAGCAGCGTCGGACGGCTTCGGGTGAGCTCGGCCAGCGTCGCTGCGTCGGGCCAGCCGACGCCTGCAGCGTGCGGCGCGTCGGCCGTCGGCCGGCAGGCCTGCAGCGCATGGCGCGCGACGCCGCGCGCGCCGAGCTGCGCGACGACGCGCTCGAGCCGCCCCTGCTCGAGCAGGCTCGGGTGCACAGTGGTGCGGCACTCGTAGGCCACGCCCGAGGCCTGCAGCGCGTCGAGGCTCGCGCGCACGGCGGCGGCGGCGCCGCGCACGCCGCTCAGGCGCTCGTGCAGCACGTCGTCGTCGAGCGGCGCCTTGACGTCGAGCCCCACCCAGTCGACCAGTGCCAGCAGCGGCTCGAGGCGGCGCGGCGACATGCCGGCCGTGTGCAGCCCGATGCGGTAGCCGAGCGTGCGCGCCTCGCGCATCGCCTGCGGCAGCGCCGGGTCGAGCGTGGGTTCACCGCCGCTGAAGACGAGCGCGTCGAGCACGCGCGCACGCCGCGCCAGCCAGGGCCGCAGTTCGGCCCACGCCGGGCCGCGGGCGGCGCCGCGCGCCTGCAACTGCGGGTTGTGGCAATAGGAGCAGCGCCAGGCGCAGCCCTGCACGAACACGACGGCGGCGAGCGCGCCGGGGTAGTCGATCGACGTGAACGGCTGCAGACCGCCGACGGCCAGCTTGTCGGCGGCGCAGCGCGCCGCCGCGACCGGGCTCAAGCGCGCGCGCGCGCCAGGCCGGCGCTGCCCTCCTCGAAATGCCGGCGCTCGGCGAACTCGCCCTTCTTGCCCGTGTTGAACGAAGCCACCGGACGGTGGTAGCCCATCACGCGCGTCCAGACCTCGCAGCGCTGGCGCTCTTCGTCGGCGAGCGTCACTTCGGTTTGCGCGTGCGCGTGGGTGGCGGGTGCAGTCGCAAGGCTCATGGTCGGGTGCTCCGGTCTGGTGGTCGTCGTGCTGATGGTGGTGGTGGATGGGTCAGGCGGCGGCGAGGCGACGGCGCTTGGCGGCCAGGCGTTCCTCGTCGCAGCGCGGGCAGTAGTCATGCCGGCCGGCGAGGTAGCCGTGCGTCGGGCAGATCGAGAAGGTCGGCGTCACGGTCACGTAGGGCAGCCGGTAGTTCGTGAGGGCGCGCCGCACCAGCGTGCTGCAGGCCTCGGCACTGGACAGCGGCTCGCTCATGTACAGGTGCAGCACGGTACCTCCGGTGTACTTGCGCTGCAGCGGCTCCTGGCGCTCGAGCGCCTCGAAGGGGTCGTCGGTGAAGCCCACCGGCAGCTGCGAGCTGTTCGTGTAGTACGGCTGCTCGGCCGTGCCCGCCTGCAGGATGTCGGGCCAGCGGCGCCGGTCTTCCTTGGCGAAGCGGTAGGTCGTCCCCTCGGCCGGCGTCGCCTCGAGGTTGTAGAGGTGGCCCGTCTCCTCCTGAAACTGCACCATGCGCGCGCGCACATGGTCGAGCACGCGCTCGGCGAAGGCCTGACCCCAGGGCGTGGTGATGTCGTGCGCGTCGTGCGTGAAGTTGCGGATCATCTCGTTCAGGCCGTTCACGCCCAGCGTCGAGAAGTGGTTGCGCAGCGTGCCGAGGTAGCGCTTGGTGTAGGGGAAGAGGCCCTGGTCGATGAGCCGCTGCACCACCTTGCGCTTGATCTCCAGGCTCGCCTTGCCGAGTTCCAGCAGCTCGTCCAGGCGCGCCAGCAGCGCGGCCTCGTCGCCCGCGTGGCGGTGGCCCAGGCGCGCGCAGTTCACCGTCACCACACCCACCGAGCCGGTCTGCTCGGCCGAGCCGAACAGGCCGTTGCCGCGCTTGAGCAGCTCGCGCAGGTCGAGCTGCAGCCGGCAGCACATGCTGCGCACCATGTGCGGCTCGAGGTCGGAGTTGACGAAGTTCTGGAAGTACGGCAGCCCGTAGCGCGCCGTCATCTCGAACAGCGCGCGCGCGTTCGGCGTGGTCCAGTCGAAGTCCCTGGTGATGTTGTAGGTGGGGATCGGGAAGGTGAAGACGCGCCCCTTGGCGTCGCCCGCGCTCATCACCTCGATGTAGGCGCGGTTGATGAGGTCCATCTCGGCCTGCAGCTCGCCGTAGGTGAAGGGCATCTCCTGGCCGCCGATCACCGGCACCTGCGCGCGCAGGTCCTCCGGGCAGGTCCAGTCGAAGGTGAGATTGGTGAACGGCGTCTGCGTGCCCCAGCGGCTGGGCACGTTGAGGTTGTAGATCAGCTCCTGGATGCACTGGCGCACCTGCTCGTAGGCGAGCGCGTCCTTGCGCACGTAAGGCGCCAAGTAGGTGTCGAAGGAGCTGAAGGCCTGCGCGCCGGCCCACTCGTTTTGCAGCGTGCCGAGGAAGTTGACGATCTGCCCGACCGCGCTCGACAGCCGCCTGGGCGGCCCGGCCTCGACCTTGCCCGGCACCCCGTTCAGGCCCTCGTGCAGCAGCGTGCGCAGCGACCAGCCGGCGCAGTAGCCCGAGAGCATGTCGAGATCGTGGATGTGGACGTCGGCCTCGCGGTGCGCGCGGCCGACCTCGGGCGGGTAGACATGGTCGAGCCAGTAGTTCGCGACCACCTTGCCCGAGACGTTGAGGATCAGCCCGCCCAGGCTCCAGCCCTGGTTGGCGTTGGCGTTGATGCGCCAGTCGCGCTGCTCGAGGTACTCGTCCATCGCCGCCTGCACGTCGACCAGGGTCTTGCGCGTGTCGCGCAGCGCGCGGTGCTGCTCGCGGTAGACGATGTAGGCGCGCAGCGTGCGGCGGTGGCCGGCGTCGTACAGCGTCGCCTCGACGGCGTCCTGGATCTGCTCGATGTGCGGTGCTGCCGACGTCGCGGCGGCCGCCTCGCGCAGGCGCGGCAGCACGCCGTCGCGCGTCAGGCGCGCGGCCTCGGCGGCGTCGAACTGACCGCTGGCGCGACCGGCACGCGCCAGCGCGTCGGCGATCTTGGCGGCGTCGAACGGCACCAGCCGAGCGTCGCGCTTGCGGACATGGGTGGGCTGCAGCCCGGTCTGCGGCATGGGTCGTCGTCTCCTTGCATGGGCGCGCTCGGGCGCCGGTGCGGTCCCGCTGTGCGCGCTCGATCTTGTGTTCCGGCCACGGCCGGTCCGCCTCTGCGGACACTACATGTAGTGTCGGGCGTCGAGCCTACCCACTATAGGTAGCGTGCGCAAGATCCGCTGGAGGCCGCGTCGCGATCTCTTGATCGGTTCAAGAACTGAGCTGCTTCGCCCCTCGGCGCGCAACGGCGCTGCGCGTCAGGCCGAGTGCGCCGGCGATGCCTCACCCGCGCCGGCCAGTCCGGCCAGCAGCGCCAGCCCGGATGCCGCCGAGCGCGTGGTGCGCCCACACGACGCGGGCGGGCGCGCCAGGCCCGCGGCGGCCAGCCCGAGCAGGGGCTGCAGGAGCTGCGGCCAGCATGAGCGCGCGCCCTTCGCGCGCCGCCCGTCGCGTTGCGCGGCCAGGCCGACCGCCAGGGCCCAGAGCAGCACCGGCAACGCCAGCGCCAGGTGCAGCAGCGACGCCGCGTCACCCGGGCGCAGCGCCGGCGCCGCGCCCGAGACCGCGCCCGTGGCTCCCTGCACCAGCCACAGCGCTGCGCACCGGCGAGCGCCAGGCGCGCGGCGCCGCGGGAGCGCAGCGCCCGGCTGCAAGCCGCGCCACGCGGTCCAGGCCAGGGCCCACAGGAGCAGGCCGCCGATGAGATTGCCCAGCAGCACCGCGCTCGAGCGGGCGCCGGGCGTGACGATGCCGAGCGCGGCCAGGCCCAGGGCCAGCGCGCCATCGCGAGGGCGCGCGCTGCGAGGCGGCGCGCGCCCGCGCGGCGCGCCAGCCAGGCGAGCGCGAACACGATCGGCAGCAGCAGCGTGGCCGCCGCGCGGTGAACGCTTGTCGCGCGCTCGGCGTCCGGACTGTCCGCCGCCCGGTCCGGCGCCGCTGCGCGAGCGTGCGCTGCGTCGCCGGCGCCGCGCTGCGGCAGGCCGGCCAGTCGGAACAGGCCGGCCGCGGAGCCGCCAGGCGAAGCCAGGCGCTGGCGAGCACGACGGCGGCCATCAGCATGAGGGCGAGGCCGCCGCTTGCGGCCAGCCGCGCGCGGGCCATGCGCATCGATCTGCGGGCTTGCGTTCATGGGCGAACGTCGGCCGACGTGGTCTTGCGCGCGCTCAATGCCTCGCGCCGCGCATGCCGCGCGCATGCTCGCGTCGTGCGCGAAGAGCCTGGGCGGCATTCGAGGGGTGGCGGGGCAAACCCGGGATGCAATGGACCTGCATGCATCGTGTCTTGTACACCACGCGGCCGTTGCGCGAGCAGGGGTGTCGAGCGCCCGAATCCTTGACCTGGGTCATACTGGCCGGCGCGAGGGCCTTGGAGAATGAAAAGATGGCCTCGCGATTGGCGGCCGCTCGCGGCATGCGAGCGCGCATCGTCCAGGTCCGACCCGAACTACCCAAGGAGACGCCCATGAGCCATCCGCAGCACGCCGACGACGACAACGCTCCGGTCCCGTGGTTGCAGCAATTGCTCGACAACCCCTTCCTGCTGCTGTTCCTGGGCGTGCTGGTGCCCTCGGTGCTCTACACGGTCTGGGGCGTGGTCGAGATCCTGACGCTGCCCGTGGGCAAGTAAGAGGAGAGCACCGAGATGAGCGCCATTCTTCCTCCCGCCGACCGCCTCTGGATCAAGCACCCGATCGACCGCGTCGAGGGCACCTGGATCGCACTCGCGCTGACCTGGTGCCTGATCATGTTCTTCATGATGATCGGCTGGCACATCTGGGGCAAGCAGAACCTGTCGACGGAAACCTACCGCACGACGCCCGAGCGCCATACCGCCAAGACGCAGGCGATGGTCGACAAGTACACGGTGCGCACCGAGACCGACGAGAAGATCCCCGTCGTCGCGCCGCCGCCGGGCAGCGACGTCTATTTGCTCGCGCGCCTGTGGGCTTTCTACCCGATCCTCGAACTCGAGAAGGGCAAGACCTACAAGCTCCACCTGACCGCGCTCGACTACAACCACGGCTTCTCGCTGCAGCCGGCCAACATCAACATCCAGGTCGTGCCGGGCTTCGAGCACGTCGTCACCGTGACGCCGAACCAGTCGGGCACCTACTCGATCGTGTGCAACGAGTTCTGCGGCATCGGCCACCACAAGATGGTCGGCCGGCTCTACGTCAAGTGAGGGGGGAATCATGAGCGTTGCCACTACGTACCGCACCTGCCCCCGCTCGGGGCTGCAATTCGAAGACCAGGCCGAGAAGCTGATGCGGGCCAACGCCTTCGTCGGCGTCGTCTGGCTGCTCGTCGGCGGCATTCTCGCCATCGGCGTCGTGCTCACGCGCTGGCCGGCCGTGCACTGGCTCGAGGCCGACACCTTCTACCAGGTGCTCACGGCGCACGGCATCGACATGCTGATCTTCTGGATCATCTTCTTCGAGATCACCGTGCTGTACTTCTGCGCCTCGACGCTGCTGCGCTGCCGCATCGCGACACCGAAGATCGCCTGGCTCGCGTTCGCGCTGATGGTCATCGGCTCGGTGGTGAACAACATCGCCGTCTTCCGCGGCGCCTCGAGCGTGATGATGACGAGCTACGTGCCGATGATGGCCGAGCCCAACTTCTACCTCGGCCTGATCGTGTTCGCGGTCGGCGCGCTGATCGGCTGCTTCGTCTTCTTCGGCACCCTGGTCGTCGCCAAGCGCGAGAAGACCTACGAGGGCTCGGTGCCGCTGGTCACCTTCGGCGCCATCACGGCGGCGATCATCGCCGTGTTCACGCTGCTGCACGGCGCCATCATCCTGATCCCGACCTGGCTGATGTCGCTGGGCATCGTCAAGTCGGTCGATCCGCTCGCCTACCGCACGATCTGGTGGGCGCTCGGCCACTCGTCGCAGCAGATCAACGTCGCGGCGCACATCTCGGTGTGGTACCTGGTGGCGGCGGTGGCCTTCGGCGCCAAGCCGATGAGCGAGCGCGTCAGCCGCACCGCCTTCTTGCTTTACATCCTCTTCCTGCAGCTCGCCAGCGCCCACCACCTGCTGGCCGACCCCGGTCTGGGCACGGCGTGGAAGGTCGTCAACACGAGCTACTTCATGTACTTCGCGGTGCTGGCCTCGATGCTGCACGGCCTGACGATCCCGGGCGCGATGGAAGTCGCGCAACGCCAGAAGGGCTTCACCAAGGGCCTGTTCGAGTGGCTGCGCAAGGCGCCCTGGAGCAACCCCACGTTCTCGGGCGTGTTCATCGCCATCATCGGTTTCGGCTTCCTGGGCGGCATCTCGGGCGTGATGATGGGCACCGAGCAGCTCAACATGATCATCCACAACACGATCTACGTGCCGGGGCACTTCCACGCCACGGTGGTGGTGGGCACGACGCTCACGTTCATGGCGCTCACCTACTACCTGATCCCGGTGCTGTTCAAGCGCGAGATGATCGCGCCGCAGCTGGCGAAGTGGCAGCCCTACCTGTTCGGCCTGTCGATGTACTTCTTCTGCCTGGTGATGATGGGCGCGGGCACGCTGGGCGTCTCGCGCCGGCACTGGGACATGGCCTTCCAGGGCGCCGCGCTCGCCTACGAGTGGCCGGGCGCCGCCTACCTGATGATGGGTCTGGTGGGCATCGGCGGCATCGCCGCCATCACCGGCGGCGCGATCTACATCTACGTCACCGTCGGCTCGCTGCTGTGGGGCAAGCGGCTGGAGAGCGGCGCGTCGAGCGCGAAGTTCACGCCGGTGCCGCGCGCCGCGCCCAGCGCCGCTGCGCAGAGCTACGGCTCGATGGGCTTCGCGGCCCCGGGCACCTTCGTCCTCGCGATGGTGTTCCTGCTCGCCTTCGTGCTCTACTACTTCATCAACTGGAAGTACCTTTCGACGCTCTGGGGTCTTAGCTGAGACCCTAGACTGCCGGGGGCGCCAAGGCGCCCCCGGTTCGCCTTGGGACCAGGAGTGGAGGAGCACGACGTCATGAGCCGCAGCGCTTCGCGCGAAGTGGCGCGTCTTGGAGGGGCGGCAGCGCCCATGCACGAGACGCAGGCGGCCCCGGCGACGCCGCGGCGGCCGGCGGCCGGCTGGCGCACCGTGCTCGGCGTGTTCAAGCTGCGCATCGGCGTGCTGATCATGATCAGCGCGCTGGCCGGGATGGCCATCGTCCCCGACGGCCGCGCCGGCGCGCTGCAGGCGGTGGTGCTGGCGCTCGCGGTGCTGCTGGCATCGGCCGCCGCCGGCGCCTTCAACCAGTTCGTCGAGGCCGACAGCGATCGGCTGATGCCGCGCACGCGCAACCGCGCGTTCGCCAGCGGCGCGCTGCCGCGCAACGGCGCCTGGCTGGCGGGCATCGTTGCGCTGTTCCTGCTGGCGGTCGCTGCCGCCGCCTGGTGGGTCAACACCGTGGCCGCCGCCTACGTCGCCGCCGGCGCCCTCACCTACGCCCTCGTCTACACGCTCGGCCTGAAGCGGCGCACGCCGTGGAACATCGTGATCGGCGGTGCCGCCGGCAGCTTCGCCGTGCTGGCCGGCGCGGCCGCGGCCGACCCGAAGATCGGGCCGTTGGCCTGGACGCTGGCGCTGGTGCTGCTGCTGTGGACGCCGCCGCACTTCTGGAGCCTGGCGATCGCCAACGAGGAGCAATACCGCGCCGCCGGCGTGCCGATGCTGCCCGTGGTGGTGGGTGCGGCGCGCAGCGCGCGCATCGTGCACGTGCACGCGCTGGCGCTGGTGGCGGTCTCGCTGCTGCTGCTGCCGCTGGGTGCCGGCTGGCTGGTGCTGGCCGGGGCCGCGGCCGGCGGTGTGCATTTCCTGCGCAAGACGCACGCGCTGATGCGCCGGCCCGAGCGCAAGACGGCGATGGCGGCGTTCTTCGCATCGATGGTGCAGCTGTCCTCGCTGCTGACGGCCGTGGTGGTGGATGCCGCGCTGCGCTGACCTCGACACGGCGCCGCGCGCGCTGCCGCGGTGGGTGCGGCTGGGTGCAGCGGCGCTGGCGACGGCTGCCGCTGCGGCCTTCGTCCCGGCCGTTGCCGCCCTTGCTGCGCAGACGCCGGAGCGTGCCGGCGCCGGCGGCACCGAGCCGGCGACGGCCGAAACGCGCGCGAGCGGCGGCGTGCCGCGGCTCGACGAGGGCGACGCGCTGCGCATCGGGCAGGCCGCCATCGGGCGCGAAGTGCCCGACCTGGTGCTGCTCGACCGCCAGGGCCGGCCCGTGCGGCTGACCGACTTCCGCGGCAAGCCGCTGCTGGTGAGCTTCATCTACACCGGGTGCTTCCAGGTCTGCCCGACGCAGACGCGCGCGCTGCACGAGGCCGTGCAGGGCCTGCGGACGCTGCTCGGGCCACAGCAGTTCAACGTCGTCAGCATCGGCTTCAATCAGCCTTTCGACGACCCGCAGGCGATGCGCGCCTTTGCCGCGCAGCAGCGCATCCAGGTGCCGAACTGGGAGTTCCTCAGTCCGCCGCGCCACCAGGTGGCCGAACTCACGCGCGCCTTCGGCTTCAGCTACGTGGCCACGCCGGCGGGCTTCGATCACCTGCTCGGCGTCACCGTCGTCGACGCGCGCGGCCGCATCCACGCCCAGGTGTACGGCGATCGGCTGCGCGCCGACCAGCTCGGCAAGCCGCTGCGCGAGCTGCTGCTGGCGGCACCGCCCGCCGCCGCGTCGACGCTGGCCGACATGGTCGAACGCGTGCGCATCCTGTGCACGAAGTACGACCCCGACATCGGCGCCTATCGCTACGACTACAAGCTCATCTTCGAACTGATCGGCGGCCTGCTGTTCTTCGGCAGCGTCGCCGTCTACTTTCTGCTCGAATGGCGTCATCAGCGCCGCGCGCGCAAGTCGCCATGCAGCATCTCCCGAGCCTCCGGCAGCGCGGCCTGAAGGGCTGGCGCACGATCGAGGCCCTGTTCGATTCGGCCTTCGGCTCCGGCCTCAACCCGCTGCGCCACCTGGGCGCGATCGGCTTCCTCGCGTTCTGGCTCCTGGCGGCCAGCGGCGTCGTGCTCTACACGCTGTTCGACACCTCGGTGGCCGGGGCCTGGAAGTCGATCGAGGCGCTCGAGGCCGTGCCGCTGGGCCTGGGCCGGCTGCTGCGCGGGCTGCACCGCTACAGCGCCGACCTGATGGTGCTGGCGATGGGCCTGCATCTGCTGCGCGAGTGGCTGCACGGGCACGAGCGCGGCTTCCGGCGCTTCAGCTGGCTCACCGGCGTGCCGCTGATCGGCTTCGCCTTCGTCACCGCGATCGGCGGCTTCTGGCTCAACTGGGACCAGCTCGGCCAGTTCTCGGCCATCGCCAGCGCCGAGTGGATCGACGCCCTGCCCTTCCTGCCGACGCCGATGGCGCGCAACTTCCTCGGCTCCGGCGCGGTGAGCGACCGCCTGTTCTCGCTCTTCGTGTTCGTGCACATCGGCGTGCCGCTGCTGCTGCTGTTCGGGCTGTGGTTCCACATCCAGCGCATGACGCGCGTGGCCGTGCTGCCGCCGCGGCCGCTGCTCGCAGGCACGGTCGGCATGCTCGCCTTGCTCGCGCTCGCCGTGCCGGTGCTCAGCCACGCGCCGGCTGCGCTGGCGCGCGCGCCGAGCGATCTGCGGCTGGACTGGGTGCTGCTGTTCCTGCATCCGCTCACCGATGCCACGTCGCCGGCCCTGGTGTGGATGCTCGCGCTCGGCGCGCTGCTCGTGCTGCTCGTGCTGCCGTTCCTGCCGGCGCGCCGGGCGCGCGCGCCGGTCGCCGTCGTCGACCCGGCCAACTGCAACGGCTGCCGGCGCTGCTTCGTCGACTGCCCCTACGCGGCAGTGACGATGGTGCCGCACCCGAACCGGCGCAGCGGGCGCGAGCTGGCACAGGTCGACGCCGCGCTGTGCGCGGGCTGCGGCATCTGCGCCGGCGCCTGCCCGTCGTCGACGCCGTTCCGCAGCATGGCCGATCTCGTCACCGGCATCGACATGCCGCAGCTGCCGGTGGCCGCGCTGCGTGCGCGGCTGGGCGCGGCGCTCGCCGAGCAGCGCGCCGCCGGCATCGCGCATCCGCTCGTCGTCTTCGGCTGCGACCACGGCGCGGCCTGCGCCAGCGTCGCCGGCGCCGGCGACGCGAGCGCCTTCAGCCTGCTGTGCGCCGGCCAGCTGCCGCCCTCGTTCGTCGAGTACGCGCTGCGCGACGGTGCGGCCGGCGTGCTGATGGCCACCTGCCGCGCAGGCGGCTGCGAGTTCCGCCAGGGCGAACGCTGGACCGTCGAGCGGCTGCAGGGCCTGCGCGAGCCGCACCTGCGTGCGGGCGTGCCGGCCGAGCGCCTCGAGCTGGTGCACGCCGGCCCCGGCGACGAAGCGCGGCTCGCGCTCGCGCTGGCACGACTGCGCGCGCGCGTGCACGCGCTCGCACCCCTCGAACCCGAACCCCGGCTCGCCGCGCGGGAAGTTGCTCATGGCTAAGAAGATCGCTCCGCCGGTGCGTGCCAAGCAGGCACTCGGTCCCATGGCCTGGCTTGGCCAGTTGCTGCTCTACGGCCTGTTCGCGGTGGCCATCGGCACGCTGTCGCACTGGCCGCATTACCACCCGCTCGCGCCCGGGGAGGCGCTGATCAAGGTCAGCTTCATCCACACCGGCAAGCCGGTGGGCGACTGCCGTCCGCTCACCAAGGAGGAGCTGGCCCGCCTGCCGCCCAACATGCGCGCGCCGACGGTCTGCCCGCGCGAGCGCTCGCCGGTGAGCGTGCAGGTGGTGCTCGACGGTCGCCAGGTGCTCGACCGCAGCGCGCCGCCCTCGGGGCTGTCCAAGGATGGCGCATCGGCGATGTACGCGCGGCTCGTCGTCCCGGCCGGCGAGCGCCACCTCGCCGTGCGCGTGCGCGACGACGTGCGGCCCGGTGCGTCGGTCTACGAGCGCGACGCCAAGGTGCAGCTCGCGGCCGGCCAGGTGCTGGTGGTCGACTTCGACCCGGAGAAGGGCGGCGTCACGCTGCAGTAGACGATGATCAAGCTCATCCAGCGCGCCCTGCGCGCCGCCTTCATGGCCGCCGAAGCGGTGTTCAACCGCGCCTTCGGCGACCGCCTCAATCCGCTGTACCACCTGGGTGCGATGACCTTCTTCCTGTTCTGGGTGGTGGGCGCGACCGGGCTGGTGCTGTACGCCTTCTTCGACACCAGCGTCACCGGAGCCTACCGCTCGGTGGAGGCGATCACGCACGGCGCCTTCGGCCTGGGCAGCGTGCTGCGCACGGTCCACCGCCACGCCTCCGACGCGCTGATGCTGACGATGGTCGTGCACCTGCTGCGCCACTACGCCTTCGACCACCTGCGCGGCTTCCGCTGGTTCTCGTGGGTGACCGGCGTCGTGCTGCTGTGGCTGGCCTACATCGCCGGCGCCAACGGCTACATGCTGCCCTGGGACCGACTGGCGCAGTTCGTCACCCAGGCCAGCTTCGAGTGGCTCGACTGGCTGCCCGGCTTCGGCGGCCGCCTGAGCCGCAACTTCATCGTCGACGCCCATGTCAGCAACCGGCTGTTCTCGCTGCTCGTGTTCATCCACATCGGCGTGCCGCTGGTGACGCTGCTGCTGATGTGGATCCACGTGCAGCGCGTGCCCAAGGCGACGACGCAGCCGCCGCGGCCGATCACGTTCGCGCTGCTGATCATGCTCGTCGTGCTGGCGCTCGTCGCGCCGGTGGCCAGCCAGGGCCCGGCTGCGCTCGCCACCGCGCCGCAGTCGCTCTCGCTCGACTGGTTCTTGCTCACCGTGTTTCCGCTCTTCTACGTCTGGTCGCCCGGTGCGGTGTGGGTGCTGGTGGCCGGCGGCACGCTGCTGCTGGTGCTGCTGCCCTGGATCCCGCCGCGGCGCGCCGGCCACGCCAACCAGCTCACCATGCACCCGGGCGCAGTGCGCCTGAGCGCGCGCGCCGGCGAGACGCTGCTCGACGCCGGGCTGCGCGCCGGCCTGGCGCTGCCCTTCGACTGCCGCTCCGGCGGCTGCGGCGTGTGCCTGTGCACCGTGCACCACGGCCGCGTCGACCTCGGCGCCTACCAGCCCGCTGCGCTCACCGAAGCGATGCGTGCGCGCGGCCAGGCGCTGATGTGCTGCGCGGTGGCGCTCGAGGACGTCGAGCTCGAGGTCGACGGCGTGGCCTCGCTGGCGCAGGGCGAGGCCGCGCATGCGCCGCGCCGCTGGCGCGCCCAGGTGCGCACGCTCGAGCGGCTGTCGCCCGACCTGATGCTGGTGCACCTGGCGCTGCCCGCGGGCGAGCGCCTGCCCTTCGTCGCCGGCCAGTACATCAACATCGTGCTCGAAGACGGCGCCAAGCGCGCGTTCTCGTTCGCCAACGCGCCGCCCGACCCGAATGCCACGCCGTCGACGGCGGGCGACGTGATCGAGCTGCACGTGCGGCTGATCCCCGGCGGCCGTTTCACGACCCATGTCTTCGAGCACATGAAGCCGGGCGACGCGATCGACTTCGAGGGGCCGCTCGGGCGCTTCACGCTCGCCGAGAGCCGGCGGCCGATCCTGTTCGTGGCCGGGGCGACGGGCTTCGCGCCGGTCAAGAGCATTCTGGAAGACGCGTTCCGCCGCGGCCTGCAGCGCCCGCTGGAGCTGTACTGGGGCGTGCGCACGCGCGGCGACCTGTACCTGCTCGACGTCATCGAGGGCTGGCAGCGCGACCACCCCAACTTCCGCTTCGTGCCGGTGCTGTCGGCCGCCGACGACGACGCGAGCTGGAGCGGGCGGCGCGGCCTCGTGCACCAGGCGATGCTCGCCGACCACCCCAGTCTCGCCGGCTACGAGGTCTACGCCTGCGGTTCGGTGCGCATGGTCGAGGCGGCCGTGCCCGACTTCCTCGCACACGGGCTGGAGGAGCAGTTCTGCTTCTCCGACGCCTTCACGCCCACGCGCACCGCGCCCGCTGCCGCAACGGCCGATTGACGTCTGCAGCCGGCAAGGGCATCGCCGCGCCGGCGCGGCTGCGCCGCGGGGCGCCGCGCGCGGCGCCGCTTCAGCGCACCGCGCGCGCGCCGCGCCACACCGAGCGCGCGGTGTTGACGACGAAGGCCAGCAGCGCCAGCGCCGTCAGCAGCCCGCCCCAGCGCGTCCACGCGAACACGCCGGCCGCGTCGCCGGCCACGCGCAGCGCGAGTGCGCCGTGCAGCAGCGCGAGCGGCAGGTAGAAGGCCGCGTCGTAGGGCATCGTCACGCGCAGCACGGCGGGGAAGATGATCGGCGCGTGCCCGAACACCATCGAGAACACGAAGCCGACCAGCAGCGCGTGCAGCGCGGCGTCGTAGGCCGCGCCCGCAGCCGGCGCCAGACCGGCGAACGCCATCACCGCGCCGCCGAGCGCGAGCCACAGGTAGCCCGCGAGCAGGCACACCGCGATGAAGCGCACGAGGCCGCGCTGGCGCACCGTGCGCCGTGCGATGTCGTGGCGCAGCAGCCAGAGCGCGAGCGCGACCAGCGCGACGCCGCACAGCCGCGGCGCCCAGGGCTGCGCCCAGGCGAGCAGCGCCAGCAGCAGCGCCGCGACGATGGCGAAGAACCAGCGCACGGCCGTGGGCGCCGGCGGCGCGAAGCGCGACAGTTCCAGCCGTTCGCCGGCGATCGTCAGCACGAGGAACGCCAGCCACCAGCCGACCACCTGATGGATCTGCGCGCCGGCCGCCCATTGCGCCGTGCCGATCGCCCAGCAAGCGGCGGCCAGCGCGATGACGAGCGTGAAGCCGGCGCGCTGGCGCCGCAGCACGTCGAGCGACGCCGCCAGCAAGATCGCGCTGGCGGCCAGATAGAGCCAGGGCGCGGGCGCGGCGCCGAGCAGGGCCGCGAGCGTGCCCAGGCCCGCCAGCAGGGGCGCGGCGTAGGCCCAGGCCCGGCCGATCGCGACTGCGCGCTCGAGCGCGATCACGACGCCGAAGAAGCCGCACACCATGAGCGCGCCGTGCAGCGCGGCGCCGGCGCGCTCGGGCATCGCCCAACCGAGCCGCGCCAGGCCGGCCGCCACGCCGAAGAAGAGCGCGACGAAGCCGAGCGCGAGCAGCGGCAGCCGCTGCCAGGCGATGCGCCGCGGCGCGCGCCCCGGCGGCCCGTCGCCGCGCTCGTTCACGCGCCGCTGTCCTGCATCCGCCGGTGCCGCTTCATCGCTGCGCGGCCAGCCGCATGCGCACTTCGCCCGGCTCGCCCGGCACGCGTTCGGCCCACCAGCCGAACAGCGCCAGCTCGACGGCGAGCAGCGCGGGCTCGCGGTGCTGGTGCACGACGATCGGCCCGCCATGCCCGCAGCGGCTCACGAACTGCATCGTCTGCGCCAGCGCCAGCGTGGGCAGCAGGCCGCGCACGTCCAGGTGCAGACCGTCGTCTTCGGCCCAGACGCGCGGCAGCCACGGGTCGGCCGCCGGCGCGTCGCGGCGGGCACACCGGCCGTCGTGCGGGCGGCGCAGCGCGCTCAATGCAGCACCAGCAGCGGCAGCCGGCAGCCGGCGAGCACGGCCTTGGTCTGCGAGCCGAACAGGAACTCGCCGAAGGCGCCGCGACCGCGCGTGACCATCACGATGAGGTCGCAGCGCTGCGACTCGGCGGCGGCGATGATCGCCTGGTCGACGCGCGCAACCCGGTCGAGCACGCCCTCGAAAGGCACCCCGGCGGCACGCGCCGCCGCCTCGAAGCGCGCCAGCACCGGCAGCGCCGGGCCGGCCGCGTCGTCGTCGTATTCCGACGCGGCGCCCTGCGGGCTCCCCGCCGGCGCCGACGCCGCGGGCGGCGTGCTGCCGGTCGTCTCGGCGACGAAGCCGACGATCACCGCGCCGAGCTGGCGCGCCAGGCCGATGCTCGTCTCGATCGCGCGCTCGGTGCGCGCGCTGCCGTCGACCGGCACGAGCATGCGTTTGATCTGCATCCGCCCGCCTCCGCGATCGAATCGCCGTGTCTTCAGCCGGGCCGCCCGTCGGCCCGCGGCCGCCCCAGCCAGTTCCCGTAGCGCAGCGCCCAGCCGGTGCCGCCCAGGGCCCAGGCGGCGATCGCGAGCAGCGTCAGCACCTCGGCCCCCGCCTGCCACAGCGCGGCCGCCACGCGCAGCAGCACCGCGCCCTGGACGAGCAGATAGAGGCCCCAGGCCAGGCTGTCGGCCTCCAGCGCACGCCCGCTGTGGCCCGCCGTCACGCGCGTCGTCATCGCGATCATCGTGCAGCCCAGGTAGCCCATCGTCAGCGCGTGCAGCGGCGCCAGGCCGAGCGTGCCCTCGGGGCCGAGCCAGAGCATGCGTGCCTGCGAACAGGCCGCCAGCGCCAGGGCCAGGCCGAACCAGAGGAAGCCGCCGTGCAGCATGCCGAGCAGGCGGATCTTCATGCTCGGCACCAGGCCCCAGCGCCACACGACCCCGAGCAGCAGCAGCGCCGCCGGTGCCTGCACGGCCAGCAGTGCCGCGCGCGCCGCCCAGGGCAGCGGCCACCACAGCACTTCGGCCGCCGCGCCCAGCGCCGACACCGCGAACGTGCCCAGCATGAGGTACAGCAGCCAATAGGGGCGCCAGGCCGAGACCGCCGGCAGCACGCCGGCGGTGAAGAACGGAATCATGCGGTGCGACACCGTCGTGAAGATCGGCGCGAGAAAGCCCCAGATCGCGATCTGGATGACCGCGCGCGTCCAGTCCGGCTGCCCGAGCGCCAGGCCGGCCGCCGCCGCCAACATCGCCAGCGCACCGACGGCCATCGCCGCCGCGGCGGCGCGCGCGTGCCGCCGGTCGGCCGCCGGGCTCGTGCGCAGCAAGCCGAAGAAACGCCGCACGAGCGCGCTCCAGCCCAAGGCGACGAACAAGATGCCGAGCGCGGCCAGCCCAGCGCTCAGGTGCAAGCCCAGCAGCACGAGCGGCCAGCCGACGCACATCGTGGCAACCGCAGGCACGAGCGGCTGGGCCGTGTGGTCGGGCAGCCCCATCCAGCGCGGGCCGGCGGTGAACAGGAAGCCCACCATGAACAGCGGCATGAAAGCGAGCGCAAAGGCCAGGCCATGCGCCACGGCCGGCGGCACCGCCCAGGGCACCGGCCAGCCGGCCGCGCGCGCCACCAGCGCCACGAGCCACCACAGTGCCGTCAGCGCCAGCATCGCCGCGGCCGGCAGGAAGCCCAGGCGATGCGGCGCCGCCGTCAGCCATGCCAGGCTCCAGGCCTGCGCGGCACCGGCAGGCGCCGCAGCGGCGCGCACATCGGGTGCGGATGGGGCGGATTCGGTACTGCGTCGGGACGGCATCGGGGCTTCGCGGCAAGGGGCTGACCGTAGCGAGCGGGCCGGCATGCGTCCTTGACCTGGTGCAAGGAGCCCCCCGCGCTGCCGGTCATTCTGGCCGCGGACGATCGACCCTGTCGCTGCAGCGCGCTTTGACGTCGAGCGCGGCTTCACGCAGGCCCGGCAGCCGGGCCGCAGGCAGCCGGCCGCCTGCGCATAGCATCGCGGCTTGGCCGTCGCGCCGCAGCGGACGACCCGCCCCGCCGCACCAACACCCGCAAGCCCGCTCCGTCGAGCCCCGCTCCGATGAACCTGCCCTACGAGTGGCATGTCGGCTGGCGCTACACGCGCGGCGGCGGCGGTCCGGCACGCAACGGCTTCGTCTCCTTCATCAGCGCCGTCTCGGTGCTCGGCATCGCGCTCGGCGTGGCCGCGCTCATCGTCGTGCTGTCGGTGATGAACGGCTTTCAGAAGGAGGTGCGCGATCGCATGCTGGCCGCCGTCGCGCAGGTCGAGATCGCCGGCGCCGACGGCGCCGCGCTCGCCGACTGGCGCGCCAGCGCGGCCGCAGCGGCACGCAACCCGCTGGTGCGCGGCGCCGCGCCCTTCGTCGCGTCGCAGGCGCTGCTCGGCCGCGGCGAGGCGATGCGCGGTGCAATGCTGCGCGGCATCGTGCCGGCCGAGGAGGCGCAGGTGACGCCGCTGGCCGCGCGCGAGCGCGCCCTCTTCGCCGCGCTGCAGCCCGGCGGCTGGCGCATCCTGCTCGGCGCCGAGCTGGCGCGCGCGCTCGGCCTGCGCCCGGGCGACAAGGTCACGGTGATGGTGCCCAGCGGCGACCTCACGCCGGCCGGCGTCGTGCCCAGGCTCAAGCAGTTCACGCTCGCCGGCACCTTCGAGTCGGGCTACTACGAGTACGACAGCACGCTCGCGCTGGTGGCGCTGGACGATGCCGCCAAGCTGCTGCGCACGGGCGGCGCCACCGGCGTGCAGCTGCGGCTGGCCGATGCCCAACGCGCGCGCAGCGCCGGCGCCGAGTTGCAGGCCGCGTTCGGCCCCGCCTTCACGGTGCGCGACTGGACGCACACGCACCGCGGCTGGTTCGACGCCGTGCAGGTGGAAAAGCGCATGATGTTCATCATCCTCGCGCTCATCGTCGCCGTCGCCGCATTCAACCTGGTGGCCACGCTCGTGATGACGGTGACCGACAAGCGCGCCGACATCGCCATCCTGCGCACGCTGGGCGCGACGCCGCGCTCGGTGATGGGCATCTTCGTCGTGCAGGGCGCGGCGGCCGGGCTGATCGGCACACTCGCCGGGCTGGCCTGCGGCCTGGCCGTGGCCCTGCACATCGATACCATCGTGCCGGCCATCGAGCGCGCGCTCGGCATCGCCTTCCTGCCCGGCAGCGTCTACCTCGTGACGCGCATGCCGAGCGATCCGCAGGCCGCCGACATCGTGCCCGTGGTGCTGCTGGCCGCGCTGCTGTCGCTGCTGGCGACGCTGTACCCGAGCTGGCGCGCCAGCCGCGTCGACCCGGCCGACGCGCTGCGCCATGATTGAGAGCCTGTGAAAATATGAATCGCGCGGGTGCGATTCATATCTTCACAGGCTCTGAAAGCCGGTGAAGACATGAATCACGACCGCGCATCCGCGCCGATCCTGCGCGCCGTCGCGCTGCACAAGCGCTTCCGCGAAGGCAGCGGCGCCGACGCGCTCGACGTGCGCGTGCTCGACGGCCTCGATCTCGAGGTGCGGCGCGGCGAGGCGCTGGCCGTCGTCGGCGCCTCGGGCTCGGGCAAGAGCACGCTGCTGCATCTGCTGGGCGGGCTCGACCGCCCGAGCGCGGGCCGCGTCGAGCTGATGGGGCGCGACTTCGCGGCGCTGAGCGCCGCCGAACAGGGGCGCTGGCGCAACCTGCACCTGGGCTTCGTCTACCAGTTCCACCACCTGCTGCCCGAGTTCAGCGCGCTCGACAACGTGGCGATGCCGCTGCGCATCCGGCGCCTGCCGATGCCCGAGGCGCGCGCCCGAGCGGCGGCGCTGCTGGCGCAGGTCGGCCTGGCGGCGCGCCAGGCGCACCATCCGGGGCAGCTCTCGGGCGGCGAGCGCCAGCGCGTCGCCGTCGCGCGCGCGCTCGTCGCCGAGCCGGCCTGCGTGCTCGCCGACGAGCCCACCGGCAACCTCGACCGCGCCACCGCAGCGCAGGTGTTCGATCTGATGCTGGCGCTGGCGCGCGCGCGCGGCACGGCCTTCGTCGTCGTCACGCACGACCCGGCGCTGGCGGCGCGCTGCACGCGCGTGCTCGAGCTGGGGCGCTGATGGCGGCGCTGCCCTACGAGTGGCAGGTCGGCTGGCGCTTCCTGCGCGGCGCACGCCGCGCCGGGCGGCGCAACGGCTTCGTTTCCTTCATCGCCGGCGTCGCCACGCTGGGCATCGCGCTCGGCGTGGCCGCGCTCGTGGTCGTGCTGTCGGTCATGAACGGGTTCCAGAAGGAGGTGCGCGCGCGCATGCTCGACGTCGTGCCGCACGTCGAGCTGCTGGCGCCCGACGCGCGCGCGCTCGCCGATCCGGCCGGCACGATGCAGGCGGCGCTGGCCACGCCCGGCGTGGCGGCGGCGGCGCCCTTCGTCGCGGCGCAGGTGCTGATCGGGCACGGCGACACGCTGCGCGGCGCGCTCGTGCGCGGCATCGAGCCGCAGGCCGCGGCGCGCGTCACCGCGCTCGCCGCACGCCTGGCGCAGGGCAGCGACGCACCGCTGCGCGCGCTCGAGCCCGGCAGCCGCGCGATCGTGCTCGGGCGCGAGCTGGCGCGCCAGCTCGGCGCCCGGCGCGGCGACGGCGTCGCGCTGCTGCTGCCGGCGGCGGCCGGCGGCGACGAGGTGCTGCCGCGTACGCTCGCCTACACCGTTGCCGGCATCTTCGACGCCGGCCACTACGAGTACGACAGCACGCTCGCCTACGTGCACCTGCGCGATGCCCAAGCGCTGGTCGGCATCGCGGGCCCGAGCGGCATCGCGCTGCGCCTGGTCGATCCGCTCGAGGCGCCGGCGCTGGCGCGCGTGCTGGCGCGCCGCCTGGGCGAGGGCGTGCTGGTGCGCGACTGGACTTCGAGCAACCGCGCCTGGTTCGAGGCGGTGCGGCTGCAAAAGCGCATGCTCGGCCTGATCCTCGTGCTGATCGTCGCCGTCGCCGCCTTCAACCTCGTGAGCACGCTGGTGATGACGGTGACCGACAAGCGCGCCGACATCGCCATCCTGCGCACGCTGGGCGCCAGCCCGCGTTCGGTGATGGGCATCTTCTTCGTGCAGGGCGCCGCGGCCGGCTGCGCCGGCACCGCGGGCGGCGTCGCGCTCGGGCTGGCGCTGGCCTGCAACCTCGGCACGCTGGTGCCGGCCGTCGAGCGGCTGCTCGGCACGACGCTGCTGCCGGCCAGCGTCTACTACATCGACCACATGCCGAGCGAGCCGCTGGCCAGCGACATCGTGCCGATCGTGCTGGCTTCGCTCGCGCTCGCCTTCCTCGCCACGCTCTACCCGAGCTGGCGCGCCAGCCGCGTCGAGCCGGCGCTGGAACTGCGCGGCGAGTGAGAGCACCCCAGGTCCGTGCTGTCGTCCGGCCCGCCCCGGCGGGGGACGCGCAACTCGGGAGCGGCCCTGCATCGTTCCTCGAGCGCCCGCCGAAGTCATGAGGCGGCAGCGCGCATTCGTGCCGCCGGCGGGCCCTCGCATCGCCCTGGCGGACGGCAGGCGCGCACGATAATCCGCCGGTGCACACGCTCAACGCCGACCTGCATTCGCATTCCGATGTCTCCGACGGCACGCTGAGTCCGGCGGCGCTGGCCGAGCGTGCAGCTTCGTTCGGCGTCGAGCTGTGGTCGCTGACCGACCACGACGAACTGGCCGGCCAGCACGCGGCACGCGCCGCGGCACTGGCGCAGGGCATGGGCTACCTCAGCGGCGTCGAGGTCTCGGTGAGCTTCGCCGACGAGACGGTGCACATCGTCGGTCTCGGCGTCGACGCGGACGATGCCGCGCTGCAGGCGGGCCTGGCCGCCACGCGCGCCGGCCGCCGCGCGCGCGCCGAGCAGATGGCCGCCAGCCTGGCGCAGGCCGGCATTGCCGGCGCCTTCGCAGGCGCACTCGCCTACGTCGGCAACCCGGAGCTGATCTCGCGCACGCATTTCGCGCGCTTTCTGGTCGCGCGCGGCGTCTGCGCCGATCTGCCCACGGTGTTTCGGCATTACCTCGGCGCCGGCAAGCCGGGCTACGTCGCGCACCGCTGGGCGCGGCTGGGCGACGCGGTGCGCTGGATCACCGGCGCCGGCGGCATCGCCGTCATCGCGCACCCGGGACGCTACACCCGCCTCACGCCGAGCGCCGAGTACGCGCTGTTCGGCGAATTCGTCGCCCACGGCGGCCGCGGTGTCGAGGTGATGACGGGCGGCCACGGCGAAGCCGAGCGCCGGCGCTTCGCCGACATGGCGCTCGAGTTCGGCCTGCTCGCCTCGCGCGGCAGCGACTTCCACTCGCCCGCCGAGAGCCGCACCGAGCTCGGCGCGCTGCCCGACCTGCCCGGCCGCCTGACGCCGGTGTGGCAGGCGTTGGCGCACCGCATCGCCTGGCCGGCCGGCGGCGCGCGGCCGGCCGGCGCGGCGCGCTCGCCCGCCCTCGCGTAGAATGCGCCGCTCGGCCCCGCCTGGGGCCGATCGTTCATCTCCCTGGCCCCGTGCCGTCGCGCTGCGCAGTCCCTGCCGTCACGCGATGCGCCTGATCCGATCGGCCGGCGGCGATGCCGTCGCCGGTTCCTGATCCGTTCCCACGCGACCCCACCCGCACCGCGGCCGAGCCGGCGGTGCCGGCGTACTTCGTTCGCGCGCCGCCCTTGCGAGAGATCCATCGAGATGAGTTTCGAGACCCTGAACCTGCCCGAGGCGCTGACGCGCGCGCTCGCCAGCGCCGGCTACGCAGAGCCCACCGACGTGCAGGCTGCCGCCATCCCGCCGGCTCTGGCCGGGCGCGACCTGATGGTGGCCAGCCGCACCGGCAGCGGCAAGACGGCGAGCTTCATGCTGCCCGCGTTGGTGCGCGTGCTGGCTGCGCGCGCGGCCCAGGCCGCCGCCCGAGGCGCCGCCGAACCCCGGCCCGCGCCGGCGCGGCCGGCACACCGCGCTCGCCATGCGCGCCAGCCGGCCGGCCCCGCCACGGGCCCGCGCGTGCTGGTGCTCGCGCCCACGCGCGAGCTGGCACTGCAGGTGGCCAAGGCCGCGCACGACTACGGCCGTCACGTGCCGCGGCTGTCGGTGGCGACGCTGGTGGGGGGCGTGCCCTACGGCGCGCAGCTGCGCGCGCTGGGTGGCCCGCTCGACATCGCCGTCGCCACGCCCGGCCGCCTGCTCGACCACCTCGGCAGCGGCAAGGCCGTGCTCGCCAACGTCGAGCTGCTCGTGCTCGACGAGGCCGACCGCATGCTCGACATGGGCTTCATCGACGACATCCACGCCATCGCCGCCGCGCTGCCGCAGGCGCGCCAGACGCTGATGTACTCGGCCACCTTCGGCGGCGAGGCCGGGCGGCTGGCGGCCGAGCTGCTGCGCGCGCCCGAGCGCATCGAGGTGGCCGCGCACACCGAAGCGCACGCCGACATCGAGCAGCGCCTGCACTGGGCCGACGACTTCGGCCACAAGCATGCGCTGCTCGAGCACATCCTGGGCGAGCGCGAGCTCGAGCAGGCGCTCGTCTTCACCAGCACGCAGCGCGACGCCGAGGCGCTGGCCGCGCACCTGGCCGACATCGGCCACGCGGCCGAAGCGCTGCACGGCGGCATGCCGCAGGGCCGGCGCAACCGCGTGCTGCAGGGGCTGCGCAACCGCCGCCTGCGCGTGCTCGTGGCGACCGACGTCGCCGCGCGCGGCATCGACGTGCCGAGCATCAGCCACGTCATCAATTTCGGCCTGCCGATGAAGGAGGAGGACTACGTGCACCGCATCGGCCGCACCGGCCGCGCCGGCCGCACGGGGCTGGCGGTGACGCTGGCCGAGCGGCGCGACTTCGGCATGATCCAGCGCATCCAGCGCTTCACGACGCAGCGCATCCCGGCCGCCACGATCCCCGGGCTCGAGCCGCGCCGCCCCGAGCCGCGGCCGCAGCCGCAGCGCGCCGGCGCCGCGGGTGGCGCCGGCGCACCGGGTGTCCGCCGGCAGGGCAAGGCCTGCGGCAAGCCGCACGGCAGCGGGCTCGGCAAGGGCCCGGGCAAGGCGTTCGGCAAGCGCGCAGGCCGCGCCTTCGGGCCGGCGGGCCGCAAGTTCGCGCCGTCGCGCTGAATCGGGCGGCGCCGATCCGCGGGCGCGGGCTGGGCGCCAGACCGGCCCTGCGGCCGTTCAGACGCCGAGCAGCTCGACCTCGAACACCAGCGTCGCGTCGGGCGGGATCACGCCGCCGGCACCGCGTGCGCCGTAGCCGAGCGCGGCCGGAATCGTGAGCACGCGCGTGCCGCCGACCTTCATGCCCTGCACGCCCTCGTCCCAGCCGCGGATCACCTGGCCGGCGCCGAGGCTGAACGCGAAGGGCTCGCCGCGGTCCTTGCTCGAGTCGAACTTGCGCCCGCGCGCCGCCGGTGCTGCGGCGTCGTGCAGCCAGCCGGTGTAGTGCACGCGCACGCGCTGGCCGGCGCGTGCCTCGTCGCCGCTGCCCGGCACGGTGTCTTCGTATTGCAGCCCGGAGCTGGTGGTCGTCATGCGGTGGTCTCCACGGTGAAGCCGCGCATCATGCCAGCCCAGGCCGCCACCGCCGCGGCCAGCCAGTCGGCCGGAGTCGCCGCCGCGAGCGGCGGCAGGCCGAGCGTGGCGGCCGCCGCGCGCAGCGCGTCCAGCGCTTCCTGCGGCGTGGCCGGCGCGAGCGCGCGCGCGCCGTTGCTCTTGCCGAGCTTGGCGCCGTCGGCGCCCAGCGCCAGCGGCACGTGCAGGTAGCGCGGCGTCGGCAGGCCGAGGTCGCGCTGCAGCAGGATCTGGCGCGGCGTGTTGTCGGCCAGATCGGCGCCGCGCACGACGGCGCTCACGTCCTGCGCGGCGTCGTCGACCACCACCGCGAGCTGATAGGCGTACAGGCCGTCGGCGCGGCGCAGCACGAAGTCGCCGACCTCGGCCGCGACGTCCTGCCGTTGCGGCCCGAGCCGCCGGTCGGTCCATTCGACGACCGCACCGACGCCCGCGCGGGCGGTGAGCAGGCGCACGGCGCGCGCCGGCCGCCCGCCCAGGCCTTGGCGGCAGGTGCCGGGGTAGACGCGCTCGTCGCCGCGCTCGTGCGTGCGGCCGGCGGCGGCCAGTGCGTCGTCGATGGCGCGCCGGCTGCAGCCGCAGTCGTAGGCCAGGCCGCGCGCGCGCAGCGTCTCGAGCGCGGCGGCGTAGGCCGCGCCGCGCGTCGACTGGCGCCAGGGCGGCGCGTCGGGCACGAGGCCCAGGCGCGCGAGCTGGCCGAGGATGAACTCGTCCATGCCGGCCACGCAGCGCGGGCGGTCCAGGTCCTCGATGCGCACCAGCCAGCGCCCGCCGGCGGCGCGCGCGTCCAGCCAGCTGGCGAGCGCGGCCACCAACGAGCCCGCGTGCAGCGGCCCGGTGGGCGAAGGGGCGAAGCGGCCGATGCAGGCCGGAGGGCTCATGGCCGGCATCGTGCCACGCGGCCGGAGCGCATACCGCTGCGCCGCTGCGCCGCTGCGCCACGGCCGGCCGCTGTGGACGGCGGGCGGCGCCGACGGCGCCCAAGCGCCGCTCTCATACGGTTTCGCATTCGATGCGACCACAAGGCGCGAAGCCGAAGACCGTGCCGACGCACGGCGAGGCGCAAGCAACGCGGTCAGCGCGTTGAATGCGAGGCCGTATCAGGGCCGCGGCGCCGCGTGGCGCTCGAGCAGCGCGCGCCGCGTGACGGGGCTGTGCAGCTGCTCGAGCCACCAGCGCAGCGCCCGCCCCAGCCCCGCCGCGCCGTGCTCGGCACGCCAGGCGTAGTGCATGCGGCCGACGAAGCTGCCGCGCACGGTCTCCTTGCGCACCAGATGCCCGGCCTCGAGATGCGCACGCGCCATCGGCTCGGGCAGAAAGCCGCAGCCCAGCCCGCGCAGCTGCGCCTCGAGCTTGGCGCGCATGTGCGGCACCGTGAGCACGTCCTGTCCGGGCAGCAGGTTGACGGTGATCGGCGCCAGGCGCTGCGCCGTGTCGGCCACCGCCACCGCGCGGTGCGCGACGAGCTGCGCGTCGGACAGCGGCTCGGCCGGCGCGGCAAGGGGATGGTGCGGCGCGACGCAGAACACGAAGCGGACCTCGCCCAGCGGCTCGAGTTCGATCCCCCCGGGGTTGGCATGCTCGCCGGCGACGCCGATCGCGAGATCGACCTGGCCCGTCACCAGCGCCTCCCAGGTGCCGGCCAGCACGTCGGTGCGCAGGCGCAGCCGCGTCGCCGCCGCACCGCCGCGCGCACCGGCGCAGGCCTCGTAGAACGCCTGCACGAGCTCGAACATCGTGGGCGCGGACAGGATGTCCTCGACGCTGATCGCCAGCGCCGACTCCCAGCCCTCGGCCACGCGCCCGACGCGGTTGACGACCGCATTCATCTCCTGCAGCAGCCTGCGCCCCTCGAGCAGCAGTTCCTGCCCGGCGGCGGTGAACTGCGCCTGGCGCGAGCTGCGGTCGAACAGCAGCACGTCGAGCGCCTCCTCGAGCTGGCGCACGCTGTAGGTGAGCGCCGAGGGCACCTTGCCCAGCTCGCGCGCCGCCGCCGCGAAGCTGCCGCTGCGCGCGATGGTGTCGATCATCAGCAGCGCGTCGGGCGTGAGGGCGTGCAGGCGATCGCTCATCGAGGCATTGTCGGCGCGCGCGGGCGGCCCTACCAGGCGTCGACGAAGGGGCGGCGCGGCGCCAGCGGCGCCGCGCAGGCCGCCGCCAGCACGCGCGCCAGCCAGGCGCGGGTCTGGGCCGGATCGATGACGTCGTCGATCTCGAGGTGCGCGGCCATCTCGAGCGCCTCGCCGCGCCGCACCGCCTGCGCCAGCAGTTCGTCGAACAGCCGCTGGCGCGCGTGCGCGCCGCCGCGCCGGGCCGCGGCGTCGAGCTCTTTGCGAAAGCCCAGCCGCACCGCGCCTTCGAGCCCCATGGCGACGCGCTCGCCGGCCCGCACCTCGATGCCGATCACCACGCCGTGCACGCCGGCGCGCAGCCACGAGCCCTGCGTCTCGTCGTTCATCGAAGGGTCCTTCGTCTCGCACCGGCCGGCACGGCGGCATGCCGACGGGCCGCGCGCATTGTGTGGCATCGGCTCCACAGTGCCCGCGCGGCAGGCGTGCCGGAGCCGGCAGCGGGCGGCGATACTCGCATCTCGCTGCCCCCGGTCTGCCTCCGCCTTGTCCGCGCCCGACCCCGCTGCCGCCGACCGCGCCGCCACCGCGGCCTGGCTCGCGCTCGCGCAGGCCGAGGCACAGATCGGCCTGTGGCAGCTCGACGTCGCAGGCGGCGTCTTCGAGGGCGACGCGCTGGCGCTGGCCCTGTGGGGCCTGCCCGCCGGGCCGCAGCCTCTCGAGGCCGTGCGCGCGCGCCTGGCCGAGCCCGACCGCGCGCGGCTCGACGCGGCGCTGCGCGAGCCCGCCGCCATCGGCCCGGCGCTGCACTGCACGCTCGCCGCTGCGGCGCAGCCGGCGCGCCGCGTGCGCTTGCAGCTGCGCCGTCTCGACGGAGCGCAGGCACGGGTGCTGGGCACGATCGCGGCCGCCGCCGAGTCGGCCGACGCCGATCCGCAAGCGCAGCTCGCGCTCGCCGCCGATCTCGGCAGGATCGCGCTGTGGCACCACGACCTGCGGACGAACCGCTTTCACATCAACGCGCAGGGACAGCGCCTGCTGGGCATCGCGCCGCGGCCCGAGGGGCTGGCTTTCGACGAAATGCGCGCACGCATCGACCCGCAGGATCTGCCGCGCCTGCTCGCCGCGGCCGAGGCCGCGCTGCATTCCGACGAGCCCACCGACATCGAGGTCCGCTGCCGCCGCTCCGACGGCTGCTGGCGCACCGTGTTGGCGCGCCGCGTCGTGCAGCGCGACGCGCACGGCCGGCCGCTCGCCTTCCTGGGCGTGGCCATCGACATCACCGAGCGCCAGGAGGCCGAGCGCGCACTGCGCGCCGAACGCGATCACGTCGCGATGGCCACGCGCGCCGCGGGCATCGGCACCTGGGAGTTCGATCCGGCGACCAGCGCCGCCTTCTGGGACGAGCAGATGTGGCGGCTGCGCGGTCTGCAGCGCCCGGCGACGATGGCGGACATGCACGAACGCTTCGCCCATGTACACCCCGAGGACCGCGAGATCATCCGCGGCGCGATGATCGCGGCGATCGACGACGACGCGACGCAGGAGTACGAGTTCCGCGTCGTCTGGCCCGACGGCCAGGTGCGCTGGCTGGCGAGCCGCTCGATCGCGCTGCGCGACGAGCAGGGGCAGCGCCGGCGCATCGGCGCGAACTGGGACGTTACCGACCGCCGCGCCGCCGAGGACGCGCTGCGCGAGCGCGAGCGCGCGCTCGCGCAGAGCCGGGCCAAGTCGCAGTTCCTCGCGCGCGTGAGCCACGAGCTGCGCACGCCGCTCAACGCCGTGCTCGGTTTCGCCCAACTGCTGATCGGCGAGGAGCCGGCCGGCGACGCCGCGGCCGGCCAGCGGCTGCGGCGGCTGGAGCACATCCGCAGCGCCGGCCGGCACCTGCTGGCGCTCATCGACGACGTGCTCGACCTGGCACGCATCGAAGGCGGCGAGCTGCCGCTCGAGCTGCAGCCGCTGGCGCTGGCGCCGCTGGTCGAGGGCAGCCTGCCGCTGGTGCAGCCGCTGGCCCAGACGCGCCGCCTGCAGCTGCGCACCGGCGCTCTCGACCAGGTGGTGCTGGCCGACGCCAAGCGGCTGCGCCAGGTGCTGCTCAACTTGCTCAGCAACGCCATCAAGTACAACCGCGAGGGCGGCACGATCACGATCGACGCGCATGCCGAACCCGGCGCGGCATGCGGGCTGGAGGTCGTCCTGCGCGTGGCCGACAGCGGCCGCGGCATGACCGAGGCGCAGTTGCAGCAGTTGTTCCAGCCCTTCGCCCGGCTGCACGCCGACGCCGAGCAGATCGAAGGCACGGGGATCGGCCTGGCCATCGCCAAGACGCTGATCGAGCACATGGGCGGCAGCATCACCGTGCGCAGCGAGGCCGGCATCGGCAGCACGTTCGAGGTGCGCCTGCCGTCGGCCCAGGCGGCCCCGGCCGCGGCGCTCGACGCGGAGCCTGCGGCGGCCGACGGCGGTACGGCGCCGACGCCCGCGGCGCCGCGCCGGCGCATGCTCTACATCGAGGACAACCCGATCAACGCGCTCATCATCCGCGAGCTCGTGGCCCGTCGCCCGGACCTCGAACTCGAAGTCGCCGCCGACGGCGCGGGCGGCGTGGCCTGCGCGCGCCGCTGGCGTCCCGAGCTGATCCTGCTCGACATGCAGCTGCCCGACTTCGACGGCCTCGAGGTGCTGCGGCAACTGCGTGCCGCACCCGAGACGGCCGCGACGCCGGTGATCGCACTGTCGGCCAACGCGATGCCGGCCGACATCCAGCGCGCGCTGGCCGCGGGGCTGGCCGACTACTGGACCAAACCGCTCGATTTCAAGGTCTTCACGGCCAGGCTCGAGCAGCAGTTCGGACCGGCGCCGCCGCCGCGCTGAGCGCGCGGCCGGCGCCCGAGCCGCCCGGCGGCGGCCGCCGCCGTGCCTACGCCGCTTCGTCGGCCAGCAACCCGCGCTTGGCCAGCAGCGGCCGCACCGAAGGCGCGCGCCCGCGGAAGGCGGCGTAGGCCAGCCCCGGCTCCACGCTGTTGCCGGCGGCGTAGACATGCCGGCGCAGCCGCTCGGCGAGCGCGGCATCGAACGGATCGCCGGCCTCGACGAAGGCCTCGCAGCCGTCGGCGTCGAGCACCTCGGCCCACAGGTAGACGTAGTAGCCGGCGGCGTAGCCGCTGCCGGCGAACAGATGCTGGAAATGCACGAAGCGGTGGTTCACGCCCACGCCCGGCGGCAGCCCGCGCGCGGTCAGCAGCTCGGCTTCCCAGGCGCAGAGGTCGGCCGGCGGCTCGGCCTGCTCGAGCGAGTGCACCGCCATGTCGGCGATCGCGCTGGCGGCGTAGCGCACCGTCTCGTAGCCCTGGTTGAAGCGGCGCGCGCGGCGCAGGCGCTCGATCAGTTCGTCGGGAATCGGCGCGCCGCTCTGCCAGTGGCGCGCGTGACGCCGCAGCACCTCGGGCTCGGCGATCCAGTGCTCGAAGATCTGCGAGGGCAGCTCGACGAAGTCGCGCAGCACCTGCGTGCCCGACAGGCGCTGGTAGCTCACCTGCGACAGCAGCCCGTGCAGGCCGTGGCCGAACTCGTGGAACAGCGTGCGCGCGTCGTCCAGCGACAGCAGCGCCGGCGTGCCCGGCGCGCCCTTGGCGAAGTTGTTGTTGTTCAGCACCACCGGCAGCTGCGCGCCGCCGCCCGCGCCGTTGCGGTGCTGCCAGCGCAGCGCGTTCATCCAGGCGCCGCTGCGCTTGTCGGCGCGCGCGAAGTTGTCCTGCAGGAAGACGCCGACGACGCTGCCGTCGCGCGCGCGCACCTCGTAGGCGGCGACATCGGGGTGATAGACCGGCAGGTCCGCGCGCGGCACGAAACGCAGGCCGAACAGGCGCTCGGCGCAGTCGAAGGCCGCCGCCACCACCTGCGGCAGCGGGAAATAGGGCCTGAGTTCGTCGTCGTCGAGCGCGTAGTGGCGCCGACGCACGCGCTCGGCCCAGTAGCGCCAGTCCCAGGGCTCGATCTCGCCGTCGGCTCCGGCCGCGCGCATCTCCGCGCGCAGCAGCGTGCGCTCGCCCTCGACCGCGGCCAGCGCGCGCGGCCAGACCTCGTCGAGCAGCGCGGCCACCGCCTGCCGGCTGCCGGCCATCGTGTCGGCCAGCACATGGTCGGCGTAGCAGGCCTGGCCGTGCAGCCGCGCCTGCTCGTGGCGCAGGCGCAGGATGGTGCGCACGAGCTCGCGGTTGTCGTGCTCGCCGGCCTGCTCGCCGCGCCCGGTCCAGGCGCGCCAGACACGCTCGCGCAGGTCGCGCCGCTCGCTGAAGGTGAGGAAGGGCACGACGAGCGAGCGCGCCAGCGTGATGGCGTGGCCCGCGCGTCCGCGCTCGGCCGCCGCCTGGCGCGCCGCGGCGCGCAGCGACGCGGGCAGTCCGGCGAGCTCGGCCTCGTCGGCCAGCGCGAGCTGCCAGCTCGACTCGTCGTGCAGCACGTTCTGCGCGAAGCGCGTCGTCGCCTGCGCCAGCTCCTCGACGATGCGCGCATGGCGCTGCCGCGCCGGCCCGCCGAAGCGCGCGCCGGCGCGCACGAAGTCCAGGTGCGTGCGCTCGAGCAGGCGCAGCGCCTCGGGCGCGAGGGCGAGTTCGTGGCGGCGCGCGTGCAGCGCGTCGATGCGCGCGAACAGCGCCGCGTCGGTGTAGACGGCGTGGTAATGCGCGGCCAGCGGCGCGGCCAGGCGGCGCTGCGCGGCGAGCAGCTCGGGGCTCGCCGCCGACGCGGCCAGCGTGTGGAACAGCGCGGCGATGCGGCCGAGCGCGCTGCCGGCGCGGTCGAACGCGGCCAGCGTGTCTTCGAAGCCCGGCGCTTCGCCCGCCGCCGCGATGGCCGCGAGCTCGGCGCGGTGCGCGCGCATCGCCTGCTCGAACGCAGGCTCGAAGTGCTCGCTGCGGATGGCGGCGAAGGGCGGCAGCGCGAAGGGTGCGTCCCAGTCGCCGAGCAGCGGGTTGGCGACGGGCTCGGCGGCGCAGGCGTTCACGGCGGTGTCGAACATGGCCGACTCACTTGCCCGAGCGGATGGCGGCCTCGTCGTCCTCGCGATAGCGGCGCTGGCTGCAGTTGGCCAGCCAGTCGCCGCGCTCGCCATCGAGCGCGCCGACGGCCTTGTTCCAATCGCCATTGCGCCCGTTCCATTGTGCGGCGCGCGCGTCCAGGGCGCCGGCCTTGGCGTTGAAGTCGCGCACCGCGGCCTCGCTGTCGGCGACGACGCGCTTGCGCTCGACCTCGAGCGCTTCGCGCTCCTTGGCCATGGCTTCGCGCTCGGCGTTGATCGCATTGCGCTCGGCGTCGACGGAGCGCCCGCTCGAAGACCCCTCGTTGAAGGCCTTGATGCGCTCGTTCAGCCGCACGACGCGCTCGCTGTGCGCCTGCATGCGCGCGGCCAGGTCGTTGGCCGCGCTGCGCCGCGCTTCGAGCGCGGCACGCTCGGCGCCGAGCGCCTGCTGCTCGGTCTGAATCGCCTCCTTTTCGCTGTCGAGCCCGGCGCGCTGCGCGTCCAGCTCCGTGCGCCGCTTGCGGATCGACTCGTCTTGCTGCAGACAGGCGCGCAGCTCCTCGCGCGTGAGGATCGGTCCGGCCGCCACGTTGCCGCTGCCCAGCATGCGCGTGCCGCCGTCGGGCGCAGCGGCCGACGCTTGCGCCTTGGCCGGCGCCTTGGCCGACGGCTTCGCACCGGCCCCACCCGCGGACTGCGGCCACGCGGGCAGGGCAACCAGGGCGAGCGTCGCCACCCAGCAGGCCATCCGGGGCTGCGACGGGAACTTCATGCGGGAACCTCGGGTAATCGACGTGCCGGCGGCGCCGGCAAAGCAGGTGATTTTGCCAGCAGCTGCGGCGGCAGCGGCCGCGCGGCGCCGTCACGGGGCGACAGCGGCAGCGCATGTGCGCGAGCGTGCTGCTTGCTTGACGCACCGGTTTCGGGAACCGGAGAATGGCCGCGCCCACCGGAACGGGGAGTCGTCATGTCGGCCCGATGCACTGCAGTCGTCCGCACCGTTCTCGCGCTGCTCGCGCTCACGGCCTGGATCGCCCCGGCGCGCGCGCAGGCGCCGCCCGTGCTGGCCGCGTTCCAGGGCGACGCGCCCAGCGGCCGCTACGCGTTCGCCAGCTTCACGCCGAAGACGCTGGCCGAGCTCGCGCGCGGCAGCCCCGGCGGCCAGGACGTTGCCGTGGTCGGCCACCTGTTCATGCCGGCCGGCGACGCCAAGGTGCCCGCAGTGGTGCTGGTGCACGGCAGCGGCGGCATCTACGACGCGATGCTCGACTACTGGCCCCGGCAGTTCAACGCGGCGGGCATCGCGGTGTTCGCGCTCGACCTGTTCGGCCCGCGCGGCGTCGCGAGCACGGCCGACGACCAGTCGCTGGTGCCCTTTACGGCGGACGTGGCCGACCTTTTCGCCGCGCTCCGGCTGCTGGCCACGCACCCGCGCATCGACGCGCAGCGCATCGCGGCGATGGGCTTCTCGCGCGGCGGCACCGCGGTGCTGCGCGCCGGCGTCGAGAAGATCATCGCCGGCCAGAAGCTGCCCGAGGGCCTGCACTTCGCGGCTCTGATCCCGACCTATGCCGGCGGCTGCGCCGGCATCTTCCGGCTGGTGGTGAAGCCGGGCGTGTTTTCGAAGGCGCCCATGCTCTTCATCCACGGCGACGCCGACGACTACACGCCGATCGGCCCGTGCCAGGACTACGCCGAGCGCATCGGCAAGGCCGGCACGCCGGTGCGCTTCACGGTCATTGCCGGCGCGCATCACAAGTTCGACGCCGACGACGGGCGCCGCTACTACCTGCGCAGCGCGGTGCGCACCAAGGCCGATTGCCCGCTCGAGATCGACATCGACACCATGCATGCCTTCGACCGCACCACGGGTGCGCCGTTGGCGGGCGCGGCCTACCAGAACGTGCTCGCCGGCTGCCGCGCGGTCGGCGCCACCGTCGAGGGCAGCCGCGCGGCGCGTGACAAGGCCGCGCAGGCGGCCGTGGCGTTCCTGCGCGAGGTCTTCGCGCGCTGAGGGCCTGCGCTGCACGCCGGGCGCGGCCCTCCCCCCGCCCGCCGCGGCATGGCGCCCGCACCGCGCGCAGGCGGCGGGTTCACGGCGGGCAGATGCCGGCGCCGCCGCGCAGGCGCGGTATCGTGCGCCTCACTGCCCGTGCGCTCCGCCCTTGCCGTCGTCCTGGCCCCGGCGATGCGCCGGCGTGCTGCCGCCGCCGCATGTGCGGCCGCCTTCGGCTCCTTGCTCGCTCTGCCCCCGCCCGCCATGTCCCAAGCCCCGACCGCCGACGACCCCTACCTCTGGCTCGAGGAAGTCGAGGGCGAACGCGCGCTGGCCTGGGTGCGCGAGCGCAATGCCGAGTCCGAGCGCGAGCTGGGCCAGGACGCCGAGTTCGCGGCCAGCCGTGCGCGCATCCTCGAGGTGCTCGATTCGCGCGCGCAGATCCCCTACGTCGTGCGGCGCGGCGACTGGCTGTACAACCTGTGGCAGGACGCGGCCAACCCGCGCGGCCTGTGGCGGCGCACGACGCTGGCCGAGTACCGCAAGCGCGAGCCGGTCTGGCAGACCGTGCTCGACGTCGACGCGCTCGGCCGCGCCGAGGGCCGCAACTGGGTCTGGGGCGGTGCCACCTGCTTCGGACCCGAGTACCGCCGCTGCCTGGTGAAGCTCTCGCTGGGCGGCGCCGACGCCGCCCTGCTGCGCGAGTTCGACACCGCCGAGCGGCGCTTCGTCGCCGACGGCTTCACGTTGCCCGAGGCCAAGAGCTCGCTCACCTGGCTCGACGCCGACACGCTGCTGGTCGGCACCGATTTCGGCCCGGGCACGCTCACCGATTCGGGCTATCCGCGCCAGGTCCGGCGCTGGCGGCGCGGCCAGCCGCTGGACCAGGCCGAGCTGCTGTTCGAAGGCGAGCGCAGCGACGTCGCCGTCGGCGCCGAGGTCGACCGCACGCCGGGCTACGAGCGTACGCTCGTCGTGCAGGCGCTGGACTTCTACCGCAACCGCGTCTACCTGCTGCAGGGCACGCGCGTGGTCGAGGTGCCCAAGCCGGCCGACGCGCAGATCGAGTTCTGGCGCGCGCATCTGCTGCTGGCGCTGCGCAGCGACTGGCAGGTGGGCGAGCAGCGCTACCGCGCCGGCTCGCTGCTGATCGGCGACGCCGAGGCCTATCTGGCCGGGGCGCGCCGCTTCGAGCTGCTGTTCGAGCCGGCGCCAGGCCGCTCGTACGACCACCACGCCACGACGCGCAGCGCGGTGCTGGTGCAGTGGCTGGACAACGTGGCCAGCCGCGTCGACGTCTGGCGGCCCGCGGTCGACGGCGGCGGCTGGCGGCGGCAGGCGCTCGCCGCGCCCTACCCCGGCACGCTCGCCGTGAGTGCGCTGCACGACCCGCTGCTGGCCGACGATGCGCTGGCCGAGCATTTCCTGCTCAACGCCGCCGACTTCCTGGCGCCCGACTCGCTGCGCCTGGGCCGGGTCGGCGCCGACGCGCTCGAGACGCTGAAGTCGCGTCCGGCCTTCTTCGACGCCGAGGGCATGCGCGTCGAGCAGCATTTCGCTGCCGGCCGCGACGGCACGCGCGTGCCCTACTTCGTGCTGTGGCCGCGCGGCGCGCGCGCCGACGGCGACAACCCGACGCTGCTGTACGGCTACGGCGGCTTCGAAGTCTCGATGCAGCCGCGCTACTCGGGCACGGTGGGCCGCGAGTGGCTCGCGCGCGGCGGCGTCTACGTCGTCGCCAACATCCGCGGCGGCGGCGAGTTCGGCCCCGAGTGGCACCAGGCCGCGCTGCAGCGCCATCGGCAAAGGAGCTTCGACGACTTCATCGCCGTCGCCGAGGATCTGGTGGCGCGGCGCATCACGCGGCCGGCGCGCCTGGGCATCCAGGGCGGCAGCAACGGCGGGCTGCTGGTGGGCGCGGTGATGGTGCAGCGGCCCGAGCTGTTCGGCGCCGTCGTTTGCGAAGTGCCGCTGCTCGACATGCAGCGCTACCACAAGCTGCTGGCCGGCGCCTCGTGGCTGGCCGAGTACGGCAATCCCGACGACGCCGACGACTGGGCCGCGATGCAGCGCTGGAGCCCCTACCACAACGTGCCCGACGCGGCGCGCACGCGGCTGCCGCCGGTGCTCTTTGCCACCTCCACGCGGGACGACCGCGTGCACCCCGCTCACGCGCGCAAGATGACCGCGCGCATGATCGAGCGCGGCCACGCGCCGCTGCACTGGGAGAACATCGAAGGCGGGCACGGCGGCGCCGCCGACAACGCGCAGCGCGCGACGATGCTCGCGCTCGAGTTCGCCTTCCTCTGGCGCCGGCTCGGCGCGCGCTGAACGCCGATGCTGACCTGGCTCGACGAGACGACGCCGCTGCCGCCGACGTCGCGCGCGCTCGGCCCGGGCAGCGAGGCGCCGGGCCTGGTCGCCGCCGGCGGCGGCATCACGACGGCGCGCCTCGAGGAGGCCTACCGCAAGGGCATGTTCCCCTGGTACAGCGCCGGCCAGCCCGTGCTGTGGTGGAGTCCGGACCCGCGCATGGTGCTGCCGGCGGCGGAGTTCAGGCTCACGCGCTCGCTCAGGAAGACGCTCGCGCGCTTCCTGCGCACGCCCGACTGCGCCCTGCGCATCGACAGCGCCCTGCCGCGCGTCATCGCGGCCTGCGCGCACGCGCCGCGTCCGGGCCAGGAGGGCACCTGGATCGTGCCCGCGCTGCGCGAGGCCTACGTCCGGTGGCACCGCGCGGGCCGCGTGCACAGCGTCGAGACCTGGATCGACGGCGAACTGGCCGGCGGCCTGTACTTCGTCGCGATCGGACGCATGGTGTTCGGCGAATCGATGTTCGCGCGCCGCACCGACGCGAGCAAGATCGCGCTGGCGGCGCTGGTCGCGCATTGCCGGCGCCTGGGCATCGAGCTCATCGACTGCCAGCAGCATACGGGCCACCTCGCCTCGCTCGGTGCGCGCGAGATTCCGCGCACGCAGTTCGAGGCGCATCTGGCGCGCGTGCTGCCGGCCGCGTCCGAGCCGGTTTGGACCTATGATGAATCGGCTTGGCGCACGCTCGGCCTGGTGCCGCCGGCGCCCGTGCCGATGCCGGCCGAGCCGCAACCCACGTGACCCATCCGAAAGAGCTTCCGCTCGCGTCGCTGCAGTTCTACGCGACGGCACCTTATCCCTGCAGCTACCTGCCGGGGCGGCTGGCGCGCTCGCAAGTGGCCACGCCCAGCCACCTGATCCACGCCGACGCCTACTCCGGCCTGGTGGCCAGTGGCTTTCGGCGCAGCGGCATGTTCACCTACCGGCCCCACTGCGACGGCTGCCGCGCCTGCGTGCCGCTGCGCGTGCCGGTGGCCGCCTTCGCGCCGTCGCGCAGCCAGCGACGCGCCCACCGGCAGCACGGCCGGCTCGAGCCGCGCGTGCTGCGCCTGGGCTTCGTGGCCGAGCACTACGAGCTGTACCTGCGCTACCAGTCGGGCCGCCACAGCGGCGGCGGCATGGACCACGACAGCGTCGACCAGTACAGCCAGTTCCTGCTGCAAAGCCGGGTCAACTCGCGCCTGGTCGAGTTCCGCGAACCGGCCGCGGCCGGCCGCGCCGGCGCGCTCAGGATGGTGTCGATCCTCGACCTGCTCGACGACGGCCTGTCGGCCGTCTACACCTTCTACGAACCCGATGCGCGCGCCAGCTACGGCACCTACAGCGTGCTCTGGCAGATCGAGCAGACGCGCCAGCTCGGCCTGCCCTACCTCTATCTCGGCTACTGGATCGCGGCCAGCCGCAAGATGGCCTACAAGGCGCAGTTCCGGCCGCACGAGCTGCTGCTCGACGGCCGCTGGCAGGCGACGCCGGGCTGCGTGTGACGCGCGGCGGGCGGCGCTCGCGGCTCTCGAGCAAATGCGGCTCTGCCACTTTGCTCGACCCCCACGGGGGGCGGGCTGGGCGCAGCCCGGCCCTGGGGGCCCTCACGAGCGCCAGCGCCAGCGCCCCGCGTCCTCGCCCACGCGGCCTTCACCGGCGAGCTTGATCAGGTGCGCATGCAGCGAGCGCCGCGCCAGCGCGTGCAGCGTGAGCGGCGCGTCGTCGTAGACCACCGGCAGCAGTTCGTCGAGCGTGGCGCTGCCCGCGCGCTCGAGCGCCTCGGCCGCCTTGGCCTCGCGGCGCAGGCGGTGCGCGATCAAGGCACGCAGCACGTCGTGCGGCCGCGCGACGAGGAAGCCGTGCCCCGGCGCGAGCCATTCGAGATCGAGTTCGAGCAGGCGCTCGAGCGCGCGCAGGTAGGCCGCCATGTCGCCGTCGGGCGGGTTGATGACGACGGTCGAGCCCTGCATCACGTGGTCGCCCGTGAAGAGCAGCTTCTCTTCCTCGAGCAGATAGCACAGGTGGTTCGAGGCATGGCCCGGCGTGTGCAGCACGCGCAGCGTCGCGCCCGGCGCGGCTTCGATGCGCTCGCCTTCGGCCAGCTCGCGCTCGGGCCGGAAGCCCTCGTCCTGCCACTCGGGGTGCGCGGCGCGCCGCCCGTACACCGGCGCGCCGGTGGCCGCGGCGAGCAGCCGCGCGCCGGGCGAATGGTCGCGGTGCGTGTGCGTGACCAGGATGCGCTCGATGCGCCCCGGCGCCGCGGCCGCGAGCAGCGCCTGCACATGCTCGGGCGAGGCCGGGCCGGGGTCGATCGCGGTCCAGCCGCGGCCGTCGCCGACGAGGTAGCTGTTGGTGCCGGGCCCGGTCATCGGCCCCGGATTGGGCGCGGTCACGCGCAGCAGGTTCGGCGCCAGCCGCACCGCACGGCCGGCCACCAGATCGGCACAGACGTCGCCGCGCCCCTCCGGGTCGAGACGCGCCACCTCGGCATAGGCGAGCTCGTCGGGCAGCACCACGCGCAGCGTGCCTCGCGCCGAGGCGGCGCGGCGCGGCACCGTGAGCGCGACGTCGCGGCGCCTATGCGCTTCGCCGATGGCGTCTGCGGCACGGCCAAAGCGCGCCAGATCCTGCAGCGTGCGCCGCGTCACCGGCATCAACAGCAGCGCGCGCGCGGGATCGAGCGCGGCGCGCGGTGCCAGCCACATCAACTCCACCGCCTCGCCGTTGTCCGCCGCCGCCTGCTGTCCGTGCGGCGCGAGCGCGGCAAAGAAGCGCGTGTCGAAGCGCTGGCGCACACCCGGCGGCGTGAGCCAGTGGCTGTAGTAGGCGAGGCCTGCGGCGTCGAGCTGCAGGTGCTCGGCCGCGCACAGCTCGGCGATCGCCGCCGTGCCCGACTGCAGCCGCGTGCGCCAGGGCTGCAGCGCCTCCAGCTGGGCGCCGCCCGGGCGCGGCGCCGCGAGCAGCAGCCCGACTTCCTCGAAGCTCTCGCGCAGCGCGGCGACGTAGTAGTCGAGTCCGCCCGCGGCAAGGCCCAGGCGCCGGCTCGCATCCTCGTCGCTCGGGCCCAGCACATGCGCGTGCGCCTCGCGGTCGCGCGCGTCGAGCGTGCCGCCCGGGAACACGGCGGCGCCGCTGAAAGGGTCGGCTGAGCGCTCGGCGCGGCGCAGCATCAGCACTTCGAGCCCGGCGTCGCCGTCGCGCAGCAGCAGCAGCGAAGCCGCCTGCCGCACCGCAGGCAACGGGTCGGCACGGCTCATCGCACCACGCCCTGCGCGCGCAGCGCGGCCACGGCCGCGGCGTCGTAGCCGGCCTCGGCGAGCAGTTCCTCGGTATGCGCGCCGACCGCCGGCGCAGCGCGCGGCGGCGGCGCGGGCGTGCGATCGAAGCGCGGCGCGGGCGCGGGCTGCACGACGCCGTCGAGCTCGACGAAGGCGGCGCGCGCGCGCGCGTGGCGGTGCTGCGCCGCCTCCTCGAACGTGAGCACCGGTGCGAAGCACGCGTCGCTGCCTTCGAGCCGCTCGCACCATTCGTCGCGCGTGCGCCGGCGCACCGCGGCGGCGATCGCCGCGCGCAGCTCGGGCCACAGGCGCCGGTCGTACTGGCGTGCGACGAAACGCGGCTCGAGCTCGAGCGCGGCGGCGAGCTGGGCAAAGAACTTGGGCTCGAGCGCCCCCAGACTCACCCAGCGCCCGTCGGCCGTCTCGTAGCTGCCGTAGAAGGGGGCGCCGCCGTCGAGCAGATTGCTGCCGCGCTCGGCGCTCCACTGGCCGGCGGCCGCGAGGCCGAAGAACATCGAAGCGAGCGAGGCGGCGCCGTCGACCATCGCCGCGTCGACCACCTGGCCGCGCCCCGAGTGCTGGCGCTCGAAGATCGCCGCCAGCACGCCGAAGGCGAGGTAGAGCGCGCCGCCGCCGTAGTCGCCGACGAGATTGAGCGGCGGCACCGGCGCGCCGCCGGCCGCGCCGATGGCGTGCAGCGCGCCGCTGAGCGCGATGTAGTTCAGGTCGTGCCCGGCGGCCTGCGCCAGCGGGCCCTGCTGGCCGAAGCCGGTCATGCGGCCGTAGACGAGGCGCGGGTTGCGCGCCATGCAGTCCGACGGACCGAGGCCGAGCTTCTCGGTGACGCCGGGCCGGAAACCCTCGATCAGGACGTCGGCACGATCGACGAGCCGCAGCACGGCCTCGCGGCCGGCCGGCGACTTCAGGTCTGCCGCCAGCGAGCGCCGGCCGCGCGCATTGACGTCGTGGCGCGGCGCCATCGCGACGCCCAGGCCGCTGGCGTCGAGGCGGTCGATGCGCGCCACGTCGGCGCCCAGATCGGCCAGCAGCATGCAGCACATCGGGCCGGGGCCGATGCCGGCGAATTCGACCACGCGCAATCCGTTCAGAGGTCCCATGCGCCAAGTGTGCCCGATTGCGGGCGCGCCATCGCCAGACCGGTCTTTGCGAAGCTTTACGGCAACGCGGTCAACGGCGCGCGAAGTCCGCCCGTTCGCACGACATGAACAAGACCGATGAGCGGCGTGCCGCTGGCCGGCAGTTGCGCGGCGCCGCTGGCGCGCTGGCGGCGCTGCTGCTGGGCGGCTGCGTGGTCGCGCCGACGGCGCCGCGCCACACCACCTACCGCGCGCCGCCGGCCCTGCCCGCGCGGGCCATGTACTTCTACCCCGAGCGCGGCCAGGACGAAGCGCGCCAGGACCGCGATCGCTACGAGTGCTACCGCTGGGCCGTGCGCGAGACCGGCTTCGAGCCCGGCACGACGCCGACGCGCGGGCCGAGCCCGATGGCCAGTGTGCCGCCGCCGAACGGCGCGGCCGTCGCGGCCGGAACCGCCGCCGGTGCCGTCGTCGGCGCCGTGGCCTCGCCGGGCCGGGCCGGCGAAGGCGCCGTGATCGGCGCGATCTTCGGCGCCATGCTCGGCGCCGCGGCCCAGGACAACCGCGAGCGTGCCTACGAAGCCGCGCAGGCCCGCGAGGCCGAAGCCCAGGCGCGCGCCCGATGGCCTCTGGACGACTTCCGTCGCGCCATGTCCGCATGCATGGGCGGCCGCGGATACCGGGTCGAATGAGCGCGTACACGACGAGCCTGAAGCGAGGCGGGACATGAGCGCATCGGCATCGACGACTCTGAAACGGGCGGCCGCGCTGGGCACCGCGCTGGCGCTGGCCTGTGCCAGCCCGGCCGCGCTGGCCGACCCGCCCGGTCCGCCCAGGCACGGCGGACCGGGCTGGCACGACAGGGGCGCGCCGCCGCCTGCCGGGCGCTGGTACGACGGCGCCTACGGGCACAACCGCTACTACCCGGCGCCGGGCACGCCGGTGCGCGTGCTGCCGCGCGACAGCCGCTGGGTGCTGTGGGGCGGCGTCAACTACCACTACTACGGCGGCGTGTGGTACGGCCCCGGCCCGCGCGGCTACATCGTCGTGCAACCGCCCTTCGGCCTCGTCGTGCCGGACCTGCCGGCCTTCGCCACCGTGGTGACGATCGCCGGCATCGCCTACCTGTATGCCAACGGCGTCTATTACCGTGATCGCGTCGGCGGCGGCTACGAAGTGGTGCCGCCGCCGGTGGACACCAGCGCACCGGCCGGCACGCCCGACCGCAGCTACGTCTACCCGCGCAACGGCCAGAGCGCCCAGCAGCAGGCGAGCGACGAGTACGAGTGCCATCGCTGGGCCGTTGCGCAGACCGGCTTCGACCCCACCGCCGCCGTCACCACCGGCGGCAGCAGCGCCACGCCGATGCAGCGCGGCGACTACCAGCGCGCGCGCACGGCCTGCCTCGAAGGGCGCGGCTACACGGTACGCTGAGGCGCCCGCGCCGCGGCGCGCACCGCGCACCGCGCACCGCGCACCGCGCACCGCGCACCGCGCACCGCGCACCGCGCGCGCGGCGGGCGGCAGGTCATGCGCTGCATTGGGCCGCGCGCCGCGCCGTGCCGGCTGCGGGCACGAGGCGGAGCAGCCTTGCCGACAACCGGCCGATGCCCGATGATGCGGCGCGGCGTGCGCGTTCGCGCCGCGCCAAGCCGTTCGAAAGCGGCACCTTGCCCTACGACCAATGATCGTCCTCGTGCCGATGCGGCCGCCGCAGTTCGAGCAGTTCGCGCACGAGACCACGGCCGACTACGCGCGCGACAACGTCTCGGCGCTGCGCTGGAGCGCAGACCACGCGCTCGAGCGCGCGCGCGCCGAGTTCGCGCGCCTGCTGCCGCAGGGGCCCGCGACGCCGGGACACTTCCTTTGCGCGATCCAGCGCGAGACGGGCGGGGAGACCGACGGCGAGACGCTCGGCTGGCTCTGGTACGCCGTGCACGACGCAGGCGGCGCGCGCTGGCTGTACCTGTACAACATCCGCGTGCTGCCGAGCCACCGCGGCCAGGGCCATGCGCGCGCCGCATTGGAGCGACTGCAGCACCGCGCCGCGGAGCTGGGCGCCGAAGCGATCGAGCTGCACGTCTTCGCCGTCAACCCGACGGCGCATGCGCTGTACCGCTCGCTCGGCTACGGCATCACCGGCTACAACATGATCAAGCGCCTGGGGCCGGCAGCCGCGTAGGCCGGTGCGGGCGCAACCGCCCGATCGCGCGCGGCGCGGGTCGGGGCGATGCACCCCCTGTTGCCGCCCCTGCACCGCGAACGGAGCCGTCGCGGATGGCCGATCGGCCCCTGCGCTGCAGCTGCAGCGATGCGATGGCCCGGGTGGCGCCAGGCGGGCACATGCCGGCGCTGCCGGCGCCGCACGCGCGTTCGATGCGCGTCTCGTTGCGCCGCCGGCCCCAGGGCCCGGGGCCGGAGCAGGGGGGCGTCCGCGCCATTGCGGGATCATCCGGGCTGCGCAGCACGCAGGCGATGCCGGCGATCGTGGCGATCGCCGCCCGCACTTCAGCCTGGCGCTGCGCCATCCGCATGTCCGATCGATATCGCCGCACGCCGAGCCCAAGCCCGCATGGACGCGGCTGGCCTGCCTGCACGAGGCGGGGCGCTGCACGCCATGCTGCAGGCGCTTGCGGCCGGCGGGCCGCAGCCTGGCGCCGGGCCGGCGCATGAGTGCGGGCGAGCGCAGGCGCCTGGGCGTCGCGTTGCTGCTGTCGCTGCTGGTGCATGCGCTGCTGCTGAGCTTGACCTTCGGCGGCGACGCGCTCGGCCTGCCCGGGCTCGCCTTTCCATGGCAGGCCCGGCGTGCCGAGGCAACCGATCTCCGACTCGTATTGACGCCGACCCCGGTGCAACCCGAGGCAGCCCTGGCAGCGCCGCCGACACGAGCGGGCGAGGCAGTGCCGGCCGTCGAGCTGCCCGCCGCGCCGCCCACAGCGCCGGCCGTCGAGCTGCCCGCCGCGCCGCCCGCAGCGCCGCCCGCCGAGGTCGAGGTCGAGGTCGTGGTCAGGCCGGCCGTGCTGCCGGCTGCTGAGCCTGCACCGGCGGCGGCGGCGGCGGCGGCGGAGCCCATCGCGCTGCCCGCCCCTGTCGCAGGCGTCGACGCCAACGCCGCCCTGCCCCCGCTGCCCGATGTGATCGCCCTGCGGCGCGCCGACGATGCGGAACCGACCGTGCCCGCAGCCGAACCGGCACCCGCCATCCCCGCAGCACCGAGCGCGTCGAGCGCGGCCGCCTCCTCGCCCGCGCAAGCCGCCGTCGCATCGCCCGAGCCGGCCGCATCGTCCGCGCAGGAGACCGCGCTCGAGCTCGAGCGGCTCGAACAGGCCGCGCGCGCGGCTCGGCGCCAGGCGCAACAGCGCGAGGCGGCGCAGGCGGAAGCGGCTCGAAAGGAAGCGGAGCGGCTGGAGAACGAGGAAGCGGCTCGGCAGGAAGCGGCTCGGCAGGAAGCAGCCAGGCAGGAAGCAGCCAGGCAGGAAGCAGCCCGGCAGGAAGCAGCCCGGCAGGAAGCAGCCCGGCAGGAAGCAGCCCGGCAGGAAGCAGCCCGGCAGGAAGCAGCCCGGCAGGAAGCAGCGCGGCAGGAAGCAGCGCGGCAGGAGGCAGCTCGGCAGGAAGTAGCTCGGCAAGAAGCGGCCCGGCAAGAAGCGGCCCGGCAGGAAGCGGCTCGGCAGGAAGCGGCCCGGCAGGAAGCGGCTCGGCAGGAAGCGGCTCGGCAGGAAGCAGCAAGGCAGGAAGCAGCCCGGCAGGAAGCAGCCCGGCAGGAAGCAGCTCGGCAGGAAGCAGCTCGGCAGGAAGCGGCTCGGCAGGAAGCAGCCCGGCAGGAAGCAGCCCGGCAGGAAGCAGCCCGGCAGGAAGCAGCCCGGCAGGAAGCAGCCCGGCAGGAAGCAGCCCGGCAGGAAGCAGCCCGGCAGGAAGCAGCCCGGCAGGAAGCGGCTCGGCAGGAAGCAGCCCGGCAGGAAGCGGCTCGGCAGGAAGCAGCCAGACAGGAAGCCGCGCGGGCGCGAGCGGCAGCCGAGGCCCAGGAGGCCCGGCGCGAAGCGGCCAAGCGGGCGATCGGCCGTCAGCTCGACGAAGAAGCGGCCAGGCGCAAGGCGGCCGAGGCCGCCGCGGGCAGCGCGCCCGGCGCCGGGCCCCAGGCGAGCAGCCAGCGTCGCGGGCGGCTGTTCGGCCGCACCGACGTCAACGCCGAGCTCGTGCTGTACGCCAAGGCCTGGGCGCGCAAGATCCAGCTCAACATGACCTTCGACATGGTGCGCGAGGCGGCCGGACGACCCCATGCCGATCCGCTCGTCACGGTGGCGCTGCGCAGCGACGGCTCGGTGGAGTCGGTCACCTTCGTGCTCTCCAGCGGCCAAGCCGAGCTCGACGAAGCGATCCGCCGCGTCGTGCACAGCCAGGCGCCCTACGCGGCGTTTTCGCCCGCGCTGGCGCGCGAGTTTGACGTGATCGAGATCCGCCGCACCTGGTACTTCGACATGGCCATCCGTCTGTACTGAGAGCCTGTGAAGATATGAATCGCGCCCGCGCAGGGGTGCCAAAGGGCGCTGGGCAAGGCGCAACGCGCAGCGCGGGCTGGCCGCCCGCGCAAGCGTTGCAACGCCGCGCAGCGCCCTTTGGCACCCCTGCCCTACGGGTGGGGCCCCAGAAAGGGCCCACTCGTCGTTGCGAAGCCTCGTCGGGGCCCAACCCCGGCTGCGCTTCGCGCCTAGATTGGGCCCTTTCTGGGGCCCCACGCGGGCGCGATTCATACCTTCACAGGCTCTGAGCGCCTGGCGCCGCACGCGTACAGTCGGCGGCATGACCTTGCCCGCCTACGCCCCGCGCCGCGCCGCGCGCTCGCTCTTCGTGCCGCTGCGCGGCCTGCACTACCACGTCAACGCCTGGGGCGAGGCCGCGCTGGCGACGCCCGAGCGGCCGCCGCTGGTGCTGCTGCACGGCTGGATGGACGTGGGCACCTCGTTCCAGTTCGTCGTCGACGCGCTGGCCGAAGCCGAGGGCTTCGAGCGCTGGGTGCTGGCGCCGGACTGGCGCGGCTTCGGCCGCACCACCTGGCCCGCAGTCGACAGCTACTGGTTCGCCGACTACCTGGGCGACCTGGACGCCTTGCTCGGCGCGCTGGCGCCGGCCGTCGCGGTCGACCTCGTCGGCCACAGCATGGGCGGCAACGTCGCCATGAGCTACGCCGGGCTGCGGCCGCAGCGCCTGCGCCGCCTCGTCAACCTCGAGGGCTTCGGGCTGCCGCCGACCACGCCGAGCCAGGCGCCCCGACGCCTCGTGAAGTGGCTCGATGCGCTCGCCCAGCCGCAGACGATGCGCGACTACGCCAGCGCCGCCGAAGTCGCGGCGCGCCTGACCAAGACCAACCCCAGGCTGGGCGCCGACAAGGCGCAGTGGCTCGCGCTGCAATGGGCGCAGCCCGGTGCCGACGGGCGCTGGCGCGTGCGCGGCGACCCCGTGCACAAGAGGCCGAGCGCGGTGCCGTACCGCGTCGACGAGACGCTCGAGATCTGGAAGCGGATCGCCGCGCCGCTGCTGTGGGTCGAGGGCGACGCCTCCGACCCCTCCGATCGCTGGGGCGAGCGCTACTCGAAGGCCGAATTCCACGCGCGCCTGGCGGTCGTGCCGCAGGTCCAGAGGCATCGACTGGCCGACTGCGGCCACATGCTGCACCACGACCGGCCGCAGGAACTGGCGGCGCTGCTGGCGGCCTTCCTCGCCGCCGGCCCGATGCCGACGTCCCCGTAAAATCCTGCCCCCATGGACACCGAAGAGATCAACGCCATCGGCACGCTGCTCGCCGATCTGAGCGAGCGCACCCAGCAGCTCCGGGGGTATCTTTGACTACGACCGCAAGGCGCTGCGGCTGAACGAGGTCAACGCCGCGCTCGAGAACCCGGCCGTCTGGAACGAGCCCAGGCGCGCGCAGGAGCTGGGCAAGGAGAAGAAGCTGCTCGACACCGTGGTCGGCACGATCGAGCGGTTGCACAGCGGCCTGGCCGATGGCCTCGAGCTCTACGAGCTGAGCAAGGCCGAGGACGACGAGGCCGCGCTGGCGGCCGTGCGCGACGACGCCCTGGCGCTGCGCGGCACGGTCGAGGAACTCGAGTTCCGGCGCATGTTCTCCAACCCGGCCGACCCGCTCAACTGCTTCATCGACATCCAGGCCGGCGCCGGCGGCACCGAGGCCTGCGACTGGGCGGCGATGCTGCTGCGCCAGTACCTGAAGTTCTGCGAGCGCAAGGGCTTCAAGGCCGAGCTGCTCGACGAGACCGAGGGCGACGTGGCCGGCATCCGCAGCGCCACGCTGCGCGTCGAGGGCGATTACGCCTACGGCCAGCTGCGCACCGAGACCGGCGTGCACCGGTTGGTACGCAAGAGCCCGTTCGACAGCTCGGGCGGGCGCCACACCAGCTTCGCCAGCCTGTTCGTCTACCCCGAGGTCGACGACTCGATCGAGATCGAGATCAACCCGGCCGACGTGCGCACCGACACCTTCCGCGCCAGCGGCGCCGGCGGCCAGCACATCAACAAGACCGACTCGGCGGTGCGCCTGACGCACATCCCGACCGGCATCGTGGTGCAGTGCCAGAACGACCGCAGCCAGCACCGCAACCGCGACGAGGCCTGGCAGATGCTGCGCTCGCGCCTGTACGAGCACGAGATGCGCAAGCAGCGCGCCGCGCAGCAGAAGCTGGAGGACACCAAGACCGACGTCGGCTGGGGCCACCAGATCCGCAGCTACGTGCTCGACCAGAGCCGCATCAAGGACCTGCGCACCAACGTCGAGATCAGCAACACGCAGAAGGTGCTCGACGGCGATCTCGACGCCTTCATCGCCGCCAGCCTCAAGCAGGGGCTGTAGGCCGCACCCGAACACACCACGAGGAGGCCGCGGCATGCTGCGCGAACCCCAGGGCACGCTCGTGCGGCGCGCGGACTACGCGCCGCCGGCCTATTTCATCCGCGCGGTCGAGCTCACCTTCGACCTCGACGCCGCCAAGACCATCGTCGCCAGCCGGCTGCGCATCGAACGCAACCGGGCGCAGGCGCACGCCGATACGCCGCTGCGCCTGCACGGCGAGGGCCTGACGCTGCTGCGCGTGCTCGCCGACGGCGCCAGCGTGAGCTTTCGCCACGAGGGCGGCGACCTGGTCGTCGACAACCCGCCGGCGGCCGACGCCTTCACGCTCGAGATCCGCAATACCTGCGCGCCCGACAAGAACACGGCCCTGTCGGGCCTGTACCCGAGCGCGGGCGGCCTGTTCACGCAGTGCGAGGCCGAGGGCTTCCGGCGCATCACCTACTTCGTCGACCGCCCCGACGTGATGGCGGTCTACACCGTCACGCTGCGCGCCGAGCGCGCGCTGTACCCGGTGCTGCTGGCCAACGGCAACCTGGTCGCGCAAGGCGAGCTCGAAGGCGGCCGCCACTACGCCCAGTGGCACGATCCCTTCCCCAAGCCGAGCTACCTGTTCGCGCTCGTGGCCGGCAACCTGGCGGCACGCGAGCAGCGCATCCGCACGCGCGGCGGGCGCGAGCACCTGCTGCAGATGTACGTGCGCCCGGGCGACCTCGGCAAGACCGAGCACGCGATGCGCTCGCTCGTCGCCGCCATCGCCTGGGACGAGGCGCGCTTCGGCCTCGCGCTCGACCTCGAGCGCTACATGGTCGTGGCGGTCGAGGACTACAACGCCGGCGCGATGGAGAACAAGGGCCTCAACCTGTTCAACACCAAGTACGTGCTGGCCACGGCCGCCAGCGCCACCGATGCCGACTTCGAAGGCATCGAGAGCGTGATCGGGCACGAGTACTTCCACAACTGGACCGGCAACCGCGTCACCTGCCGCGACTGGTTCCAGCTCTCGCTCAAGGAGGGACTCACGGTCTTCCGCGACCAGGAGTTCAGCATGGACATGGCGGGCGGCGCGGGCGCCGCCGGCCCGGCTTCGGCGCGCGCCGTGCAGCGCATCGGCGACGTGCGCCGGCTGCGCACGACGCAGTTCGCCGAGGACGCCGGACCGATGGCGCACCCGGTGCGGCCCGACGCCTACCTCGAGATCAGCAACTTCTACACCGCCACCGTCTACGACAAGGGCGCCGAGGTGGTGCGCATGATGCACACGCTGGTCGGGCGCGCCGGCTTCGCGCGCGGCCTGGCGCTGTACTTCGAGCGCCACGACGGCCAGGCCGTGACCTGCGACGACTTCGCCCAGGCCATCGCCGACGCCAACCCCGGCAGCGCGCTCGCTTTGCGCCTGGACGCCTTCAAGCGCTGGTACGCGCAGGCCGGCACGCCGTTGCTGCGCGCGCGCGGCCTGTACGACGCCGCGGCGCGCCGCTGGACGCTGACGCTGGCGCAGCACACGCCGGCCACCCCCGGCCAGCCCGACAAGGCGCCGTTCGTGATCCCGGTGGCGTTCGCCGCGCTGGCCGGCGACGGCCGCGAGCTGCTCGCCGAGCAACTGCTCGTGCTCGACGCGGCCGAGCAGAGCTGGACCTTCGACGACGTCGACGCGCCGCCCGTGCCCTCGCTGCTGCGCGGCTTCTCGGCGCCGGTCAAGCTCGGCGACGGGCTGGGCGACGCCGAACGGCTGTGCCTGCTCGCGCACGACGGCGACGCCTTCAACCGCTGGGAGGCCGCCCAGCGCCTGCTGCTGGATCGCATGCTGCGCGCGCTGGCCGAGGGCGGCGCGCCCCAGCTCGACGCCGCGCTCGCCGACGCGCTGCGCGCGCTGCTGCGCAACGAGGCGCTGGCCCCGGCGTTCAAGGCCCTGGTCTTCGCGCTGCCCGACGAGCTCTACATCGCCGAGCAGCTCGGGCGCGTCGACCCGCAACGCATCCACGCCGTGCGCGAGCAGCTGCGCGACGCCCTCGCCGACGCGCTGCACGACGACTGGGTGCAGGCCTGGGAGCGGCACCAGGTGCGTGCGGGCTACGCGCCCGATGCGGCGCAGAGCGGCCGCCGCGCGCTCGCCAACCGCGCGCTGGCGATGCTGTGCCGGCACGCCGTGCGCCACCACGACGCGGTCTGGCAGGGCCGCGCCTACCAGCGCTTCAAGGACGCCGGCAACCTGACCGACCGCCTGGGCGCAGCCACGGCGCTGCTCGAGGCGCACTCGCCGCTCGTCGAGCAGGTGATCGAGCGCTTCCATCACATGGCGCAGGGCGACGCGCTCATGCTCGACAAGTGGTTCGCGCTGCAGGCCTCCGCCCCCGAGCCGGTGGGCGAAGGCGCCGGCCGCGTCTTCGCCCGCGCGCGCGCGCTGCTGCAGCACCCGGAGTTCTCGCTGCGCAACCCCAACCGCGTGCGCAGCCTGCTGTTCGCGCTGTGCGCCCAGAACCCGGCCGCCTTCCACCGTGCCGACGCCGCCGGCTGCGTGCTGTGGGCCGACAAGCTGCTCGAGCTCGACGCGCTCAACCCGCAGCTCGCGGCGCGCCTGGCGCGCACGCTGGACCGCTGGAGCGCGCTGGCCGAGCCCTACCGCAGCGCGGCGCGCGAAGCCCTGGCGCGCGTCGCCGCCAGGCCCGACCTCAGCGCCGACGTGCGCGAGATCGTCACGCGCGCGCTCGAGGGCAGCGCAGCATGACCACCGCCCGCCGCGTCAGCCTCACGCAGTACCTCGTCGAGCAGCAGCGCGCGCACGGCCGCATCCCGGGCGAGCTGCGCCTGCTGATCGAAGTGGTGGCACGCGCCTGCAAGCACATCGCCATCGCCGTCAACAAGGGCGCGCTCGGCGACGTGCTGGGCAGCGCCGACAGCGAGAACGTGCAAGGCGAGGTGCAGAAGAAGCTCGACGTCATCGCCAACGAGGTGCTGGTCGAGGCCAACCAGTGGGGCGGCCACCTGGCGGCGATGGCCAGCGAGGAGATGGACAGCATCCACCTCGTGCCCGACCGCTACCCGCAGGGCGAGTACCTGCTGCTGTTCGACCCGCTCGACGGCTCGTCCAATATCGACGTCAACGTCAGCATCGGCACCATCTTCAGCGTGCTGCGCAAGGTGGGCCACGCGCAAGGCGTGAGCGAGGACGACTTCCTGCAGCCCGGGCGCCAGCAGGCGGCCGCCGGCTACTGCGTCTACGGCCCGCAGAGCACGCTCGTGCTGACGCTGGGCAACGGCGTCGCGCTCTTCACGCTCGACCGCGAGACGGGCTCGTGGATCCTCACGCAGGACGGCGCGCGCATTCCCGCGGACACCAGCGAATTCGCGATCAACATGTCCAACCTGCGCCACTGGGCGCCGCCGGTGCGCCGCTACATCGACGAGTGCCTGGCCGGCAGGGAAGGCGCGCGCGGCAAGGACTTCAACATGCGTTGGGTGGCCAGCATGGTGGCCGACGTGCACCGCATCCTCACGCGCGGCGGCGTCTTCCTCTATCCCTGGGACAAGCGCGAGCCCGACAAGCCCGGCAAGCTGCGCCTGATGTACGAGGCCAACCCGATGGCCTTCATCGTCGAGCAGGCCGGCGGCCAGGCCAGCGACGGCCGCCAGCGCATCCTCGACATCGCGCCCAGCAAGCTGCACCAGCGCGTGGCGGTGGTGCTCGGCTCGGCCAACGAGGTGCGGCGCGTCACCGAGTACCACCGGCAAGCCAGCTGAGCGCGCGCGCTGCAGTCCTGAGCGGCGCGCGCTGTAGTCCTGAGCGGCGCGCGCTGCAGGCCTGACCGGCCCGCGCGGCGCGGCCTGGCTCAATCCAGCTGGATCTTCAGGCCGCGCACGAACGGCACCCAGCGCTCGCGCTCGCGTCGAGCGAAGGCCTCGGCCTGCTCGGGCGTCGAGGGGCCGAGCACTTCGGCTCCGGCCTGCGTGAAGCGCTCCTTGAGCGCCGCCTGCGCCAGCGCACCGTTGAGCGCCTGGTTGAGCTGGGCGATCAGCGCCGGCGGCGTGCCGGCCGGAGCGAACAGGCAGTTCCAGGTGTAGGCCTCGTACTCGCGCAGGCCCTGCTCGGCGAACGTCGCGAGCCTGGGCGCGGCCGCGCTGCGCTGCGTGCCCGAGATCGCCAGCAGCCGCACGCGGCCCTGCTCGGCCAGCGGGGCCGAGGTCGCCAGGCCGTCGAACAGCAGGTCGACATGCCCGCCCGACAGGTCGGCCAGCGCCGGACCGTTGCCCTTGTACGGCACATGCGCGAGCTTGATGCCGGCGGCCTGCGCGAAGGCCTCGCCGACGATGTGGCTGATCGAGCCGATCCCGGCCGAGCCGTAGGTCACGCGGCCGGGGTTGGCCTTGGCCTGCGCGATCAGCTCGGCGAGCGTCTTCGGGCCCTGGGCCTTGGCCGCCAGCACGAGCGGCGTGCGGCCGACCAGGCCGATCAGACGCAGATCGCGCTCGACGTCGAAGGGCAGGTTGCGGTACAGCGCGACGTTCATCACCAGCTGCGAGCTGGTGCCCAGGCCGATGGTGGCGCCGTCGGGCACCGCCTTGACCACCGCCTCGGTGCCGATCATGCCGCCGGCGCCGGGCTTGTTCTCGACGATCAACGTGCGGCCGAGCGTCTCGCCCATGTAGCGCGCCAGGTCGCGCGCGGCGATGTCGTTGAAGCTGCCCGGCCCGAAGGCGACGACGAGGCGCTGCGGCTTGCTTACCTGGGCCTGCGCGCCCGCGCTGGCGGCGAGCGCAGCCGTCCAGGCAAGCGCCGTGCGGCGCGTCGGCCGCGGGAGTCTCGGCTCACTCATGGGGTACCTCCATCGGTGCAGGAGCCAGTCGATCGCGCCAGGCCGCCGGCACGCGCAGCGGCAGCGCCAGCAGCAGCTGCCCCATGCCCTTGCCCAGCGCGTCGTTGCGCAGCGAGGACATGCCGCCGCCGCCCAGCGCCTGCTCGCACACGAAGTTGAAGGCGTGGATGCCCGGCACTTCGTAACGCGTGACCCGGCCCTCGACCAGATGGGCGAGCCAGGCGGCCACGCGCGCCGCGTCGAGCTGCGCGCGCAGCAGCGGCCACCACTCGGGCCGGCGCGCGATGACGCCGATGTTGGAGGTGTCGCCCTTGTCGCCCGAGCGCGCCCAGGCCAGGCGGATCAGCGGCACTTCGATCGTCTCGCCCGCGGCATCGGCCGGCGGCGCGGCGACGGTCGGTGCGCCATCGGCCCGCGGCGGCGCGGCGGCGGCCGCCACGGCATGCGCGGCATGCGCGGCATGCGCGGCATGCGCGGCATGCGCGGCATGCGCGGCAGCCGGCAGATCGCCCGGCAGCGCGACCGGCTGGCCGTCCAGCGTCACGGCCGCGTTCACGCGCGTCTTGTCGAGCAAGAAGGCGTACTGCCGGATGAGCGGCGAGACCGACGCGCGTCCGCCCGCGCCGGTGGTGCCCGGCGCCCAGGAGGTGCCGGCCGGCGCCACTTCGCGCGTCAGCAGCTCGAGCGCGGCCCGGTCGGGGTGGCGCGCGCTCAGGCGCAACACGGCCTCGCGCATCTGCGCGGCCGCCGGGTGCGCGTGCGGTCCGTAGGGGCTCTCGCTGCCCAGCACCTCGATGAGCGTGGCGCTGAAGGGCGGCATGCCGCGCGCGGCCAGCAGTTCGCCCACCCGCTCGACGATCGCCTCGCCCGTGCGCCGCGCCTTGGACACCGCCTCGAAGCCGACGATCGTCAGCTGCGCCGAGGTCTTGAAGCCGTCGACGTAGGTCGCGCTGACCTTGCAGCTGCCGGTCGGTGCCTGGCCGCGCGCGCCGTGCACGCGCACGCGCTGCTCGCCTGCGGGCTCGATGCACACCTGGCTGAAGTCGCACACCACGTCGGGCAGCAGGTAGCGTGCCGGGTCGCCGATCTCGTAGAGCATCTGCTCGGCCACCGTCTGCGGCGCCACCAGGCCGCCGCTGCCGGCCGGCTTGGTGACGATGAAGCTGCCGTCGGCGGCGCATTCGACGATCGGGTAGCCGATGTGCGGCCAGTCGGGCACCGCGCGCCAGTCGGTGTGCAGGCCGCCGGTGGCCTGGCAGCCGCATTCGATGATGTGGCCGGCCAGGCTGCCGCCGGCCAGCAGGTCCAGATCGTTCGCACTCCAGCCGAACTCGTGCATCAGGATGCCCAGCGTCACCGCCGAATCGACGCAGCGGCCGGTGACGACGATCTGCGCGCCGGCGTCGAGCGCCGCCTTGATCGGGAGCGCGCCCAGATAGGCGTTGGCCGTCACCACCTTGGCCGGCAGCGCGGCGCCGCTTTGCAGCTCGCGCACCGGCGGCTCGGCGCGGCGCAGCTCGGCGACGAGCGGCAGCACGTCGTCGCCGCTCACGACGGCGATCTTCACCGCCACGCCCAGCTCGGCGGCGAGCTGGCGCAAGGCCGCGGCGCAGCCCTCGGGGTTGACGCCGCCGGCGTTGCTCACGACGCGGATGCCCTGGGCCGCCACCTCGGCCAGCACGCTGCGCATCGCCACGCCGACGAAGTCGGTGGCATAGCCCAGCGCGGGGTTCTTCAGGCGCGCCGCGGCCAGGATCGACATCGTGAGCTCGGCCAGGTAGTCGAACGCCAGGTAGTCGACCTGGCCGCTGGCCACGAGCTGCGGCGCGGCGACGCCGGAGTCGCCCCAGAAGCCCGAGGCGCCGCCGATGCGCACCAGCCTAGCCGCGCTCATCGCCCGCTCCAGCGCGGCGCGCGCTTGTCGCGGAACGCGGCCTGGCCTTCGGCCGCGTCCTCGGTGAGCGCAAAGAGGCCGATCTGGCTTTCGGTGAAGGCCATCGATTCCTCGAACGACATGGCGCCGATGCGCTTCATCAGGTACAGGCCGCGGCGGATGGCGGCCGGCGACTTGTCGAGCACACGCTCGAGCAGCGCCTGCACGCCGGCATCGAGGTCATCGCACACGCGGTTGACGAGACCGAGCGCCAGCGCCTGCTGCGCGTCGATCGGCTCGCCGGTGATGCACAGCTCGGTGAGGGCGCGCGCGCCGATCAGGCCGTTGAGCACGCTCAGCACCTGCGCCGGAAAGAGGCCGATCTTCACCTCGGGCAGCCCGAACTTCGCGTGCGGCGCGGCCAGCGCCAGGTCGCACATCGCCGCCAGCCCCATGCCGCCGGCCATGCAGGCGCCGTTGATGCGCGCCACCAGCGGCACGGTGAGCCGGCGCGCGAGGCGAAACAGATTGGCGATGGATTGATTGGGCTCCGAGTAGTCGAACTTGAAGGACTTGCCGCTTTGCAGGTCGGCGCCGGCGCAGAAGGCCTTGTCGCCGGCGCCGGTGAGCACGACGGCGCGCAGGCTGCGGTCGGCATCGGCACGCGCCAGCGCATCGGCCAGGCCGGCCAGCACGCCGGGACTGATGGCGTTGCGGCGCTCCTCGCGGTTGATGGTCAGCCAGAGCACGCCGTCTTGCTGCTTGCTGAGCAGCTCGGGCGCGGCGGCGCTCGAGGTCGTGGCATTCACGCTGGGTTCTCCTTTTCGGACGTCGTCGGTGATGGGGCCGCACCGCGCACGGCACCGGCGGCGAGCAAGGCGTCGATCTCGGCGGCCGAGAAGCCCGCCTCGCCGAGCACCTCCACGGTGTGCTGCCCGAGCAGCGGCACCGGCGTGCTGGGCGCGGGCGGCGTGCCCGACCACTCGCTGGGCACCGCCGTCTCGATGATCTCGCCCACCACCGGATGCACGCTGTGGCGCAAGAAGCCGGTGGCGGCCAGATGCGCGTCGCCGAGCAGGCTCTCGAACGTATGCATCGGGAAGATCGGGATCTCGGACTCCGGCAGCAGCCGCGTCCACTCCGCCGTCGTGCGCTGCTGCAGTTCGTCGGCCACCAGCCGGTACAGCGCGTCGATCGCCTGCGTGCGCGTGCGGATGTTCGCCAGGCGCGGATCCGTCTTCAGCAGCTCGCCCTTGCCGACCGCCTCGAGGAAGATCTGCCAGTGCCGGTCGGTGTAGATGAGGCAGCAGACGTAGCCGTCCCTGGTGCGGTACGGGCGCCGGTTGGGCGTCATCAGGCGCGGGTAGCCGAAGTCCCCCCGGCCCGGCACGAAGGTGCGGCCGTAGAGATGGTCGCCGAGCACGTAGGGGATCATGGTCTCGAACATCGGGATGTCGACGCTCTGGCCGACGCCCGTGCGCTGGCGCGCCAGCAGCGCCGCGCAGATGACGCCGAAGGCATACAGGCCCACCGAACGATCGGCGACCGTGATCGGCAGGTAGCGCGGCTCGCCGCCCGCGCCCTGGCCGACCGCGGCGGCCAGTCCGGTGGCGGCCTGGATCATGTCGTCGAACGCCGCCTTGGCCGCGTAGGGCCCGCGCTGCGAGAAGCCGACCATGCTCGCGTAGACCAGGCGCGGGTTCAGTGCCGCGAGGCGCTCGTAACCCAGCCCCAGGCGCCGCATGGCCGCCGGGCGCACGTTGGTCGCGAGCACGTCGGCGCGGCCGGCCAGGCGCAGCAGCGCGTCCACCCCGGCCGGCGTCTTCAGGTCGATGACGACACTGCGCTTGTTGCGGTTGAGCCCGAGGAACAGCGGCCCCAGGCCGATGTCGCCGCAAGGCCCGATCGCGCGCGTCGAGTCGCCCTGCGGCGCCTCGATCTTGATGACGTCGGCGCCCAGGTCGGCGAGCAGTTGCGTGCACAGCGGGCCCATGAAGACGGTGGTCAGGTCGAGCACGCGCACGCCGTGCAGCGCGCCGCCGCCCGCCGATCCGGCCGTGCTCACGAGGCGACTCTGCGCACGGCGTGCTGCGGGATCCGCGCCTGGGAGCGGCCCGGCACGCTCATGTCGACCCGCCCCCCGGCTTGCGCCCGGCCGCCGGCCAGCGGAAATGCGGCGCCTGCTTGGCAACGAAGCGCTCCACCGCCTCGCGGTGGTAGCCGCTCGCGAAGGCCACGCCCTGGGCGTTGGCCTCGAGCTCCAGCATCGAGCGCAGGTCGGACGACAGGCTGACGTTGAGCGCCGTCTTGGTCATCGCCACTGCCGCCGGCGAGGCCTGCGTGAGGCTGCGCGCCAGCTCGAGCGCGCGCTCGAGCGCGCCGCCCTCGGGCGTGAGTTCGACGGCGATGCCCAGCGCCAGCGCCTCCTGCGCATCGAGCTCGCGCGCGCTCAGCATCAGTTCCTTGGCGCGCTGCAGGCCGACGATGCGCGGCAGCGTGTACAGCGCGCCGCTGTCGGGCACCAGGCCGACGCGCGCGAACGACATGCAAAAGCGCGCGCCCTGCGCGGCGACGATCAGATCGGCCAGCAGCGCGAGCGCGAAGCCGGCGCCGAAGGCCGCGCCCTCCACCGCCGCCAGCACCGGCTTGTCGCAGCTGTAGAGCGCGGACACGGTGTCCAGCATGCTGCGCATGCGCCTGCGCCCGGCCTCGGCCGTCAGGCCTTCGGCCGAGCGCATCGAGCCGATATCGCCGCCGGCGCAGAACTGCCCGCCGCGGCCGGTGAGCACGATGGCGCGCACGCCCTCGTCGGCGATGGCCTGGGCGACGACGCGCGCGAACTCGGTGCGCATCGGGATGTCGAGCGCGTTGCGCCGCTCGGGGCGGTCGAAGGCGATCACCGCCACGCCGTCGTGGCGCTCGCAGTCGATGCCCTCGCGCCGGGACGCTGCCAGGCCGCTCACGGTGCCGCCCCTCGCGCGCGTCGGCGCGTCACTGCGGCTCGATGCCGGCGGCTTGGATCACCTGTGCCCATTTCTTCATCTCCGCGGCCTGGAACTGCGCCAGCCCCTCGGGCGAGCTGAGCGCCACTTCGCCGCTGGTGCGGGCCTGGAAGGCCTTCACTTCGGGCGACTCCGACGCCTTGGCGAAGGCCTCGTTCAGGCGCCGCACGACGGCCGCCGGCGCCGCGGCCGGCAGGTATACGGCGAACCAGTAGCTCATGTCGTAGCCCTTCACGCCGGCCTCCTCGACCGTGGGCACGTCGGGCGCCGAGGCCAGGCGCCTGCTGCCGCTGGCGGCCAGCGCGCGCAGCTTGCCGCCCTGCACCTGCGGCACCGCCGTCACGGCGTCGGCGAACATGAAGTCGATCTGCCCGCCGATGAGATCGGTGATCGCCTGCGGGTTGCTCTTGTACGGCACGTGGAGCATGTTCACGCCCGTCATCTGCTTGAGCAGCTCGCTCGCCACCTGGCTCGACGACGAGCCGCTGCCGAAGCTCAGCCTGCCCGGCGCCTTGCGCGCCGCGGCGAGCAGATCCGCCAGCGACTTGTACGGCGCGTCGGGCCGCACCAGCAGCAGCATCTGGCCCTTGGCGAGCAGCGCCACCGGCGCGAAGTCCTTCACCGGGTCGTAGGGCACCTTCTTGAACAGGTACGGGTTGGCGACCTGCGTCGTGTTGGTGGTCATGAACACCGTATAGCCGTCGGCGGCGGCCCGCGCCACGTACTGCGCCGCGATGAAGCCGTTGGCACCGCCCTTGTTGTCGACCACCACCGGCACCTTCAGGAACTCGGCGACCGCCTGCCCGTAGGCGCGTGCCGACTGATCGGTGCCGCTGCCGGCCGCGAACGGCACGACGATCGTGATGGGCTTGCTGGGATAGTCCTGAGCCTGGGCGCCGGTTGCGGCGAGCAGCGCGCAGGCGGCTGCGCCCCGGCGAAGAAACGCTCGAATGTTCATGGGGTCTCCGAGGAAAGCCGGCCTGGCGGCGCGGCCGCGCCGTGCCGCGCATTGTGTTCCCCCAGGCCGGGCGCGCGGCCTTGCGCCAGCGGCCGCTCGCCGTCGATGCGCAGCGGCAGCGCCGTGAGCACGAAGTCGGCACCGGGTACCGCGGCCTGCATGCCCTGCGCCTGCGCCTGCGGATGCACCAGCGCCTCGGGCACCGAATGCACCGGCGCGCAAGGCACGCCGGCGGCTTCGAAGCGCGCCATCCATTCGGCCCGCGTGCGCGCTTGCAGGATGGGCCCGAGCAATGCGAAGAGCTCGGCCTTGTGTGCCAGGCGCGCGCGGTTGCTCTCGAAGCGCGCATCGCGGGTCCAGCCGGGCTGCCCGAGCTCGGCCGCCAGCTTGGCGAACAGCCGATCGTTGCCGCAGCAGATCAGCAACGGCCCGTCGGCGGCGTCGAAGGCTTCGTAGGGCGCGAAGCCGGGGTGGCCCGAGCGGTGGCGCTGCGGCAGCCGGCCCTCGTTGACGTAGGCGTCGCTCTTCTGCGCATTCCAGGCGAGCGCGGTCTCCAGCAGCGAGGTGCTCAGCACGCCGCCGCGGCCGGTGCGGCTGCGCCGCTGCAGCAAGGCGAGCGCCCCGATCACCAGCCACATGCCCGAACCCTGGTCGCACACCGACGCCGCCGAACGCATCGGCGGATCTTCGGGTCCGCCGTTGGTGCTCGACAAGCCGCTGAAGGCCTGCAGCAGCGGCTCGTAGCCGGGCTGCATGGCCATCGGGCCGACGGCGCCGAAGGCCGAGATCTCGCCGTAGATGAGGCGCGGATGGCGCGCGCACAGCGAGCCGCCGTCGATGCCCAGCGCCTCGGCCACGCCCGGGCGCAGGTTGTGGATGAAGATGTCGGCGCCTGCCACCAGGTCCTCGAAGCGGCGGCGTCCCTCCGCGCTCTTCAGGTCGAGCGCGACCGACTGCTTGCCGCGGTTGAAGATGTGGAAGTTCAGCGCGTCGCCGTCGCGAAACGGCGGCCCCATGCGCCGCGCGTCGTCGCCGCCTTCGCTGCGCTCGATCTTGATCACTTCGGCGCCCAGGTCGGCGAGGATCGCGCCGGCAAACGGCGCCGCCAGCACCTGGCCCGCCTCCAGCACCCGGATGCCATCGAGCACGCCCGCCATCTGTGCTCCTTGCCTGCGTGTTCCTTGCTTGTCTGTCGGCACCGCCGGGCCGACGCATCGCGCGCCGACACGGCGGCGCGGCGGCTATTCTGCGGCCTGTGCGGCCTGTGCGGCCTGTGCGGCCTGTGCGGCCTGTGCGGCCTTCGGCGCCGGCCGCCGGCGTCGATGCCGTAGACCAGCCGAGCCGCGCGGCACCACACGCCCACCCGACACATGCCTGCCGACCACCCGCTTCCGATTTGCCTCGCGCCCGCGCTCGAGCTCAACCCCGAGCAGCGCGCCGCGGTCGAGCACGACCCGGCCGCCGGGCCGCTGCTCGTCGTGGCCGGAGCCGGCACCGGCAAGACGGCGATGCTGGCCGCGCGCGTGGCCTGGCTGGTGCGCGGCGGCGTGGACTTGCAGCGCATCGTGCTCGTGACCTTCTCGCGCCGCGCGGCGCAGGAGATGGAGCGCCGCGTCGGGCGGCTGCTGGTGCAAGAGCTCGGCGCGCCGGCGCACCTGCCGCCGCCGGCGCTGCCCTGGTGCGGCACCTTCCACTCGGTGGCCGCGCGCCTGCTGCGCGAGGAGGCGCCGCGCATCGGGCTGGCAAACGGCTTCACCGTGCTCGACCGCGGCGACGCCGAGGACCTGATGGGCATCGTGCGCCAGCGCGCCGGCCTGGCCGAGAGCGAACGGCGCTTCCCGCTGGCCGCCACCTGCCTGGCGATCCATTCGCGCCAGGTCAATACGCAGCAGGCGCTGGCCGGGCTGCTGGCCCGCGACTGGCCCTGGTGCGCCGAACGCGAGGCCGATCTGGTGCGTCTGTTCGAGGCCTACGGCGCGGCCAAGCGCGCGCAGCATGCGCTCGACTACGACGATCTGCTGCTCGCCTGGTGGCATCTGATGCGCACGCCGGCGCCGGCCGCGCGCATCCGCGCGCGCTTCGCCCAGGTGCTGGTCGACGAGCTGCAGGACGTCAACCGCCTGCAGGCCGACCTCGTGCACGCGCTCGCTGCGGACGGCGCCGGCGTCACCGCGGTGGGCGACGACGCGCAGGCGATCTACGCCTTTCGCGGCGCGAGCGTCGCGCACATCCTCGGCTTCGCCGGGCGCTGCACGCCGCCGGCGCGCGTGCTCCGGCTCGAGCACAACTACCGCTCGACGCCCGACATCCTCGAGGCGAGCAACGCGCTGCTGGCCGAGGCGGCCGAAGGCTTCGCCAAGCGGCTGTGGAGCCAGCGCCCCGGCGGCACGCGCCCGCGCCTGGCGACCGTGGCCGACGAGGCGGCGCAGGCCGCCGGCGTGGCCGACGCCGTGCTCGCCGCGCGCGAGACGGGCCTCGCGCTGCGCCGCCAGGCGGTGCTGTTTCGCAGCGCGCCGCACGCGACGGCGCTCGAGTTCGAGCTGCTGCGCCGGCGCATCCCCTTCGTCAAGTACGGCGGGCTGCGCTTCTTCGAGTCGGCGCACGTCAAGGACGTGCTGGCCGTGCTGCGCTGGGCCGACAACCCCAGCGCCGCGCTCGCCGCCTGGCGCGTGGCGCGCCTGGTGCCCGGCATGGGCCCGGCGGCGGCGCGCCGGCTGCTCGACAGCGGCGGCGCGCGCGCGCGCTTCGAACCGCCGCGCGCCGCCGCCGCCGGCTGGCGCGCGCTCGACGCGCTGCTCGACGCGCTGCAAGGCGGCGCGCTCGGCTGGCCGGGCGAGCTGCAGGCGGTGCTCGCGTGGTACCGCCCGCAGCTCGAGCGGCTGCACGCCGACGCGCGCCTGCGCTGGGCCGATCTGCAGCAGCTGCATGCCGTGGCTTCGGTACATCCGAGCCGTGAGCGCTTCGTCACCGAGCTCGCGCTCGATCCGCCGGCGGCGAGCAGCGACGAGGCCGGCCCGCCGCTGCGCGACGAGGACTACCTGATCCTGTCGACGATCCACTCGGCCAAGGGCCAGGAGTGGAGCGCGGTGCACCTGCTCAACGTCGTCGACGGCTGCCTGCCGTCGGACCTGTCCGCCGGCAGCGCCGCCGAGCTCGAGGAGGAGCGCCGGCTGCTGTACGTGGCGATGACGCGGGCGCGCGACGCGCTCACGCTGTGGGCGCCGCAGCGCTTCTTCGTCACCCAGCAGCGCGGCTGGGGCGACCGCCATGTCTACGCGCTGCCCTCGCGCTTCCTCACGCCGGCCGTGCTGGCCCGCTTCGACGTCGCTGCCGCGGCGCCCGAGGCCGCAGCGTCATCCGCAGCGTCATCCGCAGCGTCATCCGCAGCGTCATCCGCAGCGTCATCCGCAGCGCCATCCGCCCCGCAGGATGCCGAAGACGACGCGCCGCCGGTCGACCTCATGGCGCTGCTGCGCGGGCCGGCCTGAGCGCGTCGGCGCGCGCCGGCGCGTGCAGCGCCGTGCCGCTGCGCGCCAGCAGCATCGCCAGCAGCAGCACCAGCGCCGCCGCGCCCGAGGTGTGCGCCAGCGCGGCGACGAGCGGCCAGCTCAGCACCACGTTGGACAGGCCCGTCGCCACCTGCAGCAGCGTCAGCAACCCCAGGCCCAGGCCGAAGCGCCGCACGCTGCGCTGGCCGCTGCGGCCGAGCCGCCAGGCCAGTCCGAGCAGCGCGCCGGCCGCGACGACGGCGACCAGCCGATGCACCATGTGGATGCCGACCAGCGACTCCAGCCCGAGCAGCGCGCCGCTCGCGGTCTGCCCGAGGTGGCGCAACGGGCTGAAGCCTTCGGCGAACTCCATCGCCGGCCACCACCGGCCGTTGCAGGTCGGGAAGCCCGTGCAGGCCAGCACCGCGTAGTTCGTGCTGACCCAGCCGCCGAGCGCGATCTGCACGAGCAAGAGCGCGGCGACGGCGAAGGCGGCGCGCCGCAGCGCCGGCGCGAGCGGGAGCGGGCGGCGGCCGAAGGCCTCGTGCTGCACCGCCAGCATCACCAGCAGCACCAGCCCGCCCAGCAGGTGCAGCGTCACGATCGCCGGATACAGCTTGAGCGTCACCGTGTACTTGCCGAACAGCCCCTGCACGACGACCCAGGCCAGCGTCGCCGTCGGCCACCAGGGCGAGAACGGCAGCGCCGCCTGCCGGCGCCGGCGCTCACGCCAGGCGAAGGCCGCCATCACGAGGATCAGCACGCCGACCGTCATCGCGACGTAGCGGTGGATCATCTCGATCCAGGCCTTGGTGAAGGTGACCGGGCCGCTGGGCATCGCCGTCTGCGCGGCATGGATGTCGGCGTGCGCGCCCAAGGGGCTGGCCTCGCCGTAGCAGCCGGGCCAGTCGGGGCAGCCCAGGCCCGAGTCGGTGAGGCGCGTGAAGGCCCCGAAGGCGATCAGGTCGAAGGTGAGGAAGAGCGTGAGCGCCGTCAACGCGGCCAGCCGCCGCTGGCCGTCGGCGCCGCGCTGGCGCAGCCAGACCCAGGCCAGCGGCAGCAGCGCGATCACCAGCGCCAGCAGCGCCAGGCGCGCGAACGGCGCGAAGTCGACCAGGGGTGCGGCTTGATTCATCTTCGGTGCAGGCTCTCGGGCGGCACGCCGTGGCACGTCGGGGCGGGCCAAGGGTGCGGCAGCATCTCGCAAGGGCGCGCCGCGCCGCGGTGGCAGCGATTCTGCCGGAGCGCGATCGCGGCCGCGGCGGGTGGGGCCGGCGGGTGGGGCCGGCGGGCGTGCCCGCGGCGGGCGGGGACTAGGCGCGGCGTCGGCGCCGGTAATTCTTGACGCGAGTCAAGGCCGCGCGCCCCGGCGGCTCCTAGCCTCGTCGTTTGGCCGCGGCCGGCCACCCGACGAGGTGGCTGCCGGCCGGCGGTCCGCTGCAAGGATTGCATGATGACTTCCACCCCCCAGACGATCGACGTGCGCACGGTGCCGCCGCCGCAGCGCCATGCGCTGATCTTCGGCACCTTCGACGCGCTGAGCAACGGCCAGAGCTTCGAACTGCTGAACGACCACGATCCGATCCCGCTGTTCTTCCAGTTCGACCAGACGCGCCCGGGCCAGTACGACTGGCGCTACCTCGAATCCGGCCCCGAGCGCTGGCGCGTGCGCATCGCGCGCCGTGCCGAGGCCGGCGCCTCCGACTGCGGCGGCGGCAGCGGCGGCGGCTGCCGTTGCTCAGGTGGCTGAGCGCGACCCCGCGCGCCGCGCGCCGCAACTGGTCTGCCCGGCCGGCTCGCTGCGCGCGCTGCAGGAGGCCGTCGACGCCGGCGCCGACGCCGTCTACCTCGGCCTGAAGGACGCCACCAACGCGCGCAACTTCTCAGGCCTGAACTTCGACGACGCGCAGGTGCGCGAAGGCGTGCGCTATGCGCATGCGCGCGGGCGCGAAGTGCTGATGGCGCTCAACACCTTCGCCGACGCGCGCGACGCCTCGCCCTGGGAGCGCGCGGTCGACCGCGCGGCGGCACTGGGTGCCGATGCGCTCATCGTCGCCGACGTCGCGGTGATGGCCTATGCGCGCAGGCACCACCCCGAGCTGCGGCTGCACCTGTCGGTGCAGGCCTCGGCGACGACGGCCGATGCGATCGAGTTCTACCGCCAGCGCTACGGCATCCGCCGCGCGGTGCTGCCGCGCGTGCTGACGCTGTCGCAGGTGCGCCATCTCATCGGCCAGACCGGCGCCGAGATCGAGGTCTTCGGCTTCGGCAGCCTGTGCGTGATGGTCGAGGGGCGCTGCGCGCTGTCGTCGTACGTGACGGGCCAGTCGCCCAACAACGCCGGCGTGTGCTCGCCGCCGTCGGCGGTGCGCTGGAGCGAGGGCGCCCAGGGCGTCGACGCGCGCCTGGGCGGCGTGCTGATCGACCGCTACGCGCCCGACGAGGCGCGCGGCTACCCCACGCTGTGCAAGGGCCGCTTCGTCGTCGACGGCGAGCGCGACTACGCGATCGAGGAGCCGACCAGCCTGAACACGCTCGCCATCCTGCCCGAGCTGGTGCAGGCCGGCATCGCCGCGATCAAGATCGAAGGCCGCCAGAGGAGCGCCCGCTACGTCGCCGAGGTCACCGCGGTGTGGCGCGCGGCGATCGACGCGGCCGCGAGCGGCGCGCGTTGGTCGGTGCAGCCGGGCTGGACCGCCGAGCTGGCGCGCTGGTCCGAAGGCCAGCAACACACCCTGGGGGCCTATGACCGACCCTGGCGCTAGCACGGCCTTCGGCCTCACCGTCGGCCCGCTGCTGTACTGGTGGCCGCGCACGCAGACGCTGGCGTTCTACGCCGCCGTCGCCGACAGCCCCGCCGACACCGTGGTGCTCGGCGAGGCGGTGTGCTCGCGCCGCAACGAGTTCAAGCACGAGGACTGGCTGGCGCTGGCGCGCGATCTGCGCAGCGCCGGCAAGCAGGTCGTGCTGGCCACGCAGGCGCTCGTGATGGGCGAGGCCGAGGTGCGCGCCGTGCGCCGCCTGGCCGAGCAGGACGAGTTCGCGCTCGAGGCCGGTGATGCCACCGCGCTGGCCGCACTCGTGCAGGCGCGGCAGACGGGGCCACGGCCGCCCTTCGTCATCGGCCCGCATGTCAACGTCTACAGCCGCGCCGCGCTCGCCGAGCTCGCGCCGCTGGGCGCGGCGTGCTGGGTGCCGCCGGTCGAGCTGCCGCTGGACGCGCTGGCGCGCGTCAACCCAGAGGCCGATCGCGTCGCCGGCCCGGCGGGTGCGGTGCAGACCGAGGTCTTCGCCTTCGGCCGCATGCCGCTCGCGTTCTCGGCGCGCTGCTTCACGGCACGCCACCACCGGCTGAAGAAGGACGAATGCGCGTTCCGCTGCCGCGACGACGCCGACGGCCTGCGCCTGGACACCTCCGAGGGCCAGCCCTTCCTCGTGCTCAACGGCATCCAGACGCAGTCGGCGGCGCTGCACTGCCTGCTCTCCGCGGGTGCCGCGCTGCACGCGGCCGGCGTGCAGCGCCTGCGCCTGTCGCCCTGCAGCGAGGGCTTCGCGCGCGTCGTGCAGTTGTTCGACGCCGTGCTCAATCGCGGTGCCGCCGTCGGCCCGGCGCTGGCCGAGCTGGCCACGCTCGGCCTGCCCGGCGCGCTCGTCGACGGCTACGCGCGCCGCCGTCCGGGCCTGGAAGCGCTCGCGCTCACCGAGGAGTCGATCACGTGAATGCCCAACGTCCCGCGGGCGCGCGCCACGCCGGCGTGCCGCTGCCGCCCTTCGTCGCCGCACTGGCCGGCGGCATGCGCCGCGTCGTGCGCCGCCTGCCCACCGAGCCGCCTTCGTTCGTGCTGGCGCGGCTGCTCGACCGCCTGCTGCTGCCGCGGCTGGACGAGGCGCAGCGGCGCGATCTCGCCGGCCGCTGCGTCGAGATCGAGGTCGTCGAGCCCGGCCTGCGCGTGCGCCTGCGCCTGGGGCCGCGCGGCTTCGATGTCGCCGGTTCGCGCGAGCCGGCGGCGCTGGTCGTGCGCGCGCAGGCGCTGGCGCTGTGGTCGCTCGTGCGCGGCGAGGACGACGCCGACCGCCTCTTCTTCGACCGCTCGCTCGTGATGGAAGGCGACACCGAGCTCGGCCTGATCCTGAAGAACACGCTCGACGCGATCGGGCCGCTGTGGACGGGTCTGCCGCGCTTTGCCGGCCGGCCCGGCTGGCCGACGACACCCAGGCGCGGACGCTGACGCCGGGGCGGGAGCTCGCCCGCGCACCCGCGCACCCGCGCACCCGCGCACCCGCGCACCCGCGCACCCGCGCACCCGCACAGCCGCACAGCCGCACACCCGCGCCGCTTCGCGCCGGCACGGCCGCACGGCGGCACGACCCGCGCCACACCCTCGAAACCGCAAGCTCAGGCCTCGACGATGACCCCGCGCACCCTCGCCGACTTCCCCGTCACCCGCAAGTGGCCGGCGCGCCATCCCGAGCGCATCCAGCTCTACTCGCTGCCCACGCCCAACGGCCTGAAGGTCTCGATCATGCTCGAGGAGACCGGCCTGGCCTACGAGGCGCACCGCGTCGAGCTCGATCGCGACGAGCAGCATTCGCCCGAGTTCCTCGCGCTCAATCCGAACAACAAGATCCCGGCCCTCATCGATCCGCAGGGCCCGGGGGGCCTGCCGCTGCCGCTGTTCGAGTCGGGCGCGATCCTGATCTACCTCGCCGAGAAGACCGGCCGCTTCCTGCCCTCCGATCCGGCGGCACGCTGCATCACGCTGCAGTGGCTGATGTTCCAGATGGGCGGCGTCGGCCCGATGTTCGGCCAGCTCGGCTTCTTCAACAAGTTCGCCGGCCGCGCGTGGGAGGACAAGCGCCCGCGTGACCGCTACGCCGCCGAGAGCGCGCGCCTGCTCGGCGTGCTCGACGGCGAGCTGGCCCGCCACGAATGGCTGGCCGGCGACGCGTACACGATCGCCGACATCGCCGTCTTCCCTGCCGTGCGCAACCTCGTCGGCTTCTACGAGGCCGGCCCGCTGGTCGGCTTCGAGCGCTTCGCCCACGTGCAGCGCGCGCTTGCCGCCTTCCTGGCGCGCCCGGCGGTGGCGCGCGGGCTCACGGTGCCGGCGGCGTAGCCGAGGCCGGCGCAGCGGCCGCGCCGGCCTGCGCACCGGCCGCGACGCCGCGCCCCATCATGCGCAGCATCGTCGCGATCGTGATCGAGCCCAGCGTCGCGCGCGTGATCTGGTCGATCTCGTCCCAGACCTCGCTCAGCGCGCGCTCGGCCGCGCTGGCCGCCGCAGCGGCGCGCGGCGCATCGCCGTTCGGGTTCTCGAACAGCACGATCACGTCGAGCAGCGTCAGGCGGCGCGGATTGGCCGCAAAGCGATAGCCGCCGCCGACGCCGCGCACCGCTTCGACGATGCCGGCACGCGCCAGTTCCGACAGCACCTTGGCCAGGTGATGCACCGAGACGCCGAAGCTGGCCGCCACCTCGCCCGCCGGCACATGCTCGGCCGGGCGGGCGGCGAACTCGAGCACGCTGTACAGCGCCAGCTGGGTGTTCTTCTGCAGCTTCACGCGCGCGCGGCTCCGGCTTCGATTTCGATCTGCAGCGGAATCAGGTGCCCCGCGGTCAGGCCCTGGCTGCGGAAGAACGACAGCAGCAACTGGTTGTCGCGCGAGAGCATGGTGCGCAGCATCGTCACGCCGACCTGGCGGAAGCGCTCGCGCACCGCGCCGAGCAGCGCCGTGCCGATGCCGGTCAGGCGCGCGCGCGGGTCGACGTCGATCGCGAACACCCAGCCGCAGGGCGGCGAGCCGAACTCCCAGTCGCGCACCTCGCCGATCACGAAACCGACCACGCACGCGCCGTCCACGGCGACGAGGAAATGCCGCAGGCCCTGGCCGCCCACGCCGTAGCGCCGGTACACGCGCTGCCAGTAGTCGGACTTGTGCAGCCCGGTGACGGTGGCGTCGAGCGCGATGACCTGCGGCAGGTCGGCCTGGCGCACGGCGCGCACGCGCACCTTGCGTGCCGCCTCATGCGCGCGCGCGCCCGCCGCCGCCTCGCTCGCGGCCTTGCCGCGCGTGCTCGTTTTCCCTTGCGCCATCGAAAGTCAAAAGACGATCCAGATCAAATCCAAATCAGTATTCCAGTACCAGAATGATCTTGCAGACGTCGGCCCATTCTATGCATGCCGCGGCTGCACCGCCCCGCCCCAGCGTGCGCGCCCGTCGCCCGCCTTGCGCCGCCCCACCGCCTCGCACAGGAGTCCACGATGACCCTCTCCCGCATCGTCCGCCATCTCTCGAGCGCGCTGGCGCTGCCGCTGGCGCTCGCCGCCACGCAGGCCCAGGCGCAGGAGCCGATCCGCATCGGCTCCTTCCTCGCCATCACCGGCCCGGCCTCGTTCCTCGGCGACCCCGAGAACAAGACGCTCGAGATGCTGGTCGAGCAGATCAACGCCGCCGGCGGCGTGCTCGGGCGCAAGCTCCAGCTCGTGGCCTACGACTCGGCCGGCGACGCCGAGAAGGCGCGCACCTTCACCAAGCGCCTGCTCGAGCAGGACAAGGTCGACGTGCTGATCGGCGGCTCGTCCACCGGCGAGACGATGGCGGCGGTGCCGCTGGCCGAGCAGGCGAGCGTGCCCTTCATCTCGCTGGCCGGCGCGGTGGTGATCATCGAGCCGGTGAAGAAATGGGTCTTCAAGACGCCGCACACCGACCGCATGGCCTGCGAGAAGGTCTTCGTCGACATGAAGGCGCGCGGCGCCACGAAGGCGGCGCTGATCTCGGGCAGCGGCGGCTTCGACAAGTCGATGCGCGCCGAGTGCCTGAAGGTGGCGCCCAACTACGGCATGCAGATCGTCGCCGACGAGACCTACGGCGCGGCCGACACCGACATGACCGCGCAGCTCACCAAGATCAAGGGCAGCGGCGCGCAGGCCGTGCTCAACGCCGGCTTCGGCCAGGGCCCGGCGATCGTGACGCGCAACTACAAGCAGGTCGGCATCACGCTGCCGCTGTACCAGTCGCACGGCGTCGCCTCCAAGGAGTACGTCAAGCTCTCGGGCGACGCCGCCGAGGGCGTGCGCCTGCCGGCCGCGGCGCTGCTGGTGGCCGACATCCTGCCGGCCAACGACCCGCAGAAGGCGGTCGTCACCAGGTACACGCAGGACTACACGGCGCGCTACAAGAGCGACGTCTCCACCTTCGGCGGTCACGCCTACGACGGCCTGATGCTGTACGTGAACGCGGTCAAGGCCGCCGGCAGCACCGACAAGGCCAAGGTGCGCGACGCGCTCGAGGCGACCAAGGGCTACGTCGGCACCGGCGGCGTCGTCAACATGTCCGCCGCCGACCACATGGGCCTGGACCTGAGCGCCTTCCGCATGCTCGAGGTCAAGGGCGGCAACTGGTCGCTGGTCAAGTAGGCCGCAGCGCGATGCCGGAGCGGACGTGGGCGGTGCCTGGCTGCAATTCGTCGCCGGCGGCTTGACCGCCGGCGCGATCTATGCGCTCGTCGCGCTCGGTTTCTCGATCGTCTACAACGCCAGCCACGCGATCAACTTCGCGCAGGGCGAGTTCGTGATGGTGGGCGGCATGTGCGCGGTGTCGCTGGTCGGCATCGGGCTGCCGCTGTGGGCGGCGCTGCCGCTGGCGATCGCCGGCGCCGCGCTCGTCGGGTTGCTGGTGCAGCGCCTGGCGCTCGAGCCGGCGCAGGCCGGCGGCCGCGCCGACGTCGTCACGCTGATCATCATCACGATCGGGGTCGGCCTCTTCCTGCGCGGCCTGGCCCAGGTCCTGTGGGACAAGGGCATCCACCCGCTGCCGGCCTTCACCGGCAGCGCCCCCATCGCCATCGGCGGCGCGAGCGTCCTGCCGCAGAGCCTGTGGGTGCTCGGCGGCACCGCGCTGGCCGTGCTCGCGCTGGGCTGGTTCTTCGGCCGCACGCTGTACGGCAAGGCGATGCGCGCGGCAGCCATCAACCCGATGGCCGCGCAGCTGATGGGCATCTCCACGCGCGGCGTGATGCGCACCAGCTTTGCGCTGGCCGCCGCGCTCGGCGCGCTGGGCGGCGTGCTCACCGCACCGATCACCTTCACCTCCTACGACGTGGGCGTGATGCTCGGCCTCAAGGGCTTCGCGGCGGCCATGCTGGGCGGCCTGGGCAGCTTCGGCGGCGCCGTCGCCGGCGGCCTGCTGCTCGGGCTGCTCGAGAGCTTCGGCGCGGGCTTCGTTTCCTCGGCCTACAAGGACGCGCTCGCCTTCGTCGTCATCCTCGGCGTGCTGTTCCTGCTGCCCGGAGGGCTGGTCGGTGCCCGCCGCACCGAGCGTGTCTGAGCACAGCGGCGGCAGCCTGCCCGGCGGGCTCGCCGGCGCGCTGGCCACGCCGCGCCTGGGCGGCCTGAGCGCACTCGCGCTGCTGCTGCTGGCGCTGCCCTTCGTGCTGCCCAACAGCTACTTCTTCGAAGTCGCGATCCTCGTCGCGCTCAACGCCATCGTCTGCGTCGGCCTGAACCTGCTGATCGGCTACGCCGGCCAGATCAGCCTCGGCCACGCCGGCTTCTACGCGCTCGGCGGCTACGGCAGCGCGATCCTCGCCGCGCGCTGGGGCTGGCCGGTCTGGCTGTCGATGCCCGGCGCGGTGGCGGCCGTGGGCCTGCTGGCCTGGCTGGTGGGGCGGCCGACGCTGCGCCTCAAGGGCCATTACCTGGCGATGGCCACGCTCGGGCTGGGCGTCATCGTCTCGATCGTGCTCGCCAACGAAGACCGCTGGACCGGCGGCCCCGACGGCATGACGGTGCCGCCGCTCGTGCTCTTCGGCCACCTGCTGCAGGGCGAACGGCTGTGGTACGCGGTCATCGGCGCCGGCTTGTGGCTGACGGTGTGGTTCGCGCTCAACCTGATCGACTCGCCGGTCGGCCGCGCGCTGCGCGCGCTGCACGGCTCCGAAGTGGCGGCCGAGACGGTGGGCATCGACTCGGGCCTGTGGAAGCTGCGCGTGTTCGTGCAGTCGGCGCTGATCGCCGCCACCGCGGGCGCGCTCACCGCGCATTACGCGGGCTTCATCACGCCGGCCAAGTCCTCGTTCCTGCACTCGGTGGAACTGGTGATCATGGTGGTGTTCGGCGGCATGGCGTCGATCTGGGGCGCCGTCGTCGGTGCCGCCGTGCTGACGATGCTGCCGCAGTTCCTCACCGTGCTCAAGGACTACGAGATGATGGTCTTCGGCGCGGTGCTGATCGCGACCATGGTCTTCTTCCCGCGCGGCATCGTGCCGACGCTGGCGCGCCTCATCGGGCGCGGCTGAACGCCTCGGGGGCCGGGCGATGGCGCTGCTGCAGGTCGAGGGTCTGGCCAAGCACTTCGGCGGTGTGCGCGTGATCGAATCGCTGTCGTTCGAGGTCGCCGAGGGGACGGTGCACGCGATCATCGGCCCCAACGGCGCGGGCAAGACGACGCTGCTCAACCTGCTCACCGGCATCTACGCGCCCGACGCCGGCCGCGTGCGCCTGGCCGGCCAGGATCTCACCGGCCTGCCGGTGCACCGCTGGGCCGCCGCCGGGCTCGGGCGCACGTTCCAGAACCTGCAGGTGTTCTTCAACATGAGCGCGCTCGAGAACGTGATGACCGGGCGCCACCGCCACGAGCACACCGCCTTGCTGCCGGCCATCCTGCGGCTGGCGCCGCTGCGCCGCGCCGAGGCGGCCAGCCGCGCGCGCGCCGCCGAGCTGATGCAGCGCGTCGGGCTGGGCGCCTGGATCGGCGCGCGCGCCGACGCCATGCCCTACGGCGCGCTCAAGCGGCTCGAGATCGCGCGCGCGCTGGCCGCCGAGCCCAGGATCTTGCTGCTCGACGAGCCGGCCGCGGGCCTCAACCCGACCGAGGCGCACGAGATCGACCTGCTCATCCGCCAGCTCGCGCGCGAGGGCACGACGGTCGTGCTGGTCGAGCACAACATGAAGCTCGTGATGGGCGTGTCCGACCGCGTGCTCGTGCTCGACCGCGGCGCCCGGCTGGCCGAAGGCCGGCCCGACGAAGTGGCGCGCGATGCGCGCGTCATCGACGCCTACCTCGGCGTGGCGCACGACGCCGCGGCGGAGACCGCGCATGCTTGAGGCGCAGGGCCTGGGCAGCCGCTACGGCCGCATCCCGGCGCTGGCCGACGTCGCGCTGCGCGTCGACGCCGGCGAGCTGGTGGCCATCGTCGGCGCCAACGGCGCGGGCAAGACGACGCTGCTCAAGGTGCTCTCCGGCGTGCAGCCGGCCAGCGCCGGCCAGCTGCGCTTCGAAGGCGTCGACATCGGCCGCGAGCGGCCGCGCCAGCGCGTGCAGCGCGGCATCGTCCAGGTGCCCGAGGGGCGTCAGGTGTTCGGCGCGCTCAGCGTCGAGGACAACCTGCGGCTGGGGGCGTTCGCGCGCGGCAGCGCCGCCACGATCGACACCGTGTGGACGATGTTTCCGGTGCTCGAGACCAAGCGCCGCGAGCCGGCCGGCACGCTCTCGGGCGGCCAGCAGCAGATGCTCGCGCTCGGCCGCGCCCTGATGGCCGATCCGCGCCTGCTGCTGCTCGACGAGCCGAGCATGGGCCTGGCGCCGCTGCTGGTGCAGGAGATCTTCGGCCACATCGCCGCGCTCAAGGCGCGCGGCACCACCATCTTGCTGGTCGACCAGAATGCGCGCGCGGCCCTGGCCATCGCCGACCGCGGCTACATCATGGAGACCGGCCGCATCGTCGGCGCGGGCGCCGCCGCCGCGCTGCTGCGCGACCCGCAGGTGCAGCAGGCCTACCTCGGCCATTGAAATCCTGCAAAGATACGAATCACGCCCGCGCTTCATGTCTTCACAGGTTCCGCGTCCGATCGCCCACTCTCCCGGAGACCCCGCCCCATGAAGGACACGCTGAAACCCGGCATCGCCGCCACCTCCCGCTTCGAAGTCGACGCCGCACGCACGATCGACTTCATGGGCGAGGCGGCGCGCGTGTACGCCACGCCGATGCTCGTGCGCGACCTCGAGATGGCCTGCCGCGGCCTGCTGCTCGAACACCTCGACCCCGGCGAGGACTCGGTCGGCACGCGCGTCGAGATCGACCACATCGGCGCGACCCTGCTGGGCATGCCGGTCGAGCTGCGCGTGCGCGTGGCCGAGGTCAACGGCCGCGCGGTGGTGTTCGAAGTCGAGGGCAACGACCCGGTCGAGCCGATCGTGCGCGGCCGGCATGGCCGCTTCGTCGTCGAAGCCGCCAAGCTCGGGCAGCGGCTCGCCGCCAAGGCCGCCAAGGCGCGCGCCGGCTGAAGCGGGCGCGGATCGCCGCCGTCTGGGAAATGTCCGAGCCCAACCCCGGCATGACCGCCCACGCCGCACGCCGCCTGCCGACCTACTGCTACCAGTGCGTCGCCGGCCCCGACCTGCTCACCGTCAAGGTCGAGGGCGGCGTCGCCACCGAGGTCGAGCCCAACTTCTGCGCCGCCCAGGTGCACCCCGGCGGCGGCAAGGTCTGCGTCAAGGCCTTCGGGCTGATCCAGAAGACCTACAACCCGAACCGGGTGCTGGCGCCGATGAAGCGCACCAACCCGAAGAAGGGCCGCGACGAGGATCCCGGCTTCGTCGCGATCTCCTGGGACGAGGCGCTGGGCGCGATCGCCGACAGGCTCAACGCGATCCGCGCCGAGGGCCTGCTCGACGCCTCGGGCTACCCGCGCGTGGCCGCCAGCTTCGGCGGCGGCGGCACGCCGCAGTTCTACATGGGCACCTTCCCGGCCTTCCTGTCGGCCTGGGGGCCGGTGGACATGGGGTTCGGCTCGGGCCAGGGCGTCAAGTGCTACCACTCCGAGCACCTGTACGGCGAGCTGTGGCACCGCGCGTTCATCGTCGCCCCCGACACGCCGAGCTGCAACTACCTCATCTCCTGCGGCAACAACATCGAGGCCGCCGGCGGCGTGGTCGGCGTGTGGCGGCACGCCAAGGCAAGGGTGCGCGGCATGAAGCGCGTGCAGGTCGAGCCGCACCTGTCGATCACCGGCGCCTGCTCGGCCGAGTGGGTGCCGATCCGCCCCAAGACCGACGCCGCCTTCCTGTACGCGCTCATCCACGTCATGCTGCACGAGGCGCCGCGCGCGCAGCTCGACCTCGAGCACCTGGCGCGGCGCACGAGTTCGCCCTACCTCGTCGGCCCCAACGGCTACTACCTGCGCGAGCGCACGACGCGCAAGCCGCTGGTCTGGGACGAGGCCGGCGGCCGCGCCGCCGCGCACGACACGCCCGGCATCCGCGAGGTGCTGTCGGCCGCCGTCGAGGTCGACGCCGTCGAGATCGGCCCCGACGACGAGGTGATGGCCGAGGGCCGGCTGGCCGGCACCACGGCCTTCGACAAGCTCGTCGCCCACATGGCGCCGTACACGCCCGAGTGGGCCGAGGCGATCTGCGACGTGCCGGCGGCGACCATGCGCCGCATCGCCAACGAATACCTCGCGCACGCCTGCATCGGCCAGACGGTCGAGATCAACGGCAAGGTGATGCCGTTTCGCCCGGTCGCGGTGACGCTCGGCAAGACGGTCAACAACGGCTGGGGCGGCTACGAGTGCTGCTGGGCGCGCACGCTGCTGGCCACGCTCGTGGGCGCGCTCGAAGTGCCCGGCGGCACCATCGGCACCACGGTGCGCCTGGTCAAGCCGATGGCCGAGCGGCACGCGAGCGTGCGGCCCGGCCCCGACGGGCTGCTGGACTACCCCTTCAACCCCACCTCCAAGGCCGAGTGGTCGGCCCGGCCCAACATCCGCAACGCCTACAAGACGATGGTGCCGCTCACCGGCAACAACGCCTGGGCGCAGGCACTCGGGCCGACGCATTTCTCGTGGATGTTCCTCGACGCCACGCCCAAGGGCCTGCCCAAGGTCGAGCCGCCCGACGTCTGGTTCGTCTACCGCACCAACCCGGCCATCTCGTTCTGGGACACCGCTGCGGTGGGCGCGAAGATCGCGCGCTTTCCGTTCGTCGTCGCCTTCGCCTACACGCGCGACGAGAGCAACCACTACGCCGACATCCTGCTGCCCGACGCCACCGATCTCGAGGGCCTGCAGCTGCTGCGGCTGGCCGCCACCAAGTACCAGGAGCAGTTCTGGGACCACGAGGGCTACGCGCTGCGCCAGCCGGTGGTGGCCGCGCGCGGGCAGGCGCGCGACTTCAGCGACATCTGCACCGAGCTGGCGCAGCGCTGCGGCCTGCTCGAGAAGTACAACGCCGCGATCAACCGCGGCACCTGCGGCGTGGCGCTCGCCACCGAGTGGGGCGACTTCTCGCTCGACCCCAAGGTGCCGCACGACCGCGACGCGATCTGGGACGCCGCCTGCAAGGCCGCCAGCGCCGAGCTGAGCGACGGCGCCGAGGTGCTCGGCCTGGCGTGGTGGAAGGAGCACGGTTTCAAGACGCGCCCGTTTCCGCGCGAGCAGTGGTACCTGTACCCGACCATGGTCGAGCGCGGGCTGCGCTTCGAGATGCCCTACCAGGAGCGGCTCAAGCGCATCGGCGCCGAGCTCGGCCGCCGCCTGCACGAGAACGACATGCACTGGTGGGACAGGCAGCTCGCCGAGTACCAGGCGCTGCCGCCGTGGAAGGATTTCCCCGGCCTGTGGGAGGAGCGCGTGAGCGCGCTCGGCGGCAAGCCGGCCGACTACCCGTTCTGGCTCGTCACCGCGCGCAGCATGCAGTATTCCTGGGGCGGCAACGTCGGCGTGCAGATGATCCGCGAGGTGGCCGGCAACGTGAAGGGCCACAACGGCGTCGTCATGAATCCGGCCGCCGCCGAACGCCTGGGCCTGGACGAGGGCGACCTGGTCGAGATCGCGACGCCGCAGCGCGCCACGCGCGGCCATGTCGTGCTGCGCCAGGGCATCCGCCCCGACACGCTGCTGCTGGTGGGCCAGTTCGACCACTGGGAGACGCCGCTGGCCAAGGACTTCGGCATGCCCAGCCTGAACACGCTGGCCGAGATGTCGCTCGAGCTCACCGACGCCACCGGCTCGGGCGCCGACCTGGTGCGCGTGAAGATCGGCAAGGCCCGGAGGGCCGCGGCGTGACGCGCTGGGCGATGACCGCCGACCTGCGCCGCTGCGTCGGCTGCCAGACCTGCACTGCCGCGTGCAAGCACGCCAACGCCACGCCGCCGGGCGTGCAGTGGCGGCGCGTGCTCGACATGGAGTTCGGCACCTTCCCCGACGTGACGCGCGTGTTCGTGCCGGTCGGCTGCCAGCACTGCGACGAGCCCTCGTGCATGACGGTCTGCCCGACCACGGCGACGAAGAAGCGCGCCGACGGCATCGTCACGATCGACTACGACATCTGCATCGGCTGCGCCTACTGCGCCGTGGCCTGCCCCTACCAGGCGCGCTACAAGACCGACCGCGCCAGCTTCGCCTACGGCCAGGCGGGCGAGCACGAGCGCGCACGCTTCGACGAGCGCCGCCTCGCGGTGGCGACCAAGTGCACCTTCTGCGTCGACCGCATCGACGCCGGACTCGAAAAGGGCCTGAAGCCCGGCGTCGACCCCGAGGCGACGCCGGCCTGCGTGAACGCCTGCATCGCCGAGGCGCTGGCCTTCGGCGACATCGAGGATCCCGAGAGCAACGTCGCGCGCCTGGTGGCCGAGAACCGGCACTTCCGCATGCACGAGGAACTGGGCAACGGGCCGGGCTTCTACTACCTGTGGGACGGCGCGGCGGAGGGCGAGGAATGAGCTTCGGCCCCAACCCCTGGCTGCAGCAGCACTGGGACGCGCGCGCCGCCGCCAACTTCATGGCCGGCGGCGCCGGCAGCGGCGTGATCGTCGCCGCCGCGCTGGCCGGCGGGCCGCGCTGGAGCTTCCTGCTCGGCGCGGCGCTGGTGGCCTCGGGGCTGGGCGCGGTCGCCCTCGAGATCGGGCGGCCGCTGCGCTCGCTCAACGTCTACTTCAATCCGCGCACCTCGTGGATGAGCCGCGAGGCGATCGCCGCGCTCCTGCTGTTCGCCTGCGTCGCGGCGGTCTGGGCCGATCTGCCGCTGGCACGCACGGCCGCCACGCTCGCCGCCCTCGCCTTCGTGTACTGCCAGGGCCGCATCCTGCGCGCCTCCAAGGGCATACCGGCCTGGCGCGAGCCGCGCATCGTGCCGCTCATCATCGCCACCGGGCTGGCCGAGGGCAGCGGGCTGTGGCTGCTCGTGATCGGCTCGGACGCCGGCTGGCCGGCCTGGCTGCTGTGCGCCGGCGCGCTGCTCGCGCGCTGGGTTCTGTGGCGGGCCTGGCGTGCGCGCCTGAGCACGGTGCCGCGCGCGCTGGCCGTGATCGACCGCGCCGGCCGCCTCCACCGCGCCGGCACCGCGCTCGCACTCGCCGCGCTGGCGCTGGCGCTGTTCGTGCCGGCCGGTGCAGCGCAGTCGTGGGCGCTGGCCGCGGCCGGATCGGCGGCGCTCGCCGCCGGCCTGTGGTTCAAGTTCACGCTCGTCACACGCGCAGCCTTCAACCAGGGCTTCGCGCTCGCGCAGTTGCCGGTGCGCGGCGTGCGGCGCACGCGATGAGGCCACCGACCCTGCCCTGCGCACCACCCGCCTAGGAGAACCGAACATGGGCGCCCCTGCCGAACCCACCCGCTTCGCCGCCGTCACGGGGCGCTATCTGCACCCGGCCGAGGAGACGATGTCGCGCGACGAGCTCGCCGCGCTGCAGCTCACGCGGCTGCGCGAGACGCTGGCCAACGCCTGGGCGAACGTGCCCTGGCAGCGCGAGCGGCTCGACGCCGCCGGGCTGCACCCCGACGCGCTGCGCCACCTCGACGATCTGCGCCGCCTGCCCTTCACGGTCAAGAACGACCTGCGCGACCACTATCCGTTCGGGCTCTTCGCGCGCCCGGTCGAGCAGCTGGCGCGCATCCACGCCAGCTCGGGCACCACCGGCAAGCCCACCGTCGTCGGCTATACCGCGGGCGACCTGGACCGCTGGGCGGGGTTGATGGCGCGCTCGATGGCCGCCACCGGCGCCCGCCCGGGCGACGTCGTGCACAACGCCTACGGCTACGGCCTGTTCACCGGCGGGCTGGGCGCGCATGCCGGCGCCGAGCGCCTGGGCTGCGCCGTGGTGCCGATGTCCGGCGGCGGCACCGAGCGCCAGGTGGCGCTGCTGATGGATTTCGGCGCCCGCGTCCTCTGTGCGACGCCCTCGTACGCGCTGGCGATCGCCGAAGTCGCCGAGCAGCAGGGCGTCGACCTGCGCCAGAGCAAGCTGGGCATCGGCATCTTCGGCGCCGAGCCCTGGAGCGCCGAGATGCGCGCCCAGATCGAGGCGCGCCTGGGCCTGCGCGCGCACGACATCTACGGGCTGTCGGAGATCATGGGGCCGGGCGTGGCCTGCGAGTGCGAGTGCCGCGACGGCCTGCACGGCTGGGAGGACCATTTCCTGTTCGAGCTGATCGACCCCGACACCGGCGTGCCCGCGGCCGCGGGCGAGGCCGGCGAGCTCGTGATCACCACGCTCACCAAGGAAGCGCTGCCGATGCTGCGCTACCGCACGCGCGACATCACGCGGCTGGTGACCTCGCGCTGCGCCTGCGGGCGCTCGCATGCCCGCATCCTGCGCGTGGCCGGGCGCAACGACGACATGCTGATCATCCGCGGCGTCAACGTCTATCCGTCGCAGATCGAGGCGGTGCTGGTCGGCCGCACCGGCTTCGCGCCGCATTACCAGCTCGTCGTCGAGCGCCGCGGCATGCTGGACGAATTGCGCGTCGAGATCGAGGCGCTGCCCACGGTGGCCGCCGAGGCCTACGAGGCGCTGGCACAGGACGCGCAGCGCCACATCAAGTCGCTCATCGGCGTCACCGCCGACGTGCAGGTGCTCGCGCCCGGCGCGGTGCCGCGCTCGCAGGGCAAGGCGGTGCGCGTGCGCGACCTGCGGCCCAAGGCCGGCTGAAGACGGCACGCGCCATGCCCGAACGCCTGCTCACGCTGCAGGTCAACGGCCGCACGCACCGGGTGGCGGCTGCGGCCAGCGCGCTGCTGCTCCAAGTGCTGCGCGAGCAGCTGCACCTCACCGGCACCAAGCAAGGCTGCGACGGCGGAGAATGCGGCGCCTGCACCGTGCTCGTCGACGGCACTCCGCGCCTGGCCTGCCTGACGCTGGCCGCCGCCGTCGAGGGGCGCGCCATCGAGACGATCGAGTCGCTGGCCGTGCAGGGGCGGCTGTCGGCGCTGCAGCGGGCCTTCCACGAAAAGCTCGGCGCGCAATGCGGCATCTGCACGCCCGGCATGGTGATGGCGGCCGAGGCGCTGCTGCGCGCCGAGCCCGCGCCCGACGAGGCGCGCATCCGCGCCGCGCTCTCGGGCAATCTGTGCCGCTGCACCGGCTACGTGAAGATCGTCGAGGCCGTGCAGGCCGCGGCGGCGGAGCGGCGCGCATGAAGCGCCCGCACGAAGAAGCGCCGCTGCGCGAGCCGGCGCCGCCCACGCATTCGGTGGGCGAGCGCCGCCCGCTCATCGACGGCGTCGACAAGGTCGCGGGCCGCGCGCGCTACACCGCCGACCTGCCCTGCGCCGGCGCGCTCGTCGGCCGCATCGGCCGCAGCCGCGTCGCACACGGCATCATCCGCCGCATCGACACCGGCGCCGCGCTGGCGCTGCCCGGGGTGCGCGCGGTCATCACGGGCGCGGACTTCGCCGCGCCCTACGGCGTGATCCCGATCGCGCAGAACGAATGGCCGCTGGCGCGCGAGCGCGTGCGCTACCGCGGCGAGCCGCTGTTCGCCGTGGCTGCCGACGACGAGCGCAGCGCCGCTGCCGCGCTGGCGGCGGTGGCGGTCGAGATCGACCCGCTGCCGGCGCATTTCGACGCCGCCTCGGCGCGTGCCGAGGGCGCGGTGCTGCTGCACGACAGCAAGCCGGGCAACATCGAGCGCAGCGTCGAGCACGACTTCGGCGATGTCGAGGCCGGCTTCGCCGCCGCCGACCTCGTGCAGGAGCGCAGCTACGAGTGCGACGAGGTGGCGCACGGCCAGATCGAACTCAACGCCTCGCTCGCCGAGTGGGACGCCGAGCACGAGCGCCTCACGCTGCATTCGGTGACGCAGGTGCCGTACTACCTGCACCTGACGCTGGCGCGCACGCTCGGCCTGGACAGCGCGGCGATCCGCGTCGTCAAGCCCTTCGTCGGCGGCGGCTTCGGGCACCGCGTCGAGCCGCTCAACTTCGAGATGGTGACGGCCGCGCTGGCGCGTGCCGCCGGCGCCACCGTCAAGCTCGAGACGACGCGCGAGGAGGTCTTCCTCACGCACCGCGCGCGGCCCGCGACCTCGATCCGGCTCAGGCTCGGTCTGAAGAAGACGGGCGAGATCACCGCCGTCGACGCCGAGGTCGTGCAGCGCGGCGGCGCCTACGCCGGCTACGGCCTCGTCACCATCCTCTACGCCGGCGCGCTGCTGCACGCGCTGTACCGCGTGGGCGCGGTGCGCTACCGCGGCTGGCGCGTCTACACCAACCTGCCGCCCTGCGGCGCGATGCGCGGCCACGGCGCGGTGAACGTGCGCTTCGCCTTCGAGTCGCTGCTCGACGAGATGGCGGCGCAGCTCGGGCTCGACGCGTTCGCGCTGCGCCGCGCCAACCTGATCGCGCCGCCCTTTCCGCATCGCACGCTGAACGACCTGCAGGTCAGCAGCTACGGCCTGCCGCAATGCCTGGACGTCGTCGAGCGCGCCAGCGGCTGGCGCGACTGGTCCGAGCGGCGCGCACGCACGCCGCTGCGCCCGGGGCTGCGCCGCGGCCTGGGCATGGCCTGCTCGCACTACGTCTCGGGCTCGGCCAAGCCGGTGCACTGGAGCGGCGAGCCGCACGCCGTGGTCAATCTCAAGCTCGACTTCGACGGCGGCATCACCGTGCTCACCGGCGCGGCCGACATCGGCCAGGGCTCGTCGACGCTGCTCACGCAGATCGTGGCCGAGGTGCTGCTGCTGCCGATGGCGCGGCTGCGCGTGGTCGCCGCCGACAGCGCGCTCACGCCCAAGGACAACGGCTCGTATTCGTCGCGCGTGTCGTTCATGGTCGGCAACGCCGCGCTGCGCGCGGCCGAGGCGCTCAGGCGCACGCTCGTCGAGGCCGCCGCGCGCCGCTTCGAAGTGCAGGCCGACGACGTCGAGTGGCTGGGCGAGCGCTGCCGCGTCGCCGGCACCGACCGCGAACTCGCGTTCGCGCAGGTGGTGCAGGCGGCGCTGGCCGACGCCGGCACGCTCACCGCCAAGGGCGCCTGGTCGACTCCGCCCGAGACGCAGGGCGGGCGCTTCCGCGGCGCCGCCGTCGGCTCGTCGGCGGGGTTTTCGTATGCCGCCCAGGTGGCCGAGGTCGAGGTCGACGAGGACACCGGCGCCGTGCGCGTGCTGCACTGCTGGGTGGCGCACGACTGCGGGCGCGCGATCAACCCGCTGGCCGTCGAAGGCCAGGTGCAGGGTGCGGTGTGGATGGGCATCGGCCAGGCGCTGTCCGAGCAGAACGAGTACCACCAGGGCCTGCCGCTGCGCGCCAACCTGCTCGACTACCGCATCCCGACCGCGCTCGACTCGCCGCCCATCGACGTCACGCTCGTCGAGAGCATGGACCCGCTCGGGCCGTTCGGCGCCAAGGAGGCGAGCGAAGGCGGCCTGCACAGCGTGCCGCCGGCCGTCGCGGCGGCCATCCACGACGCGATCGGGCTGCGCCTGCGCGAGCTGCCGATCACGCCCGAGCGCGTGCTCGAGGCGCTGAACAAGCGGCGCCAGCAGGAACAGGTGGCGGCGCTGCGTGCCGCAAGCGCCGCGCGCAGCGAAGCGACGGCCGGGCCGGCGTGATGCGCAGCGCCGGCGACTTCGATCTGCTGCGTCCGGCCACGCCGGCCGAGGCCTGCGCCGCGCTGCAGGTAGAGGGCACGCTCGCACTGGCCGGCGGCACTGACCTGCTGCCCAATCTGCGGCGCGGCTTGCACGCGCCCGCACGACTGGTGGATCTGAGCGCCATCGACGGCTTCCAACGCATCACGCGCGACACGACCGGCTGGCACCTGGGCGCCGGCGCTACGCTGGCCGCGCTGGCGCATGACCGAGCGCTGGCCGCGGCCCTGCCCGCGCTCGCGCAGGCCGCCGGCTCGGTGGCCGGCCCGGCGCACCGCAGCGCCGCCACGCTGGGCGGCAACCTGTGCCAGGACACGCGCTGCATCTTCTACAACCAGAGCGCCTGGTGGCGCGAGGCCAACGACTACTGCCTCAAGCGCAGCGGCAGCGTCTGCCACGTGGCGCCGCAGGGCAAGCGCTGCCACGCCGCCTACGAGGGCGATCTGGCCCCGGCGCTGCTGGCCTACGACGCCGAGGTCGAACTGTGCGGCGCGGCCGGCACGCGCCGGCTGCCGCTGGCCGCGCTGTACCGCGACGACGGCGCAGCGCACCTCACGCTGGCGCCGGGCGAATTCGTCGTCGCGCTGCACCTGCCGCAGCCGGCGCCGGGCACGGCCAGCGGCTACCGCAAGGTGCGCGCGCGCTCGGCGATGGACTTCCCGCTGGCCGGCGTCGGCATGGCGCTGCGCCTCGAAGCCGGCGCGGTGGCGGCGCTGGCGCTGGGCGTGAGCGGCACCAACTGCCGCCCGCTGCGGCTCGACGGCACCCAGGCCCTGCTCGGCAGCGCCCTCGACGAGGCCTGGCTGCAGGCGCTCGGCAAGCTCGTTTCCAAGCAGGCGAGCCCCAAGCGCAGCACGGTGAGCGGCGCACACCACCGGCGCCTGGTGGCGGTGGCGGCGGCGCAGCGCCTGGCGCGGGAACTCGCGGGCCGATGCGCAGACGCAGCCGCCGGGGCCGCGTGAACGCCGCGCCGCAGGCACGCAGGCGCGCGGCATGAGCACCGCACGGCCGCTGCGAACGCACTCGATTTCCCTCGGGGGGACCGCGCGCGGCGCCAAGGGGACGGCATGACCGGCAACGCGCGACCCGCCGTCCGGATCTGGAGCGAGCCCGACGGCCTGCACATCGACGTGCGCGGACTGCCGCCGCCGCAGCCGCTGGTGCGGATCATGCAGCTCGTACTGGGCGGCGAAACCGAAGTCATCGTCGCGCATCTGGACCGCGACCCCACGCTGCTCTACCCCGAGCTGGCGCAGGCCGGCTGGGGCGCCGAGCCGCTGGCGGGCGAACCCGACGAGGTGCGCCTGCGCCTGGCGCCGCTGGCGTGAGCAGCAAACCGCCGGCCAAGGACGCACGCAAGCTCGGCGGCCTGTTCCTCGGCGGCGCCGGCGGGCGGCTGCTGCCGGCCTCGGTGCCGTTGCGCTGGTTCGGCGCCGCGGTCTTCTTCCATCTGTTCGCCTGGGTCGCGCTGGCGCTGGCCGTGCCGGGCTGGGCGCAATGGCATGGCGGGCTTGGCTGGCCGCTCGCCGCACTGCACGCGCTGACGCTGGGCACGCTGGTCGCGAGCGCCGTCGGCGCCAGCCTGCAGCTGCTGCCGGTGGCCTCGCGCCAGCCGGTGCGCTGGCCCCGGCTGGCGGGCTGGCTGTGGTGGCTGTTCGTTCCCGGCTTGCTTGTGCTGCTGCTCGGCATGGGCCTGGCACGTCCGGCGTGGCTCGGGGCGGGCGCGGCGGCCGTGCTCGCGGTGCTGGCCGTCTGGGGCCTGCTGCTCGCGCTCAACCTGCGCGGCGCACGCGGCATGCCCGGCGTGCACGCGCATGGCTGGGTCGCGCTGGCCGCCTTGCTGCTGCTCGGGCTGAGCGCCGCAGCGCTCGTGCTGCTGTGGCTCGGCCAGCCGCTGCTCTCGTTGGCGAGCGCGCGCGCGCTGCACCTGGCCAGCGGCCTGTTCGGGCTGATGAGCATGCTGGTGTTCGGCTTCGCCTCGATCCTGCTGCCGATGTTCGCGCTGGCCAACGTGCCGCCCGAGCGCCCGCAGCTCGCCGGCGCCGCGGCCGGCGGCCTGGCGCTGGCGCTGGCGACCGCGGCCGCCCTGCTGCCGGGGCCCGACGCCGCCGCCCTGGCCGCACGCGCGCTGGCGCTGGCTGCCGCCGCCCTCGCCTTCGGCGTGCACTGGCTCGCGATGCGGCGCGTGCTCACCGGCGGCATGCGGCGCGAGCTCGGTCGCAGCGCGCGCCTGGTGCGCATCTCCTGGGCGATGGCGACGCTGGCGCTCGTGCTGGCCGCCGCGCGCCTGGCCGTGCAGGCCGCGGCGCTCGCCGGCAGCGCCTTCGCCGGCCTGCCGGCGCTGGCCGATGCGCTGGGCCTGCTCTTCGTCGCGGCCGCGGTGCCGGGCTGGCTGCTCGGCTTCCTGTTCGCCATCCTGCAGCGCATCCTGCCCTTCCTCGCTTCGATGCACGCGGCGCGCCAGCGGCCGCGCCCGCCGACACCCTCGGCGCTGACGCTCGAAGCCGCGCTCGTCTGGCACGAACGCGGCCATCTCGCCGCGCTGGCGTTGCTGCTGCCGGCCGTGCTCGACCGCAGCGGCCCCTGGCTCGCACTCGCCGCGGCGGTCGGCGGCGCGGGCGCCGTCGCGTTCGGCGTCTTCTTCGTCGTGCTCTGTGCGCGGCTCGTGCGTGCCGGCGGCGACGCCGGCAGCGGCGGCCCGCGCAGCGCCGCGCCGGCAGCGCGCGGTCCGGCTTGAACTGCGACAAGGCATGCAGGCCGCGTTGCGCCTAGCCTCGGCAGAGTGCCCCGACCGCCGGGCGCCGACGCCCGAGCGACGACACCCCGGGCAACACCCGGTCCCACCCACCCTCACCGCCGCTTGGCCGGCCCGCACCGATGAGCTTCAACAGTCAGGTCGCCCGCACGCTCGACGACGAGCACCGCGCCCATCTCTCGCTGCTCGGCCGCATCGAAGGAGCGCTGGCGCGGCGCGACGACGCGGCGCTCGCGCCGCTCGCCGGCCCGCTCGTGCGCCAGCTCGAGGAGGAGGTGCTGCGCCACTTCGGCTTCGAGGAGCAGCAGCTCTTTCCGCGCATGGCCGAGACCGGCGACGATGCCATCGCCGCCATGCTGACCGAGGAGCACGACAGCATGCGTGCGGTGGCCGCCGAACTCGCGCCGCTGGCGCGCGCGCTCGCCGCGGGCGCTTCGCCCGACCGCGCCGCGCTGCAGCGGCTCGCGCTCGAGTGGGTCGAGCGCATGGTGGCGCATATCCAGAAGGAGACGATGGCGCTGCTGCCGCTGCTCGACGACCTGCTCGACGAGGACAGCGACCGCGAGCTGTCGTTCGCCTACTCGGCCGGCTGAAAGCGCGTCCGGCCGGCATCGTGCGCGGGTACGATTCGCGCCATCACCGGCCCTAGAGTCCGCCACCCGCCGAGGAACAGCCGATGTCGACCCCCGCCGCCACGATCCGCGCCCTCGCCCCCGCCGACCTCGAAGCGGTGGTCGCGATCGACGCCGCCACCTCGGGCCGCTCGCGGCGCGAGTACATCGAGCGCCGCCTGCGCGCCGCGCAGCGCGAGCCGGCGCTGCACGCGCAGTTCGCCGTCCAAGCCGGCGGCGAACTCGCCGGCTTCATGCTGGCGCGCGTGCTGGCGGGGGAATTCGGACGGCGCACGCGCGCGCTGCGCCTCGAGCTGTTCGGCGTGCGCCCGAACCAGCGCCGCAGCGGCCTGGGCCGGCGCCTCTTCGAGACCCTGGCCGACTGGTGCCGCCGCCACGACATCGAGCAGATCCGCACCGTCGCCGGTTGGCGCGACACGCAGATCCTCGCCTGGTTCGACCGCCTCGGGTTCCAGCTCGCGACCGAAGTCATCCTCGAATGCGCCGTGCAAGGCGGCGCCTACCACGCCGGACGCGACGCGCCGGCGGCGGCCGACGAAGTCGACGGCGGCGGCACCGAGATCGACTACGGCCGCCAGGAAGCCGCCGGCGCCAACGACCACGAGCGGCTGGCACGCGACGCCGCCGACGTGCGCTCGATGACGCCGGCCGACCTCGACGCGATCGTGCGCGCCGACCGCCGCATCATCGGCGCCGACCGGCGCGAGTACATCGCTGCAAGGCTGAGCGAAGCGATGCAGGAGTCGGGCGTGCGCGTGTCGCTGAGCGCGCACCGCGACGGCACCGTGGTCGGCTACCTGATGGCGCGCGCCGATTTCGGCGACTACGGCCGCACCGAGCCGGTGGCGGTGATCGACACGCTCGGCGTCGATCCCGACTATGCGCAGCACGGCGTCGGCCGCGCGCTGCTGTCGCAGCTGTTCGCCAACCTGGGCGCTTTGCGCGTCGAGCGCGTCGAGATCCCGGTGCCGCTGGCCAATCTCGCGTTGCTCGGCTTCGTGCAGCGCGCCGGCTTCGCGCCGGGCGAGCGGCTGTCCTTCGTGCGCCATCTGGGCAAGGCGACGTGAGCGGATTCGACGAGGACGCGGTGCGCGACGCGCTGCGCCAGGTGCTCGACCCCGAGGTCGGCATGAACATCGTCGACCTCGGCCTGGTCTACGGCATCGAGGAAGCCGCCGCCGGCGGCGTGCACCTGCAGCTGACGATGACCAGCGCCGCCTGCCCGATGGCCGACATGATCGTCGACAACGTGCACGCCGCGCTCGCCGGCGCGCTGCCGCCGGCGACGCCGGTCGAGGTGGAAATGGTCTGGGATCCGCCCTGGACCCCGGAGCGCATGAGCGACTTCGCGCGCGAGCGCTTCGGCTGGGCGCCGCGCTGATGCGGTTTCGCATTCAATGCGATAACAAGGCGCGAAGCCGAAGACAGTGCTGACGCACGGCGAGGCGAAGCAACGCGGTTAGCGCGTTGAATGCGAAGCCGTATGAGAGCCGCGCCGCGGGCGCGCAAGTCCTGCCGCTTCGCGCGCGCCCGGCGCCGCGGCCCGCCGGGCGGGCCGCGCCGCTCAGGCCACGGCCGCGCCTTCGGCCTCGAGCCGGCTCAGCTTGCCGTGCCGGTAGGCGCCCCAGATCGCGGCGCCGATGGCGCCGGCGTAGATCGAGTCGGGGTGCGAGCGCGTCGTCACCTGCGTCTTCTCGTTGGCCATCTCCTCGCGGATCGCCGCCAGCAGCCCGTCGTCGAGCGCCAGGCCGCCGGTGAGCAGCGCCACGCCCTGCTTGACGCCGGTGACCTTGAGCAGCTTGACGATGCGCGAGGCCATCGACAGGTGGATGCCCTTCAGGATGTCGGGCGTGGGAATGGCGCGGCTCACCATGTTGATGACGTCGGTCTCGGCCAGCACGGCGCAGATCGAGCTCACCTTCTCCGGGTCCTTCGAGGTGCACGACAGCGGCCCGATCTCCTCCACGGCGACGCCGAGGTAGCGCGCGATGTTCTCGAGGAACTGGCCCGAGCCGCTGGCGCACTGGCTCGTCATCTTGTAGCCCAGCACCTTGCCGCGCTCGTCGATCGAGATCGCGCGCCCGTTGAGCGCGCCGATGTCGACCACGGCGCGCGCCTCGGGGTCGAGGAAGACGCCGCCGCGCGCGTGCGTCGTCATCGAGTAGAAGTGGCCGGTGGCGAAGGCCACGTTCTCGCCCTCGCCGGTGGTGGCGATGTAGTCGACCTCGCCCTCGCCCAGGCCGGCGTCGGCGAGCACGCCGTCGCAGCCCTCGCGCGCCAGCGTAATCGGGTCGCGCCGGCGGATGCGCTCGCAGCGCCGCGCCAGCCACTCGTGGCGATCGCCGTCGTGGCGGAAGAGCACGGTCTTGACCGCGCCCGAGCCGATGTCGATGCCTACCGTCGTCGTCATGTCCTGGCCTCCGCCGTCTTGCCTTCTTCCACCACCGCGCGCCACGCGAACGTGGCGCCGCCCAGCGCCCCGGTGTAGATCGAGTCGGGGTCGATGTTGAGCGTGAGCTTGCCGTAGTTCTCTTCCACGAGCTCGGTCAGCGCCTTCACGGCGGCCTCGTTCTTGGCCACGCCGCCGGTGAAGGTGAACTCGTTGCGGATGCCGCCCGAGCGCGCCAGGATGGACATGGCGCGCAGGATGATGGCGCGGTGCAGGCCGGCCATGATGTCCTCGCGCTTGTCGCCGATGGACAGGCGGTCGCGCAGCTCGGCGCCGGCGAACACGGTGCAGGTGCTGTTGATGCGGATCGTCTTCGTGCTCTGCATCGCCAGCGGCCCCAGCTCGTGCAGGCCCATGTTCATCTCGTCGGCGATGTAGCCGAGGTAGCGCCCGCAACCGGCGGCGCAGCGGTCGTTCATCTGGAAGCTCTCGACGATGCCGGCCGGGTCGACCTGGATCGCCTTGGTGTCCTGGCCGCCGATGTCGAGCACGGTGGCGGTGCCGGGGTACATCACGTGCGCGCCCAGGCCGTGGCAGAGGATCTCGCTGCGCACATGCTCCTTGGAAAACGGCAGCCGCGCGCGCCCGTAGCCGGTGCCCACGACGTAGGTCTCCTCCATCGCGGTGTCGAGCACGCCCCTGATCGGCGCTTCGACCGCGGCGCGCCGCGCCTGCGTCTCGGGCAGGGCGGCGAAGCTGCGCTCGAGCGCGGCCAGCAGGTGGCGCCGCATCGAGTCGGCGTACACGCGGTTCTCGACTTCGATGATCGAGCGGTCGAACAGGTTGACGAGGTAGTCGTAGCGCAGCCCCATCGCCTTCGCTACCGCCTCGCCGGCGGCCAGGTACTGGCTGCCGGCGATGTCGCGGAAGAAGTCGCTCTTGCGCCGCGCGCCGGGCGCGAACAGCTCCGCGGCCTCGGCCGCGAGCTGGCGGAACACCGCCTCCAGCGCCTCGCGCACCGCCGGCGCGTCGTCGCCGAAGCGCGTCTTGTCGAGGTTGCGCTGGCAGGTCGCCTCGAGGTCGGCGAGCTGCTCGAGGTACTGTTCGGCGCGGAAGTCGCGCTCGAGCTGGGCGATGAAGCCGTCGAGCTGGCCGTTGAGCGCGCCGCTCGCGCCCAGCGCCTGGCGGAACAGGTGGAAGCGCCCGTTGAGCAGCGCCTCTTGCTTGGCCACCGTGGCGGCGGTGTCGTAGTTGCTGCGCGAGTTGGTGATGCCGCGGCCGAGCACGTTCTGCTGCTCGTCGATCACCACCGCCTTGGTGGTGGTCGAGCCGAGGTCGATGCCGATGAAGCAACGCATGGATCGGTCCTCCTCAGTTCGCCGCCGCCGGCGCGATGGGGATGAAGGGCGGCGGCATCGAGGCGTGCGCGGTGCGCTTTTGCTTGACCATCTGGAAGTAGCTCTCGAGCCGGTTCTTCACGTTGGCGGCCGAGAAGTAGCGCGGGTCGACGAGATCGGTCTCGATGAAGGCGGCCGGCTTGCCGGTGCGCCGTTCGACCTCGCGCAGGATCAGCAGCTGGCCGGCCGAGAAGCTGTTGCAGCTCTTGATCGAGTTGATCAGCAGGCCGTCGGCGCTGTACTCGTCGATGTACTTGCAGATCATGTCGATGCGCGCCGGCAGGCTGTGGTTGGTGTAGCAGCCCAGGCAGTAGTCGGCGAGCGACTCGAGCGGATGCTCGGAGTCGTGGCGGAAGCCGAAGTCGTACACGCCGCCGACCTTGCTGTAGGTGCTGGCGACGACCACCGCGCCCTCGTCGTAGAACATCTTCCAGAAGTCGCGAAAGCTCGTCCAGTTCGGCGGCCCCTCGACGACCAGCCGGTACTTCTCCTCGCCCATCTCGCCGTCGGGCGTGATCGGGCCCTTGCCCAGGCGCATGCGCTCCTCGATCTCGGCGCGTAGCACGCGGTAGTACTCGCTCGCCTCGGGCGTGCCGCGGAAGGCGGTGAAGATGGGGCCGATGTAGTAGACGGCGCCGAAGTAACCGTCGATCGGGCTGGGCCGGTTCTTGGCCGACTGCAGCACCGCCACCAGGTCCTCCTCGGCCTTGGCCGACTCGCGCAGGTACTGGCGCAGGCGGTCGATGTCGAACTTGACGCCCGAGATGCGCTCGAGCGTCGGGATCACCGTCTCCTTGAGCTGCTTGACGACGTACTCGCGCATCTGCGGCTCGATGCGGCCCTTCTCCTGGTACGGCACGTGCAGCATCACCGTCTCGCAGCCGTACTTGTGGCGGATCAGCTCGAACCACTTCATGAAGGTGAAGCAGCCGGTGTAGCTGAGCAGCAGCACGTCGGGGCGCGGCAGCGCTTCGCCGGTGGGGCCGATCTCGCCGCCCATCATCATGCCGAGGTCGGCCTTGACGTAGGTGCAGACGTCCTCGCTCTGGCCGTCGCGCTCGGCGTCCATGATCATCTTGCCGCTCTTCTTGCGCATGCCGTTCTGCAGCGCATTCGTCTCGGGCAGGCTGCGCGCGAAGTCGAAGCACATCAGCAGCTCGTTCAGGTTGCCCGGCACGAAGGTGGCCGAGACCTTGCGGTTGCTCTGGCGCGCGGTCGCCAGCTCCATGTAGTTGCGGTTGATGAGCTCCTTTTGCAGCCACATCGCGTCCTCCTTCTGGACGCTGGGCGGCTTCTTGGTGCTGGCGGGCATCGTGACGGGCGTGTTCATGCGGCGCTCCAGAGCTTGATCGAATCGGCGAAGGTGCCGGCCTGCTCCCGGATCGGGGCCATCTGGCCGGTGTTCTCGGCGTACTTGAACGCGGTCTGCGGGATGCCGTGCTTGGCCAGCACGTCCTGCAGCATCGGCCGCTCGAGCAGCGCCGGGTCGCAGAACGAGGGGGCGGCGAAGATCACGCCCTCGGCCGCACGCGTCTTGACCTGCTTGAGCAGGAACACGCCCTTGTCCTCGCGCCGCGCGTCGTACTTGGCGGCCGTGGAGGCCGAGCGGTGCAAGAAGGCCTTGGACAGCTCGACCAGCGGGTCGCCGTCGGCGGGCACCTCGTCTTGCAGCCAGCGGCCGACGAGCATGAAGTCGTCGTCGACGACGTAGCAGCCGGCCATCTCGAGCGACTTGATGAGCCCGAGCGGCGGCTGCTCGCAGAAGCTGCCCGTGAGCACGACGCGCGCGTTGTCGCGCTTGGGCCGCTGGAAGGCCTCGGCGGCGGCCAGGTAACGGCGCACGAGCGCGGTGTGCTCCTCCACCGGCAGCACCATGCCGGCACGCTGCACGAGGTAGACCTCGGAGGTGGGCGCCTGCCAGGGCTTGGCCGAGCGGTAGGCATAGAGCTCGCGCAGCGCGCGGCCGTTGTCGTTGTAGGCGGCGATCGACGCGTTCAGCTCGGCGTCGCTGATCGGGCTGCCGCGCAGGCGGCCGAGATCGTCGCGGATGTGCTGCATCTCCTGCACCCAGAAGCGGCCGCCGACTTCGTCGTCGTAGTTCTGCGGCACGTCGACGTAGCGCGCGTACTTGTCCGGGAACAGGATCTGCCACACGCCCGAGAGATTGCGGATGACGTCGCAGATGCTCGGGAACAGCATGCCGTCGAGGCAGTCGAGGCGGCCGGTGAGCCCGAGCTCGATGGTCGAGCGCGGGATGCGGCAGATGTAGCTCTGGTAGTAGGCGTCGCCCTGGATGACCTCGATCTGGTCGCCGCCGCCGAGGATGCCCACCGGCAGCATGCCGGCGGCGTGGATGATCTCGCGCGGCACGTACACCGGCATGTAGCCGATCGCCTTGCGCCCGGGCGCGGCCGCCTTCCACGCGCGCACGGCCTCGAAGCGCAGGTCCTCGAACAGGGCCTCGCATTGCTTGACGATCTGCAGCACCTCGGGGGTGTGCGGTGACATCGGGGTCGTGCTCATCGGTGCTCCCAGACGGGTGGACGCTTGGCGATGAAGGCGGCCAGGCCTTCGTTCGCGTCGTGCGTGGACATGAGTCGGTCGAGATAGAGCCGCTCGACCTCGGCCAGGCGCTCGCGCAGCTCGCGCAGGCGCGGCGCGCGCGCCGCGGCCACGGCGCAGGCCAGCGCCGCGGCGCTGCGCGGCGCGAGGTGTTCGTCGAAGTACGCCAGCGCGGCCGCCTCGGGGTCGTCGGCCAGCTGCTGCACGAGGCCGATCGCGTGCGCCTGCGCCGCGTCGACCGAGCGGCCCGACCACAGCAGATCCTCGGCGGCGACGGCGCTCACGCGCCAGGGCAGCAGGCAGCTCGCCGCCGGCGCGAAGACGCCGAGCTTGATCTCGGGCTGGCCGAAGGCGGCGCCGGGCGCGGCGAAGATCGGCCCGCCGGCCAGCGCCACTTCGAGCCCGCCGCCCAGGCACTGGCCGCGCACCGCGACCAGGATCGGCGCCGGGTACTCGGCCATCGCCAGGATCAGCGCGTGCAGGCTGGCCAGCATGCCGGCGCAGCGCTCGGCCAGGTGCTCCTCGACGCTGGCGCCGAAGCTGAAATGCGGCCCCTCGGCGTCGAGCAGCACGCCGCGCAGGCCCGGCGCGCCGCGCTGCGCGTCGAGCGCGGCGTGCAGCGCCGCGATCATCTCGGCGTCGCACAGGTTGGCCTTGGGCCGCGCCAGGCGCAGCCGCAGCAGCGCTGCGTCGCGCTCGAGCCAGCTCTTCAGCGCGCCGGCGGCGGCGTCAGCCATGCCGCTTCGCCTTGGGCTGGATCTCGTCGTGCAGGCTGCCGACCCAGCCCTGGCCGGCGGCCAGCTTCTGGCGCAGCAGCACGAAGTCGACTTCGCGGTCTTCCTTCGTGCCCTCGTTGAACGCGGTGAACCCGGCGCGCGCCTCGGTCATCATGTTGAGCGACAGCCAGGCGCGCGAGCCTTCCTTGTTGCGGTTCCAGGCCTCGAGCTTGGGCTTGCGCAGCTCCTCGATCGTCTTGGTCGTGCAGTCGGGGAAGGTGTAGAGCATCTTGGTGCAAAGTTCCTCGACCTTGGCGTCGAGCAGCGACAGGTCGACCTTGCCGCGCTTCATCAGCGCCTTGCCGGCTTCGAGTTCGGCGCCGGTCTTGAAGTCGCCATAGCAGACGCGCCCGTACGCGTCGACCATGCGCTGCGTCTCCACGGTCGGGTTGGCGATGAACTGGCCGTCGACCACGAGCGCCGGCACGACGTCGGTCAGCATGCCCATGTGGCAGGCCTTGTGCGCCGAGAACGGCTCGCACAGCACGCAGGCCGCCATGGCGCGCTCGGCGCCCACCACCACCGGCAGGAAGTCGGTGATGCCGCCGATCGGCGCCGAGCCGTGCTTGGGGCCGGCCTGGCCCAGGCGCGCCAGGTCCTGCGCGACCGAGAAGTCGCAGGCCATGCCGATCTCCTGCCCGCCGCCGATGCGCATGCCGTTGACGCGGCAGATCACCGGCTTGTCGCAGCCGAGGATCGAACTGACCATGTCGTTGAACAGGCGCAGGTACTGGCGGTACTCCTGCGGGTGGCCGGCGTAGTACTCGGCGTACTCCTTGGTGTTGCCGCCGGTGCAGAAGGCCTTGTCGCCGACGCCGGTGAAGACGACGCAGTTGACGGCGCGGTCGTTGCTGGCCGCGCGCATGGCCAGGATCACGCCTTTGCACATCTCGGTCGTGTAGCTGTTGTACTGGCTCGGGTTGTCGAGCCAGATCCAGGCGTTGTACAGGCCCGGGATCTCGCTGCCGTCCGGGCGGCGGGCCGGGCGGCGCTCGTAGCGCACGCCGGGTCTGCCGATGTCGTCGACGAGATCGTGGTTCTTGAATTCGCGCATCGCAAGGGCTCCGGCAAGGGGGATGGGAGACGGGACGGGGAAACGGGCTTCAGGGCACGAGCACCGCGCGGCGCGTGATCTCGCGCGCATGCACGGCGTGGAAGACGCGGTTGATGTCGGCCAGCGGATGCGTCTCGACGAAGGGTGCGAGCTTCACGCCGCCGTCGAGCACGAGGTCGAGCGCGGCCGGGTACAGCTCGGGCGGGCAGCCCCAGTTGCCGAGCGCGCGCGCGTCGAAGGCCATCAGGTTGGACAGGCGCAGCTCGACCTTGTCCATCGTGAAGCCCACCACCGCCAGCGTGGCGCCGTGCACCAGCAAGTTGAAGGCGGTGCTCTGCCCGGCCGCGCTGCCCGAGCACTCGAAGATCTTCCACTCGGTGCTGCGCCGCCCCTGGGCCTTGGCGAATTCGGCGACCGCCTTCTTCAGCGCCTTGGCGTCGTGCGCGCGCGCGTCGAGCGCGAGCGCGGCACCGCCGTCGGCGGCGATGGCCTCGAGCTTGCGCGCGTCGACGTCCACCGCCACCACCGCGGCGCCGAAGGCGCGCGCGATCTGCACGCAGTAGCCGCCGACGCCGCCGACGCCGACCACCACCGCCACGTCGCCCGGCTCGACGCCGGCGCGCCTGACGGCCTGATAGGGCGTCGTGAGCGCGTCGGCCACGATCGACACCTGCGCCAGCGCGAGGCCGGCGGCGGCCAGCCGCTCTTCGTCGACCGCGCACAGCCCGCGCGCCGGCACGACGATGTGCGAGGCGAAGCCGCCCTGGATGTCGTTGCCCGGCATCTTCTGCGCGCGGCAGATGGTGGCCAGGCCGCGCCGGCACAGCTCGCATTCTCCGCAGGGCAGCACGGCCGGCACGATGACCGCGCGCCCCAGCCACTCGGCGGCACCGGCGCCGGCGGCGACGACGCGGCCGCTGATCTCGTGGCCCAGCGCCAGCGGCAGCGGCTGGTTGGTGCGCACGCCGTCGTAGTAGTAGCCGAGGTCGGTGTGGCAGACGCCGCAGCCGGCCACCGCGACCACCACCGCGCCGGCCGCGGGCTCGGCCTCGAACTCGGCGCGCACGAGCGGCGCGCCGGGGGCGGTCATCAGCCAGCGGTGGGCAGCGATCGGCATCTGGGGCTCCTGTGCGGGCGGACCGGCCCGCGCGGGCCGGCGTCGCCGGGGTCTGGCCGGGGGCCACCGATGGACGGCCGCCGGAAACATTTGTATTCTGGTACCTGAATACCAGTTTTCCCCGATTCTGCAGTCCTGGCGTCGGATTTCCTTGATCTGGCGCAGGGACGGCCGATGCCGCTGCGGTTTCACTGGCGGCCCATTCCGATCCGGAGCACGACCTTGTCCCCGAATCCCGCCTCACCGAGCCCGCAGCCGCGCGCCGACGCGGCGCCGCGCGCGGGCTGCTCGGTCGCCATCGCCGGCAGCGGCGGCGCCGGCGTCATGACGGCCGGCACGCTGCTGCTCGACGCCGCGGCCCGCGCCGGCCTCTACGGCCTGATGGTGCGCACCAGCGGCCCGCAGATCCGCGGCGGCGAAGCGGCAGCGCTGCTGCGCCTGGCTGCCGCCCCGGTGGCGACGCTCGACGACCGCTTCGACGTGCTGCTGGCGATCGACTGGCAGAACCTGAACCGCTTCGCCGACGAGATCCCGCTCGGGCCGGCCAGCCTGCTGATCGGCGACGGCGAGGCCGGCGCGCCGCCCGAGGTGCTGCGCGCCAGCGGTGCCCATGTCGTGAGCTTGCCGCTCAAGCAGACCGCCAAGGCCAGCGGCGCCTGGGTCAACATGGTGGCGCTGGGCGTCGCCGGCACGCTGGCCGGCGTGCCGCCGGCGGCGCTCGAGGCCGCACTCGGTGCGAGCTGGAAGCGCGGCGCCGAGGCGCTGGCGGCCAACCTCGCGGCGCTGCGCCAGGGCGCGGCGCTGGCCGCGGGGCTCGAAGGCGCCAAGCCCAGGCCGCCGACGCCCGACGCGTCGGTGCCGCCCGGTCGCTGGCTGCTCTCGGGCAACGAGGCCACCGGCTTCGGCGCCCTGCGCGCCGGCGTGCGCTTCGTCGCCGCCTATCCCATCACGCCGGCCACCGAGCTGCTCGAGTGGATGGCGCCGGCGCTGGCGCGCGTCGGCGGCACGCTGCTGCAGGCCGAGGACGAGCTGGCATCGGTGAACATGGTGATCGGCGCCTCCTACGGCGGCGTGCCATCGCTCACCGCCACCGCCGGCCCGGGGCTGGCGCTGATGGCCGAGGGCATCGGCCTGGCGGTGGCCGCCGAAGTGCCGATCGTCGTCGTCGACGTGATGCGCGGCGGCCCGTCCACCGGCATTCCGGCCAAGAGCGAGCAGAGCGATCTGTCCTTCGCCGTCGACGGCCTGCACGGCGACGCGCCGCGCCTGGTGCTGGCGCCGAACTCGATCGCCGACTGCGTGGCCACCGGCGAATGGGCGGTGCAGCTGGCCGAGGCGCTGCAGGCGCCGGCGATCCTGCTCACCGACCAGTTCATGGGCCAGTCGCGCGCCGTGATCGACCGTCCGGCGCACGCCCCGCAGGCGGCCGAGCGGCTCACCGCGCCGGCCGGCGCCGAGGGCTACCGGCGTTACGCCGACACGCCCTCGGGCGTCTCGCCGATGGCGATCCCCGGCAGCCCCGGCACCGCCTACACCGCCGACGGCCTCGAGCACACCGAGCGCGGCATCCCGAGCAGCGGCGCCGCCGACCACCGGCGCCAGCTCGACAAGCGCCAGCGCAAGCTCGAGTGCCACGACTACGGCGCACGCTGGGCCGACGTCGAAGGCGACGCCGAGCTGGCCGTGATCACCTTCGGCTCCACCACCGGCGCCGTGCGCGAGGCGATCGCGCGCGTCGCGGCCCAGGGCCTGGCGCTCAGGCTGGTGTCGCTGCGCCTGCTCGCGCCGCTGCGCATCGAGGCGCTCGAGCAGGCATTGGCCGGCGTGCGCGCCGTGCTCGTCGTCGAGCAGAATCACGGCGGCCAGCTGCTGCGCTACCTGCGCAGCCGGGCCGACCTGCCCGGCCGCGCGCGTGGCCTGCATCGCGCCGGCCCGCTGCCGTTGCGACCGGGCGAGCTGGCCGCGGCCTTCATCGACTGGGCCGCGGCGGTCGGCGCACCACGAGTCAACGCGGAGGCAAGCGCGTGAACGACCCCAAGATCCCCGCCGCGCTGGCCGCGGCCGACTTCAAGTCCGACTACAAGCCGATCTGGTGCCCGGGCTGCGGCGACTTCAGCGTGCTCAGCGCGCTGACCAAGGCGCTGGCCATCCTGCAGCGGCCGCCGCACGAGGTGGCCGTGGTCTCGGGCATCGGCTGCAGCTCGCGCCTGCCCGCCTACACCACCTGCTACGGCTTTCACGGCGTGCATGGGCGCGCGCTGGCCGCCGGCACCGGTCTCAAGGTCGCGCGGCCCGATCTCACGGTGGTCGTCTCGGGCGGCGACGGCGACGGCTATTCGATCGGCGGCAACCACTTCATGCACGCCTGCCGACGCAACGTCGACATGACCTACATCGTGATGGACAACCATGTCTACGGCATGACCAAGGGCCAGGCCTCGCCCACCACCGAGCCCGACTGGGACAACAAGCTCGCCCCCGGCGGCACCGGCGTGCGCGCCTTCCATCCGCTGGTGGTGGCGCTGGCCTCGGGCGCCAACTTCGTCGCGCGCGCCTTCTCGGGCGACCCGAACGGCACCGCGCAGCTCATCGCGCAGGCGATCCGGCATCCGGGCTTCTCGTTCGTCGAGATCCTCAGCCCCTGCGTCACCTTCCGCCCCGAGCAGCGCGACTGGAAGCAGCAGGTGCGCCCGGCGCCGGTGGCCGAGACCAACGACCCCGCCCTCGCCGCGCGCCGCGTGATGGCCGACGACGGCTTCAACATCGGCGTGCTGTACGCCGGCACGCGGCCGGTGTACGCACGCACGCGCCAGGCCAGCGCCACGCCGGCCGAGCTGGAAGCGGAGTTCGCACTATGAACGCGCCGGTACAGACGATGCAGCAGCTGATGGCGCAGGCGCTGGCGATGGAGCGCGAGGCGGTGGCGCGCTACGGCGAACTGGCCGAGATGATGGAAGTGCACAACAACCGCGAGGTGGCCGAGCTGTTCCGCAAGATGGCGGGCTACGAGGCGCACCACGTCGAGCAGATCCTGCACGACATGGGCTGGAGCGCCGACAGCGCGCCCGTCGTGCACGAGGGCGCCTGGGCCACGCCCGAGGCGCCCGAGGCGGTGCCGATCGACGAGATGCACTACCTCATGCACCCCTGGCACGCGCTGCAGCTGGCGCGCGCCGCCGAGCAGCGCGCCGTCGCGTTCTTCGACGCGCTGGCGCGCCAGGCCGCGGGCGAGGACATCCGGCGCGCGGCCGAGGAGATGCGCGCCGAGGAAGTCGAGCACGTGGCGCTGATCGACTCCTGGCTCGCCAAGGTCGCACCGCCCGCCGCCGACTGGGCCGACGATCCCGACCCGCCACGCTACGAGGACTGAACCGCGATGAAGCATCTGCTGCCCGAGGGCTGGAAGGCGCCGATCGGCTACGCCAACGGCATCGCCGTCGATGCCGGACGCATCGTCTTCCTGGCCGGCCAGGTGGGCTGGAATGCCGACCAGGTGTTCGAGTCGGAGGAACTGGTGCCGCAGTTCCGCCAGGCATTGGTCAACATCCTGGCGGTGCTGGCCGAGGCCGGCGGCCGCGCCGAGCACATCTGCCGCATCACCGCCTACTGCTGCGACCGCAACGCCTACCTCGCCGCGCGCCGCCAGCTCGGCGCCGTCTGGCGCGAGCTGATGGGCACGCATTACCCGGCGATGAGCATGATCTTCGTCTCCGACTTGCTCGACCACCCGGGCAAGATCGAGCTCGAGGCGACCGCCGTGCTGCCGCGCCAATCCTGAACCGGCTCGCACGACCATGCTGCAAGTCGTCATCCAGGGCCGCGGCGGCCAGGGCGCGCAGACCGCGGGCAACCTGCTCGCCGCCGCCTACTTCGCCGCCGGGCGCGAGGTGCAATGCTTCGCCAGCTACGGCGGCGCGCGCCGCGGCACGCCGGTGAGTTCGTATCTGCGCGTCGACGACCGCCCGGTGCGGCTGCGCTGCGACATCGAGCGCGCCGATGCCATCCTGTGCTTCGACGCCAGCCTGCTCGGGCCGTCGCTGCTGGCCTGCGCCGACGCGCACACGCGCATCGTCGTCAATTCGAGCCGGCCGGCGGGCGAATTCGCACCGATCGCGCCGGGGCGGCTGGTGCTGCCGGTCGACGCGCTCGGGCTGGCGCGCCGGCACGGCCTGGGGCGCATCGTCAACTCGGCCCTCGTCGGCGCGCTGGCGCGCACCGTCGGCGGCATCACGCTGCCGGTGCTGCACGAGGCCATCGCCGCCGGCTCGCCGCGGCTGGCCGAGGCCAACGTCGCCGCCTGCGACGACGGCTGGCACGCCGCCGAGCGCCTGCTCGAAACCGGGGCCATGCGATGACGACGTCCGTGCCGAGCAAACCCGCGCCAGCCGCGGTGCCGCCGACCTGGACCACCGGCTCGACGGCGGTCTTCAAGACCGGCACCTGGCGCGCCTCGCTCGCGCAGCATGTCGTCGCGCCCTCGCCCTGTCACCAGGCCTGCCCGGTGGACGGCGACATCGCCGAGTGGCTGGGCCTGGCGCGCCAGGGCGACTGGCGCGGCGCCTGGGACGTGCTGGTGCGCCACAACCCGTTTCCGGCCATCACCGGGCGCGTCTGCCACCACCCCTGCGAAGCGGCCTGCAACCGCGCCGTGCACGACCAGCCGCTGGCGATCTGCCGCATGGAGCGCTTCGTCGGCGAGCGCGCGCTCGCCGAGGGCTGGCAGTTCCCGGCGCCGGCACAAGCACTCGACGGCCATGTCGCCGTGCTCGGCGGCGGGCCGGCGGGCCTGTCGGCCGCGTTCCAGCTGCGCCGGCGCGGCTGGCGCGTATCGCTCTACGAAGCGCGCGACGAGCTCGGCGGCCTGATGCGCCACGGCATCCCCGGCTACCGCCTGGCGCGCGAGGTGCTCGACGCCGAGATCGCGCGCGTGCTCGCGCTCGGCATCGAGGTGCACTGCGGCGTGCGCATCGAAAGCCCCGACGACTTTGCCGCGCTGCGCGCGCGGCACGACGCGCTCTTCGTCGCCACCGGCGCGGCGCGCCCGCGCGCGCTGCCGCAGCTCGACGCCGAGCTGCCCTGGCTGATGCAGGGCGCGCAGTATCTGGCCGCGGCCAACGCCGGCCGGCCGCCGGCGCTGGGTCGGCGCCTGGTCGTGGTCGGCGGCGGCAGCGCCGCGATCGACACGGCACGCAGCGCGCGCCGCGCCGGCCACGAGGTGACGCTGCTCGCGCTCGAGTCGCGCGCGCAGCTGCCGGCGCAGCGCGACGAGGTCGAGGAAGCCCTCGAAGAAGGCATCACGCTCGCCGACGGCGCGACGATCGAGCGCGTGGTCTCGCTCGCCGACGGCCTGCGCCTGGAGTGCATGCGCGTGCGCTTCGCGGCCGGCGCCGAGCGCGGGCAGTTCACGCTCGAAGCGCAGCCGGGCGGCGAATTCGCGCTCGAGGCCGACGCCGTCGTCGTCTCGATCGGCCAGGACGCCGAACTCGCGCCCTTCGAAGGCGCGCTCGCCGCGCGCGGCCGGCTGCTCGCCGCCGACCGCTGGGGCGCCACCGGCAGCGCCGGGGTCTGGGCCGGCGGCGACGTCGCCAGCATGGAACGCTTCGTCACCGCCGCCTTCGGCATGGGCAAGCGCGCGGCGCTGGCGATCCACGCCGAGCTGCTGCGCCGGCGCGCCGATCGCTCGGCGGCGCTGCCCGCACCCGAAGGGCCGCCGGTGGGCGCCGGCGCCATCGCCCGCTGGTACTACGAGCCGGCCGCGCGCGCGCCCGAGCGCAGGCTGCCCACGTCCGAACGCGTGGGCGACCTCGAAGTGCAGCTCGGTCTCGACGAGGCCGAGGCGCTGGCCGAGAGCGCACGCTGCTTCTCCTGCGGTACCTGCATCGACTGCGACAACTGCGTCGTCGTCTGCCCCGACCTGGCGGTGCAGCGCCTGGCGCCGGCGCAAGTGCAAGCGGCCGGCGCCGCCGCGCCGCACTACGAGGTGCTGCTCGACTACTGCAAGGGCTGCGGCCTGTGCGTGCGCGAATGCCCGACGGGCTCGATGACGATGCTGGAGGAGCGGCGATGAACCCGTCCGAACGCGTGCTGCTCACCGGCAACCACGCCGTCGCCTGGGGCGCGCGCCTGGCGCGGCCGCAGGTGGCGCCGGTGTACCCGATCACGCCGCAGACGCCGGTGCTGGAGCTGCTCACCGACTTCCAGGCCGCAGGCGAGTTCGCGGCCGAGATCATCACCGTCGAGTCGGAGCATTCGGTGATGTCGGCCTGCATCCCGGCCTCGCTCACCGGCGTGCGCGTCTTCACCGCGACCGCGTCGCAGGGCCTGCTGCTGATGCACGAGCTGCTGCACTACGCGGCCGGCGCGCGCGCGCCCATCGTGATGGCCAACGTCAACCGCACGGTGGCCTCGCCCTGGGCCTTCTGGCCCGACCAGACCGACAGCATCGCGCAGCGCGACACCGGCTGGATCCAGTTCTACGTCGAGAGCGCTCAGGAGGCGCTCGACAGCGTGCTGCAGGCCTACCGCGTGGCCGAGCAGGTGCTGCTGCCGGCGATGGTGAACCTCGACGCCTTCTACGTCTCGCATGCGCTCGAGCCGGTGACGGTGCCCGCGCAGGCCCTGGCCGATGCCTACCTGCCGCCCTACGACCCGCCGCACCGGCTCGACCCGGCCAAGCCCGAGGGCTGGGGCAACGTCGTCAGCCAGGACATGTACTGCCGCCACCGCCAGGCCATCGAGGAGGCGATGCAGCGCGTGCCGGCACTGGCGGCCGAGGCCGATCGCGAATGGGCCGCGCTCAGCGGCCGCAGCTGGGGTGTCGTCGAGCGCTACCGTTGCGACGGCGCCGACTGCGTCTTCGTCACCATGGGCAGCATGTGCGGCACGGCGCGCGAGGCGGTGGACGCGCTGCGCGCCGCCGGCCATGCCGTGGGGCTGGTGAAGCTGCGCCTGCTGCGTCCGCTGCCGCTGGGCGCGCTGCGCGCGGCACTGGCCGGCGTGGCCGACCTGCTGGTGCTCGACCGCAACCACTCACCGGGCCTGGGCGGCGTGCTGCACCAGGAGCTGCGCGCCGCGCTCTACGGCATGGAGGGCGCGCCGCGCATCCACGGCCTGCTGGCCGGCGTGGGCGGCGTCAACGTCCCGCCCGAGCGGCTCGTCGCCTGGGCGCAGGCGTATCGTGGCCGCACGCCGCAACCCGAATCGACCTGGGTCCGCTGAACATGCTGCTCGCACATCCCCCTGCCGAAAGCCCGATGCTGTGCTCGGGCCACGCCGCCTGCCCGGGCTGCGTCGACGCGCTGTCGGCGCGCCACGTGCTCGCTGCGCTCGGGCCGAACACGGTGGCGGTGATCCCGCCCTCGTGCATGGCCATCATCGCCGGGCCGCAGCCGTACAGCTCGCTCGCCGTGCCCGTCTACCAGCCGACGCTCGAATCGAGCGCGGCGGCGGCCAGCGGCATCCGGCGCGCGCTCGACGTGCGCGGGCTGCGCGACACGCAGGTCGTCGTGCTGGCCGGCGACGGCGGCACCTACGACATCGGCTTCCAGTGCCTGAGCTCGGCGGCCGAGCGCAACGAGGACTTCCTCTACATCTGCCTGGACAACGAGGGCTACATGAACACCGGCGCGCAGAAGTCCTCGTCGACGCCGCTGTACGCGCGCACCGGCTCGACGCCGGCCGGCAAGACCACGCGCAAGAAGAACCTCACCGAGATCATGGCCGCGCACGGCGTGCCCTACGTCGCCACCGCCAGCGCCGCGCACCTGGCCGACATGCGGCGCAAGGTCGAGAAGGCCAAGGCACTGCGCGGCACGCGCATCATCACGCTGCTCATCCCCTGCATCGACGGCTGGGGCCTGGACGACGACGCCGGCCTGATGGCCGCGCGCCTGGCCGCCGAGAGCGGCGCCTTCCCGCTGTACGAAGTCGAGGACGGCGAGCGCTACACGATCAACCTGCGCAAGAGCCGCCCGGTGGCCGACTACCTGGCGCTGCAGCGCCGCTACCGCCACATGAGCGCCGAGCAGGTGGCCGCGCTGCAGCTCGAGATCGACGCCGGCTGGGCGCGCCTCGAGCGCTTCGAGCGCATGTCGCGGGACGAGGCGCAGCAAGGCGCGCGCGCGTGACGCCGAGCGGCGCCGCCGCCGCGCCGCTGCTGCAGGCACAGGGCCTGCACGCCTGGTACGGCTCGAGCCACGTGCTGCACGGCGTCGACCTCGCGATCGGCGCACACGAGGCGGTGGGTCTGCTCGGCCGCAACGGCATGGGCAAGAGCACGCTGATCCGCACGCTGCTCGGCCATGTGCGCCAGCGCGCCGGCCGCATCGGCCTGCGCGGCGCGGACATCGCGCGCGCGGCGCCGCACGAAGTGGCGCGCCTGGGCGTCGCCTACGTGCCCGAGGGGCGCGGCGTCTTCCCCAACCTGACGGCGCGCGAGAACCTCGTGATGGCCGCGCGCGCCGGCGTCGACGGACGCTGCGACTGGACGCTCGAGCGCGTGCTCGCCACCTTCCCGCGCGTGGCGGCGCGGCTGGGCCACCTGGGCACGCAACTGTCGGGCGGCGAGCAGCAGATGGTGGCGATCGGCCGCGCGCTGATGACCAATCCGCTGCTGCTCGTCCTCGACGAGGCCACCGAGGGACTGGCGCCGCTGGTGGTCGACGAGATCTGGCGCGTCATCGACCAGATCCGCGCCGACGGCATCGCGACGCTGGTGGTCGACCGCGACTACCGCCGCGTGGCCGCGCACGCCGACCGCCTGCTGGTGCTGCAAAAGGGCCGCGTCGTGCTCGAGGGCGAGGCGCGCGAGCTCGCCGGCGGCGACGCGCTGGCGCGGCATCTGGGCGTATAGGCGCGCGGCCCGGCGCGGCCGCCCGCCGCGCCCCAGCTTGCGCGATGATGCGCGCCTGCCACCGCACCCGGCCAGCCGATGAGCACCGATATCGCGCACCTCTTCAACCCCTTCGCGGCGCACCTGGCGTTGCAGGTCGAGTCGGCTGCCGACGGCCGCTGCCGCTCGACGCTGCAGGTCGCGCCGTACCACCTCAACCCGCACGGCGTGGTGCACGGCGCGGTGCTGTTCGCGCTCGCCGACACCTCGATGGGCCACGCGCTGTACACGCGGCTCGCGCCCGGACAGTCGTGCACGACGATCGAGCTGAAGATCAATTTCCTCGCCGCGGGGCGCACCAACCGCATCGTCTGCGACAGCGAAGTGCTGCGCGTCGGGCGCACGGTGGCGCATCTGGAGTCGCGCCTGTACGCCGCCGAGCAGCTGCTGGCCACGGTGAGCGGGCATTTCGCGATACTGGCGCCGCGCGGCTGAGCGCATCCGTAGCGAGTCCGCGCCGCCTGTCGGGGGCCGACGCGGCGCGGGCGAATGCCCAACCTCGGCGCGGCGGCATGGCTGCTGCTGCGCTGCGCATCGACGATCGCGGCGCAAGCCGCCATGCACAATGACGAACCCCGCTCGGGCAGACGCGCCGGGCGGCGCCGGCGCGCGGGGGAACAACCGATGCAACTCGACCTCTTCGAGCACAGCCGCGACGTGATGCTGCGCAACGACGCCGTCGACGCGCTGGCGCGGCACGAGCCGCGCGCCGCGCGCGCCGCCTGCGAGCGCCTGGCCGAGGAGCGGCCGGCCGACGAAGCCCTGCCGGCGCTGCGCGCGCTCGTCGAAGGCGTGGAGGGCCTGGGCGGCGCGGCGATCGAGGATCACGACGCGCTCGCACGCGCGTGGCGGGCGGTCGAGGCCCTGCGGGCTCCGTGCGAGCGCCTGTTCCGAGCGCAGGCGTGCCAGTGGCTCGCGCCGCTGTGGGAAGACCTCGCCGCGCGCGCCCGGAACCTGCCGCTGCGCGCCGACGCCGCGCCAGAGCATGCGGCGCCGCTCTGGCTCGCGGCCGGCAACTGGAGCGCCGCGGCGCGCGCCACCGAGGCGATCGAATCATGGCGTCGCATCCCGGCACCGCTGGCCTGGATGATCGAGGCCCGGCTGCATCTGCTGGGGCTGCAAGCATGCTGGCCGCTCGTCGCCGAGCTGGGATGGCTCGCGCCGGCGCGCCTGGACGCGTTGCTGCACCGCAGCCGCGAACCGATGCTCGCGGCGCTCGTGCAAGCCTTCGACGAGCGCTTCGAAGGCGCGGGCGACACCGCCGACGCGGCCTGGTTCGCGGCCTGGGTGCTCACCGAGCGCCCCGAAGTCGCCGAGCAAGCCGGCGCGGCGTGGCCGGCGCGGCACGAGGCACCCGAGCGCGCCTTTCGCACGCTGCTCGAACTGATCCGCCTCGAGCGGCAGGGCCGCCAGCGCGAAATCGTCGAGCGGCGCAAGGCGCTGCGCGAGCTGCATCCGGCGCTGTTCGCGGCGTACATGAAGACGCGCTGAGTGCGCGCCGCGCGTCGCCGGCACGACACCATGCCGAGGCAGCGCGCAGGCAAGGCAACGCGCGGCACTCCGGATGCGGCTGCGGACGCGAAGCTGCGTTCGGCGCGTTCGGCGCGTTCGGCGCCTTCACCGCGTTCGTCGTGATCGACGGCGCGCGAACCGCTTGCGCCTGGTCGATTCCACTGGTCGGGGTGACACGATTCGAACGTGCGACCCACTGCTCCCAAAGCAGTTGCGCTACCAGGCTGCGCCACACCCCGAGCCGGCGATTCTAGTCGGCGACCTTCGCAGCAAGCCGCCCGGTCGGTGGCCCGGTCCGCGAGCGACGCGTCGCGCGCGCCCTCAGCCGGCCGCCGCCGACGGCGCGGGCAGTTGCAACTGGCGCGCCACCGCCATGCATTGCCGGATGTGCTGCTCGCACACGTAGCGCAGCGCCGAATAGGTGAGCGCGGCCGAGACCGCCTGGCCGGCGATCGGCACGAACTTGGCCGCCTGCTGCGCCGTCAGGCGCACGCCCACCATCTGCAGCAGCTTGAGCACCAGCTCACGCGTGACGACGCGGCCGATCAGCATGCCGCCGCCGGCGCTGATGGCCTTGTAGACGACCAAACGCCGGTCCGGCGCCAGGCGCTCGATCTGCTGCGGCGTGAGGCCGAACTCGCGGTTGATCTGCGGCAGCAGCGAGACCAGCACGCCGACGTCGGTGACCCAGTCGATGCCCGGCAGCGGCACCATCGCCACGCCGGCGGCGAGCAGCGCGCGCCGCGCCACCTTCTTGCGGCAGCGCCGCGCGATGGCTTGCAGGTCGCTGCCGTACGGGCCCTCGTCCACCACCTCCCACACCACCTCGTCGGCGGCATGCCGGCCCGGCTTCGCCGCGCCGTCTCCTGCTGCCGCGCGCGTCATCGGCCGGCCCTCCGGCGTCGAAGCGCGGCCGCGCGCGCCGCGCAGATCGCAGCCCGCGTGGTGCGGCTCCTGCGCTCGAGGAACGAAGGGCCGCTCCCGAGTTCCTCGACCCGCCCGGGGGGCGGGCCGGGCGTCGGCGCGGACCTCGGGGCGGACAGATCGGCATCGAGCACGAGGTGCGGCAGCCCGGGCCGTGCGGCGACGGGCAGGCGCTCGAACGCCGGCTCGGACTGCCCGGTGCGCACGACGCGCTCGGCGCGCCAGCCGCAGGCATGTGCCAGCAGCGCGAAGCCGGAGTCGGACAGCGCGCTGCAGCTGACGCGGCCGGGGGATTCGGGTTCCTGGTGCATGCGGGTCGTGCCGTAGGCGCCATTGTCGACGACGACGCGAAGCAGGCGGGGCCGGCCGCATCCGGAGGCGGTGGCCCTGTCCCGGCCCGTCATCGGCAGCGCACATCGCTGCCGTGTATGCTGCCCGCTCGCCCCCGCCCGTTCCAACGCCAGAGGCCTCGTCATGAGCACCCGCACGATCGGCATCGTGATGCACGGCGTCACCGGCCGCATGGGCACCAACCAGCATCTGGTGCGCTCGATCGTCGCCATCCGCCGACAAGGCGGCGTGCTGCTCGCCAACGGCGAGCGCGTGCTGCCCGACCCGCTGCTGATCGGCCGCGACGGCGCCAGGGTCGAGGCGCTGGCACGCGCGCACGGCATCGCGCGCTGGGGCACCGACCTCGACGCCGCGCTCGCGAGCAAGTCCGACACCGTGTTCTTCGACGCCGGCACGACGCAGATGCGCCCGGCGCTGCTGGCCAAGGCGCTGCGCGCGGGCAAGCATGTCTATTGCGAGAAGCCGATCGCCACCAACCTGCGCGAGGCGGTGGAGATCGCGCGCCTGGCCGAGGAGTTGCAGCGCACGCGCGGCCTCAAGCACGGCGCCGTGCAGGACAAGCTCTTCCTGCCCGGGCTGCGCAAGCTCGAGCTGCTGCGCCGCGCCGGCTTCTTCGGCCGCATGCTGAGCGTGCGCATCGAGTTCGGCTACTGGGTGTTCGAAGGCGATCTGCAGCCGATCCAGCGCCCGAGCTGGAACTACCGCGCCGAGGACGGCGGCGGCATCATCCTCGACATGATGTGCCACTGGCGCTACGTGCTCGACAACCTGTTCGGCGAGGTGCAGGCGGTGAGCTGCCTCGGCGCCACCCATATCCCCGAACGCTGGGACGAGCAGGGGCGCAAGTACCGCGCCAGCGCCGACGACGCCGCCTACGCCACGTTGCAGCTGCGCGGCCACGACGGCGAGCCCGTCGTCGCGCAGGTCAACAGCTCCTGGTGCACGCGCGTGCGCCGCGACGACCTCGTCACCTTCCACGTCGACGGCACGCACGGTTCGGCCGTGGCCGGCCTGCAGAGCTGCCGCGCGCAAAGCCGCGTCGCGACGCCGCGCCCGGTGTGGAACCCCGACGTCGCGCAGACGATGGACTTCCTCGGCCAGTGGCAGGAGGTGCCCGACACCGAGACCTACGACAACGGCTTCAAGATCCAGTGGGAGGCCTTCCTCCGCCACGTCTGCGAGGACGCGCCGTACCGGTGGACGCTCACCGAAGGTGCCAAGGGCGTGCAGCTGGTCGAGGCGGCGCTGCAGAGCTGGAAGGAGCGGCGCTGGGTCGACCTGCCGCCGCTGACGCTCTGAGAACCGGCAGCCGCAGGCCGCAGCCATGGCACTCACGATCACACTGCCCGCCGCCGACGGCACGCTCGCGCCCTACGCGCTGCGCGGCCCGGATGCCTTCGTGCCGGCCGCGGCGGGCATGCCGCTGGCGCGCATCGCCTACTCGGCCGCGCATGTGGTGGCCGATCCGCGGGCCGCGATCGACCCCTGGCTCGAATGCGCGCTCGACTGGGACGCCACCATCGCCTACCGCCTGCACCTGTGGCGCCTCGGCCTGGGCGTGGCCGAGGCGATGGACACCGCGCAGCGCGGCATGGGGCTGGACTGGCCGACGTCGCTCGAGCTCATCGCACGCTCGATCGACGCCGCGCGCGACGTGCCCGGGGCGCGCCTGGCCAGCGGCTGCGGCACCGACCACCTGGCACCGCAGGACGCGCGCGGCGTCGACGACGTGATCCGTGCCTACGAGGAGCAGATGGCCGCGATCGAGAAGCTCGGCGGCCGCCTCATCGTCATGGCCAGCCGCGCGCTGGTGCGCGTGGCGCGCGGACCGGCCGACTACGAGCGCGTGTACGACCGCATCCTGAGCCAGGCGCGCGCGCCGGTGATCCTGCACTGGCTGGGCGCGATGTTCGACCCCGCGCTCGCCGGCTACTGGGGTTCGGACGATCCGATGCGCGCGATGGACACCGCGCTCGGCGTCATCGCCGCGCACGCCGCCAAGGTCGACGGCATCAAGATCTCGCTGCTCGACAAGAGCAAGGAGATCGCGATGCGCCGCCGGCTGCCGGCCAGCGGCGGCAGCGACGGCCGCGGCGTGCGCATGTACACCGGCGACGACTTCGACTACGCCGAGTTGATCGCCGGCGACCGCGTCGGCGAGGCGCCCAACCGGCGCCACAGCGACGCGCTGCTCGGCATCTTCGACGCCATCGCGCCGGCAGCCAGCGCGGCGCTCGCGGCCTTGACGGCCGGCGACACGGAGCGCTTCCACGCCATCCTGGCGCCCACGGTGCCCCTGTCGCGCCATGTCTTCCGCGCGCCGACGCGCTTTTACAAGACCGGCGTCGTCTTCATGGCCTGGCTCAACGGCCATCAGAGCCACTTCACGATGGTGGGCGGGCAGCAGAGCACGCGCTCGCTCGTGCACCTGGCCGAGCTGTTCCGGCTCGCCGATGCGGCCGGCCTGCTGGCCGACCCCGAGCGCGCGGTGCGGCGCATGCGCACGCTGCTGGCGCTGCACGGCATCGAGTAGACGCGCACGCGAGCCGCCGGCCACGCCCCCTGATGCGCGACTTCTCGAGCGACCACCGCTGGCTGTCGATCAACACCGCCACCGTGCGCCGGCAGCGCGGCCAGCCCTGGCCGCTGCCGCAGATCCTCGACGCCTGCGCGGCGCGCGGCATCCGGGCCGTGGCGCCCTGGCGCGACCAGGTGGCCGCGGCCGGCCTGACGGCCACCGCGCGCCAGTTGCGCGCGCTCGGCCTCGAGCTGTCGGGCTACTGCCGTGGCGGCATGTTCACCTACACCGACGCGGCCGCGCGCCAGGCCGTGCGCGACGACAACCGGCGCGCGCTCGACGAAGCCTGCGCGCTGGGCGCGCCCTGCCTCGTGCTCGTCGTCGGCGCTCTGCCGGGCGCGCTGGCGGGCCGGCCGGCGCACAGGGACATCGCGGCCGCGCGCGCCCAGGTGGCCGAGGGCGTCGCCTGGCTGCTCGACGAGGCGCGTGCGCGCCGCATGCCGCTGGCGATCGAGCCGCTGCATCCGATGTACGCGGCCGACCGCGCCTGCATCAACACGCTGGCGCAGGCGCTCGACCTGTGCGATGCGCTCGACCCGGCGCCTGGCGCTGCCGGCGCGGCCGCGGCGGCTGGCAGCGCCGCCCTCGGCGTGGCCGTCGATCTGTACCACGTGTGGTGGGACCCGCAGCTCGCCGCGATGATCGCGCGCGCCGGCCCTGCCCGGCTGCTCGCCTTCCACGTCTGCGACTGGCTGCTGCCGACGCGCGACCTGCTCGAGGACCGCGGCATGATGGGCGACGGCGTCATCGACATCCGCGCCGTGCGCGCCCTCGTCGAAGCGCAGGGCTACGCCGGCTGCAGCGAGGTCGAGATCTTCTCGGCGCTCGACTGGTGGCGGCGCGACGGCGGCGAAGTGCTCGACACCTGCATCGAGCGCCACCGGCGCTGCGTGTAGCCGGGCGCCCTCGTTCAGGCCGCGGCCGGCATCGTGCGCCGCACGCGCCGCACGTTGAACCCGCTGGCCACCAGCATCGCCTGCAGCGCGGCCAGCGCCAGCCACACGCCGGCGAACTGGCGGTGGTCCATCAGCACGCCCACCAGCACCGGCACCACGGCCTGGCCGATGTCGAGCCCGGAGTAGACGACGCCGTAGACGCGGCCGCTGGCGTTGTCGGGCGCGGAGCGCTTGACGAGCAGGTCGCGCGAGGGCACCGCGACGCCGCTGGCCGCGCCCATGACGCCGAAGATCACCGGCACGAGCTGCGGCGGCAACGCGAGCAGCGCCGTCAGCACCGCGACGAGGGCGCCGAAACCGAAGCCCAGGCCCACGGTGCGCTCGGCGCGCGCCGGATCGACCGCCAGGAAGCCGCCCAGCACCATGCCGCCGGCCGCGCACACCATGTAGATGCTCAGGCACATCGCCACGCTGGCCGCCGGCACGCCGTGCAGCGCGCCGGCGGCCTGCGGCCCGAAGGTCTGCACGATCGACAGCGCGCCGGCGTAGAAGAAGAAGAACGCGAAGCACATCCACACCGCCGGGATGCGCAGGAACTCGAAGCTGCCGGCCGCTGCCGTGCCCTTGTGCAGCGCCGCCGGCGCCGCCGGCTCGAGCGCGAGGCGCTCGCGCTGCCACACCAGCAGCGCGAGCACCGCTGCGGCCAGCGCCGCTGCGGCCAGCAAGGCCACGCGCCATGAATACGCCAGCGTCAGCGGCACCAGCAGCACCGGCGCCAGCGCCCAGCCCAGGCTGCCGGTGATGCCGTGCACGCTGTAGGCGTGGCCCAGGCGCGCGTCGGCGAGCTTGCGGTTGATCAGCGTGTAGTCCACCGGATGGAACACGCCGTTGCCCAGCCCCGCCAGCACCGAGAACAGCATCAGCATCGCGTAGCTGCCGCTGGCTGCGAAACCCAGCGCCGCCGCCACGATGCAGGCCAGCCCGGCGAACAGCACCGGCCGCGGCCCGTAGCGATCGACCCAGAAGCCCGAGGCCGTCTGCACGCTGCACGAGACGACGAAGAACACCGTCATCAGCAGGCCCAGCTCGGTGTAGCTGACGCCGAAGGCGTCCTTGAGCCAGGGGAAGAGCGGCGCCAGCAGCAACTGGCTGAAGTGGCTGACGCCGTGCGCCAGGCCCACCAGCGCGATGAATGCCGCATCGCGGCGCCACGGTGTCGGGGCGATTCCGGCGGCCGTCATGGGCGGCGACTCTACTGCCGATCGCATGGCCGCGGCAGCGGCGCGGGCGCTCGCGGCGCCCCGCGTCCGCGGCGCCGGCGCGGGGCTACGATCGCGCCATGGACCAGATCGTCTACGACTACACCCGGCAGGACGCGAGCGGCGCGTCCAGCACGGCCCAGGCCTGGGCCCGGGTGCCCGCGGCGCTGCCGCCCGCGCAACGCGAAGCGGCCAAGGCGCGCATCGCCGCCTTGCTGCAGCAGCACGGCGCCGTGCTGATCGCCCACTACTACGTCGACGGCGAGCTGCAGGACCTGGCGCTGGCCACCGGCGGCTGCGTCGCCGATTCGCTCGAGATGGCACGCTTCGGGCGCGACCACGCGGCGCGCACGCTGGTGGTGGCCGGCGTGCGCTTCATGGGCGAGACGGCCAAGATCCTCAGCCCCGACAAGCACGTGCTGATGCCCGATCTGGACGCCACCTGCTCGCTCGACCTGGGCTGCCCGGCCGGGCCCTTTGCCGCGTTCTGCGACGCCCACCCCGAGCGCCAGGTGGTGGTCTACGCCAACACCAGCGCGGCCGTGAAGGCGCGTGCCGACTGGATGGTGACCAGCTCCTGCGCGCTGGCCATCGTGCGCCACCTGCACGCGCAGGGCCGCAAGGTGCTGTGGGCACCCGACCGCCACCTGGGCCGCTGGATCCAGGAGCAGACCGGCGCCGACATGCTGCTGTGGAACGGCGCGTGCATCGTGCACGACGAGTTCAAGGGGCTCGAGCTGGAGCTGCTGCGCCGCGAGCACCCCGAGGCGATGATCCTGGCCCACCCCGAGTCGCCCAAGAGCGTGCTCGAGCAGGCCGATCTGGTGGGCTCGACCTCGCAGCTGCTCGAGGCGGTGATCCGCGGCAGCGCGCGCGAATACGTCGTCGCCACCGACAAGGGCATCTTGCACCGCATGCGCCAGCTCGCACCCGGCAAGACGCTGATCGAGGCGCCCACCGCCGGCGCCAGCGCCACCTGCAAGAGCTGCGCGCATTGCCCCTGGATGGCGATGAACGCGCTGCAGGGGGTGCTCGGCTGCCTCGAGAGCGGCAGCGGCGAGGTCCTGGTGCCCGAGCCCACACGCAGCCAGGCGCTGGCCTGCATCGAGCGCATGCTCGACTTCGTCAAGCACAACCCGCAGGCGATCGCGCAGCCGCCCTCCGGTTTCGTGCGCGATCTGGGGCCGGCATGAGACACCCCGTGTCACTCCCCGGCCGCGCCCAAGCGCGAATGCCGAGGCGCGCCGCGCGCAGGGGCGTCCGGTGACCGCGTTCGAAGCGCGCGACGAAACGCTCGCCGAGGCGCGCGCGCGCAACATCCGCGACGCGCTGGCCGAGGACATCGGCCGCTGCGACTGGACCGGCTTGCTGGTGCCCGAGCACGAGCGGGTGCGCGCCCAGGTGCTCGCGCGCGAGCGCGCCGTGCTGTGCGGGCGCGACTGGTTCGACGGCGTCGTGCGCGCGCTCGACCCGGGCGCCGCGCTCGAATGGCTCTGTGCCGAGGGCGCCTGGATGCAGCCCGATGCGCCGGTGCTGCGCATCGAGGCCAACGCACGCGCCCTGCTCGCCGCCGAGCGGCCGGCGCTCAACTTCATCCAGCTGCTGAGCGCCACCGCCAGCGCGACGCGCCGCCATGTCGACGCGGTGGCCGGCGCCTCGCCGCTGCCGGCCGGCTGCGCGATCCTCGACACGCGCAAGACGATCCCCGGCCTGCGCCAGGCGCAGAAGTACGCGGTGCGCGTGGGCGGCGGCCGCAACCAGCGGCTGGCGCTGTGGGACGGCATCCTGATCAAGGAGAACCACATCGCCGCCGCCGGCGGCATCGCGGCCGTGCTGGCCGCCGCGCGCGCGCTCGCGGCCGGCGTGGAGATCCAGATCGAGGTCGAGACCATCGCCCAGCTGGCCGAGGCGCTCGCGCACGGCGCGACGAGCGTGCTGCTCGACAACTTCGAGCTGGCGCGCATGCGCGAGGCGGTGGCGCTGAACCGCGCGCAGGCGCGGCCGGCGCTGCTCGAGGTCTCGGGCAGCGTCGAGCTGGCGCAGTTGCGCGACATCGCCGCCACCGGCGTCGACCGCATCTCGATCGGCCGGCTCACGAAGGACGTCAAGGCGGTCGACTTCTCGCTGCGCGTGCTCGAGCGCCTGGGAGCGTGGGCGGCAGAAATCCAGCCCCGCGTCGGCCCCGGCTGAAGGCCCAGGCAAGGCGCGCCGCGCGCCCGCCGCGACGCCGTCCCTTCAGCCTGCGGCGCCGGCGCCGATAACGCTGCAGGCCCTTGCCGGGCCGCAGAGCGAGAACGGGCCATGAGCGTCGAGACCCTGATCGATTTCACGTCGGTGCGCAACCGCAACGAGCAGGCGGTGTTCGACGCCGTCACGCGCCAGGCGGCGCAGTTCCCGGGCATTGCCGGCGACGCCGAACTGCTGGCCGACGTCGCCTGCGTGGCGCTGAACCGGCTGCCGTCGCGCTACATCCGGCACGAGGTCGACTTCGTCTTCTACCTGAGCGAGCGCGAGCGCGCCCAGAGCGAGCGCCACCTGGCCGAGGCGGTCGAGTACGCCTTCGGCTTCGTCCAGGCCCGCACCGCGATGAGGGCCCGTGGCTGAGGCCGGACGCAAGGGCCTGCCTGCGCAGGGCCTTGCGCCGGCCGAAGAGCTGCGCGCGTCCGGCTCGAACTGTGCCGACGGCGCCTCCGAGGCAGACGCCGTCGCCGCACTGCTGGCCGAGGCCTGGGAGCAGTTCTATCTCGACGTCACGCGCGCCACGGCGGCGGCACGCGCGCTCGCCGGCACGGGCGACGCGCTCGAAGCATGGGGCTGGTGGCACCTGGCGTTCGCCCGCGTGCGCGGCAGCGAACCTTCGGCGGCCGCACCGGCGCTGGCACGCGCCGAGCGCGGCTTCGCCGCCGGCGGCGACACGCGCGGCCTGCAACTGGTGCAGGAGACCGAGGCCATCCGGCTGCGGCGCGAAGGCCGCTGCGTCGAGGCCCTGGCGCTGCAAGAGAGCATCGAGCGCAGCGCGGACGGCCCGCGCGCCGCGATCGACCTGTTCATCGCGCACAACTCGCGCGCGATCACCTGCCGCGAGCTCGGCCGCGTCGAGGATGCGCTGCGCCATTTCCACGCCGCCTACGACGCCGCCGAGGCCAGCGGCAACGCCGGTGCGCGCATCACGGCGCTCGCCAATCTGGGCGGCTGCCACCTCGACCTATACAACCTGGACGACGCGCGTGAAATGAGCGAGCGCGCCTTCGAGGCGGCGCGCAGCGCGCCCTCGCCGAGCAACCTGATCGTCATCGCCACCAACCTGATCGTGCTGCACTACGCGCACGGCGAGCCCAGGCGCGCGCGCGAGATGGCCGAGTTCCTGGTGCGCCACCCCGAGGAACTGCCGCCGAACGGGCTCGAGCGCGGCCGCACGGCGATCGCGCTCGGCCATCTGGCGACGGGCGAGATCGAGCAGGCCGTCGCCTGGCTCGAACGCGGCACCAAGGGGCCGATGGGCGATCTCGAGGGCGTCACCTTCTGGACCTGGCTGCGCACGCGCTGCGCACTGGCCGAGGGCGACGCCGCCGGCGCGCGCGCACTCGCCGAGGCCACGTTGGCCGAACGCGCCCGCAAGGGCCTGGGCGACGGCCCGTTCGACTTGATGCAGTTGCACCGCGCGCTGGCCGACGCCTGCGAGCGCCTGGGCGACGCAGCGGCGGCGCTGGCCTGCATGCGCCGGGCCCAGGAGCTGTACGAGCAGCTCGTCGGGCGCAGCGCCAGGGCGCGGCACGTCGCGCTGCAGATCGGCTTCGACCTGGCGCGCGCCGAGCGCGAACGCGACCTGGCGGTCGACTCCAGGCGCGCCGCCGAAGCCGACCGCCAGCGCCTGGCCGACCTCAACGCCGCGCTCGAGCGCCAGATCGCCGAAAACGACAAACTGCACAAGCAGCTCGTCGAGCAGGCGCTGCGCGACCCGCTCACCGGGCTGCACAACCGCCGCTTCCTGTTCGAGGCGGCACCCGGGATGATCGAGCGCGCGCGCCGCCAGGCCGAGCCGCTCATCGTCACGCTGCTCGACCTCGACCACTTCAAGCTGCTCAACGACACCTACGGCCACGAGGCCGGCGACACCGTGCTGCAGCGCTTCGCCAGGCTGCTCATGCAGACGGTGCGGCGCAGCGACGTCGTATGCCGCCACGGCGGCGAGGAGTTCGTGATGCTGATGCCGGGCCTGGACGGCGCCGACGCGCACGCGGTGCTGGAGCGCATGCTCGAGGACTTCCAGCGCACGTCGGGCGATCGCTGCGGCCGCCGCCGCCTGCCCAGCTGCACGTTCTCGGCCGGCATCGCCGTCTTCCCGGCGCACGGCTCCACGCTCGAGCAGCTGCTCTCGCGCGCCGACCGCGCGCTGTACCGCGCCAAGCAGCAGGGCCGCTCGCGCATCGAGCAGGTGCCGGGCAGTTCCTTCGCGACGCTGCCCTGAGCGCCAGGCGCCGCGCGCGCGCTCAGCGCCGCGCCGGCCGGCTGCGCGCCGGCCGCGTCAGCACGGTGGGAAAGCTCACCGGCAGCGGCGCGGGGAAGTCGCGGCTGTAGTGCAGGCCTCGGCTCTCGTGCCGGCGCAGCGCCGAGCGCACGATGAGCTCGGCGCAGACGACGAGGTTGCGCAGCTCGAGCAGGTCGCGCGTGACGCGGAAGTTGGCGTAGTACTCGTCGATCTCGTCGCGCAGCAGCTTGATGCGGTGCAGCGCGCGCTCGAGCCGCTTGGTCGTGCGCACGATGCCGACGTAGTTCCACATCAGGAGTCGCAGCTCGTCCCAGTTGTGCGAGATGACGACCTGCTCGTCGGCGTCCTCGACCTGGCTCTCGTCCCAGGGCGGCAGCGGCGGCGCGGCGGCCGGCGCCTGCGCCAGGATCGCCTCGGCGCAGCTCGTGCCGAGCACCACGCACTCGAGCAGCGAGTTGCTGGCCAGGCGGTTGGCGCCGTGCAGGCCGGTGTAGCTGGTCTCGCCGACGGCGAACAGGCCCGGCAGGTCGCTGCGCCCCTGCAAGTCGGTGACGACGCCGCCGCAGGTGTAGTGCGCCGCCGGCACCACCGGGATGGGCTGGCGCGCGATGTCGATGCCCAGCGCCAGGCAGCGCGCGTGGATGGTCGGGAAATGCGCCCTCAGGAACGCCTCGCCCAGGTGGGTGGCGTCGAGCCAGACATGGTCGAGGCCGTGCTTCTTCATCTCGAAGTCGATCGCGCGCGCGACGATGTCGCGCGGCGCCAGCTCGGCGCGCGCGTCGTGATCCGGCATGAAGCGCCGCCCGCCCGCGTCGCCCGGGCCGGTGCTGGGCAGCCTGAGCAGCGCGCCCTCGCCGCGCATGGCCTCGGTGATGAGGAAGCTGCGCTCCTGCGGGTGGTACAGGCAGGTGGGGTGGAACTGGATGAACTCCATGTTGCCCACCCGGCAGCCGGCGCGCCAGGCCATCGCGATGCCGTCGCCGGTGGCGGTGTCCGGGTTGCTGGTGTAGCGGTAGACCTTGCCCACGCCGCCGGTGGCCAGCACGACGGCGGCCGCGGCCAGCGTCTCGACGCGGCGCTGCTCGATGTCGAGCGCGTACACGCCGTAGCAGCGCGGCGGCTCGTCGCGCCTGAGGTGGCGCGAGGTGACGAGATCCACCGCCATCCAGCGCTCGAGCAGCCGGATGTTGGGGTGCGCACGCGCGCGCGCCAGCGCCGCGTCCTGGATCGCGCGCCCGGTGGCGTCGGCCGCGTGCGCGATGCGCCGCACGGCATGGCCGCCCTCGCGCGTCAGGTGCAGGCCGAGCGGGCCGGCCGGATCGGGCGAGAACGGCACGCCGAGCTCGATCAGCCAGCGCACCGCGGCCGCGCTGTGCTCGGCGATGAAGCGCGCGGTGTGCTCGTCGACCAGGCCGGCGCCGGCGTCCTGCGTGTCGTGCACGTGCGACTCGACGCTGTCGTCGCGGCCGAGCACGCCGACGATGCCGCCCTGCGCCCAGGCGGTGGCGCTCTCGTCGAGTGCGCGTTTGGCCAGCACGACCACCGCCATGCGGTCGGCCAGGTGCAGGGCCACCGCCAGCCCGGCGAGGCCGGCGCCGATGACGACCACGGGCGCGCGCGGTTCGGACTGCGGTTCAGCGGAGGTCAAGACATGGCGGCAATTGCCGAAATCTGGACGATGGCACACATTCTACGAACCGCGCGCCCGTGCCGACGCGGGCGGGAAGGACCATGACGAGCAACCACCGCACCGGCCCGCGCGGGCCAGCCGCCCCCCGGATCGGCGCCTCCCGACCCCCGGCGCCAAGCCGAGCGCACGACCCCTGGCAGGAAACGCAGCGCATGCCGCGCCGCGACGAACTGGCTGCGCCGGCGACGCAGATCGTCGCCGATCGCGACGACTATCTCGGCCAGGGCCGGCACGACATCGGACGGCGCCTCGCCAACGACCAGGTCGAGCTCTTCGTCGCCGGCGACGCCGCCGCCGCGCTGCTGCGCGAGTTCGAGCTGCACGCGCCCGAGTTCATCGCGCTGCACGACATCGGCGGCAGCACCTCGCTGCGCCTGCTGTCGGGCCTGGCCGCGACCTCGGGCGCACAGGTGCAGCGGCTGATGGTGCGCCGCCAGGGCCATGGCGTCGCGCTGGCCGTGCTGCAGTTCGTCGAGTCCAGGCGGGCCGATGGCGCCGTGGTGCGCCTGTACTCCACCGATGTCAACGCCGACGGCGCGACGCGCGCCGCGCTGGCCAAGGTGCTGCTCGGCTGGAGCCGGCTCGGCGTGCTGCTGCTCGGCGACCTGCCCGGCCACGCGCTCGGCGCCGCGCTGGCGCCGCTGCACGAGGCCATCGCGCGCGGGCCCTGGCCGAACCGCGAACTGCTGGTGGTGCCGCTGGGCGCCAGCAGCGCGGCGGCGGCCCAGACGAGCGCGCTCGCGGCCGGCACGCCGGTGCAGGTGCACATCACGCCGCAGGCCGGCAAGCCGCAGCAGGTCTGGGACTTCGTCAGCGGGGCCTGGAACCGGCAGCGCGCCCCGCACGAGCGCGGCCACGCCCTCGAGACCGAGGTCGCCAGGGCGCTGCCCAGGCCGCCCGTCCCGTCGCCGGAGGCGACCACCGAGCCCATGCCGCTCGGCATCGACGCCGCGCCGGCGGCGCGACGCACGCCCGACGCCGGACCGCGCGCGATGCCGGTGCCCGGGGCCACGAGCTGGCAGCACTACGTCGAGCGCTGCGCCGCCATCAAGGGCGCGCTGGCGGTCTGCGTGTTCGACCTGCACTCGAAGCTGCCGCTCGCGGCCTGCGGCGGGCCGCCGGCGGCCGCCCGGCTGGCCGAGCAGGGCGCGACGATGCTGGCTGCCGCCGCCGACGCACTGCGTGCCCTCGGTCTGGGCAGCAGCCGCGAGGAACTCGCCGTCTCCACGGTCGACCACCACCTGCTGCTGCGCCCGGTGCCCGGCCACCCCGGCGTGGCCCTGCAACTCGTGCTGGCAGCCGGCCCCGCCAACCCGATGCTGGCGCGCATGCAGCTCGAACGCATCGAGCCGCCGCACTGAACGAGGACTTGCGGCTGCGCCGGCCGGCGCGCCGGCGCAGCCCGCGCGCGTTCAGTGCACCACGCGCTCGAAGCTGAACTCGCCCTTCACGACGTCGACCGGAATCACGTCCTTCGGGCCGAAGCGGCCCTGCAGGATGAGCTTGCTCACCGGGTTCTCGATGCGCTGCTGGATCGCGCGCTTGAGCGGGCGCGCGCCGAACACCGGATCGAAGCCGACCTTGGCCAGCTCGGCCAGCGCCGCGGGTGCGACCTCGAGCTTCATCTCCATCTTCTCGAGGCGCCTGTCGAGCTGCCTGAGCTGGATCCTGGCGATGCTCTCGATGTGCTTCTCGTCGAGCGCGTGGAACACCACCGTCTCGTCGATGCGGTTGAGGAACTCGGGGCGGAAATGCTGCTTGACCTCGGCCCACACGGCGTCGCGGATGGCGGCCGAGGGCTGGCCGGCCATCTGCATGATGAGGTGGCTGCCCAGGTTGCTGGTCATCACGATGACGGTGTTCTTGAAGTCCACCGTGCGGCCCTGGCCGTCGGTCAGGCGGCCATCGTCGAGCACCTGCAGCAGCACGTTGAAGACGTCGGGGTGGGCCTTCTCCACCTCGTCGAGCAGCAGCACGCTGTAGGGCTTGCGCCGCACCGCCTCGGTCAGGTAGCCGCCTTCGTCGTAGCCGACATAGCCCGGCGGCGCACCGATCAGGCGGCTCACCGAGTGCTTCTCCATGAATTCGCTCATGTCGATGCGGATCATGTGGTCGTCGCTGTCGAACAGGAAGCCGGCCAGCGCCTTGCACAGCTCGGTCTTGCCCACGCCGGTGGGGCCGAGGAAGAGGAAGGAGCCGAGCGGCCGGTTCGGGTCCGACAGGCCCGCACGGCTGCGCCGGATGGCGTCGGCCACCGCGGTGATGGCCTCGTCCTGGCCGACCACGCGCTCGTGGATCTTGGCTTCCATCTGCAGCAGCTTGTCGCGCTCGCCCTGCATCAGCTTGGCGACCGGAATGCCGGTGGCGCGTGACACGACCTCGGCGATTTCTTCCGCGCCGACCATCGTGCGCAGCAGCTGCGGCTGGCCCGTGACCTTCTTGCCGGCCTCCTTGGCCTGGGCTTCCTTCAGGCGCTTTTCCAGCTCGGGCAGGCGGCCGTACTGCAGCTCGGCCACCTTGTTGAAGTCGCCCTTGCGCTTGAATTGCTCGATCTGTTCGCGCAGCTGGTCGATCTCGACCTTGACCTGGGCGCTGCCCTGCGCGGTGGCCTTCTCGCCCTTCCAGATCTCCTCGAGATCGGCGTACTCGCGTGCGAGCTTGGCGATCTCCTCCTCGATCAGCGCCAGGCGCTTCTGCGAGGCCTCGTCCTTCTCCTTCCTGACCGCCTCGCGCTCGATCTTGAGCTGGATCAGGCGCCGGTCGAGCTTGTCCATCGCCTCGGGCTTGGAGTCGATCTCGATCTTGATCTTGGCCGCCGCCTCGTCGATGAGGTCGATCGCCTTGTCGGGCAGGAAGCGGTCGGTGATGTAGCGGTGGCTGAGCTCGGCCGCGGCGACGATCGCCGGGTCGGTGATCTCCACCCCGTGGTGCACCTCGTACTTCTCCTGCAGCCCGCGCAGGATGGCCACCGTGGCCTCGACGCTGGGCTCGTCGACCAGCACCTTCTGGAAGCGGCGCTCGAGCGCGGCGTCCTTCTCGACGTACTTGCGGTATTCGTCGAGCGTGGTGGCGCCGACGCAATGCAGTTCGCCGCGCGCCAAGGCGGGCTTCAGCATGTTGCCCGCGTCGATGGCGCCCTCGGCCTTGCCGGCGCCGACCATCGTGTGCAGCTCGTCGATGAAGAGGACGATGCGGCCCTCGTCGGCGGCCACTTCCTTGAGCACCGCCTTCAACCGCTCCTCGAACTCGCCGCGGTACTTGGCGCCGGCCAGCAGGCCCGCCATGTCGAGCACGAGCACGCGCTTGTCCTTGAGCGAATCGGGCACCTCGCCGTTGACGATGCGCTGCGCCAGGCCCTCGACGATCGCCGTCTTGCCGACGCCCGGCTCGCCGATCAGCACCGGGTTGTTCTTGCTGCGCCGCTGCAGCACCTGGATCACGCGGCGGATCTCGTCGTCGCGCCCGATCACCGGGTCGAGCTTGCCCTGGCGGGCGCGCTCGGTGAGGTCGAGCGTGTACCTCTTCAGCGCCTCGCGCTGGCCTTCGGCCTCGGCCGAGTCGACCTTGCTGCCGCCGCGCACGGCCTCGACGGCCGCCTCCAGCGCCTTGCGCGTCAGGCCGTGGCCGCGCACGATGCCGCCGAAGTCGCTCTTGGAATCGGCCGCGGCGAGCAGGAACATCTCGCTGGCGATGAACTGGTCGCCGCGCCTGGTGGCTTCCTTGTCGGCGGCCTGCAGCAGGTTGACCAGGTCGCGCCCGGGCTGCACCGGCTGGCCGCCGCCCTGCACCTGCGGCAGGTTGCGGTTGGCGGTCTCCATCGCGGCGGCCAGGCCGGCCGTGCTGGCGCCGGCGCGCTCGAGCAGCGCCTTGGGCCCGTCGGGCTGCTGCAGCATCGCCGCCAGCAGATGGCTGGGCTCGATGTAGGGGTTGTCGCGCGCGACGGCCAGACTCTGGGCCTCGGCGAGGGCTTGCTGGAACGCGGTCGTCAGCTTGTCGATACGCATGGGCGATGTCCTCCGGCTCGTGAACCCAGATGGTCATCGTCCCGGCGGATTTCAAGCCGCCGGCCGGGCGTGCCGCCTGCGCTCTTAGAGCAGCGGCCCCAGCCGCCGGTAGCGCCCGCCCTGGAACAGCAGCGGCGGCGCGTGGCTGTCGGCCAGGCGCAGCACGCGGCCGATGAAGAGCTCGTGGTCGCCGGCCTCGTGCGCGGCCGTCTTCTCGCACACGAAGCAGGCGGCGGCGCCGGCCAGCAGCGGCAGACCGTCGTCGTCGCGCAGCCACTGGTCCTCGGCAAAGCGATGTCCGTGGCGCGAGGCGAAAGCACGCGACAGCTCGAGCTGCGCCTCGGCGAGGACGTTGACGGCGAAGCGCGGCGCGGCGCGGAACGCCCCCAGACTGGCGCTGCCCCGCCGCAGCGACCACAGCACCAGCGGCGGCTCGAGCGAGAGCGCGTTGAACGAGTTGACGGTCAGCCCGACGGGGCAGCCGTCGGGTGCCCGCGTGGTCACGATCGTCACCCCGGTGGCGAAGCGCCCGAGCGCGTGGCGCAGGGCGTGCGAGTCGAATGCGGCGGCGGGCAGGTCGGGCGGCATCGGGCCCATCAGATGCGGCCGGCGCGGCCGGCGCGGCCGCCGGGGTGGGCGGCGTCGCTGCGGCCGGGCAGGCCGGCGTTGCCCGCGGCAATGCCCCAGCGCGCCAGCGCCTCGTCGTCGGCCACGCGCGCGTCGACCCAGCGCGTGCCCGCGGGCGTCGTCTCCTTCTTCCAGAACGGCGCCTGCGTCTTCAGGTAGTCCATCAGGAATTCGCAGGCCTGGAAGGCCGGGCCGCGGTGCGCCGAGGCGACGGCCACGAGCACGATCTGGTCGCCCGGCGCAAGCGGCCCGACGCGGTGCAGCACGCGTGCGGCGCGGATGTCGAAGCGCTTCGTCGCCTCGTCGAGCATCGCTTCGATCGCCTGCTCGGTCATGCCCGGGTAATGCTCGAGCTCGAGCGCACTCACCTCGCCGGCGGCGCTGCCGTGGCGGTCGCGCACCGTGCCGACGAAGCCGACGACGGCGCCGACGCCCAGATCGGCCGCGCGCAGCGCGGCGACCTCGTGCGCGAGGTCGAAGTCCGCGCTCTGGATCGTGACACGGGCCATGGCGGCGCTGCGCTGGCCGGCGCTTCAGCCGCCGGTGACCGGCGGGAAGAAGGCCACCTCGGCGCCTTCGGCCAGCGGCGTGGCCTCGTCGGCCATCGTCCGCGCCACTGCGGCGCGCACGGCGCGGCCGCGCGCCAGCAGCTCGGCGTGGGCGCCGCCGCGCGCCACGAGCGCATCGCGCAGGTTCGCGACCGTGCTGCCGGCGGCCAGCTCGACCACCTCGTCGGCCCCCAGCGCCTCGCGCAGCGAGGCGAAATAGCGCACCTCGATCTTCATCGTGCCACCAGCTCCGCCAGCGGCAGGTAGCGTACCCGGTCGCCGCGGGCGACGACGCCGCCGGCCGGAATGTCCACGAGCCCGTCGGCCCAGACGGTGGACGTCAGCACGCCCGAGCTCTGGTTGTCGAACAGCTCCACCTCGCCCGCCTCGTTCAGGCGGGCGCGCGCGAACTCGCGCCGCCGGTCCGGCCGCGGCCAGTCGAACGCCGCCGTGAGCGGCAGCGGCCGCGGCAGCGCCGTCGGCAGGCCCTGCAGCGCGCGCAGCACCGTGTTCACGCACAGCAAGAAGGTGACGAAGCTCGACACCGGGTTGCCGGGCAGCCCGACGAACAACGCCTCGCCGCTGCGCTCGCCGCCGCCCGCGCCACTGCCCGCGCCGCCACCCGCGCCGCGGCGCACGGCGCCGAAGGCCAGCGGCTTGCCCGGCTTCATCGCGATCTGCCAGTTCTCGATGCGGCCCTCGGCCGCGACGGCTGGCCGCAGGTGGTCTTCCTCGCCCACGGACACGCCGCCGCTGGTGACGATGAGGTCGTTGTGTGCGGCCGCGCCGCGCAGCGCCGCGCGCGTGGCTTCGAGCCGGTCGGGCACGATGCCGAAGTCCTCGACCACGCAGCCGGCGGCCTGCAGCAGGCCGCGCAGGGTGAAGCGGTTGCTGTTGTAGATGGCTCCGGGCGCGAGCGGCTCGCCGGGCATCACCAGTTCGTCGCCGGTGGAGAACACGGCCACGCGCGGGCGGCGCAGCACCGTGAGCCGGCCCGCGCCCACCGAGGCCGCCAGGCCCAGCGCCTGCGGCGTGAGCCGCGCGCCGCGCGCCAGCACGACGGCGCCGGCGCGGACGTCCTCGCCACGGCGCCGGATCCACTGTCCCGGCGCGGGCACGGCGAGCACACGCACGCGACCCAGGCCGGTCTCGCCGGCCGGCGCGGCCAGCGCCTCGCACTGCTCCTGCATCACCACCGCGTCGGCACCCGCCGGCACCTGGGCGCCGGTGAAGATGCGCGCCGCCTGGCCCGGCGCAAGCGGGCGGCCGACGACGCCGGCCGGGATGCGCTGGCCCACCACCAGTTCGGCGCCGGCGGCCGGCACGTCGGCGACGCGCAGCGCATAGCCGTCCATCGAGGTGTTGTCGGCCGGCGGCACGTCGAGCGCCGAGCGCACGTCGCCGGCCAGCACGCGCCCCAGCGCCTCGAAGGTCGACACCGACTCGGTGGCGTCGAGCGCATGCGGCCGGCTGCCGGCGACCAGGCGCAGGAGCGCCTCGTCGAGCGAGAGCATGGCGCGCGGCGCGGCACCAGCGGCAGGCGCGCTCATCGCAATGCCCGGCACACGGCGCGCCGGACGCGCGCCCGGGAGCGGACCGGCGCGCTCATCGCGCGTGCGCCTCGATGTAGCGCTTGACCTGCCCGACGTCGGCCGGCAGCACGGCGCAGCGGCGCGGCAGCCGCTCGAGGCCGGCCAGCGCCGCCGGCACCTCGGGGTCGCGCCCGATCGCCTCGCGGATCGTGGCGGCGAACTTGGCCGCTTGCGCCGTCTCGAGCACGATCATCGGCACGCCGGCATCGCGATGCGCGCGCGCCACCTTCAGGCCGTCGGCGGTGTGGGTGTCGACGAGCGTGCCCAGGCGCTGCCAGGTGTCGCGGATGGTGGCGAGGCGATCGGCGTGCGTGCTGCGGCCGGAGACGAAGCCGAAGCCCGGCAGGCGCGCGATCTCGTCGGCGCTCAGCGTGAAGCCGCCCGCGCGCGCCAGCGCCGCGCCGAACAGCGCCTTCGTGCGTGCGCCGTCGCGGCCGACGAGGTCGAACACGAAGCGCTCGAAGTTGCTCGCCTTGCCGATGTCCATGCTCGGGCTCGAGGTCTCGTGCGTCTCGGCGGTGGCGCGCGGTCGGTAGGTGCCGGTGCGGAAGAACTCGTCGAGCACGTCGTTCTCGTTGGTGGCGAGCACCAGGCGGTGGATCGGCAGGCCCATCGTGCGCGCCACGTGCCCGGCGCAGATGTTGCCGAAGTTGCCGCTCGGCACGGCGAAGCTCACGCGCTCGCCGTCGGTCTGCGTCGCCTGGAAGCAGCCGGCGAAGTAGTACACCACCTGCGCCAGCAGGCGCGCCCAGTTGATCGAGTTGACGGTGCCGATCTTCCAGCGGCGCTTGAACTCCAGGTCGGCGCTCACCGCCTTGACGATGTCCTGGCAATCGTCGAACACGCCCTCGATCGCGATGTTGTGGATGTTCGGGTCCTGCAGGCTGAACATCTGCGCCTGCTGGAACGGGCTCATGCGGCCATGCGGGCTGAGCATGAACACGTCGATGCCGCGCTTGCCGCGCATCGCGTACTCGGCGGCGCTGCCGGTGTCGCCGCTGGTGGCGCCCAGGATGTTGAGCCGCTCGCCGCGCCGGCCGAGCTCGTACTCGAAGAGCCGGCCCAGCAGCTGCATCGCCACGTCCTTGAAGGCGAGCGTCGGGCCATTGGACAGCGCCTGGATGTAGAGCGGCGCCGCCCCGTCCTCGAGCCGGCGCAGCGGGGTGATCTCGGGCGTGCCGAAGGTGGTCTCGGTGTAGGTGGCGCGCACCAGGCGCTCGAGGTCCGCCGCCGGGATGTCGTCGATGAAGAGCGAGAGGATCTCGAACGCCAGCTCGGCGTAGGGCAGCTTGCGCCAGCGCGCCAGCGTGGCGGCGTCGACGCGCGGGTAGTGCTCGGGCAGGTACAGCCCGCCGTCGGGGGCCAGGCCCTCGAGCAGGATGTCCGAGAAGCCCGGCCGCGCCGCGTCGCCGCGCGTGCTGAGGTACTTCAACTGAGTTCCTCTTTGCGGATGCGCACGATCGGCGCCAGCACCGTCGGCAGCGCCTGCATCTGCGCCAGCGCGTTGCGCATGCGCCGTTCGACGGTGTCGTGCGTGAGGATGATGAGGTCGGTCTGCTTCTCGCCCTCGCCCGACTCGCGCTGCAGCACGGCGTCGATGCTGATCTCGGCCTCGGCCAGGATGCCGGTGATGCGCGCCAGCACGCCGGCCTTGTCGGCGACCACCAGGCGCAGGTAGAACGCGGTGACGACCTCGTCGATCGGCAGCAGCGGCGTGTCGGCCAGCGCGCCGGGCTGGAAGGCGAGGTGCGGCACGCGGTGGTGCGGGTCGGCGGTGTGCAGCCGCGTGATGTCGACCAGATCGGCGATCACCGAGCTGGCCGTGGGCTCGGCGCCGGCCCCCTTGCCGTAGTACAGCGTCGTGCCCACGGCGTCGCCGTGCACGACGACGGCGTTCATCGCGCCCTCGACATTGGCGACGAGGCGCTGCGCCGGCACCAGCGTCGGGTGCACGCGCAGCTCGATGCCCTGCGCGCGCCGCTTCGTGATGCCCAGCAGCTTGATGCGGTAGCCCAGCTGCTCGGCGTAGCGGATGTCGGCCGCCTGCAGGCCGGTGATGCCCTCGACGTAGGCCTTGTCGAACTGCACCGGGATGCCGAAGGCGATGGCGCTCATGAGCGTCGCCTTGTGCGCGGCGTCGATGCCCTCGATGTCGAAGCTCGGGTCGGCCTCGGCGTAGCCGTGCATCTGCGCGTCGGCCAGCGCGGCGCCGAAGTTCAGTCCCTTGGCGCGCATCTCGCTCAGGATGAAGTTGGTGGTGCCGTTGATGATGCCCGCCACCCACTCGATGCGGTTGGCGGTGAGGCCCTCGCGCAGCGCCTTGATGATCGGGATGCCGCCGGCCACCGCGGCCTCGAAGGCGACGATCACGCCGCGCGCGCGCGCGGCGGCGAAGATCTCGCTGCCGTGCACCGCCAGCAGGGCCTTGTTGGCGGTGACCACGTGCTTGCCGGCGGCCAGCGCCTCGAGCACCAGCGTGCGCGCGATGCCCAAGCCGCCGATCAGCTCGACCACGATGTCGATCGCCGCGTCGGCGATCACGGCGCGCGCGTCGGCCACCACCTCGGCCTGGCCGTCGACGATGCGGCGCGCGCGCTCGACGTCGAGGTCGGCGACCTGGGTGATGCGGATCTCGCGCCCGGCGCGGCGCCGGATCTCCTCCTGGTTGCGCTGCAGCACCTCGAAGGTGCCGCGGCCGACGGTGCCGATGCCGAGCAGGCCGACTCGAATTGCCTTCATTGGGCGTGACGCTTGCGGTAATGGGCGAGGAAGCGCTCGATGCGCCCGATCGCCTCGGTGAGATCGTCGACGTTGGGCAGGAAGACCATGCGGAAATGGTCGCTGCCCGGCCAGTTGAAGCCGCTGCCCTGCACGATCAGCACCTTCTCCTCGGCCAGCAGGTCGTAGGCGAAGCGCTGGTCGTCGGCGATCGGGTAGAGCCTGGGATCCAGGCGCGGGAACATGTACAGCGCCGCCTTGGGCTTGACGACGCTCACGCCCGGGATCTGGCCGAGCAGCTGGTAGGCGGTGTCGCGCTGCTTGCACAGGCGCCCGCCCGGCGCCACCAGGTCCTTGATGCTCTGGTAGCCGCCGAGCGCGGTCTGGATCGCCAGCTGCCCGGGCGTGTTGGCGCACAGGCGCATCGAGGCCAGCATGTTCAGGCCCTCGATGTAGTCGCGCGCGTGGCGCTTGTCGCCCGACACCACCATCCAGCCCGAGCGGTAGCCGCAGGAGCGGTAGTTTTTGGACAGGCCGTTGAAGGTGACGCACAGCACGTCCTCGGCCAGGCTGGCGATGCTGGTGTGCGTGTGGCCGTCGTACAGCGTCTTGTCGTAGATCTCGTCGGCGAAGACGATCAGTTCGTGCCGGCGCGCGATCTCGACCAGCTCGCGCAGCAGGTCGTCCGGATAGAGCGCGCCGGTCGGGTTGTTGGGGTTGATGACGACGATGGCCTTGGTGCGCGGCGTGATCTTGGCGCGGATGTCGTCGAGGTCGGGCAGCCAGTCCGCGCCTTCGTCGCACAGATAGTGCACCGGGCGGCCGCCGGCCAGCGTGACGACCGCGGTGTGCAGCGGGTAGTCGGGCGAGGGGATCAGCACCTCGTCGCCGGCGTCGAGCAGCGCGTTCATGCTCATCGCGATCAGCTCGGAGGCGCCGTTGCCGAGGTAGACGTCGTCGACCGTCACGCCGGCGATGCGCTTTTCCTGCGTGTAGTGCACCACCGCCTTGCGCGGCGCGAACAGGCCCTTGCTGTCGGTATAGCCCGCCGCCTCCTGCGAGGGCAGGTTGTGGATCATGTCCTGCACGATCTCGTCGGGCGGCATCAGGCCGAAGGCGGCGACGTTGCCGATGTTGAGCTTGAGGATGCGCTGGCCCTCCTCCTCCATCTGCCGCGCCTTGTCGAGCACGGGGCCGCGGATGTCGTAGCCGACGTTGGCGAGCTTGCTGGACTTGGCGATGGTCTTCACGGGGGCGCCTGGTGCGGGAACGCGGAATCTAGAATTATCCGGCAATGAAGTTCCAGCCCGACGCGGCCGAGGGCATCAACCTCATCACCCGCTTCGAGCGCGCCGGGCCGCAGCACCCGGCGCCTCGCGTGTGGGTCGGCGCGACGGCGTTCGCGCACGGCGTGCTGGTGCCGCGCGTGGGCGCCGTCGAGCCCTGGCAGCGCGGCGGCTTCGACGCGCTCGAGGCGGCGGACTTCGAGCGCATCGCCGCGCGCGCGCCCGAGGTCGTGCTGCTGGGCAGCGGTGCGCGGCTGCGCTTTCCGGCGCCGGCGCTGGTGCGCGCGCTCATCGAGCGCGGCATCGGCATCGAGACGATGGACACCGCGGCCGCCTGCCGCACCTACAACGTGCTGGCCTCGGAAGGCCGGGTCGTGGTGGCGGCCCTGCTGCTCGCGCCGGAATGAGCCGCCCCCCCTGCGGGGCCGCCCGGCGGGCTGACTTTATAATGCGAAGTTGATTCGGCTTCGGGGGCCCTCCCCGCGGCGCGCCGTCCGAGAACTGCATCCATGACGCCCGTCCTCAACAAAGCCCTGCCCGAATTCGAAGCGCTCGCCACCGGCGGCGTGAAGTTCACCCCGCACTCGCACCTCGGGCGCACCGTGGTGCTGTACTTCTACCCGAAGGACAACACGCCGGGCTGCACGACCGAGGCGATGCAGTTCCGCGACCACCACAAGGACTTCGCCAAGGCCGGTGCGGTGGTGTTCGGCGTCTCGCGCGACAACCTCGTGTCGCACGACAAGTTCAAGAGCAACCTCGGCCTGCCCTTCGAGCTGATCGCCGACACCGAGGAGAAGCTCTGCCACATGTTCGGCGTCGTCAAGAACAAGATCATGTACGGCAAGAAGGTCAAGGGCATCGAGCGCAGCACCTTCCTGATCGACGCCGAGGGCGTGCTGCGCGCCGAGTGGCGCGGCATCAAGGTGGCCGGGCACGTCGAGGAAGTGCTCAAGGCCGCGAAGGCGCTGAAGAAGGCCGCTTGAAGCGCGCGCACCCGCGCCGCGCCGGCCGCGCCGCGCCGATTCCGCCTTCTCCTGCACACCGAGCCGCACGGCCCCCCGTGCGGCTCCTTCGTCTGCACTGACAGAACGCCATGCCCCTGCCCAAGCCCCCCAGCCGCCCCGGCGCGGTGCTCGAATCGGCCGACTTCGAAGCGACGGCCGCAGCCAAGTCGGGCAAGCGCTCGCCCAAGGCACGCGCCGCGGCCGACGCGCCGCTGCAGGCGACGCTCGAGCTGCGCGACAGCGCCGGCCGCGCCGGCGGGCCCGCCCCGTGGCGGCCGCCGCCGCGCCGGCCGTGCCGGCCGCGCCGACGGCGGCGCCGGCGCCGCGGCAGCGCACGCCGCGCGGCAGCGGCCCGGCCAAGCTCTTCGTGCTCGACACCAACGTGCTGATGCACGACCCGGCCAGCCTGTTCCGCTTCGACGAGCACGACGTGTTCCTGCCGATGGTCACGCTCGAGGAGCTCGACAACCACAAGAAAGGCATGAGCGAGGTCGCGCGCAACGCGCGCCAGGCCAGCCGCGAGCTCGACGCGCTGGCCGGCGGTGCCGGCAAGGACGCGCACTTCGACCCCGAGGCCGGCATCGAGCTGGCCAAGACCGGCCACCGCGAGGCCGCCGGCAAGCTCTTCTTCCAGACCACGCAGTTCGACATCCGGCTGCCCGCCGGCCTGCCCCAGGGCAAGGCCGACAACCAGATCCTCGGCGTCGTGCAGAGCCTGCGCGAGCGCCAGCCCGGGCGCGAGATCGTGCTGGTGTCCAAGGACATCAACATGCGCGTCAAGGCGCGCGCGCTCGGGCTGCCGGCCGAGGACTACTACAACGACCGCACGCTCGAAGACGGCGACCTGCTCTACACCGGCGTGCTGGCGCTGCCGGCCGACTTCTGGGAGCGCCACGGCAAGACGATGGAGAGCTGGCAGCAGGGCGGCCACACCTACTACCGCATCGCCGGGCCGCTGGTGCCGGCGCTGCTGATCAACCAGTTCGTCTATCTCGAGGCACCGGGCGCCACGCCGCTGTACGCGCGCGTGGCCGAGATCACCGGCAAGACCGCCGTGCTCAGGACGCTGCGCGACTACACGCACGGCAAGAACGCCGTCTGGGGCGTGACGGCGCGCAACCGCGAGCAGAACTTCGCGCTCAACCTGCTGATGGACCCCGAGTGCGACTTCGTCACCCTGGCCGGCACGGCCGGCAGCGGCAAGACGCTGATGACGCTGGCCGCGGGCCTGGCGCAGGTGCTCGACGATCGCCGCTACAGCGAGATCATCGTCACCCGCGTCACCGTGCCGGTGGGCGAGGACATCGGCTTCCTGCCCGGCGACGAGCAGGAGAAGATGGGCCCGTGGATGGGCGCGCTCGACGACAACCTCGAGGTGCTGGCGCGCAGCGACGCGAGCGCCGGCGAATGGGGGCGCGCCGCCACCAACGACCTCGTGCGCGCCAAGATCAAGGTCAAGAGCCTGAACTTCATGCGCGGACGCACCTTCCTCAACAAGTACCTGATCATCGACGAGGCGCAGAACCTGACGCCCAAGCAGATGAAGACGCTGCTCACGCGCGCCGGCCCGGGCACCAAGATGGTCTGCCTGGGCAACCTGGCGCAGATCGACACGCCCTACCTGACCGAAGGCAGTTCGGGCCTGACCTACGTCGTCGACCGCTTCAAGGGCTGGCCGCACGGGGGCCACGTGACGCTGGCACGCGGCGAGCGCTCGCGCCTGGCGGACTTCGCGAGCGAGGTGCTGTAGCCGCCGGCCGGCGCGCGCGGCGGCTGGCCGCCCCCCGTCGGCGCACTGCCGGGCGATGCCGCGAGGCGGCGGCTCGCCCATCCCGGTCCAGATCCGGCGCTGTTGCGTTCGTGCACGCGCGCCGCAAGGCTCGCGCCCGCCCGGCACGTGCTGCCTTGGGGCGGCGCCAGGAGGAACGCGCCGGAGCATGGCGGCCCCTTGCCGCCCTTATAGGAGAAGGACTATATGGACCGCTTCGAGGTTTGATTGGATTCCGGGCGGGGCCCCTTCCAGAATCGGTTCGAACATTCCCATCGAGCCAACCGTCCGAGGAAGGGGTTCAAGATGTCCACGCCCAGCAAGCATCGCACGAAACTGTTTGCCGCCCTGATGGCCGCCGCGCTCGGCGGCGCGTTCGCACCGCTGCCGGCGTCCGCGGACGAAGCCGACATGATTCGCCGCATCGACGCACTGCAAAAGGAAATCGACAGCCTGCGGGCGCAGATGGTCGAGGCGCAGAAGAAGGCCGAGGCCGCGACCACCGAAGCGGCGAAGAAGGCCGACGCCGCGAGCGAAGCAGCGAAGAAGGCCGAGGCCAAGGCGACACCCCCGGCCACCAGGCGCGGCGGCGCGCTCGCGTTCAGCGAGACCTCCGGCATCACGATCTACGGCAAGATCGAACTCATCGAGGAAGCGACCAGCGACGGCAAGGACATGCGCCATGCGCTGGGCAGCAACTCGAGCCGCATCGGCTTCAAGGGCGTGCGCGCACTCACGGACAACCTGAGCGGCGTCATGCAGATCGAGACCGGCATCTCTCCGGACGACGCCGCCAACAGCAAGCAGTTCGCCAATCGGAACAGCTACATCGGGCTGACCGACAAGCGCTACGGCACGTTCGTCATGGGCACCTACGACATGCCCGCGAAGACGCTGGAAGGGTTCGCCCAGCCGATGTACGGCAGCGGCGACGAACTGGAAATCATCATTCACGGCAAGGGCACGCGCGTCGCGGCCAACACCGCGGCCTCGCCCTGGTTCAGCATCCACACGCGCCAGACCAACGTGTTCCAGTACTGGAGCCCGCGGTTCAAGAACCTGCAGGCGAAGCTGGCCTACGCCGCCGACGAGCAGCAGACCATAACCGCCTATACCAAGCCGGTGTCGGGCGCCTCGCTCGAGTACTTCGACGGGACGTACCAGGCCGGGATCGCGTACGAGAAGCAGAAGAACTTCGCCGCGCTGGGCGCCGACATGACGGGTCTGAAGGCAACCCTGGGCGCGAGGTTCGGCGACGCCACGATCGGCGGCGCCTACAGCAAGCTCAACAACCATCTGGGCAAGGCCACCAGCAACTACGTGCTGTCGGGCACGTACCGGCTGAGCCCGGTCGTCCTCAAGGGCAGCTTCGGCAAGTCGAGTGCGACGTCGAGCGGCGCGCAGGATGGTCTGAGCATGAACGGTCTGCAACTGGACTACCCGTTCGACCGCAACACGACCCTCTTCACGTACTGGCTGCAGATCAAGAACGACGCCAAGGCGCAAGGTCAGTTCGAGGCCCTGGATGTCAAGTACAAGCCCCTGCCCGGCAACGATCCGCACATCTTCGGCATCGGGCTGAGATACGACTTCTGACCGAGGCGCGGCCTGCTGGCGCCGACCGGACGATCAATCGATGTTGAAGGGATAAGCGAAATGAGACACCCGCGTTTCAAGCTCTCCGCATGCCTGGCGACGGCGGTGATGCTGGCAATGGCCGGCGGCGACATCCGCGCCGCGAACGAACCGTCCGCCGTGTACGCGAGAACCGTCGCGTCCTACCCGGCACCGGCGCTGAACCAGATCGACGGGCGCGAATACAAGTTCCTGGTCGACCCGTCCAAGACGCAGTCCGGCGTGGCGGCCGGCTTCAAGGATCTGTGGGCGCGGCTGAAGTCCGCCGCGGCCAAGCATGGGTTCAAGGTGACCGAGAAGGCCCAGGATCCGCTGAAGTTCGAGATGTACAACAAGCTGTACTACGACACCGGCGACCAGTTCCTGTGGAGCAAGGGCTATCTGGTGCGCATCACGCAGCGCTTCAAGGACGGCAAACCCAACCCCAACGTCACGGTGACCGTCAAGGCGATGAACGAGGACGTGGTGCGGATGCTGAGCACGCCGCTCGAAGTCGCCGGTGCCAAGGCCGAGGTTTCCGGCAAGGAGAGCGTCGGCATCAACCCGGGCGGCAAGCTGGGCAGCTATCTCGAGCGGGACGCCGCGTTCTCGGTTCCGCGCGAGTCCCTCGGCAAGCTCACGCTGGGCGATTTCGCCAAGTACATGCCGGAACTGCTGGCTCTGGGCCGGCCGGCGGACACGCCCTTGGTCGAGACCAAGGTCTACACGTACAAGGTCAAGCCGGGTGATCTCGTGCTTCCCGAAGTCGGTCCCTGCGCGATCGAGATGGAGGCGTGGAGTTCGGCCGATGGCGCCGCACCCTATCTGTTCGACATCTCCTACGGCTACGACGGCGTCGGCCTCTACACCGCACAGAAGGCCCATGCGGCCGGCGAGCAGTTCATGCTCGAGGTCATGCAGGGCGAACTCGGCGGGCTCGTCGGCGCCGATGGCGACAAGTGGGGCGGCTCCAAGGTGCGCAAGGTGATGAAGCGCCCGATCGGCACAGCCGCCGTCCCGAGCGGGTCGGGCGTGAACGCGCTCGACCGTCTGTACGGGATGGCGTCGTCGCCGGCCTACATCAAGCATTACGAAACCGACCCGACAGGCAAGGTTCTGATCAACCCGTACATGCAGGCCGCATCGAAGGAGTTCCCCGCGGTCCTTTTCGTCAAGGACGACTACGACTGGGTGATGGACGCGCAGGGGCGCATCGCCCTGATGCCCGGCATCAAGCATCCCTACGGCCGCGTCTACACCAAGCCGGCGGTGCGTCCGGAGGACGGACGCAACATGAAGCCGGGGACGAAGGAAAGCTACGGCCATCCGTCGCTGCTCGCGGGCGGACCCGGCCGCATCAGCGGCGAGATCCTCTACGACAAGGACTCCAACAGCTACACGATCAGCAACAAGTCCGGCCGCTACTCGAAGCACAACACCGACCGCACGCCCGAGCAGCTCATCGCCGCGGCACGCGTGATCCGCGAAGCGGTCGACCCCGGTGACGCGAGCTGGGGTCCGGTGCTCTACCTGATCGAATATGCGCCGCCCGGCCTCAAGGAACAGCTCCTCAAGGATCCGAAGGTCGAGTACGACGACCCGGTGAAGAAGACGCGTCCGCACCTGACCGTCCTGGGCGACAGTCCGGCTCTGGTTTCGGCGGAGAAGCCCCTGCCCGGAGCCGCGCGCCCGACCGTCGGCGCGCCGCCGGCGGCGGTGCAGCCGGCGCCCGTGCCGGCGGCCGCGCCCGGCGCCGCCGTCGCCACGACGCCCAAGGTCATGACGCCTGAAGAGGAGGCTGCGCTGGCCAAGCCGGCCAAGGGCAAGAAGAAGGGTGCGGCCGCTCACAGCGACGACCCGTCGTGAAGCACGCGCTTCGACCGAACGACGATGCGAAGGGACGAATCATGAACAGGATTTCGACTGCAGTTCTGGCGTTGAGCGCATCGCTGCTGCTGGGCGCCGCGACGCTGCCGCAGAGCGCGCGAGCCGAGGGCACGCTGATGCCGTTCGCCTCCGTGCTCAAGGGCGAGCGCAACTTCCTCAGCGGCTACGACCCGCGCAACACCGACGGCACGTACAACGTCGTGATCGAGATGCCGGCAGGAACGATCGCGAAGTACGCGGTCAATCGAGCGACCGGCTTGATGGAGCTCGAGCAGAAGGACGGCGGGCCGAGCTACGTGCAGTACCTGCCCGTTCCGGCGAACTTCGGCTCCGTGCCGCATACGCTCATCGCCGGAACCGGCAACCTCAAGGCGATCGTGCTCGGGCCGGCGCTGCCGCGCGGAAGCGTGGTCAAGGGCCGCCTGATCGGCTCGCTGAACGTCGCCGACGACGCCGGCGCCAGGATGCAAGCGATCTTCGTGGCCGACAACACGCCGTTTGCCGATGTCAAGAGCCTGGCCGATCTGGATGCCCGATTCCCCGGCGTGCCTGCAATCCTCCAGACCTGGGCGGCGAATGCCGACGGCAAGGCCAAGAGCTCGATCGCGTTCAAGGGGCGGGCGCAATCCATTCCGCTGGTCGGCGGCGCCATCCTGGCCTACGAGGAAGCGATGGTCACCGAAGCCGACAAGCGCCCGCTGGACGCCAACGGCAACCCGCAGCTGTACCGCTGGCCGGGGGCGAAGAACGTAGGCGAATAGGCGTCCACCAGGCGCCGGCGCGGCGCGGGCGGCAGCGCGCCGCGCCGCGGCTCGGTGCGCGCACGCGATGTGTCCTCACGCAAGGAGTCCTTCGATGAAACGCGTCTTCCGAAACCTCGCCGCCGCGCTCGGCTTGCTGCTTGGCCTGGCGGCCTTCGCGGCCGATCCGATCGTGGTCATCGGCCACAAGAACCCCGACACCGACGCGATCACGGCGGCCATTGCCGTTGCCTACCTGAAGTCGCAGCAGGGCCTGCCGGCGGTCGCCGCGGCTCAGGGCGTGCCGGAACCCGAAACGCAGCTCGTCCTGGAGCGCTTCAAGCTGCAGGCGCCGCCGGTGCAGACGAGCGTGGCCGGGCGCCAGGTGATCCTGGTCGACCACAACGAATACAGCCAGGCGCCCGATGATCTGAAGAAGGCCGACCTGCTGGCGATCGTCGACCACCACAAGCTGGGCGGGATCTCGACCGCGAAGCCGATCGAAACCTGGATCTTCCCGCTCGGCTGCTCCGCGACCATCATCACCAGGATGTACGACGCTGCCGGCGTTGCGATTCCGCCGGCGATTGCCGGGGGCATGCTCGGCGCCATCCTCTCCGATACGCTGGTCTTCAAGTCGCCGACCACGACGAACGAGGACTACAGCGCCGCCGCCAGGCTGGCCAAGCTGGCGGGAGTCGACGACATGCACTCGTTCGGCATCAAGATGTTCGAGGTGAAGTCCGCCATCGCCGCGGTCGCGCCGATGACCCTGCTCAAGCGCGACATGAAGACCTTCGTGATGGGCGGCCGCAAGGTGGCGATCGGTCAGCTCGAACTGATGGATCTGGACACCGTTTCGCCCATGAAGCCCGATCTGATCAAGGCCATGGAGCAGTACAAGAAGTCCGAGGGTTACCACAGCGTCTTCCTGATGCTCACCGACATCATGAAGGAGAACACCGACATGCTGGTCGTTTCGGACGATCCGGGCGTCGTGAAGACCGCGCTCGGCGTCGAGCCCAAAGGCAATTCGGCCTGGCTGCCCGGTGTGCTCAGCCGCAAGAAGCAGGTCGTTCCGCCGCTGGAGACGGCGCTCCAGTGAGCCGCAAGGCCCATCGGGCCGATACGAGGGGACAACGCCGGCGCATGAGGTCCGCAGTGAGCCGGAACGGCGCGACGAAGGGAAACGCATCATGGGCAAGGAAATCGAACGCAAGTACGTCGTGAACAAGGCGCTGTGGCAGGCGGCCGACGCCGGCACGCACTTCAAGCAGGGCTACCTGAACAGCCAGAAGGAGCGCGTCGTGCGCGTGCGCATCGAGGGCGACCGCGCCAAACTGACGATCAAGGGCGTCAGCGTCGGCCTCACGCGCTCGGAGTTCGAGTACCCGATTCCGGTCGAAGACGCGGGGATCTTGCTGGACAACCTTTGCGAGCAGCCGCTGATCGACAAACACCGGCACAAGGAAGTGCACGGCGGGAAGACCTGGGAGATCGACGTCTTTCACGGCGACAACGACGGGCTGGTCGTGGCCGAGATCGAACTGCAAGCAGAGGACGAGACGTTCGAGCTCCCGCGCTGGGCGGTGCGTGAAGTGTCTTCGGACCCCCGGTACTTCAACTCGAACCTCCTGAAGAACCCGTACCGGAACTGGAAGGCCTGAGCGCCTGTCCGACCGCCGGCCGCCCGCCATGTCCTCCAACCCCGCCGCCGCCCCGTCCGTCCAGAACCGGAAGCTGCTCGAGCTTCTGGGAATGGACAAGATGACGCTGTCGTCGAAGGCGCGTCCGGCGCAGAGCGGTTCCGAGCGCTGGATGCGCTATCTCGGCTTCCCCGGCGGCATCCTGGCCTTCCTGCTGATCCTCTACCTGCCGCCCGGCGCGGGCCTGAGCGCCGCGGCGCAGGCGGGCGCCGCCTGCTTCGCGCTGGCGCTGGTGTGGTGGGTGACGGAGCCGTTTCCGACCTACGTGACGTCGCTCGTCTTGATGTTCCTGCTGCTCATCACGCGCGTGGCGAACGACAAGACGATCATGTACGTGCTGGGCATGGACGTGATCTGGCTGAATCTGCTCGCCTTCATCCTCAGCTCCATGCTGGTGAAGGTCAAGCTCGCCAAGCGCCTGGCGCTGTGGTTGATCCTGAGGTTCGGGCGCAAGGCGTCGTGGGCCCTGCTCGCCTTCGTCATCCTGCACATGGCGCTGGCCCCGCTGATCCCGGCCACCGCCGCGCGCGCGGTGATGACGCTGCCCATCATCGTCGTGGTCGGCGCGATCTACGGCGCCACCGAGGAGAGCAACAACAATTTCGGCCGCAATCTGCTGCTTCTGAACCTGTGCTGCATCTCGGTGCTCTCGTCGATGACGATGACGGGCTCGGCGGCCAACCTGATCGCGGTCGGGCTGATCCAGACGATGGCCGACCAGCGCGTGTACTACATGGATTGGGTCAAGGTCGGCACGCCGCTGGCGGTGGTGACGATGCTGATCATGTGGTGGATCGGGCAGAAGGTCATCTTCCGCATCCCCCGCGATCAGCAGCAGCCGCAGCTCGCCGGCGGACTGGACGTGGTCCGGCAGCAGTACGCGCAGCTCGGGCCGCTGTCGGGCGAGGAGAAGAAGTCGATTGCCATCTTCGCCGTCGTGCTGGCGCTGTGGATGACCGACATCTTCCACATGCGCTGGTTCGGCGTCGAGATCAGCGCGCCGTTCGCGGCGCTGCTCGGCGCCGTGCTGGCGCTGTTCCCGCGCTACGGCGTGCTGCAATGGTCCGAGGCCGAGATCCCCTGGCACCTGCTGATCTTCAGCGCCGGCGCCTATGCGGGCGGCCTGGCGCTGGACGACACCGGCGCGGCCGCCTGGGCCGTCAGGCAGCTCTTCGGCGGGATGGATCTCAAGAGCGTGCCCTTCGGCGTGTCCTACACGATCGTGATCGCCGTGATGATGTACAGCCACCTGCTGACCACGTCGAAGACGGTGCGCTCGCTCATCATGATCCCCGTCATCATCACGCTGGCCAAGGCGCTCGGGTGGAACCCGATCTCGTTCGCCCTGCCCGCCGCGCTGTGCATCGACTGGGTCGTGGGGCTGCCGATCAGCGGCAAGCCCAACGTCATCCTGTTCTCGACCAACCAGTACTCGGTGGCCGACAACTTCAAGTACGGCATGACGACCTGCACGATCGGCGTGCTGCTGCTGGTGCTGTCGGCGATGACCTGGTTCAACTGGATCGGGCTGACGCCGTCGTTCTGGGCCGTCGCGCCATGAGCCGCGCAGCGCTTGCCGTCGCGGCTTGCCTGGCCTTCGGCTGCGCCGACGCGGCGGTCGAGATCCGGAGCTACCAGACGCGCCTGGACGTGGCCGACGACGGCGCGGCGCAGGCCCGCGCCGAGGTCGTGCTCACCGGTGCGCGAGCCGGCCGGGTTCGCCTGCCGGTCGGCTTCGCGGCGCTGAGCGACCTACGCCTCGCTCCCGCCCCGCCCGGCATCACGATCGAAGCCGGGAAGGCCGGGCGGCAGGCCTTCGTCGACATCGTCGTGCCCGAGGGTGCCGGGGCGGACCTGAAGCTCGCATTCGAATTCCGCGTGAGCGGCGTGATGTACCAGCCCAAGCCCGAGGAAGGCCAGAAGTCCACGTTCCCGGCGGGCAGCAGGCTGTTGCGCCATGCATTCGTCAATACGCAGGAAGCCGCCATCGGCCAGTACCGCGTCACGGTGACGCTTCCGCAGGCGGACATGGTGCATGCGGTGCGAGAACAACTGCCGCGGCCCGGGCGCAAGGAATTCCTGCCGCGCGTCGAGCTGGCTCGCTTCGACGGCCGCCAGGGCGCACAGCTGCAGACGGCCAACCTGCGCCAGGGCGACCGCACCTCGATGGAGCTGGAAATCGTCGCGCAGCGCCGCGCGATCGGCTGGCTGCTTGCCCTCGTGCCGCTGGCGATCGGCTATCTCTATGCGTTCCGCGACACGGTGCAAGCGCCGCGCGCGCGGTGACGAGGCAGAGGGCAAGAGGCGCTTCGATGCGGCAGCCAGTGTCGAGCCCGAATGGCCGGATCCGAGAGCCTTTGGTCACTTCGTCCTGTCCGGGGCCAGCCATGCATAGAAGAGTCTTGATCGCCGTCGGATCCGCCGTGGCACTGTCCTGCGCCGGTTGTGCGACTGCGCCCGTCGACGCAGCCAAGGCAGGCGTTCACCCGATGATCTATTCGCAGCGCGCATTCACGCTCACCGAGGCGCAGATGCTGGCCGACGCGGAATGCAGACGGATCGAGCGGACTGCGCGCCTGGTCGACAGCGCGGCGGCATTCGTCTTCGATTGCGTCGAGTAGCGCTCGGGCCGGCTTCCCGGCTTGGCGAGGCGTTCTGCACGCGCCGGTGAACAGCGCGCCGGCCCGGAGCCCGACGACGCGTCGGCGCGCCGCGCCGCGGCCCCTGAGCCTGTCGGGAGTCTCGGGTGCAGCCCGCCCACCTACCCACCGGGCCCAAGGACGGGCAGGCGTCTTCGCGGCTTCGTTGCGCACCCGACGCACAGGATGGAGCGTGACCGTATAGTCTGCATCCAACCAGCAGCGGGGAAGGACTGCGACGATGGTGACGCTGGCGCAGCTGCGCACCTTCACGACGGTGGCGACCCTCAACAGCTTCTCCCGCGGTGCCGAAGCGCTGCACCTGACGCAGCCCGCGGTCAGCGCCCAGATCCAGGCGCTCGAGCACAAGCTGAACACCCAGCTGTTCGACCGCAACGGCAAGCACATCTCGCTGTCGGCCCAGGGGCGGATCGTGCTGCGTGCTGCCGAGGAGATCACCGCCCGTCTGGCCGCGATGGAGCAGGAGCTGGCCGACCTGCTGCAGGCGCGCATCGGCCGCCTCACGATCGGCGCGAGCCAGGCCGTGGGCAGCTACCTGCTGCCCGAACTGCTTGCCCACTTCGGCCGCGACAAGCCCGGCATCGAGGTCAGCGTCTGCATCGAGCGCGCGCGCCGCGTCTTCGAGCTGCTGGCCGACGGCGAGGTCGATTGCGCGCTCGTGGCCGAAGGCATCCCCGTCACCGACAAGCGCATCGCCGTGCGGCCGCTCCTCCAAGACGAGCTGACGCTCGTCGTTCCCGCCGGGCACTATCTGGCCCAGTTGGAGCGGGTACCCATCGAGCAGCTCGCGCAGATGACCCTGCTGCTGACGCAGCGCGGCTCGGCAAGTTCGGAGCACGTGCTCGAGGCGCTCGCCGACGCCGGCGTGCGGCCGCTGATGGTGCGCGAGCTGGGCAACATCAGCGCCGTCAAGCGCGCGGTGGAAGCCGGGCTCGGCGTCTCGATCGTGTCGCGCCTGGCCGTGAGCCAGGAGATCCGCTCGGGCCGGCTGAGTTCGGTGCCGCTGGGCGCGCGCGATCTCGTGCGGCGCATCCTGCTGTGCTGGCACCACAGCCGGCCGATGTCCAAGGCCACCGAAGCCTTCGTCGCCTTCCTGCACCGCCGGGCCGCCGCCATCGCCAAGGAAGTGGCGGACGGAGGCTGAGCGCATCGCGCTGCCGGGGCGCGCGCAGCGCTAGTTCTCCTGCAGCGCCGCGAGCTGGATCTGCGTGCGCCGCAGGCGCATGGCCAGCGTGCGCGCCACCGTGGCCGTGATGTTGAAGGCGAGCTTGTGGTGCTTGCGGGCAATGGCCTCGAAGTCGCTGCGCGACAGCACGTAGACCTCGGTGGCGGTGACGGCCACGGCGTCGTTGGGCCGCGGCTCGTTGTCGAGAAAGGCCAGGCCGCCGAAATAGTCGCCGCGCCCGAAGCCGGCCACCTGCCGCGGCGACGTGTCGCCCGCCGGCGAGATCAGGCGCACGGCGCCGCAGCGCACCCAGTACAGCTCCTCGCCCGGGCTGCCGGCCGCGTAGATCACGTCGCCGGGGGCGCAGCGGCGCACCTGCATGGCCGCTTCGAGGTCGGCCAGCGTCTCGTCGCTGTAGCCGGCGAACATCTCCATCTGGCGCAGCCCGAGCGGTGCCTCGTCGAGCGCCGTGAGCTCGCTGCCGCGCAGCAGCCGCTCTTCCACGTAGGCGATCGCGCCGTCGAGGTCGGGAAACAGGCGCACCGTCTTGCCGGCCGGGTCGAGCAGCGACAGTTGCTCGAACAGGCTGCACAGGGCGGGTTCCTGCCGCTGCCCCGGCGCGGCGCACAGCAGCAGGCGGGCGTCGCGCGCACGCATGGCGTCGATCATCTGGGCGAAGGCCTGCACGGCCGTCACGTCGACCGAGCGCACGCGCTTGAGGTCGACGATGACGAAGCGGCGGCGCTGCACCTCCTGCTCGAGGTCGGCGTTGAGCTTGTAGGTGTTGCCGAAGAACAAGCTGCCCTGCAGCTCGAAGATGACGGCCTCGGCGGAGCGCTGCCGCAGCACCTCGAGCTCGGCGCTGGGCCGGTGCCAGGTGGACGGCGCCTGCGCCAGGCCGAGCCGGTGGCGCACGACGCTGGCGCGGCTTTGCTCGCGCACGAACAGGACCATGGCCAGCAGCACGCCGACGGCCGACGCGGCGATCAGGCCCACCGTCACCGCCGCTGCCACCACCGCGGCGACGACGCAGAAGTCGAGCACCGTCGTGCGCGAGCGCGCCAGGCGCAGCGCTTCGCGGTCGATCATCAGCCAACCGATCGCGATCAGGATGCCGGCCAGCGCTGCCACCGGCACCCAGGCCACGAAGGAACCGAGGATGAGCGCGGCCACGAGCGCGAACAGCGCCTGCACGAGGCCGGTCGCGCGCGTCTCGGCGCCGCTCTTGAGCGCCACCAGCGTGGGGCCCATCGTGCCCGCGCCCGAGATGCCGCCGCAGGCCGATGACGCCACGTTGGCCAGACCCTGCGCGATCAGCTCGCGGTCGGAGTCGTGGCGCGAGTGCGTCAGCCGGTCGACCACGACGCAGGTCTTGAGCGTGTCGATCGAAAGCAGCGCCGCCAGCGTGACCGCGCTGCCTGCCAGGCCCAGCAGGTCGCGCGCCCGCGTCTGGCCGATGTGGCCCCAGCGCTCGACGAAGGCGTCTACGAAGCCGCCGACCGTCGCGCCCAGCGGCCCGAGCACCAGCGTGTTGTCTTGCAGCGTGCGCAGCGCGGGGTCGGCCAGCGCCAGCATGGCGTAGACCGCGATGCCGGCGCCGATGCCGACGATCGCGCCCGGCAACCGCCACGACCGGCGCGTTCCGGCGAGCACGACGCCGGCCGTGACCGCGCCGATGGCGATGGCACGCCAGTCCCAGGCCGCCGGCGCCACGAGGCTGCCCCACCAGCTGCCGGCTGCGGTCAGGCCGAGCAGCTTGGGCAGCTGGCTGCCGATGATGATCAGTCCGACGCCCGTGAGGTAGCCGCTGACCACCGGATACGGGATGTATTTGATCAGCCGGCCGACACCGATGAAGCCCAGCGCCACCTGGATCAGTCCGGCGAGCACGCCGATCATCACCAGCATGAGCGCGATCGTCTCCGGCGCGTCGCCGCCCGCCGCCATCTCGAGCGCGAAGGCCGACAGCACGGCGGCGGCCGGCGCGCAAGGCGCGCTCACCAGCCGCGCCGTGCCGCCGAACAGCGACGCGACGCAGCCGATGACCACCGTGCCCACGATGCCGGCGAAGGCGCCGTGCACGGCATGTGCCGGCCCGATCGCCGAGAACACCGCGACCCCGAAGCCGATGGCCGCCGGCAGCGCCACCAGCATGGCGGCGAAGCCGCCCCACAGGTCGCCGCGGCGCGGCGGCAGCCCGAAGTCGGCCCACGCCCGGGGCAGGGATTGGGGGACGACCACGACGGCCACTCGCTTCGCGCTGCCGCGGCGCGCCTGCGCTCAGAGCAGGCCGACCACGCGCTTGGCGGCTCGCAGGTAGTTCGTGTTGGGCAGCTCGTCGATGCCCAGCCCGGCGACGACCTGCTTCATGCCGGCGTAGTTCTCGCTCTCGGCGCAGGCGCTCTCGACCATGGCCCCGTTGAACCAGACCTGGGCGTACTCGCAGATCACACCGTCGATCGTGAAGCCGTAGCGCATCTTCTCGACCTGCACCACGCGCAGGGCCGGATGCGCGCGCGCCATCTCGACGAACTGCTCGAAGGTGCAGCTGTCCTGCTCCAGCGCCATGCTCACCTTCAGGTGCGACAGGATGGCGGCCAGTTCGGCACGCGCGAGCGGGAACTTGAACTTGCCCGCCGGCTGGAAAATCTCGTAGCCCTCGGGGGTCTGGCCGACCTTGAGCTTGATGTCGAGCAGGCCGTCGCGCACCTTGACGTTGGCGTCGTTGGTCTGGGCCGACAGGAAGTAGGTCTCGGCCGGCATGCGCCGCGCCTGCTGCAGCACCGTCTTGCCGTTGTACATCTGGGCGCGCACGGTCGCGATCACGCCCTGGCCGAACACCCTGAACTCGGCGCGCGGCACGATCTTGGCGGCTTCCTCGGCGCTGGTGGCCTGGTTCCTGGCATACACATCAACCATGTCGTTTCTCCTGCTCGGCTCTGCCCAAGGCCGCCTTCCGTGGATGCGCGGAAGAGGCGGCGCAGATCGCGGCGGGCAATGACGACCGGGCCACCCTGGCGTGGCCGACCGATGGGCAGCTTCGGTGTCGCATGATCGCCGTGCCGGCACTTTAGGAAGCCGACGTCGCTGCCGTCCAATCAATCATCGGCCCTTGGCATATAGCGCCGCCTCTATATCGGGCGATCGGGCCGTGCCGGGGTGGACGGCAACGTGGACAGGACCGCACGGAGACCCGACAGCGCGCCGTTGCCGCGCACCGGTGCGACGAAGCGGCGAGCCCTGGACCGCAGGCCGCGCGCCGGCCGCTACAGCAGGCGCTGGCGCCGATAGGCGGCGAAGCGCGGCACGCCGCGCGCGGTATGCCCTCTGTACGTATAGGTCACCCAGCTCCCGACCGGCGGCGGCGCAGCGCGATCCGCGTCCGTCATGCCGCTGCCGAGCACGAACTCGACGCCCTGCATCGTGCGCACGCGCAACGCGCCGACCCGGCCGGCAAGCCGCCCCCGCCCGGGCAGGTGCGCGCGCACCTGCGCTTCGGCGTCCTGTTCCGGCTTGAGCTTGAGCAACGCGCCGCTGCGCCCGGGGCGCCAGAGCGCGTCGGCACGATGCAGCACGAGGCCCTCGCCGCCGGCGCGCAGCACCTCGGCGTACAGGGCTGCCAGCGCGGCGCGGTCCGCCGGCGCCTGCTGCGCCACCGCAGCGAGCGCCTCGAAGCGCTGCGCCTGCACGATGGACACGAGACGCCGGGCACGCACCTCGAACGGCCCCGGCGCAGCGGGCAGGTCGAACACCATGTAGCGCAGCGCGCGCCACGCGTCGTCGTCGGGCTGCGTGCGGCGCACCGTCGCCACGAGCGCCTCGAAGCGGCCGCGGCCGCACCACAGCTCGCCGTCGAGCGGCAGCGCCGGCAGGCGGCGCGTGAACCAGTCGGGCGCGGCCACCGACAGGCCGCTGCGAAAGCGCAGTGTGGCGCCGTCCCAGTGTGCGCGCACGCCGTCGTACTTCTCGCTCACCAGCCAGCCCGCCGGATCGATGTCGTGCGGCGCTTCGCGCGCCAGCGTCAACGCCGGCGCCGACATGGCGGCGGGCACGGCGGCGGGCACGGCGGCGGGCACGGCGGCGCCATGGGTCAGGCCGGGCGCACCGGCCAGCGAAGCCAGCCAGGCCAACAGCCTGCGGCGTTCCGTGTTGGTGAACATCCGGCGACTCCTCGAACGCGCGACGCCGCCAATATGGCGAGGCCGCGCGCGCGCCGCCATCGCCATCGCCGGTGCCCCCATCGGGGTGATGGGCCGCCCCACGCGAGCGCGGGCTTCAGGAGCGCGCCGCGGCGAGCGCCTTCTTCGGGTAGATCAGGTGGCGGCGGCCGTCGGCCGTACTCTCGCTGGTGTCGACGATGATGCGCACGAGGTCCTGCGGCGTCAGCTTCGGGTTCACGGCCAGCAGCTTGGCGGCGAGGTTCGTGACCTGCGGCGCCGCCATCGACGTGCCCGACAGCGCGACGCGCTGCCCGCCCGGCAGGAAGCTCTCCACCTGGTAGCCGTTGGCGTGCACCTTGACGACCGCACCGTAGCTCGTGAAACCGGCCTCGTCGCCGGCGAGGTCGACCGCGCCGACGGTCAGCAAGTTCGGCAGCACGATCGCCGCCGGCACGTCCTCGACGAAGCCGGGGTCGTTGTTGGTGTTGCCGGCGGCGGTGACGAACAGGATCTCCGGCGCGCCGCGAAAGGCTTCGGTGAGCGCGGTCTTCTGGATCTCGAACAGCGCGCGCGCCTGCGCCTTGCGCTGCTCGGGCGTCGTGCCGATGCCGCATTGCTCGAGCGCGCTCTCGATGCTGCCGACGTCGCCGCCCCAGCTCATGTTGACGACGCGCACCTTCTGCGCGCGCAGGAAGGCGACGGTCTTCTTCGCCGCCGCGGCATCGGCCAGTGCCTGCGCCCGGCTCGGGCAGGGGTCGGGCTGCAGACGGTAGTCGAACTCGATCCGCGCCACCACCAGCCGCGCATAGGGATTGCCGGCGAGCGCGATGCCCGCGACATGCGTGCCGTGCTCGTAGTTGCCGATCATGCCGAGCTCCTCGATGGCCTGCTTGTAGGCCGCCGGCGGCAGCGTCGACAGCCATTGCTTGACCGCCGTGGCCTGCGGGCTGTCGATGTTCGACTGCAGGTCCGAGAAACCCTTGGTGCGCGCCGTCATCTGCGGCAGCCGGGCGCGCACCTCGGGCGTCAGGGGCGCCAGGCGCTGCGACGACGGCTTCGAGAAGCGGTCGAAGGCGATCGCCAGCGGCTTGCCGCCGGCACCCTTGGCGACCTGCGCGCCGAACAGCGCCGTGTCGACGCCGCTGTCCCAGACCGCGATGCGCACCGGCGCGAGCTTGCGCCCGGGCTCGAGCGCGACGTCGCGCGCCGCCCAGATGTCCTGCTTCACGACGCGGTGCGCGTCGAGGTAGGCGCCGAAGCCCTCGATGAAGGTCTGCTTGAGCGGCAGCGACGCCGTCAACGCGAAGCGCGCATGGAGCAGGCCGGGCGCGAACTCCGAGCTCAGCTCGCCGGTGCGCGTGGCGATCGGCTGCAGCACCTCGCGCACCCGGCCGAGCGCCAGCGCCTCGCCGCTCAGCTCGGCACTGGCCTTCAGCTCGCGCACGTCGTTGGCGACGACGTCGAACGGCAGCGGCTCCAGCGCCTGCTTCAGTCCGACGGCAACCGCCCTGCGGTACGCGTCGCCGTCGCGCCGGCCGACGGCCTTCGCCGCCTGCGCCATCAGCCGCAGGCGCAGCCCCGACAGCAGCCTGTCGGCGGGCTTGTCCTGCAGCGCCCTCACCTCCTCGGCACGCGCCAGCGCCGCGTCGTAGCGGCCGTCGAGGAAGTCGAGCACGGCGACTTCGTTGAGCAGGCCGCGCCGGGTCGCCTTGTCGGGGATCTCGTAGCCGTCGAGCACCGACTCGACGTCGCGCCGCAGCGCGGCGGCGAACGGCGCGAAGCGCTCGGGCGTCCTGACGATGTCCTCGAGCGGGCCGTCGACCTTGTAGCTGAAGCGCGGCAGGTCGGCCGCCTTGTCGATGCGCGGCCGGGCCGGCTGGGCCTGGGCGACCTGGCCCGCAGCCAGGGCGGCCAGTGCCAGCAGGCACGCCGCGATCCGCTGCACCGGACGCAAGCGGCCGCGCATGTGCCGCGTGAAGGAACGGATCATGTCCTGCACCCCCTTCTTCCCGCCGGCATCCCGGCGCGACGAGTCAGCCCGGCGCCGCGCGCTCGCGGATCTGCTGCAGCGCGCTCGGATCCTCGATCGTCGTCAGGTCGCCCGGGTCGCGCCCCTCGCACACGGCCTGGATCGCGCGCCGCAGCAGCTTGCCCGAGCGCGTCTTGGGCAGCGCGGTGACGAAGCGCACGCGCGCCGGCCGCGCCACGGCGCCGAGCTGCTCGTCGACCCGCTTCATGACCGCGCCCTCGAGCGCGAGCGCCTTGTCGGGCGTGTCGGCCTGGCCCGGGTCCTTGAGCACGGCGAAGGCCATCGCGACCTGGCCCTTGAGCGCGTCGGCCACGCCCACCACCGCCACCTCGGCCACCGCGGGATGGCTCGAGATGCTCTCCTCGATCTCGCGCGTGCCCAGGCGGTGGCCGGCGACGTTGATGACGTCGTCGGTGCGGCCGAGGATGAAGTAGTAGCCGTCGGCGTCGCGGATGCCCCAGTCGAAGGTGCTGTAGACGAGCCGGCCCGGGATGCTCTTCCAGTAGGTCTGCACGAAGCGCTCGTCGTCGCGCCACACCGTCTGCATGCAGCCCGGCGGCAGCGGACCCTCGATGGCGACCACGCCCTTCTCGTTGACGCCGGTGAGCTCCGCGCCGCTGTGCTCGTCGATCAGGCGCACGTCGTAGCCGTAGACCGCCTTGCCGGGCGAGCCGAACTTGCTCGGCGTCGGTTCGACGCCGTTGCACAGGGCCAGGATCGGCCAGCCGGTCTCGGTCTGCCAGTAGTTGTCGACGATCGGGCGGCCGAGCGCGTCGGCGATCCAGCGCGCGGTGGGCTCGTCGAGCGGCTCGCCGGCCAGAAAGAGCGCGCGCAGCGACGACAGGTCGTGCTTCTTGAGCGCCGCCGGGTCCTGCTTCTTGAGCACGCGGATCGCGGTCGGCGCCGAGAACATCGAAGTCACCTTGAAGCGCTCGACCAGGCTCCACCAGACGGCCGCGTCGGGCCGGATCGGCAGGCCCTCGTACATGAGGGTCGCCATGCCGGCCAGCAGCGGCCCGTAGACGATGTAGCTGTGGCCGACCACCCAGCCGATGTCGCTGGTGCTGAAGTAGGTCTCGCCGGCGTTGCCGAGGAAGATGTGCTTCATGCTCGCCGCCAGCGCCACGGCGTAGCCGCCGGTGTCGCGCTGCACGCCCTTGGGCCGGCCGGTGGTGCCGCTGGTGTAGAGCGTGTAGCTCGGGTGCGTGGCTTCGACCCATTCGCAGGGCACCTCGGCGTCGAGGTATCTCGCGCGCAGCGCCGCGTAGTCCTCGTCGCGGCCGGCCACGCGCTCGAAGGGTACGAGGCCGCGGTCGACCATCAGCACCTTGGCCGGCTTGTGGCGGGCCAGTGCGATCGCCTCGTCGAGCAGCGGCTTGTAGGCCATGACCTTGCCGGCGCGGCTGCCGGCGTCGGCGCTGACGATCACGGTGGGCTCGGCGTCGTCGATGCGGCTGGCCAGGCTGACGCTGGCAAAGCCGCCGAACACGACCGAGTGCAGCGCGCCGATGCGGGTGCAGGCCAGCATCGCGAAAGCGGCCTCGGGGATCATCGGCATGTAGACGAGCACGCGGTCGCCCTTGCCCACGCCGAGCGCGCGCAGCATCGCCGCCATGCGCCGCACCTCGGCGTGCAGTTGGGCGAAGCTGTAGATGCGCTCCTGGTCCACCTCGGTCGAGACCCAGATGAGGGCATTCTGCTGCGCGCGTGCGGCCAGATGGCGGTCGACCGCGTTGTGGCACAGATTGGTCGTGCCGCCGACGAACCAGCGCGCGAAGGGCGGGCGGCTGTAGTCGCAGACCTGGGTGAACGGCGTCTTCCAGTCGATCAGCGCGGCCTGCTCGGCCCAGAAGGCGTCGCGCTCGACGATGGAGCGTCGGTAGAACTCGGCGTGACTCGTCATGGCTTGGCTCTCCACGGATGCGGTCTCTGCACAAGTGCCGCGCGCCGCCCTCAGGGGGCCGGGCCGCGCGCTGAGGGGGACATTGTGGGGCGCGCGCTTGCAGAGGGCTGACGGTCGGGCGCCCGGTCGGCCAGCGCCGGCGCCGCGGCCGGCAGCGGCCGCGCCTTCACGCACGCCAGCACCTCGCGAAAGCGCGGGTGGCGGCAGTCGTGCAGCCACTCGAACACCACCATCTCGCTGGCGACGATGGTGGCGCCGGCGTCGCGCAGGCGTTGCATCGCCAGTGCGTGGTCGGCCGGCACGCGCGAGCCGCAGGCCGACGCCGCCACCCACAGCGGCTTGCCGGCGCGGCGCAGGCCGAGCGCGGTCTGCAGCAGGCAGACATGGGCCTCGCAGCCGGCGATCACGACCTCGGGTACGCCGGCCAGCAACTCGAGCAGACCATCCTCGCAGGCGTCGAAATGCGTCTTGGCCAGCGTGCGTGCGCAGCGTGCGCCGATCGACTCGACGTTGGGGCCGAGCCCCTCGGGGTTCTGCGCGGTGCCGACGACCGGCACGCCGAGAATGGCGGCCGCGTCGGCCAGCAGCAGCGCCTGCGCCAGCACGTCGGCGGCACCGGCGATGGCCGGCATCAGCCGCGCCTGGTAGTCCACGAGCACGAGCGCCGAGCGGCTCGCATCGATGCGGTTCATCCGACGACCTCGCGCAGACCGGGCGACGGCGGGACTATACGGGTGCGCGGCCGCGCGTCGCAGCGCCGCGGGCGGTTGCCGACGCGCCGGCCGCTTGTCAGCTTGGGCTGCTAAGCTCGGCACTGCCATGACGAGCCGCTTGCGTTGCAGCTCTGCCGGTGCGCGTGGACGCCTGGCCGCCGCGCTGCTCGCCGCCTGTGCGGCCTGCGCGAGCCCGGGCGTGCGCGCCGCGCCCGACGCCGCGGGCGGCGACGCCGTGCTGAAGCTGCTCGAGGACAAGGGCCTGCTGCGCGCCGGCGAGGCGGCCGAGTCCAACGCCATCGTGCGCCAGGTGCGCAACGCCGCGTCGGAGCTCGTGCTGTCGGCGATGAACTTCCTGGGCGTGCGCTACCGGCGCGGCGGCAGCTCGGCCGAGGAAGGCTTCGACTGCAGCGGCTTCACGCGCTACGTGTTCGAGAACAGCATCGGCCTCGTGCTGCCGCGCCGCGCCGACCAGCAGGCCAGGCTGGCCGGGCTGCTGGCGGTGCGCGGCGACGATCTGCGCCCGGGCGACCTCGTGTTCTTCAACACCATGCGCCGCGCCTTCTCGCACGTGGGCATCTACATCGGCGAGGGCAAGTTCATCCACGCCCCGCGCAGCGGCGCGCAGGTGCGCATCGAGGACATGCGCGAGGCCTACTGGACCAAGCGCTACAACGGCGCGCGGCGCGCCGAGAGCGCCGAGAGCGCCGCCGCGCTCGCCGCGCTGCTGCCGCTGCCGCCGGCGGCCGCGGCGGCGGCCGCGGCCGCCCAGCCGTCCGCGCCGCCGCCCGCCCTGCCGCAGTAGGCCCTGCCGCAGCAGCCCCTGCGCCTACGTGCCGGATGGCAGGCGGCACAATCGCCGGCCATGGGCGAGACCGTGATCCCGCTGGCCGACCTGCGCTGCGCCGCTGCGGTGCCGCGCGTGCCCGAGCACCCCGCGCCGCCGAACGGCCGGCTCGCCGACCGCCTCGGGCGGCCGCTGCGCGACCTGCGCATCTCGGTCACCGACCGCTGCAATTTCCGCTGCACGTACTGCATGCCCAAGGAGGTGTTCGACCGCGACCACCGCTTCCTGCCGCACGCCTCGCTGCTGTCGTTCGAGGAGATCACGCGCACGGCGCGCCTGTTCGTCGCGCACGGCGTGCGCAAGCTGCGCCTGACCGGCGGCGAGCCGCTGCTGCGCAAGGACATCGAGTCGCTGGTGGCGCTGCTGGCCGCGCTGCGCACGGCCGAGGGCGGCGCGCTCGACATCACGCTCACCACCAACGGCTCGCTGCTCGAGCGCAAGGCGCGCGCGCTGCGCGCGGCCGGGCTCGGCCGCGTCACCGTCAGCATCGACGCGCTGGACGATGCCGTCTTCCGGCGCATGAACGACGTCGACTTCCCGGTCGCCGACGTGCTGCGCGGCGTCGACGCCGCACTCGCCGCGGGCCTGGCGCCGCTCAAGCTGAACATGGTCGTCAAGCGCGGCACCAACGACGACCAGATCGTGCCGCTGGCACGCCACGTGCGCGAGCGCTGCGGCGCGCGCGCGGTGCTGCGCTTCATCGAGTACATGGACGTCGGCACGAGCAACGGCTGGCGCATGGACGAGGTGCTGCCGTCCGACGAAGTGCGTGCGCGCCTGGCCGCCGCGTTCGCGCTCGAGCCGCTCGCGCCCGCCGCCGCCGGCGAGACGGCCGAGCGCTGGCGCTATGCCGACGGCGGCGGCGAGGTCGGCTTCATCAGCAGCGTGACCAAGGCCTTCTGCCGCGACTGCAACCGCGCCCGCCTGTCCACCGAGGGCAAGCTCTTCCTGTGCCTGTTCGGCACGCAGGGCCATGACCTGCGCGCGCTGCTGCGCGGCGGCGCGAGCGACCTGCAGATCGCCGCCGCCATCGGCCTGCTCTGGGGCGAGCGTGCAGACCGCTACTCCGAGCTGCGCGGCGCCGCGCAGCCCTTGGACGGCAGCAGCCCCAAGGTGGAGATGCACTACATCGGCGGCTGAGGCCGGACGTGCGGGCCTGCCTGCGCAGGCCCGCTCGCCTGCCGAAGGGCTGCGCGTGTCTCGCACGCGCAGCGCGGCCTGCAAGGCTGAGGCCGGACGTGCGGGCCTGCCTGCGCAGGCCCGCTCGCCTGCCGAAGGGCTGCGCGTGTCTTGCACGCGCAGCGCGGCCTGCAAGGCTGAGGCCGGACGTGCGCGCCTGCCTGCGCAGGCCCGCGCGCCGGGAAGCCTGCGCGTCAGCCGCGCGCGAGCACCTCGTCGACGCCGCGGTTGGCCAGTGCGTCGGCGCGTTCGTTGCCGGGGTCGCCGGCGTGGCCCTTGACCCAGCGCCAGTGCACCTCGTGCGCGGCGTTGAGCCGGTCCAGGCGCTGCCACAGCTCGACGTTCTTCACCGGCTTGCCGTCGGCGGTGCGCCAGCCGCGCTTCTTCCAGGCGTGGATCCAGCTCGTGATGCCGTTCTTCACGTAGGCGCTGTCGGTGTGCACGACGACGGCACAACGCCGCTTGAGCGAGGCCAGCGCCTCGATCACCGCGGCCAGCTCCATGCGGTTGTTGGTGGTGAGCGGCTCGCCGCCCCAGAGCTCGCGCTCGTGCGCGCCGCTCCTCAGCCACGCGCCCCAGCCGCCCGGCCCCGGATTGCCGCGGCAGGCGCCGTCGGCGTAGATCTGCACTTCGCTCATCCCGACGCGCTCGCTCATAGGCACTCGTGCTCGGCCGGCGCCTCGGCCCGCAGCGCGCGCACCAGCGGCGCGTCGCGCCGGGCGACGGCGGCCGGCGCCGCCACCGGCGCGCGGCGCTCGGACTTGAGCACGCCCACCAGACGCATGCCGCGCACGCGCTTGACGGCGACGATGAAGTACAGGGCACCGAACACCGGCCACCAATGCGCGCCGACGCGGTCGAGCCAGCGCCAGCGCTCGAGCCAGGCCGCGCTGGCGATGGGCGGGCGCCAGCAGCCGAAGCGGCCCGCCTCGATCTCGAAGCCGAGCAGGCGCAGCCAGTCGCGCAGCCGCCAGTAGCCGATCCAGTCGCCCGCCGGCGGCAGGAACGGGCCGCGCCCGCGCGCGAAACCGAGCCCGCGCCACAGACGGCCGGCGTTCTGCCGCAGGCCCCACAGGCTGGCCGGGTTGAAGCCGACGATCACGACGCGGCCCTCGGGCACCAGCACGCGCTCGACCTCGCGCAGCGCCAGGTGCGGATCGCGCGCCAGCTCGAGCGCGTGCGGCAGCACGACGAGGTCGATGCTGGCATTCGGAAACGGCAGCGCGTCGAACGCGCAGTGCAGGCCGATCGCAGGGCGCAGCGGCGCGCCCGCTTCATCGCCGGCCTGCGCCGGCTGCAGGGGCGACGCGCCGGGCGCCGGCGGCGACTCGACCGCCAGCCAGCGGTGCGGCATGCGGTTGGCGCGCAGGCCGTCGAGCTCGGGCAGGCCGAGCTGGACCGCGTGGAAGCCGAAGGCGTCGCTCAGCTCGGCGTCGAGCCGCTCGCGCTCCCAGTCGAGCAGATAGCGGCCGGGCGCGGTCTGCAGCCAGGCGGCCAACCCTACAATCGACTCGTCCCGCGTCACCTGCCGTCACCTGTCACCTGTCACCTGTCACCTGCGTCATCGGCCTCATGGACCTGGTCGCGCTGCCCGCGTTCGGCGACAACTACATCTGGATGCTGCACGACGGCGCGCGCGCCTGGGTCGTCGATCCCGGCGACGCGGCACCGGTGCACAGCGCGCTCGACGCACGGGGCCTCGAACTGGCGGGCATTCTAGTGACGCACCACCACGCCGATCATGTCGGCGGCATCGATGCGCTGCGCACGAGGCTGGCGCCCGGCGCGGCGGTGCACGGCCCGGCGCGCGAGCCCATCGCCGAGCCTTTCGTGCCGCACGCCGACGGCGATGTCGTCGCCCTGCTCGGCCGGCGCTTCGAGGTGCTCGAGGTGCCCGGCCACACCGCGGGCCACGTGGCCTACCTGCAGCGCGACGCCGCCGCGCCGCTGCTGTTCGCCGGCGACACGCTGTTCTCGGCCGGCTGCGGCCGCCTGTTCGAGGGCACGCCGGCGCAGATGGCGGCCTCGCTCGCGCGTCTGGCCGCACTGCCGGCGGACACCAGGCTGTGCTGTGCGCACGAGTACACGCTGGCCAACCTGCGCTTCGCCGCGGCGGTGGAGCCCGACAACGCAGCACTGGCCGCCCACCGCGCGCGCTGCGAGGCGCTGCGCGCCGCCGGCCGGCCGACGCTGCCTTCCGTCCTCGGCCTCGAGCTCGAGATCAATCCCTTCTTGCGCTGCCGCGCGCCGCAGGTCGTCGCCTCGGCGCGCGCACAAGGGGCCACCGACGACGATGCGGTGAGTGTGTTCACCGCCCTGCGCGAATGGAAGAACCGATTCCGATGACGCAGCGGCCGCGGCGCCCGCGCGGCGCCGCGGCCGCCTGCGGCGCGTCCGCCCTGCTGGCCGCCTGGCTGGCCCTGCTCGGCGGCTGCGCCAGCAGTCCTCAGGCCGCCGACGGCGCAGCCGCGGCCGCGGTCGCCGCGCGCGAGCCGCCGCCGGCGCGAGCCGTGACGCCGCTGCGCGAGGTCAACGCCAATGCCGACGCAATCGCCGCGGCGGCATCGGCCACCGCCGCCGACGCCATCCCCGCGCCGGTGCGCGCTCGGCTCGACCCGGCGCAGGACGCCGAGCAGGTCGATCTGTGGCAGCGCCTGCGCCAGGGCATGCGCATCCCCGAGCTCGACGGCGAGCTCGTACGCAAGTGGGAGGCCTGGTACGCCGCCCGGCCCGACTACGTGCAGCGCATGACCGAGCGCGGCGCGCGCTACCTGTTCCACGTCGTCGAGGAGGTCGAGCGCCGCGGCATGCCGGCCGACCTGGCGCTGCTCCCCTTCGTCGAGAGCGCGTTCAACCCGCAGGCGATGTCGAGCGCGCGCGCCTCGGGCATGTGGCAGTTCATGCCGGCCACGGGGCAGGACTTCGAGCTGCGCCAGAACCTGTTCCGCGACGACCGGCGCGACGTGCTCGCCTCCACCCGCGCCGCGCTCGACTTCCTGCAGCGCCTGTACGAGCGCTTCGGCGACTGGCAGCTCGCGCTGGCCGCATACAACTGGGGTCCGGGCAACGTGCAGCGCGCGCTCGAGCGCAACCAGCGCGCCGGGCTCGCCGCCGACTTCGCCAGCCTGCAGCGCATGCCGCAGGAAACGCGCGAATACGTGCCCAAGCTGCAGGCGGTCAAGAACATCGTGCGCGACCCCGGGGCGTTCGGCCTGAAGCTGCCTGCGCTCGGCAACCACCCGTACTTCCTGAGCGTGGCCATCGAGCGCGACCTCGACGTCGCGCTCGCGGCGCGCCTGGCCGGCCTCTCGCCGGAGGAATTCGGCCAGCTCAACCCGCAGCACAACAAGCCCGTGATCCTGGCCGCCGGCACGCCGCAACTGCTGCTGCCCTACGACGCGGCCAACCGCTTCATCCGCGCGCTCGCCGTGTACCCGGGGCCGCTGGCCAGCTGGACGGCCTGGATCGCGCCGCGCACGCTCGGGGTGCGCGAGGCAGCGCGTCTGGCCGGCACGAGCGAGCAGCAGCTGCGCGCAGACAACCACATTCCGCCGCGCATGCTGGTGAAGGCCGGCTCCACGCTGCTCGTACCGCGCGCGGCCGACGCGCCGGACGACGTGCCGGGGCACGTGGCCGATCACGCCGCGATCGCACTCGCCCCCGAGACGCCGCCGCTGCGCCGTGTCGCGTTCAAGGCCGGGGCCAAGGGCGACAGCGTGGCCGCGGTCGCGCGGCGCTTCCGCGTGGCGCCGGCCCAGGTGGCGGAGTGGAACCGGGTCGCGGCCGGCGCGCATTTCGCGCGCGGCCAGACCATCGTCGTGATGCTGCCCGCGCGCGTGCGCGTCGCCGCGGCCGGCCAGCGCCCGCACGCCAAGGCCCCGGCAGCCCACCGCGCGCCGAAGACGCCGGCGCGCGTGCGCGTCGCGCAGCGCTGAGGCCGGACGTGCGGGTCCGCCTGCGCGGACCCGTTCGCCGGGTGAAGAGGCGCGCGTGTCTCGCACGCGCGGCGCGGCCTGCAAGGCTGAACCCGGACGTACGGGTCCGCCTGCGCGGACCCGTTCGCCGGGTGAAGAGGCGCGCGTGTCTCGCACGCGCGGCGCGGCCTGCAAGGCTGAGGCCGGACGCGGGGGCCCGCCTGCGCGGGTGCGTTCGCCGGGTGAAGAGGCGCGCGCTCTGCGGGCGCGCGGCCGCGCGCTTCAGGCGCGGCCGAGGTAGTCGCTCTTGCCGAGTTCGACGCCCGCGTGACGCAGCAGCGCGTAGGCCGTCGTGACGTGGAAGTAGAAGTTCGGCAGCACCCAATGGCGCAGGTAGGCCTCGCCGGAAAAGCGCAGCGGCTCGCCCTGGCGCATGGGCAACACGATCTCGCGCGCGTCGCTGCCGTCGATCTGCGCCGCCGGAACCGACTGCACGTACTCGAGGCAGCGGCGGATGCGCGCGCGCAGATCGTCGAGCGAGGCCTCGTTGTCCTCCCATTTCGGCACCTCCAGCCCAGCCAGCCGCGCCACGCAGCCCTTGGCGGTGTCGGTGGCGATCTGGATCTGGCGCGTGAAGGGCAACATGTCCGGCGCCAGGCGCAGGCCGAGGTAGTTGCCGGCGTCGAACTTGCGCGCCGCGGCATGCGCCTCGGCCTTGTCGAGCCCAGCTAAGCAGGTTGCCGAGCATGCGCTCGAAGACGGGGACGCTGGCAGAGTGCATGGACAGGGGCATGGTGTCGGGTCTTTCGTCCTGGTGATCGTTGGGTTGGCTGCGCTTGGCATTGTGCTCCGACAGCCGCGCAGACGACTCTTGGCCATGGGGCCGGCCCAAGCTGTCGACGGACTTGACAATCGGCGAAGCCCATTCCAGCGAAGGTGCGTTAGGTTGTTGAATGACCTGGACTTTCTCACCCTGGTCCGCCGATTGCATGACCTTGACCAATTTCGATTCCGACGTCGCCGTGGGGGATCCATGAAGTCTGGTTTGCTGCAGATCCTGGCCGCCGCCGTTGCCCTTGGGTTGGCCGGCGCGGCGCAGTCCGGGTCCTTGAGCCGGTTCAACACCCCTTCGAACGCCGGGCCCGTGAAAGTCGACTTCGAAGGGACGGCCGCGGGTACCACCAATCCAGGTTACGCGGGCGTCTCGTTCGCCGGCTTCTTCGCCGGGCAGTCGGTGGGGAATTGTGCGTTCGCATTCCCTGACGCGCTCTGCGTATCGGGATCACCAACGTCCGGCCAAGACCTTTCGCTGTCGCCTTCGATCTACTCGGTGTCGACGGTCACTACCGATACAAACAACCCCGGTGCCGGTCACATACTTGCCGGATCCGGGTCGAACGGCGACCTGTTTCTGGGTCCGATCGCCGTCTTGTTCGCAGCCGATATCGCTGCCGTAGGGTTTGACGCCGGCTTTCTGGATGACGTCGGTTCGGTGGACTTGGCGGTTTACGACCGCAAAGGCAACCTGCTCGGAAGCGCTACCAATAGCGGGACGGGCGTCGAGTTCTTCGGACTCGCCACCGACAGCGGCAAGGATGAGATCGCCGGGCTGTTGCTGAGCTTCCGGAGGTTCGAACAATCCGGCTATGCGATCGACAACATCCGGTTCGCGCGCGCAGCCGATCTCCCTGGGGGGCAAGCCCCAGAACCCGGCTCGGTGGCGCTGATCGGTCTCGCACTCGCAAGTCTTGGCCTCACGCGCCGCCGCAAGGCCTGAGCGCCGCAAGCCCTCCTGCCCAAGACGGCGGCCTGCGGGCCGCCGTCTCGCTTTGAAGGGCAGAATCGCAGTTCGCCCCCAGGCGCCTCACGCGCCGCAGCGGGCTGCTTTCGCCCCATGAACATCATCATCCTCGACGACTACCAGGACGCCGTGCGCAAGCTCCGCTGTGCCGCGCTGCTGGAGCCCTACAACGCCAAGGTCTTCACCAACACCGTCAAGGGCATCGGCCAGCTCTCGGTGCGCCTGCGCGACGCCGACGTGCTGGTGCTGATCCGCGAGCGCACGCAGTTCCCGCGCTCGCTGCTGGAAAAGCTGCCGCGCCTCAAGCTCATCGCGCAGACGGGCCGCGTCGGCGCGCACATCGACCTCGCGGCCTGCACCCGGCTGGGCATCGCGGTGGCCGAGGGCGTGGGCTCGCCGGTGGCGCCGGCCGAACTGACCTGGGCGCTCATCATGGCGGCGATGCGGCGCCTGCCGCAGTACGTGGGCAACCTCAAGCACGGCGCCTGGCAGCAAAGCGGGCTCAAGTCGGCATCGATGCCGCCCAACTTCGGCATCGGCATGGTGCTCGAGGGCAAGACGCTGGGCGTGTGGGGCTACGGCAAGATCGGCCGCCGGGTGGCCGGCTACGGCCGCGCCTTCGGCATGCGCGTGCAGGTCTGGGGCCGCGAGGCCTCGCGCGAACGCGCCGCCGCCGACGGCTTCGAGCCGGCGGCGAGCGCGCAAGCCTTCTTCGAGACCAGCGACGTGCTGACGCTGCACCTGCGGCTCGTCGACGAGACGCGCGGCGTCGTCACGCTCGATGCGCTGTCGCGCATGAAGCCCACCGCGCTGGTGGTGAACACCTCGCGCGCCGAGCTGATCGAGGACAACGCGCTCGTCGCCGCGCTCAACCGCGGCCGCCCCGGCATGGCCGCGGTCGACGTCTACGAGAGCGAGCCGATCCTGCAGGGCCACCCGCTGCTGCGGCTGGAGAACGCCGTGTGCACGCCGCACATCGGCTATGTCGAGCAAGACAGCTACGAGCAGTACTTCGGCGCCGCCTTCGACAACGTCGTCAACTTCATCCGCAACACGCCCACCAACCTCGTCAACCCCGAGGCGCTGAAGGTGATGCGGTGAGGCCGCCGGCCGCCGCCCGCCGCCGGCCGGCACCGCGCCGCGCACCGTGAAGCCGCCCGCGCCGCGCCCGGCGCCGCGCTCCTGCGGCGAGCTGTTCGGCGCCTTCACGCTTCTCGCGCTGCACGGCTTCGGCGGCGTGCTGCCGGTGGCCCAGCATCACCTCGTGGAGCGGCTCGGCTGGCTCGACCGCCAGCAGTTCCTCGAGATGCTCTCGGCGGCCCAGGTGCTGCCGGGGCCGAACGTGGTCAACCTCGCGCTGATGATCGGCGACCGCTTCTGCGGCTGGCGCGGCGCGCTCGCCGCCGTGGCCGGCATGCTGCTCGCGCCCGCGCTGATCGTGCTGCTGCTGGCCGCGCTCGCCGCCCAGGCGCGCCAATACGCCTGGGTCGCCGGCGCACTGCGCGGCATGGCCATCGTCGCCGCCGGCCTGGTGGCCAGCACGGCGATCCGCCTGACGACGGCACTGCGCGGCAACGCGCTCGGCCGGCCGCTGACCGCGGCGTTCGGCGCGTTCACGCTGCTGGCCGTGGGCGTGCTGCACCGGCCGCTCGTCGGCGTCGTGCTCGGCCTGGGCAGCGTCGCGGTCGCCGCGGCCTGGCTGCGACTGCCGCGGGCCCCGCGGTGAGCGCCTGGCTGTTCGGCACGCACGGCCTGTCCGGTGCAGACTGGCTGCAGCTGTTCGGCCACTTCCTGATGCTGTCGCTGCTCGCGGTGGGCGGCGCGATGAGCACGGCCGCGGACATGCAGCGCTACGTCGTCGGCGAGCGCGGCTGGCTCGGCAATGCCGAGTTCGGCGACAGCATCGCGCTGGCGCAGGCGGCGCCCGGACCGAACGTGCTGTACGTGGTCGTCGTCGGCTTCAACATCGGCGGCCTGCTCGGCGCGCTGGCCACGCTGGTGGGCACCTTGCTGCCTTCCACGCTGCTGACCTTGCAGGCCACGCGCTGGGGCGAGCGCCGGCGCGACGGGCGCGCGGTGCGCGCCTTCGCCTCGGGCATGGCGCCCCTCACGCTCGGTCTGCTGCTGGCCACCTCATGGCTGCTGTTCGAGCCGGCGGCCGGCGAGCCGCTCGCCTGGGCGCTGGCGGCGCTGGCGCTCGCCGTCATGCTGCGCACGCGCTGGAGCCCGCTCGTGCCGATCGCAGTCGGCGCGCTGGCCGGCGCACTCGGCTTCGCGGGTTGAAGCGGTGCGGCCGATGCTGAGCCTGCTGCTGGCCGGCGCCGGCGTGGCGGCGTTCGTCTACGGCGCGCTGCTGGCGGCGCTGTACCTGCTGCAGGAACGCGTGATCTTCCTGCCCGAGCCGCTGCCGGCGCAGCACCGCTTCGACTTCGGCGCCGACGTGCACGAGCGCTGGATCGAGGTGCCGGGCGGCCGGTTGAACGCGTTGCACCTGAAGCTGCCTTCTGCGCGCGGCATCGTCTTCTATCTGCACGGAAACGCCGGCAACCTGCAGACCTGGTTCGGCGACGCCGCGTTCTACCGCGAACAGGGCTTCGACCTGTTCATGCTCGACTACCGCGGCTACGGCAAGAGCAGCGGACGCATCCGCAGCGAAGCCGAGCTGCACGCCGACGTGCGCGCCGCCTGGGACGCGGTCGCCGCGCCCTACGCCGGCCGGCTGCGCGTCGTGGCCGGGCGCTCGCTCGGCTCGGCGCCGGCGGCACGCCTGGCCGCCGCGGTGCAGCCCGATCTGACACTGCTCGTTTCGCCCTACCGCAGCCTGGTGGCGCTGGCCGGCGAGCACTACCCCTGGGCGCCGACGCGGCTGCTGCGCTATCCGATGCGCACCGATGCCGCGCTGGCCGGCGTGCGCGGTGCGGTGCTGATCGTGCACGGCGCGCGCGACGAGGTCATCGCGGCGTCGCACGGCCGTGCCCTGCAGGCCCTCGTGCCGAAGGCGCGGCTGGTCCTCGTCCCCGGCGCCGGGCATGGCGACGTGCAGGATTTCCCGCAGTTCCACGAGGCCGTCGCCGCGGCGCTGCGCGCGCTGTGACGGATGTGCCGTGCCGGGACGCGCTGCAAGGACGCTGCAAGGACGCTGCAAGGACGCTGCGAAGGCGCTGCAGGCGCGCACCGTGGCCGCCGGCTGCCCGGCGCGCCAGCGGCCCGCTGCGCGGGCGCAGGCTGGGCCGCTCAGGCCCGTCGTTCGCGCTGGCGCAGCGCCTCGTACAGGCACACGCCCGCGGCGACCGAGACGTTAAGGCTCTCGACCGCGCCCTTCATCGGGATGCGCACCAGCTCGTCGCAGCGCCGGCGCGTGAGCTGGCGCATGCCCCGTCCCTCGGCGCCGAGCACGAGCGCGAGAGGTCCGGCCAGATCGGCTGCGTAGAGCGAGCGCTCGGCGTCGTCGCTCGCCCCCACCACGCGCAAGCCGCGTTCGGCCAGCTCGCCGAGCGTGCGCGCCAGGTTCACCACCATCAGGTAAGGCACGGTCTCGGCCGCGCCGCTGGCCACCTTGGCCACGGTGGCGTTGACGCCGACGGCGTGGTCGCGCGGCGCCAGCACGGCGTGCGCGCCGGCGCCGTCGGCCACGCGCAGGCAAGCGCCCAGGTTGTGCGGGTCGGTGACGCCGTCGAGCACCAGCACGAGCGGCGCGCCGCGCACCGCGTCGAGGATGTCGTCGAGCGAGTGCCGGGGCACGAGCGGCTCGACGCGCGCCACGACGCCCTGGTGGGCGCCGCCGCGCGCCAGGCGCGCCAGGTGCTCGGCGTCGCCGTCGACGACCCTGACGCCGGCGGCGGCGGCACGCTCGACGAACCGGCGCATGCGCGCGTCGCGCCGCGCGGCGTCGACATGCACCTCGAGCACCGTCTGCGGCGCCGTCTTCAGACGCACGGTGACGGCGTGAAAACCGATCAGGATCCTGGCAGCCATGCGATCATCGTAGCCTGCGCCGAGGCATCCCGCCGCGATGCCCGGGCGTACGGCCGCCGCACTCGCCGCGACGGGCTCGTTCAACTCATCGGAGTCCCATTCGATGCATCGCCGCCAAGTCCTCGCCTCGCTCGCCGCCGCCGGCATCGGCACGCCGCTCGTCGGGCGCGCGCAATCGACCAAGATCGTCTTCGGCTACACCGCCGTCACCGACTTCGCGACCGTCTTCGTCGCCAAGGAGGAGGGCTACTTCGACAAGCGCGGGCTGGACGTCGAGCCCAAGTTCATCCCGCTCAACTCCACGATCCCGGCCGCGGTGCAGGCCGACTCGCTGCAGATCGGCGGGCCGACGCCGAGCGTGTTCCTGCAGGCCGTGGACGGCGGGCTCGACCACGTCATCGTCGCCGGCGGCGGCGTCACGAGCAAGACGATCACCGGCTTCGGCCTCGTCGCGCGCGCCGGCTCGGGCATCCGCCGGCCCGCCGACTGCGTCGGCCGCAAGATCGGCGTGCCGGGGCTCGGCGCCTTCCTGCACGTGACCTTCCGCGCCTGGCTCAAGCAGAACGGCGTCGACTACAGGAAGGTCAACTTCGTCGAGGCCGCGTTCCCGCAGCACGGCGACTTGCTGCGCGGCGGCTCGCTCGACGCGGTCGTCAGCGCCGACCCGTTCATGAGCCGCATCGTCGACAGCGGCGCGGGTTACGTGGCGAGCTACTACTCGACCTTCCTGCCCGAGGGCGAACCGACGATCGTCTATGCCGCGCGGCGCGACTGGGTGGCGCGCAACGCGGCCGCGGCCAAGGCCTTCCGCGAGGCGGTGGTCGAGGCCGCCGCCTTCGTCGCCAGGCCGGCCAACGACGCGCGCCTGCGCCAGCACATCGGCAAGTACATCAAGCTGCCGCCGGAGGTGCTGGCGAAGATCCAGATCTCGCCGCCGGGCCCGATCGTCAGCGACAAGCAGCTCGCCTACTGGGTGGGGCTGATGAAGGACCAGGAGATGCTCAAGGGCGAACCCAAGGTCGCGACGCTGATCGCCCGCTGACGCGCTCTGCCGCGAGGGTGCCCGCATGCGCACGCCAGCACCGGTCGCCAGCGGACCGATGCGCACGCCGACCTCGGCTTGAACCCGGCTCCTGCTGCGGCCGCTGACGCGCCGCTCGCCTTCGAAGGCGTGGCCGTCACGCTGAGCGGGCGCGAGATCCTCTCGCCCACCTCGCTCGCGCTCGGCCGCGGCGAGTTCGTCTGCGTGATCGGCCCTTCGGGCTGCGGCAAGACGACGCTGCTGCGCGCCGCGGCCGGTTTCGTCGCGCCGAGCGCCGGGCGCGTGCTGCGCGCGGGGCAGGCGGTGACGGCACCCTCGCGCGCCGTCGCCTTCGTGTTCCAGGACTACGGCCGCGCCCTGCTGCCCTGGCGCAGCGTGCAGGGCAACGTCGCGCTCGCGCTCGAGGCCGCCGGCGTGCCCGCGGCCGAGCGCGGCGCGCGCATCGCGGCCGTGCTCGCCACCGTCGGCCTGGCCGAGCACGCGCGCAAGTTCCCGGCGCAGCTTTCGGGCGGCATGCAGCAGCGCGTGCAGATCGCGCGCTGCCTGGCGCAGCAGCCGGCGCTGATGCTGATGGACGAGCCCTTCGGCGCGCTCGACGCCATGACGCGCGAGGCGCTGCAGGACGAGCTGGCGCGCCTCGTGCGCGAGCAGGGCCTGACGGTGATGTTCGTGACGCACGATCTGGAAGAGGCGCTGTACCTGGGCGACCGCGTCGTCGCGCTGCGCGCCCGCCCGGGCCCGGGCCGGCCGAGCGTGGCCGCGCTGGTCGAGGTGCCGATCGCGCGCCCGCGCGAGCAGCTCGCGACCAAGGAGCACCCCGAGTTCCTGCGTCTGCGCCGCGAGCTCTACGGCTATCTCGGTCATCGCGACTGAAGCGCCGTGACGGCGAGCGCCACGCCCGTCCCCGGCTGCGGCCGCACCTGCCCAGGCGCCGCGGCGCGATGAAGCACTGGCGCGCCCTCGCCTTTCCCGCCGCGCTGCTGGCGCTGCTCGAAGCCTGGGCGCACACCGTCGGGCGCGGCAGCGATGCGCTGGCCGCGCCCAGCGCGGCGGCGCGCGCCTGGGCCCAGCTGGCGGCCGACGGCTCGCTGTGGTCGGCCACGGCCTTCACGCTGGGCAGTGCTGCGCTCGGCCTCGCGCTGGGCGCGCTGGCCGGCGGTGCGCTCGGCATCGTGCTCGGCCTGTCGCGGCGCAGCGCCGCCGCCGCCTTCCTCACGGTGGAACTGCTGCGCCCGGTGCCTTCGGTGGCGCTGATCCCGCTGGCGATGCTGGTCTACGGCTTCGGCCTCGCAATGGAGGTGTCGGTGGTGGCCTTCGCCACCTTCTGGCCGATGCTGGTGCTGGCGCAGGCCGCGGCGCGCGGCGTCGAGCCGCGCCTGCTCGAAGTGGCGGCGGCGCTCGAGCTGGCGCCGCGCGCGCTGCTTGCGAGCGTGCTGCTGCCGGCGATGGCGGGGCGCCTGTTCGTCGCGCTGCGCCTGGGCGTGGCGATCGCGCTCGTGGTCGCGGTGACGGTGGAGATCGCCGCCAACCCCAACGGCATGGGCTACGCGATGACGATCGCGCAGCAGAGTCTCGACCCGGCGGCGATGCTCGCCTGGCTGGGCTGGATCGGCGTCGTCGGCTGGGCCGTCAACGCCGGCGCGCTGGCGCTCGAGCGGCGCCTCGCGCGGCGCATGGGCGCGGCGCCGCACGAGGCGCTGCCCGCGGAGCGCACATGAGGCGGCTCGGCGCGCGCGACCTCGCCGCCTCGGCCGCGGCGCTGGCGGCGCTGCTCGCCCTGTGGTGGGCCGCCAGCCACGGCGGCTGGCTGAGCCCGGTCTTCCTGCCCACGCCCGAGGCCACGGCGCGCAGCCTGGCCGAGGGTCTGGTCGGCGGCGAGCTCGCCTCGTTCAGCGGGCACACGCTCGAACGCATGCTGCTCGGCTTCGGCCTGGCCACCGTGGCCGGCGTGGCGCTGGGCTGCGCGGTCGGCCTGTCGCCGGTAGTGCGCGCCTGGATCGGGCCGACGCTCGAGTTCGTGCGCCCGCTGCCGGCCTCGGCGGTGATGCCGCTGGCGATCGCGCTGCTCGGGCTGTCCGACGGCATGGTGCTGGCGGTGGTGGCCTTCGGCTCGATGTGGCCGGTGCTGCTGGCCACCGTGCATGGGCTGGCGGCCGTGCACGAGCGGCTGCACGAGGTGGCGCGCGCGCTCGAGCTCGGGCGCGGCGCCTTCGTGCTGAAGATCGGCCTGCCCAACGCGCTGCCCGACATCGTGGCCGGCATGCGGCTGGCGCTCACCGTCTCGCTGATCGTCTCGGTGGTGGGCGAGATGATCGCCTCGCAGCCCGGCCTCGGCCAGGCGATCCTGCTCGCCGCGCGCGCCTTCCGCGCCAGCGAGCTGTTCGCCGGCATCGCGCTGCTGGGCGCGCTCGGGCTGGCCAGCAACGCGCTGCTGGCACTGGTCGAGCGCCGGCTGCTGGCATGGCAACATCCGGACTGAGAGCCTGTGAAGACATGAATCGCGCCCGCGCCATTCATATCTTCACAGGCTCTGAGCCTATGCCGCCAAGGAGCAAGACCATGCCGCGCCGCTTCGTCGACCTGTCGATCTACCTCGAGAACGACGTGCTGAGCGATCCGCCCGGCTTCGCGCCGAAGATCCAGTACTTCAAGCACGAGCACACCTTCGGCCAGATCGAGCCCTTCTTCCCCGGCCTGAAGCAGGAGGACCTGCCCGACGGCGAAGGCTGGGCGGTGGAGATGGTGCAGCTGACCACGCACAACGGCACGCATCTGGATGCGCCCTACCACTTCCACTCGACGATGGACAAGGCGCTGGGCGCGAAGAAGCCGGCGATCGCGATCGACGAGGTGCCGCTGGAATGGTGCTTCCAGCCCGGCGTCAAGCTCGACTTGCGCCGCTTCGACGACGGTTACGTCGTCACCGCAGCCGACGTCGAGGCCGAGCTGGCGCGCATCGGCCACCGCCTGCAGCCGCTCGAGATCGTGGTCGTCAACACGCGCGCCGGCAGCCGCTACGGCAGCCCCGACTACGTGAGCGCCGGCTGCGGCATGGGCTACGAGGCGACGATGTACCTGCTCGAGCGCGGCGTGCGCCTCACCGGCACCGACGCCTGGAGCTGGGACGCGCCCTTCGTGCACACGGCGCGCAAGTACGGCCAGACGCACGACGCGCGCTTGATCTGGGAAGGCCACAAGGCCGGCCGCGACATCGGCTACTGCCACCTGGAGAAGCTGCACAACCTCGAGGCACTGCCGGCGACGGGCTTCTACATCAGCTGCTTCCCGCACAAGATCCGCGGCGCCTCGGCCGGCTGGACGCGCGCGGTGGCGATCTTCGACGACGCGCTGGCGGCGGCGCGCTGAGGGCCGCGCGGCGGCTACCACCAGCCGAGCGCGCGGCCGCCCATCAGCACGCCCAGGAACAGCGGCTGGTGCAGCATGTAGAAGGTGAGCGGCCAGCGCCCGAGCCGCGCCAGCGGCGCCAGCACGGACGGCAGCGATGCGGTGAACCAGGCCCGATGCCGGCCCAGCAGCCACTGCCCGGCGGCGAGCCCGAACAGCAGCACGCCCAGCCAGGGCAGCAGCGGCACGTAGTCCTCGGTGACGGGCTTGCGCGACACCAGGCCCACCCAGTTCGTGAGCGGCGTCTCGAAGAACGGGTGCTGCACGAACAACGGCAGCGCGATCGCCAGCGCCGCCAGCGGCAGCAGCCCACGGCCCAGCGGCGCGGCCCAGCGCGCGACGAGCAGCATCAGCGCGATGCCGTGCAGCACGCCGAAGTAGATCCAGCTCTTCGGGAACATCAGCGCCGAGCCTGCGCTCACCAGCAGCGCGCAGGCGACCACCTGCGCCCAGCGCCGCCAGAAACGCGCCGCCGGCTGCGCCGCGGCCTGCGCCGCCGCCTGGCCGAGGCCGGCGCACAGCAGGAACAGGCTCAGGATGCCGGTGCGCTGCAGCGTCCACAGCGGCGCGTGATAGAAATCCTGGTGCGGCACGAGGTAGCCGAAGTGGTTGAGGTCGAACAGGTAGTGGTAGGCCGCCATCCACAGCATCGCCAGGCCACGCAGCGCGTCGAGGCGATCGGCCCTCGCGCCGGTGCTGCCGGCCGGCGCCACCGGGCTCGGGTTGCGCCCGGCGCCGCCAGGGGCATCGCGCTGGGCGGTTTGGCCGCGCGCGGATGCGTTCACGCCGTCTTCTCGTAGACGTCGGTGAAGCGCGTGCCGTCCCAGGCGTAGAGCAGCACGGCGGCGTGCAGGCAGCGGCGCGCGCCCTGGGGCGTGAACAAGCCCACGCAATGGCCGCGCGGCGCGTGCGTCTGGCGCACGCTCGCGTAGACGACGCCCTGCGAGCCCGCGGCGCGCAGGTGCGCACCGAGCGCACGCGCGGCGGTGTAGTCGTCGGGGTCGAACACCGCCGCCGGCACGGCACCGGCCGGGCGCAGGTCGTGCAGGCGCGCGTCGATCTCGACCTGGTACAGACGCATCGGCAGATGCAGCGGGCCTTCGCGCGTGGCGGCCAGGAAGCGCGCGTGGTGGTGGCGCGTCTCGGCCAGCGCGGTGGCGCGCTCGCGCGCGGCGTAGAACATGCCGTAGCCGCCGTCGCTGAAGCGGCTGCCCAGCGTGTTGACATGCGTGAACGCAGCCATGATCGGCCCGCTGCCCGGGCCGTACTGGCGCTGGGCAGGCGGCACGCGCTCGATCTCGCCGAGTTCGTCGCGGATGCGGTCGTTGGTCAGCGCCTCGAGTGCGTACAGCGCGTCGAAATCGGCGGCGTCGGCGACGCGGTCGAACAGGTTCACCGATGGGTGCCGCGTGGGCACGATGCGGCAGGCCTGGGGCCAGCGCACGCGGCGCAGCGCCGGCTCGCCGGGCGCCGGCCGCGCCGCGCGCGGGGGCAGGCGCGCCGTCAAGACCAGCCGCCGCCGCGCACGCCATCGAGGTAGCGGCGCACGAAGTGCAGATCGCTCACGTTGCCGGCGAGCATGCGCGCGAGTGCGCTGCGCCCGCCCAGGCCCGGCGCCGCATTGGGCTTGCGCACCCAGGCGTCGGCCGCGGCCGGCTCGGGCAGCAGGATCTGCAGGCTTTTCCAGATGCCGAGCAGCTCGGACAGGCGCTCGAGCGTGTCGCGCGGCAGGGCCGCCCGCTCGGGATGCTTGCGCCAGGCGAAGTAGGTGCTGCGCGGCGGCTGGCCGAGCAGGCACAGCTGCTCGTCGACGCTCAGGCCCCAGGCCTGGGCGATGCGCGCGAAGGCGCGCAACCCGGCCGCGGCCATGCGCTCGGGGGTGACGGCGGCGGCCTGGGCCGGAGCCGGGACAGCGCTCATGCGGTGAGTCCGGTCGTGGATTCTGATTCCATGGTAATCCGATACCGGACTCGGCGCCAGGCCGGGCACGAACGGCCGCGTCCCGACCGGCCGCCTTCGCGCCCGGCGCCGGCGGCCGGGGTCCAGGGTCCAGGCTCCGGGCAGCGTCAGATCGGTGCGAGCAGGTCCGGCGGCAGCGCGGCCGCGGCCCCGCGCAGGATCTGCGTCGCCTCGCTGTCGATCTCGCCGGCCGCCGGGTCGACGATCAGCACCTGCGCCCCGGCGCGCCGCTCGGCGTACCAGTCCCACACCCGCTCGGGCCGGGCACGAAAGCCCTGTTCGCCGGCCAGCGCCATCGGATCGAAGCGCGACCACAGCCCGCCGAGCGCGGCGCGGAAGGTCGGGATGCCGCTCTCGGCGCTGATGCCCGCGCCGGTCAGCGCGACCCGGCGGCTTGCCGCCTGCAGCCGGCGGCGCGCGACGGCGATGTCGTCGTCCGGCGCCATCGGCTCGCGGGCCCCGCCGCCGCCGGATGCCGCCGGATGCCGCCCGCGCCGCCGCGTCAATCGGCGAAGACGGCGTCGGTCTCGGCCATCTTCACGAGCAGCGCCGCCGGCTCGAAGCGCGCGCCGTGCCGGGCCGCCAGCTCGCGCGCGCGCGCCACGAAGGCGCGCGTGCCCATGGCGTTGATGAACTGCAGCGCGCCGCCGTGGAACGGCGCGAAGCCCCAGCCGAGGATGCTGCCGACGTTGGCGTCGGCCACCGAGCGCAGCACGCCCTCCTCGAAGCAGCGCGCCGCTTCGTTGGCCTGCACGAACATCAGGCGGTCGATCAGCTCGCGCTGCGCCGGCTGCTCGGCCGCCAGGGGGTACAGCCGGCTCAGGTCGGGCCACAGCGACTTGCCCTCGGCGGTGTAGTCGTAGAAGCCCTTGCCGGCCTTCTTGCCGATGCGGCCGATCTCGCACAGCGCGCGAATGACATGCAGGCCCGGGTGCTCGGGCCGCGTCACGCCCTCGGCGGCCAGGTCCTTCCTCGTCTGTTCGGCCACGTGCATCGACAGGCTGAGCGAGAGCTCGTCTTGCAGCGCCAGCGGCGGCATCGGCATGCCGGCCTGCAGGCCCGCGACCTCGATCGAGCGCGGGTGCACGCCTTCGGCGAGCAGCGCGAGGCCCTCCATCACATAGGTGGCGAAGACGCGGCTGGTGTAGAAGCCGCGGCTGTCGTTGACGACGATCGGCGTCTTGCCGATCTGCAGCACGTAATCGAAGCCGCGCGCCAGCGTCTCGTCGCTCGTCTGCCGGCCGACGATGATCTCCACCAGCTGCATCTTGTCGACCGGGCTGAAGAAATGCAGGCCGATGAATTGGGTCGGTCGGGCGCTCGCCTGCGCCAGCCCGGTGATCGGCAAGGTGCTGGTGTTGGAGGCGTATACCTTGTCGGCTCCGAGCACGGCTTCGGCCTTGCGCGTGACCTCGGCCTTGACGGCGCGGTCCTCGAACACGGCTTCGATGACGAGGTCGCAGCCGGCGAGGTCGTCGTAGCGCGTGGTGGGCCGGATGCGCGCCAGCAGCGCGTCGCGCCGCGCGGGCGTGCTCGCGCCCTTGTGCACGGCCTTGTCGAGCAGACCCCGCGAGTAGGCCAGCCCCTTGTCGGCCGCCTCCTGCGTGGTGTCGAGCAGCACGACGTCGATGCCGGCCTTGGCCGACACGTAGGCGATGCCGGCGCCCATCATGCCGGCGCCCAGGATGCCGAGCTTGCCGACCTTCGAGGGCGCGATGCCGGCCGGCCGTGACGCGCCCCTCTTGATCGCGTTGAGCTGGAACCACATCGTGTCGATGATGTTCTTGGACTCGCGGCTGAGCGCGCAGGCCGCGAGGTAGCGGCTCTCCACCGCGCAGGCCGCGTCGAAATCGAGCAGGCCGCCTTCGAAGATCGCGCTCATGACGTGGCGCACCGCCGGGTGATTGCCCCAATCCCTGGCGCTCGCGATCGAAGGTGCGATGGCGAGCAGCTGCCCGACGGCCGGGCTGCGCGCGTCGCCGCCGGGAATGCGGTACTTCGGCTGGTCCCAGGGCTGCGCCGCCTTGGGGTTGGCGGCGATCCAGGCGCGCGCCTTGGCCATCAGTTCGTCGCGGTCGCCGGCCAGGTCGGTGAGCAGCCCCAGGCCCTTGGCCCTGGCGGGCGCCATTTCGGCCCCTTCGCCGCAGATCTGCAGCGCCTGCTGGATGCCGACCAGGCGCGTCACGCGCACCGTGCCGCCGCCGCCCGGCAGCAGGCCGAGCTTGACCTCGGGCAGGCCGAGCTTGAGCCTGGGGTCGTCCAGCGCGATGCGTGCGTGGCAGGCGAGCGCGATCTCGAACCCGCCGCCCAGGGCATGGCCGGCGATGGCGGCCAGCACCGGCTTGCCCTGCGTCTCCAGCTGCCGCAGCACCTTCTTCATCGCCATCGTGGCGTCGAAGGGCTCCTCGGGCCGGGTCCAGCGGAACATGCGCTCGAGGTCGCCGCCGGCGCAGAAGTCGGACTTGCCGCTGGTGAGGATCAGGCCCTTCACGTCCGGCCCGGCGAGGCGGTCGATGGCGGCGGCGATGCCTTCCATCAGGGCTTCGCCGACGACGTTCATCGGACGTCCCGGCAGATCCATCGTGGCGACGAGGATGCCGTCGCTGCCCAGTTCCAGGGTGACTGCGTTGCTCATGATCAGACCCGCTCGATGATGGTGGCGATGCCCATGCCGCCGCCGACGCACAGCGTGGCGAGGCCGGTGGCGAGCCGGCGCCGCTCGAGCTCGTCGAGCAGGGTGCCGAGAATGACGCAGCCGGTGGCGCCCAGCGGGTGGCCCATCGCGATCGCGCCGCCGTTGACGTTGACGCGCTCCAGGTCGACGCCGAGGTCGCGCGCGGTCTTCATCGGCACCACGGCGAAGGCCTCGTTGACCTCCCACAGGTCGATGTCCTTCGGGCTCATGCCGGCCTTGGCGAGCGCCTTGCGGCAGGCCGGCGTGGGGCCGGTGAGCATGATGGTCGGCTCGCTGCCGATCACGGCCGCGGCGCGGATGCGCGCGCGCGGCGCGAGGCCCGTCTTCCTGCCGGCCTCGGCATTGCCGACGAGCATCAGCGCCGCGCCGTCGACGATGCCGCTGGAGTTGCCCGCGTGGTGGACGTGCCGGATGCACTCCAGCGTGGTGTACTTGCGCAGCGCGGTGGCGTCGAAGCCCATCCGGCCGATGGCGGCGAAGCTGGGCTCGAGCCTGGCCATCGCCTCGAGCGTGGCGTTGTCGCGGATCGTCTCGTCGTGCTCGAGCATCACCAGGCCCGCGATGTCGCGCACCGGCACGAGGCTGCGCGCGAAGCGCCCCTCGGCGCGCGCCGCCGACGCGCGCTGGTGAGAACGCAGCGCGAAGGCGTCCACCTCGGCGCGCCCCCAGCCCTCGAGCGTGGCGATCAGGTCGGCGCCGATGCCCTGCGGCGCGAAGCCGGTCTTGTGGTTGACGCGCGGATCCATGGCCCAGGCGCCGCCGTCGCTGCCCATCGGCCAGCGGCTCATGCTCTCGACGCCGCCGGCCACGATCAGGTCCTCCCAGCCGCTCATCACCTTGGCGGCGGCGAGGTTGACGCTCTCCAGGCCGCTGGCGCAGAAGCGGCTCTGCGTCACGCCGGCCACCGTCTGCGCCCACTCGGCGTCGAGCACGGCGATGCGCGCGATGTCGGCGCCCTGCTCGCCCACCGGCGTCACGCAGCCGAGCACCACGTCGTCGACGAGCGCGGTGTCGAGCCGGTTGCGCTGCGCCAGCGCCTGCAGCAAGGTGCGCAGCAGCCAGATCGGCGTCGCCTGGTGCAGGCCGCCGTCCTTCTTGCCCTTGCCGCGCGGCGTGCGCACATGGTCGTAGATGAATGCCTCGGACATCGGGAGCTCCTCACATGAACCGGCGGACCGGTGTCTTCACAGTCGGGGTGCTGCGGCGGCGCGCGGCACGACGCCGCTCGGCAACGGCAGCGTGCGTGCCTGGATTGCGGGACCGGCAGCGGCCGGCAGCGCAGCGTCGACTCATCGCCCCTCGAGATGCCGGCGCACCTCGCTGTTGATGAGGCGCAGCTCGGCCAGCGTGGCCTCGATGTGGGCGCGCTTTTGCTCGAGCTCGCCGATCGCGGCGTCGGTGCGGCCGAGCAGCCACTCGGCCTGCTGCCTTCGGCCCTCGCCGGCGGTGCCGTACAGATCGAGGTACTGCTTGATGTCGGCCAGGCTGGCGCCGATGGCCTTGCTGCGCAGGATGAGCGCCAGGCGCGCGCGGTCGCGCCGCGTGTACACGCGCGTGCCGTTGACGCGCCGCGGCGCGAGCAGGCCCTTGTCCTCGTAGAAGCGGATCGTGCGCAGCGTGATGCCGAACTCGCGGCACAGCTCGGTGATGCCGAACAGCTCGCCGGTGCCCTCGTCGCGGTGCGACGCCAGCACCTCGCGCGCGCTCGGCGCCGCCGCCCTGCGGCCGGCGCGCGCCGCACGCTGCAGCACGGCCGCCACCGGCGTCAGACCACGCGCTGCAGGCGCAGCGCGACGCTCATGTCGCCCGCGACCTTGAACTTGCCCATCATGAAGCCGGTGGCCGGCTCGAGCTCGCCGCCGACCAGGGCGGCCAGGTTCGCGAGCGAGATCGCGATCGTGCAGTCGGCGTCGCGGTCGCCGTTGTCGACGCTGTTGGGAACGCTCTTGCCGTCGACGTAGACGCAGCCGTCGGCGCCGCAGTCGAACTTCAGCGTCGCGTCGAGGCCGCTCGAAGCGCCCACCTTGGCGCGCAGGGCTTGGGTGATGGCTGGCAGGTCCATGGTCGTGTCGTCGCGCGCGGGCGGTACCGGATGGCTTCGATGTTAGCGGCCGCGCATGCCGCAGACCCCCTCGGAATCCCCTATATGTCATTACGTTGACGTTTACGTTACCCCAGGTTCCAATGCCGCATCCCGGCTTCGACCGACCCGCGATGAGCGCCCTGGGCACCCAGCTCGATCCGAACGCGCCCGCCTTCGCCGCCAACGCCGCGCGCATGCGCGAGCGCCTGGCCGAGGTGCGCCGGCTCGAGGCGCTGGTGCTGGCCGAGTCGGCGAGCAAGCGCGCCCGCTTCGAAGAGCGCGGCCAGTTGCTGCCGCGCGAGCGCGTGGCGCGCCTGGTCGACCGCGGCAGCGCCTTCCTCGAGCTGTCCACGCTCGCCGGCCTCGGCATGCACGACGACGACGGCCGAAAGAGCGTGCTCGGCGGCGGCAGCATCGTCGGCATCGGCGTCGTCGCCGGCAAGCGTGTGCTGGTCACGGCCAGCGACAGCGCCGTCAAGGGCGGCACCATCGCCCCGATGGGCCTGAAGAAGGCGCTGCGCGCACAGGAGCTGGCGCGCGCGAACAAGCTGCCGCTCGTGGCGCTGGTCGAGTCGGGCGGCGCCAATCTGCTGTACCAGGCCGAGATCTTCGTCGACGGCGGTCGCACCTTCGCCAACCAGGCGCGGCTGTCGGCGGCCGGCATCCCGCAGATCGCCGTCGTGCACGGCTCGTCCACCGCCGGCGGCGCCTACCTGCCGGGGCTGTCGGACTACGTCGTGCTGGTCAAGGAGCGCAGCAGCATCTACCTGGCCGGCCCGCCGCTGGTCAAGGCCGCCATCGGCGAGGATGCCAGCGACGAGGAGCTGGGCGGCGCGCGCATGCACGCCAGCGTCACCGGCCTGGGCGAATACCTCGCCGACGACGACGCGCACGCGATCGCCCTGGCGCGCGAGCTGCTCGACAAGCTGCCCTGGGACACCGTCCCGGCACGCCCGGCCGCGCCCGAGCCGCTGTTCGCCGCCGAGGAGCTGCTGGGCGTGGTGCCGGCCGACGAGCGCGAGCCCTACGACGTGCGCGAGGTGCTCGCGCGCCTGGTCGACGGCTCCGACTTCCTGGAGTTCAAGGCCGCCTACGCCGCCGACACCATCTGCGGCCACGCCCGCATCTGCGGCCACGCAGTGGGCATGGTCGGCAACAACGGGCCGATCCAGCCCGAAGGCAGCACCAAGGCCGGCCAGTTCATCCAGCTGTGCGACCAGAGCGGCACGCCGCTCGTCTTCCTGCAGAACACCACCGGCTACATGGTCGGCCGGGCGGCCGAGCAGGCCGGCGCCATCAAGCACGGCAGCAAGATGATCCAGGCGGTGGCCAACGCGCGCGTCGCCAAGTTCACCGTCGTGCTCGGAGGCAGCTACGGCGCGGGCAACTACGGCATGTGCGGGCGCGGCTTCGATCCGCGCTTCATCTTCGCCTGGCCCAGCGCGCGCACCGCCGTGATGGGCGGCGCGCAGGCGGCCAGGGTGATGGACATCGTCAACCGCAACAAGCTCGCCAAGCTGGGCCAGCAGCCGGACGACGAAGCGCTGGCCGCGATGAGCGACGCGCTGCGCCGACGGCTCGATGCCGAGAGCACGGCGCTGTTCGGCACGGCACGTCTGTGGGACGACGGCATCATCGATCCGCGCGACACGCGGCGCATCCTCGGCCTGTGCCTGGACATCGCCGCCGAGGCCGAGGCACGCACGCTGCGGCCCAACACCTTCGGCGTGGCGCGGCTGTAGCGCCGCGCCGCCCGGCCCGAACGCACCCTCAGGAGAAGGCGATGAAGTTCAGCCCCGAGCACCGGCAGATCGAAGACACGGTGATCCGGTTCTGCCGCAACGAGCTCAACCCGCATGTCGCCGAGTGGGAACGCGCCCAGCAGTTCCCCAGCCACGAGGTCTTCAAGAAGCTCGGCGCGCTCGGCCTGCTCGGGCTCAAGTACCCCGAGGAGTACGGCGGCGCCGGCCTGGACTTCAGCTACAGCGTGGTGATGGCCGAGGCGCTGGGCGAGTGCAACTGCGGCGGCGTGCCGATGGCCATCGGCGTGCACACCGACATGTGCACGCCGGCGCTGGCGCGCTTCGGCAGCGACGAATTGCGCCGCGAGTGGCTGGCACCCTCGATCGCCGGCGACCTGGTCGGCTGCCTGGGCGTGAGCGAGCCCGGCGGCGGCAGCGACGTGGCCGCCGTCAAGACCAGCGCGCGCAAGGAAGGCGGCGACTACGTCGTCGACGGCACCAAGATGTGGATCACCAACGGCCTGCAGGCCGACTGGTGCTGCCTGCTCGCCAACACCGGCGACGGCCCGCCGCACAAGAACAAGAGCCTCATCGTGGTGCCGATGGACGCCGCCGGCATCACGCGCCAGCCGATCCGCAAGATCGGCATGGACAGCTCCGACACCGCGCAGCTGTTCTTCGACCACGTGCGCGTGCCGCAGCGCAACCTGATCGGCCAGGAGGGCCTGGGCTTCATGTTCCAGATGCTGCAGTTCCAGGAGGAGCGCCTGTGGGGCGCGGCCAGCAGCCTGCGCAGCATGGACCGGCTGATCGACCAGACCATCGAGTACACGCGCCAGCGCAAGGCCTTCGGCAAGAGCATCCTCGACAACCAGGTCGTGCACTTCCGCCTGGCCGAGCTGCGCACCGAGGTCGAGGCGCTGCGCGCGCTCACCTACCGCGCGGTCGAGATGTACGTCGGCGGCAAGGACGTGACCCGGCTCGCCAGCATGGCCAAGCTCAAGTGCGGGCGCCTGTCGCGCGAGGTGGCCGATGCCTGCCTGCAGTACTGGGGCGGCATGGGCTACACCTGGGACAACCCGATCTCGCAGGCCTATCGCGACTCGCGCCTCATCTCGATCGGCGGCGGCGCCGACGAGATCATGCTCGGCATCATCTGCAAGCTCGAGGGCACGCTGCCCAAGGGCGCGCACTGAGAGCAGGCGCATCCGCCCCGATCGGAGCCGCCGGTGTTCAGCAAGATCCTGGTCGCCAATCGGGGCGACAACGGCCCTCGGGCCGTTGCGGCGGGGCCAAAGCGCATGCGGCGCGCAGCGCAGGCAGGCGATCTCGCCCCGATCGGAGCCGCCGGTGTTTAGCAAGATCCTGGTCGCCAATCGGGGCGAGATCGCCTGCCGCGTGCTGCGCACGGCGCAGCGCCTGGGCTGGCGCACGGTGGCGGTGTATTCGGAGGCCGACGCAGGCGCGCCGCATGTGGCACTGGCGGACGAGGCGGTGGCGATCGGCGCGGCGCCGGCCGCGGCGTCGTACCTGAACATCCCGGCCATCCTCGCCGCCGCGCGGCGCGCCGGCGCCGACGCCGTCCACCCCGGCTACGGCTTCCTCGCCGAGCGCGCCGACTTCGCGCGCGCCTGTGCCGAAGCCGGCCTCGTGTTCATCGGCCCGCCGCCCGAGGCCATCGAGGCGATGGGCGACAAGGCCGCCGCCAAGCAGCGCATGCGCGCCGCCGGCGTGCCCTGCGCGCCGGGCTACCTGGGCGAGGACCAGAGCGACGCGCGCCTGGCCGCCGAAGCAGAGGCGCTCGGCGTGCCGCTGCTGGTCAAGGCCGTGGCCGGCGGCGGCGGCCGCGGCATGCGCCTGGTGCGCGCGCCGGCCGAGCTTGCCGCCGCGCTGGCCGGCGCGCGCCGCGAGGCCGAGAGCGCCTTCGGCGACGGCCGGCTGATGCTCGAGCGCCTCGTCGAGGGCGGCCGCCACATCGAGATCCAGGTCTTCGCCGACGCGCACGGCCGCGCCGTGCATCTGGGCGAGCGCGACTGCACGGCGCAGCGCCGGCGGCAGAAGGTGGTCGAGGAGGCACCCTCGCCGGTGGTGAGCCCGCAGATGCGCGCGGCGATGGGCCGCGATGCCGTCGCCGCCGCGCTCGCCGTGGGCTACCGCGGCGCCGGCACCATCGAGTTCATCGTCGACGGCGGGTTGCGCCACTATTTCCTCGAGATGAACACGCGGCTGCAGGTCGAGCATCCGCTCACCGAGTGCCTCACCGGCCTCGACCTCGTGGAGTGGCAGCTGCGCGTGGCCGCCGGCGAGCCGCTGCCGCTGGCCCAGGACCAGATCCGCTTCGAGGGCCACGCCATCGAGGCGCGCCTCTACGCCGAGGATCCCTACGACGGCTGGAAGCCGCAGACCGGCCGCATCGCCGGCTGGCGGCCGGAGGCAGCCGAGCGCCCGGGCCACGGCACGCCGTGCGGCGGCCTGCGCATCGACCACGGCATTGCCGTCGGCGGCGAAGTCACGCCCTACTACGACGCCATGGTGGCCAAGTTCATCGCCCATGGCCGCGACCGCGCCGACGCCATCCGCCGCCTCCTGCGCGCGCTCGAAGACGCGCCCCTGTTCGGTCCGGTGAACAACGGCCGCTTCCTGCGCGACCTGCTGCAGCACCCGCGCTTTGCCGGCGCCACGATGACGACGACGCTGCTCGACGAGTGGCTGGCGACGGGCGAGCCCTTGCTGCAGCGCCCCGCGCCGCCCGAGGAGGCCTGGCGCATCGCCGCGGCGGTGCTGGCCGGCGACGAGGCGCAGCGGCCGGCCAGCGTCGCGGGCTTCGACCTCACGCTGCGGTGCGGCAGCGACGAGCGCACGCTGCGCGCGCCGCCTTCGGCCGTGCGGGTCGAGTCGTTCGACGGCGGCGTGCTGCGCGTGGCGATCGACGGCCTGCGCCGCCGCCTGCACGCCGTGCGCACGCCGGCGGGCCTGCAGCTCGCGCTCGACGGCGCGGTCTTCACCTTCCGCGAGCGCTCACCCTTCCCCGCCGCCGACACCGCACTCGACCCGCGCCGGGCGCGCGCGCCGGTGGCCGGCGTCGTGGCCCAGATCGCGGTGGCCGTAGGCGAGCGGGTCGCGCCCGGCCAGCCGCTCGTCTGCGTCGAGGCGATGAAGATGGAGATCTGGCTGCATGCCGCCGCCGCCGGCAGCGTCAAGGCCGTGCACGCGGCAGCCAAGGCGAGCGTGGCCGCCGGCGCGCTGCTGGTCGAACTGGAGATCGCCGAATGAGCCAGCGCGCAACCGCCGGCACGCCACGCAGCGCCGAGGAGCAGGCGCGCTTCGACACCGACGTGAAGGCGATCTTCGAGGAGCAGATCTCGTTCAACCGCCTGCTCGGACTGAAGATCGCCTCGGTCAAGGCGGGCGACGTGCGCGGCAGCTTCGCGATGCGCCCCGAGCTCGTCGGCCATTTCCTCTACGGGCGGCTGCACGGCGGCGTCATCTCGTCGGTGCTCGACGGCATGGCCGGCCTCGCGCTGATGGCCGAGCTCGCCGCCCGCCACCCGAACGACAGCGCCGAGCAGGTGCTGCACCGCTTCACCCGCATGGGCACGATCGACCTGCGCATCGACTTCCTGCGCCCGGGCATCGGCAAGCGCTTCGACGCCGTGGCCCGCGTCACGCGCCTGGGCGGGCGCATCGGCTCGACGCAGATGACGCTGCACAACGACGAAGGCCTGCTGATCGCCACCGGGGCGGCGGCGTTCGTCGTCGCCTGATGCGGCTTCGCATTCAAGGCGACAACAAGGCGCGCAGTCGAAGACGGTGCTGAAGCACGGCGAGGCGAAGCAACGCCGTCAGCGTGTTGAATGCGAAGCCCTATGAGAGCCTGTGGACACCTGAACGGGCCCGCGGGCGGGCGCTCCGCAGGCGGCGCGGCGCGGCGCGGCGCGCCATACGCGGGTGCCACGAATGCGCCGCAGCGTGCCGGGCGCCAGGGCGCGGACAATCGCCGCATCGCCCGCGCCGGACGCCTTTTGCCTTGCACCCGACATGCGCCGCTGGATCCTCGGCCGCCAACGCCACCCCGACAACGCCGCGGCGACGCCGCCGCACGCGCAGCCGGCCAGGTCTGCCGCTGCTGCGCCTGCTGCCGCTGATGCCGCTGCTGCCCCTGCCGCCGCGATCGACTGGCCCGAGCGCCTGCGCGCGGCGCAGGGCGACGACGCGAAACTGCTGGCCCTGGCCGGCGGGCCTGCCCCGCTCGAGGTCAGGCTGGCTGCAGTGGAGGCGCTGCAGGGCGAAGCCGCGCTGCGCCAGGCCGAGAGCGCGTTTCGCAGCCGCGAGCGCCGCCTGCACAGCCTGGCCAAGCGTCGCCTGACGGCCGAGCTGGCGCGACGCCAGGCGTGCGAAGGCGCCGCCAAGGTGCTGGCCGCGGCGCGCGCCGCCGCGGCGCAGCCGGCGCTGGCGCTCAACGAACTGGTCGAGCTCGACCGCGCCTGGCGCGCGCTCGACGCGACGCTTGTCGACGCCGCCGCCGCAGCCGAATTCGCGGCGCTGATGGCGCAGATGGCTGCGGCGACGCGCGAGCACGCCGACCGGCCGCGCATCCTGCGCCGCTGGACCGAGCAGGCACAGGCCGCGCTCGCCGAGCTCGAGGCGGACGGCCTGCGGGCCATCGCCGACGGCGACCAGGGCAGCGCGCTGGCGGCCGCCCTGGCCGCGGCACGCGCGACGCTCGACGCCGCCCCGCCGCAGGCCGCAGCCACGCAGCGCGAACTGCTGCGGCGCAGCCTCGAAGCGGCCGACGCGCTGGCGCCGCGGCTGGTGCTGCTCGAGGCGTTGCGCCAGCTCGCGCTGCCCGCGTTGGCCGACGCCGAGGCGGCCGAGTCCGCCCGCCCGCGCGCGCACGACGAGGACGGCGCGCTGCACGCCTGGCTGCAGGGTTGGTCGGCACTCGCGCCGCTCGGCCGCCCGGCCTGGGACGAGGCGATGCACAGGCGCGTGGCGCAGGAGCAGGAAACCCGCGCCAAGGCCATCGCGGCACGCCGCAGCCGGCTGCGCGAGTTGCGCCGGCGCGAGGGCCAGCAGGCGCTGGCGGCGGCGCTGGAGGAGGCGGAAGCCGCGCTCGAGGCGGGCCGGCTCGCGCCGGCGCGCACGCTGCTGGCCGGGGTCGAGCACCTGGCCGGCACGCCGCCGCCGGCACTGCGCGGACGCATCGACGCCTTGCAGGCACGACTGGCGCAGCTCGAGGGCTGGCGACGCTGGGCCGGCAGCCGCGCGCGCGAGGAATTGCTGCAGCAGGCCGAAGCGCTGGCCGCCGCGGTGGCCGCACCGAAGGCCAAGGCCGGCGGCCCGGTCGCGAGCAGGGCCGACAGCAGGATCGACGGGGGTGTCGACGGCGAGGTCGACCACGGACTGCACAGTGCGATCGACGGTCGCGTCGACGGCCGGGGCGATGGCCGAGTCGACACCAACCTCGACGCCAACCTCGACGCCAACCTCGACGCCAACCTCGACGCCAACCTCGACGCCAACCTCGACGCCAACCTCGACGCCAACCTCGACGCCAACCTCGACGCCAACCTCGACGCCAAGGTCGACGCCAGTGTCGACGCCAGTGTCGACGCCAGTGTCGACGCCAGTGTCGACGCCCAAGTCGACGCCCAAGTCGACGCCAAACCCGACGCCAAACCCGACGCCAAGCCCGGCGAGGCGGCCGACGCACCTGCCGCCGAGCGCGACGGCCAGGCCCGCGCGGACGGCGACCGCCCGCGCGCCGGCAAGGGCCAACGCAAGAGCGGCCCCGCGCTCACGACGCGCCAGCTGGTCGAGGCGATCACGGACCTGCGCGCGCGCTGGAAGGAGCTCGACCACCAGGGCGGCGGCGTGAACCACGGACTGTGGAAGCGCTTCGACGCCGCACTCGAAGCCGCCTACCAGCCGGTGGCGGCGCAGCTCGAGGCACAGCGCAGCGCACGCGCACGCAATCTGCAGGAACGCGAGCGCCTGCTGGCCGCTCTCGAGGCCGCGCCGCTGCCCGCGAACGACGGCACGGCAACGCCTGCCGATTGGCGCTCGCTGGCCGGCCGTCTCGAGCAGTTCCACGCCGCCTGGCGCAAGCTCGGGCCGCTGGCGCACACCGTGCCGCCCCAGGCGCGCCCGCCTCTGAGCGCGCGCACCGAAGCCGCGCTGCAGCGCCTGGCCGAGCCGCTGCAGGCGGTGCGGGGTGCCGCTCGTGCCGAGCGCGAGCAGCTCGTGGCCGAGGCGCGCGCCCTCGCTGCCGACGCGGCGGGCCGCGACCTCGTGCCGCTGGCGCGCGCGCTGCAAGCGCGCTGGCAGCAGCACGCGCAGAGCCTGCCGCTGGCGCGCGCCGACGAGGCGGCGCTGTGGCAGGAGTTCCGCTCCGCGGTCGACGCCGCCTTCGCCGCGCGCCACGCCGCGTTCGACGCGCGCCAGGCGCAGTTCGCGGCGCACGGCGCCGAACGCCGGGCGCTGATCGAACGCCTCGAGGCCATCGACGACGCGACGCCGCCGCCGCAGATCCGCCGCGCGCTCGCCGAGGTCCAGACGCAGTGGCAGCGCCTCGGTCCACCGGCACGCGAGCACGCGGCCGCGCTCGAGCAGGGCCTGCGCCGCGCGCGCGAAGCCGCCGAACGGCGCCTGGGCGAGAGCGCCGGGCGCCAGTGGCACGCCCTCTGCGACGCCCTCGAGGCCAAGCTGGCGCAGTGCCTGGCGCTGGAAGCGGCGGGCGGCACGGCCGAGGCAGCCGATGCAGCCGATGCAGCCCAGGCAGCCGATGCAGGCAAGGGCAGCGACGCGCGCACCGGACTCGCGGAGCGCTGGTCGGCCTGGCCGGCGCTGCCCGCGCCGCTGGAGTCTGCGCTCGCCGAGCGCGCCGGGCTGGCCGCAGCGGCACCGGCGGCGTCGCGTCTGCCGCTGGCGAGCGACGAACTGCTGCTGCAGCTCGAAGCCGCCTGGGGCCTGGCCTCGCCGGCCGCGTCCGAGGCGGCGCGGCGCGCACTCAAGCTGCAGGCCATGAAGGCTGCGCTCGAGACGCGGCGGCCGGTCGCGCCGCCGCCGGCGCCCGTGCAGTTGCTCGCGGAGCTGCTGCGGCGGCCTGGCCCGGACGGCACGCAGCGCGCCCGGCTCGACGCCGTGCTGGCCGGCCTGCGCCGGCGCGGCTCGCTGCTGCCGCGCTGATCCGGCGCTGATCCTGCGCCGCTGCCACGCCGCTGCCACGCCGCTGCCACGCCGCTGCCACGCCGCTGCCACGCCGCTGCCACGCCGCTGCCACGCCGGCGCCACGCTGGTGCCACGCCGGTCCCGCGCCGGCGCCGCGTCGGTCCGGTCTTGACGCTGCCTCGACGCCGCAGCGCCGGCACGCCGCAGCGCCGGCACGCCGCAGCGCCGGCACGCCACAGCGCCGGCACGCCGCCGTGCCGCCGGCACGCCGTTTACCAAACAGTTGTTTGGTATATTGGCAGCCACCGCCGACTGCCTGCTCCTGCCGCCGTGACACGCACCCGCGCCCACCCGCCCCCCCCGCGACGTGCCGTGGCCGGCCGCAGGCCACCGGCAGCAGCGCCGGCAGCGGCGCCACGGCAGCCGCATGCCGACAGCCGCGCGCCGCTGCTGCTCGACGCCGCCGCGCACCTGTTCTGCCGCCGCGGCTACGAGGGCAGCTCGGTGCGCGACATCGCCGCCGCCGCGGGCATGCTGCCGGGCTCGCTGTACTGCCACTTCGCCACCAAGGACGACCTGCTGGTCGCCGTCTACCGGCGCGGCGTCGAGCAGATCTGCGCCGCCGTCGAAGCCGCGGTGCGCCCGCTGGCCGAACCCTGGGAGCGGCTCGAAGCGGCCTGCGTCGCGCACCTCGAGGCCATCCTGCGTGACGACGACTACGCCCGCGTCGTCGTGCGCGTGTTCCCGCTCGACGTGCCGGGCGCCGACGCGCGCCTGGTGCGGCTGCGCGACCGCTACGAGGCGCTTTGGCGCGCGCTCGTCGCTGCGCTGCCGCTGCGGCGGCGCGGCGACCGCCGCGCGCTGCGCCTGATGCTGCTGGGCGCGCTCAACTGGTCGCAGCACTGGTACCGCGCCGGCGGCGCGCAGTCGCCGCGCGCCATCGCGCGCCAATTCACCGCCTTGCTGCGCCAGGGCCAGGAGACGCCTGCATGAACCCGCCCACGCGCGACGCCGTCATCCCCAAGGTGCTGATCACCAAGATCGGCTTCGACGGCCACGACCGCGGCAGCCGCGTCGTCGCCGCGGCGCTGCGCGACGCCGGCATGGAGGTCATTTACACGCCGCCCTGGCAGGAGATCGCCGCCGTCGTCAAGCTGGCCGCCGAGGAAGACGTCGACGTGATCGGCATCAGCTCGCTCGCCACCGACCACCTGATCGTGCCCAGGCTGATGGACGCGCTGCGCGCCGCCGGCCTGCACGACCTGGCCGTCGTCGTCGGCGGCATCGTGCCCGACGACGAGGAGCGGCTGCTGCTCGAGGCCGGCGTCGCGCGCGTCTTCCACCCCGGCGCCGCACTCGCCGCCATCGCCGAAGGCGTGCGCGAGCTGGCCGCCACCGTGCGCGCGCAGCGCGCTGCGTCCTGACCCCCGCCGCGGACGTGACACGCAGCCGCCATCGCACGACACGGAGCCGAGCATGAACAAGCCCCAGGACGCGAGCCTCGAGCCCCTGACCGCCGACGCCGACCCGGCGCTCGCGCAGTGGCAGCGCGACTACGCCGCGCAGATCGACCGCGACCGCGCCGTCACCAACCGCAGCGGCGTGCCGATCCAGCCGCTCTACACCGCCGCCGACTGGCACCCCGAGCGCGAGGCCGCCCAGGGTCTGCCCGGCCAGCCCCCCTACACGCGCGGCATCTACGCCACGATGCACCGCGGCCGCACCTGGACGCAGCGCCAGCTCATCGGCCACGGCACGCCGGCCGAGTACAACGCGCGCCTGCTCGAAGTGCTGGGGGCCGGCGGCAACGCCGTCTCGCTCATCCCCTGCAACTCGGTATTCCGCGGCTTCGACATGGACGAGGTGCCCTTCGAGCTGCTCGGCACCTGCGGCACGGTCGTCAACTCGGCCGCGCACATGGAGCGCGCGCTGCAAGGCGTCGACCTCGGCACCACCTCCTGCGGCATGAACGACCCGAGCCCGTTCACGCTGCTCGCCTTCTTGCTGGCCACGGCGCGCCGGCGCGGCACCGACTGGCGCCGCCTCGCCGGCACCAGCAACCAGAGCGACTACCTCAGCCACTACGCAGCCAACCACATGTTCTTCCGCATCGCGCTGCCCGGCGCGCGGCGCATCCTCGGCGACCACATCGAGTACTGCAGCCGGCATCTGCCCAGGTGGAACCCGATGTCGGTGGTCGGCCAGCACATGCAGCAGGCCGGCGCCACGCCAGCCGAGGCGGTGGCCTTCACGCTCGCCACGGCGCTGCAGACGGCCGAGGACTGCATCGCGCGCGGCATGGACCCCGATGCCTTCCTGCCGCGCTTCACGTTCTTCTTCGACATCTCGATCAGCTTCTTCGAGGAGATCGCCAAGTTCCGCGCCGCGCGCCGCATCTGGGCGCGGCTGACGCGCGAGCGCCTGGGCGCGCGCGACCCGAGGTCGTGGCGCTTCAAGTTCCACGGCCAGACCTCGGGCGTGGACCTGACGCGCCAGCAGCCGCTCAACAACATCGCGCGCGTGGCGGTGCAGGCGATGGCCGGCATCTTCGGCGGCCTGCAGTCGCTGCACACCGACGCCTACGACGAGGCGCTCGCGGTGCCCGGCGAGGTCGGCGCGCGCATCGCCATCGCCACCCAGAACATCCTGCGCGAGGAGGCGCACCTCACCGACGTCATCGACCCGCTGGGCGGCAGCCACTACGTCGAGGCGCTCACCGAGCGCATGCAAGCCGAGATCGAGCGCGTGCTGGGCCTCGTGCAGGACGCCGGCGGCATGTACCGCGCGGTGGAAAGCGGCTTCGTCCAGCGCATGGTGGGCGAGTCGGCGCGGCGCCAGCAGGCGCGCATCGACAGCGGCGAGCAGATCGTGGTCGGCGTCAACGCCTATCGGGTCGACGAGGACGGCAGCGCGCGCCCGATCAACGCCCGCCCCGACCCGGCGACGATGCGCGCGCACCTCGAGGAGTTCCGCGCCTGGAAGGCGGCGCGTTCGCCCAGCCGGGTGCAGCGGGCGCTCGACGCGCTCGCGCGCGCGGCCGGCGACGCGCGCGACAACGTCTTCGGCCGCGTCGTCGAAGCCGCCGAGGCCGGCTGCACGCACGGCGAGATCTGCGCCACGCTGCGCCGCGAACTCGGCTTCGGCCACGTGCAGGCCTTCGTGTGACGGGCGCCGCATCGTCCGCGCGCGCAGGCGCCGCGCCGGCGCCGGCCGCGCAGCCGCGCGAGCTGCCCGCCGGTCTGCTGCAAGGCGAGCGGCGCGCCGTGGCACGTGCCATCAGCCGCCTCGAGCAGGGCGCGGCCGACGCCGCGGCGCTGCGCGCGGCGCTGGCGCCGCACCTCGGACGCGCGCACGTCATCGGCATCACCGGCGCGCCGGGCGCCGGCAAGTCGACGCTGGTGCACGCGCTGCTCGGCGCCCTGCTGGCGCGCGGCCGGCGCATCGGTGTGGTGGCGGTCGACCCGTCGAGCCCGCTGTCGGGCGGCGCCGTGCTCGGCGACCGCGTGCGCATGGGCGAGCACGGCGCGCACCCCGATGTCTTCATCCGCTCGCTGGCCTCGCGCGGGCAGCTGGGCGGCCTGGCGCCGGCCGCGCGCGGCGCGGTCGACCTGCTCGACGCCGCCGGCTTCGACAGCGTGATCGTCGAGACGGTGGGCGCCGGCCAGTCCGAAGTCGAGATCATGACGCTGGCGGACACGCGCATCGTCGTCTCGCCGCCGGGCCTGGGCGATTCGGTGCAGGCGATCAAGGCCGGCATCCTCGAGATCGCCGACCTGCTGGTGGTGACCAAGTCCGACCTGCCCGGCGCCGACGCCACGGCGCGCGACCTGCGCGAGATGCTGCAGCTGCGCACGCGGGCGGCGGACGCCGGCGGCTGGCAGGTGCCGGTGCTCGGCGTCAGCGCGAGCACCGGCCAGGGCGTCGAGGCGTTGCTCGAGCGCACGCTCGCACACGCCGCCGCCTGCGGGCGCGGGCGGCGCCTGCAGCGCGATCCGGCCGCCGCCGCAGCGGCCGCGCGCGTGCTGCGGCTGGCCGCCGCCGACCCCTTCGCGCGGGCCGCCGGCATCGTCTGCACGCGCGCCGGCGTCGGCGAGGCCGAGGTGCGGCTGACGCTGCGCGCCGACCAGCTCAACTTCAACGGCAGCTGCCATGGCGGCGTGATCTTCGCGCTCGCCGACACCGCCTTCGGGCTGGCCTCCAACTCGCACGGCGCGCTCGCCGTCGGCATCGACGCGCACATCACCTACCAGCAGCCGGCGCGGGCCGGCGACACGCTGGTGGCGCGCGCGCACGAGGTCTCGCGCGGCCGACGCCTGGCGGTGTACCGTGTCGACGTCGCACGCGCCGACGGGCACGCGATCTCGAGCTTCACCGGCACCGTCTACGTCAGCGGCCGGCAGCACGACAACGGGGAGTGACGCGGCGATGAAACTGCTCGAGCTGCGCACCACGGTGGGCAACGAGGACGACGCACGCCGGCTCGCCGACGCGGCCGTCGGCGAGCGCCTGGCGGCCTGCGTGCACCGGCGGCCGGTCGCCAGCGTGTACCGATGGGCCGGCCAGGTGCAGCACGACAGCGAGATCGAACTGGCCTTCGTCACCACCGCTGCCGCTGCGCCGGCGCTGCGCGCGCTGATCCTCGCCCGGCACCCCTACGAGCTGCCGGCGCTGTACGCAATCGAGCTGGCCGAGGCGAGCGCGCCGTACCGAGAATGGGTGGCGCAGAGCACGCAGGGCGGCTGATGGCGCCGGCGCGGCGCGCCACATAGGCCCGCCCCTCGCCGCCCCTCGCCGCCCCTCGCCGCCCCTCGCCGCCCCTCGCCGCCCCTCGCCGCACCTCGCCGCACCTCGCCGCCCCTCGCCGCACCTCGCCGCACCTCGCCGCACCTCGCCGCACCTCGCCGCATCTGGCAGCATCGCGGCTGCCGCACACACGCCTGCCATGAAGTCCTCCCCCTCGCCCCGCCCGCCCCTGTTCGCGCTGCTCGCGCTGTTCGCCGCCGGCGGCCTGCTGGCCGCCGCCATCGCCTTCTTCGCCGCACCCGCGCTCGTCAACGGCGCCGACGCCGCGCCGCGCGCCGTGGCGCCGCGCGGCACGTTGGCGGCCGACGAACTGGCCAACGTCGAGCTGTTCAAGCGCACCTCGCCCTCGGTGGTGCACATCACCTCGCTGGGCGTGCAGCGCGACCTGTTCTCGCTGCGCGTGCAGGAGGTGCCGCGCGGCACCGGCACCGGCTTCGTCTGGGACGAGCGCGGCCACATCGTCACCAACTTCCACGTCATCCAGGCGGCCAACGGCGCGCGCGTCACGCTCGCCGACCAGAGCAGCTGGGACGCCGAACTGGTGGGCGCCTTCCCCGACCGCGATCTCGCGGTGCTGCGCATCAAGGCGCCGCGCGAGAAGCTGCCGCCGATTCCGGTGGGCACCAGCCGCGACCTGCTGGTGGGCCAGCGCGTCTACGCGATCGGCAATCCCTTCGGCCTGGACCAGACGCTGACGGTGGGCATCGTGAGCGCGCTCAACCGCGAGATCGAGTCCTTCGGCGGGCGCACGATCCGCGGCGTGATCCAGACCGATGCCGCCATCAACCCCGGCAACAGCGGCGGCCCGCTGCTCGACTCCGCCGGGCGGCTGATCGGGGTCAACTCGCAGATCGCCAGCCCGAGCGGCGCCAGCGCCGGCATCGGCTTCGCGATCCCGGTCGACGAGGTGAACCGCGTCGTGCCGCGCCTGATCCGCGACGGCCGCTTCGTGCGCCCGACGATCGGCATCGTGGCCGGCCCGGCCGAGCTGCAGCGCGCGCTCCAGCTGCCGCGCGGCGTGGTCGTCGTGCAGGTCACGCCCGGCAGCGCGGCGGCGCGCGCCGGGCTGCAGCCGTTCCGGCGCGGTGCGCGCGGCGAGGTGATCGGCGGCGACGTCGTCACCGCGATCAACGACGAGCCCGTGCACGACCTCGACGACATGCTCACGGTGCTCGAACGCCACCAGCCCGGACAGCAGGTCACGCTCACGGTGTGGCGCGGCGGCCAGACGCGGCGCCAGGGGGTGACGCT
>JAXMEV010000005.1:0-313106 GCA_046348125.1 Rubrivivax sp.
ACTGCATGGGGTTTCGCGGATGGGTCGTCTGCGCGCGCCGTCCACGCTCCTAACGCAGCGTTCGACGCCATGCGGCGCAAGAAGCCGCGTCCTTGTCGCTCTGGCGGCGTTGCAAATCCTCGCGCTGCCACCCGGTATCGCTGCGGTTTGCGCCTTGCCCGAGCCGGAATGCATCGACTTCATCGTGCGCAGCACTCTGCGGCGCAACAGCACGCCGCTGCGCCGCAGCGCGCACAGCCGCTTCGGGGCGGATCATGGCTGCGCGCGATAGCGCCACACGCCGTCGTCGCCCGGCAGGATCCGGACGCGGCCGCGTGCGACCAGATGGTTCAGGTGCGCCACCGTCTCGCCGGTGGCGAAGCCGAACTGCATGAGGTTGCTGTCGATCTGGCGCGTGAACAGGGTGCCGAACAGGTCGACCACGCGCCGCGGCTCGGCCAGGGCACGCTCGAGCTGCGCCAGCCCGCGTGCGTGTCCCTGCGCGAGCTGCTCCAGCCGCGCGTGCAGGCCGCGGAACGGCTCGCCGTGCGCCGGCAGCACGAGCAGCGTGTCGGTCAGTCGGGCGCGCAGCTGCGCGATCGAATCGAGCCAGTCGGCGAGCGGGTCGGCCTCGGGCTCCATCGGAAAGACCGAGATGTTCGACGTGATGCGCGGCAACACCTGGTCGCCCGAGATCATCACCTGCAGCTCGTCGCACACCAGGCAGGCGTGCTCGGGCGAATGGCCGCGGCCGACGACCACGCGCCACTCATGCTCGCCCAGGCGCAGCCGCTCGCCGTCGACGAGGCGCCGGTAGCTGTCGGGCAGCGTATGCATGTGCCGGCCGAAGCCGCCGAAGCGCGCGCGATACAGGTCCAGCGCTTCGGTGGGCCAGCCGCAGCGGCGATAGAAGCGGATCGCGTCGTCGGGGGCCGTGCGGCCGGTGTCCGACATCAGCGTGCGGCACATCAGGTACTCCTGCCGCGTCGTCCACAGGCGGCAGTCGAACTTGCGCGTCAGCCAGCCGGCCATGCCGATGTGGTCGGGGTGCAGATGGGTGGCGAAGACGCGGGTCACCGGCAGTCCGCCCAGAGCGCCGTCGGCGGCCAGCATCGCGCTCCAGGCGGCGAGCACGGCCGGCGTCTGCACGCCGCTGTCGACGATGGCCCAGCCCTCGCCCTCGCGCAGCGCCCACAGGTTGATGTGGTCGAGCACGAAGGGCAGCGGCATGCGCAGCCACAGCAGCCCGGGCAGCACTTCGCGCGCTTGGCCGACCGCGGGCGGCGCACCGCAGGGAAAGCTCAGGCCCTGCGTGTCCTGCGCCGGGTGCGCGTCGTCTGGCATGGTGGGGCGGCTGCGGCGGCCGATTCGATGCGGGGTGGACCCCGAAAGTGCCGACGGCCCGCGTCGGGCCGTCGGCGCGGGCGGCGTCGGCCTCAGGCCGCCTGCGCCGCGATGCCCAGGCAGCCGTTGCAGCGGCCCAGACCGCGCAGGCGCGGATCGGGCTTGCCCTCGCCGGTCTTGAAGTTGGCGTGGCAGCGGATGCAGACGTACATCTTCGAGCTCGACATCATCGGCCGCACGCCGGGCTCGGCGTTCGGCCGCGCCGCGGTGTATTCGGCCTGGGTCTGGCGCAGCTTGGGGCCGGCGGCCGACGCGGCGGTCGCGGCCGGGCTGGCGGAAGCGGAGGGGGTGGAGGAGGCGGAGGCGGGGCGGCGGGTACTGGTCATGGCGATGAGGTTCCGGCTGGGCCCGGTTCGTCACGAGGCCGCTATTGTCCCTCAGAACCTTGGCCTGCGTGCCGGCAGGGCCGAGCGCGTGGCCGCGGAAGACCCGGATCGCTGGACACGCCGCGCTCGGATATAAGAATCGCGCGGCCGGCAATTGTGCTGCCGCCGGCATGCCATGCCGAGCGATGCCCGGTGCGGCATGCAAGCTCAACTCATCGAGGCCATGGATTCGACACTCACCGAACTGCTCGCCGCCGCGTCGGCGGATGCGCCGGCACTTGCCGCGCCCGGCCGCGCATCGTTCAGCCACGGCGCGCTGCGCGCGCAAGTCGATGCCACGCTCGCGCAGCTCGCGGCGCTGGGCATCGGGCGCAACGACCGCGTCGCGATCGTGCTCGACAACGGCCCCGAGATGGCGGCCTGCTTCGTCGCCTGCGCCTGCGGCGTCGCGAGCGCGCCGCTCAATCCGGCCTATCGCGAGGAGGAGTTCGAGTTCTACCTGTCCGACCTGCGCGCCAAGGCGCTCGTCGTCGCGCGCGGCAGTACCTCGCCGGCCGTCGCGGTGGCCGAGCGGCTGGGCGTGCGCGTGCTCGACCTCGTCGTCGCCGACGGCGCGCCGGCGGGCGCCTTCACGCTCGAGCCGCGCCAGGCCACGCAGGCCGTGCAGGCCGTGCCGGCGGTGCAGGGCGGGCGCGCCCACCCCGAGGACCTGTCGATGCTGCTGCACACCTCGGGCACGACGTCGCGGCCGAAGATCGTGCCGCTCACCCAGGCCAACCTCGCGGCCTCGGCGCGCCACATCCGCGACACGCTGCGCTTCACGCCGCGCGACTGCGGCCTGAACATCATGCCGCTGTTCCACATCCACGGCCTTATCGCCGGCGTGCTGGCGCCGCTGGCCGCGGGCTCGCAGGTGTTCTGCACGCCGGGCTTCAACGCGCTCAGGTTCTTCGCCTGGATGGACGAGGCCCGGCCCACCTGGTACACCGCGGTGCCGACGATGCACCAGGCGATCCTCGCGCGCGCGGCCAAGAACGTCGACGTCATCGCGCGCCATCCGCTGCGCTTCCTGCGCTCGTCGTCCTCGTCGATGCCGCCGCAGGTGATCCGCGAGCTCGAGGAGGTCTTCAAGGCGCCGCTCGTCGAGGCCTACGGCATGACCGAGGCCGCGCACCAGATGGCGAGCAACCCGCTGCCGCCCCGGGCGCGCAAGCCCGGCAGCGTGGGCCTGGCCGCCGGCCCCGAGATCGCCATCATGGACGAGGCCGGCACGCTGCTGCCGCGCGGCAGCGTCGGCGAGATCGTGATCCGCGGCCCCAACGTCACCGCCGGCTACGAGAGCAACGCCAAGGCCAACGCCGAGGCCTTCGTGCACGGGTGGTTCCGCACCGGCGACCAGGGCACGATGGATGCCGAGGGCTACCTGAGCCTCACCGGCCGGCTCAAGGAGATCATCAACCGCGGCGGCGAGAAGATCAGTCCGCGCGAGATCGACGAGATCCTGATGGACCACCCGGCGGTGGCGCAGGTGGTGTGCTTCGGCATGCCGCACGCCAAGCTCGGCGAGGAGGTGGCCGCGGTGGTGGTGCTGCGCGAGGGCCGGCAAGCCGACGAGCGCGCGCTGCAGGCCTTCGTCGCCGGCCGCGCGGCCGACTTCAAGGTGCCCCGGAAGATCCTCTTCATGGCCGAGATCCCCAAGGGCGCCACCGGCAAGCTGCAGCGCATCGGGCTGGCGGCCAGGCTCGGCCTGACCGCCTGATGGGCCGACGGCAGGAAGGCCGGATGACACGAAGGCCCGATGGCATGAAGGCCCGATGGGCGATGGCGGCAACGGCGCAGCGCAGCCGCGCGCGCCGGGCAGGGGCGCGATGAAGTTCGCCGTGGTCGGCGCCGGCGGCATCGGCGGCTATCTGGGCACGCGGCTGGCGCTGGCGGGCGAGCAGGTGACCTTCGTCGCGCGCGGCCGCAACCTCGAGGCGATCAACGCCCGGGGCTTTCGCCTCGTGCGCGAAGACGGCAGCGAGGAACACGCGACGCAGGTGCGCGCCGTGCAGCAGCCGGCCGAGGCCGGGCCGCAGGACGCCGTGCTGCTGGCGGTGAAGGCGCACCAGGTGGCCGATCTGCTGCCCGGGCTGCGCGGCCTGTTCGGGCCCGAGACGACGGTGGTCACGCTCGTCAACGGCGTGCCCTGGTGGTACTTCCACCGGCTGGCCGGGCCCTGGGAGGGCCGGCGGCTCGAGAGCGTCGACCCCGGCGGCGTGATCGCCCGGCACATCGAGCCCGAGCGCCTGATCGGCAGCGTGGTCTACCCGGCGGCCGAGCTGGTGGCGCCGGGCGTCGTCAGGCTCGTCGAGGGCAACCGCTTCACGCTCGGCGAGCCCGACGGCACGCGCAGCGCGCGCGTCGAGGCGCTGTCGCAGGCGCTGATGAAGGCCGGCTTCAAGGCACCGGTGAGCCGCGACATCCGCGCCGAGATCTGGGTCAAGCTCTGGGGCAACCTGAGCTTCAATCCGATCAGCGCGCTCACGCAGATGACGCTCGAGGAGATCTGCCGCTGCGCACCCACGCGCGCACTGGCGGCAGCCATGATGGCCGAGGCGCAGGCGGTGGCCGAGCGGCTGGGCGTGCGGTTCCGCATCACGCTCGAACAGCGCATCGCCGGCGCCGAGGCGGTGGGGGCGCACAAGACCTCGATGCTGCAGGACGTGCAGGCCGGCCGCGCGCCCGAGCTGGCCGCGCTCGTCGGCGCGGTGCTCGAGCTGGCCGAGGTCACGGCGACGCCGGCGCCGCACATCGCCGCGGTGCACGCGGCGATGCAGGGGCTGGCGCACAAGCTGGCGGCCGAGCGCGCGGCGCTGGTGCTGCGGCCGTTGGCGGGTTGAGGCGGGCCATGTCGCTGCCGGCGGCGGGACGAGCCGCCGCGTCGTCGCCCGCGCAGGCATGAATCGCCTGCGCGATCGACGTCGTCACGCTTTCAGTGATCCTTGCGATGGCGCCCGTCGGGTGCGGCGTCGCTGTCGTCGCGCTCGAACGAGCGCGGGCGGTAGACATTGCCTTCGCGCGCGATGCCGTGGCGGGCACGGCGCGCACGCTCGATCGCTGCGCGCGCCTCGCGCTCGGCCCGCCCCTGCAGCCGGCGCTGGCGCCACAGCGCCTGCGCCCGACCCTGCAGGCCGCGTGCGGCGCGCTGCACGAGCGCGTCGAGCCGCGCGCGGCGCGGCGCGCCGAGCGCCATGCGCGCCAGCAGCACCAGACAGACGGCGAGCCCGATCGCGGCGAGCAGCGTCTGGACGCTCATGACGCGCGGGCTACACAAGCCCCTGCTTGCTCGCCAGCACCGCCGCCTCGGCGCGGCTCGAGACGTTGAGCTTCTTGTAGATCGACTTGATGTGGTCGTTGACGGTGAACCACTTGATGCCCATCAGGCTGGCGATCTCCTTGATCGTGAAGCCCTTGCTGAGGTAGGTGAGCACCTCGGTCTCGCGCGGCGTGAGGCGTTCGGTCTCGGGCAGCGGCTCGATCGGGATCGGGCGGCTGGTGCCGGGCCCCGGCGCCGCGTCGAGGGCGCCCGGGCTGGTCGTGCTCGCGCCGTTGTCCGGCCGCTGGCGGAAATGCGCCAGCAGGCGGCGCGCGATCGCCGGCGACAGCGGCGGCTGGCCGCGCACGATCTTCTGCAGCTCCTCGACCAGCACCTCGAAGCGGTCTTCCTTGAGCAAGTAGCCGTCGGCACCGCATTGCAGCGCGGGGAACAGGTGCTCGTCGTCGGAGTAGAGCGTGGCGACGATCTTCGTCGCCGGATAGTGCGCCAGCTCGGCCAGCAGCTCCATGCCGCTGCCGTCGGGCAGTTCGAGGTCGACCAGCAGCAGCCGGAACGGGTCGACGCCGTGCAGGCCCTGCGGCCCGCCGGTGAGCGCGATGTGGCGGCGCGCGCTCTCGAGGTCGGCGGCCTCGGTGATCTGCTGCGCGTCGCTGAAGCTCTCGCGCACGACGCGCGCGAGGAAGCTGCGCGCCACCGGGTTGTCTTCGACGATCAGCACCTTCACGGCCACGGCCGTCGCTCCTGGGCGCTGCGGCGCCTCGGCTGGGGTCGGGCTGCGGAATGCGCCCCCTCGGCCGCATGCTAGCGCGCCGGCCGGGCCTGCCCGAGCGGTCTTTCCCGGGTCTGTTACAGCGCGCTACCGGCGCCCTGCCCGGCGCGGGCACGGCGCATGCCTTCACGAGCGCTCACGCGTTGACGAGCACGACCTTGCCGTGCACCTGACGCGAGGCCATGCGCGCATAGGCCGCGCGGATCTCGCTCATCGGCAGCGGGGACTCGATGGCCGGCTTCACCAGACCCTGTGCGTACCACTGCAGCAGCTGCTTCATCGCGGCGGCGTGGGCGCGCGGCTCGCGGCGCACGAACTCGCCCCAGAACACGCCGACCAGCGACGCGCCCTTGAGCAGCGGCAGGTTCAGCGGCAGCGCGGGGATCGTGCCCTGCGCGAAGCCGATCACGAGGTAGCGGCCGCGCCAGGCGATCGAGCGCAGCGCCGGCTCGGCGAACTCGCCGCCCACCGGGTCGTAGACGACGTCGGGGCCCTTGCCGTCGGTGAGCGTCCTGAGCGCGTCGCGCAGCGGCGTCCTGGTGTAGTCGATCGTCGCGTCGGCGCCCAGCTCCTTGCAGAACGCGCACTTGGCGTCGCTGGAGGCGGCGGCGATGACGCGTGCGCCCGCGGCCTTGGCGATCTGGACTGCCGCCGAGCCGACGCCGCCGGCCGCGCCGAGCACGAGCACGGTTTCGCCCGGTTGCAGCGCTGCGCGGTCGAGCAGCGCGTGGTACGAGGTGCCGTAGGTGAAGGCGAAGGCCGCGCCGTCGACGATGTCGAAGCCGCTCGGCAGGGCCAGCGTGCGTGCGGCGTCGACGCAGGCATGTGTGCCGAAGCCGCCGCTGGCGCCGACCGCGGCCACCGGCTGGCCGAGCGCGAGCCGCTCGACACCCGCACCCAGCGCGTCGACCACGCCCGAGAACTCCGAGCCCGGAACGAAGGGCAGCGGCGGCTTGATCTGGTACTGCCCGCGCACCGTGAGCAGGTCGGGGAAATTCAGGCTGGCGGCCTTGATCGCGATGCGCACCTCGCCCGGCGCGGGTGCGGGCGTGGGCAGCTCCTTCCAGGTGAGGGCGTCGACGCCTTCGAGCGTCTCGCAGAGCCAGGCATGCATGGGAGGGGACTCCGGTGCCGGGTTCAGCGCGTCGTGCGCGCCTTGCGGATCAGCGCGTCGAGCACGGCGAGCGTGCGCTCGTCGCCGCCCGTCTGCGCCGGCGAGGTGACGAAGCGGCCGTTCACCACCAGGGCCGGCACGCCGTCGAGTCCGTAGCTCTTCCAGAGCTGGTCGGCCGCGCGCACCTTGGAGGCGACGGCGAAGCTCTTGAGCGCCTCGAGCAGCCGGGTCTTGTCCAGGCCGTTGGCGGCGGCGAACGCGGCCACGCCCGACTCCACCTCGAGGTGCTGGCCCTGCGCGTGCACGGCCTCGAACACCTTGCCGTGGATCGCCGGCGGCACGCCGAGCGATTCGAGCGCGTAGTACAGGCGCTGGTAGGGCTGGTGCAGGGGCTGCCAGGCCACCGGCACGCGGCGCAGCAAGACATCGCTGGGCAGCTTCTTGGCCCAGGCCTCGAGCCCGGGCTCGAGCGCGCGGCAATGCGGACACCAGTAGCCGAAGAACTCGATGACCTCGATCTTGCCCGGCACCGCCACCGGCACCGGCGAGGCGAGCGCGCGGTAGTCCTTGCCCTCGACCGGCTCGCCGGCGGCGCGTGCGCTGCCCGCGACGAGCGAAGCGGCGGCCAGGCAGAAGGTGAAGGTGCGTCTGTGCATGGTGGAGGTCCGTTCGGTCGGTGGATGGGTCGGCGCCGGATCGGCCGGCGGCAACGCTGCGCCGCCGATGCTGCCTGCAGCTGCGCGCGACCGTGACTTGCAGCCGCTGCGTTGCCTGGCGAATGCCCCGAAGTATGATGCACGGCCCGTGCGCCGCGGTGCCCGCGGTGCCGATGGCCCCGCCTCACGCCGCCGCGGCGGGGCATGCCCGCCACGATGTCCGTCCTGCCTCGTTTTCGCTTCCTCGGCCTTTGCGGCAGCGCTGCCGCGGCGCTGTTGCTCGGCGGCTGCGCGACACGGGCGGTCGACGTCAAACCGGCGCCGGCCAATCCGGCCGAGTTCGCGATCTGGAGCTGCGAGCGCATCGGCGACGAACTCGAGGACGTGCAGAAGCGCGCCGCCGACCTCGCCTACGCGGTCGACGAGCGCGGCGGCAACAACGTCGTCGCGCTCGGCTTCGGCCTGGCGGTGTTCTGGCCGGCGCTGCTCGCGATGCGGCCGCAGGGGCTCGAGGCGCAGGATCTGGCGCGCCTCAAGGGCCGTTACGAGGCGCTGCAGCAGGCCGCGCGCGCCAAGGACTGCCCGCCCGATTCGCTCGCCCTGCCGCCGGCGCGGCTGGCGGCGCTCCCGGTGGCCGTCGGCGAGCGCCTCGTGTACGAGGACCGGCACGAGGGCCGGCGCCGCACGGCGTCGACCGAGTGGACCCTGCGCGTGAGTGCGCTGCGTCGCGGCGAAGTCGATTACCAGATCGAAGGCGCCGCCGGCGGCATGTTGCGTCACGACAGTGCGGGCAACGTCGTCGAAGCGCCGCCGGGCGCCCTGATGTGGCCGCACCTGCTGCGCAGCGACCTCGCCCTCGGGCAGGTCGTGGCCGGCGAGATGCAGGTGAGCGGCGATCCGCTCGACCGTGCGCGCCTGCGCGGTCAGGTGGTGGCGGTCGGCCCGCAGATCGCGGCCGGCCGGCGCTTCGACGTCGCCATCGTCGAGCTGTTCGGCGACGCGCAGCGCGGCGAGCGGTTCACGCGGCTCGACGGCGCGATGGTGGTCGACCGCGCGAGCGGCGTGCTGCTGCGCCTGGATCTGCGCAGCGCACAGCCGGCGTTCGCGCTGCAGCGCAGGCTGATGCGCATCGAGGCGGCCGCGCCCTGAGCAGGCCCAGCCGGGCGCCTCCCGGCAGCCGCCTTACGCTTCTTTACCGCGCCCGCATCGCGCCGTTACTCCAGCGCGGCACGATGGCCTCCATCGACGAGTTCACCACTGGAGGTTCCATGAACACCCTCGAACGTTTCGCATCGCGTCCTCTGCGCCGCACGCTGGCCACCGCCCTCTTCGCCGTCGCCTGCGGCGTCGCCCTTCCCGCCATGGCGCAACCGGCCGGCGGCTACGGCCCCGGCGCCGGACCCGGGCCCGGAGCGGCCCAGCGCATGGGTCCGGGCTGGGGTCAGGGCATGGGTCCCGGCACGGGTCCCGGCTGGGGTCACCGCATGGGCGATGGCATGGGCCAGGGCTTGGGCATGATGCCGGGCTGGGGCATGGAGCGCGGGCTCGACGCGATCGGCGCCAGCGCCGATCAGAAGGCCAAGATCGTGCAGATCATGCAGGCCGCGCGCAGCGACCTGCAGGCCCAGCGTGATGCGCGCCTGAAGCTGCGCGACCAGGCGCGCTCGATCTTCGCCGCGCCGACGGTCGACGCGCGTGCCGCCGAGGCGCTGCGCCAGCAGATGCTCGCGCAGCACGACGCGGCGAGCAAGCGCATGCTGCAGGCGATGCTCGACGCCAGCGCCGTGCTCACGCCCGATCAGCGCAAGGCGCTGGCCGAGCGCATGGCGACGCGGCAGGCGATGATGCAGCGGCATCGCGCCGAGCGCGCGACGCTCGACGGCGCGCCGCGCAAGCCCTGAGGCGCTATCCTGCGGGTGGATCGGCCGCGCGCGGGCTCTCGAGGTTCGGCGCCGCCCCTGGCTCCGGCATCGCAGGCCAAGCGGCCGGCGATGCCGCAGCCGCAACGCGCGTGGCCTGCCGTGCCGGCCGCACATCATGAGCCTGCTGCCCTGCCCATGAGACCGCCGTGAGCGCCCGATGAGCCAACGCCTGCTGCTGATCGACGACGACCGACGCCTCACCGACATGGTGGGCGAATACCTGCGCCGCCAGGGCTACGAGGTGACGACGGCCGGCTCGCTCGGCCAGGGGCGCGAACTGCTCGAGCGCACGAGCCCGGACGCGCTCGTGCTCGACCTCATGCTGCCCGACGGCGACGGGCTGGACTTCACGCGCGAGCTGCGCGCCGCACCGCGCACGCGCCGCCTGCCGCTGCTGATGCTCACCGCGCGCGGCGAGCCGATGGACCGCATCGTCGGCCTCGAGATCGGCGCCGACGACTACCTGGGCAAGCCCTTCGAGCCGCGCGAGCTGCTGGCGCGCGTCAAGGCACTGCTGCGCCGCGCTGCGCCCGAACCCCAGGCCGACGACCTGCTGGTCTTCGGCCGCCTCGAGATCGATCTGGGCGCACGCCAGGCACGCCTGGACGGCCGGCTCTGCGACCTCACCAGCCACCAGTTCGAGCTGCTCGTCGTGCTCGCGCAGAGCCCCGGGCGCGTGCTCTCGCGCGACCAGATCATGGACGCGCTCAAGGGCCATCCGCTCGAGGCCTTCGACCGCAGCATCGACGTGCACATCTCGCGCATCCGCGCCGTCATCGAGGACGACCCGAAGGTGCCGCGGCGCGTGCTCACGGTGCGCGGTGCCGGCTACGTGTTCGCGCGCAAGCAAGACGCCGAGCCTTAGCGCGCATGCGTTCGCTGTACCTGCGCATCTGGCTCACCGTGGTGCTGGCGCTGGCGCTGTTCGGCGCGCTGTCGGGCTGGCTGATGCAGCGTCAGCTCGAGCAGCACCGCGTCGTGCTCGAAGCGGCCACGCGCGAGCGCCTCGAGGCCTGGGGCGAGATGCTGCAGCGCTCGCTGCCGCCGGCCGACGCGCCGCGCGAGACGCAGGCGCAGGCGCTGCGCGACTGGGCGCAGCGCCTGCGCCTGCCGATCGCGCTCGACGACGCCCAGGGTGCGCGCATCGCCGCCAGCGACGCCTTCGTGCGCCGCGAGACCGACAACCCCGGCTTCGCCGAGCGGCTGCAGAGCATCCGGCTCGACGACGGCCGCACGCTGCGCGTGCCGCGGCCGATGCTGCGCGGCGGCCCGGGCATGATGGCGCGGCGCGGCGTGCCCGAGGCTGCGGCGCCGGGCCTGCTGCCGCCCTGGCTGCTGCCGCGGCAGTTGCCGGAGGGCGCGGGTCTGGCGCTGCTGCTGGGTGTGCTCTTCCTCGCCGTGGCGGCGGGCGCCTATCCGGTGGTGCGCCGGCTCACGCGCCGGCTCGAGGCGCTGAAGGTCGGCGTCGAGGACTTCGGCGCCGGTGCGCTCGGCCGGCGCGTCGACGAGGGCGGCCGCGACGAGGTGGCGGCGGTGGCGGCCAGCTTCAACCGCGCTGCCGCGCGCATCGAGTCGCTGGTGCGCTCGCACCAGAGCCTGCTCGCCAACGCCAGCCACGAGCTGCGCTCGCCGCTGGCGCGGCTGAAGATGGCGCTGGAGATGCTCGAGGGCTCGGCGCCGGACGAACGCCCGCGTCTGAAGCAGGAGATCGACGCCGACATCGCCGAGCTCGACGCGCTGGTCGAGGAGGTGCTGCTGTCGAGCCGGCTGGACGCGCGCGAGCAGCTCGACCGGCGCGAGCCGGTGGACCTGCTGGCGCTGGCGGCCGAGGAGGCCGCGCGCGTCGACGCGGCGGCCGGCGGCGAGGCGCTGCGCGTGCTGGGCGACGAGCGGCTGCTGCGTCGCGCGCTGCGCAATCTGCTCGACAACGCGCGCCGCTACGGCGGCGGCGAGATCAGCGTGGAGCTGGCGCGCCGGGGCGCCGCGGCCGAGCTGGCCGTCAGCGACCGCGGCCCCGGCGTGCCCGAAGCCTGGCGCGAGCGCATCTTCGAGGCCTTCTTCCGCCTGCCCGGGCACGCCGAGCGCGCCGGCGGCGTGGGTCTAGGCCTGGCGCTGGTGCGCCAGATCGCGCAGCGCCACGGCGGCAGCGTGCGCTGCGAGCCGCACGCGGGCGGCGGCAGCCGCTTCGTGCTGGCGCTGCCGCTGGCGCCGGCGTAGCCTGCGCTCAGAGCCTGTGAAGATATGAATCGCGCCCGCGCAGGGGTGCCAAAGGGTGCTGAGCAAGGCGCAACGCGCAGCGCGGGCTGGCCGCCCGCGCAAGCGTTGCAACGCCGCGCAGCGCCCTTTGGCACCCCTGCCCTACGGGTGGGGCCCCAGAAAGGGCCCACTCGTCGTTGCGAAGCCTCGCCGGGGCCCAACCCCGGCTGCGCTTCGCGCCTAGATTGGGCCCTTTCTGGGGCCCCACGCGGGCGCGATTCATATCTTCACAGGCTCTCAGGCCAGGGCCTGCTGCGCGCGCCGCGGGCGGCGCAGCACCCAGGCCAGGAAGCCGCTGAGCGCGAGCGCGGTGAGCACGAGCGAGCCGGCCGAGGCGATCCAGAAGCCCGGCGCGCCGCGCAGCCAGGACGGCCATTCGGGCCCGGCAACGAACGCCAGCCACCAGCCTCCGCCCAGGCCCACGCCCCAGATCGCGACGGCGTAGATGACGAGCGGCACGGTCGCGATGCGCCAGGCGCGCAGCACGAAGGCGGCCACCGTCTGCACCGCGTCGGCGACGTGGAACAAGGCCAGCCAGGCGACGAAGGACAGCGCGGCCGCGGCGACGGCCGCGTCGCCGGTGTACAGGCCGACGATGGCTTCGCCGCCGGCGTAGACGAGCGCCGCCAGCGCGCTCGCCAACGCCAGTGCGAGCGCCAGGCCGTGCCAGCCCAGGCGCTCGGCGGCCGCTGTCGCGCGCGCGCCGATCGCCTGCGCCACCAGCGTCATCGTGGCGTTGCCGATGGCCAGCGGCACCATGAACAGCAGCGCTGCCAGGTTGAAGGCGATCTGGTGCCCGGCCACCGCGGTGGCGCCCAGGCGCGCGATGAACAGCGCCATGAAGGTCATGCCGGTGATCTCGACGACGATCGTTGCTCCCATCGGGATGCCCAGCCGCAACTGCGTGCCCAGTGCGCGTCGATCGGGGGCGTGCAGGCCGCGGCCGGCGAGCGCGAAGGGCGCATAGAAGGCGTCGCGCCGCACCAGCCGCCAGGCGAGCAGGCACTGCGCCCACATCGCGATGCCGGTCGCGATGCCGCAGCCGACGACGCCCATGGCCGGCCCGCCGAGCGCCGGCAGCCCGAACACGAAGAAGGCCGACAGCGGCGCCTTGAACGCGAGGCCGCCGAGCTGCAGCACCATCACCGCCTTGGGCCGCGAGACGGCGATGTTGAAGCCGCGGTAGACGGTGAACAGCAGCGAGGCCGGCAGCGAGAACGCCAGCGCCAGCAGATAGCCGCGCGCCCTGGCCTCGACTTCGGGCGCGCTGTGCGCCAACGCGAGGAAGGGCTGCGGGAAGGCCAGCAGCAGGCTGCCCGCGAGCGACAACGCGAGCGCGATCCACACCGCCTGGTGCATCTGGCGGCCGGCGGCCTCGTGCTGGCGTGCGCCGTAGAGCTGGCCGACGATGGGCGTGATGGCCAGCACGACGCCCATGAAGCCGATGAACACCGTCATGTAGGCGGCCGCTCCGATCGCCAGTGCGGCCAGGTCGAGCGCCGCGTAGCGGCCGAGCAGCACGGTGTCGACGGTGGTGAAGGCGAGCACCGACGCCTGGCCGACGAACACCGGCCAGGCCAGCGGCGCGATCAGCCGTACGCTGCTGCGCCAGCCCGCGTCGCCCGCGGCGGCCGCCTGCGCGCCGGCGCTCACGTTGGCGCCGGCGCGCACGCCCGAGTCGCCATCACTCGACGAACAGCAGCGCCGGCGTCTCGAGCCGGGCGCGCAGGTCCTGCACGAACTGCGCCGCGTCGGCGCCGTCGACGATGCGATGGTCGAACGACGACGACAGGTTCATCGTCTGCCGCACCACCACGGCGCCGGCGCGCACGACGGGCCGCTCGACGATGCGGTTGACGCCGACGATGGCGACCTCGGGGCGGTTGATCACCGGCGTCGAGACGATGCCGCCGAGCGCACCCAGGCTGCTGATCGTGATCGTCGAGCCCGAGAGCTCGGCACGCGTGGCGCGGCCGGCGCGCGCGGCCTCGGCCAGGCGCGCGACCTCGGCCGCCATCGCCCACGGATCGAGCGCCTCGGCGTGGCGCAGCACCGGCACCAGCAGGCCGTGCGGCGTCTGCGTGGCCATACCCAGATGCACGGCGCCGTACTGCGTGAGCACGCCGGCCTCGTCGTCGAAGCGGGCGTTGACCTGCGGGTGCGCGCGCACGGCGAGCACGATGGCGCGCATCAGCAGCGGCAGCAGCGTGAGGCGGCCGCGCGCAGCGGCCCAGCGCTCGTTGAGGCGCGCGCGCAGCGCTTCGGCCTCGCTGATGTCGAGCTCCTCGACATAGCTGAAGTGCGGGATGCGGCGCTTGGACTCCTGCATCTGCAGTGCGATGCGGCGGCGCAGGCCGATCACCGGCACGCGCGTCTCGTCGTCGCGCCGCGCGTAGGCTGCGTGCGGGGCGGCCGTCGCTGCCGCGGCGGCTGCGGCAGGCGCGGCGGGCGAGGCGGCTGGCCAGCCAGCCGGCAGGGCAGCTCGCGACGCAGCAGGCGACGCAGCGGGCGGCGCAGCGGGCGGCGCAGCGGGCGAAGGCGCCGTGGCCGCCGGCGCTGCGGCGCCGCGGGCCCGTGCGGCGGCCTCGACGTCGGCGTGCACGATGCGGCCGGCGCTGCCGCTCGGGCGCAGCGCGTGCAGGTCGATGCCGAGTTCCCAGGCGCGCCGGCGCACGGCGGGCGAGGCGATCGGCCGCTCGGCGACGCCGGCCGGCGCCGCGGCCGCCGATTCGCGCGCGGCCTCGGGTGAGGGCCCGCGTGGCGGCGCAGATGCAGGCACGGACGTCGGAGCGGTCGCGGGCGCCGTGCCCTGTGTCGGCAGCGCCGGCGGCGCCGGCGGCGCCGGCGCGCCGGCTGCCGCGGCTGCAGCCGCGCCAGCCGCGGCGGGCACTGCCTCGGGCGCGCGCGCCGCGCCGGCTCGAGCCGCCTCGATGCGCAGCAGCTCGCTGCCCACGGCCAGCGTGCGCCCGACCTCGCCGCCGAGCGCGAGCACGCGGCCGGCCACCGGCGAGGGGATCTCGACATTGGCCTTGTCGGTCATGACGTCGGCCACCGGCTGGTCCTCGGCCACCTCGTCGCCGGGCGCAACGTGCCAGGCCACGAGCTCGACCTCGGCGATGCCTTCGCCGACGTCGGGCACCTTGATGACGCGCACGCTCATTTCATGCCTCCATCGTGCGGCGCAGCGCCGCGGCCACGCGTGCCGGGCCGGGGAAGTAGGCCCATTCGAGCGCGTGCGGGTAGGGCGTGTCCCAGCCGGTGACGCGCTCGATCGGCGCTTCGAGGTGATAGAAGCATTGCTCCTGCACCAGCGCCGAGAGCTCGGCGCCGAAGCCGCTGGTGCGTGTGGCTTCGTGCACGATGACGCAGCGGCCGGTCTTCTTGACCGACGCCGCCACGGTGGGCAGGTCGAGCGGCCAGAGCGTGCGCAGGTCGATGATCTCGGCGTCGATGCCGCTCTCCAGCGCCGCTGCCTCCGACACGAACACCATCGTGCCGTAGGTGAGCACGGTGACCTCGCGCCCGGGGCGGAACACGGCGGCGCTGTCCAGCGGCACGCGGTAGTGGCCCTCGGGCACCTCGGCCAGCGCGTGCTGCGACCAGGGCACGATCGGCCGGTCGTGGTGGCCGTCGAAGGGGCCGTTGTACAGGCGCTTGGGCTCGAGGAAGATCACCGGGTCCTCGCACTCGATGGCGCTGATGAGCAGCCCCTTGGCGTCGTAGGGGTTGCAGGGCATCACGGTGCGCAGCCCGCAGACATGCGTGAACAGCGCCTCCGGGCTCTGGCTGTGCGTCTGGCCGCCGTAGATGCCGCCGCCGCAGGGCATGCGGATCGTGATCGGGCAGGCGAAGTCGCCCGCCGAGCGGTAGCGCAGGCGCGCCGCCTCGGAGACGATCTGGTCCGAGGCCGGGTAGAAGTAGTCGGCGAACTGCACCTCGACCACCGGCTTGAGGCCATAGGCGGCCATGCCGATCGCCGAGCCGACGATGCCGCCCTCGGAGATCGGGGCGTCGAACACGCGCGTGCGGCCGTGGCGCGCCTGCAGGCCGTCGGTGCAGCGGAACACGCCGCCGAAGTAGCCCACGTCCTGGCCGTAGACGACGACGTCGGCGTCGCGCTCGAGCATCACGTCCATCGCCGAACGCAGCGCCTGCACCATCGTCATGCGCGTCATGCCTGGCCCTCCCGCTTCGGGTTCGCGCTGCTTTGCGCCCACTCGGCGCGTGCCTGCGCGAGCTGCTCGTGCAGGTGCGCCGGCATGACCTGGAACACGTCCTCGAACAGCGATTCGATCGGCGGCACGTGGTTGTCGATCAGCGTGCCGCCGTAGGACTCGGCCTGCCTGAGCGCGGCGCCGACCTCGGCTTCGAGCGCCTGCTGCGTGGCCGCCTGCTCGTCGGCCGACCAGGCGCCCAGGCCCTCGAGGTGCTGCGCCAGCCGCGCCACCGGGTCGCCGAGCGGAAAGCGCTGCCAGTCGTCGCTCGGCCGGTAGCGCGCCGGGTCGTCGGAGGTGCTGTGCGGGCCGCCGCGGTAGGTGAGCCACTCGACGAGCGTGGGTCCGAGGTTGCGCCGTGCGCGCTCGGCCGCCCAGCGCGAGGCGGCGAGCACGGCCAGCCAGTCGTTGCCGTCGACGCGCAGCGAGGCGATGCCGCTGCCCACGCCGCGCGCGGCGAAGGTGGTGGCCTCACCGCCGGCGATGGCCTGGAAGGTGCTGATCGCCCACTGGTTGTTGACGACGTTGAGGATCACCGGCGCGCGGTACACATGCGCGAAGGTGAGCGCGGTGTGGAAGTCGCTCTCGGCGGTGGCGCCGTCGCCGATCCAGGCCGAGGCGATCTTCGTGTCGCCCTTGATCGCCGAGGCCATCGCCCAGCCCACGGCCTGGATGAACTGCGTGGCCAGGTTGCCGCTGATCGAGAAGAAGCCCGCGCGCTTGTACGAGTACATCACCGGCAACTGGCGGCCGCGCATCGGGTCGCGCTCGTTGCTCATGAGCTGGCACATCAGCTCGACCAGCGGGATGTCGTCGCGCGCCAGCAGCAGGCCCTGCTGGCGGTAGGTGGGAAAGCACATGTCGCCCGGCGCGATGGCAAAGGCATGCGCGGTGGCGATGGCCTCCTCGCCCAGCGCCTGCATGTAGAAGCTGATCTTGCGCTGGCGCTGCGCGATCAGCATGCGCGCGTCGAAGGCACGCACGCGCAGCATGGCCCTGAGGCCGCGGCGCAGCGTCTCGGTGTCGACCTCGGGCGCCCAGGGGCCGACGGCGCGGCCCGCGTCGTCGAGCACGCGCACGAGCGCGTCGGCGAGGTCGGCGGTATCGGCCGGCGCCACGTCGACCGGTGGGCGGCGCACCGCGCCGGCCGGCGACAGGCGCAGGTAGGCGAAGTCGGTTTCCTGGCCCGGTCGTGCACTGGGCTCGGGCACGTGCAGCCGCAGCGGGGGATGGGGTTCGCTCATCGCCGGTCTCCTGCTGGTGCGTCGCGTCGACGCGCGATCTTGCCACCTTTGCGTGCGGCGGCGGGACTGTCGGCGGCGCGCCGGTCATCGCGCCCGACGCGGCGAGGGCAGCCGGGCGCGCCGCGGCGGCCCCTGCGCGCTTGTGCGACGATTCCGACATGTCGCCCACACCGCCGATCTTGCCCATGCCGTTCGCGTCGCGCCCGCGCTCGAGGACGGTCCGCCTCGTTGCGGCGATGACCCTGGCGGCCGCGTGCTGTCCGATCGGCGCTTGCGCCCCGGGGCCCGCGCGACCGCAGCCGCCCGTGCGAGTGACTGCGGCCGCCGCATCCGCCGCTGACGCTGCGGGCGAGAGCGCCCGCCTGCTGCGTGCCATCCTCGCCGAGATCGGCGATGCGGCCTGCGACAGCGACGCGCAATGCCACAGCATCGGCGTCGGCGCCAAGCCCTGCGGCGGCCCCGAGGCCTACCTCAGCTGGTCCGAATTGCGCTCGAACCCCGAGCGGCTGCGTGCGCTCGTGCAGCAGCACCGGGAAGCGCGCCGCGCCGACAACGAGCGCAGCGGCGTGACGTCGGATTGCCGCGTCGTGCCCGATCCCGGCGCGTTGTGCCGGCCGCGCGCACAAGACGGCAAGCGGGTCTGCCAACCCGGTGGTGCCGCGGCGGGCGCTGCAAGCGGCGCGCTCTGACCAGGCCACCGGCGGCGGCCGCGAGAAAAGAGGCCGCACGCCTTGCGGTCGTGCGGCCTGCGCATGCGCCCTGCGGTGCCCGATCGGGCACCGCAGGGCGGCACTCTGCTATCTCTGCCTGAAACCGAGTTTCGCGGACGCCGTCGACGACGGGTCGCTCAGCGGCAGGCCGCCGTTGACTTCGACCCGAACCACCGTGCTCGCCTGCACGGCTCCCCCCGGATCCTTGTACTGGACGGCACCGACGGTGCGCTGGCCGAACGCGAGCCCAGACCAGCTGATACCGACCGTCGCGCTGCTGCCCGCATACACCTGCCCGGGCAGCAGAACGTTGAAGTTGCCCCCGACATCGGCCGGCGTGACCACCCAGCTCGACAAACTGTAGCTCATCGGCGAGGTGCCAGCATACGCGAACACGCAGGCCCTCCAACTGCCGGCCGCGGGACCGACGATCTGCACGGCTTCGTTCGAGCCGTCGGTCGCCGAGTACAGGACGTTCGTGCCGTCGGCCTTCATCACCATCAGGTCGAAGTCGTCGTTCGCATCGTTGGTGTCTTGCTGGCGCAGCGCGAAGCGCGCCACCAGCGTGTTCGCCGGGACGTTGACGTTGTGCACCTTCATGCCGGCGAGGTCGTTGCCGGCCTTGCAGGCCGTTGCCATGTCGTTGATGCTGTTCATCGGGCTCGGCGTCAGGCTGACCGGGCCCAGCATCGTCACATCCTTCAACCCGCCCTTGACGCTGCCCAGGCGGCCGCTGACCCCGGTCTTGATCGTGATCAGGCGCGTGCCGGAAGCGGTGTTGCCGGTGACCTCGGCCGGCGCGCTGATCGCCTTGCCGACCATGGCCTGGACCGGGATGCGCACGACGTGCGTCCCGTCCTTCCAGACCAGCGAGCCGTAGTTCCAGGCGTTGTCGGCGGCGGTCGTCCTGGTCAGCTTGACCGTGAAGCTCTTGGTCTCGCCCGGATTCAGCGTCAGGCTCGCCGGCGTAACGACGGCGCTGAAGCCCGGCAACGTCGCCGTCGGCGTGTAGGTGGCCGCAGCGGCGCCGACGTTGGTGACGCTGCGCGTCACCGTCACCGGTGTCGCGCCGAGCACGTTGCCGACGGTGATGGATGGCAGGTTGAGGTTGTAGGTCTCGTCGAGCGTTCCGATCGTCGTGCAGTCGGACGCGGGCGTGACCGCGGCCTTGTTCACTTTGCACTGGTACTTCACCCAATCGCTCTTGCCGGCGTCGTAGACCAGGCCCGGGTCGGTGGCGCTGTTGGGCTTGACGTGCCCGGCGCCCTGTGCCCAGGGCAGCAGGCCGTTCTGCATGCCGGCGAGGCCGTCGTCGAGCGTGGAATAGGCGGTGGTCATCAGCGCCGACTTGATCGCAGCCGGCGACCAGCCGGGATGCGCTTGCTTGAGCAGCAGCGCCAGCCCGGCGACGTGCGGGCTGGACATCGAGGTGCCCTGGTACGAGGCCCAGGCCGACGGCGGCACCAGCGTGCCTGCGGCGACCTGGTCGCGCTGAGCCGCTGAGAGCGCCGGGCTGACCGCCGCGATCACGTCGACGCCGGGCGCCGTCAGATCGGGTTTCAGGACGTTCGCGTCGCCCTGGTTCGGGCCGCGCGACGAGAAGCCCGCCATCACCGGCGCGTTGGGCGTCGTGCCGGCGTAGAAGACGCCCATGTCCGACGTTGCCGCGGCTCCGGCTGCGACTGCGTAGGTCTGGATCGCGGTGCCGTCGGCCGTGCTCACGTGGACGGTCGGGACGGCGTGGATTTCGGCGACCAGACCGCTGCCGTTGTCCTTCATGATCATCCCGACGCCGCCGGCATTCTTGACCGCCTGGCTCTTGTCGACCCGGGCGTTGCTGCCGCGCTCGCAGATCACGATCTTGCCCGCCACCTTGGCCGGGTCGAGCGCAGCCGGCGCGCTGTAGCACAGCCGCAATTGCGTGGTATCGGCGCCGGGCAGTCCGGCGTCCTGGGCGCGCACCAGCGGCGTCTGCGGTAGAGGCGTGACGTTCATCGACGCGCCGGTGTACTTCGTGCCGTTGCCGAGCGTGACATCGGCGCTCAACACGCGGTCGTGCGTCGAAGCGGCCACCGTCGTCAGCCACGGGCTGATGTGCGCGACCGCGTTGCCCGGACCGCTGTTGCCGGCCGACGCGGCGACGAACACGCCGGCCAGCGCGGCGCGGTAGAAGGCCTGCTCGACCGGGTCGTTGACCGAGGTCTGCGAGCCGCTGATCGAGAAGTTGATGACGTTGACGCCGTCCTTGACCGCGTCGTCGATCGCCGCGACCGAATCCGACGTCCAGCAGCTGTTGGACGACCCGGTGCCGTCGGTCGCGCTCGGGTCGTCGTAGCTCCAGCAGACCTTGTAGGCCGCCACCCGTGCGCGCGGCGCCATGCCCGATGCCGGGCCCATCGCGATGCCGCCCATCACGGCCGGCGCATTGGCGTTGCCGGCCGCGGTCGAGGCGGTGTGGTCACCGTGACCGCCGTGCGCCAGGCTGCCGCCGACCGAGTCGCGCGGCGAATAGAACTCGGACCAGTTCTTGGACCGCCCGCTGGCGAGGAAGCCGGCGTTGTAGAACTTCGCGCCAACGAGCTTGTTGTTGCAGTGGATCGCGGGACTGAAGCCCTCGCCGGCGACGCAGCCGCCGGTGAACGAGGCCGGCGGCGCGGCGTAGGCCAGCGACCCGCCGCTGAAGACGGGTACGCCTGCGCCATCGATGCGATCGGCGAACGACGGGTTCTCGGGCCAGATGCCGCCGTCGACGACCCCGATCACCATGTTCTCGCCCTTGATCGCCGCGCCGCCCGCGGTCTGTGACCATAGGCCGCCTGGGGAGCTCAGGCCCAGGAAGCGGGGCGTGCTGATCGTGTCGGGCTTGCGCGCGACGTCCTCGAACACTTCGACGACGCCGCGGTGCGCCTTCAGCGCCGCTGCTTCGGCGTCGGTCAGGCGCGCGGCGAAGCCATTGAAGACGGCGTGGTAGTTGGCGATCACCGGTGCGTGCGGCACCGTCGCCGCGACGGCACGCTGCTGCTGCCCGAGGTAGGCCATGTAGGCCTGCGCGGCCGGCGAGCGCGTCTGCAGCGGGTTGCCCGCTGCGGGTTGCGTGGCCGCGAGCCCGGCGATGCCCCCGCGGTAGCTGGCGGCGGGCTCGTCGCCCAGCTGCACGATGTAGGTCTTGCGCCCGTCGGGGCTCGCGCCGAAGGCCAGGCTGCAGACCAGCGCGAGCGCAGCGGCGGCGGCGATTGTGTGTCTCGTCATGTCGTGTCTCCTCTAGGTGCGGCGGCAACAGGCGGTCTCAGGCGGCGCGGCGGCGCTTTGCACCGACCGCGGCGAGGCCCGCGACCATAACCAGCCACAGTCCGGCGGGCTCGGGCACGACGATGTTGTCGAGCGCGAACTGCGCCTTGTCGAGATTGCGCACGCAGCTCGCGCCGGAGCAGAAGTAGCCATAGAAGTCCACCTCGCCGATCGAGGCATTCGCGAACGACTGGTCGAGCGTGTAGGTGGCGAAACTGTAGCTGCCGTCGGCGGCCGGGCCGGGCAGGTAGAAGTCGTTGCGGGCGAGCAGGCCGCTTGCGCCGTAGCCGTCGACGCGCAGGATGAGGGACGTGGCGCCGACCTTGTCGCCCGGGACGGCGACGAAACTTGCGTCGAACTTCTGCACCAGCACGCCCGGCTGCCCGTCGCCGCGCAACAGTGCGAGCACGCCGTCGTTGAGCGCAACGAAGAAGCTGCTCAGGTTGTTCGTGGGGCAGACCAGGCCGGCGCAGGTATTGGCCACATCGCTGCCGTCGACCAGCGCGCCGACCAGGTCGACACCGTTCTGCGCCCCGGCCTTCGACGAGTACGGCACCATCGCGTACGCGCCCTCGTCGATTTCGTCGAAATGCGTCAGCAGCGGTGCGTACGGTGCATTGACCGTCGAGAGCACGCCGGGCTCGAACGTGATCACGCTCGCGCCGGCGCTGGCCAGACCGAAGCAGGCGGCAGCGGCTGCGGCCGCCTTCACCCAGGATGACTTGGGAATGCTCATGGTCATGACGACCCTCCAGGTTGTTGTCGTGGCGGCGGATCCGCGAAGAGGTCACGCACACACGAGTGCCGCGTTTCTACTGCTGCGGCACTTTGATGGGGGCTCCGGTTCGGGCTTGTCCTCCCCCCCAGGTGCGGGGGTTGGCCGCGGCGGTGAAGGCGGCGCCGGGACGCGATCGCCGCGCAGGCAACGCGTGCGCGCTTGCCGGGGATACGGCGCAGGTGCACCCTCGCGCCCGGGGTACGCCCTCACGCAGTCGGGCGCGGGCTGCGAGGCGGTGGGGCCGGCCTGGGCGCCGCTCAGCACTCGACGATGTTGACCGCCAGCCCGCCGCGCGCGGTTTCCTTGTACTTGCTCATCATGTCCGCGCCGGTCTCGCGCATCGTCTTGATGACCTGGTCGAGGCTGACGAAGTGCGTGCCGTCGCCGCGCAGCGCCATGCGCGCGGCGTTGATGGCCTTGACGGCGGCGATGGCGTTGCGCTCGATGCAGGGGATCTGCACCAGGCCGCCCACCGGGTCGCAGGTGAGGCCCAGGTGGTGTTCCATGCCGATCTCGGCCGCGTTCTCGGCCTGCGCCGGCGTGCCGCCCATCACCGCGCACAGCGCGCCGGCGGCCATCGAGCAGGCCACGCCGACCTCGCCCTGGCAGCCGACCTCGGCGCCCGACAGGCTGGCGTTCTCCTTGTAGAGCAAGGCGATGGCGCCGGCGGTGAGCAGGAAGTCGACCACGCCGCGCTCGCTCGCGCCCGGCACGAAGCGCGCGTAGTAGTGCAGCACCGCCGGCACGATGCCGGCGGCGCCGTTGGTGGGTGCGGTGACGACGCGCCCGCCGGCGGCGTTCTCCTCGTTCACGGCGAGCGCGTACAGGTTGACCCAGTCGAGCACCTGCAGCGGATCGCGCAGCGCCTCTTCGGGCCGCGCCGTGAGCGCCTCGCGCAGCGCCTTGGCGCGCCGGCGCACCTTGAAGCCGCCGGGCAGCGTGCCGCCGGTGCGGCAGCCGTGCTCGACGCAGTCCTGCATCACGCGCCAGATGCGCAGCAAGCCGGCGTCGATCTCGGCGTCGCTGCGTCCGCCGGGGCCGAGCACGCGCTCGTTGGCGCGCATGACGTCGGCGATGCTGCCGCCGAGGGCGCGCGTGCGCTCGAGCAGCTCGGCGCCGCTGGCAAAGGGCTGCGGCAGCGGTGTCGCCTCGGGGCCGAGCGCGCGCTCGCCGCTGGCGTCGGCGCGCGCCGCGCCGGCGACGACGAAGCCGCCGCCCACCGAGTAGTAGCAGTGGTTGGCCAGTTCCGCGCCGCTGGCGTCGAAGGCCGCGCAGCGCATGCCGTTGGCGTGCAGCGGCAGCGTTTCGCGGCGCAGGAACTTCAGATCGCTCCGCTCGACGAACACGATCTCGTGCCGGCCGAGCAGCGCGAGGCGGCCGCCGGCGCGCATCGCCGCCAGCAGCGCCGGCACCGCCTCGACGTCGACGCGGTCGGGCTCGTGCCCGGCCAGCCCGAGCAGCACCGCCTTGTCGCTGCCGTGGCCGCGGCCGGTGGCGCCGAGCGAGCCGTACAGCGCGACCGTGACGCGCGCCGTGCGCTCGAGCAGGCCGTCCTCGGCCAGCCGCAGCGCGAACAGGCGCGCCGCGCGCATCGGGCCCACCGTGTGGCTGCTGCTCGGCCCGATGCCGATCTTGAACAGGTCGAAGACGCTCACGGCCATGGGGCGATGTTAGGCGCGCGAGGCCAGCGTTGCCGCAGCGGGCGCGTCGGCTGCATCGCCGCTGCCCGCGACGGCCCGCGACGGCCCGCGACGGCCCGCGACGGCCCGCGACGGCCCGCGACGGCCCTGTTGCGTGGCTTGAGCATGCTCATCACGCCCGGCAGCCCTGGGTGCAAGCTGGCATGCGCGGGCGCCGAGGCCCCGCACGCGCGGAGCAGGCGCCGGCGGCATCCAGGAGATCCGCATGACCTGCACAACCCGACGACATTTCATCGGCGCCCTGTCCGGCGCAGGCTTGGTGTGGCTGGGCGCGGCGGCGCCCGTGCGCGGCGAGTCCGAACCTGCCGCGCTGGCCAGGCCGACCGATATCGGCAGCACGAGCCGGCTCGAGATCCTGCCTCTTGTCGACTGGGTCACCGCATCGCCCGAACTGCGCGGCGAGGCCGGCGTGTCCTACCTCGTGCGCAGCGACGCGAGCACGATCTTGTTCGACGTCGGCGGCAACCTCGAGGACGGGGATCCGTCGCCGCTGGAGGCGAACATGCAGCGGCTGGGCGTGCGGCTGGCCGACATCGACACCATCGTCATCTCGCACCTGCACATGGACCACGTGGGCGGCCAGTCGTTCGTGCGTCAGGCCAGCTTCTCGCTCGGCAGGCGGCAGGTCGAGCTCGGCGGCAAGCGCGTGGTCGTGCCCACGGCGATGCGCTACCCCGGCGTCGAGCCGCTCGTCGCGCACGCGCCCGTGCGGCTGGCGCCGGGCGTGCTGACCACGGGGACGATCACCGGCGCGCTGCCGATCGGTCCGGTGGACGAGCAGGCGCTGGCCGTGCGCGTGCAGGGCCGCGGCGTCGTGCTCATCGTCGGCTGCGGTCACCAGGGCCTGGCCAGGCTGCTGGCGCGCACGGCGCAGCTGTTCGACGAGCCGCTCTACGGCATCGTCGGCGGCCTGCACTACCCGGTGCCGCGCGGGCGGCTGTTCGCCGGGGGCTTGGACGTGCAGCGCTGGGCCACCTACGGCACCGGCGCTGGCCCGAGTCCGCAGGACGTGCAGCGCGACATCGATCTGCTCGCGGCGCGGCAGCCGCAGTGGGTGTCGCTGAGCCCGCACGACAGCAGCGACGAGATGATCGAGCAGTTCCGCAAGACCTTCGGCGCGCGCTATCACGAGTTGCGTGTCGGCGAGCCGCAGGTGATCGGCGGCGCGCCGTAGGCGCGCGGGTCGGCGGGAGCGCGGCCGGCGCAAGCCTCTTGCGGCCTCCGGCGCAGCCCGGATGTGCCGGGCGCGGTTTCCTGGTGTCATCCGAGCTGACGCCCACACCGCGAAGGCAATACCCGATGGACACCGAAACCCCGCAGGCCGGCGCGCACCCCGGCCGCCTGGCCGGCCGCAAGGCCCTGATCACCGGCGCCAGCCGCGGCATCGGGCGCGCGATCGCGCTCGTCTACGCACGCGAAGGGGCCGAGCTCTTCCTCACGGCGACGCGCGCGGACGCGCTCGCGGCGGTGCGCGACGAATGCGCGGCGCTGGGCGCAGGCGTGACGCTGCACTGCGCCGACGTCGCGCAGCGCCCGCAGGTCGAGGGCCTGGTCGCAGCGGCGCTGGCGGCGCTGGGCGGCATCGACATCCTCGTCAACAACGCCGGCGTGTACCGGGCGGCGCGCCTCGTGGACTACGAGCCCGAGGACTTCGACCGCGTCATGCAGGTCAACGTCTACGGCGCCTTCCACGTGCTGCAACTGGTGCTGCGCCACATGCAGACGCAGCGCCGCGGCAAGGTGATCAACATCGCCTCCAGCGCCGGCAAGTGGGGCTCGATGAACCAGGCTGCCTACAACGCGAGCAAGCATGCGCTGGTGGGCCTGACGCGCTGCGCCGCGCTCGAGATGGCCGCGCACGGCGTCAACGTCAACGCCATCTGCCCTGGCTTCGTGCAGACCGACATGTTCGACGAGTTCCGCGCCCACGCCGACATCCTCGGCGTGCCGTTCGAGAAGGTGATCGAGGGCGCGCTCGCGCGCGTGCCGCTGCGCCGCGCGCTCGCGCCCGCAGAGGTCGCGCAGCTCGCGGTCTACCTGGGTTCGGGCGAGTCCGACGGCATGACCGGGCAGTCGCTGCTGCTCGACGGCGGCATGCTCATGGTGTGAGACGCGCGCGCAGCGCGGCGCGCCAGCGCGGCCACAGCATGTTGAGCGCCAGGCCGGCGATCACCAGCGCCGAGGCGCCGAGCTTGTACGCCGGCATCGGCTCGGCGAGCAGCAGCGCCGAGCTGGCCATGCCGAACACCGGTACGCCCAGCGCCCAGGGCGTGATCGTGGCCGCCGGGTGGCGCGCCAGCAGCCAGGCCCAGGCGGCGTAGCCGAAGAGCGTGTTGCCGAAGGCCTGCCAGAGCACAGCGAGCCAGGTGCCGAGCGTCGCCGCGCCGATGCCCTGCCGCACCGCGGCCGGCCCTTCGACGGCGAGCGCGAGCAGCGCCAGCGGCGGCACCGCGAAGACGCTCGACCACACCATGTAGCCGAGCATGTCGACGCGCCCGGCGCGGCGGCTCACCAGGTTGCCGCCGGCCCAGGCGAGCGCCCCGCCCAGCACCATTGCCACGCCCAGCGGCGTGCCGCCGGCGGCCTGGCTGTGCAGCAAGAGCAGCACCAGGCCGGCCGCTGCGAGCGCCAGTGCCACGAGCTGGAAGCGCTGCACGCGCTCGCCTTCGAAGGCCACCGCCAGCGCGATCGTGAAGAAGACCTGCGTCTGCACGACGAGCGAAGCCAGGCCGGGCGCGATCGCGCTGCGCAGCGCGAGGTACAGCAGCGCGAACTGGCCGACGCCGATCAAGAGGCCGTAGGCGGCGAGCTGGCGCCAGGGCACAAGCGGGCGCCGGATCCACAGCGCCGCCGGCGCGAACGCCAGCGCGAAGCGCAGCGCCGCCATCGTCAGGGGCGGCAGCGCATCGAGCGCCCAGCGGATGACGACGAAGTTGGTGCCCCACACCGCCACCACCGCGAGTGCGAGCAGCGCGTGCGACCAGGGCAGCGCTGCGCCGGGCGCGCGCGCGGAACTCAATGGTAGGCCGTCAAGCGGCGTAGGCACTCAGCGGCACGCAACCGCAGGCGAGGTTGCGGTCGCCCCAGACGTTGTCGACGCGTCCCACCGGCGCCCAGTACTTGCTGCGGCGCAGGCCGGGCACAGGGTAGGCGGCCTGCTCGCGCGTGTACGGGTGCTTCCACTCGGCGGCGAGCAGCGACTCGGCGGTGTGCGGCGCGTTCTTCAGCGGGTTGTCGTCCCGCGGCCATTCACCGCGCTCGACGCGTGCGATCTCCTCGCGGATCGCGATCATCGCCTCGCAGAAGCGATCGACCTCGGCCAGCGGTTCGCTCTCGGTGGGCTCGACCATCAGCGTGCCGGCCACCGGGAAGGCGAGCGTCGGTGCGTGAAAACCGTAGTCGACGAGGCGCTTGGCCACGTCCTCCGCGCTGACGCCGCTCGTCTTTTGCAGGCCGCGCAGATCGAGGATGCATTCGTGTGCCACGCCGCCGCCGGCGATGCCGGCGTGGCCGCCGCTGTAGAGCACCGGGTAGTGGCGATGCAGGCGTGCGGCGACGTAGTTGGCGCTCAGGATCGCCGCCTCGGTGGCCGCGCGCAGCCCTTCGGCGCCCATCATGCGGCAGTACATCCAACTGATCGGCAGCACGCCGGCGTTGCCCAGCGGCGCCGCGCTCACCGCACCCACGCTGTGTGCGTCGCCGATGCCGGCCGTGCGGTGCCCGGGCAGGAAGGGCACCAGGTCGGCCACCACCGCTACCGGCCCGACGCCGGGGCCGCCGCCGCCGTGCGGGATGCAAAACGTCTTGTGCAGGTTGAGGTGGCTCACGTCGCCGCCGAACTCGCCCGGCGCGGCCAGGCCGACGAGCGCGTTCATGTTGGCGCCGTCGACGTACACGCGCCCGCCGTGCGCGTGCACGATCTGGGTCAGCTCCTTGACGCGCGGCTCGAACACGCCGTGCGTGCTCGGGTAGGTGATCATGACGGCGGCCAGGTCGTCGCGGTGCGCCTCGCACTTGGCGCGCAGGTCGTCGAGGTCGACGTTGCCCTGCGGGTCGCACTTCACCACCACCACCTGCATGCCCGCCATCTGCGCGCTCGCCGGATTGGTGCCGTGCGCCGACTCGGGAATCAGGCAGACCTTGCGGTGCCCCTGGCCGCGCGCGCGCTGCCAGGCCTCGATGACGAGCAGCCCGGCGTACTCGCCCTGGCTGCCGGCATTGGGTTGCAGGCTCACGCCGGCGTAGCCGGTGGCCTGGGCCAGCCAGGCGCAGAGCTGGTCGTTCAGCGCCCACCAGCCGGCGAGCTGATCGCGCGGGGCGAAGGGGTGCAGCTCGGCGAAGGCGGGCCAGGTGACGGGGATCATCTCGCTCGTGGCGTTGAGCTTCATCGTGCACGAGCCGAGCGGGATCATCGTGCGGTCGAGCGCGAGATCCTTGTCGGCCAGGCTGCGGATGTAGCGCAGCATCTCGGTCTCGCTGTGGTGGATGTTGAAGACCGGGTGCGTGAGATAGGCGCTCGTGCGCGCCAGGGCCGGCGGGATCAGCGTGGTGCCTGCGGCGTCGAGCGCGTCGAAGTCGGGCAGCGCCTGCCCGGGCGCGGCGAAGACGCGCCACAGGGCGTGGATGTCTTCGCGCGTGGTCGTCTCGTCGAGCGCGATGCCGAGCCGCCCGGAGGGCGATTCGGGGAACTCGCGCAGGTTCATGCCCGCTGCGCGCGCGCGTGCGGCAATCGCCGCGCCGTCGGAGCCGACTTCGAGGCCGAGCGTGTCGAAGGCCGCGTCGGCGTTGCGCAGCGTGACGCCGAGCGCGGCCAGCCCGCGCGCCAGGATCGCCGTGTAGCGCGCCACGCGCCGGGCGATGCGCTCGAGCCCGGCCGGGCCGTGGTAGACGGCGTACATGCTGGCCATCACCGCCAGCAGCACTTGCGCGGTGCAGATGTTCGAGGTCGCCTTCTCGCGCCGGATGTGCTGCTCGCGCGTCTGCAGCGCCAGCCGGTAGGCCGGTGCGCCGTGCGCGTCGACGCTCACGCCCACCAGCCGCCCGGGCAGGCTGCGCTTCCAGTCGTCGCGGCAGGCCATGTAGGCGGCGTGCGGACCGCCGGCGGCCATCGGCACGCCGAAACGTTGCGTGCTGCCGACCACGATGTCGGCGCCCCATTCGCCCGGCGGCGCCAGCAGCGCCAGCGCCAGGATGTCGGCGCAGACGATGAAGGCCGCGCCGTGCGCGTGCACGGTGGCGACGTCGGCGCGCAGGTCGCGGATCGCGCCGTCGGTGGCGGGGTAGCCGGTGACCACGGCGAAGTAGTTGCCGGCCTCGAGCAGGCGCTCCCACTCGGGCGACGCGTGCGCCACCGCCACGCTCAGGCCGAGCGGTGCGGCGCGCGTGCGGATGACTTCGATCGTCTGCGGATGGCAGTCGCCGGCGACGACGATCGTGTCGCTGGCGTTGCGCACGCTGCGCCGCGCCAGCGTCATCGCCTCGGCGGCGGCGGTGGCCTCGTCGAGCATGCTGGCGTTGGCGATCGGCATGCCGGTGAGGTCCATCACCATCTGCTGGAAGTTCACCAGCGCCTCCATGCGGCCCTGGCTGATCTCGGCCTGATAGGGCGTGTAGGCGGTGTACCAGGCCGGGTTCTCGAGGATGTTGCGCTGGATGACCGCCGGCGTGTGCGTGCCGTGGTAGCCCTGGCCGATGAAGCTCTTGAGCACGCGGTTGCGCGCGGCCAGCGCCTCGAGCTCGGCCAGCGCCTGGGCCTCGGTGGCCGGCGGCGGCAGCACCATCGGCGCGGTGCGCGCGATGCTGCGCGGTACCAGCGTCTCGACGAGCGCGCGGCGCGAGGCGGCACCGATGACGCCGAGCATGTGCTGCTCGTCGGCGGCTTCGATGCCGATGTGGCGGCGGGCGAACTCGGCGGCGTTCTCGAGTTCGGCCAGGGGCGTGGGGGCGGACGTGGGCATGACGACGAACCGGGTGCGGGCGAGGCGCGCGTGGCGGGCGGATGGGATGGAATGCGACGGGCGCGGGCAAGGCGCCGGCGACCCGGGGCCGCGGCGCTCAGAGCGTCTTGAGCAGCGCGTCGTAGGCCGGCGGGTCCATCAGCGCGTCGAACTGCTCCATGTGCGTGACATGGACCTTGAAGAACCAGCCGTGGCCGAGCGGATCGGTGTTCACGAGCGATGGCTCCTCCTTCAGCCGCTCGTTGATCTCGACGACCTCGCCTTCCACCGGCATGTACAGGTCGGCCGCGGCCTTGACGCTTTCGACCACGCCGGCGACCTCGCCCTTCTTGTACGTGCGTCCGACCTCGGGCAGCTCGACGAAGACCACGTCGCCCAGCGCGTCCTGCGCGTGGTGCGTGATGCCGACGACGGCGGCTTCGTGGTCTTCGATGTTGATCCACTCGTGGTCGGGCGTGTACATCGTCGTCATCGGCTGGCTCCTCGGATTCGGGTTGGGGTTCTGGGGCATGGTGGCGTTCCTCGCGGTGCGTTCATGGCTTCGCGGGTTCAGCCGCGGTGGTAACGGTGCGGCGTGAAGGGCATCGGGCTCACGCGCATCGGGACGCGCCGGCCGCGCACTTCGGCCAGCACCTCGCCTTGCGTCTGCGCGTGCTCGGTCAGCAAGTAGCCCATCGCGATCGGCCGGTCGACCGTGGGCGCGATGGTGCCGCTGGTGACACGGCCGAGCTTGTGGCCGCGGGAATCGACGAGCGGCGCGCCTTCGCGCACCGGCACGCGCTCGAGGGCGACCAGGCCGACGCGTTTGGTCGGCGCGGCGCCGGCCAGGTGGCGCTCGACGACGGCGGCGCCGGGGTAACCGCCGGCGCGCGCGCCGCCCGGGCGGCGCACCTTCTGGATCGCCCAGGCCAGGCCTGCCTCGACCGGGCTGGTGTGCTCGTCGATGTCGTGCCCGTACAGGCACAGCCCGGCTTCGAGCCGCAGCGTGTCGCGCGCGCCCAGCCCGGCCGGTGCCACGCCGGGCAGCGCGAGCAGCGCCTTGGCCAGGGCGACGGCACCTTCGGCCGGCACCGAGATCTCGAAGCCGTCTTCGCCGGTGTAGCCCGAGCGCGTGACGAAGCAGGGCAGGCCGGCGAGCTCGAACAGGCCGCCGGTCATGAACACGAGCGCGTTCACGCCGGGTGCGAGCCCGGCCAGCACGCCGGCTGCCGCCGGCCCCTGCAGCGCGAGCAGCGCGCGCTCGGGCATCGGCTGCACGCGGCAGCGGTGGCCGATGTGCAGGTTCAGGTGCTTGGTGTCGGCTTCCTTGCAGCCGGCGTTGACCACGAGGAAGAGCTCGCCGAAGCCCTGCGCCGCGTCCTGCGGCGCCGGCCGCGTGACCATCAGGTCGTCGAGGATGCCGCCGGCCGTGTCGGTGAACAGCGCATAGCGCTGGCGGCCGGCGCCGAGCTCGATCAGGTCGACCGGCACCAGCGTCTCGAGCGCCGCCGCGGCGTCGGCGCCCACGAGGCGCAACTGGCCCATGTGGCTGACGTCGAACAACGCCGCCGCGCTGCGGCAGTGTCGGTGCTCGGCGATCAGGCCCTGCGGGTACTGCACCGGCATCGCGTAGCCGGCGAAGGGCACCATCTTCGCGCCCAGCTCGAGGTGCAGGTCGTGCAATGGGGTCTGGCGCAGTTCGGACATCTCGTTTCCTTCCCGTCTACAGGGCCCCGACGCCGACGAGGCGGCGCATGGTGTGGCGCTTGGGGCCCCCCGCTGTCCGCTTTACCTGAGAGATTCGGCGCCGCCGCGCCGGCTGCGTGCCGGCCGTCGGGCCTTGCCCCTTCGGTGGACGGCCATCGGGTCGCCCCGGGCCGCCTCTCTCCAGTGAGGAAGGAAGTCAGTCCTCTTTGCCTGAGCGTTCGGGAGCCTGCCCTGCGCCTTCGGCGGCCCCGCTCGGGCGGAGCTCTCTCCTGACGCGGCCAGTTTAGCAGCGGCGGCCGCGCCGGCCGCGGCGCGCGCGGCGTGGTGCAATGCCGCTCTCGCGCAAGCGCACTCACGCCCGACCGCATGAGTCCCGACGACGCCATCGCCCAGACCGTTTCGCGCCTGCTGCGCGCACACCGTTCGATCCGCCGCTTCGAGCCGCGCGCCGTCGAGCCGGCGCTGCTCGACGCCGCGCTCGACGACGCCTTCTGCGGCTCGTCGTCGAGCGGCAACCTCAACTTGGTTTCGGTGATCCGCACGCGCGAGCCTGAGCGCAAGCGCCGCCTGTACGAGCTGCACTTCGAGCAGCCGATGGTGCTCGAGGCGCCGCTCGTGCTGACCTTCTGCGCCGACACGCTGCGCACGCGGCGCTGGCTGGCGCTGCGCGGCGCGCGCCCGGGTTTCGCCGACTTCGTGAGCTGGCACGTCGCCGCCTTCGACGCCGTCATCGTCGCGCAGAGCACGGCGCTGGCGCTGGAAAGCCGCGGCCTGGGCATCTGCTACATGGGCACCACGCTGCACGCGATGGGCGCGCTCGCCGAGTTCCTGGGCTGCCCCGAGACCTGCCTGCCGGTGACGAGCATGGTGGTGGGCTGGCCGGCCGAGACGCCGGCGGCGCGCGACCGCCTGCCCGCCCGCGCCTGGCTGCACGACGAGCGCTACCGCGAGGCCACGCCGCAGACGATCGAGCGCGACTTCGCCGAACGCGAGCGCCGCGGCCGCGAGCGCTACCTTGCGCTCGGCCCGGAGGTGGCCGAGCGCTGGCGCGAGCACGGTATCGAGTCGCTGGCGCAGTTCTATACCAGCAAGATCAAGTACGACCCCGACGGCTTCGCCGAGGACTCGGCCGCGCTGCGCGCGCTGCTCCAGGCACGCGGCTTCCTGAGCTGAACGCCGGCGCGGGGTGCGCACGCCGTTCGATCCGATGCGGCTCGGCCGCTGCGCGCGATCCTGCGCGCGCGGACTGGGCCGGCGGGCTGGGCGCGGCCTGGCGCGGAGGCGGGAAGGGCGCTCAGGAGGCGAACAGCTGCACCTGGGCCGGGTCGAGCCCGAGCTCCAGCGTGCTGCCCAGGGCATGCACGGGCGCGCCGGCCAGGTGCGCCTCGTCGACGGCGACGCGGTGCTCGCCCACGCGCAGGTGGTAGCGCGTGAACTCGCCGACGAACTCGCTCGCCTCCACCGCGCCCGGCAGCCATTGCCGCCGTGCGTCGCGCGCCTCGCCCGCCGGAGCCAGGTGCAGCGCATGCGGGCGGCAGGCCAGCGTCAGCCGCTCGCCGGCGGGCAGCTCGGCCGGCGCGGGCAGGCGCAGGGTGCCGACGCCGGCCAGCTCGAGCACGAGTTCGGCGCCGCGCTCGCGCACGCGCACCGGCAGCATGTTCATCGTGCCGACGAAGCCGGCGACGAAGGGGTTGCAGGGCCGGTCGTACAGCGCCACCGGCGCGCCCACCTGCTGCACGACGCCGCCGTCGAGCACGGCCATGCGGTCGGCGGTGGTCATCGCCTCTTCCTGGTCGTGCGTGACGAAGATCGTCGTCAGCCCGAGGCGCCGCTGCATCGCCAGCAGCTCGCGGCGCATCTGCACGCGCAGCGTGCGGTCGAGGTTGGACAGCGGCTCGTCGAGCAGCAGCACCTGCGGCTCGATGACGATGGTGCGCGCCAGCGCCACGCGCTGCTGCTGGCCGCCCGAGAGCTGGTTGGGGCGGCGTGCGGCGTGCGCGGCCAGCCCCACCGTCTCGAGCGCGGCGCCGACGCGCGCCTTCAGCTCGGCCTTGGCGACGCGCCGCTCGACGAGGCCGAAGGCGACGTTGTCCCACACCGTCAGGTGCGGCCACAGCGCGTAGCTCTGGAACACCATGCCGACGTTGCGCTCCCAGGGCGCGAGCGCGCTCACGTCGCGGCCGTCGATCAGCAGCTCGCCGCGCTGGTGGCGGTTGAAGCCGGCGACCAGCCGCAGCAGCGTGCTCTTGCCCGAGCCCGAGGGCCCGAGCAGGGCGAAGAACTCGCCCGGCGCGACCTCGAGGCTGACGTCCTTCAACACCTCGGTGCGGCCGAAGGCCAGGCCGATGTGGCGGCACTCGACGCTGACTTTCTTCATCCCTTCCCCTCGCCGCCTGCCGGCCGCGGCGCGAAGCGGCTGCCGGTGCGTTCGGCCACCCGATGCGACAGCCAGGTGCCCAGCGCCACGACGACGACCGCGAGCACGCCCAGCGCCGCGCCGGGCCCGCGCCCGGCCGCGCTCTGCATGTACAGGTAGATGCCGTAGCTCATCGGCGAGAGCGAGTCGCGCGCCACCAGCAGCATCGTCGCCGACAGCTCCACCGCGGCGGTGATGAAGCTGGTGACGAAGCCGGCGAGGATGCCGCCGGCCATCAGCGGCACGACCACGCGGCGGATCGTGCGCAGCGGCGTCGCGCCCAGGCTCTCGGCGGCTTCCTCGAGCGAGACGTGCAGCTGCTGCAGCGCCGCCATGCAGCTGCGCAGCGCGTAGGGCAGGCGGCGCACGGCGTAGGCGATCATGATCATGCCCCAGGTGCTGGTGAGCAGGGTGTCGGTGCCCGGCAGCGTGAGGCCGCGGAACAGCCGCAGGTAGCCGATCGCCAGCACCAGGCCCGGCACCGCGAGCGAGGCGGTGGCGATGCCGTCGAGCCAGCGCCGCGCCGGCAACCGGGTGCGCAGGATCAGGTAGCCGATCGTCACGCCGAGCACGACGTCGAGCCCGGCCGCCAGGCTGCAGTAGACGAGCGTGTTGCGGATCATGCCGCCGGCCTCGTCGAAGACGGTGGCGTAATGCGCCAGCGTGTAGGCGTCGGGCAGCGGCGAGAAGCTCCACACGCGCGCCACGCTGAGCAGCGCCAGCCCGAGGTGCGGGCTGAGCGTGAGCAGCAGCACGAGGCCGATCCAGCCGTAGGCGAGGGCGGCCGCGCCCAAGCCGAGGCGCCGGCGCGCGATGCCGGCGCCGCCTTTTTGCAGCGTCGAGAACTCGCGCCCGCGCAGCATGCGCGCGGCCAGCGCCATGGCCGCGATCGACAGGCCGATCATGATGACGCTGATCACGTAGCCCAGCGGATCTTCGAGGCCTACCTGCGTGATGCGCAGGTAGGCCTGCGGCGCGAGCAGATTGGTCTGGCCCATCACCAGCGGCGTGCCCAAGTCGTCGAAGACCTTGACGAAGACGAGCGAGGCGCCGGCCACGAAGCCCGGCAGTGCGAGCGGGAAGACGACGCGCCGGAAGAGGCGCCAGCCGCGGCAGCCGAGGTTGAGCGCCGCTTCCTCCATCGCGCCGTCGATGTTGCGCAGCGCCGCCGTCAGGTTGAGCAGGATGAAGGGGAAATAGTGGATGGCCTCGACGAAGACGACGCCGTTCAGGCCCTCCATCAGCGGCAGCGAGACGCCGAAAGCCTCGCCCAGCAGCAGGTTGACGCTGCCGTTGCGCCCGAAGATGAGCTGCAGCGCCACCGCGCCGACGAAGGGCGGCATCACCAGCGGCAGCACGCCCAGCGTCTGGATGAGGAGGGCGCCGCGGAACTCGAAGCGCACCGTGAGGTACGCCAGCGGCACCGCCAGCAGCGAGGCGCAGAGGGTGGCCAGCAGCGCCACGTACAGGCTGTTGAAGAAGGCCTCGCGCATCAGCCCCTGGCCGAAGAAGGCGCCGAAGTGGCCGAACGTGAAGCTGCCGTCGGCCTCGACGAAGGCGGTGACGAACACCTGCGCCAGCGGCAGCACGAGAAACAACAGCAGGAAGCCGAGCACCAGCGCGCCGGCCAGCCAGACGCCGGGGCGCACCGCGGCGAGCGCCGCCAGGCGCGGCGTGCGCAGAGGGACTCGCGCCTGCGTGGGCGCGTGCATCAGCGGCGACGCAGCATGGCTCGGGCCGCGGGCTGCGGGCGCTGCCGCATCAGCGCAGCATGCCCAGCGCCTGCTCGGCCAGCCCCTTGGCGCGCAGGTAGGCCTCGCGCGCGTGCGCGTTCCAGCGGTCTTCCAGGCCGGTGACCTGCTTGTTCACCGCGGCGTCCTTCTTGTTGGCGGCGAAGAGCGCGAGGAATTCCTTGTCACCGGCCAGCTTGGCGCCCACCACCGGCTGGAACGCGAGGTCGCGCGCCTGCCTGACGAGCGCCGCGGCATTGGCGTTGGGCTTCCTGGCCAATGCCGCCTCGGCCTCGTGGATGGCCTTGGTGGCCGCCTGCAGTTCCTTGAAGCGGAAGGTGATGGTCTGGTCGAACATCGCCGAGACGACGTTGTAGCGCGTCTCGGACAGATCGGAATCGAAGTGCACCTTGGCGCGCTTGGCGATCTCGAAGGCGTTGGGGTAGCCCGGCGGCGGCTTGAGCTGATCCGGCGGCAGGATCGACAGGCGCGAGATCTTCGGGTCGAACAGCAGCTGCTGGCCCTCGGTGGAGACGGTGTAGGCGATGAACTTCCTCGCCTCCTCGGCGTTCTTGCCGCCGGCCACGAGCGCGATGTTGGCCGGCACGACGGCGGTCACGTCGGGGTAGGCGAAGTCGACCGGAAAGCCGCTGTACTTGCCCGCCAGGCCGAAGAAGTCGACCACCAGGCCGATGCCGAACTGGCCGTTGTTCACGCCGTCGGGGACGCCGAAGCTGCGCTCGGTGACGGCGGCGCAGTTGCCGACGATCTGCAGGATCTGCGACCAGCCCCGGTCCCAGCCCTCGCCCTGCAGCAGCGTCTCCACCGTGAGGTGCGTGGTGCCCGAGCGCGAAGGCGAGCTGATCGCCACATGGCCGAAATAGGCCGGCTTCATCAGATCGGCCCATTGCCTGGGCACCGGCAGCTTGTGGGCCGCCATGTAGCGCGTGTTCCACATCAGGCCGTAGCCGGCCAGCGCCTGCCCCAGGTACAGGCCCTGCGGGTTGTTGATCGGGTAGGCGCCCACCTTGGCCGGTGCCGCCTTGTTGGCCAGCGCCCCGATGTGGTCGAGCAGCTTCAACCCGGCCAGCACCTCGAAGGCGTCGGGCGCGCTGGCCCAGAACACGTCGGGCCGCTGGCCCGGCGGCAGCTCGCGCACGTAGGCGATGCCCTGGATCGTGTTCTTGTTCAGGATCTCGACCTTGATGCCGGGGTTGGCCTTCTCGAAGGCGCTCTTGTAGGCCTGTGTGAGATCCTTCGGGAACGAGGTGACCACGGTCACCGTGCCGGCGGCGGCGACACCGGCGGCCAGGGCGAGCGCGGCGGCGGCGAGGGCGGATCGGGGCTTCATCGGCGGGTCTCCGGCTGGGGCGGCGGGGTTGCGAAAGCGGCGACCATAACCCGCCGCAGGCGCAGCGGGCATCGGGGCTGTCCGCAGGGTGCCGTGCCGCGGCCTCGGGCGCGCGGCCATGGGCCGAGGCCGATACCGGGCAGCACGGCAGACCGCTGGCATGTGCTCGTGGCCGGCGGCATCGCCACGCTGCGCCGCGTCCTGAAAGAAGAGTGCCGGCACGATCGCGTCAGGGGGCGTCGGCGCAATGGCACCGGCCGAGCTGCTTCGCCGCCAAGTACATGCAGGGCAAGGGCTGCCGCATCGTGCCGGTGAATCCGCGCCAAGCCGAGATCCTGGGCGAGAAGAGCTACGCACGGCTCGAGGACATTGCGTTCGCGGTCGACATCGTCGACGCTTTCCGCAAGGAGGCCGAGCCGCCGCCACCCGCGCGCACGGCCGCGGCGATCGGCGCCAAGGTGTTCTGGCAGCAGCTCGCCCTGCGCAACGCCGAGGCCGACGCCATCGCGCGCGCCGTGGGGCTGGATTCGGTGATGGACCGCTGCGTCAAGATCGACCACGCGCGGCTGTTCGGCGGGCTGCATCGGGCGGGCGTGAACACCGGGGTGATCAGCGCCCGGCGGCCGGTGTAGAGCAGCGCAGGAGCCGTATCGTGGCGATCCCCGACTACCAGAGCATCATGCTCCCGCTGCTCCAACTCGCTTCGAATGGCGAGCAGCATTCGTTCAGGGAAGCCGTCGAGCAGTTGGCCGATCAGTTCGCGCTGGCCGACAGCGAGCGAGCGGAACTTCTGCCCAGCGGGACGGCGCATCTCTTCGCCAATCGCGTTGGATGGGCACGCACTTACCTGAAGCAGGCCGGTCTTCTTTCTGCGCCCAAGCGAGGGGCCTTCGTGATCACAGAGGCCGGGACCGCGCTGCTCGCGAAGCGGCCGGCTCGCATAGACAACAACCTGCTGAACCAGTACGAAGCCTTTCGCAGTTTCCGCACCCGTGGCAGGAGCGAGGAAGAGCAGGCTGGGCAACGCGCTGCGGTGCCCGTTGCAGAACAGACCCCGGAAGACGCCATGGCGGTCGCGTATCAACGGGTCCGAATGGAACTCGAGGCTGAATTGCTCGAGCAGGTCAAGGCCGCGTCACCCGCGTTCTTCGAACGTCTCGTCGTCGATCTATTGGTTGCCATGGGTTACGGCGGCTCGCGTCAAGAGGCCGGACGCGCGATTGGACGGAGCGGTGACGGCGGCGTCGATGGAATGATCAACGAGGACAAGCTCGGTTTGGACGTCCTCTACATTCAGGCCAAGCGATGGGATGCGGTCGTGGGTCGACCCGAGATACAGAAGTTCGCCGGTGCGCTGCAGGGCCAGCGTGCGAGCAAGGGCGTGTTCATCACGACATCCTCTTACTCCAAGGATGCGGTGGATTTCGCGAACACCATCAGCATCAAGATCATTCTGATCGACGGCGCGAACCTGGTTCGACTGATGGTGGACCACGATGTGGGGGTAGGGAAGGTCGGCACCTATGAACTCAAGCGAATCGATACAGACTATTTCGAGGGCGATGCCCGAGGCTTTGCGCAAGCCGATGGCTCGCAGATCCGATGGGGGCTGTCCGGATTTCTGTGTGCGAGGTCTCGGAGACTTGTCCACGGCGGCGGTCGGACGAGCGCCGTCTGCGCTACGTGGTGTGCTTCAACCCCGAGGAGGCTGCGCGGCAGCAAGCACACCGCCGCCGCTTGCTCGACCATCTCGAGGCCGAATTGGCCGCGATGGGCGACGCCGCCCAGGATGTGCAAAGCAAGCGCGTGGCCGCGCTGCGCAGCTCCCACCGCTATGGCCGATATCTCGCGCTGGGCGCCAAGGGCTTGCAGCTCGACACCCAGGCGATCGAGGCCGCCGAGCACTACGACGGCAAGTTCCTCGTCCACGGCAATGACGACACGCTCGAGCCCGAGGACATGGCGCTGGGCTACAAGCAGATGATTCGCATCGAGCAGCCTTGGCGCGATATGAAGAGCACTGGGCAGCGCACCGCATCCACGCGCATGTGGCCATCACGGTGTTGTCGCCGCTGTCGGAGCGCACCGTCGAGCATGCCTGTGCCGACACGTGGCGCAACGTCTCCGACAGGCTGCGGCGCATCCAGCTCGCGCAATTGTCGAGCCCTCACGGCACGGTCTGGTAGGTCACCGAGCCGACGCCCGATGCCGCCAAGTGCTTGAAATCCTTGCAGATCAAGCCCCCGCCCGCCGTTCTTCAGCTCGCCTGATACGGGCAAACCCCATAGATACACGGCCCTCCGGCACGATGCCTGAAATGCGTTGGGCTGCGCGAACTTACGAGGGTGTGTCACTTGGGACTGTCAAAGTCAGGTCAGAGCTGGTGAAGATGTGAATCGTGCCCACGATTCATGTCTTCACCAGCTCTCAGCGCAGGAGCCTGGTGAGCAGGGGCTTCAGCACCTTCTGCACCTGCGGATCGGCCAGCGCGCCGACATTGAAGCGCGACCAGGGTGAAGTGCCGTTGGCGTCGACGCAGAAGATGCGCCCCGGCGCCATCAGGATGCCCCGCGGCTGCAGCGTGCGCGCCAGCACCAGCGAATCGCCCACGCCCGGCAGCGTGGCCCAAAGATGCAGCGAGTGCGGCGTGCGCACGAAGACCCTCGCGCCCAGTCCGTCGAGCAGGCGCTGGGCAGCCTCGGTGGCGCTGGTCAGGCGGCTGCGCAGCCGCGCCAGATGGCGCTGGTAGCGGCCCTCGGCCAGGATCACGTCCAGTGTGCGCTCGCAGTACTCGCTGCTGTTGGCGTGGATCAGCGCCTTGAGATCGGCCAGGTCGCTGGCGAGATCGGCGTTGCAGGCAATGAAGCCGACGCGCAGCGCGGCCGAGAAGCTCTTGCTGAAGCTGCCGATGTAGATCGTGCGCTCGAGCTGATCAAGCGCGGCCAGGCGCGCCGATGCCGTCGGCTTGAAGTCGGCCAGGGGGTCGTTCTCCACCAGCATCAGGTTGTGCGTCTGCGCCAACTGCAGGATGCGGAACGCCTTGGCCGGCGAGGTGTCGCTGCCCGTCGGGTTGTGCGCCACGCTCTGGGTGAAGAAGAGACGCGGGCGGTGCTCGACCAGCAACTGCTCGAGCGCGGTGAGATTGGGCCCGTCGGGCTCGCGCGGCACGCCGACGATGCGCGCACCGACGAGCTTGAGCTTGCCGAACAGCAGGTAGTAGCCGGGGTCGTCGACCAGCACGGTCGCACCGGGCGGCACGAAGTAGCGGATCACCATGTCCAGCGCTTCGTTGGCGCCCTGGGTCAGCAGGATTTGCCGCGGCTCGGCGCCGATGCCGAAATCCCCCAGCTTGCGCACCAGGTGCTCGCGCAGCGGCGCGTAGCCGTAGCGCGTGCCGTACCGGAACACCGTGCCCAGGCCGCTGCGCGCGACCTTGTGGTGGTACTTGTCCAGCCGCACGTCGGCCAGCCAGGATACCGGCGGAAAGCCGTCGCCCACGGGGATCGCATCGGGCACACTCTTGAACTGCTCGCGCATCATCCACACGATGTCCATCGCGCGGCCCAGCGTGCCGGCTGCTTCGTCGCCGTCGAGCGTCCGCGCGCGACGCGCCCTGTCGCGCACGAAGAAGCCGGCGCCGCGCCGCGGCTCGACCAGGCCGCGCGCTACCAGTATCTCGAATGCCGACACGACGGTGTTCTTGCCGAAGCCGTGCAGCTGCGCCAACTCGCGCAGAGAGGGCAGACGGTCACCGGACTTGTAGGCGCCCTCGTCGATCTGGCGCGACAGCGACTCGGCCAGCGAGGCGGCAAGTGTGGCAGGCTTGGTCATCGATCGACTATGACAGTTCGCCCCGGTCGATGACGATCGCCGAGCACTGTCCGCGCAAACTGTACCCTCTGAAACGCGTACAGCACGCATACAGTCTCTGGGTCAGCCCGGCACAGGGCGATGCACCACAGGAGACACCTTCATGTCGATTCAGCGTTTCGTTCCGCTCCGCCGTCATCTTCTGGCCGCCGCCCTGGCTGCCGCCCTGGGCACCGGCGGCGCGCAGGCCCAGGACATCAAGATCGGCTTCAATGCCGACCAGTCGGGCACGGCCGCCGCCGAACTAGGGCTGGCCGCGCGCCATGGCCTGGAACTGGCGATCGAGGACGTCAACAAGGCGGGCGGCGTGCTGGGCCGCAAGCTCGTGCCCCTGATCCGCGACGACAACGGCGCGCCGCCGAAGTCGATCCAGAACATGACCGAGCTTATCGACAACGAGAAGGTCGCCGCCGTGGTCGGACCGACCAACTCGGGCAACGCGCTGGCCTGGCTGCACATCCCGCAGCAGAAGAAGGTGCCGGTGGTCGTGCCCCTCGCGACGGCGACCGAGATCACGCGCCGTTATCAAGGCGAGCCGCAGAACTACATCTTCCGCGTCTCGATGGTCGACCGCGAGCAGGTCGCGCTGCTGCTGGCCTATGCCGTCAAGAGCAGCAAGAACCGCAAGATCGCCTTCATCGCCGATTCCACCGGCTTCGGCACCCAGGGCGTGAAGGACGCTACCGAGGTGCTCGCGCTGCACGGCCTGCAGCCGGTGGCCGTGGAGCGATTCGGGCCCAAGGACACAGACATGACGGCGCAGTTGGCCAAGATCCGCGATGCCGGCGCCGACACGCTGCTGATCTACGGTCTGGCCGACGGCAATGCGCACACGCTGCGCAGCATGGAGAAGATCAACTACATGCCCACGGCCATCGGCACCTGGGGCAACATGAGCACGGTCCTGCTCAACACCGCGGGCAAGAAGCTCGCCGAGCACCTGGTGTTCGCCACCTCCACCGCCGAAGACGTGAACGAGCGTGCCGCGGCCCTGGCCGCGCGCGTGCGTGCGCGCTACCCGCAGATGGCTACCTTCGTCGCCGCCGCGCAGGCCTACGACTCGGTGCTGCTGTTGGCCGAGGCGATGCGCAAGGCCGGCGGCACCGAGGGCGACAAGGTCGCCGCCGCACTGGAGAACAGCATCGTGGGCCTGCAGGGCATCGTGAAGAAGTACGACCGGCCCTTCACCAAGGCCAACCACGAGGCCCTGGGCGTCGCCGACTTCCACCTCGGCAAGTGGAAGGACGGCAAGGTGGTCGCGTTCAAGGATGCCGTGGTCAACAGCATCACGCCCGCCGACCTGAAGCGCTGAGCCCCGCACGTCGGCTATGACCAATCTGCTCCAGGCGCTGCTCAGCGGCCTGGCGCTGGGGGGCATCTACGCCCTCGTGGCGCTGGGCTTCTCGATCACGCACACCACGACGCGCACGCTGAACTTCGGCCAGGGCGAGTTCCTGGTCGCGGGCGCCTTCGTCGGCGTCGGCGCGCTGCTGCTGTTGGCGGGCAAGGGCGTCACCGGTGTGCTGGCGCCGGCCGACGTGACGCCGCTGCGCTTCACGCTGGCCTTGCTGGTGGTGGTGGTGGCGATCGGTGCCCTGGGCGCGTTGCTCTATGCAACGGCGGTACGGCCGTTCTTCGGCATGGCGGGCATGGCCTGGGTCATGAGCACGATCGGCTTCGGCATCATCGTGCAGAACGGCGCGCTGGCGGTCTGGGGCGCGGCTTCGGTGGCGGTGCCCTCGCCGCTGGGCGACGACGTGATCCGCATCGCGGGTGCCGGCATGCGGGCGCAGGAAATCCTGGTCATCGTCGTGACGGCCGCGGTGATGTTGGGCTTGGACCATCTGCTGCGCCGTACCAGGATCGGCAAGGCAGTGCGAGCGGTGGCGGCCAACCCGCAAGCCGCGGCCCTAATGGGCATCCACGTCGGCGCCATCGTCGTGCTGGCGTTCGTGCTGTCGTCCAGCCTGGCCGGGCTGGCGGGGCTGCTGATCGCGCCGATCACCACCGCCTCGGTGTTCATGGGCCTGGCGATCGCGCTCAAGGCCTTCTCGGCGGCCATCGTGGGCGGGCTCAGCAACCCGCGCGGCTGCATCGCCGGCGGCTTCGCGCTCGGCCTGATCGAAGCGCTCGTCGGCCTGTGGCGTGCCGAGCTGCGCGAGATCGCGATCTTCGGGCTCATCATCGTCGTGCTGGCGTTCAGGCCCGAGGGGCTGTTCGGCCGCAAGACGGTCGAGAAGGTGTGATGGCGATGCGCCGCAGCACCGTCGCCCTAATCGTCGCCGCAGCGGCCGCCGTGCTGGTGCCGGCCTTCGTCGGCAACGAGTTCTGGCTCAAGATCATCTTCACCGCGGGCCTGTACTACCTGGCCTCGGCCGGCCTCAACGTGCTGGTCGGCTGGAGCGGGCAGAAGTCGCTCGGACACGCCGGGCTGTTCGCGGCCGGCGCCTACGCGGCGGCGCTGCTCACGGCGCAGGCCGGTTGGAACCCCTGGCTGGCGCTGCTGGCGGCCATGGTCGTGGCCGGGTTCTTCGGCGTGCTCATCGCCTTGCCGTCGCTGCGCGTCAAAGGCCCGAGCCTGGCGATGGTGACGATCGGCTTCGGCATCGTCGTCGAGAAGATCGTCACCGAGTGGCAGGAGCCCTTCGGCGGCCAGGCCGGCATCTACGGCGTCGTGCCGCCTTCGATTCCGGGGCACGCGTTCGGCATGCGCGAATGGGTCTGGCTCGTGCTGGCGCTCGCGCTGGCGACGCATCTCATGCTCGGCCGGCTGCTGCGCGGCAAGTTCGGGCGCGCGCTGCTCGCAGTGCAGGCGGCCGAAGTGGCGGCCGAGAGCGTGGGCGTCGACGTCTACCGCACGAAGGTGCTGGCCTTCGTGATCAGCGCCGTCACCTGCGGGCTGGCCGGCGCGCTGATGGCGCAGCAGAACCAGTACATCAACTCCGACTTCATCAGCTTCAACCTCTCGATCTTCCTGCTGCTGATCGTGCTGTTCGGCGGTCCGGCCATCGTCGGGCCGGCGCTGGGCGCGGTGGTGCTGACTTTGCTCGATGCCTTCCTCGCCCGCTGGCCGGGGTTGCAGCACTTCACCTACGGGGCGCTGCTGCTGTTCGCCCTGTACGCGATGCCGCAGGGCCTGGCCGGCGCGCTGGCGCGCCTGGGGCGCAGGCTGTGGCCCGTCGCCGCGACCCCGCTGCCCGAGGCCGCCGGGGAGTGGAAGCCGCGTCAGCCGAGTGCGCGCGACGCGCAGGCCGTGCTCTTGCGTGCCAGCGGCCTGCACAAGGCCTACGGCGGCGTAGTGCCGACGCGCGACGTCTCGCTGACGCTGCGGCCCGGTCATGTGCACGCCCTGATCGGGCCCAACGGCGCGGGCAAGACGACGCTGCTCAACATCCTGTCGGGCATCGTCGCGCCCGACCGCGGGCGCATCGAATTCGCTGGCGCCGACACGACGGCGCTGCGCGCCAGCGCCGTGTGCCGCCGCGGCATCGGCCGCACCTTCCAGAACCTCAAGCTCTTTCCGCATCTCACCGTTCTGGCAAACGTGCTGGTGGGGCTGCACCCGCACCTGGCGGTGGGCTTCTGGGCCTGCCTGCTGGGCCTGCCCGCGGCGCAGCGCGAAGAGAACGAGGCCTGCGAGGAGGCGGTGCGGCTGCTGCGGTTCGTCGGCCTGGCGGAGCGCGCGGGCGACCAAGCCGGCAGTCTGCCCTATGGCTTGCAGCGGCGGCTCGAGCTGGCGCGCGCTCTGGCCACGCACCCGCTCTTGCTCCTGCTGGACGAGCCCGCGGCCGGCCTGAACCCGCAGGAGACGGCCGAGCTCACGGCGCTGATCGGCCGCATCTCCGCGCTCGGCATCACCGTACTGCTGATCGAGCACCACATGGATCTGGTGATGGCGGTTTCCGACCATGTGCTGGTGCTGGACTACGGCAGCAAGATCGCCGAAGGCACCCCCGGCCAGGTGCAAAGCGACCCGAAGGTGATCGCCGCCTACCTGGGTGTCGATGACGACGTGGAGGCCGGACCATGCTGAGCATCGAGAACCTCTGCGTCGATTACGGCGCGGTGCAGGCGTTGCGCGGCGTAAGCCTGGTCGTGGCCGCCGGCGAAGTGGTGACGCTGATCGGGGGCAACGGCGCCGGCAAGAGCACGCTGATGAAGGCGATCTCGGGCCTCGAGCCGGCCGCCGGCGGGCGCATCGTGTTCGACGGGCGGGACTTGGCCGCCGTGCCCGCGCACCGTCGCGTGGCACTGGGCATCGCGCAGGCACCGGAGGGACGCCAGGTCTTCGCCGACCAGTCGGTGCGCGACAACCTGCTGCTCGGGGCCTACCTGCGTCCGGCGCACGACCGTGGCGTGCAGGCCGATCTCGAGACCCAGTTCGAGACCTTCCCGCGCCTGCGCGAGCGCCAGGACCAGCTGGCCGGCACGCTGTCGGGCGGTGAGCAGCAGATGCTGGCCATCGCGCGCGCGCTGATGGCGCGTCCCCGGCTGCTGCTCCTCGACGAGCCCTCGCTCGGCCTTGCGCCGCTTGTGGTCAGGGAGATCTTCGCCGTCATCCGCGCACTCAAGGGGCGCGGCGTCACGCTGCTGCTGGTGGAGCAGATGGCCAACCAGGCGCTCAAGGTCGCGGACCGCGCCTACGTGCTCAAGACCGGCGAGATCACGGCGCGCGGCAGTGCCCGCGCGCTCGCCGCCGACCCGGCGGTGCGCGCCGCCTACCTCGGTGTCCACTGAAGGACGCCCCTCGATATTGCAAGGGACTCGACCATGACGAATCGCAGCAGCCGGCTCTCCGGCTTCCACAAGCAGAGCGTGGCCGAGCGCATCGCGCGCGTCGCCGAATTCACCGGGCTCGACGCGGCCGATGGCGCGCTGCTGGCGGGCACCGGGCACCTCGATGTCGAGCTCGCCAATCACCTCATCGAGAACCTGGTGGGCACGATGAACATCCCGCTGGGCGTGGCCACCAACCTGCGCATCGACGATCGCGACCTGCTGGTGCCCATGGCCACCGAGGAGAGCTCGGTCGTGGCCGCCGTGTGCAACGCGGGCCGGCAGTGCTACGAGCACGGGGGCTTCACCACCAGCATGTCGGGCACGCTGATGATCGCCCAGGTTCAGTTGGTGGAGCTGAGCGACCCCGAGCACGCGCGCATCCGCATCCTCGAAAGGCGCGACGAGATCCGCGCCATCTGCGACGAGTGCGACCCGGTGCTGGTCAAGCTCGGCGGCGGCTTCCGCGACCTGGAGGTGCGCGTTCTCGCCAGCCGCGGCGGCCCGATGGTGATCACGCACATCATCGTCGACACGCGCGACGCGATGGGCGCCAACGCCGTCAACACCATGGCCGAGAAGCTGGCGCCGCACATCGCCGAGTGGACCGGCGGCCGCACCTATCTGCGCATCCTGTCCAACCTCGCCGACCGGCGCCTGGCGCGCGCGCGCTGCGAGTGGCGCTGCGAGGACATCGGCGGCAGCGAAGTGCGCGACGGCATGATGCTGGCGTATCACTTCGCCGAGGCCGACCCGTATCGCGCCGCCACGCACAACAAGGGCATCATGAACGGCGTCAGCGCGGTCGTGCTGGCCACCGGCAACGACACGCGCGCGGTGGAGGCGGGCGCTCACGCCTACGCCGCCCGCAGCGGCCGCTACACCAGCCTCACGCGCTGGGAGGTGACGCGCGCGGGCCACCTCGCGGGCGTGCTCGAGATCCCGATGCCCGTCGGCCTGGTCGGGGGTGCGACCAAAGCGCATCCGATGGCTCGTCTGGCGCTGAAGATGCTGGGCGTGAAGACGGCCGAGGAGCTGGCGCGCATCATCGCCGCCGTCGGCCTGGCGCAGAACTTCGCGGCGCTGCGGGTGCTGGCCACCACCGGCGTGCAGAAGGGCCACATGTCGCTGCATGCGCACAACATAGCGCTCATGGCCGGAGCGGTGGGCGACGAGGTCGACGTCGTGGCCAAGCGCCTCGTGGCTGCCGGGCGCGTGCGCGTGGACCTGGCCGAAGCCGAGTTGGTCGCGCTGCGCGCTCGACGCTGAGGGCGCGCGGCCGGTGCGGCGCCGCGCTGGTGTAGAACACGCGTTCCGGAACCTCCGGCGGCGGGCACCGCAGTCCGCTGACGACCGACGGGAGATCCACGCATGGACGCATCCACCCAGGCCCTGCGCCGCGATGGCCGGCAACAACTGTGCGCCCTGGCGCGCACGCGGCTGCCCGCCGAGCGCCACGCGGCGTTCGAGGCCTTCGCGGCGGGCTGCTTCGAGCAGCTCGACGAGGACGACCTGGCCGGCCGCAGCGTCGAGGACCTGGCCGGCGCGCTGCTGTCGCTGTGGCAGCTCGGCGCGCAGCGCGCGGCCGGCGCGCCCAGGGTGCGCGTCGTCTCGCCGACCATCGCCGAGGACGGCTGGGCGTCGCGCCACACGGTGCTCGAGGTCGTCAACGACGACATGCCCTTCCTCGTCGACTCGACGACGCTCGACATCAACCGCGCCGGCCTGACGCTGCACCTGATCGTGCACCCGATCTTCGCCGTGCGGCGCGACGCCGCCGGCGCGCTGCTCGAGCTGGCCGCGCCGAGCGGCGGCGACGGCCTGGCGCACGAGTCCTGGATGCACATCGAGGTCGACCGGCTGGTCGAGGCCGAGCAGCGCGCGGCCCTGGCGGCTTCGGTCGAGCAGGTGCTGGCCGACGTGCGCGCCGCCGTCACCGACTGGCCGGCGATGGTGCGCCGGCTCGACGAGGCGATCGCCGAGTACGCGGCGCCGCCGGCCGCGCTGCCGGCCGAGCAGGCGGCCGAGCAGGCGGCCGAGAGCCGAGCCTTCCTCGAGTGGCTGGCGCAGGATCATTTCGTGCTGCTCGGCTACCGCCAGCACGAACTCGTCGTGCACGAGGGCAGCGATGCGCTGCGCCTGGTGGGCGGCAGCGGCCTGGGCGTGCTGCGCGAGAGCGAGGCCGAGCGCGCGCAGGGCTGCCTGTCGGTGCTTCCGCCGGCATCGCGCGCGATGGCGCGCGCGCCGCTGCCGATGCTGGTGGTGACCAAGGCCAACACGCGCTCGACGATCCATCGCCCGGGCTACACCGACTACATCGGCGTCAAGCGCTACGCCGCCGACGGCTCGGTGTGCGGCGAGCACCGCTTCCTCGGCCTGTTCACGTCGAGCGCGTACAACGCGCGCGTGGCCGAGACGCCGCTGTTGCGCGGCAAGGTCGAGGCGATCGCGCAGCGCGCCGGGCTGCCCGCGGGCGGGCACCGTGCCAAGGCGCTGTCGCACATCCTCGAGGCCTTCCCGCGCGACGACCTGTTCCAGATCTCCGACGACGAGCTGTACGAGACGGCGCTGGGCATCCTCGCGCTCGGCGAGCGCCAGCGGCTGCGCCTGTTCATGCGGCACGATCCCTACGGCCGCTTCGTATCCTGCCTGCTGTTCGTGCCGCGCGAGAGCTACGCCACCGAGCTGCGCGTGCGCTGCGAGCGCATCCTGATGGAGGCGCTGGGCGGCGCCAGCGCCGAGTTCGACGTCCACCTGGGCGAGGGGGCGCTGGCACGCATCCATTACGTGATCCGCACCGCGCCGGGAGCGGCGCCCAAGGCCGAGCGCAAGGAGATCGAGGCCCGGCTCGCGCTGGCCGCACGGCGCTGGGGCGACCAGCTGCGCGACGCGCTCGTCGACGCCGAAGGCGAGGCGCGCGGCCTCGAGCTGTTCAAGCGCTGGTCGGCCGCGCTGCCGGCCGACTACCGCGAGCGCGTGGGCGCGCGCGCGGCGGTGGCCGACGTCGCCAAGCTGGCCCAGCTCACGCCCGAGCAGCCGCTCGCGCTGGCGCTGTACCGGCCGCTCGGCGCCGAGCCCGAGGTCTGGGGCCTGAAGGTCTACCGGCGCGGCGCCGCCGTCGTGCTGTCCGACAGCCTGCCGATGCTCGAGCGCATGGGCGTGCGCGTGATGGGCGAGCACAACCACCGTGTGCCCGACGGCGAAGTGACGATCTCGCTGCACGACTTCGATCTGCGGCTGCCGCAGGAGGGCTGGGCCGCCGGCGCCGAGCCGCAGGAGGTGGCGCAGCGCTTCGAGGAAGCCTTCGCCAAGGTCTTCGTCGGCGAAGTCGACAACGACGACTTCAACCGTCTCGTGCTGCGCGCCGGCCTGCCGGCCCAGGAGGTGGTGGTGCTGCGCGCCTACGCCGGCTACTGCAAGCAGATCGGATTCCCGTTCGGGCAGGCGGCGATCGCCGGCGCGCTGGTGGCGCAGCCGCGCATCGCGGCCATGCTGGTGCGGCTGTTCCGGCTGCGCCATTCACCGACCGAGCGCGACGACGCCGCGGCGGCCGCGCAGGCGACGGCCATCGGCGCCGCGCTCGACCGCGTGAGCAACCTGTCGGAGGACCGCGTGCTGCGCCAGCTGCTCGGCCTGGTGCAGACGACGCTGCGCTGCAACTTCTGGCGCACCGGCGTCGGCCACACGGGCGCGCCCGGCCCGCGCCGCAGCTTCGTCGCCTTCAAGTTCGACTGCGCGCGCGTGCCCGGCCTGCCCGAGCCGCGGCCGCTGTACGAGATCTGGGTCTACTCGCCGCGCTTCGAGGGCGTGCACCTGCGCGGCGGCATGGTCGCGCGCGGCGGCCTGCGCTGGAGCGACCGGCCCGAGGACTTCCGCACCGAGGTGCTGGGCCTGATGAAGGCGCAGATGGTGAAGAACATCGTCATCGTGCCGGTCGGCAGCAAGGGCGGCTTCGTGCTGAAGAAGGCGCCGCCGGCGGCCGAGCGCGAGGCCTACCTGAAGGAGGGCGTGGCCTGCTACCAGGACTACCTGCGCGGCCTGCTGGACCTCACCGACAATCTCGCAGGCGGCCGGGCGGTGCCGCCGCCGCTGGTGCAGCGCCACGACGGCGACGACGCCTACCTCGTCGTCGCCGCCGACAAGGGCACGGCCACGTTCAGCGACTACGCCAACGCCGTGAGCGCCGAGTACGGCCACTGGCTGGGCGACGCCTTCGCCTCGGGCGGCAGCGTCGGCTACGACCACAAGGGCATGGGCATCACGGCGCGCGGCGCCTGGGAGAGCGTCAAGCGCGCCTTCCGCGAGCGCGGCGTCGACGTGCAGGCGACGGCCTTCACGGTGGCGGGCATCGGCGACATGTCGGGCGACGTGTTCGGCAACGGCATGCTGCGCTCGCGCCGCATCAAGCTGGTGGCGGCGTTCGACCACCGCCATGTCTTCATCGACCCGGATCCCGATTGCGAGGCCTCGTACGCCGAGCGCGAGCGCCTGTTCCGGCTGCCGCGCTCGAGCTGGGCCGACTACCGCGCCGAGCTCGTCTCGGCCGGCGGCGGCGTCTGGAGCCGCAGCGAGAAGAGCGTGCCGCTGTCGCCGCAGGCGCGCGCCGTGCTGGGCGTCGAGGCCGAGCAGCTGACGCCCGCCGAGCTCGTCGGCGCCATCCTGCGCGCGCCGGTCGACCTGCTCTACAACGGCGGCATCGGCACCTACGTCAAGGCGAGCAGCGAGACGCACGCCGAGGTCGGCGACCGCGCCAACGACGCCGTGCGCGTCGACGGTCGCGCGCTGCGCTGCAAGGTGGTGGGCGAGGGCGGCAACCTCGGCTTCACGCAGCGCGGCCGCATCGAGGCGGCGCTGCAGGGCAACGGCGGCGCGGGCGTCGGCATCAACACCGACGCCATCGACAACTCGGCCGGCGTCGACACCTCCGACCACGAGGTGAACATCAAGATCTTGCTCGGCATCGCGATCGCCGACGGCGAGATGACGACCAAGCAGCGCAACGCGCTGCTCGCCGAGATGACCGACGAGGTCGCCGAGCTGGTGCTGCGCGACAACTACTTCCAGACGCAGTGCCTGTCGATCACGAACCGGCTCGGGCCGCGCCTGCTCGACCAGGAGGCGCGCTTCATCCGCTTCCTCGAGAAGCAGGGGCGCCTGAAGCGCGCGCTCGAGTTCCTGCCCGGCGACGACGAGATCGCCGCGCGCAGGGCCGCCGGCGGCAAGCTGACCACGCCCGAGCGCGCCGTGCTCTTCGCCTACAGCAAGATGTGGCTGTTCGACGAGATCATCGGCTCCGACCTGCCCGAGGACCCCTGGGTCGCGAGCGCGCTCGAGCGCTACTTCCCGGCCACGCTGCGCGCACGCATGGGCGCCTACACGCCGCGTCATCCGCTGAAGCGCGAGATCGTCGCCACGCATGTGGTCAACAGCATGGTCAATCGCGTCGGCGCCACCTTCGTGCACCGCATCTGCGAGATGAGCGGCGCCGCCGCGCCCCAGGTGGTGCGCGCCTACCTGCTGGCGCGCGAGGTGTTCGGCGTGGTCGAGCTGTGGCGGCAGGTCGAGGCGCTGGACAACCGCGTCGCCGATGCGTTGCAAGCCGAGATGTTGATCCACGAGGGCTGGCTCACCTCGCGCGCGACGACCTGGTTCCTGCGCTCGCGCCGGCTCGCCGAGCCGATGGCGGCGACGATCGAGCGTCTGCGCCCGGCCGTCGACGCGCTGGGGGCGCGCCTGGCGCCGCAGGCGCAGCGCTCGGCGCTCGCCGCCGGCTGGGCGGCAGCGGGGGTGCCGGCGACGCTGGCCGCGCGCATCGCCAGCGCCGAGGGGCTGCTCGACGCGCTCGACATCGCCGAGGCGGCCGAGGCCACGCGGCGCCCCTTCGACGACGTGTGCGCGGCGCACGCGCGCGTCGGCGAGCGCCTGGGCCTGGCGCGGCTGCGCACGCAGATCGACGGCCTGGCGAGCGACTCGTACTGGCAGGGCCGCGCCAAGGCCGCGCTCGGCGACGACCTGGGCGCGCTGCACCGCGCACTGGCCGAACAGGTGCTGGCCGGCGGCGACGGCAGCGGCGACGCGCTGGTGGCGCGCTGGGAGACGGCGCACGCCGCGGCGCTCGAGCGTGCGCGCCGGCTGCTGGCCGACCTGGCCGAGGCCAGGCAGGCCGACCTGGCGATGCTGTCGGTGGCGATGCGCGAGCTGCGCAATCTGGCGTGAGAGGCGCCGCACGGAACGCCCGCCACCGGCCTTCGTTCCCACCACCGGCCTTCGTGCCCGCCCGCGCCCGCGCGGGCGTCGCGGGCCTGTCGGTGCCGCCCGGACCTCGCCCGCAGGAGCGGGCAGTGTGGCTGCGCAACCCCTGCACGCGGCCGCAGGCCGCGGCGCGCCTACTTCAGCTTGTGCCCGCAGTTGCCGCAGAACAGGTCGTCGGCCGAGATCGGTTCGGCGCACTTGGGGCATGCCGCTGCCGGCGCCACGGCCCGCGGCGGCGCCGCCAGTTGGGGTGAGGCCTGCTGGGGTGAGGCCGGCTGGGGTGCGGCCTGCTGGGGTGCGGCGGGTGGCTGCTGCGGCGTGCTCGCTGCGCGTTTGGCCGCGGCCTGCTCGGCCTGCGCGCGTGCGCGCTCCCCCGCCTCCTTGGCCGCGTCTTTGGCCTTCTGCGCGACTTCGCCGGCCTTGCGCCGCGCATCGTCCAGGCGCGCCTTGATGGCCTGCTCGGTCGCCGTGGCGTCCAGGCCTTCGGACACGCGCAGGTAGATCAGGTTGATGCCGAGCACGCCGACTTGCAGCACGAGCGTCGCCGCCAGCGCCCACAGCACGCCGGCGCCGACCGCGCCGGCGATGGCGTAGCCGCCCATCATCGAGCCCATGCCGGCGAGGATCGATCCCATGCCGCCCGTGTCGTAGCCGCCCAGGATGGTGGCCGACAACGCGCTGGCCGGGAAGAAGCCGAACAGCAGCACGCCGGAGACGAAGGCGCCGACGAAGGAGCCGAGCAGCCCGACGATCAGGGACAGCGCCACCGTCTCGACGAGCCGCGCGCGCAGGATCGCCGCCGCCTTGGCGATGGCGCCGGAGATCGACGCGCCGTCCCAGACGGCGCAGATGCTGAGCGCGAACGCGTAGAACAGGCCGAACGCCGTCAGGCCGGCGACGATGACCGCCAGCGGGAAGACCACCGCGAACAGCACCGGTCCGAGCCAGGGGATCTTGCACAGGAACAGCAGCACCGCGATCACCAGGTACAGCCCGAGCGTGGCCAGTGCGATGACGATGGCCAGGACGATGACCTTCGGGATGCAGACCAGGCCGTAGACGAGCGCGTCCAGCGTCGCGCGCAGCGGCTGGCCGCGTGCCTGGTCCATCAGCAGCACGCCGGCGGCGTTCAGCCCGGTGTAGGCCAGCACCAGCGCCACGAGCCCACCCAGCAGATAGGCCGCCACGCTGTAGCGGCCGAACACGGCCGCCATCAGGCCGGCGAACAGCACGGCGGCGACGAAGCAGCCCAGCATCGCGACGGCCGCGCGCGTGTTGCGCAGGCCCGCGATCGCCTGGAACATGCTGGACAGGGCCGTGGCGGAAATGCCGCCGCTCGTGCGGTCTGCTCCTTCGACGATTGCTGCCATCACATCCTCCGATCGGTCATCACACGGGCTGCGCCGACGTCCGGCGCCGGGGCGCAGAGCACGAAGGCGCGCATCACGCGGCTGCGCTGCACGCCTTCAGGCGCGCTCATTGCTGGTCCGGACGCTGGTTCCTTTGTTCCATCTCCCTGAGGCGCAGGCAGGTCGGGTCGTTCGCGAACGCAGCCTTGCCGCACTCGCGCACGAAGCACAACTGCTCGGCGACCAGGTTGCGGCCGGCGCAGACTTCGCGCACGGTCGGCGCGGCGGCCGGTGGCGGTGCCGGCGCGGCGGGTGCCGCCGCTTCGCGCGCGCGCGCGGCCGCCTTGCTGCGGGCCTCCTGTTCGGCGCGCTGGCGCGCCGCCTCGGCCTCGCGCCGTTGGCGCTCGGCAGCCTCGGCCTGCTGGGCTGCTTCGGCGGCCTGCCGCGCCTTGGCCTCGCGCTCCTGCCGTTCGAGTTGCTCCTTGCGGCGTGCGCGCTCGGCTGCGGCAGCGGCCGGCGGCGGGCGCACCGGTGCTGTCGATGCCGGCGGCGGCTTGGCGGCCGGCTCGGGCAGGGCGACCTGCGGCATGGCGGGCGCAGGCGGGATCGTCGGCGCCGCAGCGGAAGCGGCCGGCGCCGCCGCCTGCGCGGGTTCGGTCTGGGCAGGCAGCGCGGGCGCGGAGGCGCTCGCCGGCAGCAGGGCTGGTTCGGAGGCTGCTGGCGCCGGCAGCGCGATGGGCGGCTCGCCGGCCGCGCTCGCCGCCACGGCCGCTGACGAGGCCTGGGGCGAGGCGGGCGACGTCGCGGCGACGTCCTGGCCGCCGACGGGCCGCAACAGCCACCAGTACGCAGCTGCCGCGAGCACGAGCAGGGCGACGCCGGCGGCCGCCCAAGGCAGGGCCCGACTCGCCCGCCCGGCGTCTGCGGCGGCAGCGGCCGCCTGCCCCTTCGGTGCGGGCTGCGGCGAAACAGCCTGGCTGCCCGCCTGTGCTCGCGGTGGCGCGGGCGGCCTTGGTGCTGCCGGCGGCGGAGTGGGCGGCGGCGGAGGAGGCGGTGGAGGCGGTGGAGGCGGTGGTGGTGGCGGTGGTGGCGGTGGTGGCGGTGGTGGCGGTGGTGGCGGCGGCGCTTGTGGCGGCGCCGGTTGCGGCGCTGGCTGAGCCGGCTGAATCGGCTGATGCAGCTGCGGCGGCGCCGGTGGCGGGGTTGCCGCGCGCCCCACGACGCGAGAACCCGTCGGCTGCGCCGGTGCACCCGCTGCGAAATCCGTCCCGCACTTGGCGCAGAAGCGCGTGCCGGCGCGGTTGTGATGGCCGCAGGTCGCACAGGCCACGCCGTCGGGCGGCGCCGGCGAGGGCGCCGCAGACGCGAGCGCGAATCCGCAGGCGCGGCAGAACTTGGCTGCTTCAGCGTTCCGTGCGCCGCAATTCGGACAGGCGTTGTCCACCGCAAGATCCCCCGTTCGATGTCTTGTCTGGGCTGTCGGTGCGCGCGACGACGAAGGCCATGCAGCGACCGCCGTCCGGGCCGCTCGCACTGCAGTGCGGGCCGTCCGCGCGAGCTTCGGACGCGGGGCATGCTAAACGCCGGCACGCGCCGGCGCAACGGGACAGACGAGGCCCAGGCATCGCATGCGCGTGCGGCGCCGGTTCTGCTGCGGGTTGCCCCCGGGCGGCTGTGCCCGCCGCGGCGGGCAGAATGCAAGCACAGCCGCAAGCCGCAAGCCGCAAGCCGCAAGCCGCAAGCCGCAAGCCGCAAGCCGCAAGCCGCAGGCCGCAGCCGCGGCCGTTCGCATTGGCACCACCGAGAGGAGACCCCACGATGTCACGTCGCCACACCATCGTCACCCTGCTCGCCCTGGGCGCGGCGTTCGCCCTGCCGGCGCAGGCGCAGCAGTTCTTCCGCATCGGCACCGGCGGCACCGCCGGCACCTACTACCCGGTGGGCGGCATGATCGCCAACGCGGTGAGCCAGCCGGGCAAGATCGTCGTCACCGCGCAGGCCAGCAACGGCTCGCTCGCCAACGTCACCGCCATCGCCGGCGGCGCGCTCGAGTCGGGCTTCTCGCAGGCCGACGTCGCCTCCTGGGCCTACAAGGGCAACGGCATCTTCGAAGGCAAGCCCAACATCCCGGGCCTGCGCCTGATCGCCAACCTCTACCCCGAGAGCGTGCATGTGGTGGTCAAGAAGGGTGGCGGCATCAAGTCGGTGGCCGACTTGAAGGGCAAGCGCGTCGCGCTCGACGAGCCCGGCTCGGGCACGCTCGTGAACGCGCGTGCCATCCTCGCCGCCTACGGCATCAAGGAGTCGGACATCAGGCCCGAGTACATCAAGCCCAACCAGGCCGGCGACAAGATGAAGGACGGCGCGCTCGACGCCTTCTTCTTCACCGGCGGCGCACCGGCCGGCGCCATCGCCGAGCTGGCCAGCGCGGGCGGCGGCATCGACATCCTGCCGATCGACGGCGCCGCCGCCGAACAGCTCAAGAAGACGAGCGGCTTCTTCACCGACGACCTGATCGCCGCCGACACCTACAAGGGCGTGGCCCAGGTGAAGACGCTGGCCGTGGGCGCGCAGTGGGTCACCAGCGACAAGGCCGACGCGAACACGGTGTACGAGATCACCAAGGCGCTGTTCGGCGACGCCGCGCAGAAGGCGCTCGCCGCCGGCCACGCCAAGGGCAGGTTCATCACGAAGGAGAACGCCGTCAAGGGGGCAGGCATCCCGTTCCACGCAGGCGCCGAGCGCTTCTACAAGGAAGCGGGCGTGCTGAAGTAAAGGCCCCGCACCGGCGCAAGGCCACGGGGCATCCGGGGGCGGCCGCGGCGAGGGCCTGCGGCCGCCCCCGGGTGCGTTCGGGCATCGTGGAGCCCGGTCGGGCACAGTCGGGCGCACGCGCGTTCATTCGGGCGATCCATCCATGAGCAGCAAGGCCACGCTCGACGACAAGCAGCTCGAGGCGCTCGAGCGCAAGTACGACCCCGAGATGCGCTTTCGCCCGCTCACCGAGCGGGCGGCGACGCTCGTGGGCGCGCTGCTCATCGTGCTTTCGAGCTTCCACTACTACACGGCCGGCTTCGGGCTGCTGCAGGAGATCACGCACCGCGGCGTGCATCTGGCCTTCGTGCTCGGCCTGGTCTGCCTCGTCTTCCCGCACCGCAAGGCGCTGCTCGAGCTGCCGGCGCAGGGGCGCTGGTGGACGCCCGGCGGCGTGCCCTGGTTCGACTGGCTGCTCGCGCTCGCGCTCGCCGCCTCGGTGCTGTACGTGCCGTGGATCTTCGACGACCTGGCGTTTCGCGTCGGCAACCCGGGCCTGCTGGACGTGGCGATGGGCTCGATCCTGCTCGTCGGCCTGCTCGAGGCGACGCGGCGCGCGATGGGCTGGCCGCTGCCGGTGATCGCCATCGCCTTCATCGTCTACGCGCTCGCCGGGCCGGCGTTCCCGGGCCTGCTCAAGCATGCCGGCGCGAGCTGGAGCCAGCTCGTCAACCACCAGTACCTCACGAGCCAGGGCATCTACGGCGTCGCGCTGGGCGTGGTGGCGACCTACGTCTTTCACTTCGTGCTGTTCGGCGTGCTGGCCACGCGCATCGGCCTGGGCCAGCTCTTCCTCGACGTGGCCTCCGCGATCGCCGGGCGCTACGCCGGCGGCCCGGCCAAGGTGAGCGTGTTCGGCTCGGCGATGTTCGGCATGCTCTCGGGCAGCTCGGTGGCCAACGCGGTGACGGTGGGCTCGCTCACGATCCCCGCGATGATCCGCGTCGGCTACAAGCGCGAGTTCGCCGGTGCGGTGGAGGCGGCCTCGTCCACCGGCGGCCAGATCACGCCGCCGGTGCTGGGCGCGGCGGCCTTCCTGATGATCGAGTTCCTGTCGGTGCCGTACCAGACGATCATCGTCGCGGCGGCGGTGCCGGCCTTCATGCACTTCTTCGGCGTGTTCATGCAGGTGCACTTCGAGGCCAAGCGCTTCGGGCTGCGCGGCCTCACGCCCGAGGAGATGCCGCGCCTGCGCGCCAGCCTGCGCGAGCGCTGGCCGACGCTGATCCCGCTCGTGCTGCTGATCGACATCCTCGTCAGCGGGCGCACGCCCTACCTGGCCGCCTTCGCCGGCATCTCGTCCTGCGCCATCGTCGGCCTGACGACGCGCGCGCGCGGCAACACGCCGCGCCACTGGGCGCTGCTCGCCTTCGGCCACGCGCTGCTGCTGGTGCTGGTGTTCGGCGGCATCGAGAGCGAGGCGCTGAAGCTGGCCGTCTTCGCGGTCGGGCTGGTGGGCACGGCCCTGGCCGTCAAGGCGTGGCGGCTCGAGGGGCGCATCGGCCTGGCGGCCTTCGTCGAATCGTTCAGCACCGGCGCCAAGTACGCGCTCGCCGTCGGCGCGGCGGCGGCCACGGTGGGCATCGTGATCGGCGTCGTCACGCTCACCGGCGTGGGCTTCAAGCTGAGCACGCTGATCACCGGCGCGGCGCAGGCGGTGGCCGGCGGCGCGGCCCTGCTGCTGCCCGCGGCGCTGGTCGACCCGCAGGCGATGACGCTGTTCGTCGCGCTGGCGATGACGGGCGTGGTGTGCATCCTGCTGGGCTGCGGCATCCCGACCACGGCCAACTACATCATCATGGTGACGGTGGCCGCGCCGACGCTGGTGCAACTCGGCGTGCAGCCGCTGGTGGCGCATTTCTTCGTCTTCTACTACGGCGTGTTGGCGGACATCACGCCGCCGGTGGCGCTGGCGGCCTATGCGGCGGCGGGCATGGCCGGCAGCGACCCGTTCAAGACCGGCAACATGGCCTTCCGCCTGGGCCTGGCCAAGGCGCTGGTGCCCTTCGTATTCGTGTTCTCGCCTTCGCTGCTGATCGTCGCCAAGGGCTTCACGCTCTACGACTTCACCGTCACCTTCGTCGGCTGCGTGCTCGGCATCGTGATGCTGGCCGCCGCGCTGTCGCGGTTCTTCCTGGTCGAGATGTCGCGCGCCGAGCAGGGGCTGTGCATCGTCGCGGCGCTGCTGCTGATCGCGCCCGGCCTCGTGCCCACGCTGGTGGGCGCGGCCTGTACGGTGCCGATCGTGCTGCGGCGCCTGGCGGCGCGGCGGCGCGTGCTCGCGGCCGCCGCGTAGCCGAGGGCAGGGGCCCGGGCGTCGGCGCTCGAGCGTCGGCGCGGGCGCGACGCTAAGATGCCCGCGCGCGGGCCTCGCACGGAGACGCCGATGAACATCTACGAGCAGCACCTGGAGCGCAACGCGGCCAACTTCGCGCCGCTCACGCCGGTAGCCTTCGTCGAGCGCAGCGCCGAGGTCTTCGGCGATCGGCCGGCGGTGGTGCACGGCGCGCGCCGCTACCGCTGGCGCGACACGCACGAGCGCTCGGCGCGGCTGGCGGCGGCGCTCGCCGCGCTCGGCGTCGCCCGCGGCAGCACGGTGAGCACGATGCTGGGCAATACGCCCGAGATGGTGGAGGCGCATTACGCGGTGCCGGCGCTCGGCGCCGTGCTCAACACGCTGAACACGCGGCTCGACGCGCCGCTCATCGCCTGGCAGATGAATCACTGCGAGGCGGCGGTGCTGCTCAGCGACCGCGAGTTCGCGCCGACCATGGTCGAGGCGCTGCGCCTGCTGCGCGAGCAGCACGGGCGCGAGATCGTCGTCGTCGACGTCTGCGACAGCGAGTACGGCGGCCCCGGCGAACGCCTGGGCACACACGAGTACGAGGCGCTGCTGGCCGCGCACGCGCCGCTGGCGCGCCTCGAGGGCCCGGCCGACGAGTGGGACGCCATCGCCGTCAGCTACACCAGCGGCACCACCGGCGACCCCAAGGGCGTGGTCACGCATCACCGCGGCGCCTACCTGAACGCGGTGTGCAACGCCGTCACCTGGAACCTGCCGCACTTTCCGCGCTACCTGTGGACGCTGCCGATGTTCCACTGCAACGGCTGGTGCTTCCCGTGGACGGTGGCGATGGTGGGCGGCACGCATGTCTGCCTGCGCCGCGTCGAGGCCCAGGCCATCCTCGAGGCGATGCGCAGGCACGGCGTGACGCATTACTGCGCGGCGCCGATCGTGCACAACCTGATCGTCGACGCGCCGCCCGAGTGGCGCCAAGGCATCGCGCAGCCGGTGCACGGCATGGTGGCCGGCGCCGCGCCGCCGGCCGCGATGATCGAGGGCATGGCGAAGATCGGCTTTCGCATCACCCATGTGTACGGGCTGACCGAGGTCTACGGCCCGGCTTCGGTGGCGGTGCCGCAGCCAGGCTGGGAGGATCGGTCGCTGGCGGAACAGACGCGGCTCAACGGCCGCCAGGGCGTGCGCTACGTGCTGCAAGAAGGCATGACGGTGCGCGACCCCGAGACGATGCGCGAGACGCCGGCCGACGGCACGACGATGGGCGAGATCATGTTCCGCGGCAACATCGTCATGAAGGGCTACCTGAAGAATCCCGCGGCCAGCGACAAGGCCTTCGCCGGCGGCTGGTTCCACACCGGCGACCTGGCGGTGCTCGAGCCCGACCGCTACGTGAAGATCAAGGACCGCAGCAAGGACGTCATCATCTCGGGCGGCGAGAACATCAGCTCGATCGAGGTCGAAGACGCCTTGTATCGCCACCCGGCCGTGCTGGCCTGCGCGGTGGTCGCGCGGCCCGACCCGAAATGGGGCGAGACGCCGCTGGCCTACGTCGAGACCAAGCCCGATGCCCAGGTGACGGCGGCCGAGCTGATCGCGCATTGCAAGGGCCTGCTGGCCGGCTACAAGGTGCCGCGCGAGATCCGCTTCGAGCCGATTCCCAAGACGAGCACCGGCAAGATCCAGAAATTCCAGCTGCGCGAGCGCGCCAAGAGCGCCTCGGCAATCGAGTAGCGCGACAAGGAGCCGAAGATGGACAGCGAATCCCTGGTGCTGCACGAGCGCGACGCGCGCGGCGTCGTCACGCTCACCTTGAACCGGCCGCAGGCCTTCAACTCGCTCTCCGAAGGCATGATCGCGGCGCTGCAGGCCGCGCTCGAGCGCGCCGGCGCCGACGAGGCGGCGCGCGTGGTCGTCATCCGCGGCAGCGGCAAGGCCTTCTGCGCCGGCCACGACCTCAAGGAGATGCGCGCCGCGCCTTCGCTCGGCTACTACGAGCGCCTCTTCGCCGATTGCGCGCGCATGATGCTGGCGATCCAGAAGCTGCCGCTGCCGGTGATCGCGCGCGTGCACGGCATCGCCACCGCGGCCGGCTGCCAGCTGGTGGCGATGTGCGATCTGGCCGTGGCCGCGCGCGAGGCGAGGTTCGCGGTGAGCGGCGTCAATCTCGGCCTCTTCTGCTCGACGCCGAGCGTGGCGCTGGCGCGCAACCTGCCGCGCAAGGCGGCCTTCGAGATGCTGGTGACGGGCGACTTCATCGACGCCGAGGAAGCCAGGGCCAAGGGCCTCGTGAACCGCGTGGTCGACGCCGCGCAGCTCGACGCCGAGGTCGACGCACTCGCGGCGCGCATCGTCGGCAAGCCGCGCGTGGCCATCGCGCTGGGCAAGGCCCTGTTCTATCGCCAGCTCGAGCAGGGCATCGCCGCGGCCTACGACGACGCCGGCCGCACGATGGCCTGCAACATGATGGAGGCGAGCGCGCTCGAGGGCGTGCAGGCCTTCATCGACAAGCGCAAGCCGAACTGGTGACGGCATGGGCCGCGGCCGCGGGCATGGCAGGATGCCGGCGCCGGCATCCGGCTCCCGCCGCGGCTGCGCGCGCTGCCTGCGCAGGCCGCCATGAACGCCCAGACCGTGAGCGACGAACTGCGGCGCTGGATCCTCGCCCAGGCCGAGGCCGGCGGCCGGCCGCAGGAACTGCTCGCGGCGATGGTGCGCAGCGGCTGGGACGAGGAGCTCGCGGCCGAGGCGCTGGTGCAGGAGCTCACCGCGCGGCTGGCGCAGCTGCAGCATCGGCAGCAGCGCGAAGCGCTGCCTCCCGCGGCCGCGGTGCCCGAACCGGCGTCGGGCACCGCCTTGCAGGCCGGCGGACGCGTCGTTCAGGTGCTGGCGTCGATGACGCTGCCGCGCGCGGTGCTGTTCGGCGGCTTGCTCGACGACGACGAATGTCGCGCCCTCGTCGCGCTCGCGCGGCCGCGGCTCGAGCGCTCGCAGACCGTGGACGGCGCCACCGGCGGCAACGAGGTCAACGCGGCGCGCACGAGCGAGGGCATGTTCTTCGAGCGCGGCGAGACGCCGCTCCTGGCCGCCATCGAAGAGCGCATCGCCGAGCTCGTGCGCTGGCCGGTCGAGCGCGGCGAGGGCATCCAGGTGCTGCGCTACCGGCCCGGCGCCGAGTACCGCCCGCACCACGACTACTTCGATCCGGCGCACCCCGGCACCGCACGCATCCTCGCGCGCGGCGGCCAGCGCGTGGCCACCATCGTCATCTACCTCGAGGCACCGGCCGCGGGCGGCGCGACCACCTTTCCCGAAGTCGGCCTCGAAGTCGCGCCGGTGCGCGGCCATGCGCTGTTCTTCAGCTACGCGCGCGCCCACCCCGCAGGCAAGACGCTGCACGGCGGCGCGGCGGTGACGGCCGGCGAGAAGTGGGTGGCGACCAAGTGGTTGCGCGAGCGGGCGTTTGTCTGATCGCCCGCAGGGCGCGATGGCACATCGATCGCGCGTCCCGCGATCCGGACTTCCTGCCGGCTTGGCGGCCGCAGCCGCAGCCGGCGCGCACCTGGCGTGCACTCGGCGCGCGATCAGGCTCCCCGGCGCGCCGCCGGCGCCACCGAAGCCCCTTGAATGCCGTGCCGGGCGAGCGCCGCGGCAACGACGCCCCGGGCCTTCATGTCCTCCACGAACTCGGCCAGCCAGGCTGCGGCGGCGGCGCCACGCCCGCTCGGCAGACCCATCGCCTGCTGGATGAGCATGAAGCGGCCGGGCAGCAGGCGCAGGCCGCCGAGCCGGCGCGCATCGGCCTCGAGCTGCTGGCGCACGCCGGCGGCAACGTCGGCCTGCACGGCGACGAAGTGCTCGACGACGGCCGGCGAGCTGGGCGCGCGCTCGATCGTGGCCGCGTGCAGCGTGCGCGTGAGCAAGAGGTCGTAGGCGCTGCCCTGGCCGACGACGACGCGTGTGCCCGGGCGGTCGACCTCGGCGTTGTCGGTCAGCGGCGAGTCTGCGCGCACGAGGTACGAGCCTTCGATCAGCAGGTAGGGCGCGCTGAACGCGATGCCCTCGCCGCGCTGCGGGTCGACGGCGAAGAATCCGATGTCGGCATGTTCCTCGCGCACCGCCTGCACCGACTGCGCCGCGGTCTCGAAGACGAGGAACTCGAGCGCGCGGCCGAGCCGGCGCGCCAGTTCGTGCGCGAGGTCGACCGACACGCCGCCCGGCGCGCCGCCGGCGGCGCCGGCATGCGCCAGGATCGGGTTGCCCAGGTTGATCGAGGCGCGCAGCGGGCCCTTGGGCGCGATGACGGTGGCGATGACGGTGGCGGGTGTCATGAGCGGGCCTCGGTGCGGGTCGGCGCGGGTTCGATGTGCGAGGATAGCGAGGACGGCGCCGGCGGGCCCGGTGAGGGGCCGCGGCACGCCGCGAACCGGCGGCCCGCGCCGGCACGGCCGCGCCGCCGGACGAAGACAGCGCCTTGGACACCGCCCAGCCCCCCACCTTCGCCGAGCCTCTGCCGCCCGCCGCCTACACGCTGCTGTCAGAACGTGCGGCGCGCGCGAGCGTGCTCACGCGCGGCCCCTGGGATCTGCAGCACCAGCATGCCGGCCCGCCGATCGCGATGGCATGCCGCGCCATCGAGGCGCTGGCGCACGAGCATGGCCTCACGCACATCGGCCGGCTCACCGCCAACCTGCTGCGGCCGCTGCCGATCGGCACGATCGAGATCGAGGTCGAGACCGAGCACCGCGGCCGCAGCGCTGCACACTACTCGGCGCGGCTGTGGGGCGGCGGCAAGGAGCTGGCGCGCTTCACGGCGCTGGCGCAGCGCGAGAACGCGCTCGCGCTGCCGGCCGTGCTCGACGGCCATCCGCTGCCGCAGGCGCCCAGGCCGCCCGCGGCGAGCGTGCCCGACCGCATGCCTTTCGGCTACGACGTGCCCAGTTATGCCGATCTGGTGGAGAACCGCATCGCCGCGGGTCACTTCTTCCGCGGCCGCTGCGCGGCCTGGTTCCGGCTGCGCGCGCCCCTGGTCGAAGGCGAAGCACCGAGCGGCTACCAGCGCGTGGCAGTCGCCGCCGACTCGGGCAACGGCGCCTCGGCCGTGCTCGATTTCGGGCGCTGGGCCTTCGTCAACGCCGACCTCACGATCCACCTGCTGCGCCGGCCGCTGGGCGAGTGGATCTGCCTGGATGCGCGCACCCTGCTCGCGCCCAACGGCTGCGGGCTGGCCGAGTCGCAGCTGTTCGACGAAACCGGGCTGATCGGGCGCGCGACGCAGAGCCTGTCGGTGCGGGCGCGCGCGGCGGCGTGATGCTGTTTCGCGTGTACAGACGGTACGTGCCCAACTTGACCCGGCTACATCACACGGCCGGCGCTTTCCGACGAGCGGGTGCAGGTCAGTGGCGCCGGGCAGGTGGAGCTGAAGCTGAAGACACCGTGGCGCGACGGGACCACGCACCTGGTCATGAGCCCGCTGGAGTTCATGCAGCGGCTGGCCGCCCTGGTGCCACGGCCGCGGCTGCACCTCATCCGCTTCCATGGCGTCCTGGCGCCGAACGCGAAGCTTCAGGCCGCTGGTGGTGCCGCAGGAGCCGCAGGTGCAAGAGCCGGCCAGCGAAGCCGCGGCGCCCGCCGAGTGCGAGGTCGAGACGGTCCAGGCCCGGCCGAATCGCATCAGCTGGGCGCGGCTGCTCGAGCGCGTCTTTAGCTCCGACATGACTTGAGTACAAGTCAGTCTCCGCTGAAGCTGCGCTTTGACATCGACTCAGCAGCACTGCCCGAACTGCGGCGGCGGGGAACTGAAGATCATCGCGGCCATCCTGGAGCGGCCGGTGATCGAGAAGATCCTGACGCACCTGGGCCTGGACCCGCAGCCCCCTGCCCGAGGGCGGGCGCGTGAGATCGGGCAACACTGACGCCACCTCAGCCGCGCCGGCCGTCATCAACGCCACATCCGCAGACTGCAGCGCCCAAGTGCTGCCGGGCGACGCTGCGCGCAGAGCGGGCGCGGCGTTACCAAATGAGGGTCAACCCTGAGATCGAGGCGGCAAACCAAGGCCAGAGGAGCCTCTGGGGGAATGGCGAGGCGGTCCGAATGGGCACCGCTGCCACGATCTTGCTGCCGCAGATATCCCGTCCTGGTGGGTCGGCCTGGTCGTCGGGCCTTGCGGGGGCGTTTGAAATTCCCTATGCGCACACCACCTCGCCGTCGCGGATCTCGCGCGCCGCGGCCGCGACCATCAACTCCGATGCGGTGCAGTCCATCACGCTCTCAGGCCGCGCGCGGCTGCTGGCGGATGCGGATCTGGGCGAGCACGGACACTGGCGAGGCTGCTTGCACGTCGATCATGCCACGGGCCTCGCAGCCGGCCGTCGGCGCCGGCCGGCCGGGCTAGGCGCCGCGCCGGACCGCGACCGCTGCGCGTGCGGCGTCGCCGCCAGCCGGCGCAGCGCTCGGGCTCCACAGCACGCGACGCAGGATGCCCGGCGCGAACAGCGCGGCCGGCTGGTCGAGCATGTGCACCACTCGCTGGAACGCCAGGCTCACCACCGGATCGTGCGGCGCGACGCGAAACAGCCGCGCGAGGTAGGCGTTGACGATCCGCACCGGCAGCGGCCGCCGCCCGGGCACGGCGTCGATCGCGAGGTCGCCGCCGACCGCGAGCTGCCACGGGACGTCGATGACCCTGGCCGCGGCACGCAGGAAGCGCCGCTCCAGCCCCGCCATCCCGCGCGCGAGTTGCTGCTGCAGGGCCAGTGCCTCGCACGCGGCAACCGTCATGCCCTGGCCGTAGATGGGATTGAAGCTCGCGATCGCGTCGCCCATCACCAGCAGGCCGCGCGGCATCCCGGCGAGCCGCTCGTAGCGGCGGCGCTGGCTGTGCGGCATCTGGTAGCGCATCACGGCGCCGACCGGCTCGCCTTCGCCGACGATCTGCAGCAGCTCCGGGCTGCCGATCGCGCGCGCATGCTCGCGCAGCGCATCGAGCGTGGCGCCCGGGTGGTCGCCACGGAAGCCGCCGACGCCCACCACCCACCGCGGCGTGCCGTGGGCATCGGGCTCCTGCGCGATCACCACGCCCGGGCGCGGCTGGGCGTTGGTGACCGCGCCGAACGCCGCCACCTTGGCCAGCTTCGGCCCGAGCGCGCAGGCGCCGTCGCGCCGGAAATAGGCGCTCGCATAGCAGATGCCGATCTCGACCCGCTCCTCGACCGGCGCCGGGCAGCCCCACTCGGCGAGCCAGCGCGGCAGCTGCGAACCCCTCCCGGTGCAGTCGACCACCAGGTCGGCGGCGAGCGCCTGCTCGCCGGAGGACCCCGGGCCGCGCCAGCGCGCCGCGGTGACCCGCCCGTTCTCATGCGCCGGCGCGAGCACCTGCACGCCGGTCAGCGCGCGCACGCCGGGGCGCGCGAGCACGCGCGATCGCACCTCGGCCTCGATCGCCAGCCGGCTCGCCGCCAGCGCCGGCAGGCCGGCACGGCACGCGGCGAAGCGCCGGCCGCCGGCGTCGAACGCGATGTCGGCCGTGAGGTCGCCCAGCAGCGCGCCACGATCGCACATGGCCTGCGTGAAGCCGGGCAAGAGCGTCTCCAGCACCAGGCGGCCGCGCGCGAGCAGGCCGTGCGGATGCACGGCGTGCGGCGTGCCCTTGCGCGCGGCGCTGTCGCGGGGCAATTCGTCACGCTCGAGCAGCACGGTTTCGTCGAAATGCTCGCTCAGCACCCGGGCGGCCAGCAGGCCGGCCAGGCTGGCGCCCAGCACCACGGCGCGCGTGGGCGGTGTCGAACGGGCATCGGGGTCGTGGGCGAACGCCATCGCGGGCTCCTCGTGGTTGGTGTGGACGCGAGCCGATACGCAGCTGGCACGCGCGCGGATGCGACGCCGCCGCATGCGCAGCAGCATGGCAACGGCCAGTGCGAGCGGCCGATGACACCACCGCGCCCACGGCTGCGCGGCGCGTGGCGCGCAGCGCGCGCGCCGGCTCGGCGGAGGAACTTCAGGCGGCGATGAACTTCAGTTCGAGGTCGCCATGCGCAAAGATCACCACGCCGGTGTCGGTCTCGGTGATGCGGTGGGCGGTGCCCGCGGGTGCGAGCTGGTAGTCGCCTGGCTGCAGCAGCACGTCGTCGAGGAAGAGTTCGCCCTGCACCATCAGGCACTCCTCGTCGTGGTCGTGGCGGTGCAACGGAATCGACGCGCCCGCACCGGCGTGGTAGAGCATGGCGGCCTGGCCGTCGCGCTGCCACAGCACGCGGCGGCGGATGCCCGGCGCGTATTGCGGCCACCCGGCGTCCGCATCGCGCACGGTGCAGCCCTGGTCGGCGGCATCGGGCGGCAGCCGCGATTCGCGCAGGAACACCACGGCGCGCCCGTCGACAGCGAGCACCTGCGCCGCGGCGCCGGCGCTCGCGCGGTGGTAGTCGCGCAGGCGCAGCCGCTGCCCGTCGAGCAACACCGAACCCTGCAGCACCAGCCACTCGCGATCGCGACTCGCGTCGTCATCACTCCAGCGTGCGCCGGCCTGCAGTTCGATCAGCCGGACGCGCAGCGGCTCGCCAGCGCGCAACGGCCGCTCGCCTGGCGCCAGGTACAGGATCCGCGCGCGCACGCCCGGCGCCAGCTCGCTCGGCGCCAGGCGCGCCCGCCGCGCGGTGACCATCGCGCCAGAGGCCGAGCGCGAGGCCGACAAGCGCTCGAGCAGTCGGCGCCGCAGCGCAGCGCCGGCGGCCGAGGCATTCGCGTCGTCGGCGGCCCAGGCGCGCGCGAACGACTCGCCCAGCAACGGCTCGAGCTCGGGGTCGACGGCATCGGGCGCCGGATCGATCCGCATCGGCAGGCGTCGGGCGTTCATGGTGCAATCATCGCTGGAGCTGTATCGATTCGGTGTACGCATTCAGGAGGCCGAGCTTGCGACGGCCGGAGAGCCGCGCTCGCCCAGTGCACCGCGCAACGTGAGCAGCGCCCGGCGGATCTGAGATTTGACGGTGCCCAGCGGCAGGCGCATGTGCTGGGCGATCTCCTCGTGGCTCATGCCGCGGAAGAATGCGAGCGACACCAGCTGCCGCGGCTGCGCGCCCAGCAGCATCAGCGCCTGGGCGAGGTCGGCCTGCCGGCGCGCGAGCTCCAGCAGTTCGTCGGCGGCCGGCTCGTCGGACACGGCCCCGGGCTGCGCGTCGGCGTCGGCACCTTCCGCGCTGCACCGCGCCTCGCGGCGCAGCGCGTCGATCGCACGCGAGCGCGCCATCGACAGGATCCAGGCGAGCGCCTTGCCGCGCGACGGGTCGAAACGCACCGCCTGGCGCCACACCTGGAAGTACACCTCCTCGACCACTTCCTCGGCGGTCGCCCGGTTGCGCACGATGCGCTGCACGAGGCCGAAGACGCGCGAGAACGTGGCGTCGTAGAGCGCGGCCAGCGCGCGCTCGTCGCGCTCGACGATCGACGCCAGCCACGGCCCGAGCTGCTGCTCGGCGAAGACCCCGCAGAGCCCAGGCGCGGACTCGAGCGCGCCGGCTTCGCGGTCAGGCGAGGCCGGGTCGTCGAGACCGGCGCCGTCCAGCGCCGCGTGGTCCTCGATCGGAGGCCACGCGCTCGCACCCTCGCTGATTCCTTCGTCGGCTGGGCCGTCGCTCCTTCTCCTGGCGGCGTTCATGCAGCAACCTCGGGTGGTTGATTGCAAAGCCGAGCTGGCGCGTGATGGCAAGGCACTGTACGCATACGCCGGTGCAGCGGATCCGGATGCATCCGGGACCAGCGCCTCGCCCGCAATGGTGATGCGGCAGGCTCAGCCGAGCAAGTCGCCGGGGTCCGGAACCGCGCCGCGCAGGAAGACCGTCGCGCCGCTGTCGGACGTGATCGACGCGTGCAGCGCGCCGCCGCGGGCCAGGTGGTAGCCGCCGGGCCCGATCTCCTGGCGCGAACCGATCCGCAGGCGCCCCTCCAGCACGAGGCATTCCTCGTCCAGCGGGTGTCGATGCGGCGGCAGCACCGCGCCCGGCGCGAAGCGCAGCAGGTAGCTCATCACGCCATCGCGCTCGCGCAGCACCTTGATCGCCACGCCGTCGACGAACGGCTGCCAGGCGCCCTCGTCGCCGCCGATGCTCAGGTGCGAGGTATCGGCGTCGGCCACGCGTTCCATCAGGCGACGCCGCACCGCGCGCTCGGCACCTCGCCATTCCGCGGCCGCGCCCGGTGGGTCGGAAGGGGCTCGGCAGTCCATGCAGTGCCTACGAGCCAACCCCTGCGCCGGATGCACCGCGCCGGCCGGCTGACCGCCCCATCAGGGGCCATGGCGCACGCACCGGCGAATCCGCCGGATGGCATCGAGCGTAAGAGCGAGCGTCGCCACTGCCCTCCGAGAGCTGCCATGACGCGCCTTGCCGAAGTGTCCCACCGCGAATGGATCGAAGCCCCGCTCGAGCGGGTGCGCGCCCAGTTCGCCGATCTCGACCACCACATCCGTCGCAACGTGCACCCCAAGCTGCGCCTGGACGTGTTCGAGCGCGGTGCCGGGCGCGCGCGCTGCGTGCAGCAGGTCAGGCTCCTGGGCATCCGCCAGCGCGATGTCTTCGAGCGCCGCATCGAAGCCGACGGGAGCATCCACGACCGCTCTGTCGAGGGCTTCAACCGCGGCGGCACCCTGAGTTTTCGCTTCGCACCGAAGACCGTCGACGGCCGTGGCGGCACGGAGGTCGTAATCGCGATCGGCCTGCCGCTGCCGCCGCTCGTCGGTGCGCTCGTGCGCCCGCTGCTCGAGGCACAGCTGCGCAAGGAGGTGCGCGCCGCCGCGCTCGAGGACAAGCGCGACATCGAGCTGCACGGCTACCCCGGTTTCCCTGCGGCGACCGCGCCGGCCTGAGGGAGCGGCCGTGATGGGTTCGATGTCGTCGCACCACTTCGACCTGGTGAGCGACTGGCGAATCCACGCCCCGGTGGAGCGCGTCTGGTCGGCGATCACCGACCCGCTCGCGTGGCCACGCTGGTGGCCGTACGTGCAGCGCGTGCAGACGCTGCGCGAAGGCGACGCCGACGGCGTCGGCAGCGTGCGGCGCATCGACTGGTCGACCCGATTGCCGTACCGCCTCGTGATCGAGGTCGAGAGCGTGGAGTCGGTGCGTCACCAGCGGTTGCGCGCCCGCTCGCGCGGGCAGCTCGACGGCGAAGGGCTGTGGCTGCTGCGCGAGGGCGCAGGCTGCACCGATCTCACCTACGTCTGGCGCGTGACGCTCACCCGCCGCTGGATGCGCTGGCTGGCGCCGCTGTTGGCGCCGGTGTTCCGCTGGAACCACGCCGGCGTGATGCGCGCCGGCGAGGCCGGGCTGCGACGGCACCTGGCGGGGCCGGGCCCCGCGCGCTGAACCTCACGCGGCCGAACTCGCCGCCGCACGGCGGCGCTGCGGTGGATCAGGCCATACCGTCTGCGCCCTGCGCGGCGGGCCGCGCACGGACGGCCCTGCACCGCACGCCGCGACACGACCCGGCGCAGCGGCAGGTGCCGATCGACGACCGCGACGGTCGCAATGCCCAATGCGTGAACATGCAGACCTCGCGGCGCGGCCCCCGATGCGCACAGGCAGGACCGCGCGCGGCCGGCGCGTCCGGATCGCGGCGGGCCGCGCGGCGCGCCATGGCATCCACCTTCGTTCCGCAGGAACCCTCCATGCCGATGCAACCCTTCCCCGCCCGCCGCAACTTCCTGTCGCGCTCGGGCCGCTTCACGCTCTCGGCCGCAGCGATCGGTCTGCTCGCCGGCGCCCGCGCGGCGGGCGCGCGGTCGTCGACGGCGACGCCGACGTCGACATCCTCAACGTCACGCTCGGCCTCGAGCACGAAGCGATCAATGCCTACCAGCGCGGCGCCGGCAGCGGCCTGCTGCACAAGCCCGTGCTCGAACTTGCGCCGGCGTTCCAGTCGCACCGCAAGGGCCATCGCGATGTGCTGGCCGCCACGATCCGCAAGCTCGGCGGACAGCCGGAGACCGAGAGGTCGCTCGACGACTGCGCCAAGGCGCTGAACACCGCGACGCCGAAGAACCAGGCAGACGTGCTCGCGCTGGCCGCCAGGCTCGAGACGGGTGCCGCCAACGCCTACCCCGACGTGATCCCGTTGTTCAAGGACAACCGGCCCAGCCGGGTGTCGGCGCGCCTGGCCACCGACGAGACGATGCACCGGACGGCGCTGTCGCAGGCGCTGGGCCGGATGCTGCCCACCGATGCGTTGAGCTTCGGAGCCTGACCTGCACCGCGCCGGCAGCGTGCCGGGCTTCGCCTACAGCGACGCGCTGCGCACGAGCGGGCTGACGTGGGACACCGCGCTGCTCGGGCGCTGGCTCGCCGACCCGCAGGCCCTGGTGCCGGGCCAGCGCATGGGCTGCCGGGTCGGCGACCCGCAGGTTCGCGCCGACATCGTGGACTGCCTCGCGACGTTGACCGCGCCGCGGCCTTGAACCGCCGGACACGCGGGCGTCGCCCGCACCGGGCAGCGGCGAGCTCCGCCGGCGGGGCTCGGGTGGATCAGGCCGCGCGCGCGGCGGCGACGGTCTGCGTGTCGAACATGCCCCAGAAGGCGGTGATGCGCCCTTGCTTCACGGTGAACACATGGACCCAGGGGCATTCGATGGTCTTGCCGGTCGCGCGCATCGTGGCCCGCTCGTGGCCGACGATGGTGACGTGCTCGGGGCCGCTGAAAAACTGTCGCGGTTCGAAGACCTGGATGTCATCGCTCGCCGCGACCATGCCGAACCACTCGCCGAGCTGGCCCAGTCCGACGGCCGTAGTGCTGTACGGCGCAGCCCGGTCGGCCACGAACTGCCAGCGCACGTCGGGGCTGCACAGCGCGAGCAGCGCCGGCACGTCGCCGCGGCCGAAGGCGGCGTAGGCGTTCTGAACGATTTCGAGCGGTGTGGCCATGATGGAACTCCGAAGGCATCGCGGTAGGCACATTACGCAGCGCCACCTCCGTCGGATGCGCGGCGCGGCAGAGCCCGAGGGTCGGTCGTCGAAGCGACTGCAGCCGCCCGTGCGACCGGCCCGCCATCGGGTGTTCGAGCCGAAGTCAGCGTGCCGGATCCCGCTCGTGCCGCCCGACCCGATTGGGTTCGGCCACTTCGCGCGATTCCGCGCGGGACGGATCGGGCGCCGTCCGGCCCCGGGGCGCCCTGGGCAGTGCGGCACCCGACCAGCCCGACCGTGCTCCGCGCCGACGAAGGCCACGGCGGCGCCGTCACGCTGATCCAGCGCTTTGGGTCGGCCGCCAACCTCAACATTCACCTGCACTGCCTGGTGCTGGACGGGGTGTATCGGTGCGGCGCTGATGGCGCGCCAGCCTTCGTCGGGGCGAGTGCGCCCACCGACGACGAGCTGCACGCGCTGCTGCAGACCGTCTTCGCCCGGCTGATGAAGCTGCTCACGCGCCGGGGCGTGCTGGTCGAGGACATGGGCCAGACTTGGCTGGCCGAGCCGGATGCCGACGACGAGGCGGCGCGCACGCTGCGGCCGCTGCAGGCGGCGGCGGTCACCTATCGCATCGCCTTCGGCCCCCGCGCCGGGCAGAAGGTGTTGACCCTGAGGGGCGCGATGCCGCGCGAGACCGCAGCATCGCAGCCCCTGTGCGCCGACATGGACGGCTTCAGCCTGCACGCCGCGGTCCGGGTCGAGGCACACGAACGCGAGCGGCTGGAGCAGCTGTGCCGCTGCATCACGCGGCCGGCGCTGTCGGACGAACGAGTGCAGCTCAACGCCGCGGGGCAGGTGGAGCTCGAGCTCGAGACACCGTGGCGCGACGGCACCACGCGCCTGGTCATGAGCCCGCTGGAGTTCATGCAGCGGCTGGCGGCGCTGGTGCCGCGGCCGCGGTTGCACCTGATCAGGTTTGGTGTCCGCATCACTTCGCTTCGCGAAGTGAGCGGACCCCCGCTGCGCGAACATGGCGTGCTGGCACCGAACGCCAAGGTGCGGGCGTTGGTGGTGCCAAAGGTGCCGCCCGAGCAACAGGACCCGGCCACCGAAGCCGTTGCAACCGGCGGGTGCGAGGTCGAGACCGTCCGGGCCCGGCCGCACCGCATCAGCTGGGCGCGGCTGCTCGAGCGGGTCTTCAACATCGACATGCAGCACTGCCCGACCTGCGGCGGCGGGGAACTGAAGATCATCGCGGCCATCCTGGAGCGGCCGGTGATCGAGAAGATCCTGACGCACCTGGGCCTGGACCCTCAGCCCCCTGCCCGAGGGCGGGCGCGTGAGATCGGGCAACACTGACGCCACCTCAGCCGCGCCGGCCGTCATCAACGCCACATCCGCAGACTGCAGCGCCCAAGTGCGGCCGGGCGACGCTGCGCGCAGAGCGGGCGCGGCGTTACCAAATGAGGGTCAACCCTGAGATCGAGGCGGCAAACCAAGGCCAGAGGAGCCTCTGGGGGAATGGCGAGGCGGTCCCAATGGGCACCGCTGCCACGATCTTGCTGCCGCAGCTATCCCGTCCTGGTGGGCCGGCCTGGTCGTCGGGCCTTGCGGGGGCGTTTGAAATTCCTATGCGCTCCGCCGGCCGGCGCTCGTTCGTCTGCGCCCAAGCTGCTGTGGCGCGCTGCCCGCCGGCCGCAGCGTCTTCACCCGGATGCCTTCGTTGCCGCCGTGCGGCCACGCAGCCTGGTCTCGCGAGGGGGCCGCAAGGCGGCCGCGGCGTGCACCCGACCTGCGCCCGCGCGCTTCAGGTCGTCTGCCCGGACTCCTGGGCTCCGCTCAATTGGCGGTCGACCTCCATCTCGGCCTGGAGCCAGTCCTCGAGCTCATGCCCGCTCACGTAGCCCCGGCGCTCGTAGAACGAGTACGCCGCGATGCGGATCAGGGTCTCGCGCTTCTCGGCATCGCTGGCCGGGGTCTGCGGCACGACCGCGCGCTGCGGCTTGCCCGCTGCCTTCGAGGCCGTGCCTCGCGTGCTCCTGGAGGGCTTGGGCGGCATGGCTTGGGTCGATGGCATGGTCTGTCTCCTTGGCACGGTGTCGGTGGACAAAGGAACAAATCGAACCAACGTTCGGTTCGACGATGGCAGGTCCGGCGCGCGCGGCATTGACTCGGGTCAACACGCAGGCTAGGTGCAGGTCAGGCGCCTTTGTCGGGGCCCACGCTCGTAGCCTGCGACGCGGCCCCGACGCGGCCCCGACGCGGTATGAGAGGGCGCACACCCCCCGCAGGTTCCCGCCCGTCCAGCTGCGATCGGCTGGTCTTCGGCGGGGTGGCGAGGCGTGGCCTTCCCTGCGTCTGCTTGGGCGGTTCCGAGCGCATCTCCCACGCTCCTAGCCGCATGGCACAGTCGAGCGGCGTGCCCACGGGCGAGCGCGGCTGCGCTCGCATCGAGACCTGGTCGACCGCTCGGGCGCAGTATGGCGCGGCTCTTGCCGCGCGGCATCCCTGCGGCAAGCCCGTCGCTCTCAAGCAAATGTGGCTCCGCCACTTTGCTTGACCCCCACGGGGGGCGGGCTGGGCGCAGCCCGGCCCTGGGGGAGCTCAGAGCACCACGCTCTGCCCGTGCTGCGGCACGCTCACGCCGCTCCAGCCCAGCCGGTCCTGCAGCGCCGAGCGCAGCGCGTCGGCGGCGTCGGGCTCGCCGTGCACGACGAAGGTGCGCCGGGGCGGTTTGGGCAGCGTGCGCAGCCAGTCGAGGATCTCGTCGCGGTCGGCGTGGCCGGAGAAGCCCTGCAGCTCGTGCACGGCGGCGCGCACCGGCACCAGCTCGCCGTGGATCTTCACTTCGCGCTCGCCGGCCAGCAGGCGCGCGCCGCGGCTGCCGCCGACCTGGAAGCCGGCGAAGACGACGGCGTGGCGCGCGTCGGGCGCCATCGCCTTCAGGTGATTGAGCACGCGCCCGCCCGTGGCCATGCCGCTGGCGGAGATGACGATGCGCGGAAAACGCGCGCCGGCCAGGCGCACCGACTGCGCCGCCTCGCTGACCATGCGCACGCCCTCGAGCAGGTGCGCGAGCTCGCGCGCGGCCACGCGCAGCGAGCGGCCGTTCTTCGTGTACAGCTCGGTGGCCTGCACCGCCATCGGGCTGTCGACGAAGATCGGCAACTGCAGCGGGATGGCGCCGGCCGCGCGCAGCCGCTGCAGCACCAGCAGCAGCGCCTGCGCGCGCCCGACGGCGAAGGCCGGCAGCAGCACCGAGCCGCCGCGTGCGGCCGTCTCGCGCACGATGGCGGCCAGCCGCTCGGCGCCGTCCTCGCGTGGGTGCAGGCGGTTGCCGTAGGTGGATTCGACGAGCAGCACGTCGGCAGCGGGTGCCGGCTGCGGCGGCGGCATCAGAAGGTCGTCGCGGCGGCCGAGGTCGCCCGAGAACAGCAGGCGCGGGCCGCCGGCCGCCAGGCTCACGGCGCAGGCACCGAGCAGGTGGCCGGTGAGGCTGAGGCTCACGCGCGCCGAACCCAGGCGCAGCTCGCGCCCCGGCGCCAGCGGCACGAACTGCGCGAGCGCGCGCTCGGCGTCCTTCACCGTGTACAGCGGCAGCGCCTTGGCGTGGCGCGAGTAGCCATAGCGGTTGGCGCGCCGTGCATCCTCCTCCTGCAGGCGTGCGCTGTCGCGCAGCATCACCCCGGCCAGCTCGATCGTGGCCGGGTGGGCGTGGATCGGGCCGCGGAAGCCGTGCCGCACCAGCGCCGGCAGCCAGCCGCTGTGGTCGAGGTGGGCGTGGCTCAGCACCACGGCGTCGAGGCCGACGAGGGCCTGCGGGAAGTCCCAGTTGCGCTCGCGGTGCAGCTTCCAGCCCTGGAACAACCCGCAGTCGAGCAGGATCTGGCGGTCGCCGGTGTCGACGAGGTGGCGCGAGCCGGTCACGCCGTCGGCGGCGCCGAGGAAGGTGAGTCTCATGGGGCGCCGAGCTCCTGCATCTGGCCCGAGGTCAGCACGCGCAGGCCGGGGCGCGCCTCGGTCACGGCGGCGAGCAGCGCACGCGCCACGCGCTCGGCGGCGATCGGCCGCCAGGCCTTGGGGATGAAGCCGGCCAGCGGCCGCGTGAGCGCCGCGGCCAGCGCTTCGCCGCGGCGCGGCGGCTGGCCGAGGGCGGCGCGGTCGCCCACAAGCAGCGAAGGCCGCGCGATCACCAGGCTGGCGAAGCCGAGCGCGGCCAGCGCCTGTTCCATCTCGCCCTTGACGCGGCTGTAGAAGATCGGCGACTTCGCGTCGGCGCCCTGCGCCGAGACGACGCCGAAGCGGCGCACGCCGGCGGCCAGCGCGGCGCGCGCGAAGGCGAGCACGGCATCGTGGTCGACGGCACGGAACGCCGCTTGCGAGCCGGCCGCTTTGATGGTCGTGCCGAGGGCGCAGTAGGCCTCGTCGGCGCGCGGCAGCGGCGGCAGCGCGGCGAAGTCGACGACATGCACGCTGTGCCCGGGCGCCTTGTCGTGCAGCGGGCGGCGTACCAGCAGGTGCAGCCGGCCGCGGCCCTGCCGCTGGCGGGCGATTTCGCGGCCGACGAGGCCGCTGGCACCGGCGAGCAGGGCGGTCATGGGTGGGGGCGTCGCAGTCCGGACATGGCGCTACGGTAGCCGATCCGCGCCGGCGCGCATTGAGCGTGCGCGACGCGCACGAGCGGCGCCGGTTGCCGGCGGGCCGGCCGGGTCGGGCGCGCCACCGCTCAGTTCGCGTCTTGGTACGCCGACCCAGGAATTCCAAAACATGAGAGCGTGTCTTCGGGCCGATGGCGGCGTTGCCGATGCGCGCGATACCGCCCGGTATCGCTGCGCTCGGCGCCTTGCCCTCGACCCGAATCCATCGCTTTCATCATGTTCCGAAACCCCTGTGACGGAGTATCAGCGCTTCTTGCCCGCGCGCAGGTCGATCACGCCCTCGGCCCGGCGGGCGTCGGCGCCCGGGCCGAAGAGGGCGTGCTTCTGGATCTTCTGCGTACCGGTGGTCGGCAGCTCGCCGCGAAAGGCGAACCAGCCCGGCGCCTTGAAGTAGGCGAGGTTCGTCAGGCAATGCGCCTGCAGCGCCCGGGCCAGGCCGTCGGCGGCCTCGGCGTCGGCCGGCATCGCCCGGGGCACGACGCAGGCCATCACCTCCTCCTCGCGGATCTCGTCGGGCACCGCCAGTACCGCGGCCTGCAGCACCGCGGGGTGCGTGAGCAGCACCGCTTCCACCTCGGCCGCGGCGATGTTCTCGCCGCTGCGGCGCACGATGTTCTTGCGCCGGTCGACGAAGTGCAGCATGCCGTCGGCGTCGCGCGTGACGACGTCGCCGGTGTGGAACCAGCCGCCGCGCCAGGCGGCCTCGGTGGCCGCCGGGTCGTCGAGGTAGCCGGCGAAGAAGGCGCGGCGCGGCGTGGCCGCCGAGTGGCGGATCAGCAGCTCGCCGGGCTGGCCGTCGGGCAGGTCGCGGTCGTTCTCGTCGACCACGCGCACCTCCACACCCGGCACGGCGCGGCCGAAGGCGCGCGTGCCCACCTTGCGCGGCTCGATGCAGTCGCTCAGCAGCCGCACCATCTCGGTCATGCCCCAGAGCTCGATGAGCGGAAAGCCGAAGCGCTGCTCGAACCGCGCGTGCAGTTGCGGCTCGACGCCGGCGCCCCAGCCGAAACGCACGCCGTGCGCGCGATCCTGCGGCGAAGGCGGCTGCGCCAGCAGCAGCGGCACCACCACGCCCAGGTAGTGCACGACCGTGGCGCGTGTCGCGTGCACCTCGCTCCAGAAGCGCGTCGGCTGGAAGCGCTCGCCCTGGATCTGGCAGCCGCCCGTCAGCAGCATGCCGAAGAAGGACAGGATCGACGCGTTGACGTGATACAGCGGCAGCGGGTTGTAGACGCGCTCGCAGCCTGCGCGGATGGTCGCCAGGCCGCCGCGCGTGGCGTAGGCCTGGCCGGCGAGCAGCTCGTACTCGTGCGTGAGCACGCAGCCCTTGGGCCGGCCGGTGGTGCCCGAGGTGTAGAGGATGCTGGCCGGCGTGTCGGGGCCGGGCGCAGCGCTGCGCGCCGGCGCGGCAGCGGCGGGCAGGGCGGTGTCGAAGTCCTCGTGCGTGGCGAGCGCCGGGCGGTGCGCGGCCAGGCCGAGCGCCTGCTCGACCGCGCCCAGGCGCGCGCCGAGCGCGACCAGCAGCGCCGGCCGCGCATGGTCGACGAGATAGGCCATCTCGGCCGCGCGGTACTCGGGATTCACCGGCACGCAGCAGGCGCCCAGCGCGTTGAGCGCGAGCTTGTGCAGCAGGTGCTCGGGGCGGTTGTCGAGCAGCAGCGCCACGCGCTGGCCGTGGCCGTAGCCGCGCGCGGCGTAGCGCTCCATCAGGCGCTGCACTTCGGCCAGCGCGGCGCGGTAGCCGATCGCGCAGCCGGCGGGGTGGTAGCTGCGCGCCGGGTTGGGCGGCACGGCGACGAGCTCGGCGTCGCCCCAGCGCGCTGCCGCTGCGGCCAGTGCAGAGCCGATGGTGCTGTGCGCGCCGATGTCGATCATGCGGGGGTGTCTCCGACGCAGCTTGTCCGCAGGCGACTCTAGCGGAAGTTGCCCAGCATGCGCTCGAGCGCGAGCGTGAACGGCCCCTGCAGCGCCGGCAGCGTGAGCAGCATGCCGAGCAGGCCGACGGCCAGCGTGACCGGGAAGCCGACGGCGAAGACGTTGATCTGCGGCGCCACGCGCGAGATGGCGCCGAGCACGAAGTTGACGAAGAGCAGCATCGTCAGCAGCGGCAGCGCGATCCAGGCGCCGGTGGCGAACAGCTCGGCGCCCCAGCGGTGCGGCGCCACCGCGGCGAGGAAGGCGAAGGGCTCCGGGCCGGCCGGAAACGCGGCGAAGCTCTGCACCAGGGCCGCCACCACCAGCAGGTGGCCGTTGACGACGATGAACAGCCACGCGATGGTGGTGCCGAAGAAGCGGCTCGTCGCCGTGCTGCTGGCCGCGCTCACGGGGTCGAAGAAGCCGGCGAAGTTCAGGCCCATCTGCAGCCCGATCAGCTCGCCGGCGTACTCCACGGCGGCGAACACGAGCCGCGCGGCGAAGCCCAGCGCCAGGCCGATGACGAGCTGCTGCGCGACCAGGCCGAGCGCGAGCGGCGAGTCCAGCGCCACCGCCGGCGGCGCCGCCAGCATCGGCTGCGCGCACCAGGCGATGAACGCGGCCAGCGCCACGCGCACGCGGCGCGGCACGGTGCGCGTGCCCAGCACCGGCAGCGAGGTGAACAGCGCCAGCGCGCGCAGGAAGGGCCAGGCCAGCGGCGTGATCCAGGCCAGCAGCTGGGCTTCGGAGAAGGTGAGCAAGGCGCGCAGGCCGCGCTGCGGCCGGTGAATCGTCAGCCCACCGCCGCCGGCAGCGCCTGCAGCGTGCGCTGCAGGTACTCGACCAGCGTCGCGATCATCCAGGGGCCGGCGAAGGCGAGCACGGCGAAGGCGGCGACGATCTTGGGCACGAAGGACAGCGTCGCCTCGTTGATCTGCGTCGCCGCCTGGAAGACGCTGACGACGAGGCCGACCACGAGCACGACGCCGAGCACCGGGCCCGAGACCATGAGCAGCGTCGTCAGGCCCTGCTGGCCGGCGGTGAGGACTTGCTGGGCATCCATGGGCGGTCCGTTCAGGTGGCGAAGGAGGCGGCGAGCGAGCCCATCAGCAGGTTCCAGCCGTCGGCGAGCACGAACAGCATCAGCTTGAAGGGCAGGGCGACGAGCACCGGACTGAGCATCATCATGCCCAGGCTCATCAGCACGCTGGCGACGATCATGTCGATGATGAGGAACGGGATGAAGATCATGAAGCCGATCTGGAACGCGCTCTTGAGCTCGCTCGTCACGAAGGCCGGCACCAGCACCGAGATCGGCACCTCCTCGGCCTTGGTGCCCTCGGCCACCTTGCCCAGGCGCGAAAAGAGCTGCAGGTCGGCCTGGCGCGTGTTCTTCAGCATGAAGGCGCGCAGCGGCTGGAGGCCGGTCTGCAGCGCCTGCTCGGCCGCCATCTGGCCGGCGCTGTACGGCGCCCAGGCCTGCTGGTAGATCTTGTCGAAGGTCGGGCCCATGACGAAGAAGGTGAGGAACAGCGCCAGGCCCAGGATCACCTGGTTGGGCGGCGCGGCCTGCGTGCCCAGCGCCTGACGCAGCAGCGACAGCACGATGACGATGCGCGTGAAGGCCGTCATCAGCAGCAGCACGGCGGGCAGGAACGACAGCGCGGTGAAGAACAGCAGGGTCTGGATCGGCACCGAGTAGCTCGTGCCGCCCGCGCCCTGGCCGACGAGCAGCGGCAGCGTGCCCGCCGCGCTGCCTTGCGCGGCGGCGCCGGCGCCCAGCGCGGCCAGCGCGAGGCCCGCGAGCGCCGGCCGCAGCGCGCGCCGGCCGCGGCCGCGGGCGATGCCGGGGCTACTGCGCATCGCCGCCGGGCTGCCGGCGCATGCGCCCGAGCAGTTGCGCGAAGGTGGCTGCCGGTGCGCCGGCCGCGTCGGCCAGGCCGGCCGGCGGCCGGGCCGATTGCGCGCTCATCGTGTGCAGCGTGCGGATGCTCTGCGCCGTGACGCCGAGCACCAGCCACAGCCGCTCCTCGCCCTGGCCGACCTCGACCGTCACGAGGCGCTGCGACGGCGACAGCGCCAGCACCGACACCGTGCGCGGCGCGCCGGCGGCGGCGCGCGCCGTGCCGGCGACGCCGCTGCGCCGCAGCAGCCACAGCGCCAGCGGGATCGCCGCCACGACGGCGGCGAACCACAGCAGCGGCACGAAGCCGGTCATCGCTGCGGGGCGGCGCTCAGACGCGCGACAGGCGCCGCATGCGCTCGCTCGGCGTCACGATGTCGGTCAGGCGGATGCCGAACTTGTCGTTCACCACCACCACCTCGCCCTGCGCGATCAGGTAGCCGTTGACGAGCACGTCCATCGGCTCGCCGGCCAGCGTCTCGAGCTCGACCACCGAGCCCTGCGCCAGCTGCAGGATGTGCTTGATCGGGATCCTCGTGCGGCCCAGCTCGACGGTGAGCTGCACCGGGATGTCGAGGATCATGTTGAGGTCGTTGCCCGGCGTCGTGCCGATGCTGTTGCCCGGCGCGAACTGCGCGAAGGCGGCCGGCGCCACCGACTCGGCGGCCGGCGCCACTTCGCTCGCCACGTCGCCGCCGCCCTTGGTCTCGGCGAGCGCGGCGGCCCACTCGGCGGCCATGCGGTCCTCTTCGGTCATGCCGCCGTCGGCGGCGCTGGCGGGCTCAGACATGGTTCTGTTCTCCGAGCCAGCCCTGATTCGAGCTGGCGATGAGGCGGTCGATGCGGATCGCGTAGTGGTTGTTCGAGGTGCCGTAGTGGCAATCGAAGACCGGCACGCCGTCGACCTTGGCCTGGATCATCGGGTCGAGGTCGAGCTCGATGAAGTCGCCGGGCTTGAACGACAGCAGTTGCTCGACGGTGGCCGGCGCGCGCCCCAGTTCGGCCACCAGGTCGACCTCGGCGGCCTGGATCTGCTGCTCGAGCAGGTTGAGCCAGCGCCGGTCGGGCTCGACGCTGTCGCCCTGGATGGTCGAGAACAGCAGGTCGCGGATCGGCTCGAGCGTGCTGTAGGGCATGCACAGGTGGATCGAGCCCGACACCTCGCCGATCTCCAGCGTGTAGGTGGTGGCCACGACCACCTCGCTCGGCGTGGCGATGTTGGCGAACTGCGGCTGCATCTCCGAGCGCTGGTACTCCAGCTCGATCGGGTAGATGCCGGTCCAGGCCTTCTTGTACTCGGCGGCGATGGTCTCCACCAGGCGCAGGATGACGCGCAGCTCGGTCGGGCTGAAGTCGCGCCCCTCGATGCGCGTGTGGTACTTGCCGGCGCCTCCGAACAGCGCATCGATGACCGCGAACACCAGGCTCGGGTCGCAGATGACGAGCCCGCTGCCGCGCAGCGGCTTGACCGAGACGATGTTGAAGTTGGTCGGCACCACGATCTCGCGCAGGAAGGCGCTGAACTTCTGCACCTTGATGCCGCCGATGGCCACCTCCGGGCTCTTGCGGATCAGGTTGAAGATGCCGATGCGAACGTTGCGCGCGAAGCGCTCGTTGATGACCTCCATCGTCGGCATGCGGCCGCGGACGATGCGCTCCTGGCTCGACAGGTCGTAGTCGCGGATGCCCGTGACATGCGCCTCCTCCTGGTCGAGCTTCTGGCTCTCGCCGGTGATGCCCTGCAGCAGGGCATCGACTTCGTCCTGGGACAGGATCTGCTGGTTCATCGCCGCGTTGCCGTGCTCGTCGCGCCCGGGGGTCTACTGGATGATGAAGTTCGAGAAGTGCACGGCGCGCACCGGCAGTGCATCGTCCTTGGCGCCCTTGCGGCGCGCCTTGGCGCCGTCTTCGGCGTCGTCGTCGCTCGTGCGCGGCACGTCGTAGCCGAGCGCGCGCGCCGTCTCGCGGCGGATCTCGGCGGCCAGGCGCCGCTTGCCGTCGCGGTCCATCAGTTGCGCGGCGGTCTTGTCGGCGATCGCCAGCAGCACGTTGTTGCGGATCGCCGGCATGTAGGTCTTGATCTGGTCGGCCAGCTTGGCCTCGCCGATCTCGAGCGTCACCGCCACCTGCGCGTAGCGCTCGGCATCGCGGTCGGCGAGGTTGACGGTGAACGGGTCCAGCGGCACGAAGCTCGGCGTGCCCTTGTCCTCGTGCTTGGCGGCCTTGGCCGGCTTGGCCGTCTCGGCCGCGGTCTCGCCTTCGCCCTCGCCGTCGTGGGCCGGCTTCTTCTTGAGCAGCAGCGCGGCCGCGCCGCCGGCCACGGCCAGCACCAGCACGGCCGCCGCGACGATGAGGATCAGCTTCTTCTTGCTGCCCTTGGCGGGGGCGGGCGTGGCATCGACGGTGGTGGCGGTGGACATCGGCGCTCCGGGCTTGTGCGTTCACGCGAATCGCGGCGGCGTCCCCGCGTGCGGCAGGGGGCCGTCTGCGACTCATTGTTGGGCGCGCCGCGCACGCCCAAAGCGTCGATAAGGGCGGCGAATCGGGCGCTCAACGCGCGCCCGGGCGATGGGCTCTCAGGCCACGAGGTCGACGACGCCGCGCCGGCGCAGCGCGACGGGCGCGGCCGCGGCGGGCGGCTGCGGCGCGGCTTCGCGTGCCTCGCGCTCCTCGGCCGGCCAGGGCGGCGCGCGGTCGCCATCGGCGTGCCGCGGCTGCTGGAAGACACCGCCGCCGGCCAGCGTGAGGCCGGCGTCGCGCAGGCAGCCGGCGAGGGTCGGCAGCGCCGCATCGAGCGCCTGGCGCGTGTCGCCCTGTGCGGCGGCGAAGTGCACTTGGGCGGCCTGGCCTTCGAGCTGGATCTGCACGGTGACGGGACCCATCTCGAGCGGATGCAGCTGGATGCGCGCGAACTCGACGCCGCCGCGCACGAAGGTCGTGAGCTGGGCGCCGAGCCGGGCGGCGAATTCCGGGTGCCCGGGTCCGAACGCCAGGCTGGCTTCGGCCGGCGGCGCGGCCGCGCCCGGCGCGCTCTGCGCTGCCGGCGTGATCGCCGCCGCCGGCGCGGGCGGCGGATCGGATGGCGCGACCGGATTGCCCGTGCGCGGCGCCGTGTCGACGGCGGCACGCTGCAGTTCAGCGACGAAGTCGCCCGCCTTGGCCGTTGCCGGCGCGCTGGGCCGAGGATCGGCTGCGCCTTCGGTCGCGGGCGCGACGCTGCGCCGGGCGTGCCCCGATGCGGCCGGCGCAGTGGCCGCGCCCGCGTCGGCCTGCGCCTCGGCCGCGCCCCGGCGCGTGCCGCCGGCGTCGGGCACGGCCTGGCGCCGGCCCGTGGGTGCCTGCGGCGCAGCGGCCTGCTGGCCCAGCAGCAACGCAATCAGCTCGGCCGGATCGCGGCGCGTCTCGTCTGCCGCTGCAGGCTGCGCCGGCTCGGAGTCGAGCCGCGGCTCGACGCTCCGGCCGGCGGCGGGCTCTGCGCCCGGCCGGCCCGCCAGGTGGGCGGCCGCGTCCTCGCTCCTGGGCGCGGCCGCGCCCGGACGCGCGCGTGCCGCGGCGCCGCGCTGCGGCGCGCCCGCGGCGGCCGCATCGTCGGGGGCGCGCTCGGCGCGCCCGCGCGCTGCGTCGAGCGCGCGCGCAAACGGCTGCGGCGCAGCGCCGTCGGCGGCCGGATCGGCGGCGTCGCCGGGCGCGGCGGCCACCGCCGATGTCGCCGCGGACGACGTCGCCAAGGATGGGGCGGCACCGGGTCTGGCGACGTTGGGCGCGGCGGCGGCGGGCGCGGCGGCGACCGGCGAGGCGAGGGCGGGCATCGTGCTCACCCCGCTGCGCTGCGCGGGCGCCGCGCCCAGCCGGCGCGCTGCGCGGCTTCGTCGTGGCGCCGCTGCTCGGCGCGTGCCGCGCGCTGCTGCTGCTGCGTCTGGCGGCGTTCGAGCAGCTTGCCCACCGAGGCCACGCGCAGCTCGAGTGCACGCAGCGCCTCGCGCGCGGCCGCGGCGTCGCGCTCGGCCGCCTCGAGCTGCGCGCGCTGCTGCTCGATGGCCTGCTCCAGGCGCTGCATGAAGTCGCGGTGGCTGCGCACGAGGGCGATGCTCGCCGCCTGCGCGCCATGGGCCGGCGCGCGGCGGCGGTAGTCGTCGCGGTAGGCGAGCAGCTGCTCGGCCTGGCGCGCCAGCCGCTGCGCGCGCTCGGCGGCGCCGAACGCGGCGGCGCGCGCCGCGTCGCGCTCGGTTTCGGCATGGCGCAGCAGGCTGTGCAGCGCGACTTGGCGGTCTTGCATCGTGGCTTCGGTTCGGGTCAGAAGGCCGACGACGACGCGCATGGGCCGGTGCGACTCATGCCGTCACCGACTTCAGTGCGCCGTCAGCGCGTACAGGTGGGCGCGGCAGGCGTCGAGCGCGGCGCACTCGTGCATGTCCTGCTGCAGGAAGGCCTCGAGCGGCGCCGCGTGGCGCACCGCGACGTCGAGCTCGGCGTCGTGGCCCGGCTGGTAGGCGCCGAGCTGGATCAGGTCGCGCGCCTTGGCCAGGCGCGACAGCCAATGGCGCACGCGGCGCGCCGCCGTCTGCTGCTCGCGCGGCGCGACCGCGCTCATCACGCGCGAGATCGAGCGCTCGACGTCGATGGCCGGATAGTGGCCCGACTCGGCCAGCTCGCGCGACAGCACGATGTGGCCGTCGAGGATGCCGCGCGCCGCGTCGGCGATCGGGTCCTGCGGGTCGTCGCCCTCGGTGAGCACGGTGTACAGCGCCGTGATCGAGCCGACGCCGCCCAGGCCGTTGCCGCTGCGCTCGACGAGCTGCGGCAGCTTGGCGAACACGCTCGGCGGATAGCCCTTGGTGGCCGGCGGCTCGCCGATCGCCAGCGCGATCTCGCGCTGCGCCATGGCGTAGCGCGTCAGGCTGTCCATCAGCAGCAGCACGTGCCGGCCGCGGTCGCGGAAATGCTCGGCGATGGCGGTGGCGTAGCCCGCGCCCTGCAGGCGCACCAGCGGCGGCGCGTCGGCCGGCGCGGCGACGACGACGCTGCGCGCCAGGCCCTCGGCCTCGAGGATGTCCTCGATGAACTCCTTGACCTCGCGCCCGCGCTCGCCGATGAGGCCGACGACGATGACGTCGGCCGCCGTGTAGCGCGCCATCATGCCCAGCAGCACCGACTTGCCCACGCCGGTGCCGGCGAACAGGCCCAGGCGCTGGCCGCGGCCGACGGTGAGCAGCGCGTTGATCGCGCGCACGCCGGTGTCCAGCGGCTGGCGCACCGGATCGCGCTCCATGGCGTTCATCGGCCGGCGCGTCATCGGCTCGGCCTGCACGTCGTGCAGCGCGCCCAGGCGGTCGAGCGGCTGGCCTTGCGCGTCGACCACGCGGCCCAGCAATCCGGGCCCCATCGGCAGATGCAGGCCGCGGTCCTCGCTGCGGCGCCAGGGGTGGTGCTCGCCGCCCAGGCGCGGGCGCACATGCGGCGCCGGGCGCGGCACGACGCGCGCGCCGCTGGCCAGGCCGTGCAGCTCGCCGTAGGGCATCAGGAAGGCGCGGTCGCCGCTGAAGCCCACCACCTCGGCCAGCACCGGCTGCCCCGGCGCGTGCACCTCGCACACCGAGCCGACCGGAGCGCGCACGCCGGCGGCTTCGAGCACGAGGCCGGTCACGCGCAGCAGCATGCCTTCGGCCGCGGGCGGCTGCGCCAGCGCGCTGCACTGCTCGAGCTGGGCGCGCCAGCGCGCCCAGCGCTCGGCGCGTACCTCGAGCCGCTCGGCCAATGGCGTCATGCGTCGCCCTCGGCGCGCCAGGCGAGCTCGCCGCCGAGCGCGGCGGCCGCCTGCGCCCAGCGCGTCTCGATGCGCGCGTCCACGGCGCCGGCATCGGATTCGACGCGCACGCCGCCGCGCTGCACCGTCTCGTCGGGCAGCAGGCGCGCGCCGCGCGCGCTCAGCGTGTCCTCGGCACCCTCGGCGACCAGCGGCAGGTCCAGCGGATGCAGGTGCACGCGGATGTGGCGCGCCGAGAGCATCACGGCGTTGACGGCATCGGCGGCCACGCGCGCCACCAGCTCGGGCCGCGCCGCCAGCTCGCTGCGCACGACCTGCTGCGCGAGCTGCAGCGCGCAATGCGCGAGCGTGTCGGCGAGGCCGGCGTCGAGCTCGCGCTGCTGCGCGTCGAAGGCGTCGAGCAAGCTGCCGATCTGCGCCGTGGCCTGCGCCGCGAAATGCTGCTTGAAGTTCTCGAGCGCGACCAGGCCGTCGCGGTAGCCCTCCTGATAGCCGGCCTGGCGCAGCGCCTGGCGCTCGGTGTCCAGGCGCTCGCGCAGGGCCTCGGGCGTGGCGTCGGCGCCGCCCGGCGGCGCCGCGGCGGCGGCCGCGCCGGCGCCCGCGCCGGCGCCGAAGGTGCCGGGCCGCCAGCTCGCCACCTCGCCCAGCTCCTCGCGCGGGATGAAGCGCGCGTAGGGGCTCGTCGCCTTGCCGTTGCCGTTGCGGCCGGCCGGCGGCGGCACGTTGCGGATGGGCGGCTTGCCCGCGCTCATACGAACTGCTCGTCACCCGAGCCGGCGAGCACGATCTGGCCCTCGTCGATCAGGCGGCGCACGGTCTTGAGCATCTCCTTTTGCTCGGCCTCGACCTCGGACAGCCGCACCGGGCCGCGCGACTCGAGGTCCTCCTTGAGCGCCTCGGCGGCGCGCGTGGACATGTTCTTGAAGACCTTGTCGCGCAGCGTCGGCGGCGCGCCCTTGAGCGCGACGACGAGCGACTCGGTCTGCACTTCCTTGAGCAGGGCCTGGATGCCCTTGTCGTCGACCTTCTCCAGGTCGTCGAAGGTGAACATGTTGTCCATGATCTTCTGCGCCAGCTCGTTGTCGATCTCGCGCACGTAGTCCAGCGCGGTGGTCTCGACGGCGGCGCCGAGCATGTTCAGGATCTCGGCCGCCGCCTTGGCGCCGCCGAGGGAGCTCTTGCGGCTGCGGTCGCCGCCGGCCAGCACCCTGGTCATCACCTCGTTGAGGTCCTTGAGCGCCGTCGGCTGGATGCCGTCGAGCGTGGCGATGCGGATCAGCACCTCGTTGCGCTGGCGTTCGGTGAGCTGCTTGAGCACGTCGGCCGCCTGGTCGAACTCGAGGTGCACGAGGATGGCGGCGACGATCTGCGGGTGCTCGTTGCGCAGCAGCTCGGCCACCGAGACCGGGTCCATCCACTTCAGGCTCTCGATGCCGGTGATGTCGCTGCCCTGCAAGATGCGGTCGATCAGCAGGTTGGCCTTCTCGTCGCCGAGCGCCTTGCGCAGCACGGTCTTGACGTACTCGTTGCTGTCGGAGACGAGCATGTGCTCGTTGACGGCGATCGTCTCGAAGCGCTCGATCACGCCGTCGAGCCGGTCGCGCGTCACGGACTTGATGCCGGCGATCGTCTCGCCCAGGCGCTGCACCTCCTTGGGCGAGAGGTGCTTGAAGATGCCGGCCGCCTCCTCCTCGCCCAGGCTCATCAGCAAGATGGCGGCGTTCTCGAGGCCTTCGTCGCTCATCGACATCGCGTCGCCTTCGCGCGCTCAGGCCTGGTCGCCGCTCACCCAGCCGCGCACGATGTGCGCCACGGCCGCGGGGTTGTCGCGCGCGAGCTTGCGCGCGGCCTCGAGCTTGGCCGAGGCGCGCGGGCCTTCGAGCGCGGGCAGCGCCGGGGCGCCGCCGGGCAGGGCCGCCGCGTCGCCGACGACTTCGCTCAACTGGGCGCCGGGCGCGGCCGCCGCCGCGGCCGGCGCCGCCGCGAGCAGCGCGACGACGGCCGGACGCACGAGCGTGAACACGATCACCAGCGCCACCAGCGCCAGCGCCGCCGGCGCCGCCGCGCTGCGCAGCAAGTCGGTGAGCCAGGGCTGCTGCCACAGCGGCACGGCCTCGGGCGCGCTCACCGGCTCGCTGCGGAAGGGCACGTTGACGACCTTGACCTGGTCGCCGCGCTCGGCGTCGTAGCCGATGCCCTGCTGCACGAGCGCGGTGAGCTGCTCGAGCTCCTTGTCGGCCAGCGGCGCGCTCGTCGTCTTGCCCTTGGCATCGGTGCTGGTGCGGTGGTTGACCACCACCGCCGCCGACAGCCGCTTGATGCTGCCGACGGCGTTCTTGGTCACCGTCACCGTCTTGTCGACCTCGAAGCGCGTGGCCTGCTCGCGCCGACTCGTGCCGCCGGCGCTGCCGCCGCCGGCGGCCTGCAGCGTCTGCGCGGCGCCGTTGACGGGCGCCGTGGCCGGCACCGGCGGCTGGTTGCTCTGCGCGCCGGGCACGCCGGCCGCCGTCGTGCTGCCGGGCTGGCTGCTCTCCTCGCTGCGCTGCTCGCGCACCGCGGGCTTGGCCTCGCCGCCCTGGTTGGGGCTGTAGGCCTCGGCCGTGCGCAACACCTGCGAGAAGTCGATGTCGGCGCTGACGCTGGCGCGCACGTTGTCGCGGCCGACCACCGGCTCGAGCAGGGCGACGACGCGCTTGAGCAGCGAGGCTTCGACTTCGCTGCGGTAGGCCAGCTGCTGCGAGTCCAGGCCTTCGCCTTCGCCTTCGCCGCGGCCGGCACCGGCCAGCAGCGTGCCGTTGCTGTCGATCACGCTCACCGCCTTCGGCGCGAGCTCGGGCACGCTCGAGCTGACCAGATGCACGATGCCGGCGATCTGGCTGCGCTCGAGCGCGCGCCCCGGCTGCAGGTTCAGCACCACCGAGGCGGCGGGCTTTTGCTGCTCGCGGAAGAACCCGTTCATCTGCGGCAACGCCAGGTGCACGCGCGCCGACTGCACCGGCGAGAGCGACTGGATCGAACGCACCAGCTCGCCTTCGATGGCGCGCTGCATGCTCATGCGCTCCTGGCCCTGCGTCTGGCCGAACGGCGACTTGTCGAGCACCTCGTAGCCGCTGCTGCCGCCGGCGCTGCCGACGCCGCCGCTGGGCAGGCCGGCGGCGGCCAGCTTCATGCGCAGCTCGTGCACGCGGGCCGCAGGCACCATCAGCGCGCCGCCGCCGCCTTCGGCGAAGCGGTACGGCACGTTCATCTGCGCCAGGCGCTCGATGACCTGGCCGCCGTCCTTTTGCGACAGGCCGGCGAAGAGCACGCGGTAGTCGCCCTCGCGCGCACCGCCGATCAGTGCCACGAGGACGGCGGCGAGCGCGGCCAGGCCGAGCAGCGCGCCGAGCTGGGTGCGCCCGGGCAGGGCACGCCAGCGCGCGGCCGGCCCTTGCGTTGCGGGCACGAGCGGGGCGGGTTCGACGACGGCGTTGTCCATGCGGCGGGGTGTCCAGGCTCGGGCTGCCGCGGCGCGGGGCGCGCAGGGCAGCGGTCCGAAGATGATTCTTTCGCCGCGGCCGCGCCACGGTGGGGCGAGAAGCCGGCCAAAGCGCAGGCTGTTCGCGCCACCGCGCGGTGCCGCCGCCGCCTACAGTGCGCCCGCCGCCATGAACGATCTGCGCATCAAGCCGTTCGACTTCCAGGCCGCCGTCGCGCGCGCCGGGCTGCGGCCCGACGGCACGCCCGCAGCCGGCGCCGCGGGCAGCGCCGGCGCCGTGCCGGGCGGCTTTCGCACGGCGATGGCCTCGGCGCTGCAGGAGGTGAGCCGCAGCCAGCTCGAGGCGCAGAACCTGCAGCGCGAGCTGGCGCTCGACAACCCCGGCGTCAGCCTCGAGCAGACGATGCTCGCGATGCAGAAGGCCCAGCTCGGCTTCACTGCCGCCGTGCAGGTGCGCAACCGGCTGCTGCAGGCCTACAGCGAGATCATGAACATGCAGGTGTAGGCCGCGACCGGCGCTCAGCAGGCCGGCGTGCCCGGCAGCTCGCCGCGCAGGCTGCACACCCGGGCGCGGCCCAGCACCCCGAGATCGACGCGCAGCCGGTTCGGCCCGGCCTCGAGCAGGGCTTCGAGGCCGGCGTCGGCGCGGCCATCGGCGTCGAAGCGCACGCTGCGCGCCGAGACCAGCCGCACGCCGCGGTGCTCGTCGGCCTGCACGCTCGCGAGCCGGCAGGCGCCCGCCCGGTCGCAGCGGCAGCCGGGCGCGCTGGTCACGGCCCAGCACCAGGACGCGCCGGCGCGGGCCTCGAAGTGCAGCGGCACGCCGCGGCGCGCGGCCTCGAAGCGCGCTTCGGACAGGTCGGCGACGAGCGCCTGGGCGGCCGCCTGCAGCCGATGACGCTCGAGCGACCGGCCGAGCGAGGGCAGGGCCAGCGTGCCGAGCACGGCGAGCACGGCCAGCGTGATTGCGAGCTCGATCAACGTGAAGCCGCGACGGCCGCAGGCGATGCGCCGCGCCCCGGCGCCGCCGCAGACGCCTGGCACGCGCTCGCGATTCATGGCGCGGCGGCTTCGCGGCCCGTGAAGATGCGCATCAGGCCCGCGATCCATGGCGGCGCGGGCGTTCAGCGATTCCAGCAGCGCGCGTCGGGGCCGCTGCGCGCGAAGCCGGCGTCGACTTCGAGCGTGAGCACGGCGCAGGCGCCGTCTGCGGCCTGCGCACCGAGGGCGGTGGCGCGCGCGCGGTAGGCTTCGACGCCGGCCGCTTCGAGCGCGATGCGCCAGCGGCCTTGCAGGCTGCTCTCGGGCACGGCGAGCGCTGCCAGACGGTCGGCGTACAGGCCGTGCGCGGCGCGAAAGCGCTCCTGCGCCGCTTGCAGCGCGGTGAGCGCGTGCACGCCGTCGGCGCGCCCCGCGCGCTGAAGTTGGCTGCGGTAGCCCGGCAGCGCGACGCCGAGCAGCAACGCCGTCGCCGCCAGCACCACCAGCAGCTCGACCAGCGTGAAGCCGCGCCCGCCCGGCACCGGCTTCACCTCAGCGTGGCCAGCCGGCGCCGGCGCTGCGCCTGGTCGATCCACAGCTGCAGATCGCGCTCGGCGGCCGGCGCCAGCGCCCACTCGCAGCCGATGCGCGTGCCGCGGCCGGGCGCGGCGAGCGCGCTCGCGTGCTGCAGCGTCAAGGCGGCGCGAAAGCGCGTCTCGGCGTCGAGCGTGATCTCGGCGCCGGCGATCGTGACGCCCGGCGCGAGCGGCGGCAGGTCGTCGGGCTGCAGCAGGGCGCAGCCGCCGATGCTGACGTCGAGCACGCGCAGCGCGAGCGCGATGTCGGGACGCGCCGGATGGCGCAGCTGAGCCGACGGCGCGTGCCGCTCCTGCGTGCGCACGCGGTAGGCGCCGCGGCGCTGGAAGCGGTAGATCTCGCGCGGCAGACCGGCGCGCAGCGTGCTGGCGCGCGCGCCGTGCACCAGCACCAGGCCCTGCAGATCGAACTGCAGCTTGACGCTGTCGAGGTAGGCCACGGCCACCGCCTCGTCGGCGTCGAGCAGGCGTTCGAGCTGCGGCACGGTGGGGTCGGCGGCAAAGCCCAGTCCCTGCTCGTCGAGCGCCCACAGCGTGGCGGTGAGCGCGCTGCCGTCGGGTGCGTTGAGGATCACCGGCACGCTGCCGTCGCGCAGCTGCCGCAGCAGCGCGCGCCGCTCCTGCGGATGGTCGACGCGGAAGTCGGCCAAGCGGTCCGCGCCGCCGGCGGCGTCGAGCGCTGCGGGCTGCGTGTCGGCGTGCATGCCGGGCCTCGCAGGCGCTCAGTGCAGCGTGCGGCGGCGCCCGACCAGGGCGTCGTCGAGCGTCGCCAGCCAGGGCTCGGCGAGCTGGCGGATCTCGGCGTCGTTGACGAGGATGCGCTGCATCAGCCGCGACTTGCTGCGCGCGGCGTCGAGCGCGGCCTGGCGGTCGGGCGCGGCGGCGGCGGGCGGCTGCTCGCTGGCCTGCTTGAGCTGGCTGATGAGCAGCACGCAGGCGCCTTCGAGCTTGACGACGCGGTCCCAGTGGCCGGCGCGCGCGGCGGCCAGCATGTCGGCGCTGGCGCGCTCGATCGCTTCGTAGTAGTGGAGCAGTTGCGGGTCCATTCGGCGGTCCTGGGGGTTCGGCTCAACGCGCGCCGTCGTTTGTGCGCACCTGGGCGGCGATCGACGCCCAGGCCTGCTGCAGCGGCAGCACGAGGCGCCGGCATTCGTCGAGCGCGGCTTCGTCGTTGCGCAGGTTGGCCTGCGTCAGGCGCAGCGTGAGGTAGCGGTACAGCTCGTCGAGATCGCGCGCCAGCGTGCCGCCGGCGCGCAGGTCGAGGCCGCCGCGCAGACCCTCGCCGACGATGGCCACGGCGCGCTGGATCGCCGCGCCCTTGGCCTCGATCCGGCCCTCGCGCAGCGCGCCGCGCGCCACCGCGATGGCCTCCATGAAGCCGTCGAAGAGCATCGCGACCAGCGTGTGCGGCGAGGCGACCGCGACCTGCGACTCGACGCCGATCTGCTGGTACAGGGCGCCGTGCAGGCGCGCGGCCGGTTGGCGGGAGGCTTGCGGGGGGGTGAACATCGGTCGTCGCGCTCGCGGCTGGATGCCGTGTTATCGGCCCGCGCCGCAGGCGCTTGAGAGGCGCCGCGGCCCCGCCGTGCGGCGGCCTATCTGCCCGACGATCTGGAGTTGGAGAAGGCGGCCAGCTGCTGCGTGACGTAGCTGCCCAGCGCCTGCATCTTGGCCACCTGCGTATCCATCGCGGTGAACTGCTGCACCAGACGCTGCTGGTAGGCGTCGGCGTGCCGGTTCAAGGCGTCCTGCGCGTCGCTGTTGCGCTGCAGCTGCTTGCGCAGCCCGTCTTGCTCGAGCGCCAGGCTGCCGCTCGTGCCGAGCACGTCGCTCGCCAGTTGGGAGGCGCGTCGCGCGAAGCCATTGGCCGCCGGCGCGGCGAGATCGAGATTCGCGAGCGCCTTCTTCAACTCGGGCAGGTTCGCGACGGCAGCGTCCAGCTTGCCCTGGTTGACCGAGAGTGTGCCGTCGCGCTGCATTTCCAGGCCGAGCGAGGAAAGCGTTGGAAACAACGACGAAGCGGACGAGGGGATGTTGACGATGCCGCGCAGCCGGTTGAGCAGCGTGAGCACCGGTGCGTCGCCCTGCAGGGGCGCAGCGATCTTGGTCGCCGGGTCGTACTTGGTCTGATCGGCGATGTTCTTGGCCAGTGCGTTGAAGGCGTCGGCGAAGGACTTGACGGCCGCCTGCACGGCGGCGGTATTCGACGCCACGCTCACGCTCACCGGTGTGGCCGAGACCTTCTGCAACTGGAACGTCAGTCCGTCGACCACGCCGCTGAGCTGGTTGGTCGTCGACGTGACGGCGATGCCGTTGACCGTGGCGTGCGCGTCCGAGGCGGCCTGCGCGCGCTGCATCGACACGGCGCCCGCGAGCGGGTCGTAGGCGATGCGCGACAGCCCGGCGGCGTCGATGTTGTTGCCGTCGTCGTCGCGGGCGCTGATGCGAAAGCCGTTCACGGCTCCGGTGCTGCTCGAATTCAGCGCCAGGCGCACGCCGCCCGCGTCGGTGATCAGCGACGCCGTGACCCCGGCGCCGCTGGCGTTGATCTTGTCGCGCAGGGTCTGCAACGTGTCGCCGGCGGTGACGTCGATGGCCACCGCCGCGGCGCCGCTCTTGGCGGTGAAGGCCGTGGCGCCGCTGTCCCAGCTGCCGAGCTCGATCGTCAGCCGGCCGCTGCCGACGGCGTCACCGGCGGAGGCGAACGCGCTTGTCGAGGCCAGGGTCTGGCCGCTGGCGAGCGACTGCACGGCCACCGCATAGCTGCCCACCGGCGCCGAAGTGCCCGAGGCCGAGACGGTGGCGGCGTCGCTCGACGACGGCGTCGAACCCGACCACAGCGTGGGCTTGCTCAGTACGTCGCCGGCGTCCTGCAGAGCGCTGAGCAGACTCTGCATGCGGCCGAGCGCCGAGAGCTGCGTCTGCATCGCGCTGGCCGCCTGCTGCATCTTCTTGAGCGGCTGTCTTTCCACGGCCACGAGCTGCGTGACCATCGCGTTGAGGTCGATTCCGCTGCCGATTCCGAGTGAGGTGATGGCGGGCATGAGCTACTCCTGCGCGGGTGCGGCCCGCGGCGTGGATTGACGCGCCGGACGAGTGCGCGCGGCCCCTTCGCGGGCCATACGGAGCACCATATCGGCAGCGTGGGAGCGGACTTGAGGCCGGGCCTCGCGTGCCCTTGCTCGGTTGAACAGGTGCCGGGCGGGCGGGTCCGGGCAGACAGACCCTCACGTCCGGCCTCAGCCCTGCAGGCCGCGCTGCGCGTGCAAGACACGCGCAGCCCTTCGGCAAGCGATCGGGCCTGCGCAGGCAGGCCCTCACGTCCGGCCTCAGCCCTGCAGGCCGCGCTGCGCGTGCAAGACACGCGCAGCCCTTCGGCAGGCGTTCGGGCCTGCGCAGGCAGGCCCTCACGTCCCGCCTCAGCCCTTGAGCAGCGAAAGCACCTGCTGCGGCAGCTGGTTGGCCTGCGCCACCATCGCGTTGCCGGCCTGCTGCAGGATCTGCGCGCGCGACAGGTTGGACGTTTCCACGGCGTAGTCGGCGTCCATGATGCGGCTGCGCGCCGCGCTCTGGTTCTCGGTGGCCACCTGCAGGTTGGCGATGATGTTCTCGAAGCGGTTTTGCACTGCGCCGTAGGTGGCGCGCTGCGTGTTGATCGCCGCGAGCGCCGTGTCGATGCTGCCGATCGCGCCCTGCGCGCCGGCCTGCGAGCTGATCTGCAGCGTCGGCACGCCGGTGCCGGTGAGCACGGTGCTGCCGAGCACGGAGGTGATCGACGAATTGCCGGTCCAGTCGAAGCCGCTGACGGTGATCTGGTCGATCGCGCTCGAGTTGTTGGCGCCGATCTGATAGGTCGAGTTGGCGCTCGTGGCCAGGATGGCCACGCCGTTGAACTGCGTGCCGCCCAAGGTGCGCGTCGCTTCCTGCGCCAGCTGCACGAATTCCTGGTTCAGGCTGGCGCTGTCGGTCGTGTTGTTGGTGCCGTTGGCGGCCTGCACGGCGAGCTCGCGCATGCGCTGGAACACGTTGGCCACGCTGCCGAGCGCGCCTTCGGCGACTTGCGCCTGCGAGATGCCGTCGTTGGCGTTGCGCGCCGCCACCGTCATGCCGCGCACCTGCGTGTTCATGCGTTCGGCGATCGCCAGGCCGGCGGCGTCGTCCTTGGCGCTGTTGACGCGCAGGCCCGAGCTCAGACGCTGCATCGAGGTGGCCAGCGCAGACTGGCTGGTGCTCAGGTTGCGCTGGGCATTGAGCGAGACGAGATTGGTGTTGATCGTCTGGGGCACGGCGTTTCTCCAAGCGTGTGGCGTCCGGTTCGGCGGCGTTTCGAGCCGCCGATGGACCGAAGCGCTGGGTCGAAGCTTAGGTCGCCCGATGCCGCCACACTCGCTGGATATGCGCCGCCATCGGCGGGCAATTCGATGCCGTGCCGCGCCGGCTGTGGTGTCCCTGACCGCAGTGCCGCCGAAATGCGCATCGGCCCGCCGTTGCCGGCGGGCCGATGCTTTGACGGCGTGGAGGGCGGCGGCTACTTGAGCAGCGACAACACCATCTGCGGCAACTGGTTGGCCTGTGCCACCATGGCGTTGCCGGCCTGCTGCAGGATCTGTGCACGCGAGAGGTTGGAGGTTTCCACTGCGTAGTCGGCGTCGGTGATGCGGCTCTTGGCGGCGCTCTGGTTCTCGATCGCGGTCTGCAGGTTGGAGATGACGTTCTCGAATCGGTTCTGCACCGCACCGTAGGTGGCGCGCTGCGTGTTGACCGCGGCCAATGCGGTGTCGAGGCTGGCGATGGCGCCCTGCGCGCCGGCCTGCGAGCTGATCTGCAGCGTCGGCACGCCGGTGCCGGTGAGCACGGTGCTGCCGAGCACGGAGGTGATCGACGAATTGCCGGTCCAGTCGAAGCCGCTGACGGTGATCTGGTCGATCGAGCTCGAGTTGTTGGCGCCGATCTGATAGGTCGAGTTGGCGCTCGTGGCCAGGATGGCCACGCCGTTGAACTGCGTGCCGCCCAAGGTGCGCGTCGCTTCCTGCGCCAGCTGCACGAACTCCTGGTTCAGGCTCGCGCTGTCGGTCGTGTTGTTGGTGCCGTTGGCGGCCTGCACGGCGAGTTCGCGCATGCGCTGGAACAGGTTGGCCACGCTGCCGAGCGCGCCTTCGGCGGTCTGCGACTGCGAGATCGCGTCGTTGGCGTTGCGCGCCGCCACCGTCATCCCGCGCACCTGTGCGTTCATGCGCTCGCCGATCGCGAGGCCGGCGGCGTCGTCCTTGGCGCTGTTGATGCGCAGGCCCGAGCTCAGGCGCTGCATCGAGGTGGCCAGCGCCGACTGGCTCTGGCTGAGGTGGCGCTGGGCATTGAGGGACACCAGGTTGGTGTTGATCGTCTGAGACATGACAGCTCTCCTATCGTTGACTGAATCCAGGCCGGGGCCTGGCGGTTTCGGCTTACGACGGCGAGAGTCGACGCCGCTTGGGCCTGCATCCTGGTGCCGCGGGCCTCGCGGCCTTCGGCTCCTGGTCGCCGCCTGCGCCTGCGGTGTCGGCCGGAGTGGACTCCGGATCCGTCGCCGCCTTCGCTGCGGGACAACGCGGAAGATGCAACCACGCGTTGCTCCGGTTTTCGGTGCCGGCCGCGGGGGCTTTAGCACTTTCTTGACGCCGCGATGAGCCGGCGCCGTTGCGTGCACGCACGGGATCGGCAGGCGTGCTCGGCGGAACAGGCCGGCCGGCGTGGCGCAGTTCTCGAACTCCGAATGCGCGGCGCGCCGCAGCGCGGCCCAACTGCGGGCGGGAAGCCTCGCTGTTCGGGCCGTCGCTTCGGCCCTGCCTTCCTAGACTGACGCCCGGCCGGCATCGGCGGCGGCGCTGCGTTAGGGCGCGTCGCCGGCCGGCCCGAACAGAAAGCCCGACCGATGCACGCTCGTTCGCACTCCTCGCCCCCTCCTGCCGCGCGCCAGGCGCGTGCGCATCGACATTGGCAACGCGGCGTCGAGCTCAAGTCGCACGGCAGGGACGCGCAGGCGCTCGATGCCTTCCGCAAGGCGGTCGGGCTGATGCCCGGCGACAGCGTCTATTGGCTCAACCTCGCGCATGCGGCAGCTTCGCTGGCGCTGGGCGACGATGCGCTGGCGGCGGCGCGCCGCGCGCTCGCACTCGACCCGATGTCGATGCCGGTGTGCGAGATCGCTGCCGAGATGCTGCTGCGCGCGCATCGCTGCGAGGAGGTGGTGGCGCTGGTCGACGCGCTGCCGAGCGATGCGGCGCCCAGCCGCGAGCTGCTGCTGCTGCACGTCACCGCGCTGATCGGCAGCGGCCAGCACCGGCGCGCCGTCGACGCGGCGTTCGCGGCCGTTGCCGCCGACCTGGCGCATCCGCGCAGCCATTACCTGCTCGGCTGCGCGCTGTCGGAGCTGCAGCAGTTCGAGGAGGCCGCCGAGGCCTTCCGCACGGCCTGGGTGCTCGAGCCGCGGCAGCTCGAAGCGCTCGAGATGAGCGTGCACCGCCAGCAGCACGCCTGCCGCTGGGCCGGCTTCGACGCCGACGTCGAGGCCATCCGGCGCGCCCACGCCGCCGGCCAGGCGACGCGCAGCGTGCCCTTCGCCCTGCTGCCGATGCCGCTCGATGCGGCCACGCAGCGCGCCGCCGCGGCGCTGCACGCACGGGCGCATGCCGGCCCGGCGGGGCGCGCCCGGGCGACGCCGCCGCGCGTGCGTGCCCAGGGGCGGCTGCGCATCGCCTACCTGTCGAGCGACTTCAAGCGCCACGCGACGACCCAGCTCATGCTGCAGATGCTCGAGCGGCACGACCGCGGTGCCTTCGACATCGTGCTCTACTCGCACGCCGACGACGACGGCACGGACGTGCGCCGCCGCGTCGAGGCGGCGTGCACGCGCTTCGTCGACATCTCCCGCATCGACGACGAGCAGGCCGCAGCGCAGATCCGCCGCGACGGCATCGACATCCTGGTCGACCTGAAGGGCTACACGGCGGGCGCGCGCATCGGCATCTTCGGGCGCCGGCCGGCGCCGCTGCAGGTGGGCTTCCTCGGCTTTCCGGGCACCTGCGGGGCCGACTTTCTCGACTACTTCATCGGTGACCGCGTGACGACGCCGCCCGCCCTGGCGCCGCACTTCGCCGAGAAGCTGGCGCAGATGCCGCACTGCTGCCAGCCCAACGACGGCACGCGCGCGCTGCCGGCCGCGGCTGCGCGCCGCGACCTCGGCCTGCCCGAAGACGCGTTCGTGATGGCCTCGTTCAACCAGGCCTACAAGATCACGCCGGCGGTGTTCGACACCTGGTGCGCGCTGCTGCGCGAGATCCCCGGCAGCGTGCTGTGGCTGATGCAGACCAACGAGCAGGCGGCGCGCAACCTGGCGCGCGAGGCGGCCGCGCGCGGCATCGGGCCCGGGCGCCTGTGCTACGCGCCGCCGCTGCCGCTCGAGCAGCACATGGCGCGGCTGCAGGCGGCCGACCTGTTCGTCGACACCACGCCTTGCTCGGCGCACACGACGGCGAGCGATGCGCTGTGGGCGGGCCTGCCGCTGGTGACGGTGTGCGGCGAGACCTTCGCCTCGCGCGTGGCGGCCAGCCTGCTGACGACGCAGGGCGTGCCCGAACTCGTCGCGCCGGACCTCGGTACCTACGCGAACATCGTGCGCACACTGGCGGCCGACCGCGGCCGGCTGGCCGCGCTGCGCGCGCGGCTCGTGCGCGCACGCCGCGAGCGGCCGCTGTTCGACGGCGCGCGCTTCGCGCGCGACCTCGAGGCGCTGTACCTGCGCATGGCAGAGCGCTCGCGTGCCGGGCTCGAGCCGGATCACCTTTGGGCCGACGCGGCCGAAGCCGGCTGAGCTCGCAGCGGCATGGCGCCGAGCGCAGGGCGCAGGGCGCAGGGCGCAGGGCGGCGAGCAGCCCATCAGCCGAGCAGGCGTGGCGTGCAGCCGTCGAACTGGGGGTCAGGGCGCGGGCTTTTCGCGCCTTCGGCAGGCGTGCCGCGCCGTCAACATCGGCCGCAACGCAGCTGAGGGCCGAGCCATGACCGCCTACAAGATCCCCGTCTATCGCCCCGACCTCGGCGGCAACGAGAAGGCCTACGTGCTCGAGTGCCTCGAGTCGACCTGGATCTCGTCCAAGGGCCGCTTCGTCGAGCAGTTCGAGACGGCCTTCGCCGCCCACCTGGGCGTCGGGCACGCGACCTCGGTGTGCAACGGCACGGTGGCGCTGCATCTGGCGTTGCTGGCGCTGGGCATCGGCCCGGGCGACGAAGTCATCGTGCCGACGCTCACCTACGTCGCCTCGGCCAACGCCGTGGCGTACACCGGCGCCGTACCGGTCTTTGCCGATGCCGTGCCGGGCAGCTGGCAGCTCGACCCGGCCGACGTCGCGCGCAAGCTCACGCCGCGCACCAAGGCCGTGATGGCGGTGCACCTGTACGGCCACCCCTGCGACATGGATGCGCTGCAGGCGCTGTGCCGCGCGCACCGCCTGTTCCTGGTCGAGGACTGCGCGCAGGCCATCGGCGCGGCCTACAAGGGGCGTGCCGCCGGCGGCTTCGGCGACGTCGCCACCTTCAGCTTCTTCGGCAACAAGACCATCACCACCGGCGAGGGCGGCATGGTGGTGAGCGGCGACCGCACGATCATGGAACGCGCGCGCCACTTCAAGGGCCAGGGCCTGGCCGCGCACCGCGAGTACTGGCACGACGTGGTCGGCTACAACTACCGCATGACCAACATCTGCGCTGCGCTCGGGCTGGCGCAGCTCGAGCGCGTGGGCGCCTTCGTCGAGCGCAAGCGGCAGATCGCGGCGCTGTACCGGCGCGCTCTGCGCGGTGCGCCGGTCACGCTGCAGGCCGAGTCGGCCGACGTCGCGCACGCCTGGTGGATGGTGACGCTGCTGTGCGACGACGCGGCCGACCGCGACGCGCTGCGCCGGCACCTGGCCGCGCGCGGCATCGAGACGCGGCCCGTGTTCTACCCGGTGCACACGATGCCGATGTACTCGCAGCGCTTCCAGCGCAATCCGGTGGCCGAGGACACCGCCTGGCGCGGCGTCAACCTGCCGAGCTTTCCGGCGCTCAGCGATGCCGAGGTGGCCGCCGTCTGCGACGCCGTGCACGAGTGGTACGGCTCGCGCCGCGGCGATCTGCAGCTGGCCGCCTGAGCCTGCGCGCCCGCTCGATGCGACCGTTCTCGGTGGCCTTCCTGGCCGACTACTTCGTGAGCTGGATGGGCGGCGCGACGCTGCTGGGCTTCGTCGTCGACGGCGTGATGCGCGCTGCCGAGGCGCAGAACACGCGCGTGCATCTGCTGCTGTCGGCGCAGCAGCTGCCCGAGGCGCTGCGCCGCGAGGTGCGCGACTTCCTGCCGCTGCCGCGCGCGCAACTGAACGCCGAGGGGCCGCTCGCCTGCCTGCTCGACAACCTGCCGGCCCTCGACGTGGTGCTGTTCTACCGCGACCTCGACGCCACGCTCGACGCGCTCGGCGTCGACGTCATCGGCCCCACCGGTCAGGACCTTGGGACGCAGCAGCGTCGGCCCTGGTTCGCCTACCTGCCCGACTTCCAGCACCAGTACCTGCCGCGCTTCTTCACGCAGCGGGAGCGCCAGTTCCGCGACGGGCAGTTCCGCGCCTTGCTCGAGAACAGCACCGGCCTGTTCGTCAACTCGGGCACGGTGGTGGCCGACCTCGAGCGCTTCTACGGCGGCGCGGCGCGCTCGGCGCGCGTGCTGCGCCTGCCGCAGATGTATCCCGACCTGTCCGGGGCGCTCGACGAGCGCGAAGCCGAGGTGCGCGCCCGCTACGGCCTCGAGCGGCCCTTCCTGCTCAGCTGCAGCCAGCGCTGGCTGCACAAGCAGCACGAGGTGCTGGTGGCGGCCTTCGCCGAGCATCGCGCGCGCCATCCCGGCTCCGCGCTGCAGCTCGTCTTCACCGGCGAGCGCAGCGACTACCGCGACCCGAGCTACGCCGACGCGGTAGACGCGCTGGTGGCCGAGCTGGGCCTGGCCGAGCACGTGCGCCACGTCGGCCTGGTGCCGCGCGCCGACCAGTTGCAGCTCATCGGCGCGGCGCGCGCGCTGCTGCAGGCCAGCTTGTTCGAAGGCGGCCCCGGCGCCAGCGGCACGCTCGAGGCGGCGCTGCTCGGCGTGCCGATCGTGGCCTCCGACATCGGCGCCAACCGCGAGCTGCAGTTCGGGAACTCCCGCTTCTTCGAGGCCGGGCAGCCGAAGGCGTTGGCGCGCGAGCTGGCGCGTTTCGAAGACGCGGGCGCCGACGCCGTGCGCCGCGAGGCGGTGTTCGACGCCGAGCAGATCGAGTACCTGCGCCTGGCCAGCGGTCTGCAGACGATCGGCGCGCTGCGCTCCGTGGCCGGCTGAGCCGGTGCGGGAGGGACGATGCGCGTCGCCGTGATGCAGCCGTACCTGTGGCCGTATGCGGGCTACTTCCGGCTGCTCGCGGCGAGCGACGTGTTCGTCGTGTTCGACTGCGTGCAGTTCATCCGCCGCGGCCGCATCCACCGCAACGAGTTCACGCGCGGTGCCGGCGACAGCGACTGGTTCACGCTGCCGCTGGCGCGGGCCGGGCAGTGCGAACGCATCGACGGCATGCGTTTTGCCGACGACGCGGCAGGCGCCTTCGACGAACGCATGCTGCGTTTCGGGCCGCTGGCTGAGGCCTGGCACGCGTGCGCGGCCCGCCATGGCCTGTCGGGACCGCAGCCCGGCGCGCCGCTGGTCGAGTGGCTGCACGAGCAGCTCGCGGCACTGGCATGCACGCTCGGCGTGCGCACGCGCATCGTGCGCTCCAGCGCGCTGGCCGTCGACCCGGCGCTGCGTGCCCAGCAGCGCGTGCTCGCGATCTGCCGGCGGCTCGGCGCGCGCCGGTACGTCAACGTCGCCGGCGGGCGCGAGCTCTATGACGAGGCGGCATTTTCCGAGCGCGGGATCGCACTCGAATTCCTGCCCGACTATCCCGGGCCGAAGACCTCGGTGATCGAGCGCCTGTTCGGCCCCGGCGCCGAAGCGGCCGAGACGGTGCGCGCCGAGATCCTCGCATCGCTCGAATGCCTGCGATGAAGACGCTGGTGCTGCTCAGCTCGCGCGGCGGCGGGCACTGCATGCACATCGCCGAGGAGATCGAGGGCGGTGCATTGGCCGGGCTGCGTCTGGCGGCGATCGTGACCGACAACCCCGAGGCGGAGGTGCTGGCCAAGTGCCGGCGTCGTGGACTGCGCTGCGACGTGCTGCCCTGGCCGGGCCGCGAGCGCGCTGCCGACCACGATGAGCGTCTGGCGCGCCACCTCGAGACCCTTGCGCCCGATTGGGTGGGGCTGGTCGGCTATCTGCGCATCGTGCGCCGCGCCACGCTGGCGCGCTGGGGCGAGCGCCTGTTCAATCTGCATCCCTCGCTGCTGCCGGCCTACCCCGGGCTGGACGCCATCGCGCGCGCCTGGCAGGCGGGCGAGCGGCGCCTGGGCGCCACGCTGCACCGCGTGGATGCGGGCGTGGACACCGGTGCCGTGCTGGCACAGCTTGCCGTGCGCGTGGGCCCCGGCGCCACGCAGGAGGCGGCGACGGCGGCCGTGCACCGCACCGAGGCCACGCTGCTCAGCCGCACGCTGCGCGCCTGGCTCGAGGCCGGAAGCTGGCCGGCGGCGGCGCTGGCCTGGCCCGATCTGGAGCAAGAGACATGAAGATCGTCTACTTCGATCCCGGCCTGGCCGGCCGCGGCGGCCACAACTCGGCGATGCTGGCCGAGTTCGAGCAGGCGCTCGTGCACGAAGCCGGCCACGAGGTCACCGTGCTCGCGGCGGCGCGGCTGGCTCCCGCGGTGTTCGGCGACTCGGCGCTGCGTTTCGTGCCGCTGTTCGAGGTCGAGGGGTACCACACCTTCGACGCCGCCACGCTCGCCTCGGGGCGGGCTGCGGCCGCCGTCGACGGCGCGCTCGAACGCGTCGGCGAGTTGCTGGCGCGTGCCGACGCGGTGCTGATGCCCACGGCCTACCCGCTGCATCTGCAGGCGCTGGGCCGGCGCGCCGCTTTGCTGGCCGGCCGGCGCGTCGTGCTGGCGCTGATGTTGCCCGCGTCCTACTGGGCGCAGGACGCGCAGGCGAGGGCGCACATCGAAGCCGCGTTCGCCGACGGTCTGGACGCGCTCGCGCGATGCTGCGAGCTGTTCGCGTATGCCGAGACCGGCTGCTTCGAGCTCGGGGGCGAACGGCTGCGCCTGCCGACGCTGCTGCCTCCGGTAGCGGCACCGACGATGGCCCTGCTGCGCGGGCTGGCGACGCTGCCGCAGACCGCGGTCGACGGCGGCCCGCCGGTCATCGGGTTCTTCGGTTCGCCGTTTCGCAGCAAGGGCTTCGAGTTGCTCGCGGCCGCCGTGCGCAGCCAGCTCGCGAGCGGGCGCGCGCCGCGCTGCCGGCTGCGCCTGGCGCTGCCGCCTCAGCACGAGAGACTGGCGCGCGCCGTCGCGCTGGCGCCCTGGGTCGAGGTCGTCGAGGTGGGTACGAGCAACGCCGACTACCTGCGCGCGATGGCGGCGGTCGACGCCGTCTGGACCTTCTACGACCCCGGCGAATACGGCCGGAAGATGAGCGGCATCGTTCCCGAGGCGATCGCGCTCGGCAAGCCGCTGCTCGTGGCCGAAGGCTGCCAGGGCATCGTCGACTTCCTCGAGCGTCACGCACCGGGTGCGTTCGTCGTCGGCGCCTACGATGTCGGCACCGCGCGCGCGCTGCTCGACCTGGACGCCGCGGCGCTCGCCCGCGCCGGCCGGTGCGCGCGCCAGCACGCGGCGATTGCGCGTTCGCTCAAGGACATGGAGCGCTATCTGGCCGTGAGCGGTCTGCTCGCGGCGGCCCGCGCGGCGCCGTCGACGCCCGGCCAGGCGCTGACCGCCTGAGCGCATCGCAGCCTGAGGAGGCCCGCACATGCTCTGCGCACCCGATGCCCGGGTCGAGGTCGGCCAAGCGGCCGAGCGCGACGCACCCGCTGCCGCCATGCCGCAGGCGGCCTGTCGCCTGTGCGGGGGTGCGCTCGCTCCGCGCTTTCGGCTGCAGGTTCTGCGCCGGCACGACGTGGCCTATCTCGAGTGCGTGCGCTGCGCCTCGCTGCAGACCGAGAGACCGTACTGGCTCGACGAAGCCTATGCGCCGGGCGCCGCCGCGCTCGACGTCGGCGCGCTGCAGCGCAACCTCGAGAACTTCGCCTACTGCCTGACGTTCGCGCGCTTGTTCGGCGTGCGCAGCGCGGTGGACTACGGCGGCGGCGACGGCCTGTTGTGCCGCTTCCTGCGCGACCATGGCGTCGACGCCTACACCTGGGACAAGTACGCCGCCTCGTCGTTCGCGCGCGGCTTCGAGCGGCCCTCGTGCCGATCGCCGGACCTGCTCACGGCATTCGAAGTGCTGGAGCACCTGGCCGATCCTGCTGCCGAGCTCGAGCCGATCTTCGCCTGCCAGCCCCGCTACCTGGTGTGCACGACCGAGCCGTACGCGCAGCAGGGGCCCGAATGGTGGTACCTGGCGCCGCTGGGCGGCCAGCACGTGTTCTTCTACAGCCCGCAGGCCCTGGTGGCGCTGGGTGAACGCTTCGGCTACTGCGTGGCGCAGGTGGGCGCCAAGCTCGTCTACGTGCGCAACGATCTGGGTGAGGAGGCGATGCGCCGCCTCACGCTGGCCAAGGAAGTGCTGTCGGGCTGGATCTTCCAGGCCATCCGCGGCCATGTCTTCACGCAGCCGGCGCCGGGCGTGGCATCGGACTTCGCGCGCGTCAGCCGCGGCTCGTAGGCGCGGCCCGGGGCGCGGTGCGCTGCGGTGCCGGATGCCTCGCCCACAGCGCCGCCGCCCCGGCCTGGTCACCCAACCCCTCCAGCACCACCGCCAGGTTGTGCGCCGCCAGCCAGCTGCCGCGCCCCGGCACGGCGCCGGGCTGATCGGGCCGCTCGCCGATCGCCAGCGCCTGCTGCCAGGCCTGCTGCGCGACGGCCAGGCGCGCGCCACCCTGCGCGGGCTCGTGTGCGGCCCAGTCGAGCATCAGGTCGCCGAGAGCGAAGAAGAAGTCGGGCGAGTCGCCGCACTCGGGCAGCAGCCGCTCGGCGAGTGCCAGGCCTTCGGCATGGCGCGCGAGCTTCTTCAACGAAAAGAGCTGGCGCGCCGCGAGGTCGAGCCGCCAGGGCACCGCCGCGCCGCGCAACGCCTGTGCGCGTGCGAAGGCCGCCGCCGCCTGGGCGTGCTCTTCGTATACGGCGTGGTCCTTGCCGAGCTGGTACCACAGGTAGGCATCGTCACCGCGTTGCACCAGCTCGGTTTCGAGCAGCGCGCGATTGCGGCCGCGCTTGGCCGTCATGCGCTCGGCCGCGTAGCCGTCGTGCCCGATCGTCACCGCCAGCCGCCGCACCGCCAGCGCGTGCTGCGGCTGCTCGTGCACGCGGCCGGCGTAGCGCACCTTGCCGGGCAGCACGCGGCTGATCCAGTCGCTGCCGCCCGAGGCTGCGCCGTGCTCGACGATGCGCAGCGCGCCCACGAAGGCGGGCGGCGTCGCGCGCAGCGCGGCGAGCTGCTCGCCGCCCTCGACGATCCATTCGTCGGCGTCGAGCACGACATGCCAGTCGGCGCCGGCGCGCTCGAGCGCGGCGTTGCGCGCGGCGGCGAAGTCGTCGCACCAGACGAAGTGCTCGACGCGGGCGCCCGCGGCGCGCGCCAGCGCCGCTGTGGCGTCGCGCGAGCCGGTGTCGAGCACCAGCATCGCGTCGACCCAGGGCGCGGCGCTGGCCAGCAGACGGCCGATGCGCGGCGCCTCGTCGCGCGCGATGACGACGAGGGCTATGCGTGCGGCGTCCATGCGCCCGGGCCGCGGCGCGGAGACACGCCGGCAGCGGCGTTGCCGGCCTGCCCGGCCCGGGCCGGGGCGTGCGGCGACGCCGTGGCAGGCGACGATGGGCAGCGCTTCATGCCGCCACTGTAGCCGTTGGGGACGCACGGGCATCGGGTGCTGTTGCGGCTGCTTTCGTTGCCTCCGGCGGCCGGGACCGCGGCACGACCGCACGACGGCACGACGGTCATCGCCGGCAGCGTCCGCTGTGCAGACGCCCCGAGCGGACCGCCGGCTGCGGCCGGCGCAGCCGGGCCCGGCGGCGGCGCGGGTCGGGACGCGCAATGCCCTGACGCCCGCTGCGGGCTGCGCGTGCGGGTTGACCCGCGGCGCGTTTGCGGCCAAGGTCCGGGCTCTGGCTGCCGCCTGCCGGCGTACCGGTGCGGCCAGCGCCTGCAACCGAAGACGCCGACATGACCGCACCCGCTCCGATCCTCGCTGCCACCGACTTCTCGGCGCTGTCGCGCCATGCCGCCGATCGCGCCGCACGGCTGGCGCAGGAGACCGGTGCGCCGCTGTCGCTGATGCACGTCACGCTCGACAGCGCGCTGCAGGAGCTGCGCCAGTGGCTGGGCGCCGGCCATGCGATGGAGCAGCAGCTGCTGGCCGAGGCGCGCGAGCAGCTCGCGCGGCTGGCCGATCAGCTCGCGGCGCGCTATGGGGTCGGCGTGCGCACCGTCGAAGCCGCCGGCGCGGTGCCCGAGGCGATCGAAGACGAGGTGCGGCGCCTGGGCGCCGGCTTGCTCGTGCTCGGCGCGCGTGGCGCGGGCTTCCTGCGCCGCCTGGTTCTGGGCACGACCTCCGAGCGCCTGGTGCGGCGCAGTTCCTGCCCGGTGCTGGTGGTGCGCCAGACGGCGCACGAGCCGTACCGGCGCGTGCTCGTGGCGCTCGATCGCTCGCCCTGGGCGGCGGCCATGCTGGAGGTGGTGCGCGGCGTGGCGCCGCACGCGCGCCCGGTGCTGCTCGCGGCCTATCAGGTGCCGTTCCAGGAGAAGCTGCGCTTTGCCGGCGTCAATGCCGCCACCGTGGAGCATTACCGCCAGCAAGCGCGCATGCGCGCGTCGCAGCATGTGCATGCGCTGGCGGCACGGCATCGGCTGGCGCCGAGCGACTACGACGCGGTGATCGTCGAGGGCGAGGCGTCGCAGCGCATCGTCGAGCAGGAGCAGGAGCACGACTGCGATCTCGTCGTGCTGGGCAAGCACAGCCGCTCGGCCGCCGAAGACCTGCTGCTGGGCAGCGTCACCCAGCATGTGCTCGCCGAGGGCGCTGCCGACGTGCTGGTGGCGACGGCGGTGCCGCAGTAGCGCCGGTTACCCGCGGCGCCGCAGCGGCGGCGGCAACGCCTCACCGACCTGGCGGCCGCGGAACAGCGCGGCACGCGCGAGCAGCATCGCCGTCACCGGCGCCGTGATCGCCAGCACGATGCCGACGAGCCAGGGGTACAGCACCGGCGCCCCGGCGCGGCTGCTGAAGAACACGATCGACGCCAGCGCGACCAGCATGACGGCCAGCGACGAGGCCAGTGCCGGCGCGTGCATGCGCGTGAAGAAGTCCGGCAGGCGCACCAGGCCGAGCGCGGCCAGCAGCGCGGCGGCCGCGCTGGCCAGCAGCAGCGCGGCGACGGCGATATCCGCGGCCGGCGCGCTCATTCGATTGCCTCGCCGCGCAGCAAGAACTTGGCCAGCGCCACCGAGCCGACGAAGCCCAGCAGCGACACCAGCAGCGCCGCCTCGAACAGCATGCGGCTGGCGTGGCGGATGCCCAGCACCAGCAGCACGAGCAGGCCGAGCGCATAGATCAGGTCGAGCGCGAGCACGCGGTCCTGTGCGCTCGGACCGCGCAGCACACGCGTGAGCGCGAGCGCCACGGCCAGCGCGTACAGCGCGAGCGTGAGGTCGACGGCCGACGCGAGCAACGGACTCATTCGAAGATCTCCTGCAGCGGCCGTTCGTAGGCCGCCTTGTAGTGGGCGACGAAGGCGGCCTCGTCGCCGAGGTCGAAGACGTGCAGCAGCAACACGCTGCGGTCGGGCGCGAGCTCGTTCCACACCGTGCCCGGGATGAACGCCGTGATCATCGCCAGCGCGGCCAGCGCATGCACGTCGCGCAACTCGAGCGGGATGCGCACGTGGGTGCCGCGCGGCGGCCGGCGGCGCAGCACCCCGCGCGCCACCACCCCTGCCGAGTGCAGCATGTCGCGCAAGACGCGCAGCAGCAGCCGGGCCAGTACGCCCCAGCGGCGCAGCGCCCCGGCACGCGGCCGCAGCCGGCGCACGAGCAGGGGCACGCCGACGGCCACCAGCAGTGCGAGCAGCCCCTGCGCCGGCGTGAGGGCCGGCGCCAGCAGCAGCCAGCCGGCGGCGAGGCCGAACGACAGCCAGGGCGAGGGCAGCCAGCGCTTCATCGCGATACCGGCTCCGCGGCGCGTTCACGCGGTCTGGCGCCCAGCACGGCCTCGATGTAGCGCGCCGGCTCGTGCAGCGCATCTGCGCTGGCCCGCGTGTAATCGAGCAGCGGCCCGCCCTGCGCGGCCAGCGCGAGCAGCACCAGCGCCAGCGCGGCGATCGGCGTGCCTTCCACCAGGCGCAGCTGCGGCGGCGGCCGTTCGCCGGCACTCCAGAAGTGGCGCATGCCGGCACGCACCAGCGCGAGGGCCGCCAGCAGTCCCGAGCCGAGCAGCAGTACGAACATCACCGCGGCCGCCGGCGTGGCCAGCGGCAGCAGGGCCTGCAGCAGCGCGAGCTTGCCGACGAAGCCCGACAACGGCGGCAGCCCGGCGACGACCAGCGCGCAGACGACGAAGGCGATACCGAGGAAGGCCAGCGCGGCCGGAAAGGCACGGCCGATGAGCGCCTGCTCGTCGTCGTCCAGGTTGATGCTGGGCGCCGGCCTGGCGTCGAAGAAGGCCGGCAGGGCCGCGTGGCCGTCGTCGAAATCCTGAGGTCCGAGCTCCACCTGGCGCGCGCGTTCGAGCGGCTCGACGAGCAGGAACAGCAGGCAGGCTGCCAGTGTCGAGCTCGCGAGGTAGTAGAGCGCGCCGCCGGTGAGCGCCGGCGCGCCGAAGCCCAGCGCGGCCAGCACCGTGCCCGACGAGGCGACGACGCCGTAGGCGGCCAGGCGTCCCAGCTGCTGCGAGGCCAGCATGCCGAGCGCAGCGAAGCCGAGCGTGACCAGTCCGGCCCAAACCAGGGCGACGCCGCCGAAGCCGGCCGAGGCGCCGGCAGCGGGCGCAAACCACAGCGTCCACAGGCGCAGCAGCGCGTACAGGCCGACCTTGGTGAGGATGGTGAACAGCGCGGCGGCCGGTGCGCTGGCGGCGCTGTACGCGGCCGGCAGCCACCAGCCCAGCGGCCAGGCCGCCGCCTTGGCCAGGAAGGCCACGGCCAGGATGGCCGCGCCGGCGTGCAGCAGTCCGCGATCGCCCGCGGGCACGCTCGGCAGCACGCGTGCGATGTCGGCCATGTTCAGTGTACCGGTCACGCCGTACAGCACGGCCACGCCGACTAGGAACAGCAGCGAGGCGGCGAGGTTGACGGCGATGTAGTGCAGCCCGGCACGCACGCGCGCCAGCCCGCCGGCGTGCAGGAGCAGCGCATAGCTCGCGGCCAGCAGTACCTCGAAGAAGACGAACAGGTTGAACAGGTCGCCGGTGAGGAAGGCGCCGTACAGGCCCGCGAGCTGGAGCTGGAACAGCGGGTGGAAATGCACGCCGGCGTGCTGCCAGCGTGCGAGGGCGAACAGCAGCGCCGCCAGTCCCACGCTGCCGGCCAGCAGCGCCATCAGCGCCGACAGATGGTCGGCCACCAGCACGATGCCGAACGGCGCCGGCCAGTTGCCCGGCAGGTGCACGGCGTAGGCCAGCGGCAGCGGCTCGGCGTGCAGGCGCAGGGCCAGCGCCGCGACGAGCGTCAGGCCGAGCACGGCCGAGCCGACGCCGAGCAGGGCACGCAGCCGCCGCAGGCGCCCGCCCAGGCCGAACAGCAGGGCCGCCGTCGCCAGCGGCAGCAGCACCGGCGCGACGACGAGCGGCTCGGGTGGCGGCGTCAAGGCGGCTCCTCGCGGCCGTCGACATGGTCGCCGCCGGACAGGCCGCGCAGGGCCAGCAGCACGACGAGAAACAGCGCCGTCGTCGCGAAGCCGATCACGATGGCCGTCAGCACCAGCACCTGCGGCAGCGGATCGGTGTAGTGCGCGAGGTCGGCCGGCAGGCCCGCGTGCACGATCGGCTCCTTGGCCAGTGCCAGGCTGCCGACGCTGAAGATGAACAGGTTGACCGCATACGACAGCAGCGCCAGCCCGATCAGCACCTGGAACGTGCGCGGCCGCAGCAGCAGCCAGGTGCCGGCGGCGGCCAGCAGACCCACGGCGAGCGAGACGACGAGTTCCATCAGCCGTCGGGCGCCGCGTCGGCCACGCCCGGCTGCTGGCGCTGCGCGCGCAGCGACTGGTGCGCGATGGCCGTCAGCATCAGCAGCGTGGCGCCGACGACGACGGCGAACACGCCGAGGTCGAACAGCAGCGCCGAAGGCAGGGCGATCGCGCCGAACAGCGGCAGCTCGAGCTGCGCCGTGTGCGTGGTGAGGAAGGGGTAGCCGAGCGGCAGCGCCGCCAGGCCGGTACCGAGCGCGAGCAGCAGCCCGACGGCGATCCAGCGCGCCGGCACGAGCGCCAGCCGCGCCTCCACCCAGCGCGTGCCGCCGACCATGTACTGCGCGATGATGGCCGCGGCCACCACCAGCCCGGCGACGAAGCCGCCGCCGGGCGCGTCGTGGCCGCGCAAGAGCAGGTGCGCGGCGAACGCCAGCGCCAGCGGCAGCACGAGCCGCACCATCACCGCGGGCACTTCGAGCGCGCGCGGTCCGGTGCCGCCCGGACCGATCTGCAGGTCGCCCGGCGCGCCCTCGGGCACGGCGCGCTGCTGCGGCGGCAGCACGCTCGCCTCGTGCGGCGGCCGGAAGCGCCGCAGCAGCGCGTAGACGCCGAGCGCGACGGCGCCGAGCACGGTGATCTCGCCCAGCGTGTCGAAGGCGCGGAAGTCGACCAGGATGACGTTGACGACGTTGTGGCCGCCGCCGCCGGGCAGCGCCTGCGCGATGAAGAACGGCGAGATCGCCGGCGGCACCGGGCGCGTGAGCAGCGCGTAGGACAGCGTGGCGAGCCCGGCACCGACCGCGAGCGCGAGCACGAAGTCGCGCCGCCGCCGCCAGCGCGCGCGCACGGCAGGGCCGGGCTCGTCGCGCGCGACGCGCCGCGGCAGCCAGCGCAGGCCGAGCAGGTACAGCACCAGCGTCACCACCTCGACGGCGAGCTGCGTGAGCGCAAGGTCGGGCGCCGAGAACCAGGCGAAGGTGAGGCAGACGACGAGGCCGACGACGCCCAGCAGCACGAGCGCGGCCAGGCGGTGGAATTTCGCCAGCCAGGCGGCGCCGATGGCGCTGATGCCGCCCACGGCCCACAGCAGCACGAACTCGGGCGCGAGCGGCACGCGCGAGCGCTCGCCCCAGGCTAGCGGCACCGCCAGCACCGAGGCCAGGCCGGCGAGCGCGGCGGCCGACACCATGGCGCCCAGCTGCGGCTGCAGCCGGCGCGTCGACAGCCGGCGCAGTGCCCGGCGTGCCGCGTCCGTGGCCAGGGCCAGCGCGGCGTGGAACAGGCGCTGGCCGTCGAGCGCGCCCAGCCCGGGCGCGGCGCCGGTGCGACGCCGCTCGAGCCGCGCGCCGAAGCGCCGGTAGACGAGCAGGCCGCCGACGCCGGCCACGAGGCTCATCGCCAGCGGCGCGCCGGCGCCGTGCCACAGTGCGAGGCTGTACTCGGGCAGCGTGCCGCCGACCACCGGGCGCGCGGCGGTCGCCAGCAGCGGCGCGATCGACCAGTTCGGCAGCGTGCCCACCACGACGCAGGCCAGCACCAGCAGTTCGATCGGCACGCGCATCCAGCGCGCGGGCTCGTACGGCTGGCGCGGGCAGTTGCCGGGCGGTCCGAAGAACATGCCGTGACCCAGACGCAGCGCGTACACGACGGCGAACAGACCGGCCAGCGTGGCCGCCGCCGGCAGCGCGAACTCGACCGCCGGGTGCGCGCGCACGAACACCGTCTCGGCAAAGAACATCTCCTTGGACAGGAAGCCGTTGAGCAGCGGCACGCCGGCCATGGCCGCGCAGGCCACGATGGCCAGCGTGCCGGTGATCGGCATCGCGCGGTACAGGCCGCCGAGGCGGCGCAGGTCGCGCGTGCCGCTCTCGTGGTCGACGATGCCCACCGCCATGAACAGCGAGGCCTTGAAGGTGGCGTGGTTCAGCGTGTGGAACACCGCCGCCACCGCCGCCAGCGGGCTGTTCAGGCCGAGCAGCAGCGTGATGAGCCCGAGGTGGCTGACGGTCGAGTAAGCGAGCAGGCCCTTCAGGTCGTTCTGGAACATCGCCGCGTAGGCGCCCAGCAGCAGCGTCGCCAGGCCGGCACCGCCCACCACCCAGAACCAGGTCTCGGTGCCGGCGAGCACCGGCCACAGCCGCGCGAGCAGGAACACGCCCGCCTTGACCATCGTCGCCGAATGCAGGTAGGCCGACACCGGCGTCGGCGCCGCCATCGCCTGCGGCAGCCAGAAGTGGAAGGGGAACTGCGCGCTCTTGGTGAGCGCGCCCAGCAACAGCAGCGCCAGCACGAGCGGATAGAGGGCGTGCGCGCGCACACGCTCGCCGGCGCCGAGCACGGCGTCGAGCTCGTAGCTGCCGACGATGTGACCGAGCAGCAGCACGCCGGCCAGCAGCGCCAGCCCGCCGCCGGCGGTGACGCTGAAGGCCATGCGCGCGCCGCGCCGCGCGTCGCGCCGGTGCGTCCAGTAGCCGATCAGCAGAAACGAGTACAGGCTGGTCAGCTCCCAGAACAGCGCCAGCAGCACGAGGTTGCCCGCCGTCACAATGCCCAGCATCGCGCCCATGAAGCCCAGCAGCAGCGCAAAGAAGCGCGCCGTCGGGTCGGCCGGCGAGAGGTAGTAGCGCGCGTACAGCACGACGAGCAGGCCCATGCCGCTCACCAGCAGCGCGAACATCCAGGCCAGGCCGTCCAGGCGCACGACGAGGTCCACGCCGAGGCCCGGGAGCCAGCTCCAGCGCTCGACCAGGATCTCGCCCGCGGCCATCTGCGGGTAGAGCAGCGCCAGCGGCAGCGCCACCGCCAGCGCCACCGCGGCGGCCCAGAGCGACTCGAGGTTGCGTGCCGTGGTCGGCAGCAGCGCGGCGACCAGGCTGCCGGCGAAGGGTAGAACGACGAGCAGCAGGAGCAGGGCCATTGCGGCCCATTCTAGGAACGCCGGCCGCGCCGCCTGTCCCCGATCCCCGGCCCGCTGCCGCGGGCGCTGCGCTTCAGTCGGCCAGCCGCGCTGCGGCAGCGTCGATGGCCGCCTCGAGCTCGGCGTAGTTCGAGCACACCGGGTACTGCGGGAACTGCGCGGCGATGGCCGGCGGCGGGTGGATGAAGAAGCCCGCGTCGGCCGCGCCCAGCATGCCGGTGTCGTTGAACGAGTCGCCGGCGGCGATGACGCGGAAGTTGAGGCTCTTGAATGCCTCGACCGCGCGCCGCTTCTGGTCGCTCTGGCGCAGCCGGTACTCGGCGACGAAGCCGGCCTCGTCGACCCGCAGCCGGTGGCACATCAGCGTCGGCCGGCCGAGCTGGCGCATCAGCGGGTCGGCGAACTCGTAGAAGGTGTCCGACAGGATCACCACCTGGAAGCGCTCGCGCAGGTCGTCGAGGAAGGCGCGCGCGCCCGGCAGCGGCGCCATGCCGGCGATCACGGCCTGGATGTCGGCCAGCTTGAGACCGTGCTCGCGCAGCAGCGCCAGGCGCCAGCGCATGAGCTTGTCGTAGTCGGGCTCGTCGCGCGTCGTGCGGCGGAACGCGGCGATGCCGGTGCGCTCGGCGAACGCGATCCAGATCTCGGGCACGAGCACGCCTTCGAGATCGAGGCAGATCACTTGCATGGAAACTCCCTGGCTGAGGTCGATTCTCGCCGACGCGGGCGGCGGTATCGCCGGGCTGCGGCGCCGGGCTGCGGCGCGCATGGCGACAATAGCGCGCGCGATCGAGCGTGGCGCCCCGGGGCGGCACGCCGGCGCGTTTCCTCCCCGACCTCGAAAGGCTGCCCATGAGCGACCCCACGCTCGCGCCGACCGCGCTGCTCGACAGCGACCACCCCGCGGTGGCGGCCTTCGCGCGGGAACACGCACGCGGCGCCGACGACCGCGAACGCGCCGTGGCGCTGTACTACGCGGTGCGCGACGGCTTTCGCTACGACCCCTACCGCATCGACCTCACGCTGCCGGGTATGCGCGCCAGCACCGTGCTCGAGTTCGGCTACGGCTGGTGTGTGCCCAAGGCAGCGCTGCTGGCGGCGGCGTGCCGGGCCGCCGGCCTGCGCGCGCGCGTCGGTTACGCCGACGTGCGCAACCACCTCAGTACCGAGCGTCTGCGCCGCGTGATGGGCGGCGACGTGTTCGCCTGGCACGGCTACGTCGACGTCTGGCTCGACGGCCGCTGGATCAAGGCCACGCCCGCGTTCAACCTGGAGCTCACCGAGCGCTTCGGGCTGCTGCCGCTGGAGTGGGACGGGCGCAGCGACTCGATCTATCACCCGTTCGACAAAAGCGGCCAGCGCCATATGGAGTACGTGCGCCAGCACGGCGCCTTCGACGACATGCCGCTTGCGGCGATCGTCGGCGACTTCGAGCGCGTCTACCCGCGGCTGATGGCCGAGGCCGATGCGATGCGGCGGGCCGACTTCATGGCCGACGTCGAACGCGAGGGCTGATGCAGGCGCCGGCGATCGCAGCCGGCTTCGCTCCCTTGCCGGTCGGGGGGTGACTTCAGCTCCGCCGTCGCGACCGCGGTACCTGCGCTTCGTCGACGAACCGTTCCGGCCCGGCCCGCGCGTCGAGCCGCGCCGCGCCAGCCCCGGGGCCTGCGCCGCGGCGGCATGCGCGCCGCCTGCTGCGGCATGCCGATGGCGATCGGCGCACGCGGCCTCGGCCGCGAGGTCGCCGCATCGTCACGAGTGCTCAGAGCCTGTGAAGATATGAATCACGCCCGCGCAGGGGTGCCCAAGGGCGCTGGGCAAGGCGCGGCGCGCAGCCCAGGCTGGCCGCCTGGGCAAGCGCCGCAACGCGGCCCAGCGCCCTTGGGCACCCCTGCCCTACGGGTGGGGCCCCGCGAAGGGCCCACTCGTTGTTGCGAAGCCTCGCTGGGGCCCAACCCCAGCTTCGGCTTCGCGCCTAGATTGGGCCCTTTGCGGAGCCCCACGCGGGCGCGATTCATATCTTCACAGGCTCTGATTCGCGGAGGCTCACCATGAAGATCACGTCCGTCGTCGGCGCGACGCTCGCCCTCGGCCTCGGCAGCGCGTCCGCGCTGGCCAAGCTGCCGGCGCCGTCCGACGAAGCCAAGGCCAAGGCCGCCGAGACCGCCGCCAAGGCGGCCTGGAATGGCAAGGTCGAGGCCTACCAGCTGTGCAAGGTGCAGGACAAGGTGGCGGCGGATTACCTGGCGCACGCCAAGAAGGAAGGCAAGAAGACGAACGCGCCGACGGCGACCCCGCCCTGCGCCGATCCGGGGCCGTTCGTCTACGCGCCGGCGGCCGCGGCACCGACCGCCGCGCCCGCAGCGGCGGCCGAGAAGAAGAAATAGGCACGCCGGCCGCAGCGGCAAGAGCTCGCCTTTAGGATGCCGCCTCGAGCCCTTGGCCAATGACGATGAGCAGCGCCAGCGCCGAGTTCCAGGGCCGCCCCGGCGGCGACGCCGAGCCGCGCGCGCTGCGCGACGCGTCGGGCGACGCCTGGCCCCTGCTCGCCGACGCACCCCGCCTCAGCGCCGCCCAGGGCGAGTGGCTGCGCGAGATCCGCATCGTCGACGAATACGGCGAGCGGCGCAGCATCCACATTCCCATCGAGCGGCCGCTGACGGTGTTCGTCGACAAGCAAGAGCTCGTCACGCTGATGACGCTCGGCGCCTGCCCCGAACTGCTGGTGCTGGGCTACCTGCGCAACCAGCGTCTGATCGAAGCCGCCGCCGAGGTCGAGTCGATCGAAGTCGACTGGGACGTGTCGGCGGCCGCGGTGCGCACCCGCGCCGGCGTGCCGGGCCTTGCCGCGCTGACCGCGCGCCGCGTCGTCACCACCGGCTGCGGCCAGGGCACGGTGTTCGGCGATGCGCTGGCGCAGCTCGACGGCGTGCGGCTGCCCGACGCCGCGAGCGCGCGCATCCGCCAGGGCACGCTGCAGCGCCTGCTCGAGACGATGCGCCAGCAGCAGAGCATCCACCGCAAGGCGGGCTCGGTGCATGGCTGCGCGCTGTTCGCGGGCGCCGAGCTGCTGATGTTCGTCGAGGACGTCGGGCGCCACAACGCGATCGACACCATCGCCGGCTGGATGGCGATGCGCGGCGTGAGCGGCGGCGACAAGGTCTTCTACACCACCGGACGCCTGACGAGCGAGATGGTGATGAAGGCGGCGCGCATGGGCGTGCCGATCGTCGTCTCGCGCAACGGCGTGACCGCGATGGGCCACGAACTGGCCACGCGCCTGGGCATGACGCTGTTCGGCCGCGCCGCGCAGCGCCACTTCCTGTGCTACACGGGCAGCGAGCGCTTCGACTCCGAGCCCGAGCCCGAGCGCGCGCCGGTGCGCGTGGTGGCCGGCTGATACGGCTTCGCATTCAATGCGATAACAAGGCGCGAAGCGGAAGACAGTGCTGAAGCACGGCGAGGCGACGCAACGCCGTCAGCGTGTCGAATGCGAAGCCGCATGAGAGAGCCCGTGCGGCGGCTCTCAGACCAGCCCGTCGAACAGCCACAGGTCCACCGGCTCGCCGGCCGCCACCGCGCCCTGCGCGTGGTGCAGCACGACCAGGCAGTTGGCCTCGCTCATGCTGCGCAGGATGCCCGCGCCCTGCGCGCCGGTGAGGCGGACCTGCCAGCCGCCGCCCGGCTCGGCGCTCGGCTCGACGATGCCGCGCTGGAATTCCGTGCGCCCAGGGCGTTTGCGGATCGCGCTCGTGCAGCGTGCCTGCAGCGTCGGCAGCGGCCGGGGCTCGGCGCCGGCCAGCTGCAGCAGCGCATCGCGCGCGAAGGCATAGAAGGCGACGAGCGCGGCCACCGGGTTGCCCGGCAGCGCGAACAGCCAGGCCGGCGGCGCGTCGCCGGGCCGGCGCAGCGGGCCGAAGGCGAAGGGGCGGCCCGGACGCATCGCGACCTTCCAGAACGCGACCTCGCCCATGCGCGCCAGCACGTCGCGCACGTGGTCGGCGTCGCCCATGCTGACGCCGCCGCTGGTGAGCACGACATCGGCGGTCGCCACGGCCTGCTCGAGCGTGGCGGCCAGCGCGGCGGGGTCGTCGCGCACGAGGCCTAGGTCGACGACCTCGACGCCCAGCCTGCGCAGCGCGCCGCCGAGACTGGCGCGGTTGCTGTCGTAGACGCAGCCCGGCGGCAGCGGCGCGCCCGGCGCGCGGATCTCGTCGCCGGTGGAGAAGAGCGCCACGCGCAGCGCTCGCCGCACCGTCACCTGCTCGTGGCCGAGCGATGCCAGCAGCCCGAGGTCGGCCGGACGCAGCAGGCGGCCGGCGCGCAGCGCCGGCTTGCCGGCAGCGAGATCCTCGCCGCGCCGGCGCCGGTTCTCGCCGGCGCGGACCACGCCGGCGGCGATGTGCACGCGCTCGCCGCCAGGCGCGGCTTCGACGCGCGCGAGCTCGCTCGGCACCACGGTGTCGAGCCCGGAGGGCATCACGGCGCCGGTCATGATGCGCAGGCACTCGCCGGCGCGCAGGCTGCCGGCGAACGGTGCGCCGGCGAACAGCGTGCCCACGCAGCGCAGCGTGAGTGCGCTGCCGGCGGCGAGCGCGCCGCCGTCGAAGGCATAGCCGTCCATCGCCGAGTTGTCGTGCGCCGGCACGTCGATCGGCGAGACGGCATCGTCGGCCAGCATGCGCCCGAGCGCGGCGGCCAGCGGGAGGGTCGCGCTGCCCGTGACCGGACGCAACGCAGCGGCGATCGCCGCGCGCGCCTCGTCGACGCTCAGGTGCCGTTCGCCCGCGCTCAGCGGCGATTCACCGAGCTCGGACATCGTCTCGGCGCACGCGGGGCAGGGCAAACATCGGCGCATTGTCCTACGGGCAGACCTCTATGCAGAAGGTTTCATATCGCCGGCGCGCGAGGGCGTTGCGAGAATCCCGGCGTGCCTCGGGTCTGCCGGGCCGCCCCCGCATTCCCCGATGAGCACGGTTGTCGAAAGCCTGACCCTCGCCGCCACGCTGATCCTGCGCGCCGACCCGGCGCTGCTCGCCATCGTCGGCCTGTCGCTGCGCGTGAGCGGCACGGCCTGCCTGCTCGGCGCGGCGGCCGGGCTGGCGCTGGGCACCTGGCTGGCGGTGGCGCGCTTGCCCGGCCACGCTGCGCTGGTGTGGGCCGTCAACACCTTGCTCGCGCTGCCCTCGGTGGTGGTGGGCCTGCTCGTCTATCTCCTGCTGTCGCGCGCCGGCCCGCTGGGCGAACTCGGCATCCTGTTCACGCCGACGGCGATGGTGATCGCGCAGAGCATCCTCGTCGTGCCGCTGATCGCGGCGTTGGCGCGCCGCCTCGTGCTCGACGCACTCGTCGAAGGCGGCGAGCAACTGCGCTCGCTCGGTGCCGGCCCGCTCACGGCCGGCGCACTGATGCTGCTGCACGAACGCTTCGGCGTGCTGATCATCGTGCTGAGCGCGTTCGGCCGTGCCGTCTCCGAAGTCGGCGCCGTGATGATCGTCGGCGGCAACATCGACGGCATCACGCGCGTGATGACGACCGCGATCGCGCTCGAGACGAGCAAGGGCGATCTGCCGCTGGCGCTCGCGCTGGGCGTGGTGCTGCTCGGCGTCGTCGGCCTCATCAACCTCGTCGTAGGCGCGGTGCAGGGCCGCAGCGCATTGGCGCGCGAGGTGTTCGCCTGATGGCGCCGCTGCTCACGCTGGCCGGTGCGTCGGTGCACTTCGGCGCCGTGACCGCGCTGCGCGAGGTCGATCTCGAACTGCGGCGCGGCGAGCGGCTGGCGCTGGTCGGTGCCAACGGCTCGGGCAAGACGACGCTGCTGCGCCTGCTGCACGGCTTCTTGCCGCACGAAGGCAGGCGCACGCTGCACGGCGCGGCGCCGTCGGTGGTGATGGTGTTCCAGCGGCCCTTCCTGCTGCGCCTGACGGTGCGCGCCAACCTGCGCCTCGCGCTGTGGCTGCGCGGCGTGCGCGGCGCCGAGCGCGCCGCGCGCGCCGACGAGGCGCTGGCGCGCGTCGGCCTGACCGACCTCGCCGCGCGCGCAGCGACGACGCTGTCCGGCGGCCAGCAGCAGCGCCTGGCGCTGGCACGGGCCTGGGCACTGGCACCCGACCTGCTGCTGCTCGACGAGCCGACGGCCAGCCTCGACCCCGGCGCCAAGCGCGAGGTCGAGGCGCTGATCGAGCGCATCGCCGGCGACGGCGTCACGGTGGTGATGAGCACGCACAACCTCGGCCAGGCCAAGCGCCTGGCGCGTCGCGTCGCCTATCTCGATTGCGGGCGCCTGCGGGTGGACCTGCCGGTCGAGCGCTTCTTCAACGACCCGCTGCCCGCCGCGGCAGCTCACTTCCTGAAAGGGGAACTGCCATGGCTCTGACCGACCTGCGCCGACGTATCTGCACGGCGCTCTTGGCCCTGGCCGCCGCATTGCCGCTCGCTGCGCCGGACCGCGCGGGCGCCCAGGAGCGCTTCATCGTGATGGCCTCGACCACGTCGACCGAGCAGTCGGGCCTGTTCGGCCACCTGCTGCCGCGCTTCGCGCAGGCCAGCGGCATCCAGGTGCGCGTGGTGGCGGTGGGCACCGGGCAGGCGCTGGACATGGCGCGCCGCGGCGACGCCGACGTCGTGTTCGTGCACGACACCGCGGCCGAGGAGAAGTTCGTCGCCGAGGGCTACGCGAAGAAGCGCGTGTCCGTGATGTACAACGACTTCGTGCTCGTCGGGCCGGCCGCCGATCCGGCGAAGGTGAGGGGCAACGACATCGCCGCCGCGCTGAAGAAGATCGCCGCCGCCGGCGCGCCCTTCATCTCGCGCGGCGACCGCAGCGGCACCCACATGGCCGAGCTGCGGCTGTGGAAGGCCGCCGGCATCGACCTGGCCGGCGCGAAGCCGGCCGGCTACCGCGAATGCGGCTGCGGCATGGGGCCGGCGCTCAACATCGGCTCGTCGAGCAACGCCTACGTGCTCACCGACCGCGGCACCTGGCTCGCCTTCAAGAACCGGGGTGAACTCAGGATCCTGGTCGAAGGCGACAAGAGCCTGTTCAACCAGTACGGCGTGATGGTGGTCGACCCGGCGCGCCACCCGCACGTCAAGGCCGCGCCGGCGCAGGCCTTCGCCGACTGGGTGGTGTCGCCGGCCGGGCAGGCGGCGATCGCCGAGTACCGCATCGGCGGCGAGCAGCTGTTCTTTCCGAACGCGCCCAGGTGAAGCCCGGAGCGGCGCCCGGCCCCTGCCTGCGGCCGCGACCGGGGCAGCGCGTGCCGCGCCGTCAATGCGCAGCCGCGGCCATCGACTCGGCGCGGATCTCCTCGGTGAGGCGCGCCTTGAGCTGCATGAACTGCGGCGAGGTCTTGATCGTGTAGTGGCGCGGGTGCGGGAAGTCGACCGCGATCTCGGTCTTGATGCGGCCCGGCCGCGCGCTGAACACCACCACCCGGCTGGCCATGAAGATGGCTTCGTCGATGTCGTGGGTGACGAAGAGCACCGTCTTGCGCGCCGACTCCCAGATGCCCAGCAGAAGCTCCTGCATCAGCACGCGCGTCTGGTTGTCGAGCGCGCCGAAGGGCTCGTCGAGCAGCAGCATCTTGGGGTCGTTGGCCAGCGCGCGCGCTATGGCGGTGCGCTGCTGCATGCCGCCCGAGAGCTGCTTGGGGTAATGGTTCTCGAAGCCGCGCAGTCCGACCTTGGCGATGAAGTAGTCGCTGCGTTCCTTCTGCTCGGCCGCGGGCAGCCCGCGCTCGCGCAGGCCGAAGCAGATGTTCTGCGCGATCGTGAGCCAGGGAAACAGCGTGTAGCTCTGGAACACGACGCCGCGATCCGCGCCCGGCCCCTCGATGCGCTGGTTGTCGAGCAGGACCACGCCGCTGCTCGGCGTCTCGAGCCCGGCGATCAGGCGCAGCAGCGTCGACTTGCCGCAACCCGAGGGCCCGAGCACGGTGATGAAGTCGTTGTCGGCCACCTCCAGGCTCACCGGCAGCAGCGCCGTGGTCGGCGCGCTGCCGCGGCCGCCGGGGAAGACCTTGCCCACGCCACGAATCGACAGCCGGCTCATCGCATCAGGCTCCAGGGAAACAGCCACTGGTTGACTTTCTTGAACAGCAGGTCCGAAACGAGCCCGACGACGCCGATCACGACGATGCCGGCGATGATGTTGTCGGTGGCCATCAGCGCCTGGCTGTCGGTGATCATGTGGCCGATGCCCGAGGCAGCGCCGATCAGTTCGGCCACGACAACGTAGGTCCAGCCCAGGCCAAGCACCTGCCGCAACGCCTCGGCGATCTCGGGTGCGGCGCCCGGCAGCATGACCCGCCGGATGACGCCGGAGTCCTTGGCGCCGAGGGTATAGGCGGCCTCGACCAGATCGCGCCGCGTGGCGCTGACGATCATCATGACCATCAGCGTGAGCTGGAAGAAGCAGCCGATGAAGATGACCGCGAGCTTCTGCGTCTCGCCGATGCCGGCCCAGAGGATCAGCAGCGGAATGAACGCCGACGCCGGCAGATAGCGCGCGAAGGACACGCCGGGTTCGAAGAACGCTTCCACCGGCTTGTACGCGCCCATCGCGATGCCCAGCGGCACCGCGATCACCGCGGCGATCACGAAGCCGCCGACCACGCGCCAGACCGTCACGCCGACGTCGACGGTGAACCCCTGGGTTGCGAACAGGCTCCAGCCGGCGCGCAGCGTCTCCAGCGGCGACGCGAGAAACCCCTTGGGCACGATGCCCGAGCCCGCGGCCAGCGCCCAGATGGACAGGAACACGACGAAGAACGCCACGCCGAGCGCAATGCGTGCCTGGCGCCCGACCGGCGCCATCAGCTTCATCGGCCGGCGGCGCGCGGACGCCGCCGGCGAGGCAGCGGCGGTCTGCGGCTCCGGCGCCGACGGCGGCGCGACGCCGGGCGTGGCGGGTTGCATCTCAGTTGCCGCGGCTGTCGCGCACGAAACTCGCGTCGTAGATCGCGTCGAGTGCCGGGATGGCCTTGATCACGCCTGCTTCGAGCAGCAGGGCCGCCGCGTCCTTGTTGAACGCCTGCAGCTCACCTTCGAAGAACTTGCGGTTGGCGGCGCGGTCGGCCCAGCGGATCATCGACTGCGACTTCTTGAACTGCTCGCCGGTCTGCTTGACGTCGGCGCCCATGATCTCGAAGCTCTTGGCCGGTTCCCTGGCGATCATGTCGAGCGCGTCGAAGTAGCCTTCCATCAGCCCCTTGGCCGCCTTCGGGTTCTCCTTCATGAACTTGGTCGAGCAGCCGAACGAGTCGAAGACGATGGGGTACTCGATCGAACTGGCGATCAGCTTGCCCGACTCGGGCTTGTCGCGCACCTGGCTGAGGTAGGGCTCGTAGGTCACCGCCGCGTCCAGGCCGTTCTGGCCGGCCACGAAGGCGCTGGCGGCGGGACCGGGCTCGAGCGTCGTCAACTTGACGTCCTTGAGCGACAGGCCGTTCTTCTTGAGCATCCACGCCAGCGTGAAGTACGGATTGGTGCCGGGCGAGGACACGGCGATGGTCTTGCCGCGCAGGTCGGACACCTTCTCGATGCCCGGGCGCGCGACGATGCCGTCGGCGCCCATGCCCTGGTCCATCTTGAAGTACTCGATCGTGGGCACGCCGTTGGCGTTCCAGACGATCCAGGTCTCGGTGGATGTGGCGGCGCACTGCACGTCGCCCGATGCGATCGCCAGGTGCCGGTCCTTCTGCGGGATCTTCTTGATGCTCACGTCCAGCCCCTGCTTCTTGAACAGGCCGGCCTCGCGCGCCAGCGTGAGCGGTGCGAAGCCGGTCCAGCCGGAAATGGCGATCGTGACCTTGGTCTCCTGGGCCGCGGCCAGCGTTGCGGCGCCGGCGAGCACACCGGTCGTCAGCATGCGGTACACGGGACTTCTCATCGATCGGGACATGTCGACTCCGGTGTGAAGGTGAGGGGCGTTGGCGGATGCCGACCGCGACCGGTCGGCGGGGAATCGTCCAGCCGGCGGACGCATTGCGCCTCGGGAACGCAATCGGAGCATCCGGCGAGCGGGCAGCGATGCCGACAGTATCGGCGATCAAGCCGACTTTGCCTATACAAAGTTTCCCGGGGGGGGTAGGAGAGGGTTCAACCGCGAGCGCGGAGCCGCCGGCGCGACAGTCGCGCGCGTCCGAGCCCGATGCGTGCCGGCCGGCGGCGGCGATCGCCGCGCGCGCCGCCGGCATGCCGCGCCCGCACCGGCGCGCGCTCTCAGCGCGCCAGCCACTGGCGCAACTCGATCGCGTTGCCGTCGGGGTCGCGGATCTCGGCGCGCGCGTAGCTCGGGCGCTGCAGCGGCCCCCAGCTGCAGGCGACGCCCTTGGCCGCGAGCGCGGCGAGCGCCGCCTGCATGTCCTCGACCTCGAGCGCCATCATGCGCCAGCCCAGGCGTTCGCCTTCGCTGCGCGGCGCCGGTTCGATCTGCGTGAACGTCATCAGCTCGACGGTCGTGCCGCCGAGGTCGAGGTAGGCGAGCTTGAGGTCCGGGATCTCCAGGCGCGAGCGCAGCTCGAAGCCCAGCACTCCGGTGTAGAAGCGCAGCGCGCGCTCTTCGTCGGCGGTGACGAGTTCGATGTGGTCGATGCGCTTGAACATGGCGTTCCCCTGCGCGCCGCGCTCGGCCGCGCTCACGGCTTGATGTAGGCGAAGCGCTCGCGGTTCTGCAGCTGCGCCACGCGCACCACGCCCGAGGGCGTGAAGTCGGCGTCCATGATGAACTGCTCCTTCTTCAGGGCGCGGTTGCGCAGCGTGATCTCGCACACCTCGAAGCGCACGCCGCGCGCCTTGAGCGCGCTCACGAGCGCGGCGTACTCGATGTCCGGATTGCGCGCGTCCTTGGCGCCTTCCATCAGGAAATCGACGCCGTCGGCGTGCGTGACGACGACGATCTGCGTCTGCGGCGCTACGTCCAGGTGGTTGCGGATGTTGCGCAGGCCCTTGGTGGCCTGCGCCGCGGCGTTGTCGAAGTGGTAGACGACCTTGTCGACCTTGTCGACCTTGTCGGCCTTGTCGTCCCGGCCCTGCGCGCGTGCGGCCGCGGCCGCGGCAAGAGCGCCCAGGGCAGGCAGCAGGCGCACGACGGCGCGTCGCATCGGATGGGGCATTCGGCGTGTCCTTGCAGGAGGCATTCCTGCGGCCGGAGAAGCTATCACATCGCGTCGCGGCCTGCGCGGATCGGCCGCCCCGGGTGCTCGCACCGTTTGCGGACGAGGGCGGGCGCGCGCCGCGCGTCGGCCATGGGCATGGCGCGGCGGGCGCACTGCGGCGGCGGCCGGCTGCTAGCATGAACAGATGTCGGCGGCGCATTGCGCCAGCCGCTGCAGCAGGGGGTTCATCCGGCATGAACGAAACGATCGGCACCAGCCCGCGGCCGCCGTCGGGCACCAAGGTCACGAACGCGCAGGGCACGCGCGCGGTGGTCGACGGCATCAAGCCGAGCGCGCTGACGCAGATGCCCGACGCCGCGGGCAAACCGGCCTGGCTGCGCGTGCGCGTGCCCGGCGGCGCGCGCTACCAGGCGATCATGGACATCGTGCGCACGCACCGGCTGGCCACGGTGTGCGCCGAATCCAAGTGCCCGAACATCGCCGAGTGCTGGGGCCGCGGCACGGCGACGCTGATGCTGATGGGCTCGGTGTGCACGCGAGCGTGCAGGTTCTGCTCGGTCGACACCGGCAACCCGCGCGGCTGGCTCGATGCGCAGGAGCCGGCCAACGTGGGCGACGCCGTCCGGCTGATGGGCCTGCAGTACGTGGTGCTCACCTCCGTCGACCGCGACGATCTGCCCGACCTCGGCGCCGGCCACTATGCCGCCTGCATCGCGGCGATCCACCAGCGCATGCCCGCGACCGCGGTCGAGGCGCTGACGCCCGACTTCCAGGGCCGGCATGAGCTGGTCGCGCGCGTGCTCGACGCCGGCCTCGCCACCTACGCGCAGAATCTGGAGACGGTCAGGCGCCTGACGCACCCGGTGCGCGACGCGCGCGCCGGCTACGCGCAGACGCTGCAGGTGCTGCGCTTTGCCAAGCGTCACGCGCCGCAGACCGTGTCCAAGACCAGCCTGATGCTGGGTCTGGGCGAGACCGACGCCGAGATCGACGAGGCGTTGGACGACCTGCGTGCCGCCGGCGTCGACGTCGTCACGCTCGGCCAGTACCTGCGCCCGACGCGCAACCACCTGCCGGTGCAGCGCTTCGTCACGCCCGAGCAGTTCCTGCGCTACCGCGAGCTGGCGCTGGCCAAGGGCTTCGTCGAAGTGGTGAGCGGCCCGCTGGTGCGCTCGAGCTACCGCGCCGAGCGCGTGCTCGAGCACAACAACGTCGGCCTCGACGAGGCCGTGCTGCAGGGCATCCGCGCCAGCGCCGCCGCGGCGCTGCGCTGCTGAGGCGGCGCGCAGCGGCGGCGCCAGGAACGTGCTTCAGGACATGCCGCCGCCGCCCATGCCGCTCGCCTGCTCCGGGCGTGCTGCTTCGGCCAGCAGCGTGCGCAGGGCGGCGTCGTCGAGCGCGGCGAGCAAGGCCGCGGCTTCGAAGCGGCCGTCGGCCGGCCAGGGTCTGCAGTGCATCTCGCTGCCCGCGAGCGGGCTGAAGCACAGCGTGAAGCTGCCGTACGAGGCTTCGAGCAACGCCGCCTGCCAGCGTCGGCCCTCGGGATCGTCGAACGTGCGCATGGCGGGCCCATCGTACGTCCTGGCGCGGGGGGCGCCGCTGCGAGCGCGCGCCGCGGTCCGTGCCGCCAGGCGGCGCGGGGCCGCCGATCCGTTCTCATCCCCTCACCGCTGCTGCCGCCAGCTGGTGAAGACATGAACCGGGCACGATCTTCATCTTCACGGGCCGCGAGCCGCGACAGGCGCGCTGCGCGGCCGAACCCATGAACCGCGAACCCGACATGACCCCGATCGACCTGCGCTCCGACACCGTCACCCGCCCCACCGACGCCATGCGCGCCGCGATGGCCGCCGCCGCGGTGGGCGACGACCAGTACGGCGAGGATCCGAGCACGAACCGCCTGCAGCAGCGCTGCGCCGAGCTGCTGGGCAAGGAGGCGGCGCTGTGGCTGCCCAGCGGCACGATGGCCAACCAGGTGGCGCTGCGCGTCCTCACGCGGCCGGGCGACGAGGTCGTCGCCAGCCGCGAATGCCACGCCGCCTGGCACGAGACGGGCGGTGCCGCCGCCAACGCCGGCGTGCAGATCGTCGAGGTGGGCGAGGGCGGGCTCTTCACGGCGGCGCAGCTCGAGGCGGCGATCAAGCCGCGCGGGCTGCCGGTGTTTCCGCCGACGACGCTGGTCGAGATCGAGAACACGCACAACCGCGGCGGCGGCCTCGTCTTCCCGCAGGCCGCGGTCGAGGCCATCTGTACGCTGGCGCGTGCGCGCGGCATCGCCAGCTTCCTCGACGGCGCGCGCCTGTGGAATGCCGCCGTTGCCAGCGGCCGCAGCGAGGCTGAGCTGGCGGCGCCGTTCGACCTCGTCGCGGTGGCGTTCTCCAAGGGCCTGGGCGCGCCGGGCGGCTCGCTGCTGGCCGGTCGGCGCGAGGCGATCGCGGCGGCCGACCGCCAGCGCCGCATGCTGGGCGGGGCGATGCGCCAGAACGGCATCTTCGCCGCCGCCGCGCTGCATGCCCTGGACCACCACCGCGCCCGGCTCGCGCAGGACCACGCCAACGCGCGCACGCTGGCCGAGGCGATCGCGCCCTGCGCCGGCGTCCGGATCGACCTCGCCACGGTGCAGACCAACATCGTCATCTGGCACCTCGCGCCCGGCGCGATGGACGCGGCGACGCTGGTGGCGCGCGCGCGCGCGCAAGGCGTGCTGCTGGCCGCCTTTGCCGCGCGCACGGTGCGCGCCGTCACGCACCTGGACGTGAACGCGGCGCAGGTGGCGCAGGCGGCGGCGGTGCTGCGTACGCTGCTGGGCTGAGAGGCAGAGAGGCAGAGAGGCAGAGAGGCAGAGAGGCAGAGAGGCAGAGAGGCAGAGAGGCAGAGAGGCAGAGAGGCAGAGAGGCAGAGAGGCAGAGAGGCAGAGGGGCAGAGGGGCAGAGGGGCAGAGGGGCAGAGGGGCAGAGGGGCAGAGGGGCAGAGGGGCAGAGGGCGGACCCGGGAGCCTGTCCGGAATTCTGTGTGCGAGGCATAGCATGATGACGACAAGGAGCATGTATGCCAAGCAGGAAGACGACGAAGGCGGCGCTGCAAGCGCTGGCGAGATACCCCGCGATCCCGAAGGAGCTGGTTGAGCAGTTCTTCGAGGGTGGCACGACGATGACGGCCGGCCAGGTCGAGGAGGCCTCTGTGGCGTTCAAGAAGGCGCTGATCGAGCGCGCTCTGGGCGGGGAGCTGAGCCATCATCTGGGCTACGCGGCGGGTGCCGACAGGCCCGCGACGGCCGGCAGCAACCACCGCAACGGCGCCAGCGCCAAGACGGTGCTCACCGGCACGGGCCCCGTGCGGGTGCAGGTGCCGCGCGACCGCGAGGGCACGTTCGAGCCGCTGCTCATCGCCAAGCACGAGCGGCGCTTCACGGGCTTCGACGACAAGGTGGTGGCCATGTACGCGCGCGGCATGACGGTGCGCGAGATCCAGGCCTTCGTCGCCGAGCACTACGGCTGCGAGGTGTCGGCCGAGTTCATCAGCTCGGTCACCGACGAGGTGATGGCCGAGGTCACGGCGTGGCAGAGCCGGCCGCTCGAGCCGATGTATCCGGTGGTGTTCTTCGACGCGCTGCGCGTGAAGATCCGCGACGAGGGTGTGGTTCGCAACAAGGCGATCTACCTGGCGCTGGGGGTGCTGGCCGACGGCACGCGCGACGTGCTCGGGTTGTGGATCGAGAACACCGAGGGCGCCAAGTTCTGGCTGAAGGTCTTCAACGACCTCAAGACGCGCGGCGTGAGCGACATCCTGATCGCCGTCACCGATGGGCTCAAGGGCATCGGCGAGGCGCTCGAGGCGGTGTTCCCGGCCACGACGCTGCAGACGTGCATCGTGCACCTGATCCGCTCCAGCCTCGAGTACGCCAGCTGGAAGGACCGCAAGCAACTGGCCGCGGCCCTGCGCCCGGTGTACACGGCGCTCAACGCCCAAGCGGCCGAGGCCGCGCTGGCCGAGTTCGAGCGCGGCGCCTGGGGCCGGCGCCACCCCAACGTGGCGGCCGCCTGGCGCCGGGCCTGGGAGCGGGTCATCCCGTTCTTTGCCTACCCGCCGGCGGTGCGCAAGCTCATCTACACCACCAACGCCATCGAGAGCTTGCACAGCCAGCTGCGCAAGATCATCAAGACGCGCGGTCACTTCCCCAGTGACGATGCCGCCACCAAGCTGATCTGGCTGGCGCTGCGCAACATCGCGCACGACCGGCACCGAACGGTGCGTGAGTGGCGTGAGGCGATGAATCAGTTCGCCATCGCCTACGGCGACCGGTTCACCCGAACGGACCTGTAGCATGGCGGCACCGACTTGCCCACCGCGTCGGTCGGCCGGTTCGTCGCAAGCGCCGACCGACCGCCGCCGTGGACAAGTCTCCGAGGCTTCGCACACAGAAATCCGGACAGCCCCGGACCCGGCGGCGTTGTCGGCGCGGTGCGACTTCGGCCTTGCCTTGCGGCTGCATGCGCAGAAGGCGCCAGGCCGCGCCCCGAGCGCCGGCGGGCCGCGCCCCTACACGCCGAGCGCCTGCCGCAGGGCCTGCCCGCTGCGCGTGGCCGGCCGCGGGGCGCCGAACAGCTCGACCATGCGCCGGTTGAGCGGCGCGTCGCGGCCATGCGCCTGCGCCAGGCGCAGCACGGCGCCGCAGATCGCGTCGATCTCGGTCGGGCGGCCGCGCGCCAGGTCGTCGGCCATGCTCGAGCGCGCGCTGGCGTCGATGCGCAGCATGCGCGCGGCGACGACGCGAAACAGAGGTGTCGGCAGGCGCAGCACCTGCACGGCCCGGCGCGGCGCGAGCGGCGTCAGGCTTGCCGGCCGGATGCCGGCGGCAGCCAGCACGCCGAGCGCCTCGGCCTGCAGCGCGGCGGTGACGCGCCGGCAGTCGCGGTCGAGCAGTTGCGCGCGCAACGGCAGCCCGGCCAGCGCGTTGACCGGGTTGTTGAGGTTGAGCAGCAGCTTGCCCCACTGCACGGGCTGCAGGTCGGCGTGCGTCTGCACCGGCAGCCCGGCCGCGGCCAGGCGCGGCAACCATGGCGCGAGCGCCGGATGCGCCGCCGCGGCAATGCCGCCCGAGGTGCCGCGATGCAGATGGCCCGGCGCCAGCTCGGCCACGTTGAAGGCCACCACGCCCGGGATCCAGGCGAGCCGAGGTGCCGCCGCCGTCGCCTGCTCGACGTTGTGCACGCCGTTCTGCAGCGACAGCACCGGCGTCCCCGGCGGCAGTGCCGCCGCCAGCTGCAGCGCGGCGGCGCGCGTGGCGCCGCACTTGACCGTGAGCAGCACGAGTGCGCCGGGCAGCGCCGGCGGCTGTTCGTGCAGATGCAGCGCGCCGGCGCTCAGCCGCAGCTCGGCCTGCTCGAGATCGGTGAGGCGCAGGCCCCGGCTGCGCCAGGCATCGAGCGTGGCCGCGCGGCCGACGAAGTGCACCTCGTTGCCGGCGGCGGCGAGCCTGCCGCCGACGAAGCCGCCGACGGCCCCGGCGCCCATCACGACGATGGGCGCGGCAGCGCTCACCGGGCCAGCGGCTGGGCGAGGTCGCGCAGCGTGGTCGGCCCGGCGCGGCGCTCGACCTCGGCGCGCAGCCGACGCAGCAGGCCGCAGGCGCCGAGCATCTCGAGGGCGACGAACATCGGGCCGACGAGCACGCCGACCGCGTCGGCGGCGCAGGCCGGCCGGCGGCCCTCGTAGTAGTGCCCGAGCAGCACCGCGCTGCCGCCGAACGCGAACAGACTCAGACCCCAGGCCAGCCACGACGCCAGGCTGGCGCCGCTGGCCGCGCCGTGCCCCAGCACCACCAGCAGGCCGACGCCGAGCGCGGTGGCCGCACCCAGCGCGGGCGCGCCGCGTGTCAGGTACCACAGCGCCAGCAGCACGAAGCCGCCGCGCGCCGGCGTGGCCGCCCAGCCGGCGACTTCGAGCGCGGGCCGCGCCAGCAGCACGCTCAGCGCCAGCACCATCATCGGCACGCCGACGAGGTGGGTGGCGATGTTGCGCCGGTCGCGGTGGCAGCGGGCGTAGGGCACGAGCAGATCGAGCGCGGGGCGGAACAGGCGGGTCATGGGACTGCGGAGGAGGAGGCTGGGCGGACGAGGCTGGGCGGCGGCGTGCTCGGGCGCATCGTAGCGCCTACCTAGAATCGGCGCAGCCGCGCCGCCGGCGTGACGACGAGCCATCCATCATGAGCATCAAGAGCGACCGCTGGATCCGCCGCATGGCCGAGCAGCACGGAATGATCGACCCCTTCGAGCCCGGCCAGGTGCGCCACGGTGCCGACGGCCGGCGCATCGTGAGTTATGGCACCAGCAGCTACGGCTATGACATCCGCTGCGCGCCTGAGTTCAAGGTCTTCACCAACATCCACAGCACGGTGGTGGACCCGAAGAACTTCGACGAGAAGAGCTTCGTCGACATCGAGGCCGACGTCTGCATCATCCCGCCCAACAGCTTCGCGCTGGCGCGCACGGTGGAGTACTTCCGCATCCCGCGCAACGTGCTGACGATCTGCCTGGGCAAGAGCACCTACGCGCGCTGCGGCATCATCGTCAACGTCACGCCCTTCGAGCCCGAGTGGGAAGGCTACGTGACGCTGGAGTTCAGCAACACCACGCCGCTGCCGGCCAAGATCTACGCCGGCGAGGGCTGCGCGCAGGTGCTGTTCTTCGAGAGCGACGAGGTCTGCGAGACCAGCTACAAGGACCGCGGCGGCAAGTACCAGGGCCAGCGCGGCGTCACCTTGCCCAAGACCTGAGCGGGGCGCGGCGCGCCTGGGGGAACGGACGATGAAGTGGGAAGGCCAGGAGCAGAGCAGCAACGTCGAGGACCGACGCGGCGCGGGCGGCGGGCTGCCGATCGGCGGGCGCGGCATCGGTCTGGGCGCCGTGGTCGTAGCCCTGATCGCGGGCTGGATCCTGGGCGTCAACCCGCTCACCCTGCTCGGCCTGCTGGGCGGCGAGGGCGCGCCGCCGGCGATCGAGCAGCCGCAGCAGCGCGCGCCCGCGCCGCCCGCCGACGACCGCTCGGCCGCCTTCGTCTCCACCGTGCTGCGCGACACCGAGCGCGTGTGGGGCGAGGTCTTTCGCAGCGCCGGCTCGGTCTACGAGGAGCCCAAGCTGGTGCTGTTCCGCGGCGCCACGGCCACCGCCTGCGGCACCGGCGAGTCGGCGATGGGGCCTTTCTACTGCCCGGGCGACCGCAAGGTCTACCTCGACCTCGAGTTCTTCGACACGCTGGCGCGGCGCCTGGGCGCGCCGGGCGAATTCGCGCAGGCCTACGTCGTGGCGCACGAGGTCGGGCACCATGTGCAGAACCTGCTCGGCATCACCGGCAAGGTCGACGCGATGCGCGGGCGGCTGGCGCCGCGCGAGGCCAATGCGCTGTCGGTGCGCGTGGAACTGCAGGCCGACTGCCTGGCCGGCCTGTGGACGCAGCGCAGCCAGCAGGGCAAGGGCTGGCTCGAGCGCGGCGACGTCGAATCGGCGCTGAACGCGGCGGCGCAGATCGGCGACGACACGCTGCAGCGCGCCGCGCGCGGCCGCGTCGTGCCCGAGAGCTTCACGCACGGCAGTTCCGAGCAGCGCGTGGCCTGGTTCAAGCGCGGAATGGAGGGCGGCAGCGTGAAGGGCTGCAACACCTTCGACGCGCGTCCGTGAGGCGAGGGAGCCGCCGATGAGCGAACACGCGTCGCGCCTCGAGCGCATCGCCGGCCTGCGCGCCGGCGGCAAGGGCAAGGTCGTGAGTGCCGCCGAGGCGGTGCAACTGGTGCGCGACGGCGACATGATCGCCACCAGCGGCTTCGTCGGCATCGGCTTTGCCGAGGGCCTGGCGGTGGCGCTCGAGCAGCGCTTCCTCGCCCAGGGCGCGCCGCGCGGCATCGGGCTCGTCTATGCCGCCGGGCAGGGCGACGGCAAGACGCGCGGCCTCAACCACCTCGGGCACGAGGGCCTGGTGGCGCGCGTCGTCGGCGGCCATTGGGGCCTGGTGCCGGCGCTGGGCAAGCTTGCGGTGGAAAACAGGATCGAGGCCTGGAACCTGCCGCAGGGCGTGATCTCGCATCTGTTCCGCGACATCGCGGCAGGCAAGCCCGGGCACCTGAGCCGAGTCGGCCTGGGCACTTTCGTCGACCCGCGCCACGGCGGCGGCTGCATCAACGAGCGTGCGCGCGCCAGCTCCGAGCAGCGCGTGCGCCTGATGCCGCTGGACGGCGAGGAATACCTCTTCTACAAGTCCTTCCCGGTCGACGTGGCCTTCATCCGTGCCACCACCGCCGACCCCGACGGCAACCTGACGATGGAGCGCGAGGCGCTCACGCTGGAAAGCCTGGCCATCGCGATGGCGGCGCGCAACTCGGGCGGCATCGTCATCGCCCAGGTCGAACGCCTGGCCGAGGCGCATTCGCTGCCGCCGCGCCAGGTCAAGGTGCCGGGCATCCTGGTCGACTGCGTCGTGCTGGCCGACAAGCCCGAGCACCACTGGCAGACCTTCGCCGAGCCCTACAGCCCGGCCTTCGCCGGCGAGCTGCGCGTGCCGGCGGCCAGCGTGGCGCCGATGCACGCCGGCAAGCGCAAGATCATCGCGCGGCGCGCGGCGCTCGAGCTGCGGCCCAACGCGGTGGTCAACCTCGGCATCGGCATGCCCGAGGGCGTGGCCGCGGTGGCCGCTGAGGAGCGCGTGATCGACCTCGTGACGCTCACCGCCGAGCCGGGCGTCGTGGGCGGCATCCCGGCCGCGGGCCTGAACTTCGGCGCCGCCGTCAACACGCAGGCGGTGATCGACCAGCCCTACCAGTTCGACTTCTACGACGGCGGCGGCCTCGACCTCGCCTTCCTCGGCCTGGCCCAGGCCGACGCCGAGGGCAACGTCAACGTCAGCCGCTTCGGCACGCGGCTGGCCGGCGCCGGCGGCTTCATCAACATCAGCCAGACCGCGCAGCGCCTGGTGTTCGTCGGCAGCTTCGAGGCCGACGGCGCGCCCAAGCTGGTGCGCGAGGTGGAGCAGCGCACCTTCAGCGGCCGCGAGGCCTGGCGGCGCGGCCAGCAGGTGCTCTACGTCACCGACCGCGCGGTGTTCGGGCTGCACGCGCGCGGCCTCGAGCTGCTCGAGGTGGCGCCGGGCCTCGACGTCGAGCGCGACGTCGTCGCGCGCATGGGTTTCAGGCCCGTGATCGAGCGCCCGCCCCGGGATATGGAGGCGGCCATCTTCGCCGACGCACCGATGGGACTGCGCGCGCGGCTGCTGCTGCTGCCGCTGGCCGAGCGCTTCACCTACGACGCGGCGAGCCGCACCTTCTTCGTCAACTTCGAGCACCTGACGATCCGCACGCGCGCCGATGTCGAGGCCGTGCGCGCCGAGATCGAGTCGCGCCTGGCGCCGCTCGGGCACAAGGTGTATGGCGTGATCAACTACGACCACTTCGTGCTCGACGAGCAGGTGCAGGACGACTGGGCCGCGATGGTGCGCGAACTGGTCGAGCGCCATTACGTCGACGTCACGCGCTACACGACGAGCGGCTTCCTGCGCGCCAAGCTCGGCCCCGCGCTGGCCGCGCGCGGCGTGGCGGCGCATCTTTACGAGACGGCGGCCGAGGCGCGCGGGGCGCTGGCGCCGCGGCGCTGATCGACCGCGCACGCGGCCCGCCGCAGATGAAGACCGCGACGCCGACGACGGGCCGCATCGGCTGGCTGTACCTGCTGGTGCTGACGCCGACGCTGACCGAACTCGCCGAGACCGGCCGGCTGCCGAGCACGCCGCGCGAGTGGATCACCGAGGTCGTGGGCGGCGCCGTGATCGCGCTGCTGGTGGATCTCGTGCGGCGCGAGCACCGCATGGTGCAGCTCATGGCGCGCACCGACCGGCTGACCGGCCTGCTCAACCGCGGCAGCTTCGAGCAGGCGCTCGAGCGCGAGTGCGCGCGTGCGCGGCGCTACGCGCGCCCGCTCGGCCTGATCTGCTTCGACCTCGACCGCTTCAAGCAGCTCAACGACAGCGCCGGGCATGGCGCCGGCGATCGCGCGCTCGGGCAGTTCGCCGCCGCACTCGGCACGGTCGCGCGCGCCAAGGTCGATCTGGCCTTCAGGATCGGCGGCGACGAGTTCGCGCTGCTGCTGCCCGACACGACGGCCCTGCACGCCGGCGAGGTGGCGGCCCGCCTGCAGGCGCGGCTGGGCGGCTGCGCCGGGCCCTTTGCCGAGGGCACGCTCGGCGCGAGCGCAGGCATCGTCGACTATGCGCCGCCCGAATCGACGGCCGACTTCCTGCGCCGCGCCGACGAGGCCATGTACCGCAGCAAACGCGCCCGGCGCAGCGCCGCGCCGGCGCGTTGAGCGCCGCCCGAACGATGCCCTCGACGCGCGCGCTCACGCTGGTGGTGGCCAGCGCGCTGTTCATGGAGAACCTGGTCGGCACGGTTATCGCCACGTCGCTGGCGCCAATGGCGCGCGACCTCGGCGTCGACCCGGTGACGCTCAAGCTCGCGTTCACGGCCTACTACGTCGCGCTGGCGATCTTCATCCCCGTGAGCGGCTGGTGCGCCGAGCGCTTCGGCGCCAGGACCGTGTTCGCGCTGGCGATCGCCGTCTTCACGCTCGCCTCGGTGGCCTGCGCGCTGGCCGGCAGCCTGGCGATGCTGGTGGCGCTCCGCTTCGTGCAGGGGCTGGGCGGGGCAATGATGCTGCCGATCGCCCGCCTCATCCTGCTGCGCGTGGTGCCCAAGCGCGAGCTGCTCGCGGCCATGGCCTGGCTCGCCATTCCGACCCTGTTCGCGCCCATCATGGGGCCGCCGGTGGGCGGCTTCATCACCACCTACTACCACTGGCGCGGCATCTTCTGGCTCGAGGTGCCGGTGGGCGTGGCGGGCCTGGCCGCCGCCCTGGTGCTCGTGCCGCAGGCGCGCGCCGCACAGCCGCCTGCGCTCGACGCCAAGGGCGCCGTGCTTGCCGGCGGCGGGCTGGCGCTGGCGATCTTCGGCTTCACGCTGGCGGGCAGCCGCAGCGGCGAGGGCCTGGCGGCGCCGGCGACGATGGCGCTGGGCGCCGTGCTGCTGGCGCTGTACCTGCGCCACGCGCGGCGCAGCGCGGCGCCCATCCTCGACCTGGGGCTGCTGCGCATCCACACCTTTCGCGCCTCGATCACGGCGGGCCTGCTGTTTCGCATCGCGACCGGCGCGCTGCCGTTCCTGCTGCCGCTGATGCTGCAGGTCGGCTTCGGCATGAGCGCGTTCCAGTCCGGCACGCTCACCTTCGTCTCGGCGCTGGGCGCGGTGACGATGAAGCTGGTGGCCACGCCGATCCTGCGGCGCTGGGGCTTTCGGCGCGTGCTCGCCGCCAACGCCGTCATCAGCAGCGCGCTGGTGGCGGCGATCGCGCTGTTCGGCGTCGCCACGCCGCACGCGCTGATCGTCGCTGTGCTGCTGGCCGGCGGCTTCTTCCGTTCGCTGCAGTTCACCAGCCTGAACACGCTCGGCTATGCCGACATCGATCCCGCACGCATGAGCAGCGCCACCTCGTTCTCCGCCGTCGTGCAGCAGCTGTCGCTCTCGGCCGGGGTTGCCCTCGCGGCGCTGCTGCTCGACCTGTCGCGCGCCGTCGACGGGCGCAGCGCGCTCGTGAGCGAGGATTTCGGCCGCGCCTTCGTCGCCGTGGCGCTCATCTCGCTCGCCTCGCTGGCGGTGGTGGCGCGGCTGGCGCCCGATGCGGGTACCGAGGTCTCTGGGCATGGCGCGGTCGAGGCGTGAGCGGGCGCGTGGCGGCGCGCCGGACGCGGCCCAATCCGTCGGCGCGAGGGCGCGCGGGCGCGAGCGAGAGCGCGAGCAACAGCGCGCGGCCGTTGCACGCGCTTGAAGCCAGCGTTCGCCGCGGGCGAAGGCGACGCCCGCCCTCGAACCCGACAATGAACGCCACTACAGCGACAGCGCGGAGCATCCGATGGCGAAGGTTCTGATTCTCTACTACAGCAGCTACGGCCACATCGAGAAGATGGCCGAGGCGGTGGCCGAAGGCGCGCGCGGCGCCGGCGCCGCGGTCGACATCAAGCGGGTGCCCGAGCTCGTGCCCGAGGACGTGGCGCGCGCCTCGCACTTCAAGCTCGACCAGGCGGCGCCGGTGGCCCAGGTCGACGATCTGGCCAACTACGATGCCATCGTCTTCGGTGTGCCCACGCGCTACGGCAACATGGCCGCGCAGATGAAGAGCTTCCTCGACCAGACCGGCGGCCTGTGGGCCAAGGGCGCGCTGGTGGGCAAGGTCGGCTCGGTGTTCGCGAGCAGCGCCACGCAGCACGGCGGCCAGGAGAGCACGATCCTGACCACGCATGTCGTGCTGCTGCACCACGGCATGGTGATCGTCGGCCTGCCCTATGCGTTCAAGGGCCAGACCCGGCTCGACGAGGTGACCGGCGGCAGCCCCTACGGCGCCTCGACGATCGCCGGCGGCGACGGCTCGCGCCAGCCTTCGGCCAACGAGCTCGACGGCGCGCGCTGGCAGGGTGAGCACGTGGCGCGCATCGCGGCCAAGCTGGCGGCCTGAGCGGGCCGGTCGACCCGGTGCGTCCGCGTCGACCGCTTCGGCCGGTCGACCCGGTCCACGCCATCGATGCGGTCGGCCGCGACAGGACGGCAGGGGCGGCAGGCAGGCCCGTGCTACCGTCGCCGGCATGGACACGCTGCCCCCGATCGAGATCCAGCCGCGCGATCTCTCGCCCTATCGGCGAGGCAACGTCGGCGTCGACTACGTGCACCGCTTCGAGTCGGGTCGCGCCGGCCCGCATGTGCTCGTCAACGCGCTCACGCACGGCAACGAGTTCTGCGGCATGGTGGCCGCCACGCATCTGCTCGATGCCGGCGTGCGGCCGAAGATCGGCACGCTGACGGTGAGCTTCGCCAACGTCGCCGCCTACGAGTCGTTCCACCCCGAGCGGCCGTTCGACAGCCGCCAGCTCGTGCACAACCTCAACCGCATCTGGTCGCCCGAGTGGCTGGAAGGCGAGGACGACAGCCCCGAACTGGCGCGCGCGCGCGCCTTGCGCCCGGTGGCCGCGGCCGCCGACCATGTGCTCGACATCCACTCGACGAGCAGCGACGTGGAGCCGTTCTGGGTCTACCCCGACTTCGCGCGCAACGGCGCGGTCGCGCGCGCGATCGGGCGCCCGCGCGTGCACCTGGTGATGCCGCAGGGCCTGGGCTCGGGCACGCCGCTCATCCAGCATGGCCTGCACGGGACGAACGACCACCACGGCGCAGCGCTGGTGGCCGAGTGCGGCCAGCACTTCAAGCGCACCAGCGGCGAGACGGCGATCGCCGTGGCGCTCGACTTCCTGGCCCATTTCGGCCTCGTCGAGCGCGCGCTCGCGCCGCCGCCGCCGCAGCAGCGCTTGCGGCTGCTGCGCACCTGCGTCGTCAAGACGCCCGAGTTCCGCTTCACGCGGCCGCTCGTCGGCTTCGAGGTGTTCGACGAGGGTGAACTGGTGGCCACCGACGGCGCCGAGGAAATCCGCGCGCCCTGCGCGCATTGCACGGTGCTGATGCCGGCGCGCCGGCCCACCGTCGGGCGCGAAGGCGTGTACCTGGCCGAGCCGATCGCGGAGTGAAGCGCGCCGGGCGGCGTGCGCGCCGCCGTGCCGCCGTGCCGCGGGCTCAGGCGTCGATCAGCGCCGGATCCCAGGCGTGCACGACCTGGCGCTGCTCGCCCAGCCCTTCGATGCCCAGGCGCATCACGTCGCCGGGTTTGAGGAATACGGGCTCGGGCTTGATGCCCATGCCCACGCCCGGCGGCGTGCCGGTGGTGATGCAGTCGCCGGGCTCGAGCGTCATGAAGCGGCTCAGGTAGCTCACCAGCGCGGCGACGCCGAAGATCATCGTCTTCGTGTTGCCGTTCTGCCGTCGCTGCCCGTTGACCTCGAGCCACAGCGCCAGGTTCTGCGGGTCGCCCACTTCGTCGGCCGTCACCAGCCAGGGGCCGATCGGGCCGAAGGTGTCGCAGCCCTTGCCCTTGTCCCACTGGCCGCCGCGCTCGAGCTGGAATTCGCGCTCGCTCACGTCGTTGACGACGCAGTAGCCGGCCACGTGCGCCAGCGCCTCGACCTCGCTCACGCAGCGGGCGCGCCGGCCGATGACGAGCCCGAGCTCGACTTCCCAGTCGGTCCTCCGCGAGCCCTGCGGCAACACCAGCGGATGGTTGCAGCCGACGGCGCAGCTGGTCGCCTTCATGAACACGATCGGCTCTGCGGGGATCGGCATGTTCGCCTCGGCCGCGTGGTCGGCGTAGTTGAGGCCGATGGCGACGAACTTGCCCATGCCGCTCCAGGGCACGGCGGGTGCGCCCGGCTCGGCCACCAGCGGCAGCGTCGTCGGGTCGATGCTGGCCAGGGCGGCGAGGCTGGCCGGCGCCAGCGTGGCCGGCGTGATGTCGCCGATCAGGCCGCGCAGGTCGCGCACGCGGCCCTGGGCGTCGAGCAGGCCGGGCTTCTCGTGGCCGCGCGGGCCGTGACGGAGCAGCTTCATGGTCTACGGGTTCCTGCGTGTCCTCGGATCCGGCCGCGCGCGGCGTGGCCGGCGCTGCCGGCGACGGGCGTCGCCTCGGCCCGAGGGGGTTCGCGTCGCGCCACGTCGCTCAGCCGCGGCCGACGAAGGGCATCTGGGTCGCCATCACGTTGACGAACAGCATGTTGGCCGAGAGCGGCAGCCGCACCATCGTCATGAAGGCGTCGACCACGGCCTGCATGTCCATGCGCGGCTCGGCGCGGATGCTGCCGTCGGCCTGCGGCACGCCCTCGGCCATGCGCTCGGTCATCTCGCTGGCCACGTTGCCGATGTCGATCTGGCCGACCGCGATGTCGAACGGCCGTCCGTCGAGTGCCGCGGTGCGCGTGAGCCCGCTCACCGCGTGCTTGGTCGCCGTGTAGGCGATGCTGCCCGGGCGCGGCGCATAGGCCGAGATCGAGCCGTTGTTGACGATGCGCCCGCCCATCGGCCGCTGCGCCTTCATGATGCGGAAGGCCTGCGACAGGCAGTAGAAGGAGCCGTTCAGGTTGGCGTCGACGACGCGCCGCCAGTCCGCGCCGCTCACGGCATCGGGCGTCTGCGGCGGCAGGCCCAGGCCGGCATTGTTGAACAGCAGGTCGAGGCGGCCGAAGGCGCGCTCGACGGCGGCGAAGGCGGCCGCCACCTGCTCCTCGACGCCGACGTCGCAGGGCAGGGCAAGCGCGCGCGGCGCGTGCGCGCCGGCCTGCGCCGCCGTGGCCTCGAGCGCCTCGGCGCGGCGGCCCAGGAGGGCGACGCTCCAACCTTCGGCCAGCAGCGCAAGGGCGCAGGCGCGGCCGATGCCGGAGCCGGCGCCGGTGACGAGGGCGGTCTTGTTCATCGGGAGGTCGGTGGCTGGTGCCGGGAGGGGGGCGACGCTCGCAGCGCCGCTATTGTGCGGTGCGCCCGGCAGGTCGCGCGCGCGGTGGAAGAATCGGCGCCGACGGCGGCGGCGCGAGGGGCCCGCCGCCCGGGGGGAGGCGCGATGGAGTTCATCAAGACCGTGCTCTACACCGGCGACGACGGCCGCGCGCGTTTTCGCGACGAGGTGCTGGCGCTCGACGCGGGCAAGCCGCAGGCGCGGCTGTCGCCGCTGATGCCCAGCGGCGGCTACCAGCTGCGCATGAGCCCGGTGGGCTTTCGCAGCGATTTCCATTGCACCGAGACGCCGCAATGGGTGTTCATCCTCGGCGGGGGCATGGAGATCGGGCTGCAGGACGGCACGACGCGCGTCTTCGGGCCGGGGCAGCATTTCTACTCGGCCGACATGCTGCCCGCCGGGGCCGCCTTCGATCCGGCGCGGCACGGGCACCGCAGCCGGCAGATCGGACCGCAGCCGCTGGTCACCGTCTTCGTGCGCGGCTGAAGACAGGGCTGGGCCGCCGCCGGCACGACGAGGAGATGCGATGCGATTGCTGATCACCGGCGGTGCCGGCTTCGTCGGTGCGCGGCTGGCGCGCGCCTTGCTCGCCCGCGGCAGGCTGCAGGGGCGGTGCATCGAACGCATCGTGCTCGCCGACCAGGCCGCGGCGCCGTCCTGGCTGCTGGCCGACGCGCGCGTCGAGGGCCGCGTCGGCACGCTGCTCGCGCAGGCGCAGGCCCTGCACGACGAGGCCTTCGACGCCGTCTTCCACCTCGCCTCGGCGGTGTCGGGCGAATGCGAGCTCGACTTCGAGTTGGGCCTGCGCTCCAACCTCGACAGCACGCGCGCGCTGCTCGACGCGCTGCGCGCGCGCGTGCAGCAGCGCGGTGTCACGCCCGCGCGCCTGGTGTTCGCCAGCTCGATCGCGGTGTTCGGCCCCGATCCGGCCTACCCGTTCCCGGCCCTGGTCGGCGACGACACCCTGCCGACGCCGCAGACGAGCTACGGCACGCACAAGCTCGTCTGCGAGCAGTTGATCGCCGACTACACGCGCAAGGGCTTCGTCGACGGCCGTGCCGCGCGCCTGGTCACGGTCACCGTGCGCCCGGGCCGGCCCAACGGCGCGGCCAGCTCCTTCTTCAGCGGCATCATCCGCGAGCCGCTGGCCGGCGTGACGGCGCCGCTGCCGGTCGATCCCACGGTGGCGCACCCGGTGGCCTCGGTGCAGCGCATGGTCGAGGGCCTGATCGCGGTCGCCGAAGCCAGCCGCGAGGCCCTCGTCGGCCGCACGGCGATCACGCTGCCCGGGCTCAACGTGACGGTGCAGCAGATGCTCGACGCGCTCGAGCGCGTGGCCGGGCCGGCCGTGCGCGCGCGCGTGGTGCCGCAGCCCGACGCGCACATCGCCGGCATCGTCGCCAACTGGCCGCGCGGCGTGGTCACCCACCGCGCCGCCGCGCTCGGGCTGCGGCCCGAGGCGTCGTTCGACGACATCATCCGCAGCTACATCGCCGACTGCCGCGATCCGGTGCTCGGCAACCCGGCGGCACTGCGAGGCATGTCCAGCGGCGCGGTGCTCGGCGGTACCGGCGGGCGCGCGACCTATTGAGCGCCGCGCGCCGCACGCCGCGCGCCGCGCTCAGCGCGCTTCGCGGAAGGCCTGCACGGCGTCGCTCAGCACGGTGGCCTGCGCGCGCAGGCAGCCGGCCGCCGCCGCGCTCTGTTCCACGAGGGCGGCGTTCTGCTGCGTCACGCGGTCGAGTTCGCCGACCGCCGCGTTCACCTGGCCCAGGCCCTGGCTCTGCTCGGTCGCGGCGTGGCTGATTTCGGCGATCAACTCGCCCACGCGGCGCACCTGCTGCACGATGCGCTCCATCGCCGCGCCGGCGCTGGCCACCTGCTGACTGCCGGCCTGCACGCTCTGCGCCGAGGCGCCGACCAGGCCCTTGATCTCGCGCGCGGCGCCCGCGGCACGCTGCGCCAGCGCCCGCACCTCGCCGGCGACGACGGCGAAGCCGCGGCCCTGCTCGCCGGCGCGCGCCGCCTCCACCGCGGCGTTGAGCGCCAGCAGATTGGTCTGGAAGGCGATGGCGTCGATCTGCGAGGTGATGTCGGCGATGCGCTGCGAACTGCGGCTGATCTCGTCCATCGTCGCGACGAAGCCGCCGACCACCCGCCCGCCCTCGGCGGCGGCCGTGCAGGCGCCGCCGGCGATTTCGGAGGCCGCACGGGCGCTGTCGGCGCTCTGGCGCACGCTGCCGGTCATCTGCTCCATCGATGCCGCCGTCTGCTCGAGGCTGGCGGCGGCCTGCTCGGTGCGCGAGGACAGATGGTCGCTGCCGGCGGCGATCTCGCCGCTGGCGCTGCTCAGGCCGCCGACCTGGCTGCTGACGTCGTCGAGCAGCGAGCGCAGGTTGAGCCCGGCCTGGTTCACCGAGCGCAGCAGCATGCCGATGTCGTCGAGGCGGCCGAGCTCGAACTGCTGCGACGTATCGCCGCTGGCCACTTCCTGCGCCTTGCGCGCCACCCGGCGCAGCGGCGCGACGATCTGGCGCTGCAGCAGCCAGCCGCCGGCGAGCCAGCCCGCGAGCGCGGCGCCGCCCAGCGCCGCGGCGGTCGGCAGCGAGGGCGACAGCGCCAGCGCCGTCGCCGCCGCAGGCAGCGCCGCCAGGCCGCAGCCCAGCCAGGTGCGCGTTGCCACCGAGGCCGTGGTGAAGAACGAGCGCCAGGCCCACAGGCCCTTGTAGACGGCGACCCCGCGCCGCAGGGTGATGCTGCGCGCCTGGCCTTCGCGCATGCGGCGATACAGCGCCTCGGCCGCCGCCGTGTCCTGCGCGCTCGGCCGCGTGCGCACCGAGATATAGGCCACATGCTGGCCGTTGCGCACGACCGGCGTGACGTTGGCGCGCACCCAGTAGTGGTCGCCGTCCTTGCGCCGGTTCTTCACCAGCGCGGTCCAGGAATGGCCGTCCTTCAGCGTCTGCCACAGGTCGGCGTAGGCCGCGGGCGGCATGTCGGGGTGGCGCACGATGTTGTGCGCCTTGCCGAACAGCTCTTCGCGCGTGAACCCGCTCACGTCGATGAAGGCGGCGTTGGCGTACTGGATGCGGCCCTTCGGGTCGGTCTTCGACATCAGGGTCGTGCCGCCGTCGAAGTCGTATTCCTTGCCCGTCACCGGCAGGTTGATGCGCATGAGGCTTCCTTTGTGTGTTGCTCTTCGTGGCGATGGCCGCGAGCGACCGGCGGCGTCTCGGCACGCAGGCCGATGCCTCCCGAGCCCGCATGCGATGCACTATCGGCGCCGGTCGCCGCGACTTGAGCGCGGGCCTCCAACGCAAAGCAGCCCCGCGACTTGCGTCGCGGGGCCGCACCCGGCGCTGCCGGCGTCCTCGCGCATGCCCGGCCGGGCGCGCGTGCGCGCCTAGGAGCGGGGCCGGATTTCCGCCCACGCTCCTCGCGGCCTCGGACTCAGCTCACCTGCACCTGCACGCGGCGCGGCTGGGCGTGGGCGGCCTTGGGGATGCGCACGCGCAGCACGCCCTGGCTCATCTCGGCGCCGATCTTGTCGGCATCGAGCTCCTTGCTGAGCGTGAAGGCGCGCCGGTAGCGTGCGCGCTGCACCTCGGCGTGCGTGGGCTGCATGTCGGGCGGCAGCGCCAGCTTCATCTCGCCTTCGATCAGCAGCTGGTCGTCCTCGACGCGCAGCGTCACGCGCTCCTTGGCGACGCCGGGCATGTCGGCGTACAGCGTGATGCCGCCGGCGTCCTCGATCACGTCGACCGGCGGCAGCAGGGCCGCTTCGCTGCGCGCGCTGCCGGGCTCGACCCGGCTTTCGTCACGGGGGTTGGTCACGGTGTTCATGGTGTCGCTCCTCGGGGCTTCATTGGACGGTGATGCGGCGCGGCTCGGCGGCGGCGCGGCGCTTGATGCTCACGTGCAGCACGCCGTCGGTGTAGCTCGCGTTCACGCTCTCGGGGTCGATGTCCTCGGGCAGGCTCAGCACGCGCCGGAACCGCCCGGCGAAGCGCTCGTCCAGATGCACGGTGGTCTTGGCGTCGCTGGGCGGGGCCTCGGCCTTGCGCTCGCCGGCCAGCGTCAGCACGCCGCGTTCGAGGTTGACTTCGATCGCTGCCGGGTCCAGCCCCGGCGCGAAGGCGAACACGTGGACCGCGGCGGGCGTGCTGCCGACGTTGAGCGCCGGATAGCCGCCGCGGCCCAGGCCGCGGATGCTGGGAATGCCCTGGAACAGCCCCGACATCTCATGCTGCAGGCGATCGAATTCGGCGAACAGATCGCGCGGGAAGAAGGTTCGATACATGGGGATCCTCCGATGAGTGAAACTCCGCCTTCGGCAGCCTCGGCAGCCATGCCGCGTGCCGACAACCGTTCAGTTAGGGCCGGCGCTGGCGGCTTTCAAGGGCCTTGAAGTCGCCGCCGCGGCCCGCAGATGCGAGGGCAGGCGCCGCGGACGGCGCATGGGTCGTCGTGGAGTTCAAGGACTATTACCAGGTGCTGGGCGTGGCGCGCGACGCGAGCGCCGACGACATCAAGAAGGCCTATCGGCGTCTGGCGCGCAAGTACCACCCGGACGTGTCGAAGGAGGCCGACGCGGCCGCGCGCATGGCCGAAGTGAACGAAGCCAACGCCGTGCTCGGCGACGCCGAGCGGCGCGCCGCCTACGACGCGCTCGGGCGCGGCCGTCGCGGCGGCGAGCGCTTCACGCCGCCGCCGGACTGGGACGCCGGCTTCGAGTTCAGCGGGCGCGGCTTCGAAGAGGCCGACCTGGGCGAGTTCAGCGACTTCTTCGCCCAGCTCTTCGGCCGCGGTGCCGCCCGGCGCGGCGCAAGCGGCCGCGCGCAGGGCGCTGCTTTCGCGGCGGCCGGCGAGGCGCACCACGCCAAGATCGTGCTCGACCTCGAGGATGCGATCCGCGGCGCGACGCGCCAGGTCACGCTGCGTGCACCGCAGCTCGACGCGAGCGGGCATGTCACGCTGGCCGAGCGCACGCTCGAAGTGCGCATCCCGCCCGGCGTGCGGCCCGGGCAGATGATTCGCCTGGCGGGGCAAGGCGGCAGCGGGCAGGGCGGGGCGCCCGCCGGCGACCTGTTCCTCGAGGTGCAGCTGCGAGCGCATCCGCGCTTCCGCGTGGACGGCGGCAACCTCGTCGCCGAATTGCCGGTGGCGCCTTGGGAGGCCGCACTGGGCGCCGTGGTGCCGGTGGCGATGCCCGACGGCAGCGCGCTGCAGGTGCGCGTGCCGGCCGATGCCCAGAGCGGCCGTGTCCTCAGCGTGCGCGGCCGCGGGCTGCCGGGGCGCACGCCGGGCGACCTGGAACTCGTGGTACGCGTGGTGCTGCCGAGCGCGCACGACCCGCGCGCGCGCCGCCACTACGAGACCATGGCGCGCGAGCTGCCCGACTTCGACGCGCGCAAGGTGGCCGCCGCGGCGGCCGAACGCGGAGAGTGAAGCGATGCGCGAGCCCGACGACGCCGATCTGCTGACGCTGCAGGAGCTGAGCCGGGCGTTGGCGCTCGCGCCCGACTGGGTGGCCGAGCGCGTGCGCGCCGGGCTGATCGAGGTGGCCGCTCCGGCCGGCGATGCCACGGCCTGGCGCTTCGACGCGCTGCTGGTGCGCCGCGTGCGCTCGATGCGTCAGACCGAACGCTGCTATGGTGCGGTGCCCGAGCTGGCCGCGCTCGTGGCCGATCTCGAGGAGGAGATCGCCGCGCTGCGCCGCCGCGTCTCCAGGATGCCGCGCTGAGCGGCCGCGAGGGAGCCCAGGATGCCGATGCCGCTCAAGCCCGACCCGAAGACGCAGTGGAACGTCGGCTACTGGCTGCTGGCGCTGTTCGCGCTGTTGACGCTGCAGACGCTGTGGCAGGCGCGCACGGTTGAACCCGTGCCGTACAGCGAGTTCGAGAAGGCGCTCGCCGCCGGCCGCGTCTCCGAGGTCGTGGTCGGCGACAGCACGATCACCGGCAAGCTCAAGACGCCCGACGGCGGCAAGACCGTCATCGTGGCCACGCGCGTCGACCCCGCGCTGGCCGACCGGCTGGCCAAGTACAACGTCGAGTACTCGCGCGTCGTCGAGAGCACCTGGCTGCGCGACCTGATGTCGTGGGTGCTGCCGGCGCTCGTCTTCTTCGGCCTGTGGTTCTTCTTCATCCGGCGCTTCGCCGACAAGGCCGGCGGCCTGGGCGGCTTCATGAGCATCGGCAAGAGCCGCGCCAAGGTCTACGTCGAGAAGGACACCGGCGTCACCTTCGCCGACGTGGCCGGCGTCGACGAGGCCAAGGCCGAGCTGCAGGAGATCGTCTCGTTTCTGAAGGACCCGCAGGGCTACGGACGGCTCGGCGCGCGCATGCCCAAGGGCATCTTGCTCGTCGGGCCGCCGGGCACCGGCAAGACGCTGCTGGCCAAGGCGGTGGCGGGCGAAGCGGGCGTGCCCTTCTTCAGCATCAGCGGCAGCGAGTTCGTCGAGATGTTCGTCGGCGTCGGTGCGGCGCGCGTGCGCGACCTGTTCGAGCAGGCGCGCGCCAAGGCACCGGCCATCATCTTCATCGACGAGCTCGACGCGCTGGGCCGCGCGCGCGGCGTCTCGGGCGCCGTCGGCGGCCACGACGAGCGCGAGCAGACGCTGCAGCAGCTGCTGGTCGAGCTCGACGGCTTCGACAGCTCCTCCGGCCTGGTGCTGCTGTCGGCGACGAACCGGCCCGAGATCCTCGACCCGGCGCTGCTGCGCGCCGGGCGCTTCGACCGCCAGGTGCTGGTCGACCGCCCCGACAAGAGCGGGCGCGTGCAGATCCTGCAGGTGCACATCAAGAAGATCCGGCTGGCGGCGGGCGTCGATCTGGCCCAGGTGGCGGCGCTCACCGCCGGCTTCTCGGGCGCCGATCTGGCCAACCTGTGCAACGAGGCGGCGCTGGCGGCGACGCGGCGCGGCGCGCAGGAGGTGAATCTGCAGGACTTCACCACCGCGATCGAGCGCATCGTCGCCGGCCTCGAAAAGAAGAACCGCATCCTCAACCCGCGCGAGCGCGAGGTGGTGGCCTTCCACGAGATGGGGCACACCCTGGTGGCGCTGGTGCTGCCCGGCAGCGACCCGGTGCACAAGGTGTCGATCATCCCGCGCGGCATCGGCGCGCTCGGCTACACGATCCAGCGGCCGACCGAAGACCGCTTCCTGATGACGCGCGAGGAGCTCGAGCGCAAGATCATGGTGCTGCTCGGCGGCCGCGCCGCCGAGAAGCTCGTCTTCGGGCACCTGTCCACCGGCGCCGCCGACGATCTGGCCAAGGCCACCGACATCGCACGCGACATGGTCATGCGCTACGGCATGGACGAGGCGCTGGGCTACGTCGCCTACGAGGCGCAGCAGCCGCGCTTCCTCGATGTGCCCGGCTTCGCCCAGCCCGGCGGCTGCACGGTGAGCCCGCAGACGCAGCAGCACATCGACAGCTCGGTGCGCGGCATCGTCATGGACGCCTTCGACGGCGCCACGCGCCTCCTCGCGCAGCACCGCGAGGTGCTCGACCGTGCCGCGCGGGAGCTGCTGGCGCGCGAGACGCTGGACGAGGCGGCGCTGGCGTCGCTCACCGCCGGGGTGCGGCCCGCCGCGGCCTGACGAGGCCGCGCGTGCGTTCGCGTCGAACGCACGCGAACCCGCGTCAGCCGATGCGCCCGAGCAGGAGGTACTCCATCAAGGCCTTCTGCACGTGCATGCGGTTCTCGGCCTCGTCCCAGACGACGCTTTGCGGGCCGTCGATGACCTCGGCCGTGACCTCCTCGCCGCGGTGCGCGGGCAGGCAGTGCATGAAGAGGGCGTCGGGCTGCGCCACGGCCATCATGTCTTCGTCGACGCACCATTCGACGAAGGCCTTGCGGCGCTCCTCGTTCTCGGCCTCGTAGCCCATGCTGGTCCAGACGTCGGTGGTGACGAGATGCGCGCCGCGGCAGGCGTCCATCGGATGGTCGAAGACGCGGTAGCAGCCCGCGTCGCGCACGCCGGCCACTTCGGGCCGGACCTGGTAGCCCTCGGGCGTGCTCACGTGCACCGTGAAGCCGAGGATCTCGGCCGCCTGCAGCCAGGTGTTGGCCATGTTGTTGCCGTCGCCCACCCAGGCCACGACCTTGCCGCGCAGGCACTCGAGCGGATTGCCGCCGGCGCCTTGCGCGCCCCGGTGCTCGATGTAGGTGAAGACGTCGGCCAGGATCTGGCAGGGGTGGTATTCGTTGGTCAGGCCGTTGATCACCGGCACCCGCGCGTGGGCGGCGAACAGCTCGAGCTTGGCCTGCTCGTAGGTGCGGATCATCACCAGGTCGACCATGCGGCTGATGACGCGCGCCGTGTCCTCGACCGGCTCGGCGCGGCCCAGATGGCTGCCCTCGGTCGTGAGGTGCACGACCGAGCCGCCCATCTGGTACATGCCGGCCTCGAAGCTCACGCGCGTGCGCGTGCTGGCCTTCTCGAAGATCATCGCCAGCGTGCGGTCGGCCAGCGGCTGGTACTTCTCGTAGTGCTTGAAGCGCGCCTTGATGATGCGGGCGCGCTCGAACAGGTAGGCGTACTCCTCGCTGCGCAGGTCCTTGAACTGGAGGAAGTGCTTCATCAGGCCGGGCCCGGGCTTCATGGTGCCGGTTCGGCCAGGAACTGCTCGACCAGAGGCACCAGGATGGCGGCGATCTGGCGCGCCTCGTCGGCCGAGAGCACGAGCGGCGGCAGCAGCCGGATCACGCGTTCGGCGGTGACGCTGATCAGCAGCCCGGCCTCGGCCGCGCGCGCGACAAGCGCGCCGCAGGGGCGGTCGAGCTCGATGCCGATCATCAGGCCCTGGCCGCGGAACTCGGCCACGCCGCTCGCGCCGGCCAGGCCCTCGCGCAGCGCGCCGGCGAGCACCTCGCCCACCGCGGCGGCGTGGGCCACGAGGCCGTCCTCCTCCATGATGCGCAGCGTCTCGACGCCGGCCCGCATGGCGAGCGGATTGCCGCCGAACGTGCTGCCGTGGTTGCCGGGGCCGAGCACGTTCACGGCCCCGGCGCCGCAGACGATGGCGCCCACCGGCACGCCCGAGCCCAGGCCCTTGGCCAGCGGCATGACGTCGGGCCGGATGTCGGCCCATTGGTGCGCGAACCACTTGCCGGTGCGGCCCAGGCCGCATTGCACCTCGTCGAGCATCAGCAGCCAGCCCTCGTCGTCGCAGAGCCGGCGCAGCCGGCGCAGGTACTCGACGCGCGTGCGGTTGATGCCGCCTTCGCCCTGGATCACTTCGAGGAACACCGCGACCACGTTGCGATTTGTGTGCGCCACCTCCTGCACGGCGGCGAAGTCGTTGAGCGGCACGCGCACGAAGCCTTCGACCAGCGGCTCGAAGCCCTTCTGCACCTTGGCGTTGCCGGTCGCCGACAGCGTCGCGATCGAGCGGCCGTGGAAGGCCTTGTCGTAGACGATGATCTCGGGCCGCTCGATGCCCTTGTCGTGGCCGTACTTGCGCGCGATCTTGAGCGCACCCTCGTTGGCCTCGAGGCCGCTGTTGCAGAAGAAGGCGCCCGCCAGGCCCGAGAGCTCACAGAGTCTGGCGGCGAGCTGCTCTTGCAGCGGTACCTCGTAGTAGTTGCTGCAGTGGATCAGGCGCGCCACCTGATCCTGCAGCGCCGGCACCAGCTTGGGGTGGGCGTGGCCCAGTGTGTTGACGGCGATGCCGCCCAGGGCGTCGAGGTAGCGCCGGCCGGCCGCATCCCACACCCAGCAGCCGCGGCCGTGCGTCAGCGCGATCGGCAGGCGGCCATAGGTGTTGAGCACATGCGGCATCGGGCCGCTGGCCTGAGCGACGACGGGGTCCGGGGCATTCATCGGCGGGCCTCCAGGTGCGCCCGGCTGCGCCGGCGCGGCGGTGGAAGAAAGAGCGCCGGCACGCGACGCAGCGGTCACGTTCCGGCGCCGGCCGATTCTACGGGCCGCGCAGCAGGCCGGCAGCGGCCTTGCGGCCGGCGCAAATGCGAAGGGCCCGCGTGCTGCGGGCCCTGCCGATCTGCGGCCCGCACGCAGCGGGCCTTGTCGCGCTGCGGCCCGTGCTCGGCGGGCCTGCGAGGCGTCGACGCCCGGGGGCGGTCTCAGGCGAGCGCGAGCGCCTTGACCTTGGCCGCCAGCCGGCTCTTCGTGCGCGCCGCCTTGTTCTTGTGGAACAGGCCCTTGTCGGCCACCGAGTCGATCACGCTCTGCGCCGCCTTGAAGACTTCGGCCGCCTTGGCCTTGTCGCTGCCCGTGGCCGCCTTCTGCACGTCCTTGACCACGCTGCGAAAGCGCGAGCGCAGCGAACGGTTGTGGGCATTGAGCGCCACGTTCTGGCGTGCGCGCTTGCGCCCCGAGGCGATGCGGACGGTGCGCTTCTTGGCTTTGGCGGATGTGGCCATACGGGTTGTGTGCGACAGGATGCAAAGACCATCGAGTATAGCAGGTCGGTCCGGTACCGCGGTCACAGCCGGGCCATGCGCGCCGCGGCTGGCTACAATCCGCCCCGCGCGTGAATCTGCTGAAGGCCGCCTCCACCGTCTCGCTGCTGACGCTTGCCTCGCGCGTCACCGGCCTCGTGCGCGAGCAGCTCGTCGCCGCGATCTTCGGCGCCAGCGCCGCCACCGACGCCTTCAACGTCGCTTTCCGCATCCCCAATCTGTTCCGGCGCCTGTTCGCCGAAGGCGCCTTCTCGCAGGCCTTCGTGCCGCTGCTGGGCGCCACGCGCGAGCGCGAGGGCGACGCCGCGACGCGCTCGCTCGTCGACGCCGTCGCCACCGTGCTGGCCTGGGTGCTGCTGGCCACCTGCATCGCCGGCGTCGTCCTGGCGCCGGTACTGGTGTGGATCATCGGCTCGGGGCTCGAGGCGTTCGACACCGGCGTGCTGCTGACGCGCTTCATGTTCCCGTACATCGGGCTGATGTCGCTGGTGGCGCTGTCTGCCGGCATCCTCAACACCTGGAAGCGCTTCGCGCTGCCGGCGGCCACGCCGGTGCTGCTCAACCTGGCGGTGATCGCCGCGGCCGTGGCGCTGGTGCCCTGGCTGCGCGCGCGCGGCATCGAACCGATCCACGCGCTGGCCGCCGGCGTGATGGCCGGCGGCCTGCTCCAGGCTGCCGTGCAGGTGCCGGCACTGGCTGCCATCGGCATGCTGCCGCGCATCGGCTTGGCGCCGGCGGCGCTGGTGCGCGCCTGGCGCCATCCGGGCGCGACGCGCGTGCTCAAGCTCATGGCACCGGCGCTGCTGGGCGTCTCGGTGGCGCAGCTGTCGCTCGTCATCAACACCCAGATCGCCTCGCACGTGGCGGTGGGCGCGGTGTCGTGGCTGTCCTACGCCGACCGGCTGATGGAGTTCCCGACTGCGTTGCTCGGCGTCGCGCTCGGCGTCGTGCTGCTGCCGCAGCTGAGCGCGGCGCAGGCGCGCGCCGGCGGCGCCGCCGAGTACTCCGGTCTGCTCGACTGGGGCCTGCGCCTGGCCCTCGTGCTGACGCTGCCCTGCGCGCTGGCGCTGCTGGTCTTTCCGGTCGGCCTCGTCGCCGTGCTCTTCCACTACGGCCACTTCAGCGCGCTCGACGTGGCCAAGACGGCTGCGGCGCTGCGCGGCTACGGCGTCGGCCTGCTCGGGCTCGTCGGCGTCAAGGTGCTGGCGCCGGCCTTCTTCGCGCGCGCCGACATCGCCACGCCGGTGCGCATCGCGATCTTCGTGCTCGTCGCCACGCAGGCGCTGAACCTGGTGTTCGTGCCCTGGTTCGGGCACGCCGGGCTGGCGCTGGCGATCGGCCTGGGCGCGCTGGTCAACGCCGGCCTGCTGCTCTCGGGCCTGCTGCGCCGGCGCCTGTACCGGCCGGCGCCCGGCTGGGGGCGCTTCGCATTCAGGCTGCTGCTGGCCAATGCCGCGCTCGGCGGCGCGCTGGCCTGGGCGGCGCATGCCGTCGACTGGATCGGGCTGCGCGCCCACTGGGCCGAGCGCGTGCTGGCGGCGGCCGGCGTGCTCGGCGGTGCGGCGCTGCTGTACTTCGCCGTGCTCGCGGCCTGCGGCATGCGGCCGCGCGAGTTCGCGCGGCGCGGCTGACCTACACTGACCGCAATGCCCGCGCTTCCGCACTTCGAGACGCCGACGGCGCTCGAGTACTTCGCCAGCCTCGTCGCCGAGGATGACCGCTTCCCGCTCCTCGAGGCGGCCGTGGCCGTGGCGCAGGACGAGACGCCCGGCCTCGACGTACAGGGCGTGCTGGCCGAGATCGATGCGCTGGCCGAGCGGCTGCGGCGCCGCATTCCCGCCGACGCGATGCCGCTGGCGCGTGTGCGCCTGCTCAACCATTACTTCTTCCGCGAGCTCGGCTTCGCCGGCAACGTCAACGACTACTACGACCGCCGCAACAGCTGCCTGCACGAGGTGCTGCGCACGCGCCGCGGCATCCCGATCACGCTGGCGCTGCTCTACGTCGAATTCGCCGCGCAACTCGGCCTGCGTGCGAGCGGCCTGACGTTTCCGGGCCATTTTCTCGTCAAGCTGCACCTCGAGGGCGGCAGCTGTCCGGGCGACGTCGTGATCGACCCCTTCGACGGACGCTCGCTGTCGCGCGCCGATCTCGAGGAACGGCTGCTGCCGTACCGCCCGCAGCAGGGCGGCGGCGGGCCGCAATGGCCGCTCGGCGTGTACCTGCAGAGCGCCACGCCGCGCGCCGTGATCGCGCGGCTGCTGCGCAACCTCAAGGAGATCCACCGTGCCGCCCGCGACTGGCCGCGGCTGCTCGCGGTGATGCACCGGCTCGTGATCCTGCTGCCGCGCGACTGGGACGAACGGCGCGACCGCGCCCTGGTGCTGGCCGAACTCGGGCGCGCCGACCAGGCCTGTTCCGATCTGGGCGCTTACCTCGCGCACGCGCCGCGCGCTCCCGACGTCGCCGCCATGCGCGAGCTGCTCGAGCAGTGGCGCCGCCTGCCCGGTGCGCTTCCGCAGTAGGGCGTCGATGTACGACGCGGTCGCCCGACCCCTCGCGATGAGGCAACTGCCGCTGCCGATCGGTACCCGATCCGAGCCGGGCTTCGACAACTTCGTCGCCGGCCGCAACGCCGCCGCGCTCGCGCACCTGGCGGCGCTGCAGGCGCCGGCCGCTCCGGTCTACCTCTGGGGTCCGAGCGCTTCGGGCAAGACCCACCTGCTGCGTGCGCTCGGGCAGCGCTGCGCCGCGGCCGGGCAGGGCGTGCTCTGGTTCGAGGGCGGGCCCGACATGCCCGATACCCTGCCCGCCGGCTGCGCGCTGTTGGCGGTCGACCGCTGCGAGGCTCTGGACGAAGCGGCGCAGCGCCGCGTCTTCGCGCTGTTCGAGCAGGCCAGCGCCGAGGGCGTGGCCTTCGTCGCCGCCGGCCGCCTGCCGCCGGTGGACCTGCCGCTGCGCGAGGACCTGCGCACGCGCCTGGCCTGGGGCCATGTGTTCGCGCTCGAGCCGCTCGCCGAGGCCGAGACGCGCGCCGCGCTGCGCCGCGAAGCCGACCGGCGCGGCATCTTCCTGTCCGACGAGGTGATGGGCCACCTGCTGACGCGCTTTCCGCGCGACCTGGCGCACCTGATGGCGCTGCTCGACCGGCTCGACGAATTCGCGCTCGCCAGCGCGCGCGCGGTCACCGTGCCGCTCCTGCGCCAGATGCTCGCCGAGGACGGCGGCGTGGCGGCCGCCGCGCCGGGCGGCAGGGACGCGCCGACATGAGGCTCGCGCTGTTCGACCTCGACGGCACCTTGCTGCCCGGCGACTCGGACCACGCGTTCGGCGAGTTCCTCGTCGCCAGCGGCATCGCCGAGGGCGACGCGTTCCGCCGCCGCAACGATGCCTTCTACGCCGCCTACCAGGCCGGGCAACTGGACATCGCGGCCTACATCGACTTCATCACCGCCGACTGGCGCGCGCGGCCGGCGCCGGACGTCGACGCCCTGCGCGCGGCCTACCTCGAGCGCGTCATCCGCCCGATGCTGCGCGCCAGCGCGCAGGCGCTGGTCGAGCGCCACCGCGCGGCCGGCGACATGCTGGCCATCGTCACCGCCACCAACGACTTCGTGACGCGGCCGATCGCGGCGCTGTTCGGCGTCGAGGCGCTGATCGCCACCGAGCTCGAACGCGACGCCGCAGGCCGCGTCACGGGCGCCATCCGCGGCCAGCCGGCGTTCCGCGAGGGCAAGGTGGCGCGCGTCGACGCCTGGCTGGCGGCGCAGGGCCTGACGCTGGCCGATTTCGAACGCAGCGTCTTCTACAGCGACTCCGCCAACGACCTGCCGCTGCTCATGCACGTGAGCGACCCGGTGGCCACCAACCCCGGCCCGGCCCTCGAGCGCGTCGCGCGCGAACGCGGCTGGCCCGTGCTGCAACTGTTCACATGATCAAGAAGTTCATCAAGCGCCTGCTGGGCCAGTCGGCTGGGCCGGCTGGGCCGGCCGCCTCGGCGGCGTCTGCGTCCGCACCGCCGCCCGTCATCACACTGGGGCAGCGCATCGAGCTGGCGCCCGAGCAGCACGGCATCGACCCGAGCCTGCTCGACGCCAACGCCGTGCGCGTCGTGCGCACGCTCAAGGAGGCCGGCTACGAGGCCTACATCGTCGGCGGCGCGGTGCGCGATCTCATCGTCGGCCAGCGGCCCAAGGATTTCGACGTCGCCACCGACGCCACGCCCGAGCAGGTGAAGGGCCTGTTCCGGCGCGCCTTCATCATCGGCCGGCGTTTTCGCATCGTGCACGTGGTGTTCGGGCGCGGGCGCGAGCACGAGACGATCGAGGTCTCGACCTTCCGCGCCTACCTCGACAACGCCGCGGCCGAGCCGGTGGCCGGCAACGAGAAGACGAGCAAGGCCGAACTCGCCGACAAGCAGCACGCCGTCGACGCCAGCGGCCGCGTGCTGCGCGACAACGTCTGGGGGCCGCAGATCGAGGACGCGGCGCGGCGCGACTTCACGATCAACGCCATGTACTACGACCCGCTGACGCAGACCGTGGTCGACTACCACGGCGGTCTGGCCGACGCGCGCGCGCGCGTCATCCGCATGATCGGCGACGCACCGACGCGTTACCGCGAGGACCCGGTGCGCATCGTGCGCGTGGTGCGTTTCGCGGCCAAGCTCGGCTTCACGATCGACGCGGCCACCGAGCGTCCGATCCGCGGCGCCAAGGCGCTGCTGGCCAACGTGCCCGCATCGCGCCTGTTCGACGAGACCGTCAAGCTGCTGCAGACGGGCCATGCCGTGGCCAGCGTCGAGCAGATCCGCCGCTTCGGCCTGGAGCGCGGCGTGTTCCCGGTGCTCGAGCCGGTGCTGGCGCCGGCACAGCCGCATGCCGCGCGCGACACCTTCGTGCGGCTGGCGCTCGAGGACACGGATCGCCGCGTCGCCGAGGGCCGCACGGTGGTGCCCAGCTTCATGCTTGCCTGCTTGCTGTGGCATGAGGTGCTGGAGCGCTGGAGCGCGCAGCGCGAGGCCGGCCTGGCGCCGTTCCCGGCGCTGCAGCAGGCGGTGGACGCGGTGTTCGACGCGCGCATCGGCGACATCTCGGGCCGCGGCAAGCTGGCCGCCGACATGCGCGAGATCTGGCTCATGCAGCCGCGCTTCGAGCGGCGCACGCCGGGCGCTGCCGCGGCGCTGCTCAACCAGCCGCGCTTTCGCGCCGGCTACGACTTCCTGCGCCTGCGCGCCGACGCCGGCGAAGTGGCGGGCGAACTGGCCGATTGGTGGGAGGACTTCCACCTCGGCAGCGACGAGGAGCGCGAGGCCATGCTGGCCGAGCGGCGCGCGGCCTCGGCCACGCGCGTGCGCAAGGGCGGCGAGCGGAGTGCGGCGGGAGCGCGGGCTGCGTCGGCGACGGCCGCCGTGGACCTGCTGCTGCCCGACGCCGCCGCCGCGCACGACGCGGATCAGGTGCCGGCCGCGCAGGCGGCATCGGCCGATGCCGCAGCCGAGGGCGCCGCAACGCGCCGGCGGCGGCGTCGCCGGCGGCGCCCCGCTGCGGCGCCGGCCGACGGGGCCGAGGGGGCCGACGCGCCGTCGTCGCAGGCCTGATGCCGCCGGCGCCTGCGGGCTTGTGAAGACATGAATCGCGCCTGCATCGGGCCGACGCGAGGCCGATCCGCATGATGCCTTCGCTGGCCGACCTGCCGCTGCCGGTGAAGACCTTCGGCCTGCTCGTGCTGTCCAACCTCTTCATGACCTGGGCCTGGTACGGGCATCTGAAGACGCTGGGTGCCAGGCCCTGGTTCGTGGCCGCGCTGGCCAGCTGGGGCGTGGCGTCGTTCGAGTACCTGCTGCAGGTGCCGGCCAACCGCATCGGCTTCGCCGGCGGCTGCACGCTCGCCCAGCTGAAGATCGGGCAGGAGGTGATCACGCTCGCCGTGTTCGTGCCGTTCGCGATGCTGGTGATGAACCAGCCGCTGAAATGGGACTACCTGTGGGCCGGGCTCTGTCTGGTGGGAGCGGTCTATTTCATCTTCCGGTCCTGACGCGGCCGACCCCTAGAATCTTCCGGCGATCCCGTGGCATGGGCCGAGGGATCGACCAGAAGCACGAGTCGGGAGCGTTCATGGTCTTCGGCAAGCTGCTGCCGCGCGAGGGCAACTTCTTCGAGCTGTTCAACGAGCACGGCGCCCACATCGCCGAGGGCGCGCGCTCGTTCCTGTCGCTCGTGCAGCACTACGGCGACGCGGCATTGCGCGAGCGCCACGCCAAGGCCGTCGGCGACGCCGAGCACTCGGCCGACCGCGTCACGGCTGCGGTGCACCGGCTGCTGCACAAGAGCTTCATCACGCCGCTCGACCGCGACCAGATCCTGCGCCTGATCGACGCCATGGACGACGTGCTGGATCTGCTGCAGGACACGAGCGAGGTGATGTCGCTGTACGACCTGCAGCAGGTGTCGCCGGAGGTCGTGCGGCTGACGGAGATCTCGGTGCGCTGCTGCGAGCGCGTGCAGCAGATCGTGGCGCTGCTGGCGCGGCTGCGCGACGCGGCCGTGGCCGAGCGTGTGCTGGCGGCCTGCGAGGAGATCGACCAGCTCGAGTCCGAGGCCGACGGCGTGATGCGCGCGGCGATGTCGCGCCTGTTCCGCGAGGAGCCCGACACGCGCGAGCTGATCAAGCTCAAGGCGGTCTACGAGCACCTCGAGTCGATCTCCGACTGCTGCGAGGACGTGGCCAACATCGTCGAAGGCATCGTGCTCGAGAATTCCTGAGGAGAGGGCAGGTGCAGTCCGCGCAGATGGCCCTGTGGGTCGTGGTCCTGCTCGTGGCGCTCGCGCTCGTGTTCGACTTCATGAACGGCTTCCACGACGCCGCGAACTCGATCGCGACCGTGGTCTCGACCGGCGTCCTCAAGCCCTACCAGGCGGTGGTGTTCGCGGCGCTGTTCAACGTGGTGGCGGTGTTCGTCTTCCACCTCAGCGTGGCGGCCACCGTGGGCAAGGGCATCGTCGCGCCGGGCGTGGTCGACCAGCATGTCGTGTTCGGCGCGCTCATCGGCGCCATCGTCTGGAACGTGCTCACCTGGTGGTACGGCATCCCGAGTTCGAGCTCGCATGCGCTGATCGGCGGCATCGTCGGTGCGGCGATGGTGCGCGCCGGCACCGCGCCGCTCGTCGCCTCGGGCCTGATCAAGACGGTGGCCTTCATCGTCATCTCGCCGCTGCTGGGCTTCCTGTGCGGAGCGCTGCTGATGGTGGCGGTGTCGTGGATCTTCGCGCGCAGCACGCCGCTGCGCGTCGACCGCCTGTTCCGGCGCGGGCAGCTGGTGTCGGCGAGCCTGTACTCGCTCGGCCACGGCGGCAACGACGCGCAGAAGACGATCGGCATCATCTGGATGCTGCTCATCGCCTCCGGCCTGACCGGCGCCGCCGACAAGGCGCCGCCGGCGTGGGTCATCTGGAGCTGCTATCTGGCGATCGGCCTGGGCACGATGTTCGGCGGCTGGCGCATCGTCAAGACGATGGGCCAGCGCATCACCAAGCTCAAGCCGGTGGGCGGCTTCTGCGCCGAGGCGGGCGGGGCGATCACGCTGTTCACCGCCACCGCGCTCGGCGTGCCGGTGTCGACCACGCACACCATCACCGGCGCCATCTACGGCGTGGGCTCGGTGCGCAACCCGTCGGCGGTGCGCTGGGGGCTGGCCGGCAACATCGTGGTCGCCTGGATCGTCACGATCCCGGCCACGGCGCTGATCGCGGCGCTGTTCTGCGCCCTCAGCAACTGGCTGTTCTAGGTTCGGCAACCGCCCGCGGCCGTCATGGCCGACCGGCGGCCCGATGGTTGCGAAGCCGGTGCCTATAATCCGCGCTCTGCGGCGCCGGCCCGCGCTGCCTGCCAAGGCAAGCGACGGGCGTATCTACGGCGGCGGCAAACCCAAGGCAACGGCCGGCGGCACGAGCGATGCGCTGCCGGTCGTCAGGAAAGCCGGTCCGGCGTGTCTCCCGTGGCCTGGCGTTCGACTCGATCGACAAAGGTTTCCCATGGTCGTGATCCGTCTGGCCCGCGGCGGCGCCAAGAAGCGCCCCTTCTACAACATCGTCGTCGCCGACTCGCGCGAGCGACGCGACGGCCGCTTCATCGAGCGCGTCGGCTTCTATAACCCGATGGCTGCCGGCGGCGAGCAGGGCCTGCGCGTGGCGCTGGACCGCATCACGCACTGGCACGGCGTCGGCGCCCAGCTCTCGCCCACCGTGGCGCGGCTGGTCCAGCAGGCGAAGAAGGCGGCCTGAGCGCGGCGCCGCCGGGTCGGCACCGGGTGGGCCGCTCCGTTCGCCCCGTGCCGACGCAGCGCGCGGCGCAGGTGCGGCACGCCTCCGCCCCGGCCGAGGCCTTCCCGGACGATGCGGTCGAGGTCGGCCGCATCGCAGGCGCCTGGGGCGTGCGCGGCGGCATCCGCGTCAAGCCCTTCGCCGCGCGCCCGCTGGCGCTGCTGCACGCGCGGCAGTGGTTCCTGCGGCCGGGCGACGCGCCGGCCGCCACGCGGCCGCTGCCTGCGGTGCTGCAGGTCGAGAGCGCGCGCGCGCAGGGCGGCGCCGTCGTCGCCGTCTGCGCCGCCTTGCCTGACCGCGACGCTGCCGAGGCGCTGCGCGGTGCGCGCGTGTTCGTCTCGCGCGCGCAGTTCCCGCGCGCCGAAGCCGACGAGTACTACTGGGTCGACCTGATCGGCCTGGAGGTGCGCAACCGCCAGGACGAACGTCTGGGCGTCGTCAGCGGCCTGCTCGAAACCGGGCCGCAGTGCGTCCTCTGTGTCGCGCCGGCGGACGCGGCGGCGGCCGAACTGCTGATCCCCTTCGTGGCTGCCCATGTCGACCGAGTCGACCTGGACGCGCGCCTGATCCGCGTCGACTGGCAGCGCGACGACGCCGAGCCCGCGCGGGCGTGAATCGCCGGCGCGCTCCATGTCGATGTCGTCGAAGGCTCCAGGCCGTTATCGCGGACCGCTCGCGTTGCCATGCGCTTCGACGTCGTCACGCTGTTCCCCGAGCTCTTCGCGCCGCACCTGACGCAAGGCGTCACGCGGCGCGCCTTCGGCTGCGGTCCGGTCGAGGTGCGCCTGTGGCAGTTGCGCGACTTCGCCGACGACGCCTACCGGCGCGTCGACGACCGGCCCTTCGGCGGCGGCCCGGGCATGGTGATGCGCGCCGAGCCGCTGCTGCGCGCACTCGACGCCGTGGCGGCCGAACGCGGCGCGCCGGCGCCGGTGCTGCACTTCACGCCCACCGGCAGGCGGCTCGACCAGGCGCTGGTGCGCGAGTTCGCCGCCGGGCCGGGCGCGGTGCTGGTCTGCGGGCGCTACGAAGGCGTCGATCAGCGCTTCGTCGAGCGGCGCGTCACGCACGAGATCAGCCTGGGCGACTTCGTGCTCTCCGGCGGCGAACTGCCCGCGCTCGCGCTGCTCGACGCCGTGGCGCGGCTGCAGCCGGGCGTGCTGAACGCGCCCTCGCACGAGCAGGACAGCTTTGGCGACGGCCTGCTCGAAGGGCCGCGCTACACCCGGCCCGAGCGCCTGGTCGTCGACGGCGAGACGCTGGCGGTGCCGGCCGTTCTGCTGTCGGGGCACCACGCGCAGATCGCGCGCTGGCAGCGCGAGCGCTCGCTCGAGACCACCGCGCGGCGCCGTCCCGATCTGCTGGCGGCAGCGCGCGCCCAAGGCCGCCTGACGGCCGAGGATGAGCGCTTCCTCGCTGGCCTGTCGCTATAATCCGCAGCTTTTCGATCCTCTGCCGGGCTCCTACAGCGCCGCTCACCGCGGCTCGATGCCAACCGCCAACCCCGGGCAAGATCGAGCCGGAGCCCGCCTTGGACCTGATCGCCACCCTCGAGCGCGAAGAAATCGCGCGCCTCGCCAAGACCCTGCCCGAGTTCGCCCCCGGCGACACGGTGGTCGTCAACGTCAACGTCGTCGAAGGCACGCGCAAGCGCGTGCAGGCCTACGAAGGCGTCGTCATCGCCAAGCGCAACCGCGGCCTCAACAGCAGCTTCATCGTGCGCAAGATCTCGAGCGGCGAGGGCGTCGAGCGCACGTTCCAGCTCTACAGCCCGCTCATCGCCGGCATCGAGGTCAAGCGCCGCGGCGACGTGCGCCGCGCCAAGCTGTACTTCCTGCGCGAGCGCAGCGGCAAGTCGGCCCGCATCAAGGCCAAGCTCTGACCCCGGGCGGGGACATGCCCGCGACGCCCGAAGATCCTGCAATGCCCCCGGCCGCACGCGCGCGGCCGCCGCGCATCGTCGACCCGCATCGGGTGCCGGTGGTCGGCACCGACGCGCACCTGCCTGCGCTGGCCGCCGAGCGCCTGGACGAAGCGGGCTTGCGCGCGCGTTTCGCCGCGCTGCGCGGCAGCCCGGGCTGGACGCCCGAGTTGCACAGCGACGGCCGCCTGATCGTCGAAACCGAGCCGGCGCCGGCGGCCGTGCTCGTGCCGCTGGTGCGGCGCGACGCCGGGCTGCAGGTGCTGCTCACGCGCCGCACGCAGCACCTGCGCGACCACGCCGGCCAGATCGCCTTTCCGGGCGGCCGCAGCGAACCGGACGACCCCGGCCCGGCCGGCACCGCGCTGCGCGAGACGGAGGAGGAGGTGGGCCTCGAGCGCCGGCATGTCGAGATCGTCGGCGAGCTGCCGCGCTACGTCACGATCACCGGCTACGACGTGACGCCGGTGGTGGCGCTGGTGTCGACGCCGTTCGCGCTGCGCCTCGATCGGCACGAGGTGGCCGAAGTGTTCGAGGTCCCGCTCGCCTTCCTGATGACGCCGGCGCACCACCGGCGCCACGAGTTCATCTGGGAAGGCGGTCCGCGCCAGTTCCTGTCGATGCCCTGGTACGGTCCGGGCGCCGACGGTCTCGAGCACGAGTACTTCATCTGGGGCGCCACGGCGGCGATGTTGCGCAACCTCTATCGCTTTCTCGCCGCCTGAGAGCCTGTGAAGGCTCGGGGGCACGCCGGCGCCGCCGCGGCGCGGGCGCGCCCCGCCTATGATCGAAGCCGATGAGCTTCTTCGCGGTCCTTCTCGCACTCGTGCTCGAGCAGCTCAAGCCGCTGCCGCGCGACAACCGCGTGCACGAACTGGTGGTCGGCTGGGTCGGCTGGTGCGGACGCAACTTCGACGCCGGCCGGCCGCACCATGCCTGGGTGGTGTGGTGCGTGTCGGTGCTGCTGCCGGGCCTGGCGGTGGCGGCCGCGTACCTGCTGATCCGGCAGTGGAGCCTGCTGCTGGCGCTCGCCTTCGACGTGGCGCTGCTGTACCTCACGCTGGGCTTTCGCCAGTTCAGCCATTACTTCACCGACATCCGCGACGCGCTCGAGCGCGGCGACGAGAACGAGGCGCGGCGCCTGCTCGCCGAGTGGCGCCACCTCGACACGAGCGAGCTGCCGCGCACCGAAGTGCTGCGCCATGTCATCGAGCACGCGCTGCTGGCGGCGCACCGGCATGTGTTCGGCGTCTTCTTCTGGTTCGTCGCGCTGTCGGCGCTCGGCCTGGGGCCGATGGGTGCGGTGGTCTACCGCCTGGCGGAGTTCGCCGGTCGCTACTGGGGCTTTCGCCATCGCACGCTCGACGCGCCGGTGAACGACGCGCTGCGCCTGCTGTCGCAACGCCTGTTCAAGACGATCGACCATGTGCCGGCGCGGCTGACGGCCTTCGGCTTCGCGGTGGTGGGCAACTTCGAGGAGGCGGTGGCCGGCTGGCGGCGCGACGCTGCGCTGTGGCAGCACGCCAACGAGGGCATCATCCTGGCCGCTGCCGCCGGCGCCGTGGGCGTGCAACTGGGCGGCGCGGCGCCGCCGGGCGTCACGCCGGACCGCTCCAAGACCCTGAGCGCCGGCGGCGAGCCCGGCAGCGCCGACGCCGCCGGCTCCACCGCCGGTTTGCCGCCGCAGCTCGGCCACCTGCACAGCGTGGTCGGTCTGGTCTGGCGCTCGGTCGTGCTGTGGATGCTGCTGCTGGCGCTGCTGACGCTGGCCAACATCGTCGGCTGATGGCGCCGGCGCGTCACCAGCGGGCCTGGGCCAGCTCCGCGTACAGATCGTCGTAGATCTGCAGTCGTGCGGCGCTGATCGCGCCGCGTGCCGCCGCCTCACGCACGCCGCAGCCGGGCTCCTGGCGGTGCGTGCAGTTGTAGAAGCGGCATTGGCCGAGCGCCGCTTCGATGTCGGGCATGAGGTGCGCGAGTTCGGCCGCGTCGATCTGCCGCAGGCCGAACTCCTGGAAGCCCGGCGAGTCGATCAACGCACCGCTGCGCGCCGCGTCGAGCCAGTACCAGGTGGTGGCGCTGGTCGTGTGGCGCCCGGCGTTGAGTGCGCGCGAGATCGCGCCCACCTGGGCCGCCGCGGCCGGCACGAAGCAGTTGACGAGCGTGCTCTTGCCCATGCCGCTCGGGCCGAGCACCAGCGTCGCGCGGCCGGCCAGGCGCGGCGCGAGCCGTGCGCGCGCGCCCTGCGCATCGGCGCCGAGCGAAAGCTCGAGCAGCTCGACGCCCATCGCCTGGTAGGGCGCGAGCCGGGCGCGCGCCTGCGCCGCGCCGGCGAGATCGATCTTGTTGAGCACGACGAAGCCGGGGATGCCCGCGGCGCGCGCCGCGATGAGCGCGCGCGCCAGCTGCGTCTCGGCGAACGGCGGCTCGACGGCCACCAGCACCAGCAGCTGGTCGATGTTGGCGGCGAAGGACTTGCTGCGCCATTCGTCGCGGCGCAGCAGCAGGTTGCGCCGCGGCTCCACGCGCTCGATCACGCCGTCGTCGCCGCTGGCCTGCCACAGCACGCGGTCGCCGACCACCACTTCGTTCCTCTTGCCGCGCGGGTGGCAGTGCACGCGCCGGCCCTCGGGCGTCTCGACGACGGCGTGGCGGCCGTGCGCGGCCACCACCAGCCCGGACTCCAGGTCGGCCTGCCGCTCGGCGGCGCGCAACGCGGCCAGGTCGGCCCGGCGGCTCACGTGGGCGAGGCCGGCTGCAGGGTCGGGGTCGGCACGGGCAGCGCGGCCAGGCGCTCGCCGGTGGGCGGATGCGAGTAGTGGAAGCGCGCGTACAGCGGATCGGGCGTGAGCGTGCTCGCGTTGTCCTCGTGCAGCTTGAGCAGCGCGCTGGCCAGCTCGCGTCCGTCGGCCTGGCGGCAGGCGTAGGCGTCGGCCTCGAACTCGTGCCGGCGCGACGCCAGCGCGAGCAGCGGCGAGACGAAGAATCCGAACGGCGGCAGCGCCAGCGCGAACAGCAACAGCGCCAGTGCGTCATTGGGCGCGCCCAGGTTGGGCTCGACGCCCAGGCCGCGGTAGAAGCCGGGCTGCGCCGCCAGCCAGCCGAGCAGGGCCAGCGCGCCCAGGCTGAGCGCGAACACCGCAGCCATGCGCTTGTGCACGTGGCGGCGCTGGTAGTGGCCGAGCTCGTGCGCCAGCACCGCCTCCACCTCGCCCGGCGTCAGGCGCGCCAGCAGGGTGTCGAAGAAGACCACGCGCTTGGCCGCGCCCAGGCCGGTGAAATAGGCGTTGGCATGCGCCGAGCGCCGGCTGCCGTCCATGACGAACAGCCCACGCGCCGCGAAGCCGCTGCGGCGCATCAGCTCGCTGACGCGCGCGCGCAGCGCCTCGTCTTCGAGCGGGCGAAACTTGTTGAACAGCGGTGCGATGAGGGTGGGGTAGACGACGAGCAGCAGCAGGTTGAAGCCCACCCAGGCCGCCCAGGCCCAGAGCCACCACAGGCCGCCCGAGGCACCCATGATCCACAGCACGAGCGCCGCGAGCGGGCCGCCGACGACGACGGCGACGGCGAGGCCCTTGAGCAGATCGGCGACCCACAGGCCGACGCTCATGCGGTTGAAGCCGTGGCGCTGCTCGACGCGGAAGGTCTCGTACCAGGCGAGCGGCAGCTCGAGCAGCGCGCCGACGAGCGCGAACGCCGCCAGCAGCGCGAGCTGGTAGCCCAGCGCGCCCCAGCGCGGCAGCAAGGCGTCGCGCAGCGCGGCGTTGAGGACATCCAGACCGCCGAGCAGGGTCCAGCCGAGCAGCACGGCAGCGGCGAAGGCCGTGGCGACGATGCCGAGCCGGACATGCGCGAGCGTGTAGGCGGCCGCCCTGCGGTGCGCCTCGAGCGTGACGGTGCGCGCGAACGCCGCCGGCACCCGGTCGCGGTGCGCCGCGACGTGGCGCATCTGGCGCAGCGCGAGCCACATCCGAACGGCGTAGGCGGCGAGCAGCGCCGCGACGAAGGTCCAGGTCACCACCGAAGCCGGCATGGCGTTAGTTTAGGCGGGCGCCGGCGCAGCCTGGCGGCCATGCCCGCTGCGCGCGGGCGCCGGGCATCCGCGACAATCCCCCGCCATGGATGCGCCGACCCTCGCCGCGAGCGAGCACAACCTGATCTGGATCGACCTCGAGATGACGGGCCTGTCGCCGGAGCGCGACCGCGTCATCGAGATCGCCGTCGTCGTGACCGACCCGCAGGTCACGCTGCGCGTCGAAGGGCCGGTGCTGGCCGTGCACCAGAGCGACGCCGTGCTCGACGGCATGGACGCCTGGAACAAGGGCACGCACGGCAAGAGCGGCCTCACCGAGCGCGTGCGCCGCTCCGCCGTCGACGAGGCCGAGGCGGCGCAGCGCGTCGTCGCCTTCCTCGAGCGCTACGTTCCGCGCGGCAAGAGCCCGATGTGCGGCAACAGCATCTGCCAGGACCGGCGCTTCCTCGCCATCCACATGCCCGCGCTCGAGGCCTACTTCCACTACCGCAACATCGACGTCAGCACCCTCAAGGAGCTGGCGCGGCGCTGGAAGCCGGCGGCACTCGAGGGCTTCGCGAAGGCGCAGGCCCACACCGCTCTGGCCGACGTGCACGAGTCGATCGACGAGCTGCTGCACTACCGGCGCACGCTGCTCGCGGCCTGAGAGCCTGTGCGGGCATGAGGCGCGTCGGCCCGGGGCCCTGCGCGCGGCACGATCCGGATCCCGAGCCGGCCGCATGGATCTGATCCTGTGGCGCCATGCCGAGGCGGCCGCGGCGCAGGCCGGCGGTGACGATCGCGCGCGTGCGCTCACGCCCAAGGGCCTGCGGCAGGCCGAGCGGATGGCGGCCTGGCTCGGCCCGCGGCTGCCCGCGGGCACGCGCGCGCTCGCGAGTCCGGCGCGCCGTGCGCAGCAGACCGCCGCCGCGCTCGGGCGCCGCTTCGTCACCGTCGAGGCGCTCGCGCCGGACGGCTCGGTCGACGCGCTGCTGGCCGCGGCGCGCTGGCCCGAAGCGCCCCACGCCGTGCTGGTGGTCGGTCACCAGCCGACGCTCGGCCAGGCCCTGGCGCGCCTGCTGTCGCAGCAGGCGCAGCCCTGGGCCCTGCGCAAGGCGGCGCTGTGCTGGCTGCAGGGCCGCACGCGCGCCGGCGCGCAGGAAACCGTGCTGCGCGCGCTGATCGGTCCGGACCTGCTCTGAGCGCCCTCAGGGCCGGGCCGTCGCTAGGCCCGGCCCCGAGGGAGTCAAGGATTTCGGGAGCGGCCCTTCGTTCCTTCGGAGCGCCGCTGCGCGCCGGGCGAGGCGCGCGCATCGGCCGCCAGGCGTTCGTGCAGCTCCAGGATCACGCCGTGGCGCAGCGCACCGCGCGCCGGCTGCAGCGCCTCGATGCCCAGGTGCGTGAACAGCGCGTGCAGCAGCGCGAGCCCCCCGGGCAGCACGGCGCGCCGTTCGGGCGCCAGACCGGCGAGCGCCAGCGCGCCGACCGCCCCGGCCTCGAGACAGCGCTCGGTGCACCAGCGCAGTCCCGGCCGCGTGATGCGGCCGTCGCTCACGCCGTTGACGGCCAGCACATGCGCGAGCGCACCGACGGTGCCCGAGGCGCCCATCGTCTCGCTCCAGCGCGCATGCGCGAAAGCGCCGGGCGCCGGGCCGAAAGCGGCGTCGCAGGCAGCCTGCGCCTCGCCCAGCGCCTGCTGCGTGATGCGGCCGTCGGCGAAGAAGCGTCGGCTCAGGCCGACGCAGCCGACGGCGAACGACTCGGCAAGCTGCACGCGCCGACCGCGGCCGACGACGAGTTCGGTGCTGCGCCCGCCGATGTCGACCACCAGCCTGGTCGCGCGCGCCGGCTGCAGCCAGCCCACGCCGACGAAGATCAGCCGCGCCTCCTCGCGCCCCGAGATGATCTCGATCGGCCGGCCCAGCGCCCGCTGCGCGCGCTGCGCGAAGGCGTCGCGGTTTGCCGCCTCGCGCAGCGTCTGCGTGGCCACGGCGCGCACGCGCCCGGCGTCGAAGCCGGCCAGGCGCTGCGCGAAGCGCTGCAGGCAGGCCAGGCCGCGCTCGGCCGCCTCCTCTGCGAGCATGCCCTCGGCGTCCAGGGCCGCGCCCAGCCGCACCGTCTCCTTGACGTAGGCGATGCGCCGGTAGCGGCCGCCGCGCTCGACGCGGCCGATCTCCAGCCGCATGCTGTTGGAGCCGATGTCGACCGCGGCCAGGGCGTCGCCGGACTCGTGTGCCGCTGCCATCGGCCGATCGTAGCGAAGGGGCATGGCCGCGCCGGCGCCGAAGGCGCGCGGCGCCGTTCCTACAATCGCCTGCGCCATCGACCCAGGAGTCCAGGCATGTTGAAGGACCAGTTCGACGCCCTCACGCCGCCGGCCCGGCCGGGGCCGTACTCGCGGCGCGAGTTCGTGCGCACGACCGTCGGCACCGGGTTCGCGGCGGCGGTGCTGCCGGCGCTGGCCGACACCACCATCAAGACCGACGCCGCGGGGCTCGTGGCCGGCGAGGTGACGATCCCCGTGGGCGAGTTCAAGATGCCGGCCTACCGCGCCGTGCCGCAGGGCGCGGTCCGGCCGCCGCTGGTGCTGCTGGCCAGCGAGATCTTCGGCGTGCACGAGTACATCGCCGACGTCGCACGACGCCTGGCCAAGGCCGGCTGCATGGCCGTCGCGCCCGAGCTCTTCGTGCGCCAGGGCGACGCGCAGAGCTACGGCGAGATCGGCAAGCTGCTCGCCGAGGTCGTCGCCAAGGTGCCCGACCGTCAGGTGATGGGCGACCTCGACGCCTGCGTCGCCTGGGCCCGGGGCGAGGGCGCCGACACCGCGCGCCTGGGCATCACGGGCTTTTGCTGGGGCGGGCGCATCGTGTGGCTGTACTGCGCGCACAACCCCGCCGTCAAGGCCGGCGTCGCCTGGTACGGGCAGCTCGCAGGGCAGACCAACGACCTGCGGCCGAGGCATCCGATCGATGTCGTCGCCTCGCTGCACGGCCCGGTGCTGGGCCTCTATGGTGAGGCCGATACCGGCATCCCGCTCGAGCAGGTGCGGCGCATGGAGCAGGCGCTCGCCCAGGGCAGCGCGGCGGCCAAGGCCAGCCGCATCGTCGTCTACCCGGGCGCGCCGCATGCGTTCCACGCGGACTACCGGCCGAGCTGGCGCAAGGAGGCGGCCGAGGACGGCTGGAAGCGCTGCCTGGCCTGGCTCGAGGAGCACGGCGTGGCCTGAGGGCCAGCCGGCCCGATCGAGCCGGCGGCCGCGGCGCCGCCGCGCTGCAGCGGCGCCGCCGACCCGACATGGTTCTGCTCTACATCGTGCTGGCCACCGCCGCCGGCGGCATCCTGTCGGTGCTGCTGGCGGCGACGCTCACGCTCGCGCTGCTCGGGCGCGTCGTCAAGAGCCTGGTCAGCCTGTCGGCCGGCGTGCTGCTCGGCACCTCGCTGCTGCACGCACTGCCCGAGGCCTTCGAGAGTGGGGTGGCGCCGAGCGCGCTGTTCGCCACCTTGCTCGGCGGCCTGCTGTTCTTCTGGCTGCTCGAGAAGGCCGACCTGTACCGGCACATGCACCATCACGAGGGCGACGGGCATGCGCACGGGCACGACTTCGACGCCCGGCAGGCCGGGCGCGGCGGCGTCGCCGTGCTGGTCGGCGACGGCGTGCACAACTTCTGCGACGGCGTCATCATCGCCGCCGCCTTCCTGGTGCAGCCGGCGCTGGGCATTGCCACTGCGCTGGCGGTGGCGGCGCACGAAATCCCGCAGGAGGCGGGCGACTACATCGTGCTGCTCAACGCCGGCTTCACGCGCCGGCGCGCGCTCGCGTTCAACATGCTCTCGGGCGCGGCGGCGGTGGCCGGCGGCGTGGCGGGCTACTTCCTGGTGCGGCCCTGGCAGGCCGCGCTGCCCTATCTGCTGGTGGTGGCGTCGAGCAGCTTCGTCTACGTCGCCGTGGCCGACCTGCTGCCGCAGCTGCAGCAGCGCCTGAGCTGGCGTGCCACGGTAGCCCAGCTCGCCTGGCTGGCTGCGGGCCTGCTGCTCGTGACCGGCGCCCGGGCCCTGCTGCACGCGCACTGAAGGCGCTGCGCGCCGGGCGCCCGGCGCACCACGCTAGCGCACCACCAGCACCGGCAGCTTGGCGTGCAGCAGCACGCGCTGCGTCTCGCTGCCCAGCAGCAGCGCGGCCACGCCGCGCCGGCCATGCGAGGCCATGACGATGAGGTCGCAGTTCTGCGCGGCGGCGTGGTCGATGATCGCCTCCCAGGGGTGCAGCGCTTCGACCGTGTGGCCGTGGCAGGCGACGCCCGCGGCCGTCCCGAAGTCGACCGCGCTCTTGACGCGCTCGGCTGCGATGCGCTCCTGCGCGTCGTAGAACTCCTGCGGCGGCACCGGCTGCATCTCGCTGATCGCGCTGTACGGGAAGGGCTCCTTCACCGACAGGACGAACAGTTCGCCGCCGCTCAACTTGGCCAGGTCGACGGCCTGCTGCAGGGCCTTGGCGGTGATCTCCGAGCCGTCGGTCGGAACCAGGATTCGCTTGTACATGATGCCTCCGCTCGGGTTGGGCGCGACGCCGGCGCGGCGCCTGCCGCACCCAGTGTCGGCCGACGCTGCAGGCGGGCCTTGACGCCTGTCAACCGCGGGCCACGGGCCGCGTGGGCTCGCTGCACCACTCGCTCCACGAGCCGGGATACAGGCGCGAGCCCGCCAGCCCGGCGTGCTCCATGGCCAGCAGGTTGTGGCAGGCGGTGACGCCCGAGCCGCACTGGTGCACCAGGGTGCCGGGTGCCGCGGCCCAGTCGGCGAACTCGCGCTGCAGTTGCTGCGCCGGCTTGAAGCAGCCGTCGGGCTGCAGGTTGTCCTGGAAGAAGCGGTGCTGCGCGCCTGGGATATGGCCGGCCACCGGGTCCAGCGGCTCGAGCTCGCCGCGGAAGCGCTCGCCGGCGCGCGCGTCGAGCACCGGCGTCGTGGCCAGCCGGGCGAGCAGCTCGGCGCTGTCGACGGTCGGCATCGCCGGCGCACCCGCCGGGTAGGGCGGCTCGGCGTGCCAGCGCGGCGGCTGCGCGACGAGCTGCCCGCCCGCACGCACGAAGGCCGCCGCGCCGCCGTCGAGGACGGCTGCCGCTTCGTGGCCCAGCCAGCGCAGCAGCCACCAGGCGCGCGCCGCGTACGGCCCGCCCTGCCGGTCGTAGGCCACCACCTGAACGCCGGGCGCGACGCCCCATTCGCCGGCGCGCCGGGCGAAGGCTTCGCGCACGGGCAGCGGGTGGCGGCCGTTGCGCCCGGACTTGGCGCCCGCCAGGTCACGCTCGAGGTGCGCGTATTGCGCGCCCGGCAGATGGCCGGCTTCGTAGGCGCGCTCGCCGGCAGCGCTGTCGGCGAGGTCGAACCCGCAGTCCAGCAGCACCAGGCGCTCGCGCGCCGCGAGCGCGGCCCGCAGCGTCGGCGCGTCGATCAGCGTGCTGTGGATCATGCGGGCTCCCAGGAGCGTGGGCGGCAGCAATCCAGCCCCGCGCCGACGAGGGAGCGGTACATGACGATCTCGCCGGTGCCGCAGCGCGCCGAAGCGAGCTGGACGCAGGCGCCCATCAGCGAGAACAGCAGCGCGGCGACGGGCATCGGCAGGGGCACAGACCGTGCGGCCGAAGCCGCGACCGAGTGCGGCGCGCGCCGTGGCTGCGCCGCCAGGCCGGACATGGGCATGGGCATCAGTCGATCGCGCCCTGCGCCGGCAAATCCATCTCGCGCCGGTACCACTCGTGGAAGTGCAGCATGCCGTCCTCCATCGGGCTCTGGTAGGGACCGACCTCGTTGTCGCCGCGCTCCATCAGGGCGCGCCGGCCGCCGTCTTCGCGCAGCGCGATCTCGTCGTCCTCGACGCAGGTCTCCATGTAGGCGGCCTGCTGCGCTTCGACGAATTCGCGCTCGAAGGCCGCGATCTCCTCGGGGTAGAAGAACTCGACCAGGTTGAGCGTCTTCTGCGGCCCCTTGGGGAACAGCGTCGAGACGACGAGCACGTGCGGGTACCACTCGACCATCGTCGTCGGGTAGTAGGTGAGCCAGATCGCGCCGTGCTCGGGCGGCCGGCCCTCGCGGTAGGCCAGCAGCGCGCGGTGCCAGCGCTCGTAGGCCGCCGAACCGGCCCGGGCGAGCCGGTCGAGCACGCCCACCGTCTGCACCGACCAATGCGGCCCGAACTGCCAGCGCAGATCGTCGCAGGTGACGAAGTGCCCGAGTCCGGGGTGGAACGGCCCGACGTGGTAGTCCTCGAGATAGACCTCGATGAAGGTCTTCCAGTTGTAATCGCACTCGTGCATCACGGCGCGGTCGAAGACGTAGCCGTCGAACGAGAGATCCGGCGCGGCCGCCATGCCCGCCAGATCGGCCTCGAGCTTGCGGCCGCCGTCGTCGAACAGCAGCCCGTTCCAGTTCTGCAGCGCGTCGTTGCGCAGGTGCAGGCAGGGGTCGTCGGCGAAATGCGGTGCGCCGGCGAGCCGGCCGTCCAGGCCGTAGGTCCAGCGGTGCACCGGGCAGACGATGTGGCCGTCGGTGCGGCCGCGGCCCTTCAGGATGAGGGCCTGGCGATGCCGGCAGACGTTGGAGACGAGCTCGATGCCGCGCTCGCTGCGCACGAGCGCGCGGCCGTCGCCCTCCTGCGCCAGCACGTGGTAGCTGCCGACCTCGGCCAGTTGCAGCTCGTGCCCGAGGTAGCGCGGCGAGCGCCGGAAGATGCGTTCGCGTTCGCGGCGGAACAGGCCCTCGTCGAAATAGCTGTGAACCGGGAGCTGAGCGCGGCTGCGCGCGTCGAGCGCGATGCTGAGGTCCGACATGATCCGAACCCGTCCTCCATGGCTGCAGGAAACCCGCCGACTTCGTCTGCACTCGGGCGCCCGGCGGGTGCGGCGCCTGCGCACGGTCCATTATGAGCGACCCCGGTGCGCCGCCGCCGCCGCTGGCCGGCAGGCCCCGGCGGCTCTTGCGCAGCGCGGTGGCGGCGCCGGGTGTCGCGCGAGGTAACGGCCCCATTGTCTAGAATTCGCCTTTCGATCCGATGATCCGGAATGGCCAAGAGCTCCGCGCCCGCCGCACCCCGACCTGTCGAGTCGGAACCCGCCAGCTTCGAGCAGGCCTTGTCCGAGCTGGACCGCCTCGTCGAGCGCATGGAAGGCGGTCAGATGCCGCTCGACCAGCTGCTCGACGGCTATCGCCGCGGCGCCGAGCTGCTGGCCCTGTGCCGGGCGCGCCTGCAGAGCGTGGAGGACCAGGTCAAGCTGCTCGACGGCGGCCAGCTCGAGCCGTTCAGCGGCAGCGCCAGCGCATGACGGAGCAGGACTTCGACGCCTGGGCCGGAATCGAGCTGGTGGCGGTGGAGGCGGCGCTCGACGCCTGGGTGCCGGCCGCTGCGCCCGCCGGTCTGGGCGAGGCGATGCGCTACGGCGTCCTCGACGGCGGCAAGCGGCTGCGCGCGCTGCTCGTGCTGGCCGCCGCGCAGGCGGTCGGCGGCGTGCGCGAAGCGGCGCTGCGCGCCGCGGTGGCGGTGGAGCTGATCCACGCCTACTCGCTGGTGCACGACGACATGCCCTGCATGGACAACGACGTGCTGCGCCGCGGCAAGCCCACCGTGCACGTGCAGTACGGCGAGGCGCAGGCGATGCTCGCCGGCGACGCGATGCAGGCACTGGCCTTCGACGTGCTGACGCCCGATGCCGGCGTCGATGCCGCCTTGCAGGCGCGGCTGGTGGCGCTGCTGGCGCGCTCGGCCGGCCACGCCGGCATGGCCGGCGGCCAGGCGATCGATCTGGCCAGCATCGGCCGCGCGCTCGACGAGCCGGCGCTGCGCGACATGCACCGCCGCAAGACCGGCGCACTGCTGCAGGCCAGCGTGCTGATGGGTGCGGCCTGCGGACGCGCCGATGCCGCCGTACAGGCGGCGCTCGAGGAATACGGCGCCGCCGTCGGCCTGGCGTTCCAGGTGGTCGACGACATCCTCGACGTGACGCAGCTGTCCGAGCGCCTGGGCAAGACGGCGGGCAAGGACCAGGGCGACAACAAGCCGACCTATGTCTCGGTGCTGGGGCTGGAGGCCGCGCGCGCGCACGCGCAGCAGCTGCAGGCGCAGGCCCACGCCGCGCTGGCGCGCAGCGGCCTGGCCGAGCAGTGTTGGACCCTGGCGGCGCTGGCCGACCGGGTGGTGGAGCGCGAACACTGATGGACTCATTGCTGAACAAGATCGACAGCCCGGCCGACCTGCGGCGCCTGTCGCGCACCGAACTCGGCGCGCTGGCCGGCGAGCTGCGCCAGTTCGTGCTGCACACCGTCAGCCAGACCGGCGGTCACCTGGGCAGCAACCTCGGCACCGTGGAGCTGACGATCGCGCTGCACTACGTGTTCGACACGCCGCGCGACCGCATCGTCTGGGACGTCGGCCACCAGACCTACCCGCACAAGATCCTCACCGGCCGGCGCGAGCGCATGCACACGCTGCGCCAGCTGGGCGGCGTGGCCGGGTTCCCCAAGCGCGACGAGAGCGAATACGACGCCTTCGGCACCGCCCACAGCAGCACCTCGATCTCGGCCGCCTTCGGCATGGCGGTGGCGGCGCGGCTCAAGGGCGAACACCGGCGCGCGGTGGCGGTGATCGGCGACGGCGCGATGACCGCCGGCATGGCCTTCGAGGCGCTCAACAACGCCGGCTTCGGCCACAGCGGCCAGCCCGTCGACATGCTGGTCGTGCTCAACGACAACGACATGTCGATCAGCCCGCCGGTGGGCGCGCTCAACCGCTACCTGGCGCGGCTGATGAGCGGGCAGTTCTATGCCGCCGCGCGCGAAGGCGTCAAGGGCATGCTCAAGGCGGCGCCGCCGCTGCTCGAGCTGGCGCGCCGGCTCGAGGAGCATGCCAAGGGCATGGTCGCGCCGGGCACCATCTTCGAGGAGTTCGGCTTCAACTACGTCGGCCCGATCGACGGCCACGACCTCGATTCGCTCATCCCCACGCTCGAGAACCTGCGCGACAAGAAGGGCCCGCAGTTCCTGCACGTGGTCACGCGCAAGGGCTACGGCTACAAGCTCGCCGAGGCCGACCCGGTGAAGTACCACGCGGCCAGCGGCCGCTTCGATCCGGCCGAGGGCTTCCCCAAGCCGAGCGGCAACGCCAAACCGAGCTTCACGCAGGTGTTCGGCCAGTGGCTGTGCGACATGGCCGAGGCCGACGACAAGCTGGTCGGCATCACGCCGGCCATGCGCGAGGGCTCGGGCATGGTCGAGTTCCACAAGCGCTTCCCGCGCCGCTACTTCGATGTCGGCATCGCCGAGCAGCACGCCGTGACCTTCGCCGCGGCGCTGGCCTGCGAGGGCCTGCGGCCGGTGCTGGCGATCTACTCCACCTTCTTGCAGCGCGGCTACGACCAGCTCATCCACGACGTGGCGCTGCAGAACCTGCCGGTGCTGTTCGCGCTCGACCGCGCCGGCGTCGTCGGCGGCGACGGACCCACGCACGCCGGCGCCTTCGACATCGCCTTCCTGCGCTGCGTGCCCAACTGCAGCGTGCTGGCGCCGAGCGACGAGAACGAGTGCCGCCAGGCGCTCACCAGCGCCTACCGGCGCGGGCAGGCAGCGGCGGTGCGCTACCCGCGCGGCAGCGGCATCGGCGCCGCCGTCGAGCGGACCTTCTCGACCTGGGAATGGGGCCGCGGCCTGCTGCGGCGCCGGGCGCGTCCGGCCGAAGGGCGGCCCGGCACGCCGCGCCTGGCGATCCTGGCCTTCGGCACTTTGCTGCACGCGGCGCTGCCGGCCGCCGAGCGGCTCGACGCCACCGTCGCCGACATGCGCTTCGTCAAGCCGCTGGACGAGGCGCTGGTGCTCGAGCTGGCGCGCACGCACGATGGCCTGGTGACGCTCGAGGAGGGCTGCATCGCCGGCGGCGCCGGCGCCGCCGTCGCCGAATGCCTGGCCGCGGCCGGCGTGCAGGCGTCGTTGCTGATGCTGGGTCTGCCCGACGAGTACACCGGGCACGGCGATCCGGCCAGACTGCTCGCCGGCCTCGGCCTGGACGCCGCCGGCATCGAGCAGAGCATCCGGCAGCGTTTCGGCCTGCGGCCGGCGTTGACGGCCATTGCGTCCTGAGCGCGGCGCGGCGCCGCGCGCCGCGCCCGGCCGGCCAGACCGCGGCGCGGCCCTGGCCTTGCGAAAGCTGTCATCCTCCTGGCGCGCATGAACCACCTCACCGACATCCTCCACATCCCCGACACGCAGGGCGCACGCGACGATCGGCACCTGGCGATCCAGCGCGTCGGCATCAAGGGCCTGCGCTACCCGCTGCAGCTGCTGGTGGCCGGCGCCGAGCAGGGCACGAGCGCCGCATGGACGCTCGACGTCGCGCTGCCGGCCGAGCGCAAGGGCACGCACATGTCGCGCTTCGTCGCCTGGCTGGACGAAGGCGCGGCGCTGCCGCCGTGGAGCGCCGCCACGCTGCGCGAGCGCCACGCGGCGATGCTGCAGCGCCTGGACGCGGCCGAGGGCCGTTGCGAAGCCGCCTTCACGTTCTTCCTCAGGAAGCGCGCCCCGGTCTCCGGCCTGGCCAGCCTGCTCGACTACAGCGGACGCTGGATTGCCGAGACGCGCGCCGGCGCGAGCGCGCTGTGGGCCGAGGTCGCGGTGCCGGTCAAGAGCCTGTGTCCCTGCTCCAAGGAGATCAGCGACTACGGCGCGCACAACCAGCGCGCCCGCATCACGCTGCGCGTCGAACTGCTCGGCGCCGTCGAATGGCACGAACTCGTGCGCTTTGCCGAGGACGAGGCGTCGAGCGAAATCTGGCCCATGCTGAAGCGCGCCGACGAGAAGTGGGTCACCGAGCGCGCCTACGAGAACCCGAAGTTCGTCGAGGACCTGGTGCGCGACGTCGCGCTGCGCCTGAACGCCGAGCCGCGCATCGGCCGCTACGTGGCCGAGGTCGAGAACTTCGAGTCGATTCACAATCACTCGGCCTACGCCCGCATCGAGCGTGCGTAGGAGCGGGGCTGGATTTCTGCCGCCCACGCTCCTTGGGCCGCGCCGCGAGGCGCGGCGGGCACGCCAGGCTGCCCGACGGCGCTCGGCGTGTAGGAATTCTTCCGACACGGCGCCTGGAAGAAACCGGACTTCAGCCGCCGACGCAGGCCGATCGCGGGGGGCGGTGCCGCTGCCTACAGTGCAGCGCATCGATTCACCTTCCTCAGCCATCGGAACACTGCATGAGCCCCGACCAGATCCTCGCCGAAATCCGCGAAGCCAACCTGTCGTACCTGATGCTGGCGCAAAGCCTGGTGCGCCAGGACAAGGAGCAGGCGCTGTTCCGCCTGGGCATCAACGAGGACACGGCCGATCTGATCGGCGCCCTGACGCCGGCGCAGATGATGAAGATCGCGACCGGCAACCAGCTGCTGTGCCGCTTTCGCATGGACGACGACATCGTCTGGAACCTGCTCACCAGCCACGGCAAGGGTGCGGCCAACGACGGCATGAGCCGCCTGCACGCCTCGATCCTGCTGGCCGGCCGCCATCGCGAGGCCGCCTGAGGCAGCCGCGGCGGCAGGAGGAGGAGAAAGACCATGGCCCGGAGCAAGAGCATCCTGAGCGAGGCCAGGCAGATCGAGCGTGCGGTGGCGCTGATCCATCTCGGCGCGCGGCTGCAGGTCCTCGAGAGCGAGACCGACCTCAGCTACGAGCGCCTGCTGCGCCTGTACAAGGAAGTCGCCGGCAAGAGTCCGAGCAAGGGCCAGCTGCCGTTCTCGACCGACTGGTTCATGACCTGGCAGCCCAACATCCACGCCAGCCTGTTCCTCAACGTCCACGAATACCTGAACAAGGTGGCGGCGCTCGACGAGATCGACACCGTCATCAAGGCCTACCGGCTCTACATCGAGCAGATGCAGGCGCAGGGCCTCGAGCCGCTGCTGTCGGTGACGCGCGCCTGGCGCCTCGTGAAGTTCGTCGACAACGGCATGCTGACGCTGACGCCGTGCAGCAAGTGCGGCGGGCACTTCGTCACGCACCCGCACGAAATCGCACGCCACTACGTCTGCGGCATGTGCAACCCGCCGGCGCGGGCCGGCAAGGGGCGGCTGGCGGGCAGCCTGGGCGGCGGCCAGCGTGAAATCGGCACGCTTGCGCCGTCCTGAGCGTCGGCTGGCGCGCAAGTCGCGCGCGCCGCAGTCGATATTCGATTCGTCATCCGGTTCATTGCTTGTCTCCTCCTGGCACAGTCCTCTGTGCTTTGCGGCGGGTCCCTCGGGACCCGCCTTTTTTTCCGCCGCCCGCGGCCGATATCCCGGCCGGTACGGCCCGATCGGGCCGGATCGAGAAAGCCCGCCGTGAGACTCGTACCCTTCGATCACGCCGACCTGCGCCCGGGCGAACCGCTGCCCGTGCCGCTGCACGACGGCAGCGGGCGCCTGCTGGCCGCGGCGGGAGCGGTGCTGCGCGCGGGCGACCAGTTCGCGCTGCTGGGCGGGCGCTCGCTGTACACCGACCCGCGTGCGGCGTCCGAGTGGAAGCGGCGCGTCGCCGCGGCGATGGACGCCAAGCTGCGCCAGAACGCGCTGCTCAAGGACGTCGTCGCGGCCCGCCCCGACGCGGCCGGCGGCACACGCAGCCTCGACGAGCTGCCGCTGGCACCGGCCTGCGAGGAAGCGGTGGCCGAACTGCACGGCGTTCTGCGCGCCGCGACGCAAGCGCCGGGTGCCGACTGGCCGCAGCGCCTGCTCGCGCATGGCCGCCAGGCGCGTGCGCTGCTGGCGCGGCGGCCGGACGCGTCGCTGTATCTGCTCGTGCAGCGCGCGGGCGAGTTGAGCGAGCAGCACTGCGCGCACCACGCCATGCTCGCGCTGGCGGTGTGCGAACTCGCGGCACCCCTGTTCGGCTGGCCGGACGAGGGCGCGTTCGGCCTGGCCTGTGCCGCGCTCGCGATGAACGTGGCCGTCCAGCCGCTGCACGACCAGCTGGCGGCCAGCGAGCGCGACCCGAGCGCGGCCATGCAGGCCCTGCTCGCGACGCACGCCGCCGACGGCGCCGTGCTGCTCGAGCGCCTCGGTCTGCACGACCGCTGGGCACTCGAGATCGTGGCCCGGCACCACGAGCTGCCGGCGCCGGGTCTGCCCTTGGCCAGCCTGCCCGTCGCGCAGCAGATGGCCGCGCTGCTCGCGCGCGTCGACCGGCTGTGCACGGCGATCGTGCGCAGCGCGCGGCACGAGCCGGTGGCGCCGGCGCAGGCGATGCGCGACGCCTGCCTCGGTGCGGCCGGCACGCCCGACGAGATCGGCGCCGCGCTGCTGCGGGCGCTCGGCGTGTTTCCGCCCGGCAGCTTCGTCGAGCTCGCCGGCGGCGAGCTCGGCGTCGTCGTGGCGCGCGGACGGCGCGCGAACCTGCCCTACGTGGCGACGCTGATCGGCGCCGGCGGGATGCCGCTGGGCGTGCCGGCGCTGCGCGACACCACCGAGCGCCGCTACGCCGTGAAGACTGCCGTCGCCGCGACCCGCGTGCGCATCCGCCCGCCGCACGAACGCCTGATCGCGATGCGTTGAAGCGCGGCGCGGCCCGCCTTTTCCGCCCTTCGGCGGCGGGCGCGCTGGCGCACAGTCCGCTGCCATGAACTGCCCAGGCTTGGCTGCGCTGCGGGCCGCGGCGCCGGCGCGTTGGCCCTGGCCGCTGCCCGCCCTCTTCGGCTGGGGCGCCGCCTGGGCCATGCTCGTGGCGCTGCGCGCGGCCCAGGCGCCGGCGCTGCCGGCGCTCGCCGCGGCGACGGCGACCGGTCTGGCCATCGCCTGGCCGCAGGCGAACCGGCGCCGGCGCGCGATCGTCGCTGCCGGCTTTCCGCTCTCGGCGCTGGCCGCGGGCTGGGCCGCGGCCCTGCCGGCCTGGAGCTGGCTCGTCGCGCTGGCGCCGCTGCTCGCGCTCTATCCGCTGCGCGCCTGGCGCGATGCGCCCTGGTTTCCGACGCCCGCGCACGCGCTTGCCGGTCTCGAGCGCGTGGTGAGCCCGGCGCCGGCACGGGTGCTCGACGCCGGCTGCGGCCTGGGCCACGGCCTGGCGGCGCTGCGCTCGCTCTGGCCCGAGGCGCGCATCGACGGCGTCGAGTGGAGCCGGCCGCTCGCCTGGTGGGCGGCGCGGCGCTGCCGCTGGGCCGGGGTGCGCCGCGGCGACCTGTGGGCGGATTCCTGGGCGCAGTACGAACTCGTCTACCTGTTCCAGCGCCCCGAGACGATGGCGCGCGCCTGGGCCAAGGCGCAGGCGCAGATGCGCCCCGGCTGCTGGCTCGTCAGCCTCGAGTTCGAAGTGCCTGGGGTCGCGCCGGTGGTCTGCCTGGGCGCGAGCGGGCGGCGCCGCGTCTGGGTCTACCGGCTGGCGGCGCCGAAAAAACCCTCAACCGGGGGCGGGGCGGGCCGATAACTCCGCAGCACCCGCCGAGCCCCCGGCGCGCGCGGTGTGCGCCAGCAAAACGCAGCGTCCATGTTCGTCCTCATCGGTTGGGCCCTCGCACTCGGCTGCGTGTTCGGCGTGTTCATCGTGCACGGCGGCAACATCGGCGTCATCTTGCACGCGCTGCCGTTCGAGATGATCACGATCGGCGGCGCCGCGGTGGGCGCCTTCGTCGCCAACAACCAGCCCAAGGTGCTGAAGGCGGCCGCGGCCGGCCTGGGCAAGTGCTTCAAGGGCAGCAAGTACACCAAGGCGCGCTACATGGAGCTGCTGGCGCTGCTCTACGACATCTTGCAAAAGGCACGCAAGGAAGGCCTGATGGCGATCGAGCAGGACGTCGAGGAGCCCGCCAGTTCGCCGCTGTTCCAGAAGTACCCGGCCGTCGGCAGCGACCACCACGTGCAGGAGTTCGTCACCGACTACCTGCGCATGATGGTCTCGGGCAACCTCAACGCGCACGAGATCGAGTCGCTGATGGACAGCGAGATCGAGACCCACCACCACGAGGAACACGCGGCGGTGGCCGCGATCCAGCGCCTGGCCGGCGCCTTGCCGGCCTTCGGCATCGTCGCGGCCGTGCTCGGCGTGGTCAACACCATGGGCTCGGTCGGCCAGCCGCCGGCGGTGCTGGGCGGCATGATCGGCTCGGCCCTGGTCGGCACCTTCCTCGGCATCTTGCTGTCGTATGCCTTCGCCGAGCCGCTCGCCGGCCTGCTCGAGCAGAAGGTCGACGAGGCGACCAAGGAACTGCAGTGCATCAAGAGCACGCTGCTGGCCAGCATGCAGGGCTATGCGCCGCAGGTGGCGATCGAGTTCGGGCGCAAGGTGCTGTATTCGACCGAGCGGCCCAGCTTCGCCGAGCTCGAGGGCCACGTGAAGGGCAAGAAGTAGGGGGCGGCCATGGCCGGCGACGCCAAGAAGCTGCAGCCCATCATCGTCAAGCGCGTCAAGAAGGGCGGGCACGGCGCGCACGGCGGCGCCTGGAAGATCGCCTACGCCGACTTCGTGACGGCGATGATGGCCTTCTTCCTGCTGATGTGGCTGCTCGGCAGCACGACCGAGGGCGACAAGAAGGGCATCGCCGACTATTTCGCCGCGCCGCTGAAGATCGCGCTGCTGGGCGCGGGCTCGGGCTCGGGCGACAGCTCGCACGTGCTCAAGGGCGGCGGCCAGGATCTCACCCGAAGCACCGGCCAGGTCAAGCGCGGCGAGACGCCGGCCCAGCGCAGCACGATCAACCTGCGCGCGCTCAAGGCCGAGCAGGTGCGCGCCGAGATCGCACGCCTGGAAGACCTCAAGCGCAAGGTCGAGCAGAAGATCGAGGCCAACCCGCGCCTGGCCGCGCTGCGCAGCCAGATCAGGCTCGAGCTCACGCCCGAGGGCCTGCGCATCCAGATCGTCGACGACGCCGGCCGCGCCATGTTCGCCAGCGGCAGTGCCGACGTGCAGCCGCACATGCGCGAGCTGCTGCGCGAGCTCGGTGCGCTGCTGGCCGAAGTGCCCAACCGCCTGACGCTCGAGGGCCACACCGACGCCCAGTCGTTCGCCGGCGGCGAGCGCGGCTACAGCAACTGGGAGCTGTCGGCCGATCGCGCCAACGCCTCGCGCCGCGAGCTGCTCGCCGGCGGCCTGCCCGAAGACCACGTGCTGCGCGTGCAGGGGCTGGCGTCGAGCGTGCTGTACGAAGCGGCCGACCCGCGCGCGCCGCGCAACCGCCGCATCAGCATCGTCGTGATGAACCGCGAGGCCGAGGAGCGCGCGCTGCGCGGCGGGGCGCCAGAGCCCGATGTGCAGCCGCCGCCGCGCGGCTCAAGTCAGACCGACGGCCTCCGATAAGTCCCCCAGACTGCCCAGTCGAGGATTGCGCCATGAGTTCGACCACCGATCTGAAGTTCCTCGTCGTCGACGACTTCTCCACGATGCGCCGCATCATCCGCGGCCTGCTCAAGGAGATGGGCTGCAACAACGTCGACGAGGCCGAGGACGGCGCGGTGGCGCTGAACATGCTGAAGAACAGCCGCTTCGACTTCGTCGTGAGCGACATCAACATGCCCAACATGAACGGCTTCGAGCTGCTCAAGGCCGTGAAGGCCGACGAGGGCCTCAAGCACCTGCCGGTGCTGATGGTCACGGCCGAGGCGCGCAAGGAGGACATCGTGCTCGCCGCGCAGAGCGGCGCCGCCGGCTACATCGTCAAGCCGTTCACGAAGGCCACGCTCGAGGAGAAGGTGGCCAAGATCATGCAAAAGCTCGTGGCCACGGCCTGACCGACGCACGACGGAGCGAACAACATGAAGATGGACGATCCCGTCACCCTGCAGCCGCCCTCGACGGTCGCGCCCGAGGTGTACCAGCAGATCGGCTCGATCACGCGCCTGGTGCACGACACGCTGGCCCAGCTCGGCGTGATGCCCAAGCTGCAGGTCGCCACCGAGGGCCTGCCCGATGCGCGCAGCCGCCTGTCGTACATCGCCCACAAGACCGCCGAGGCGGCCAACAAGGTGCTGAACTCGGTCGACCAGGCCAAGACCGACCACGCCCACATCGCCGAGGCGACGCGCGCGATCGCCCGCCAGATCACGGCCGACCCGGTGCGTGCCGTGGCCTCGGGCGCGATCCTGAACTTCGCGCAGGACGTCGAGCAGCGCACGGCGGCGATCGACGGCCACCTGACCGACATCATGATGGCGCAGGACTTCCACGACCTCACCGGCCAGGTCGTGGCCAAGGTCATCGCGCTGGCCACCGAGCTCGAGGACAGCCTGGTCAAGCTGCTGGTGTCGGTCGTGCCCGACCAGGAGCGCGTCAAGGCCGAGCCGCCCGCGCTCGACGGGCCCGTCGTCGACCCGCAGGGGCGCAGCGACGTCGTGGCCAATCAGGGCGAGGTCGACGACCTGCTGGCCAGCCTGGGCTTCTGATCGGCCCGGTCTTGCGGCCGGCGTGCGGCACGGCGCAGCGCCTGCCGCCGCCCGTGCCCGGCGCTGCGGGCGGCGCGGCCAGTCCGGCATGCGGGGCGGCGCATGAGAGGCGCCTTTCCGGCGCTTATCGGACTCAAGTCGACGGCCCCTGCAGGGCACGATGGCGAAGCTCGCTGCGAGCGCCTTCGCCATGGCCGACACCGCCCAGGACCGCACCCTAGCTCCCACGCCGCGCAAGATCGAGAAGGCGCGCGGCCAGGGGCAGCTGGCACGCTCGCGCGACCTCGCGCATTTCGCCGCGCTCGGGATCGGCGTGGCGCTGCTCGGCGCGCTCGCGCCGGAAGCGACGAGCTGGCTGGCCGGCCGCGTCGCTGAGGGCCTGCGCTTCGACGCCGGCGCCGTGCGCGAGCCGCGCGCGATGCTCGAGCGCCTGGCGCTGCAGGCCGGCTGGATGCTCGTCGCGGTGCTGCCGGTCGGCCTGGGCGCGGCGCTGCTCGCGTTCGCGGCCAACGCGCTCGGCGGCGGCTGGAACTTCACGCTCGAGCCGCTGGCGCCGAAGCTCGACAAGCTCGACCCGCTGGCCGGACTCCAGCGCCTCGCTTCCTGGGGCCAGCTCGCCAACACGCTGAAGTCCTGCCTGCTCGCGCTCGCGCTGGGCGCGGTCGGCGCCTGGCATCTGGCCGGCCAGTGGCACGAGGCGCTGCGGCTGCTCGCGATGCCGCTGCCGCAGGCCCTAGGCGCGGCCGGCGCGCTGCTGCGCACCGGGCTGCTCGCGCTCGCCGGCGTGCTCGCCGTCTTCGCGCTCGTCGACGTGCCGCTGCAGCGCCGGCTGCTGCTGCGCCGTCTGCGCATGAGCGTCGAGGAGATGAAGAAGGAGATGCGCGACATCGAGGGCAACACCGAGGTCAAGGCCAAGATGAAGCTGCGCATGCGCGAGATCGTCAACCGCCGCATGCTGGCGGCGGTGCCGCGCGCCGACCTCGTCGTGATGAACCCGACGCACTACGCGGTGGCGCTGCGCTACGACGAGGCGCGCATGGCCGCGCCGCGCGTCGTCGCCAAGGGCGCCGACTTGCTGGCGCTGCGCATGCGCGACCTGGCCGTCGAGTCCAAGGTGCCCGTGGTGCAGGCGCCGCCGCTGGCGCGCGCGCTGTACGCCCACACCGACGTCGACCAGGAAGTGCCGGCGCGCCTGTTCACCGCCGTGGCCCAGGTGCTGGCCTGGGTCTTCCAGCTGCGCGACGCGCTGGCGGCCGGGCGCGCCTTCACGGCGAGCGCGCCGGTGCCGCAGGTGCCGCCCGACATGGATCCGCTCGCCGCCGCCCCGGAGGCCGACCGGTGAACGGCTTCGCCGCCTCGCTGCGCACCCTGCTGGCCGGCGGCGACGCGCGCGCCGCGGCCGTCAAGACGCTGGTGCTGCCCGTCTTCGTCGTGCTGATGCTGGCGATGATGGTGCTGCCGCTGCCGCCGCTGCTGCTCGACTTGCTGTTCACCTTCAACATCGCGCTCGCGCTGATGGTGATGATGGTCTCGGCGCAGATGGTCAAGCCGCTGGACTTCGCGGCCCTGCCCACCGTGCTGCTGGTGACGACGCTGATGCGGCTGTCGCTCAACGTCGCCTCGACGCGCGTGGTGCTGATGGAGGGCCACACCGGCCCGGCCGCCGCCGGGCGCGTGATCGAGGCCTTCGGCCATTTCCTGATCGGCGGCAACTTCGCCGTCGGCCTGATCGTCTTCGCCATCCTCGTCGTCATCAACTTCGTCGTCGTCACCAAGGGCGCCGAGCGCATCGCCGAGGTCGGCGCGCGCTTCGCCCTCGACGCCATGCCGGGCAAGCAGATGGCGATCGACGCCGACCTGAACGCCGGCCTGATCGACGAGAAGGAGGCACGCCGCCGGCGCGCCGAGGTGGGCGAGGAGGCCGACTTCTTCGGCTCGATGGACGGCGCGAGCAAGTTCGTGCGCGGCGACGCCGTCGCCGGCATCCTGATCCTGCTCATCAACATCGTCGGCGGGCTGGCCATCGGCGTCGTCATGCACGGCATGGGCGCGGGCGAGGCCGGGCGCTCGTACGTGATGCTGGCCGTGGGCGACGCGCTGGTGGCGCAGATCCCGGCGCTCCTGATCTCGGTGGCGGCGGCGATGGTCGTCTCGCGCGTGGGCAAGAGCGAGGACATCGGCTCGCAGATCCGCGGCCAGGTGTTCGAGTCGCCGCGCGCGCTCGCCATCACCGCCGGCATCGTCGGCGGCCTCGGTCTCGTGCCGGGCATGCCCAACCTCGTCTTCATCGTCATCGCCGCCGCGCTCGGCGGCCTGGCCTGGCACCTGGCGCGCCAGCGCCGGCGCGCGGCCGCGGCGGCGGCCGCGCCGGGCGAGGCACGGCGCGGCCCGCCGCCCGATGCCGAGGCCAGCTGGGACGACCTGACGCCCGTGGACACGCTCGGCCTCGAGGTGGGCTACCGGCTGATCGGCCTGGTCGACAAGGCACGCCAGGGCGACCTGCTCGCGCGCATCAAGGGCGTGCGCAAGAAGTTCGCGCAGGACGTGGGCTTCCTGCCGCCGCCGGTGCACATCCGCGACAACCTGGTCGAGCTCAAACCCCACGCCTACCGCATCACGCTGCGCGGCGCCGTCGTCGGCGAAGGCGAGGCGATGCCCGGGCTGTGGCTGGCGATCAACCCGGGCGGCGCGCAGCAGCGCCTGCCCGGCACCGAGACCGTCGACCCCGCGTTCGGCCTGCCGGCGGTGTGGATCGAGGAACGCCACAAGGAGACGGCCCAAATGGCCGGTTTCACCGTCGTTGATTGCGCCACCGTCGTCGCCACCCACCTTTCACACTCCATGCAGGTGAACGCGGCGCGGCTGCTCGGCCGCGTCGAGACCCAGCAGCTCGTCGAACACGTCACCAAGCTGGCCCCCAAGTTGATCGAGGACGTCGTGCCCAAGATGGTCGGCATCGCCACCGTGCAGCGCGTGCTGCAGCTGCTGCTGGAGGAGGGCGTGCACATCCGCGACATGCGCTCGATCGTCGAGTGCCTGGCCGAGCACGCCGCCAGCGTGAGCGACCCGCAGGAGTTGGCGCGCCGCGTGCGCACGCACCTGGCGCCGGCCATCGTGCACCAGATCTACGGCCCGGTGAAGGAGCTCGAGGTGATCGCGCTCGATCCCGACCTCGAGCGCCTGGTGACGCAGGCGCTGACCTCGCCGCACGGCGCCGCGCTCGACCCCGGCATCGCCGACACGCTGACGCGCAACGCGGCCGACGTCGCCCGTTCCGCCGAGGACCGCGGCCACCCGGCCTGCCTGCTGGTGCCCGACCCGATCCGCGCCCAGCTCGCGCGGCTGCTGCGCCGCGCCGCGCCGCGCCTGAAGGTGCTGGCGCACAGCGAGATTCCTGAAACCCACTCGATCCGCATCGGATCGCTGATCGGAGCCACGGCATGAACCTCAAGCGCTTCAGCGCGCGCACCTCGCGCGAGGCCCTGGCCCTGGTGCGGCAGGCCTTCGGTGACGACGCGGTCGTGATGTCGACCCGCCCCTGCGCCGAAGGCGTGGAGGTGCTGGCGATGGCGCCCGAGAGCGTGACGCAGCTCGAGCGCGTGGCGGCGGCGGCCGAGCGCGTGGGCGCACCGGAGCGCCCGGCCGCCGGGGCGGCAGCGGCCGCCGCCCCGCCGCCTGCCGTGCCCGCGGGTCCGGCTGCCGTGAGGGCGCCGACGCGCGGCGCGCGCATCGAACCCACGCTCGACGCGGGCGTCGGTGAAGACGTGCGGCAGATGCAGATGAGCACCCTGTCGTTCCAGGACTATGTGCGCGAGCGCATGCTCAAGCGGCGTGCCGTCGCGCAGGCGGCGCGCGCCGAGGAGCCGGCGCCGTCGATTCCGTCCGCGCCGCCGGCCGCGCCGATCGAGAAGGCACGCACCCGACTGGCCGCGCGCGAAGCTGCCGCCGACGCGCCGGCGCGGCGCGATCCGCCCGTGCTGCGCGAGGAGATGCCGCTCGCCGCGGCCGCGCTGGCCCGCGCTGCGCAGGAGCCGGCCGAAGTCCTGCAGGAAGCGAGCGCGGCCGGCGCGCGCGCCGACGCCGAGATGCTGAGCGAGCTGCGTTCGATGCGCGGCCTCATCGAACAGCGCTTCGGCGCGCTCGCCTTCATGGAGAAGCTGCAGCGCCAGCCGCGCCAGGCGCTGCTGACGCACAAGCTGCTCGACATCGGATTGTCGCCGGCGCTGACGCGCAAGCTCGCCGAGAGCCTGCCGAACGACGTCGCCGAGCTCGATTGGGCGGCCGGCGTGCTCGAGCGCAACCTGGCGACCGGCGAGCGCGAAGGGGCGCTGGAAGACCTGGGCGGCGTCCACGCGCTGATCGGCGCCACCGGCGTCGGCAAGACCACCAGCACAGCCAAGCTCGCCGCCGCCTTCGCCGCGCGGCACGGCGCGGCGAACCTCGGCCTGGTGACGCTCGATGCCTACCGCATCGGCGCGCACGAGCAACTGCGCACCTACGGCCGCATCCTCGGCGTGCCGGTGCACACCGCGCACGACCGGGCGTCGCTGGAGGACCTGCTCGAGCTGCTCGCCGGCAAGCGCATGGTGCTGATCGACACCGCCGGCATGGCGCAGCGCGACCACCGCACGCGCGAGCTGCTCGAGATGCTCTCGCACCCGTCGATCAAGCGCTTGCTGGTCGTCAATGCGGCGGCCCAGGGCGAGACGATCGAGGACCAGCTCGCCGCCTACGGCGCCGGCGGCTGCCGCGGCGTCGTGCTGTCCAAGGTGGACGAGGCCGTCAAGCTCGGGCCGGCGCTGGACGCCCTGATCCGCGCGCGCCTGAAGGTGCTGGCCGTCGCCAACGGCCAGCGCGTGCCCGAGGACTGGCACCGGCTGTCGGCCGCGGCGCTGGTGCAGCACGCGCTCAAGGCGCGCGGCGGCCCGGCCTGGCGGCTCGAGGGCGACGACGTGAGCCTGATCTTCGCCGGCGCGCCGGCTGCGCCGAGCACTCCGAACGCGCCGAACGCGCCGCGCGCGCCGCTCGCGGCTGCCGCGCAGGCAGTCTGATCCGAAGCGACGTCCACCGCGCCCGCTGCCGCCTGCGCCGATGCACGACTTCTACGCCATCTCGTCCCCGGCGCCGCTCGACCAGGCGCATGGTCTGCGCCGGATGTTCGCCGGCCGGCGCGGCCATGTCCTGGCCTGCGTGGCCAACCCCCACGTCGCCTTCGCCGGCCTCGTGCTCGATCGCGTGGCCCAGGCGCTCGCGCGCAGCGGACGCGAGGTGCTGGTGGCCGACGCCGGCCCGGGCGCGCCCGCGCCGCACGAGCTGGCGCGGCTCGAACTCGCGGCCGGCATCGAGCGCGTCGCGCCGCGCGTGAGCTACCTGCCGGCGCGCGGGCTGCCGCTGGCGTTCGTCGACACGCGCGGCTCGGCGGCCGGCTTCGTCGACGCGCTGCGCGACGCCGCGCCGCAGGCCGACGTCCTGCTCGTGCACGCCGACGCCGCCGAGCTGGCGCGCGTGCTGACGCGCCACGCGGCGCGGCCGCTGCTGCTCGGCGCCGACCACCCCGAGAGCGTCAAGCACGCCTATGCCGGCGCCAAGCTGCTGGCGCAGCGCATCGGCCTCGCCACCTTCGACCTGCTGCTGGTCGCCGCGGCGCACTCGCCGCGCGCGGCCGCCATCGCCGCCAGCCTGGCCGGCTGCCTCGACAACTTCCTGCAGGCGCTGCTGTGCGGCTGGGTGCAGCTCGATCCGGCCGACGACGCGCCCGACGCCGCACTCGCCCGGCTGCTCGACGCGCAGCTCGCATCCGGGGGGCAAGCGCCATCGCACGGCCGCGCCGCCAGCGCGCGTCTTGCCCGCACATCGCCCGCCCTGCACCCGTAGGTCGCCCCGATCCCGCACGCCGACTTCCGAAGGCTCCGCCATGTACACCGCCAAAGGACAACTCGACGCCAACGTGCTGCTCAAGCAGTACAGCCCGCTTGTGCGGCGCCTGGCACACCAGATGATCGCCAAGCTGCCGGCCAACGTCGAACTCGACGACCTGATCCAGGTCGGCATGATCGGCCTGTCGGACGCGCTGACGCGCTTCGACGTCAGCCAGGGCGTGCAGTTCGAGACCTTCGCGACGCAGCGCATCCGCGGCGCGATGCTCGACGAGCTGCGCGGCAACGACTGGATGAGCCGCGGCGACCGCCGCCATCAGCGCAGCATCGAAGCCGCCGTGCACAAGCTCGAGCAGCGCTATGGGCGCGCGCCCAGCGAGGGCGAGATCGCGCGCGAGATGGGCCTGGCGCTGGCCGAGTACCAAGAGCTGCTGGGCAAGGTGCGCGGCACGCAGCTGGTCTACCTCGAGGACATGAGCGGCGACGAGGGCGACGACGACTACCTCGACCGCCACGTCGGCGACGAGGACGCCAACCCGGTGGCGCGGCTGCAGGACCGGCGCATGCGCGAGGCGCTGGTCGAGGCCATCAAGCAGCTGCCCGAGCGCGAGCAGTACGTGATGAGCATGTACTACGAGCACGACATGAACCTCAAGGAGATCGCCGCCGTGCTCGGCGTCACCGAAAGCCGCGTGTGCCAGTTGCACAGCCAGTCGATCGCGCGCCTGCGCTCGCGGCTGCGCGACTGGTAGCCGGGCTGACCCGGGCCCGCGTGGCCCTTGCAACGACCCAGGGAGAACCGGGATGTTCGCTAGACTCAAGCGCCAGGCCGCGCCGGCGGCGGACCCCCCGGCAGCCGGAGCTGCAGCCGGCGCCGCAGGCACCGCCGAGCCGGACTTGCAGCGCATGGTGCGGGCGCTGGCGGGCCAGGCGTCGACGCTCGGGCGCGAGTCGGCCGAGGTGCGCGGCGCCATCGACGACACGACCAGGGTGGCCGCGGCGCAGGCCCAGGCCGTGCAGGCGCTGGCCGCGCAGCTGCGCCAGGTCGTGGCCTCGCAGCAGGGCATCGCCGACGAGACGCAGCACGCGCTCGGCGCGGTGGCGCAGGTCGGCGACGCCGTGCAGGCCGTCGGCGCCGAAGTCGGCGGCATCGTCGACACGCTGCGCCAGGTGTCCGACGCGGCGGCCCAGATCACGCAGATCGCGCTGCAGACGCGTCTGGTCGCCTTCAACGCTTCGGTCGAGGCCAAGCGCGCCGGCGAGGCCGGCCGCGGCTTCGGCGTCGTCGCCGATGCGGTCAAGGAACTGGCTGCGCATGTCGAGTCCTCGTCCAAGCAGATCATGGGGACCGTCACGCAGCTCGACCGGCGCATCGCCGCGCTGGCGCGCGAGATCCGGCGCGAGCCGCCGGCGCAGCCGGGCGCCCGGGCCGAGGAGGGCGGCGCCGTGCACCGCGCGCTCGCCGAGGTCGTGCAGGGCGTGCAGCGCATCCACGCGGCCAGCGCGCACAGCCGCTCGGTGTGCGACGGGCTCGACGGCCAGACCAGCGCCATCGAGCGCGAGATGCGCCACACCGGCACGGCCCTTGCCGATGCGCTGCAGCGCACCGAGACCTTCCTCGGCATCTCCGAGCAACTGCTCGAGAGCGTGGCCGAGTGCGGCATCGAGACCGAGGACACGCCCTACGTGCGCGCCGCGCAGCAGGCGGCAGCGCAGATCGGCAAGCTGCTCGAGGACGCATTGCGCACCGGCGCCATCGGCGAGGGCGACCTGTTCGACACGCAGTACCGCGCACTGCCCGACACCGCGCCCGAGCAGCACCTGACGCGCTACGTCGAGCTCGCCGACCGGCTGTTCCCGCAGGTGCAGGAGAAGGCGCTCGCGTTGTCGGACAAGGTCGTGTACTGCATCGCGGTCGACCGCAACGGCTACGTCGCCTGCCACAACCGGCAGTACAACCACCGGCAGCGGCCGGGCGACCTGGCCTGGAACACGGCCAACTGCCGCAACCGCCGCATCTTCGCCGACCGCACCGGCCTGGCCTCGGCGCGCAACGAGCGCCCCTTCCTGCTGCAGACCTACCGGCGCGACATGGGCGGCGGCAACTTCATCGTCATGAAGGAGGCCGCGGCGCCGATCGTCGTCGGCGGCCGCCACTGGGGCGGCCTGCGCCTGGCGTACAAGTTCTGAGCACGGGGCACGGCCCGTGCGTGCGGCGCGCCGCGCACAATGAACAAGGGCCCCGCGGGGCCCTTGGGCATCTGCGCGGCGCGGCGCGCCCTTCGGCAAGAGGCTCAGGCGAGCAACCCGCCCTGCGTCAGGCTGCGCTCGCTCGCGCCGCCGCTCGAGTACAGCGCTGCGGCCGAGCGCGACGGCAGCAGCACGTCGATGGCGCGGTCCAGTGCCGCGGTGGCGCGGGCCAGCGCCTCGCGCTGCGCCGCCACTTCGCCGCCGGCGAGCGCCAGGCGCCGCCTGAGCGGCGGCGGCACGCCGCCTTGGCGCGCGGCACGCCGGAAGTGATCCACGGCGCCGGCGAGCGCCTCGTGCAACCCGGCTGCCGCCTGCTCGACGGCATCGGCGCGCGGCGCGCACAGCGCGGCATTGAGCTCGGCGAGCCGCTGCTCGAGCAGGACCAGCCGCGCTTCGAGCGCAGCGGCCGGCGCGCGGCCCGCGTCGGACGACGCAACCATCGTCAGCTCGGCTTGCGGCCGAGCAGTTCTTCGGCATTGGCGATCAGCTTGTCGGCAATGGCCCCGGCGTTGACGTGGAACTTGCCGTCGCGGATGGCGCCGGCGATGCGCTGCACCTTCTCGACGTCGAAGGCGGGGTCGCCGGCCGCGCCGGCGAGCAGCGAGGCGGCACCCGACAGCGCGACCTTGGCGCTCGGCTCGGGGGCGTTGCAGACCGGCACCGGCCCGGGCTTGCGCTCGGCCGTCGGCGCAGCGACCGCAGGTTTGGCTTCGAGGGAACCGATCTTCATGTCCATCTCCTGTCCGGGGCGAGCATCGGGCCCGCCCCTCTCGACATGCTCGGGCTATCGGCACGCGCGGGCGCGAACTTGAGGCCGCCGCTCACCATTTTCATCGGATCCCCCTCGCATGCGGGGCCGGCCGCAGCCGGGCGCGGCGTCACAGCGACACCTCGATCACGCCATCGCCGGCAGGTCGCCCCACCAGCACACGGCCGCCTTCGGTACGCACGCGCACCGGCTGGCCCTCGATGCCGGGGCCCAGCGCCTGCCCGTCGGTGCTGACCGAAAAGCCGCTTCCCGAGGCCACGATGCGCACGGTCTGGCCGCTCGCGAACCACTGCCTGACCTGCAGATCGGCGGCCCGCGGCGCCTGTCCGGCGGCGAGCGGCCGGGCGAGCACGCGGCCGGCCAGCTCGCCGGCGTCGCGCGCGGGCATGCCGCCGGGCGCGGCCCAGTCGATCTCGGCGCTCTCGAGCAGGTCTTCGCCGAGCCGGGCTCCCGCCGGCAAGGCCTGGCGCAGCACGAGCGCGGGCGCCAGCACCTGCACTTGCACCGGCAGCGTGATCCTCCAGTTCGCGCCCTCGGCGCAGCGCAGGCCCACGCGCGTGCGCCCCCAGGCCGGCTGCCCGGCGGCGAGATAGGGCTCGATGCGCGCACAGGGCGCGAGCCGCAGCCGTGCGTCCGCCGCTCCGGGCGTCGCGCGCACGCGCGCGCCCTTGGGCGCGAGCGCGACGGCTGCGTCGCGCACGAGCACGAGGGCCTGTGCGATGGCCTCGGGCGGCAGCAGCGGCTCGGCTTCGGCCGCCGCGGCGACCGCCGCCAGCGCGCACGCCAGCAAGCCGGCAGCGAGGCGGCAGGCGCCCGGCACTGCGCGCGGGCGGACAGCGGCGCGGGCAAGGGCGACGGCGAGAGCAGCAGGGCGCATCTTCACGCGAACGACTGTAACGAGCGCCGCCCGATTCCGGGCCCCGATATGAACAAGGTTGGCCGTCCTATTCGAGCCCATGGCGGTGCCCGGCGCTGCCCAGAATGGCGCCGACCGATTCCCGGCCCCGCAGGGCGGCCCCGCCCGCCTCGGCACAAGGAGCCAGCGCATGACACCCACGCTCACCGCGACGCTCGACTTCCAGGGCCAGGCGCTGCTGCTGCGCGCCGAGCGCCAGCGCCTGATCGCCGGCAACATCGCCAACGCCGACACGCCGGGCTACCAGGCACGCGACTTCGACTTCGCGCGTGCGCTGCGTGAAGCCAGTGCCGGCAGCGCGCTGGGCGAGGGCCTCGCCGCGGGTGTGATGGCGCGCGGCGGGGCGGCACAGCCGACGCTGCGCTATGCGCTGCCGGCGCAGACGAATCTGGACCGCAACACGGTCGACATGGACCGCGAGCGCGCCGCCTTCGCCGATAACGCCGTCAAGTACGAGGCGACGCTGCGCTTCATCAACGCCGGCGTGCGCACCGCGCTCGAGGCGATGAAGTCGCCCAACCAGCCCTGAGCGAACAACGGAGCCCAACGATGAGCATGCTGCGCATCTTCGACGTCGCCGGCAGCGCCGTGAGCGCGCAGAGCCAGCGCCTGAACGTCGTCGCCTCGAACCTCGCCAACGCCGACACCGTGGCCGGGCCCGACGGCCAGGCCTACAAGGCGCGCCAGGTCGTGTTCCAGACCACACCGATGGGGCCGGGCGGCGGCGCCGCCGCCGACGCGGCGAGCGCCGGCGTGCGCGTCGCGACGGTGACCGAGAGCCAGGCGCCCGGCCGGCGCGTGCACGACCCCAAGCATCCGGCGGCCGATGCCGAGGGCTACGTCACCTACAGCAACGTCAGCCCGGTCGAGGAGATGGTCAACATGATCTCGGCCTCGCGCAGCTACCAGAACAACATCGAAGTCATGAGCACGGCCAAGAGCCTGCTGCTCAAGACGCTGCAGCTCGGCCAGGGCTGAGCGCGGCGCACGGGAGAGCAAGGGCCATGACGCTGACGCTCGACACCCTCAACACGCTCAACGGCACGAAGAGCGGCACGGCCGCCGCCGGCGCGAGCGCCGGCGGCCAGGGCACGGCCGACACCTTCCTCAAGCTGCTGGTGACGCAGATGCAGAACCAGGATCCGCTCAACCCGATGGACAACGCGCAGGTCACGAGCCAGATCGCGCAGATCAACACCGTCACCGGCATCCAGTCGCTCAACACCACCGTGGCCGGACTGGGCGCGCAGTTCACGCAGCTGCAGGCGCTGCAAGGCGTCTCGCTGGTCGGGCGCGACGTCACGCTCGAAGGCAACACGCTGCCGGTGGCGAACGGCCAGGGCGCGGGTGCGTTCGCGCTCGCCGGCACGGCCGACGCCGTCAAGGTCGAGGTGCTCACCGGCGCCGGCCGTGTCGTCGACACGCTGCAGCTGGGCGCGCTCGGCAGCGGCCAGCACGCGTTCCAGTGGGCTGCCGGCAAGAACGCCGACGGCGACTACCGCTTCCGCGTCAGCGCCAGCGCCGGCGCGGCCACGGTCGGCGCGACGCCGCTCGTCGTCGATCGCGTGCTCGCCGTCTCGCTCGCCGGCGGCAAGCTGATGCTCGACACCCTGCGCTCGGGCGTGGTCGAGTATTCGGCCGTGCAGTCGGTCAACTGACCCGGCAATCCATTCTTTCCCGGATTCCTTCCCCGGATGCGTCCAGCGATCCGTCTTCTACCGCGAGGATTTCCATGAGCTTCCAGCAAGGCCTGTCGGGACTGAGCGCCACCAGCAAGAGCCTCGACGTGATCGGCAACAACATCGCCAACGCCAGCACCTACGGCGCGAAGTCGGCGCGCGCCGAATTCACCGACATGTACGCCGCCGCCCTCAACGGCGCCGGCCCGTCGAACATCGGCATCGGCACCGCGCTGGCGACGGTGGCGCAGCAGTTCAGCCAGGGCAACATCACGACCACCGACAACCCGATGGACCTGGCCATCAACGGCGCGGGCTTCTTCCAGCTCACCGACGGCAGCGGCGTGCCGGCCTACTCGCGCAACGGCCAGTTCAAGATCGACCGCGACGGCTGCATCGTCAACAACCAGGGCCTGAAGCTGATGGGCTACGCGGCCGATGCCGCCGGCGTCGTGCAGCCCGGCTCGATGGCGGCGCTGCAACTGCCCACGGGCGGCGTCGCGCCGTCGCCGACGACCAAGATGTCGATCGAAATGAACCTCGATGCGCGCGCCGCGGTCAAGGCGCCGGCGGCGGCGCCGCTGATCACGTTCGACGATCCGTCGACCTACAACAACGCCACCTCGCTCACGGTGTTCGACGCCAAGGGCCGGGACATCGCGCTCACGCTGTACTTCCAGAAGTCGGCGGCCGACACCTGGCAGGTCTACGCCAGCGCCGACGGCCAGACGGTATCGGGCGTGCCGGCGGCGCCGACCGCGATCACGACGCTCACCTACAAGCCCGCCGACGGCAGTTTCGTCGCGTCGTCGCAGGCCAACTTCCAGATCAACGGCGCGACGATCGCGCTCGACCTCGGCAAGTCCACCGAGTTCGGCTCGCGCTTCGGCGTCACCGACACGAAGCAGAACGGCTTCGCCGCCGGCCAGCTCATCGGCGTCTCGGTCGGCAACGACGGCCTGGTCAGTGCGAAGTACTCGAACGGCCAGACGCGTCCGGCCGGACAGGTGGAGATCGCGAACTTCCGCAATCCGCAGGGCCTGCAGCCGCTGGGCAACGGCGTCTGGGCAAGCAGCCTGGCGTCGGGCGACCCCACCATCGGCGCGCCCGGCGAAGGCAGCCTGGGCCTGCTGAAGGCCGGCGCGCTCGAGGAGAGCAACGTCGACCTCACCGGCGAGCTGGTCAACATGATCACCGCGCAGCGCGTCTACCAGGCCAACGCGCAGACCATCAAGACGCAGGACCAGGTGCTGCAGACGCTGGTCAACCTGCGTTGAGCCGCTGCGGCTGAGGGCAGGGGATGGATCGCCTCGTCTACATCGCGGCGGCCGGCGCGCAGGCGACGCTGGCGCGCCAGGACGTGCTGGCCGGCAACCTGGCCAACGCGTCGACGCCCGGCTTTCGTGCCGAGCTGCAGGCGCTGCGGGCGGTGCCGGTGCGCGGCGACGGCGCCAGCACGCGCGTGTACGCGCTGGAGACGACGGTCGGCTACGACCCGCGCCCGGGCCCGGTGGCCAGCACCGGCCGCGCGCTCGACGTCGCACTGCAGGGCAACGCCTGGCTGGCCGTGCAGGCGCTCGACGGCACCGAGGCCTACACGCGCGGCGGCGCGCTGCAAGTCGGCGCCGACGGCCAGCTCGTCACCGCCTCCGGTCTGCCGGTGGCCGGCGAGGGCGGACCGATCACGCTGCCGGCCAACGCCGGCGTCGACATCGCAGCCGACGGCAGCGTCGTTGCCACCGTGGCCGGCAGCCGGCCGCAGGTGGCGGGCAAGCTCAAGCTGGTGACGCCCGAGGCGCCGCTCGCGCGCGGCAGCGACGGCCTGTTTCGCGCCGCCGAGGGCGAGCTCGCCGCCGACCCGCAGGCGCGCGTGCAAGGCGGCGCGCTCGAGGGCAGCAACGTGAGCCCGATCGAATCGATGATCGGCATGATCGCCGCGGCGCGCCAGTTCGAGCAGCAGATGAAGGTGCTGCAAGGCGCCGAGCAGCGCGAGCAGAACGCGGCCAAGCTGCTGGCGCCGCAGTAGCGCGCTGCGCCGGCAGGGTCGGCAGGAATAGGCGGCGCGGCCGGCGCAATTCGGGCTTTCGCCGCCGCCGCCGCAGGCCAAGATCGGCGCATCACAGGCCGCGCCACGGAAGCCCGAGATGCTCAGATCGCTCTGGATCGCCAAGACCGGCATGGAGGGCCAGCAGACCAAGCTGGACTCGATCGCCAACAACCTCGCCAACGTCGGCACCAGCGGCTACAAGCGCGCCGGCGTGCTGTTCGAGGACCTGATGTACCAGAACCTGCGCTCGCCCGGCGGCGCCAGCTCGGACCAGAGCGCGCTGCCGACCGGGCTGCAGGTCGGCCTGGGCGTGCGCGTCGCGGCCAGCACGCGCAACTTCGGCCAGGGCGCGCTCAACCAGACCGGCAACACCTACGACGTCGCGATCCAGGGCCAGGGCTTCTTCCAGGTGCAGATGCCCGACGGCACCAGCGCCTACACGCGCGACGGCTCGTTCCAGGTCAGCTCGACCGGGCAGCTCGTCACCGCGGCCGGCTACACCGTGCAGCCCGGCATCACGATCCCGGCCAACGCGCAGGCGGTGACGATCGACGCGCACGGCGTCGTCGCGGCCACCGTGCCGGGCCAGGCGACGCCGCAGACGCTGGGCACGCTGCAGACGGCGACCTTCGTCAATCCGGCGGGGCTCGATCCGCGCGGCGGCAACCTGTTCGCCGAGACCGCCGCCTCGGGCACGCCGAACGCCGCGGCGCCCGGCAGCAACGGGCACGGCACGCTGCAGGCGGGCTTCCTCGAGGGCAGCAACGTCAACGTCGTCGAAGAACTGGTGACGATGATCGCCACGCAGCGCGCCTACGAGCTCAACTCGAAGGCCATCCAGACTTCGGACCAGATGCTGCAGCGTCTGAGCCAGGTATGAGCCGCAGGTCGACCCGGGCGCCCGTCGCCGTCGTCGTCGCGGCACTGCTGCCGCTGGCCGGCTGCGGCACGCTCTATCCGCGCGTCGAGATCGACGACGCGCCGCCGGCCGTGGCGCCCGCACCCGCGGCCGCAACGGCGCCCAACAGCGGCTCGCTCTTCGCCGGCGCGACCTACCGTCCGCTGTTCGAGGACTACCGCGCGCGCCTGGTCGGCGACACCCTGGTGGTGCAGATCGTCGAGAAGGTGAGCGCCACGCAGACCAGCACCAGCTCGCTCGACCGCAGCGGCAAGCTCGGCGGCTCGATCACGGCCCTGCCCGGCATCGCACCCAATTCGTTCGGGCGCGCCGGCATCGGCGGCAGCACCGACAACGCCTTCGCCGGCAAGGGCTCGGTGGCCAACAGCAACGACTTCTCGGGCACCATCACCGTCGTCGTGCGCGCCGTGCTGCCCAACGGGCATCTGCTGATCGCCGGCGAGAAGCAGATCGGCGTCAACAGCAACATCGACGTGCTGCGCTTCTCGGGCCAGGTCGACCCGCGCACCATCCAGTCCGGCAACACGGTGCCGAGCGCGCAGATCGCCAACGTGCGCCTCGAGCAGCGCGGGCGCGGGGCGCAGGCCGACGCACAGGCCGTCGGCTGGCTGAGCCGCGTGTTCCTGTCGGTGCTGCCGATCTGAAGGCCCGGGCCCGGAGCTGCGCCGTGGGGCATCACGCCATCGACCGCTGGCTGCGCATCGCCGTGGCCGCCGCCTGGGCCGCCGCCAGCTCCGCGCTGTGGTGGCCGCAGCCGGCCGGCGCGAGCACGGTGCGCCTGAAGGAAGTCGCCGCGGTGCAGGGCGTGCGCGGCAACGCGCTCACCGGCATCGGCCTCGTCGTCGGCCTGGACGGCACCGGCGACCAGACGACGCAGGCGCCGTTCACGACGCAGGCGCTGGCGACGATGCTGCAGCAGATGGGCATCACGCTGCCGCCGGGCACGACGATGCAGCTGCGCAACGTCGCGGCGGTGACGGTCACTGCCGAGCTGCCCGCCTTCGCGCGGCCCGGGCAGAAGATCGACGTCGTCGTCTCTTCGCTCGGCAACGCCAAGAGCCTGCGCGGCGGCACGCTGCTGGCGACGCCGCTCAAGGGCCTGGACGGCCAGATCTACGCGCTGGCGCAGGGCAGCGTCATCGTCGGCGGCGCGGGCGCCTCGGCCGGCGGCTCCAAGGTGCAGATCAACCAGCTCTCGGCCGGCCGCGTGCCCGAGGGCGCCAGCGTCGAGCGCGCCGTGCCCACGCCCTGGCAGGACGGCGACACGCTGCAGCTCGACCTCAACGCGAGCGACTTCGCCACCGCGCGCGCCGTGGCCGGCGCGATCAACGGCGCCAAGGGTGCCGGCACCGCCGTCGCGGTCGACGGACGCACCGTGCGGCTGCGCGCGCCGGCGCCCGACGAGCGCGTGGCCTTCCTGGCCGACATCGAGAACCTGCCGATCGAGCTGCAGCGGCCGGCCGCGCGCATCGTCATCAACTCGCGCACCGGCTCGGTCGTGATGAACGAGGCGGTGACGATCGGGCCCTGCGCGGTCGCGCACGGCAATCTGTCGGTGACGATCACCAACACGCCGGCCGTGAGCCAGCCGCAGCCCTTCGCGCAGGGTCAGACGGTGCGCGTCGACAAGGTCGACATCAGCGTGCAGCAGCAGCCCGGCGCGCTCGTGCAGATGGCAGCCGGCGTGCGCCTGGCCGAGGTCGTCAAGGCGCTCAACGCGATGGGCGCGACGCCGCTCGACCTGCAGGCCATCTTGCAGGCCATGCGCGCGGCCGGCGCGCTCAACGCCGAGCTCGAAGTGATCTGAGAGCCTGTGAAGACATGAATCACACCCGCGACGCACACCTTCGCAGGCGCTGAGGCCATGGCTGCACCCTTCACCGCGGCCGGCTCGTCGCTGGCGATCGACACGCAGTCGCTCGCCGGCCTGCGCGCGCGCGCTGCGGCCGACCCCAAGGGCGCGGTACGCGAAGCAGCGCGGCAGTTCGAGACGCTGTTCATGAACGAACTCGTCAAGAGCATGCGCGCGACGGCGCTGCAGTCCGGCGACGACGCGCAGTCGCAGCTGGCCACCGGCATGCTCGATGCGCAGTTCGCGAGCCAGCTCGCCGGCATGCCCGGCGGCCTGTCGCAGGCCATCGCGCGCCAGCTCGAACGCCAGATGGGCCTGGCGCCCGGTCCGATCCCGGCCACCGGCTCGGCCAACAACGCGCCGGCGCCGCTCGACGGCCGGCCGACGCGGCTGCCGCAGACGGGTGCGGCCGCGTTCGTCGAGCAGCATGGCGCGGCGGCACGCCGGGCCGAGGCCGAGACCGGCATCCCGGCCACCTTCATGGTGTCGCAGGCAGCGCTCGAGACCGGCTGGGGACGCAAGGAGATCCGCCACGCCGACGGCTCGCCTTCGTACAACCTGTTCGGCATCAAGGCCGGCGCCGACTGGCGCGGGCCCACGGCCGAGGTCACGACGACCGAATACGTGAGCGGCCGCGCGCAGAAGGTGACGGCGCGCTTTCGCGCCTATGCGAGCTACGCCGAATCGTTCGCCGACTACGCGCGGCTGATGAAGACGAGCCCGCGCTACCGCGAGGTGCTGGCCGGCGCCGCGCAGGCCGGCGACGCCGCCGCCGGCTTCGCGCGCGGCCTGCAGCGCGCCGGCTACGCCACCGATCCGGCCTACGCCGACAAGCTCACGCGCGTCATCAACACCACGCTGCGCCTGCAGCGCACGTTGCAGGCCTGAGGAAAGCGATGTCGAGCTCCGCACTGATGTCGATCGGGGTCAAGGCGCTGGCGGCGAGCTACGCGAACCTGCAGACCACCGGCCACAACATCGCCAATGCGAACGTCGCCGGCTATTCCCGCCAGAGCGTGCTGCTGACGCCGACGCCGGGGCAGTTCACCGGCGCGGGCTATTTCGGCCGCGGCGTCGACGTCGCCGGCGTCACGCGCGCGCACGACGATTTCCTGGCGCGCGAGGCCACGAACGCGAAGTCGGTGGCGTCGATGGATGCGGCACGGCTGGGCCGGCTGCAGCAGCTCGAAGGCCTGTTCCCGCCGGGCGAACAGGGCCTGGGCCAGACGATCAGGCGGTTCTTCGACGCGATGACCGACGTGACGACGCAGCCCGGCGACCTGTCGGCGCGCCAGGTCGTGCTGGCGCGCGCCGGCGACCTCGCGTCGCAGTTCCAGCGCATGGGCGCGGCCTTCGATACGCTGCAGGCCGGCGTCACGTCGGACCTGCAGACGGCAGTCGCCGACGTCAACGCGCTGGCCAAGAACATCGCCGATCTGAACGCGCGCATCGTCGCCGCCGGTGCGGCCGGCCAGCCGCCCAACGACCTGCTCGACCAGCGCGACCAGCTCATCGCCAAGCTCGCCGGCCATGTGCAGCTGACGCGCATCGACGCGGCCGACGGCAGCGCGGGCCTGTTCGTCGCCGGCGGGCAGAGTCTGGTGCTGGGCGCGAAGGCCAATGCCCTCGCGCTGCAGCCCGACGACGCCGACCCCTCGCGCTCGGCGCTGGCGATCGCCTCGGGCAGCGGCACGCGCCCGCTCGATGCGCGCGAGCTCGGCGGCGGCGACATCGCCGGGCTGCTGCAGTTCCAGAACGAGGATCTGGTGAGCGCGCGCAACCTCGCCGGGCAGCTCGGCGCCGCCGTGGCCGGGGCATTGAACGCGCACAACAAGCTCGGCCTGACGCTGGACAACGCCGCCGGCGGCGATCTGTTCGCGATCGGCGCGCCGCGCGCGCTGCCCAACGCTCTGAACGCGAAGGACGCGGCCGGCGACCCGATCGGCCAGGTGGCGCTCACCGTCGTCGATCCGACCCGCCTGCAGGCAAGCGAATACGACCTGCGCGCCGATCCGTCCAACGCCGGGCGCTGGCTGCTGACGCGCCTGGCCGACGGCAAGCAGACCAGCATCGCCGGCGGCGACACCGTCGACGGCCTGCGCATCAACGTCGGGCCGGGCCTGCCGCAGCCCGGCGACCGCTTCTTGCTGCAGCCGGTGACGCGTGCGGCCAACGGCATGGCGCTGGCCCTGGCCGATCCGCGCGGCATCGCGGCCGCCGCGGCCGGCACGCCGGCCGCCTCGCTGGCCTCGGACAGCGGCAACGCGTCAGCGCTGCTGGCGCTGCGCGACGCCGGCATCGTGAACGGCCATGCGGCATCCGATGCCTACGCGCAGGCGTTGGCGACGGTCGGCCTGCAGGTGCAGTCGGGCAAGACGAGCGCCCAGCTGTCGACGGCGGCGGCGACGCAGGCCGATCAGGCCAGCGCCTCCGTTTCCGGCGTCAACCTGGACGAGGAAGCGGCGCGGCTGATGCAGTACCAGCAGAGCTACCAGGCCGCGGCCAAGGTGCTGCAGGTCGCGCAGAGCCTGCTCGACACGCTGCTGCAGGCCACGCGCGGCTGAGAGCCTGTGAAGACATGAATCGAGCCCGAGGCGCCAGCAGGAGAACCAAGCGATGCGCGTCACCACCGCCAACGCCTACGAGGCGATCGTCGCCAACCTGCAGCAGCGCCAGCAGCAGCTGGTGCAGACCCAGGGCCAGATGACGAGCGGCAAGCGCGTGCAGCGCGCCAGCGACGACCCGGCCGCCGCCGCGCAGGCCGAACGCGCGCTGGCGTGGCAGGCGCGCGCCGAGGCCGAGCAGCGTGCCGTCGGCGCCGCGCGCCACGCGATGCAGGTCGGCGAGAGCGCGCTGGGCAATGCCGGCGAGCTGCTGCAACAGGCGCGCGAGCTCGTCGTCCAGGCCGGCAACGCCAGCTACGCCGACAGCGACCGCGCGGCCCTCGTGCCGGTGCTGCAGAACCTGCGCGCGCAGCTGCTCACGCTGGCCAACAGCCGCGACGGCACGGGCCGTTTCGTGTTCGGCGGGCAGGGTTCGGACGGCGCGCCCTTCCACGACGGCCCGGCCGGCGTGCAGTACGTCGGCCGTTCCGGGCAGCAGCAGACCGCCAGCGGCGAGCCCGCGCCGCTGTCGCTCGACGGCAACGCGGCCTGGATGCAGGCGGCCGATCCGGCGAACGCAGGCGGCACGATCTCGGTGTTCGACGCACTCGACCGGACGATCGCCGAGCTGCAGACGCCGGGGCGCAGTTCCGCCGACGTCGCGCAGACGGTGCGCACCGGCTTGTCGCGCATCGACGCCGTCGCGCAGGGTCTGAGCCTGGCGCGCACGGCGGCCGGAACGGCGCTCCAGCGGATCGACGCCATCGACCAGCGCCTCGGGCAGGACAGCGTCCTCGCGCAGCAGCAGCGCTCGAACGCCGAGGACCTCGACCTGGTGCAGGCCATTTCCGAGTTCCAGGCGCAGCAGACCGGCTACGATGCAGCCCTGAAAGCCTACGCGACGGTGCAGCGCATGTCGCTCTTCCAGTACCTGGGCTGAGAGCCTGCGAAGATATGAATCACGCCCGCGATTCGCGTCCTCACAGGTTCTGAAAGGCGACGAGCCAGGCCGGCGCGCGCTGACGGCTTTGACCAGCGCCAGACAGGGCGCGCCGAGAACATGACGAATCAGACCCATCCCGTGCTGGGCCAGGTGGCCCTGGGCTATTGCCCGATGATCGATCGCCAGCGCGCCGTCGTGGCGACCCGGCTGACCGTGTTCCCGGAGCGGCCCGACGCGGCGCCGGACGCCGCGGCGCTGCTGGCCGCGCTCGGCGAGGTCTGGCCCGAGGGCGCGGCGCCGGGTCCGCTCGCGCTCACGCTGCGCCCGCTCGACCCCGGCGCCGTGAGTACCCGCGCTGCAGGCGCGCGCCCGCCCGTCACGCTGAACGTCGCCGGCGAAGCCGCCTTGCACGCAGTGATGGCGGCCCGGCCGGGCGCGCAGCTGATGCTCGAGATTCCCGCCTTCATGGCCGGCGAGCCCGAGCAGGCCGAGGCGATCCGGGCGCTGCACGCTGCCGGCAGCGTGCTGCTGATCAAGGGCCGGCCGCTCAGGCCGCTCGCGCCCGATGTGCTGGCCTGTTTCAGCCACAGCATCGTCGAGCTGGCCGACGAGCGCCGCAGCGCCGAGCCGGCCCCCGCCGGGCTGCGCTCGGTCACCACGGTGCAGGCCGGCGTGCGCTCCAGCGCCGACCTGGACGCGGCGTTCGCGCGCGGCGCCGTGGCCGCGCTCGGCTGGACCTTCGAGGACGCGGCCCCCAAGCCGACCGGCCGCAGCGCGGTGCCGCCCGACGTGAAGGTGGTGCTCGACCTCATCAACGGCGTCGAGCGCGAGGAGCCCGTGGCCAAGCTGGAGGCCATCCTCAAGCGCGACCCGACGCTCGCCTATCGCCTGCTGCGCTACCTGAACTCGCCCGCCTTCGGGCTGCGCGTCGAGATCGACTCGTTCAGCCATGCGCTGATGCTGCTGGGCGGCCAGCGGCTCAAGCGCTGGCTGGCACTGCTGCTGGCCTCGTCGAGCAAGGACGCCAATGCCAAGCCCACGCTGTACGCCGCCGTGCGCCGCGGCCTGCTGATGGAGGAACTGGGCCGCGCGCAGGGCGATGGCGAGATGCGCGGCGAGATGTTCATCTGCGGCGTGTTCTCGCTGCTCGACCGGCTGCTGCGCCAGCCCTTCGGCGAGCTGCTGGCCGCGGTGCCGGTGCCCGAGCGCGTGCGCCTGGCGCTGGCCGGCGAGGGCGGGCCGTATCAGCCCTACCTCGAGCTGGTGCGCGCGATCGAGAGCGAGTCGGTGTTCGACATCCGCGACTGCTCGGAGCGGCTGCTGCTCGGCGCGGCCGAGGTCAACCGCGCGCTGCTCGCCTCGTTGCGCTCGGCGCGCCAACTCGATTCCTGAGGTCGCTTGGCCGGGCGCACAGCGGTCGCGACGGCGCTCGATCCCGAGGCGCAGCAGCGGGGCCGGCAACTGCTGCACGCGCTGCCGGCGGCGGCCACGCTGCAGGACGCCTCGTTCCGCCTGCTCGACGTCAATGCCGCCTTCGAAGCGCTCACCGGCCGCACGCGCGCGGCGCTGATCGGCCTCGACCCACTCGTGCTGCTGCCGGCGCCGGAGCGCGCCGTCGTGCGTGCCGCGCGCGAGGAGCGCCGCGCGGCCGGCGCCGACGAGGCCCCGGCGCCGCTGCGCTGCCGCCTGCTCGACGCCGCCGGGCTGCCGCACTGGCTGGCGATCTGCGCGCGCAACATCGCCGCCGCGGGCCGGCCGGCGCTGTGGCTTGCGCTGTACCAGGACGTGAGCGCCGAGTACGCCGCGCGTGAGCAGGCCGAGCGCATGCAAGACGAACTCGCGCATTGGTTCGAGCTGGCCGACACCGGCATGCTGGTGTACGACGCGAGCGGGCTCATCGTGCGCTCCAACCGCGCCTTCGAGAGCCTCGTCGGCCGCGTGCCCGAGGTGCTCGAGGACGCCGCGCCCGAGCTGCAGGCGCTGCTCGGCTGGCAGGACGGGGCGCCCTTGCCGGCCCTGCTGCCCGGGGCCGCGGCGCTCGAACGGCAGGCCATCGTCACCCTGCCCGGAGAGCGCCGCCGACGTCTCGCCGCGCGGCTGGCCTGCACCGGCAGCGCAGGCGGTGCCGGCGGCACGCGGCGCGTGCTGGCGATGCTGGCCGACCTCAGCGCCGAGGACGAGCGCGATCTGGCGCAGCTCGAAATGGGCATGCTGATGGACACCGCGAGCGTCGGTGTCGCCACCTTCGATCCGGCGCGCGGCTGGCTCGCGCAGCGCCGCCGCACCGGCAGCGGCAGCGCGGCCTCGGGTGCGCTGCTCGCGATCGGGCGCGAGCTGGTCGAGCCGGGCTCGCTGCCCGAGTACGAGCGACTGCAGACGGCGCTGCGCCGCGGCGAGCGCACCGAGGTGCGCTACGCCGTGCGCCACCCGGAACTCGGCCTGCGCTGGCTGCTCACGCGCGTCGAACCCGGCGCGCTGGCCGGCGGCCGCGCGACGACGTCGGTGGTGACGCTGGACGTCACCGAAGGGCAGCGCGCCCAGCACCGCAACGAGGCGCTGCTGCGCGAGCTCGGCGGCATCCTCGACACCTCGAACGCCGGCATCGCCTCGGTGCGCTGGCCGCTGCTCGTGCGCTGCAACCGGCGCTTCGAGCGCATGCTCGGCTTCGAGCCCGGCGCCGCCGCCGGCGCGACGCTGGGTGAGGTCTTCGCCCGCCAGGGCGCGGCCGCCGAGACCGCCGACGCCGTGCTCGAAGCGTTGCGCGCAGGACGCGCCTACGAGACCGAGCTGCCGCTGGCGCGCGACGCCTCCGGGCTGCCGCGCTGGGCGTCGCTGTCGGTGCGGCGTGCCGAAGCGGCCGAACCGCTGCGCGCCGGCGAGCCGCTCGAGGCGGTGGCCGTGCTCACCGAGATCACGCGCCTGAAGGCCCAGCAGGCCGAGCTCGAGCGGCTGCTGCGCGAGCGCGAGCTGATGTTCAGCCTCTCCGAGGTCGGCATCGTCTACCTGCGCGGCACGCGCATCGAGCGCGCCAACCAGGCGATGGCGCAGCTGTCGGGCTACGCGGTGCCCGAGCTGACCGCGCTCGACCCGGCCGAGCTGTACGTCGACACGCGCGAGTGTGTCGATTTCGAGGCCCGCATGGCCGAGGCGCTGGCCGCCAGCGGCCGCTTCGTCGGCGAGCGGCGCCTGCGCCGGCGCGACGGCGGCCACTGCTGGGTGCAGGTGTCGGCGCGCCCGGTGACGCCGGAGGAGGCGCCGGCGGCGGGCGAGGACGTCGACGCCGCCCCGGGCCGCGACCTGATCTGCTCGTTCGTCGACGTCGACGAGCGCCACCGCAGCCGCGACGCGCTGGCGGCGCAGGCCGAGCGCACGCGCGCCGTGCTCGACTCGGTGTTCGTCGGCATCGTCACGCTCGGCCGGCACGGCATCGAGTGGATGAACCGCTCGGCGCGCCGCATGTTCGCCGGCGAACTGGCCGACTTCGTCGGCGAGTCCATCGCCACCGTCGCCACGCCCGAACCGGGGCACCCGTTGCGGCGCAGCGACTGGTTCGAGCGGCTGCGCGACGGGCAGAGCGAGGGCTTCGAGTGCCGGCTGCGCGGCCACGACGGACGCGAATTCTGGGTCGTCGGCAACGCGGTGGCCGTGGGCGGCGACGACGGCGCGCGCCGCATCACGTTCGCGTTGCTCGACATCGAGCGCCGGCGCCAGGCCGAGCTGCGCATCGGCCAGGCGCAGGCCTCGCTGCAGCGCGTGATCGAGCTGGCGCCACTGGCGATCGCGCTGTTCGACGCGGCCAGCCTGCGCATCGTGCAGGTGAACCAGGCTGCGGCCGCGTTCTTCGGCCGCAGCGCCGAGCAGGCCTTGGGCGCGACACCGGCCGCGCTGTTCGACGTCGAGCGCGCGGCCGAGTTCGGGCGCCGGCTGCAGGTGGCAGCGCAGCTCGGCGCGACGGCCCAGCACGAATGGCAGGACTCGGTCGGCGCGTCCAGCCCGCGCGTGTGGGACATGCGCATCGCGCCGATCGCTGCCGGCCCCGGCGGCACGCCGCAGCTTCTGCTCGTGGCGAGCGACGTGACCGGCCAGCGCCTGGCCGAGCAGGCGCGGCTGCAGGCCGCGATCGCGCAGCGCGAGGTGCTGGTGCGCGAGGTGCACCACCGCATCAAGAACAACCTGCAGGGCGTGGCCGGGCTGCTGCGCCAGAACGCCGAGCGCCACCCGGAGGTGGCGGCGGCACTCACCGAGGCCATCGGCCAGGTGCAGGCGATCGCGCAGGTCTACGGTCTGCAAGTCGGCGCCCGGGGACCGCTCGGCGTGGTCCCGCTGCTCGAAGCGATCGCGCAGTCGGTGCAGCGCATGTTCCGCTGCCGCATCGAGGTCGACGCCGCCGCGGCGCGCCACCTGCTGCCCGAAACCGAGGCGATTCCGGTCGCGCTGACGCTCAACGAGCTGCTCACCAACGCCGTCAAGCACGGCGCGGACGACGCGGTGCGCTGCCGCGTGCACGCCGACGGCGAGCGCGTGACGATCGGCATCGCCAGCCGCGCGCGGCTGCCTGCCGGCTTCGATCTGGCGCAGGTGCGCGGCGGTGTCTCCGGGCTCGGCCTGGTGCGCGCGCTGCTGCCCCGGCGCAGTGCGGCGCTGACCATCCGCCAGGAGGGCGACGAGGTGGTGGCCGAGCTGGCACTGCGCGCGCCGAGCGTGCGCCTCGATGGGTGACAATTGCGCCATGGACGAGGCGGCAGCGGCGCGCAGCAAGGTCAGGATCCTCGTCGTCGACGACGACCGTCTGGTGCTGGCCACCGTCAGCCACGGCCTGGCGCAGGCCGGCTACGAGGTCATCGACGCCGACAACGGCGACGACGCGATCCTGCTCGCGCGCGAGCATCGCCCGGCGCTGGCGCTGCTCGACATCCGCATGGAGGGCAAGAGCGGGTTCGACGTGGCGCAGACGCTGCGCGACGCCTACCGCATCCCGTTCGTGTTCCTGTCGGCCTTCGCCGACGAGGCCACGCTGGCCGAGGTGCAGCGGCTCGGTGCGCTGGCCTATCTGGTCAAGCCGCTCGACGTCGGGCAGATCGTGCCGACGGTGGCGGCGGCGCTGGCGCGCATCGCCGCCGAGCGCCTGCCGCCGGCGGCCGGACCGGGCGCGGGCGATCCGACCGGCGACCCGGTGCCGCTGGCCGTCGGCGTGCTGATGCACCGCCACGCGCTGGCGCGCGCCGCGGCGCTGCAGCGGCTCGAACGCATGGCCGTCGAGCAGGGCATCGGCCGCGCGGCCCAGGCCGAGCGGCTGCTCGCGGCCGTGGAGGAACTGGCGCGCAGCGCGCCTTGATCAGGCCAGCGTGAAGGAGAAGGTGGCGCCGCGTCCCGGCTCGGCCTGCGCCCAGATCTCGCCGCCGTGCCGCTGCACGATGCGCCGCACCGAGGCCAGCCCGACGCCGTGCCCGGCGAAGTCGGCCTGGCTGTGCAGGCGCTGGAACAGGCCGAACAGGCGGTCGGCCGAACGCATGTCGAAGCCGGCGCCGTTGTCGACCACCTGGAAGCACACGCGTCCCTCGTGCTCGCCGCGGCGCAGCACGATGCGCGCGCGCGGCGTGCGGGCGGTGTACTTCCAGGCGTTGCCCAGCAGGTTCTCGAGCACCAGGCGCAGCAGCGTCGGATCGCCCTGTGCGGCGAGGCCGGGCTCGATGTCGACCTCGACGCTGCGCTCGGCGGTGCCGCGCCGCAGGTCTTCGACGACGAAGCCGGCCAGCTGCGACAGGTTGACGGGCTGGCGCGCCAGCGGCTGCGTCGACAGCCGCGCCAGCGTCAGCAGCGCGTCGATCATCAGGTTCATGCGCGCCGCGGCGCCGAGCACGCGGTCGAGGTGATCGTTGGCGACGCGGTCGAGCTGGCGCCCGTAGTCCTCCTTGACGATGCGCGTGAAGCCCTCGACGACACGGATCGGTGCGCGCAGGTCGTGCGACAGGGTCTGGCCGAAGGCCTCGGCCTCGCTGCCGCCCGCCGGCGCGATGCGCGCCAGCAGCGCGCCCTCGGCGTCGGCGCCGAGCGCGAAGCGGGTGCACTGCCAGCCGTCGGACTCCGCGGCGCCGGCGCCGCCCGCGCCGAGCTGCGCTGCCGCCCCGGCCAGACCCAGCGCGACGCGCGCCGGCAGTGCCGCGAGCAGCGGCTCGAGCTCGTCGCCGCCTTGCAGGCGCGGCCAATGCACGCGCGCCGCTTCGTTGGACTGCAGCACGCGCAGCCGTGCCGCGCTGCCGACGGCGAGCACCGCCGGCCCGGGCCAGGCCGCGACGATCGCGCCGAGCGCCGCACGCAGCAGCCGCGCTTCGTCGGCTTCGCTGGCCGGGCGGGCACTGCCGCGAAAGCCCGCGAGACCGCCGAGCGCGTCGCGCACCGGCTCGCCGTCGAGCAACCAGGCCGTGGTGCCGGCGGCCGCCGCCAGGCGGTGGGCTCGCACGGGGCGCTCGTTGGCGCGCACGCCGGCGCGCGCCGCCGGTACCGGCGGCGCGCCGCCGCCTGCGGCCTGCCAGCCGACGAGCGCGTGCGCCGCGTCGGTGTGCCAGGTGGCGGCGCGCTGCAGCAGCCGCCAGGCGGTGCGCTCGGCTGCGCTGCGCTGCAAAGCGCGTTGCGCGCGTGCGCGCTCGCGCCAGCTGCCGAGCACGAAGGCGCCGCCGCAGGCAACGATGAACGCGAGCACGACGAACAACCACTGCAGCGGTGCCGCCGCCGCTGCGCCGTCGGCCGCCGCGGCGCCGCCGCAGGCAGCGGGGCACAGCCACGGCAGGAGGCGCGACGCCTTGCCGAGCGCCGCGCCCGACGGGCATCGCGGGCGCGACTCGGGCATAGCGGCAATTGTAGGGACCGCCCCGCGGCGGCCGCTCAAGTTGCCCGAGCGGGCGCCGAAACAGAGCCCGCCATCCGGGTGCGCGAGCGCCCGCCGAGTTGCCCGCCATGCCCGACCTCGTCAGTCCGCGCCGGTTCGTGCAGCGTTGCCGCGCCGCCGCGGGCGCGCCGTGCCAAACTCGCACCGGTTTGTCCTGTCCGCGCGCGGCCGCCGCGCGCGCCGAATCGATCCGCCGGGTGACCGCCTCGAATCCTGTCCGATGAACCCGCCGTCCGCCCGCTGCGCTGCGCCCGCCTCCCTCGACGCGGCGGCGCTCGAGCGGCTGCGGCTGCTCGACCCCGAGGGCCGCAACCGGGTGCTCGCGCGCGTGCTCGGCGCGTTCGAGGCCTCGCTCGTGCGCACGCTCGAGCAGCTCGCGGCGCAGGGCGAGGCGCTCGATGCCGCCGCGCTCTCGGGCATCGCCCACACGTTGAAGAGCTCGTCGGCCAGCGTCGGCGCGCTGCAGCTCGCGGCCGCCTGCGCGGAGGTCGAGCGCGTTGCGCGCGCCGACGCGGGCAAGGCACGGCGCGCGGACATCGAGCGCCTGCTCGCCGACGGCGAGGCGGCGCTGGCGGCGGTCCGCGCCACCCTGCGCAATTGACAGCCGCGCCGCCATGACGCACGCGCCGGCCGACGCCTCCGAGCTGCTCCCGCCGCGGCCCGAAGTGCTGCTCGTCGACGACGACGAGGTGAACCTGCTGCTGACGGGCATCGCGCTGCGCGAACGCGGCTTCGGCCTGACCGAGGCCGCCGGCGGCGAGGCGGCCCTCGAGCGGCTGCGCGCCGGCGTGCCCGACGTCGTCGTGCTCGACGCCGTCATGCCCGGGCTCGACGGCTTCGCGACCTGCCGCGCGATCCGCGCGCTGCCGGGCCTGGAGAACGTGCCGGTGCTGATGCTCACCGGGCTGGACGACGACGAGTCGATCACGCGCGCCTATCAGGCCGGGGCCACCGACTTCTTCGTCAAGAGCCCGCAGTGGAGCCTGCTGGCCGGACGCCTGCGCTACTTGCTGCGCTCCTCGCACACGCGGCTCGAGCTCGAGCGCAGCAAGGCCAAGCTGGCGCGCGCGCAGGATCTGGCGCGCATGGGCAGCTTCGACTGGCGGCGCGGCGAGCGCGGCGCGCCGCCCGGGCTCGTGATGTCGGCCGAAGCGCTGCGCGTGTTCGGCCACGGCCCGCACGAGCGCCTGGGGCTGCGCACGCTGCTGCGCATGGTGCCGCCGGACGAGCGCCGCCAGCTGCAGCGCCAGCTGCACGACGCGCTGCGCCACAGCTCGGTGCTGACCACCGACGCGCCCATCGTCTTGCTCGACGGCCGCCAGCGCGTCATCCACGTCGAGGCCGAGCCCGACTTCAACGAGCAGGGCCAGGCCGTCGGCTACACCGGCATCGTGCAGGACGTGACCGACCGGCGCCAGGCCGAGGACAAGATCCGGCACCTGGCCAACTTCGACGCGCTCACCGGGCTGCCGAACCGCCGCCAGCTCATCTGGCGCGCCGAGCGCGCGCTCGAGCAGGCGCGGCGCCTGGCACACCAGTTCGCGCTGCTGCTGATCGACCTCGACCGCTTCAAGGTCATCAACGACACGCTCGGCCACGGTGCCGGCGACGAACTGCTGGCCGAGGTCGGCCGCAGGCTGCGCGCCTGCGTGCGCCACAGCGACCAGATCGTCGAAGGCGCGCTCGAGAGCGCCGGGGCGCGCTCGCACCGCGCGCTCGAGGCCGTGGGCCGCCTCGGCGGCGACGAGTTCGTCGCCTTGCTGCCCGAGGTGGCGTCCGACGCCGACGCCGACCGCGTGGCGCAGCGCATCCTCGACACGCTGCGCGAGCCCATCTTCGTCGGCGCTCAGGAATGCTTCGTCAGCGCCAGCATCGGCGTGGCGATCTACCCGCGCGACGGCGCCAGCGTGGTCGACCTGCTGCGCAATTCCGACGTCGCGATGTACTCGGTCAAGTCGCAGGGCCGCAATGCGGCGGCGGTCTACAACCCGCTGCTGGCCGGGCACGGCCGCGAGAGGCTCGAGCTCGAGACCGCGCTGCACAAGGCGATCGAGCGCGAAGAGCTCGTGCTGCACTACCAGCCCAAGGTCGACGTGCGCGGCGCGCGCATGGTGGGTGCCGAGGCGCTGATCCGCTGGCAGCGCGGCGGCAAGCTGGTGCCGCCGGGCGACTTCATCCCGCTCGCCGAGGAGACCGGCCTCATCGTGCCGCTGTCGGAGTGGGCGCTGCGCGAGGCGGCGCGCCAGGCGGCGGCCTGGCAGCAGGCGTTCGCCTTCGCCGACGCGGTGGCCGTCAATCTGCCCAGCCGCCTGTTCGAGCGCAGCGACCTCGTCGAGCACATCCATCAGTGCGTCACCGCGGTCAACGTGCCGCACCGCGTGATCCAGCTCGAGATCACCGAGGACAACCTGATGAAGGAGCTGCAGAACGTCATCCCGGCGCTGCACCGCCTCAACGAGATCGGCGTCGAGATCTCGATCGACGACTTCGGCACCGGCTACTCGAGCCTGGCCTACCTGACCGCGCTGCCGATCTCCGAGCTCAAGATCGACCGCAGCTTCGTGCGCGAGCTGGGCATCACGCCGCAGAGCTCGGCGGTGGTGACGGCGATCATCGCGCTGGCGCGTTCGCTCGGCCTGCGCGTGGTGGCCGAAGGCGTGGAGACGCTGCGCCAGATGGAGGTGCTGCACCGCCTGGGCTGCAGCGTGATGCAGGGCTTCCTGTTCAGCCGCGCGCTGCCGCCCGACGAACTGCAGCGCTGGCTCGAGCAGACCGTGCTGCCGCGCAAGGCGGCGTGGATCGGCAGCGCCGACACCCACGAAGCGCCGCCCGGCGCGGCCGCGGCCGGCGGCGCGCGCGTGCTGCGCTTCTTCTGACGACGGAGCGAAGCCTTGAACCTCGCCGCATCCCGCACCACGACGCCCGCCGAGCTGGCCAAGGCCGCATTGAGGCGCCTGGCGCTGGCACGCCAGGCGCCGACGCCCGAGAACTACGCGCGCGCCTGGGCCGAGGAAGCGGGCGGCACCGTGCCGGCGCGTGCCGGCGAGCTTGCGCCCGACCGCGAGCTCGAGGCGCAGGGGCAGGCCTGGGCCGCGTTGGTCGAGAACCTGGCCGCGGGCCTGGAGCGCGGCGGTCGCCAGTGGACGGCGGCGCGGCGCAAGCAGAGCCTGCAGCGCGTGCTGCAGTCCAGCCGCAACGATCCGGCGCGGCTGCTGCAGCGCCTGCAGCCCCTGGTGCATGCCTGGCAGGGCGACCTTGCCCTGGAGGCGCCGGAGCTGACCGAGCCCGCCGCCGGCTCGGACGCGGCAGCCGACGCGGCGACACCCGCACGCGAGGCCGCAGCCGCGCCGCAGGCGGGGCCCGAGGACGGCAGGCAGCGTGCCGTGGCGGCGCTGGCCGGGGCGCTCGACAGCGCGCTGCCGGCCGGCGACGCCAGGGCCGTGGAACTGGCGCAGCGGCTGGCGGCGCTGGCCGAGCGCCTCGCCGGCGAAGGCGCCGGTGCGGCCGTGGTCTCCGAGCTCGACGCGGCCTGCGCCGAGATCCAGCGCTGGTTCGGCCAGCAGCATCGGCTCGTCGACCAGCTGGCCGCGCTGTGCCGCGAGCTGACCCAGGGACTGAGCGAGCTGGCCGAGGACGGCAGCTGGGTGCGCGGCCAATGTGCCGGCCTCGAGGCGCAGCTCGCCGAGGGCCTGAGCCTGCGCGCGCTGCGTGCGGCTGGCGACGCCTTGCGCGAGACGCGGCGCCACCAGCAGCGCCTGTGCGGCGAACGGGCAGCGGCGCGCGACGCGCTCAAGCAGTTGCTGGCGCACATGCTGGGCGAGGTCGGCGAGCTCGGCCAGCACACGGGCGTGTTCATGCAGTCCGTGCAGCGCCATGCCGAGGGCATCGCAAGCGCCGACAGCGTCGAGGGACTGACCGAGGTCGTGCAGGCGATGCTGGCCGAAAGCCGTGCCGTGCACGACGCAGTCGGCGCCTCGCAGGCGCGGCTGCAGGCGCAGCACTCGCGCGCCACCGAGCTCGAAGAGCGCGTGCACGCGCTCGAGGCTGAGCTGCGCCGCATCTCCGACGAGGCCTCGACCGACGCGCTCACGCAAGTCGCGAACCGGCGCGGCCTCGAGCAGGCCTTCGCCGCCGAGAGCGCACGCTGCGCGGCCGGCGCCGGCGCCGGGCTGGCGGTCGGCCTGATCGACATCGACAACTTCAAGAAGCTCAACGACCGCCTCGGCCACGCCGCCGGCGACCGCGCGCTCAAGGCGCTCGCCGCGGCAGTGCGCGAGCGGCTGCGTCCGCTCGACCATGTCGCGCGCTTCGGCGGCGAGGAGTTCGTCGTGCTGCTGCCCGACACCGAACTCGACGCCGCCGGGCAGACGCTGACGCGGCTGCAGCGCAGCCTGAGCGCGAGCCTGTTCCTGCACGAGGGCGAGGAGGTGTTCGTCACCTTCTCCGCCGGCGTCACGCTGTGGCGCGCCGGCGAGACGCTCGAAGCGGCGCTGGCGCGCGCCGACGAGGCGCTCTACGAGGCCAAGCAGACCGGCAAGAACCGCACCTGCCAGGCCTGACCGGGGGTGCACTCCGGCGCCAGGCGTAACGGCATGCTGCCGGCACACGCCGAGGGGCGCGCATCGGTCACAACTGTTTGCGCCGCTGCACTGAAGCGCCTGCCTGACCGGGCCGATAACGCGCCATGGCCGAAGCATCCGATCCGCCGCCGGCACGGCGCAAGTCGCTGGGCCCGATGCAGCGCCTCGTGCAGCCCCTGCGGCACGCCGCTGCCGCCTTCTTCAAGCGCGATCTCGCATTGCGCCGCGACGGCTCCGCCCTGCACCTGGTGCTGGAGGAGCGGCCCGCGGCCGCGCCGCGCAGGCCCAGCCGCGCCGAGCAAGCGCAGCGCAAGGACGGAGAGGAGCTGGCGCGGATGCGCGCCGAGCTGGCGGCCCTGCTCGACGAGCTGCCCGACACGCGCGCGACGATGCGGCACCTCGTCTTCGTCGAGCACGCGCTCGCCAGGAAGGGCCTGCGCGCGCTGCACAAGGTGCCGCTGGACGTGCTCCAGCGGGCGCTCGAACAGCTCGAGGGGCTGGTCGTCAACTGGTCGCCGCAGGGCCTGGCCGGTCTGCGCTCCAAGATGGCGGTGGCCGTGATGGAGCGCGAGCACATGGAACCGCCGGCGCCGGGGGCGGCGCCCGTCGGTGAGTCGGTGCTCGAGCCCTTGCCCACCCAGCCGCCAGCACAGCCGCCTGCAGGCCAGGACGACGACGCGCTGGCGGCAGCCTACGCCGGCCTCGGCCTGCTCGTGCCGCAGGCCGGCGCGAGTGAGGTCGGCGGGATCGAACTGCAGGCCGAACTCGGTGCACGCTCGGTGCGGGCAGCGTCGCTCGCCGCGAGCTCCGCACCGCAGCCCGACACGGAGCCGCCGATCCGCATCCGCGCACTGGAGAGCTGACGCCCGCGGCGCGCGCGGGTACGCCGTACCCGATGGCCCGGCGGTGACGCCGAGGTGACGCCGACCGGAAGGTGACGCCGAGGTGACGGACAGGTCGCCTGGGCCGGTGGCACGATGCGGGCTCCAATGCCCTTGCGCAGGAGCCCCCGATGGATTTCGCCTTGCCCGAGGCGGTGCAGCAGTTGCAGAGCCGCCTGCGTGCGTTCATGGAGCAGCAGGTCCTGCCCGCCGACGCCGAGTGGCACCGCCTGGTCGCGGCCGGGACCTACCCGCTCGCCATCGTCGACGACCTCAAGCGCAAGGCGCGCGCGCTCGGCCTGTGGAACCTGTTCCTGCCGGGGCTCGCGCCCGACGAGCCGGGCACGCGGCTTGCGAATGCCGAGTACGCGCCGCTGGCCGAGATCATGGGCCGCATCGCCTGGTCGAGCGAGGTCTTCAACTGCAACGCGCCCGACACCGGCAACATGGAGCTGCTGCACCTGTTCGCCACGCCCGAGCAGCGTGCGCGCTGGCTGCGGCCGCTGCTCGAAGGCGAGATCCGTTCCTGCTTCGGCATGACCGAGCCCGACGTCGCCTCGTCCGACGCCACCAACATCGCCGCGACGATCCGGCGCGAGGGCGACGCGTACGTGATCAACGGCCGCAAGTGGTTCACGACCAACGCCTTGCATCCGAACTGCCGGCTGTGCATCTTCATGGGCGTCACCGACCCCGAGGGCGACGCGCATCGGCGGCACACGATGGTGCTGGTGCCGATGGACGCGCCGGGCGTGCGCATCGTGCGCAACCTGCCGGTCATGAACCACCTGGCGATCGAGGGGCACTGCGAGGTGGTGTTCCGCGACGTGCGCGTGCCCACGGCCAACCTGCTCGGCGCCGAGGGCAGGGGCTTCGCGCTGGCGCAGGCGCGCCTGGGTCCCGGGCGCGTGCACCACTGCATGCGCACGATCGGTGCCTGCGAACTGGCGCTCGAGCTGATGTGCGAGCGCGCGCTCGGCCGGCGCGCCTTCGGTCGCGCGCTGGCCGATTTCGCCAACGTGCAGGACTGGATCGCGCGCGCCCGCGTCGACATCGACCAGGCGCGGCTGCTCGTCATGCGCGCGGCCTGGACGATGGATCGCGCAGGCAACGCCGCCGCCCGCATCGACGTCTCGGCCATCAAGCTGGTGGCGGCCGAGCTGCACACGCGCGTGCTCGACCGCGCGATCCAGGTCTACGGCGCGATGGGCCTCACGCCCGACACTCCGCTGGCCGACATCTGGACCTGGGGCCGCGCGATGCACTTCCTCGACGGCCCCGACGAGGTGCACCTGCGCACCGTGGCGCGCCACGAGCTCGGCCTGGCCAAGCAGCGCATGGGCAGCACGGCGGCGTACTACCGCGCGCCGCAGGAGCGCTGAGGCAGGGCCGGCGGGCCGCCCGGTCTGCCGCAGCGGGCGAGATTGCGTGCGCCGGCGTCGGGACCGACGCAGGCCGGGCCGGCAGCTGTCTTTGGGCAGCGAATTCGGCACCGGCCTGGTCCTGCCGCGCCGCGCGTAGACTCGCCCGCACCCGCACGGTGCCGCGCACCGCCGCCGTCTGCCGCTGGAGCTGACCCATGAACGACACCCGCCCCGATCCGCGCGCGCCGGCCGCCGCGCCGCAACCCCAGGCCGTGCTCGAACCGCAGCGCATGGCGGCACACTTCGTGGTGCTGGACATCGTGCCGGGGGCAGCGGCGCTGGAGCGGGTGCGCTCCTTCTTCGGCAGCGCGGCGGGCCTGGTGCGCAGCGTCGGCCAGCGCGAACCCGAACAGCGGCTCAGCCTGGTGGTCGGCATCGGCCGTGCGGCCTGGGACCGCCTGTTCGGTGCGCCCAGGCCGGCCGGGCTGCACGAATTCAGGGCCTTGCGCGGCGCCCGGCACCATGCGCCTTCGACTCCGGGCGACCTGCTGCTGCACATCCGCGCGATGTCCGAACGCATGTGCTTCGAGTTGTCGATGCAGATCATGCGTGCGCTGGGCGACGCCGTCGCCGGCGTCGACGAAGTGCACGGCTTTCGCTACTTCGATCTGCGCGCCATGGTCGGCTTCGTCGATGGCGTGGAGAACCCGGGTGGCCACGAGGCCGCGCAGGCGGCGTTGATCGGCGACGAAGACCCCGGCTTCGCCGGCGGCAGCTACGCCATCGTGCAGAAGTACCTGCACGACATGACGGCCTGGAACGCGCTCTCGACCGAGGAGCAGGAGCGCGCGATCGGCCGCACCAAGCACGACAACATCGAGCTGGCCGAGGACGTCATGCCCGCCAATTCGCACGTCGCGCTGAACGTGATCGAGGACGACGCCGGCGAGGAACTCGCCATCGTGCGCGGCAATCTGCCGTTCGCCCTGCCTTCACGCGGCGAGTACGGCACCTACTTCATCGGCTACGCGCGCGATCCGGCCGTCACCGAGCGGATGCTCGTCAACATGTTCATCGGCCGTCCCGAGGGCAATCACGACCGCCTGCTCGACTTCAGCACGGCCGTCACCGGAACGCTGTTCTTCGTGCCGTCGCAGCCGCTGCTCGAAGCACTGGCCGACGGCAATCCGCTGGCCGGTGCCGGCGCCAGCTCACCGCCCGGGCGAGGCGGCACGCTGCCCGGCGGCGCGCCAAAAGCGCGACCCTGAGCAGGGCGATCCGGGCCCGCCGGCCGGCACTGCCGGAGCGCGGCGCATCGGGCCGCAGCCCAAGCCCGGCAACGGCGTGACTGCGCCGAGGCCGGTTCGGAGCTGCTGCAGCCGGCCGCTCGAGGGGGTGGCGGAAGCGGTGTCCCCCGATTTTCGGCGCAGTGGACAGCGCGGGCCGGCGTTGACGTGCGCCGTCGTGAGAGTGTCGCTTAGCCGGATTCACCAAGCAAATCAACAACTTGGCTTCGGCTCTTGCGATTCACTGCACGGACACGCGTCAACGTGCGAGGAATGCTACCGGCGGAAGCGGTGGGATTCGAACCCACGGAGGGGGTGAGCCCTCGCCGGTTTTCAAGACCGGTGCCTTAAACCGCTCGGCCACGCTTCCCGCATCCGTCAGAGCGGCGATTGTGCCTGCGGGCAAACCACCTGCACCACCTCCTGCCGGCCGCCGTCGACGCGCACGGCGCTCAGCTTGCCGCCCCACACGCAGCCGGTGTCCAGCGCCATCAGGTCCGGCCGCACGACGAGGCCGAGCATGCTCCAGTGCGCGAAGGCGATGCGCTCGCCGGCGCTGCGGCGGCCGGGGACCTCGAACCAGGGCTGGTAGCCGGCGGGCGCAGCGGCGGCGCCCTCCTTGGTCACGAAGTCGAGCTGGCCCTCGGGCGTGCAAAAGCGCATGCGCGTCAGCGCGTTGACGATGAAGCGCCAGCGCTCGGCGCCGGCCAGCGCGTCGTCCCAGCGCGCCGGCTCGTTGCCGTACATGCGATGCAGGAATGCGGCCAGCGCCTCGCCGCGCAGCATGGCCGACACCTCGGCGGCGAGGGCGAGCGCCTGCGCGCCGCTCCACTGCGGCGGCACGCCGGCGTGCACGCACAGCCAGCCGCTCTCGCGCAGCGCCAGCGGGCGCGCGCGCAGCCACGCCAGAAGCTCGGCGCGGTCGGGCGCGGCCAGCACTGCGGCCAGCGTGTCCGTGCGCTGCGGCGGCCGCACGCCCTGCGCCAGCGCCAGCAGGTGCAGGTCGTGGTTGCCGAGCAGGCATTGGGCGGCATCGCCCAGACGCATCAGGCGGCGCAACGTGGCCAGCGACTCGGGTCCGCGGTTCACGAGGTCGCCCAGCACGACGATGCGGTCGCGCGAGGGCGAAAAGCCGATCTCGGCCAGCAGCCGCTCCAATGGCTGCAGGCAGCCCTGCACGTCGCCCAGCAGATAGACCATCGGCCGATTCTGCTACGCTGCCGCTCCCTCGTCCGGCCGCGGCCGGCGCCGCGCATGGAAGTCCCGCTCCTCGTCTTCCTCATCGTCCTCAACGCCGTCTTCGCGATGTCGGAGATGGCGCTCAGCGCCAGCCGCAAGGTGCGCCTGCAGGTGCTGGTCGAAGCCGGCGCGCCGGGCGCCCAGGCCGCGCTCGAGCTGCACGAGAACCCGACCAAGTTCCTCTCGACGGTGCAGATCGGCATCACGTCGATCGGCATCCTCAACGGCATCGTCGGCGAGGCGGCGTTCTCGGTGCCGCTGGCGCACTGGCTGACGCACACGCTCGGCGCCGGCGAGCGCGCGGCCGGCTACGCGGCCACTGCCCTCGTCGTGGTGCTGATCACGGTGCTGACGATCCTCTTCGGCGAGCTGGTGCCCAAGCGGCTCGGCCAGCTCTACCCGGAGACGATCTCGCGCCTGGTGGCGCGGCCGATGAACGCGCTGTCGACGGCGGCGCGGCCGCTCGTGGCCCTGCTCAGCATCGCCACGCGCGCGATGCTGCGGCTGGCCGGCATCCGCGAGGTCGCGCGCCACGTCACCGAGGAGGAGATCGCCGCCAGCCTGGAGGAAGGGCTGGACGCGGGCGTCATCGAGCAGCAGGAGCACCAGATGGTGCGCAACGTGTTCCGCCTCGACGAGCGCCAGATCGGCTCGATCATGATCCCGCGCGCCGAGATCGTCTGGCTCGAGCTCGACGCGCCCGTGGCCGACGTGCTGGCGCGCATCGCCGCCGGGGGCTACACGCGCTACCCGGTGTGCCGCGCGTCGCTCGACGACGTGCAAGGCGTGCTGGCCGCGCACCGGCTGCTCGTCCCGCTGGCGCGCGGCGAGACGCCGCACCTGGCCGAACATCTGGTGCCGCCGGTCTTCGTGCCCGAGACGCTCTCGGGCATGGAGCTGCTCGAGCATTTCCGCGCCAGCGGCGCCGAGCTGGTGTTCGTGGTCGACGAGTACGGCGCCGTGCAGGGCGTGATCTCCGAGCACGACCTGCTCGAGGCGATCACCGGCGAATTCACTGCGCCCACGGCCGACGACGCCTGGGCCACGCCGCGCGGCGACGGCAGCTGGCTGATGGACGGCCTGATCCCGGCGCCCGAGCTGAAGGACCGGCTCGAAATCAAGGAATTGCCCGACGAGGACCTCGGCCGCTACAACACACTCGCTGGCATGATCATCGTCTTGCTCGGCCGCCTGCCGCGCACCGCCGACACGGTGCTCTGGGGCGGCTGGCGCTTCGAGGTCGTCGACCTCGACGGCAGACGCATCGACAAGGTGCTGGTGACCCGCATCGAAACCCCTGGAGAACCAAGTTGATCAATCAGAACCTGCACCGCGAGCCGGTGCCGCTGGACAGCGCGCAGCACCGTGCCTTGCGCCTGGCGCTGCCCGTCACCGACTGGTCGGGGGCGGACAAGCTGAACGCCGGCTTCGTGGCCACCGGCGAATTCGGCGACGCCTGCCGCGAGTACCCGATCGTGTTCGTGCGCGCGGGCAAGGAAGCCGACGGCCGGGACCAGATCGCGCCGATCGCCGTGTTCGGCCTGCTGCAGGGCCAGAATCTGTTCGTAGACGCCGGCGGCGCCTGGCGTGCGCGCTACATCCCGGCCGCGGTGCGCAGCTATCCGTTTTGCTTCGCGCGCGTCGACGACGAGCGCATCGCCATCTGCCTCGACATGGCCTGGAGCGGCGTGCGGCGCGCCGGCGGCGAGGGCGCTGCCGTGTTCGAAGGCGACGGCCAGCCGGCGCCGCTGCTGCGCGACATGCAGCAGCACCTGGGTGCGCTCGACGGCGAGATCCAGCGCACGCGGCAGATCTGCGCGCGGCTGCTCGAGCTGGGCGTGCTGCGCGACATGCAGTTCGACGCCACGCTGCCCGACGGCAGCACGCACCGCGTCGACGGCTTTCTCACCGTCGACGACAAGAAGATGCAGGAGCTGCCCGACGCCTTGGTCGGCGAGCTGCACCGCAACGGCACGCTCGGCCTGGTGCAGCTGCACTGGGTGTCGCTGGGCAACATGCGGCGGCTGCTCGAGTGGCACATCGAGCGCACGGCGCCCGCCGCCGGGCCTGCGGCGGCGCCGGCCGCCTCGGCCACGGTGCAGTAGCAGGGGCGCGGCGCGCGGGCGCGATTCATATCTTCACAGGCTCTCAGCCCGTGCGCCCGGGCTCGACGACGCGCGCACGCGCGTCGCGCGAGCGCAGCAGCTCGATCACCTCGGCCGCCTGCGGCCGGGCGCGCCTGACCCAGTCGTCGAAGCGCGCGCGCCCGGCCTCGCCGTAGCGCTGGTACACCTTCCAGCCAACCCAGGCCACCAGGGCGAGCAGCAGCACCGTCCGCGCCGCGCGCGCCCAGGCCACGACGACGGCGATGCCCATGCCCAGCGCCACCCACTTCACCCACCACTGGCCGCTGTAGGTCAGCCAGTTGATCAGGCCGCACAGGCCGACGACGAACAGCGCCTTGAACGGCATCAGCACGGCGTCGGCGAGGTTCTCGATCGGTTGCAGCACGAAGCGCAGCGGGTTCATGGTCGACCTCGGGGCAGGCCCGGCGGATGGGGCCCGAGGTGAGGAAGAATACAGGCCTGCGCTGCGCAGCAGCGAGCGCGCTGCGACGAACGGCATCCACAGCGGCGCCAGATGTCGGCGACGCGCGCCCCAAGCGTCGCGCCTGTGCGTCACGACCCCGAACCGAGCCAGCCCATGACCGTCGAACTCGCCCAGCCCGGCCGCGGCAGCGTGCCGATCCATGTCGTCGATCGCGATTCGTTCGCCGCGTGCAGCGCTGCGCTCGAGCCCGCCGCGCGGCGCTGGCTCGACACGCTGGGCTTCAGCGGCGCGCCCGACACGCACGCACTGCTGCCGGGCCCGGACGGCGCAGCCGCGGCGGTGTGGGCCGGCGTCGCGAGCCGCGCCCACCCCTGGGCGCTGGCGACCCTGCCCAAGGCGCTGCCGCTCGGGCGCTACCACCTCGCCGACCCCGGCATCGATCTCGACGCCGGCGCGGCGGCGCTGTCGTGGGAGCTGGGCGCCTACGTGTTCGACCTGTACCGGGCGCGGCGCCGCGAGCCGGCCACGCTCGTGCTGCCGCCGTCCGAGCCGGCGCGGCGCGCACTCGTCGTCGCCACCGCCATCGCAGCCACGCGCGACCTCGTCAACACGCCGGCCGAGCACCTTGGGCCGGCCGAGCTCGCCGAGGCCGTGCGCTTGGCGGCCAAGGCGCATGGCGCCAGGTTCAGCCAGACCGTGGGCGACAAGCTGCTGGCGGCCAACTTCCCCGCCATCCACGCCGTCGGCCGGGCGGCAGCGCGCGCGCCGCGGCTCGTCGAGCTCACCTGGGGCGCGCCGCGTCACCCCAAGCTCACGCTGGTGGGCAAGGGCGTGTGCTTCGACAGCGGCGGCCTCGACATCAAGGGCGCCGAGGGCATGCGCCTGATGAAGAAGGACATGGGCGGTGCCGCCAACGCGCTCGGCCTGGCGCAGATCGTGATGGCGCTGCAACTGCCGGTGCGTTTGCAGCTTCTGATCCCGGCCGTGGAGAACGCCATCGCCGGCAACGCCTACCGCCCGGGCGACGTCGTGCGCACGCGCAAGGGCCTGACGGTCGAGATCGGCAACACCGACGCCGAGGGCCGGGTGATCCTGTGCGACGCGCTCGCCTATGGCGCCGAAGGCCGCCCCGACCTGATGATCGACCTGGCCACGCTCACCGGCGCGGCGCGTACCGCGCTCGGGCCGCAGCTGCCGGCATTGTTCTGCCGGCGCATGGCGGCGGCGCGCGAGCTGGTCGACCTCGGCCTCGAACTGGGCGACCCGCTGTGGCACATGCCGCTGTGGCGCGACTATCACGCGGGCATCGAAAGCGAGATCGCCGACATCGTGAACACCGGGCGCAACGCGATGGCCGGCGCCATCAACGCCGCGCTCTTCCTCGAGGACTTCGTGCCCGAAGACAGCGACTGGCTGCACATCGACCTGTACGCCTGGAACGACGCCGCACGCCCCGGCCGCCCGCTGGGCGGCGAGGCGCAGACGCTGCGCACGCTGCTGGCCTGGCTCGAGCGGCGCTACGGCAGCCGCTGAGCCCGGACCAGCCGCTGTGCCCCGCGCGCAGCCGCTCGCCGCGCGCCCGGCTGCGCCCGTCTCTGCACACCCGCAGCGCGGCCTGCGCGGTTGAGCGTGCGGTACTGCCCGGCGGCACGAACTGGGCCGCCGTTGCCGTCCAATTCACGGCGCTGCCTCATGGGCCGGTCGCCATACTGCGGGCCTGTCAGGCGCGAACCGGCCGCAGGAATGGGCGGAAGCAAGGAACCCGTCACCGGCGCCTGATCTTCGCTCGCCGCGTCGGCGCAGCGATACCGAGCGTCATCGCGAGGATTGGCGCCGCCGCCATGAGTCGCAAGGCGCGACTTCATGTGCGGGTCATTGCGAGACGGCACACTAGAATGCCGGCACCATGACGGGCGATTCCCCATCCGCACCGGCCGCGTCCGTACTGATCGGCAGCGCCGGCGCGGTGCGCACGATCACGCTCAACCGGCCGGCCGCGCTCAACAGCTTCACGGCCGCGCTGCACGCCGAGCTGCTGGCCGCGCTCGACGCGGCCGCCGCCGATGAGGCCGTACGCTGCGTCGTCGTCACCGGAGCCGGCCGTGGGTTCTGCGCCGGGCAGGACCTGGCCGATCCGCTGATGAGCGGCGATGTGGATCTCGGCGCGCTCATCGAACGCCTGTACCGGCCGCTGGCGCTGCGTGTGCGCACGATGCCGGTGCCGGTGGTCGCGGCGGTCAACGGCGTCGCCGCTGGCGCCGGAGCCAACTTCGCGCTGTGCTGCGACCTCGTCGTCGCCGCACGCAGCGCCAGCTTCATCCAGGCGTTCTCGAAGATCGCGCTCGTGCCCGATTGCGGCGGCAGCTGGCTGCTGCCGCGCCTGGTCGGCCGCGCGCGCGCGCTCGGCCTGGCGATGACCGGCGACAAGCTGCCGGCCGAGGAGGCCGAGCGCATCGGCCTGATCTGGCGCTGCGTCGACGACGCGGCGCTGGCGCCGACGGTGGAGGCGCTCGCCGCAAGGCTCGCCGCCATGCCGAGCCGGGCGCTGGCCGAGACGCGGCGCGTGCTCGACGCCGCCCTGCCGCTGGACTTCGCCGCCGCGCTGGCGCTCGAGGGCGCGGCGCAGCGCGAACTGGGCCGCGCGAGCGACTTCGGCGAAGGCGTGGCCGCCTTCCTTGCCAAGCGGCCGCCGGTGTTCAGCGACCGCTGAGCGCGCTTGGCGGCAGGCCCGGCAGGGCAGGAACGGCGCTCGTTCTTGCCGGCATCGCGGCGCTGCCTGCGGGCAGCGGCGGTGCGCGCGCGAGCAGCGCCGCGCAGCCCGCCTCGCCGAGCGCCAGCGCGAACTGCTGCCAGCGCCGCTGCACGCGTTCGGTGAGCCAGGCATCGGCGAGCGCCTGCAGCGGGTCGCACTGCAGCCGCGCGGCTTCGAGCACGCGCGGCAGCAGCGCGCCGACGACGAGGTTGAAGTCCTCGCGCAGGGCGCGCTCGGGCAGGGAACCGGCCAGCGCCCGCAAGCGCCCGCTCCAGCCTTTCGCCGTGAATTGCATCGTCAGCCGCAACTGCAGGGCCTGCAGCGCATTCGGCAGCGCCACGCGCGGCGGCGGCCACACGGCGAGCGGCAGGCGTGCGGCCTCGAAGAAGGGCAGCCGCAAGGCGAACGAGCGCAGCACCGCGAGCCGCCACCAGGCGCCGGCGTCGAGGCCGTGCAGCGCTTGGCCACGGCGTTGCGCGCGCCTGGCGCAGGCGAGCGCCTCCGCGAGGTCGACGCGTTCGTACGCCTTGGCTGCGGCGCGGCTCAGCTGCACCAGGTTGCCGAGCGCATAGCCGGTGCGCGGGTCGAGGCGGACGAAGCGGGGTGCCGCGTCCTCGCCCTGTGCGCCGCCCAGGCGCCGACGCAGGATCGGGCAGCGAGCGACCTCGATCTGCGCGAGCTGCAGCGGGGTGAGCTGCTGCAGGTCGAATGCGACGCCGCTGCGCCAGGCCGCGGTGCGCAACTCCAGCCACTGGCGCAACTCGCGCGGCGCGGCCGCGGCCCGGCGACCGAACACCGCCCGCGCTGCGTGCCAGCCCTGGCTCGCGGCGGTTCCCGCCTGCAGCAGCGCGAACGGCGGCGCGAGCCCGTGACGGGCGTGGTCCCAGCCGAGTTCGAAGCCGGTGCGATCGGCGACGCCGGGCGTGCCGGGCTCGAGGGCGAGGGTCAGCTGGTTCATCGCGATCTCCTTGCGGCGGGACGGCGGATGGCCGTCGCCGAGGCAGTGTCGCGGACAGGTGGCTCAAAGCGTGAGCCACCACCGCATCGGGTCGAACCCGCAGCGGCAAGGTCGAGCCCGCCCCCGGTGCGCGCGCTCGCAGGTCGTCGAAGAACCGCGGGCTGCGGCCGATGGCACGCGGGCCGCGGCAGTCGAACCGCCAGCGCTCGAGTCCGGCCGCGCCGGCCGCCACCGGCAGCGCGCCGATGCCGCGCGCGCCCGAGCCGGCGGCACGAGTGCGGCCGAAGGCGACGACGGCATTGCCCCGGTCAGGGGGTCACTTGGCGTACTTGCGGAACTCGGGCTTGCGCTTTTCCTTGAGCGCTGCCACGCCTTCCCTGGACTCGTCGGTGTCGTAGTACAGCTTGAGCGCGTACATGCCCATGCCGGCGATGCCCGCCTGGTGCGCCGTGTCCATGTTGAAGCTGCGCTTGGCGATCGCCAGCGCCGTCGGGCTGCGCTCGCACAGCTCCTCGGCCCATTGCTGCACGGTGGCGTCGAGCTCGGCGTGCGGCACGCAGACGTTGGCCAGCCCCATCGCCGCCGCCTCGGCGCCGCTGTAGCGGCGGCAGAAGTACCAGATCTCGCGCGCCTTCTTCTCGCCCACCACGCGCGCGAGAAAGGCAGTGCCGTAGCCGGGGTCGACCGAGCCCATCGTGGGGCCGACCTGGCCGAACACGGCTTGGTCGGAGCAGACCGTGAGGTCGCAGATCGTGGCCAGCACGTTGCCGCCGCCGATGGCGTAGCCCTGCACGCGCGCGATCACCGGCTTGGGCACGTTGCGGATGGCGTCGTGCAGTTCCTCCATCGGCAGCCCGATGGTGCCGCGGCCGTCGTAGTTGCCGTCGTGCGCGGACTGGTCGCCGCCGGTGCAGAAGGCGCGCTCGCCGGCGCCGGCCAGCACGATGCAGCCCACGGCACGGTCGTAGCCGGCCTTGTTCAGCGCCTTGATCAACTCGTCGCAGGTGGTGCCGCGAAAGGCGTTCATCTTCTCGGGGCGGTTGATGGTGATCCAGGCGACGCCGTTGCGCACCTCGTACAGGATGTCCTCGAACTGCATGGAATCGGTCCTTTCGTAGCGGGGACGGCCATTGTCCGTGCGCTGCCGACGCGCAGGCGCCAGCGGCGGCCCCGAGCGCGGCCGCGCACGACCGCTGCGCTAGAATGCGCGCTTCGCCGGTGTAGCTCAGTTGGTAGAGCAGCGCATTCGTAATGCGAAGGTCGTCAGTTCGAGTCCGACCATCGGCACCAGACAAAGACACAGCGAAGGGCCCGGCAGCGCCGGGCCCTTCGCGTTTGGGCCGAGGGCGCGCCCAAGCCGCGCCTTTGCCTGCGTCGCACGCGGAGGCCGGCGCCACGCGGAGCGCTCCCTACAATGCGCCGATGCGCATCCTGATCGCCAACGACGACGGCTACTTCGCCGCCGGCCTTGCCGCGCTCGTCCAGGCCTGCCAGGGCTTGGGCGAGATCGACGTCTTCGCGCCCGAGCGCAATGCGAGCGGCACCTCGAACTCGCTCACGCTGTCGCGCCCGCTGAACATCTTCGAGCCGCGCGGCCAGTCCGTGCGCGGCGTGCGCGTCGTCACCGGAACGCCGTCGGACTGCGTGCACCTCGCGCTCACCGGCGCGCTGGCCGAGCGGCCCGACCTCGTGCTCTCGGGCATCAACAACGGCGCCAACATGGGCGACGACACTCTGTACTCGGGCACCGTCGCGGCCGCGATGGAAGGCTACCTGTTCGGCGTGCCGGCGATCGCCTTCTCGCAGGTCGACAAAGGCTGGGCGCACCTCGACGCCGCGGCGGCCACCGCGCGCGCGATCGTCGAGCAGGTGCTGGCCGCGCAGCCGCCGGGCGGCGAACCCTGGCTGCTCAACGTCAACATCCCCAACCGGCCCGACGCGCCGACGCTGCCGCGCGTGCTGACGCGGCTCGGGCGCCGCCACGCCAGCGCGCCGGTCGTGCGCCAGACCAGCCCGCGCGGCGACACCATCTACTGGATCGGACCGGCCGGCGACGCGCGCGACGAGGGCGAGGGCACCGATTTCCAGGCCGTGGCCGCGGGCCGGGTCTCGATCACGCCGCTGCAGGTCGACCTCACCGACCATGCGGCGCGCCCGGGCTGGGCGGGACGGCTCGGGCTGCCGCAGGCCTGAGGTTTCGACGCGCGCGCAGCGGACCCGATGAACCGGCCGATCCGCCAGGGACGCTTCCCGCTGCCGCTGGCGCGGCTGCGGGACGCCGCAGGTCCGGCGCCGCGCGCGCTGCTGCGGCCGCAGCGGCCGCTCGAGCAGGCGGCGCAGGACGCCGCCCGCCGCAACGTGCCCAGCGGCCTGGGCCTGGATTCGCCCGCCGTGCGCGCGCGCATGATCCAGCGCCTGCGCGCCGAGGGCATCGCCGACGAATGCTTGCTCGCGGCCTTCGCCGCGGTCGAGCGCCATCGCTTCGTCGACCCGGCACTCGCCAATCAGGCCTACGAGGACACCAGCCTGCCGATCGGGCACGGGCAGACCATTTCGAAGCCCTCGGTCGTCGCACGCATGCTCGCGCTGGCGCTGGACGGCGAGTTCGCGCGCCACCACGGGCAACTGGGGCGGGTGCTCGAGATCGGCACCGGCTGCGGCTACCAGACGGCGCTGCTGCTGCAACTGGCGCGCAGCGTGGTGAGCGTGGAGCGGCTGCGCCCGCTCGCCGAGCGCGCGCGCCAACACCTCACGGCGCAGGCCGCGCCGCGCAGCACGCTGCGCCCGCATCTGCTGCATGGCGACGGCCGGCTCGGCCACGCGCCGCGCGCGCCCTACGACACCATCGTCGCCGCCGCCGGCGGCGCGCAGTTGCCGCCGGCCTGGCTCGAACAACTCGCCGTCGGCGGGCGGCTTGTCGCACCCGCGCACGATGCGCGGCAAGGAGGCCAGCGCCTGGTCGTAGTCGACCGCAAGGCCACGGGCCTGCTGCGCCGCGAGTTCGATGCCGTGCATTTCGTCCCCCTAAAATCAGGTGTCGAGTAGACGTCGAACGCAGATCGAACAAAGGACGCAAGGCATCCGTGACGACGATTCCCATCCTGCGGCTGACTTGCGGCCTGGTCCTGGCCGGCCTGCTGGCGGCTTGTGCATCCAAGCCCCACCGCGCCCCGGTGGAGAGCCGCACCGTGGCGAGCGCGCGCCAGGCACAACCGGCGCCGACGCCCGCCGCGCCCGCCACCAACGCCGCGACACCTGCCGCCGCTGCCGAGCCCGCCAAGCCGCCGCCCGGAATCGAGAACGCGGGCAAGCCGGGCTACTACACCGTCAAGCCGGGCGACACGCTGATCCGCATCGGGCTCGACAACGGCCAGAACTGGCGCGACATCGCGCGCTGGAACGGCATCGACAACGCCAATCTGATCGAAGTGGGGCAGGTGGTGCGCGTGGTGCCGCCGGCGCCCGTGGCCAATGCGCAGCCGGTGGCGCCGGCGGCCCGGGTCGAGTCGCGCCCGCTCGACGCGCGTCCCGGCGCGGCGCCCGCGGCCACGAATGGGGCGCTACCCGCCGCAGCCGCGGCATCGGCCGCATCGCCCGTATCGTCCGTATCGTCCGCGTCGCCGGTGGCCCAGGCGCCGGCTGCGGCCGCGCCACGTGATCCGGACGAGGACATCACCTGGGCCTGGCCGGCAGCCGGCCCGGTCGTCGCGCCGTTCGACGAAGCGAAGAACAAGGGCCTGGCGATCGCCGGACAGGCGGGCGACCCGGTGTACGCCGCCGCCGACGGCCGCGTCGTCTACGCCGGTTCGGGCCTGCGCGGCTACGGCAACCTCGTCATCGTCAAGCACAACAACACCTTCCTGTCGGCCTACGCGCACAACCAGACCCTGCTGGTGAAGGAGGATCAGGCGGTGCGGCGCGGCCAGGAGATCGCCAAGATGGGCTCGAGCGACGCCGATCGCGTGCAGTTGCACTTCGAGATCCGCCGCCAGGGCAAGCCGGTCGACCCGGCGCGGCTGCTGCCGGCCCGCTAGGAGCCTGGGCGGCAGAGATCGGGGCCCGATCTCTGCCGCCCAGGCTCCTAGCCCAGGCCGCGGGCCCGGCTTCGATGCGGGCGCCCCGCCCACACCGTGTGCCCCGGGGGGTGCGGCGCGGAACCTCGCGTTTTCGATGAGTCCGGCAGCCCTCCGCCCTGGCTAGGATGCGGCGCCCCGCCGTGCGAGCGCAGGGCGCCGGAGCCGAAGACGGGGGGTTCCTTGCAGCTCTTGCAGTTGCTGATCAGCGGCATCGCCCAGGGCTGCATCTACGGCCTGATCGCGCTGGGCATCGTGCTCATCTACCAGGCCACCGAGACGGTGAGCTTCGCGCAGGGCGAGCTGATGATGCTGGGCGCGTACTGCGCGCTCGTGCTGCTCACGTTCACGGGCTGGCCGTTCTGGCTCGCGCTGCCGGCCACCATCGCGGCGATGGGCCTGTTCGGGCTCGTCGTCGAGCGCGTCGTGATCCGCCCGATCCTCGGCCAGCCGACGTTCGCGATCGTCATGCTGACGATCGGCATCGGCTACGTCGCGCGCGGCACGATCACGATGATCCCCGACCTCGGTACCGACACGCGGCTGCTGCCGGTGCCGTACAAGGACGCCACCTTCGCGCTCGGCGCCCTCGTCGTCGGCGTCGAGCAGGCGGTGGTGATCGGCGCCACCGCCGCGCTGTGCCTGCTGCTGTTCGCGCTCGTCGGCTTCACGAAGATCGGCATCGCGATGCAGGCGGCCTCGCAGAACCAGCTCGCCGCCTACTACATGGGCATTCCGGTGCAGCGCCTGAACGGCCTCGTGTGGGCGCTGGCCTCGGCGGCGGCGGCGCTGGCCGGCATCTTGCTCGCGCCCATCACGTTCGTGCACGCCAACATGGGCTTCATCGGGCTCAAGGCATTTCCGGCGGCCGTGGTCGGCGGCTTGGGCAGCCTGCCCGGGGCCATCGTCGGCGGCCTCGTCATCGGGCTGGTCGAGTCGCTGGCGGGCTTCTTCCTGCCCGAGGGCTTCAAGGACATCGCCGCCTACATCGTCGTGCTGCTGATGCTGATGGTGCGCCCCAACGGGCTGTTCGGCGAGGCGCTGCGCAAGAAGGTCTAGTCCGGCGATGCGCTTCGTCTTCAAGACCGACTACGCGCAGGACATCGCGCTGGCCAGGCACGGCGGCCACCGCTTCTGGTACGGCTTGCTCGTGCTGCTGCTGTGCGCGTCGCCCTGGCTGCTCGACGAGTACGGGCTGGCGCAGCTGACGCTGATCCTGATCTACGGCATCGTCGGCCTCGGGCTCATGCTGCTGGCCGGCTTCACCGGGCTGCTCTCGCTCGGGCATGCGGCCTTCCTCGGCGTGGGCGCGTACACCGAGGCCATCCTCACCGCCGCCGGCCTGCCGTTTCCGCTCTCGCTGGCGGCCGCCGCGGCGCTGTCGGCGCTGGTGGGCGTGCTGGTCGGGCTGCCGGCGCTGCGCGTCAGGGGCATCTACCTCGGCATCGCGACGCTGGCCTTCGGCTTCATCGTCGCCGAGGCCTTCGCGCGCTGGGAGTCGCTCACCGGCGGCAACGCCGGCATGCACGTCAAGCCGCCGGCGCTGGGCGGCTGGAAGCTCGACGGCGCCACGGGCTTCTATTTTCTCTGCCTGGCCGTCGCGCTGCTGGCGACGCTGGGCATCCTCAACCTGCTGCGCTCGCCCACCGGGCGCGCCTTCGTCGCCATCCGCGACAGCGAGATCTCGGCGCAGAGCATGGGCATCCACCTGGCGCGCTGCAAGACGCTGTCGTTCGCGATCTCGGCCGCGCTGGCCGGCCTGGGCGGCGCGCTGTACGGCCACATGATCAAGTTCATCAGCCCCGACCAGTTCGACATCGTACAGTCGATCGACCTGCTGCTGATGGTGGTGATCGGGGGCCTGGGCTCGGTGCACGGCGCCTTCCTGGGCGCCGTCTTCCTGATCACGATGCCGCAGCTCATCGGGCAGCTGAAGGGCCTGCTGCCGGACGTCATCGGCCAGGCGCCCGGGCTCAAGGCGGCCGTCTACGGTGCCGTGCTGATCGCCTTCGTGCTGTTCGAGCCGCTGGGCCTGTACGGCCGCTGGCTCAAGGTGCGCACCTGGTTCTCGCTCTTCCCCTTCTACCGCCGCGGCATGTTCAGGCGGCAGAAGGCGTTCCAGAAGTCCGACCGCCTGCGGTAGCGCGCGCGATGGACGACGAGATCCTGCTCTCGGCCCGCGACCTGAGCGTGCGCTTCGGCGGCGTGCTCGCGGTCAACGGCGTGAGCTTCGAGGTGCGCCGCGGCGAGGTCTTCACCCTCATCGGGCCCAACGGCGCCGGCAAGACCACGGTCTTCAACCTCATCAGCCGCATCTACGCGCCGAGCGCGGGGCGCATCGTCTACGCCGGGCACGAGCTCACGCGCGTGCCGCCGCACGCGGTGGCCGCGCTGGGCATCGCGCGCACCTTCCAGAACATCGAGCTGTTCGAGCATGCCAGCGTGCTGCAGAACCTGCTCATCGGCCGCCACGTGCACCGCCGCACCGGCTTCGTCGACGACTTGCTGTTCACGCCGCGCGCGCGGCGCGCCGCGCTGGCCGCGCGCGAGCAAGTCGAGCGCGTGATCGACTTCCTCGACCTGCAGCACCACCGCGACGCGCTCGTCGCCGGTCTGCCCTACGGCGTGCGCAAGGTGGTCGAGCTGGCGCGCGCGCTCGCCGCCGAGCCGCGCCTGCTGCTGCTCGACGAGCCGTCCTCGGGCCTCAACGTCGAGGAGACCGAGGACATGGTGTTCTGGATCGACGACATCCGGCGCGAGTTCGGCATCACGGTGCTGATGGTCGAGCACGACATGGCGCTCGTCGGCCGCGTCAGCGACCGCGTGCTGGCGATGAACCAGGGCGAGGTGCTCGCGCTCGGCACGCCGGCCGAGGTGCAGGCGCACGCCGGCGTCGTCGAGGCCTACCTCGGTGCGGCAGGCGACGTCGCGGCGCTGCGCCGCGAGCGCGAGCGCGAGCCACGATGAGCGACGACAACCTCGTCCTCGCCAACGTGGAGAGCGCCTACGGGCCGATCCGCGCGATCCGCGGCGTCAGCCTGAAGGTGCGCCGCGGCGAGATCGCCACCGTGCTCGGCAGCAACGGCGCGGGCAAGACGACGATCCTCAAGACCGTCTCCGGCATCATCGACCCGCGCCGCGGCAGCGTGCACTTCGAGGGCTGCGACATCACCGCCCACGACCCGGCGGCCGTCGTGCGCCGCGGCCTCGTGCACGTGCCCGAGGGGCGCGAGGTGTTCCCGCTGCTGAGCGTGCGCGAGAACCTGGCGATGGGCGCCTACACGCGCGCCGACCGCGACGGCGTGGCGCGCGACATCGAGACCGCGTACGCCTATTTCCCGATCCTGCGCGAGCGCGAGCGCCAGCAGGCCGGGCTGCTCTCGGGCGGCCAGCAGCAGATGCTGGCCATCGCGCGCGCGCTCGTCGCCGCGCCGCGCATGATCTTGCTCGACGAGCCCTCGCTCGGGCTGTCGCCGCTGCTCACGCGCTCGATCTTCGAGATCGTCGTGCGCATCAACCGCGAGCGCGGCACGACGATCCTGCTCGTCGAGCAGAACGCCCACATGGCGCTCAACGTGGCCGACTACGGCTACGTGCTGGAGAACGGCCGCATCGTGATGGAAGGCAGCTGCGCCGCGCTGCGCGACAAGGAGGACGTGAAGGAGTTCTATCTCGGCATGAAGGAAGCCGGCGTGCGCGGCGAGCGGCGCTGGAAGAAGAAGAAGACCTGGCGCTAGCCGGGCTCGACGCGGCACGAGGAAAAGGCCATGCCCAACCTGTGGGATGTCGACAAGCTCCGGCCGGAGGCGGGAATCGTGGTCGCCGGCGACACGCTGCCTGCCGTGCTGTGGAATGCCGTCGCGGCGCGCGCCGACAAGGTCTGGCTGCGCGAGAAGAAGCTGGGCATCTGGCACAGCTGGAGCTGGGCGCAGACCGGCGAGGCGGTGCGCGAAGTCGCCTGCGGCCTGCTGGCCCTCGGCCTGGCGACCGGCGAGCGCGTCTCCATCCTCAGCAACACCGTGCTCGAATGGGTGTTGGCCGACCTCGGCGTGCTGTGCGCGGGCGGCGTCTCGAGCGGCATCTACCCGACCGACGCCGCGCCGCAGGTGCACTACCTGTGCGAGGACTCGGCCAGCGCCTTCCTCTTCGTCGAGGACGACGAGCAGCTCGACAAGGCGCTCGCCGTGCGCGCCCGGCTGCCCGCGCTGCGCCGCATCGTCGTCTTCGACATGGACGGCCTGCACCAGCTCGACGACCCGCAGGTGCTGTCGTTCGAGCGCCTGCGCGAGCTGGGGCGCGCCTTCGCCGTCGCACAGCCCGCTGCGCTGGCCGCGCGCATGCAGGCGATCGACCCCGAGGCGCTGGCGATCCTCGTCTACACCTCGGGCACCACCGGCAAGCCCAAGGGCGTGATGCACAGCCACCGCACGCTGCTCACCGCGATGCGCGGGCTGCAGCAGGTGATCGCCTCGTACGAGAGCGACGAGCGCATGGCCTTCCTGCCGCTGTGCCACATCGCCGAGCGCATGGGCGGCGAGTACTTCTCGCTGTACACCGGCGCACGGCTCAACTTCGTCGAAAACCCGGAGACGGTGCCCGAGAACGTGCGCGAGATCGCGCCCACGGTGTTCCTCGCCGTGCCGCGCATCTGGGAGAAGTTCTACTCGGCGGTGACGATCGCCGTCGCCGAGGCCGGGCGCGTGCAGCAGCTGGCCTACGCCGGGGCGCTCGGCGTGGGCATGCAGGTGGCCGAGCGCGTGCTGGCGGGACGGCCGGTACCCTGGTGGCTGAAGATCGCCTTTCGCGCCGCGCGCTGGCTCGTGCTCGACAACGTGTGCAAGATGATCGGCGTACAGCGGGTGCGCTTTTGCATCACCGGCGCGGCGCCGATCGCGCCCGACCTGGTGAAGTGGTACGCGGCGCTGGGCGTGCCCATGCTCGAGGTCTGGGGCATGTCGGAGACGGCGGGCGTCTCCACCTGCATGCCCGCGCGCGCCATCCGTGCCGGCTCGATCGGCCTGGCCGCACCGTGGAACGAGGTGCGCGTCGACGCCGCCAGCGGCGAGCTGCTGGTGCGCGGCGCCAACGTCTTCATGGGCTACCTGAACCAGCCCGAGCAGACCGCCGAGGCGATCGACGCCGAGGGCTGGCTGCACACCGGCGACGTCGGCACGGTCGACGCCGAGGGCTACCTGCGCATCACCGACCGCATGAAGGACATCATCATCACGGCCGGCGGCAAGAACATCACGCCCAGCGAGTGGGAGAACGAGCTCAAGTTCAGCCCCTACGTCACCGACGCGGTGGTGATCGGCGACCAGCGGCCCTACCTGACGGCGCTGGTGATGATCGACCAGGAGAACGTCGAGAAGTACGCCCAGGACCACGACGTGCCGTTCAGCAATTACGCCAGCTTGACACGCGCCGCCGAGGTGCGAGCATTGATCCAGCGCGAGATCGACAAGGTCAACGCCAAGTTCGCCCGCGTCGAGCAGATCAAGCGCTTCCACCTGATCGAGACCCAGCTCACGGCCGAGGACGAGGAGCTCACGCCGACGATGAAGCTCAAGCGCAAGCTCGTGCAGCGCAAGTACGCGCCGCAGATCGACGCCATGTACTCATGATCCACCCCACGGAGAAGACGATGCCCACCACCAAGCTCCTCGGCGCCGCCGCACTCGCCTTCGGGCTCGCGCTCGGCCTTCCGGCCGCGCAGGCCCAGCAGGGCGTGAGCAAGAACGAGATCGTGCTCGGCACGATCCAGGATCTGTCGGGGCCGCTGGCCGGCTACGGCAAGCAGGTGCGCAACGGCATGCTGCTGCGCGTGGGCGAGATCGACGAGCAGGGTGGCATCGCCGGGCGCAAGCTCAAGCTGCTGGTCGAAGACGACGGCTACGACCCCAAGAAGGCCGTGCTCGCGGCGCAAAAGCTCGTCAACCAGGACAAGATCTTCATGATGCTCGGCCACCTGGGCACGGCACAGAACAACGCCGCGATGCCGGTGCAGTTCGAGAAGAACATCGTCAACTTCTTCCCTGTGACCGCGGCGCGCGAGATGTACGAGCCGCTGAACCGCCTGAAGTACGCGATGGTCACGCCCTACTACGACCAGATGCGCATCTTCCTGCCGCGCATGGTCAAGGAGAAGAAGCCGCAGAAGGTCTGCATCATCTACCAGGACGACGAATTCGGCCTCGAGGTGCTGCGCGGCTCCGAAGACGGGCTCAAGACGATCGGCGCCGCGCTCGCCGAGAAGACCTCGTTCAAGCGCGGCGCCACCGACTTCAGCTCGCAGGTGAGCAAGATGCAGGCGGCCGGCTGCGACTTCGTCGTCCTGGGCACCATCATCCGCGAGACCATCGGCACCATCGGCACCGCGCGCAAGCTCGGCTACAACCCCGTCTTCTTCGCCTCGCAGGCGGCCTATACCGATCTCATCCACAAGCTCGGCGGCCCGGCCATGAACGGCCTCTATGCCACCATGGCCACGCAGCATCCGTATCTCGACGAGAGCGCGCAGCCGATCCGTTTCTGGGCCGCCAAGTACAAGACCAGGTTCAACGAGGATCCGAGCGTGTTCTCGGTGTACGGCTACGTGATCGTCGACATCTTCGCCAAGGCTGCGGCCAAGGCCGGCGCCAACCTCACCACCGACAGCTTCCTCAAGGTGATGGATTCGCTGGTCGTGCCGCAGGACATCTTCGGCACGCCCGAGATGAGCTTCGGCCCGACCAAGCACCTCGGCACCGAGGCGACGCGCCTGTCGCAGATCGTCGACGGGCGCTGGAGGGTGATCTCGGAGTACGCCACGCGCTGAAGGCGGGCGAGGGGTGGAGCCGGGTCGCCGAGCCCGGCACAAGGCGCACCGCCGAGGCTGGCCCGCCGAGCGGCGGATCCGGCGTCACGCTGCGTCGGCAGCGCTGGGTGGCGGGGGACGGTCGGGCGCTGAATCGAGCGCGCCCGTGCGCCTCGGGCGCCCATTGCGCAGAGCGGACTTTGCGCGCTTCGCAGCCGCCCGCAGAGGCGGCGGCTGGCGCAAGAAAGAAGGGCCTGGAGTGCATCCAGGCCCTTGTGAGCGGTGGTGGAGACGAAGGGGATCGAACCCTCGACCTTCGCATTGCGAACGCGACGCTCTCCCAGCTGAGCTACGTCCCCACTTGAGCCCGGCATTCTAGCAGCAGGCCTGCGGCACGAGCGCATGGGCGCGTGCAGGGGCGCGCCGATGTCGCCACCGCCCTCGGCCGGCGCACGCGTGCGCAAACCGCACCGCGGGCGCTCGGGCATACTGCCGCCTCGCCTTGGCCGCGCCGCCGGCTCGTCGGGGCCGTATTCACGCACGCTCGGCGCGCCTCGCAATTGCTCATCCTCGGCCTCTCGGCGTTCGGACACGACAGCGCCGCCGCGCTGGTCGAAGATGGACGCATCGTTGCGGCGGCCCAGGAAGAGCGCTTCACGCGCCGCAAGGGCGAGAGCGGCTTTCCGTCGCATGCGATCGGCGCCGTGCTCGACATCGCCGGCGTACCGCTCGCCGCGGTGGACCGCGTGGCGTTTCACGAGCGCCCATGGCTGCGTGCGGACCGACTGCTGCGCGACTGGGCGGCGGCGGCAGGGCCGGGCTGGCGGCGTGCCGAGCTGCCCGCGTCCGTGCGCCTGGCCCTGGGCGCGCGCCGCCGGCTCGCTGCCGAGCTCGAGGCGCTCGCGCCCGGCGTTGCCTGGGCCCAGCGCCTCGAATTCGTGCCGCACCACCTGAGCCACGCGGCCAGCGCCTTCCATCCTTCGCCGTTCGAGCGCGCCGCGGTGCTCACGCTCGACGGCGCCGGCGAGTGGGCGGCGAGTTCGCTGGCCCTGGGCGAGGGCGGCGGCTTGCGGCTGCTCGAGCAGACGCGCTGGCCGCACTCGATCGCGCTGCTGTATTCGACGGTGACGCAGTTCGCGGGCTTTCGGCCCGACAGCGGCGAGTACAAGCTGATGGGCCTGGCCCCGTACGGCGAGCCGCGCTTCGTGCGCACGTTGCGCGAGCAGGTGGTGACGCTCGGCGAGGACGGCGGCATCGCGCTCGAGCGCTCGTGCTTCGATCTGACGGGCGCCGCGCGACTGTGGACGCCGCGCTGGGAGGCCCTGTTCGGCGGCCCGCCGCGCCTGCCCGAGGCGCCGCTGACGCAGCGCGAACTCGACCTCGCGGCCTCGGTGCAGGCGCTCACCGAGGAGATCGTGCTGCGCCTGGCGCGCCACGCGCGGCGCCGCAGCGGTGAACGACGCCTGTGCCTGGCCGGCAGCGTGGCGCTCAACTGCGTCGCCAACGGCCGCTTGCTGCGCGCCGGCATCTTCGACGAGATCTGGATCCAGCCGGCGGCAGGCGACGCCGGCGGCGCACTGGGCGCGGCGCTGGCGCTCGCCCATGGCGCCGCAGGCAGCGCGCGCAAGCCGGTCGCGGACGATGCCATGCAAGGCGCCTTCCTCGGCCCGGCCTATGCGCAAGGCGACGTCGAGGCGCGGCTGCGCGCCGTCGGCGCGCGCTTCGCCGTGCTCGACGACGAAGGGCTGAACGACGCCTGCGCCGCCGCGCTCGAGCGCGGCGAGGCGATCGGCTGGCACCAGGGGCGCATGGAGTTCGGTCCGCGCGCGCTGGGGGCGCGCTCGATCCTGGCCGATGCGCGCGCGCCGACCATGCAGCGCACCCTGAACCTGAAGGTCAAGTTCCGCGAGTCCTTCCGGCCCTTTGCGCCGGCCGTGCTGGCCGAGGAGGCGGCGCGCTGGTTCGAGCTCGATCGTGCCAGCCCCTACATGCTGTTCGTCGCCGACGTGCACCCGCGGCTGCGCCGGCCGCTGTCGGCGGCCGAGCTCGGCCGCACCGGGCTCGAGCGGCTCGCGGTCGCGCGCTCGGCGCTGCCGGCCGTCACGCACGTGGATCTGTCGGCACGCGTGCAGACGGTGCACGCCCGCACCCAGCCGCGCCTGCACGCGCTGCTGCGGCGCTTCGCGGAGCGCACCGGCTGTCCGGTGCTCGTGAACACGAGCTTCAACGTGCGCGGCGAGCCGATCGTCTGCACGCCCGAGGACGCCTTTCGCTGCTTCATGGGCAGCGGCATCGAGTGGCTGGCGGTGGGCAACTGCCTGTTGCGCAAGGCGGACCAGGACTTCGCGCGGCACGGCCGAGGTGCGGCAGACCACGCCATGCGCTTCGCGCCGGATTGAGTTCGCACAGTGCTGCCGGTGGCGCGCGCCGCTAACATGCGGCGCCGTCGGCCCGCTGGTGGGCTGCGAGGAGATGCCGGATGCTGAACCGCAAGGACCCGAGGTGGCTCGGTGCGCAGTACGACAACCGCGCACGCGTGCCCGAGCACCCCGAAATCTTCCGGCGCTGGGCGCAGGCCTCGGCGCTCGTGCGCGGCGCTGCGCCCTGTGCGCTCGATCTGCGTTACGGCGAAGGCGAGGGCGCCACGCTCGACCTGTTCCCCGCCGGCGCGCCCGCCGCCGGCCCCGGCGCCCCGGTGCTGGTGTTCATCCACGGCGGCGACTGGCGCTCGCTCGACAAGAGCGATTTCTCCTTCGTCGCGCCTTCGTTCACCGCCGAAGGCGCGCTCGTCGTGGTGCCCAACTACGCGCTGTGTCCGCGCGCCAGTATCGAGCAGCAGGCGCTGCAGATGACGCAGCTCGTGGCCTGGATCGCCGCGCATGCCGCCGCGCACGGCGGCGACGCCTCGCGCCTGGCCCTGGTGGGCCACTCCGCCGGCGCCCATCTGGCGGCAATGCTGCTCGGTTGCCGCTGGAAGGAGGTGTCGCCCGCGCTGCCGACGCAGCCGATCGCCGGCGCACTCGCGATCTCGGGCCTGTACGACCTCGAGCCGCTGCGCCACGTGAGCTGGCTGCAGAGCGATCTGCGGCTCACGCCGGCCTCGGTGGCGCGGCTGAGTCCCGCGTTCTTCCCGCGGCCCAAGGCCGGCAAGCTGTACGCCACGGTGGGCCTGGACGAGAGCGACGAGTTCCTGCGCCAGAACCGCCTGATCCGCGACGTCTGGGGCCCGACCGCGGTGCCGGTGTGCGAAACGCTGCCCGGCAAGAACCACTTCACGGTGCTCGAAAGCCTGGCCGATCCGGCCGGACGGCTGCACGAGCTGGCGCTGCGCCTGCTCGGCCTGCATTGAGCGGCGACGGGCTGCGCTGAGCGGCCGCGGGCTGCGCCTCGCGCTATCGCCGGCATTGACGCGATGTATTGGCCCTTCGCGCCCCGCTCTGTTAGGGTAGCCCTTCGGTCGCGCCGGGCCCGGCGCCCGTTTCCCCAGTCCCTGCTGATCGAGAGGAGCATCCCATGGCCCTGAAAGGTTCCAAGACCGAGCAAAACCTGAAGGACGCCTTCGCCGGCGAATCGCAGGCGAACCGCCGCTATCTGTACTTCGCCAACAAGGCCGACGTGGAAGGCCAGAACGACGTCGCCGCGCTGTTCCGCTCCACCGCCGAGGGCGAGACCGGGCATGCGCACGGCCACCTCGAGTTTCTCGAGGCGGTGGGCGACCCGGCCACCGGGCTGCCGATCGGCCCGACGCGCGACAACCTCAAGGCCGCCGTCGCCGGCGAGACGCACGAGTACACCGACATGTATCCGGGCATGGCCAAGACGGCGCGCGCCGAAGGCTTCGACGAGATCGCCGACTGGTTCGAGACGCTGGCCAAGGCCGAGCGCTCGCACGCCAACCGCTACCAGAAGGCGCTGGACCAGCTCGTCGACTGACCACCCCGGCCGCCTGCAGCCGAACAGGGGGCCTCGTGCCCCTTGTTCGTTTCACGACCCGCCAGCCGCCCCCCCGCCACCTGCACGCCCGCCCCCACGGAATCCAGCCATGCGCGAAGGCAACCTCGAAGCCCCCACCCGCCACCCGATCGATTGGAAGAGCCCCGAGTTCTTCGACGAGGCTGCGGCCTTCGCCGAGATGGAGCGGGTGTTCGACATCTGCCATGGCTGTCGCCGCTGCGTCAGCCTGTGCCAGAGCTTCCCGACCCTGTTCGACCTCGTCGACGCCACCGCCGACGGCGAGGTGCACGGCGTGGCCAAGGCCGACTACTGGAAGGTGGTCGAGCACTGCTATCTGTGCGACGTCTGCTACGTCACCAAGTGTCCGTACGTGCCGCCGCACGCGTGGAACGTCGACTTCCCGCACCTGATGCTGCGCGCCAAGGCCATTCATCACAAGCAGGGCGGCGTGCCGCTGCGCGCCAAGCTGCTGGCCAGCACCGACCTGCACGGCCAGTTCGCCGGCATCCCGATCGTCTCGCAGCTGGTCAACAAGGTGAACGGCACGCGCACGATGCGCAAGCTGCTGGCCAGCCGGCTCGACGTGCACCCCGAGGCCTGGATGCCGCAGACGGCGACGCGGCGCTTCCGCTGGGGCCGGCCGATGAACAACGCGACGTTCGAGGTGGAGGACGGCGAGCGCACGCCGGGCAAGGTGGCGATCTTCGCCACCTGCATCGTCAACTACAACGAGCCGGGCATCGGCGCCGACCTCGTCAAGGTGCTCGAGCACAACGAGATCGCCTACGAGATCGTCGACAAGGAACGCTGCTGCGGCATGCCCAAGCTCGAGCTCGGCGACCTCGAGGCGGTGGAGCGCGCCAAGAACGCCAACATCCCGGTGCTCGCGAAGTATGCGCGCGCCGGCTATGCCATCGTCACCTCGGTGCCCAGCTGCACGCTGATGTTCAAGCAGGAGCTGCCGCTGATGTTCCCCGACGAGCCCGACGTGCAGCTCGTCAAAGACGCGATGTGGGACCCGTTCGAGTACTTCGTCGCCCGCCACAGGGACGGGCTGCTGAAGACGGACTTCAAAACCGCGCTGGGCAAGGTCAGCTACCACATCCCCTGCCACGGCCGCGTGCAGCTCGTCGGCCGCAAGACGGAGGAACTGTTCAAGCTCGTCGGCCAGACGGTGGAGCTCCAGCTCAACACCGTCGAGCGCTGCTCGGGCCACGCCGGCACCTACGGCGTGAAGGTGGCCACGCACCCGGTGGCGCTGAAGATCGGCCGGCCGGTGTTCAAGAGCATGGCCAAGGACGAGCCGGACTTCGTCGCCAGCGACTGCCCGATGGCCGGCCACCACATCGCCCAGGGCATGCAGCAGGCCGGCACGCCGGCCAAGGCGGTGCAGCATCCGCTGACGCTGCTGCGCATGGCGTACGGATTGGAGTAGAGCCGCGATGAGCTTGCCGCCCACCATCAACCGCGCCAGCCTCCTCACGCTTGAGGCCTATGCCAAGATCCGCAACACGAGCCGGGCCGAGGCGATCGCGCACCGGCGCCTGCGCAGCGTCGCGCTCGGCGAACACATGACGCTGCAGTTCGAGGACGAGCAGACCATCCGCCGCCAGATCCAGGAGATGCTGCACATCGAGAAGATCTTCCACGAGGCGGGCATCCAGGGCGAGATCGACGCCTACGCGCCGCTGCTGCCCGACGGCGGCAACTGGAAGGCGACGATGCTGATCGAGTACGCCGATCCGCTGCAACGCAAGCGCGAGCTGGCGCTTCTGATCGGCGTCGAGGACCGTCTGTTCGTCGAGCTCGAGGGGCAGGGGCGTGTCTACGCCATCGCCGACGAGGACCTCGAGCGCGAGAACGAGGAGAAGACCTCCGCGGTGCATTTCGTGCGCTTCGAGCTCGGCGCGCCGATGCGCGCGTCGATCCACGCCGGCGCGCAGGTCAGGCTCGGCTGCGACCACCCCCATTACCCGGCGCAGGCGGTGATCGCTCCGGACACGCTGGCCAGCCTCGCGGCCGATCTGCGTTGAGCGTCGGCGACGCGGCACGACAACACCACGATGCGCCCGCACGAACGCACTACGGCGCGAGCTGGGCGAAGGCGCGCGCGACCGACAGTTCGACCAGCGGCGTGCCGAGGCCCTCGCGGCGCGCGCACGCGGCCGGCGCCCAGGCGCAACTCGACGTCGGGCGCCAGCGCGACGCCGGCCCAGGCCAGGCCCTGCACGATGACGGACGCCGGCGCCGCACAGCGCGTAGCTGGTCAGCGTGCCGGCCAGGCGGTCGGCGTCGACTCCGCAACGCAGTGCGTCGCTGCCCGGCGTACCGGCGCGCTCGGCTGCCGCGTGACGAAAGCAGCTATTCCACGCCACTTGTAGCGCGAGCTGCGTGCTCGAGATATCGCCGCCAGAAAGGCATACCGCCGACAGCGCCGAGCCGGCTTGCAACGGACCCAGATCCTGCAGCCAGCCGATATCCCGGCGGCCGGTGTACAAGAGCAGGCGACGGTCGCCTTGCCGCATGCCGCATCAGCCTGCAGCGCGCACCCGGCAGACGGCACTGCGTGGAGCCATGACGACATGAACACACCGCCCTTCGATGACCCCGCCGGCACCTGGAACCGCCGCTTCGCGAGCGCCGGCTTCCTGTTCGGCACCGCACCGAACGGCTGGCTCGAGCGCCACGCCCGGACCACCGCCGGCTGGGCTTCCGGCCAGCGCGTGCTGAGCGTCGCCGACGGCGAGGGCCGCAACAGCGTCTGGCTGGCCGAGCAGGGGCTCGCGGTCGACGCCTTCGACCTCGCCGAGGCCGGCGTGGCCAAGGCGCGCGCGCTGGCCGCCGCGCGCGGCGTGCACGTGAACTACGCGCTGGCCGACGCCGACCGCCTGGTCTGGCCGGCCGCGCTGTACGACGGCGTGGCGGCGATCTTCGTGCAGTTCGCCGATCCGGCGATGCGCGCGCGGCTCTTCGCCCGCATCGTGCATTGCCTCGTGCCGGGCGGCACGCTGGTGCTGCAGGGCTACACGCCGCGCCAGCTCGAATACCGCACCGGCGGCCCGCCCTGCGTCGATCATCTGTACACGCCGCAGATGCTGCGCCGGGCCTTCGGCGGGCTCGACATCCTCGCCCTCGAGGAATACGAGGACGAACTGGCCGAGGGCGAGGGCCACCGCGGCCGCTCGGCGCTGGTCGGCCTGGTCGCACGCAAGCGCTGAGCGCCGCGGCCTGCGGCCTGGCGGCCCGGCGGTAACGGCCGTGCCGTGCCGTGCCGTGCCGTGCCGTGCCGTGCCGTGCCGTGCCGCGCGGGCGGGCGGGCGGCCGTGCGGCCGTGCGGGCGGCGATGGGCGCTGCCTATCGCGGTGATTCAATAAACAAAATCTAATGATATGAGTGATGCGATACAGTCACGCATCGCTTCGATCCAGCCCTGTCCCCCCACCGAAAGGAACCTCATGTCCCTCATCAACACCCAGGTCCAACCGTTCAAGGCCCAGGCCTTCCACAACGGCAAGTTCATCGAGGTCACCGAGCACAGCCTGAAGGGCCGCTGGTCGGCGCTGATCTTCATGCCGGCCGCCTTCACCTTCAACTGCCCGACCGAGGTCGAGGACGCCGCGCAGCACTACGAGGAGTTCCGCAAGATCGGCGCCGAGGTCTACGTCGTCACCACCGACACGCACTTCGCGCACAAGGTCTGGCACGAGACCTCGCCCGCCGTCGGCCAGGCGCGGTTCCCGCTCGTCGGCGACCCGACGCACCGGCTCACGCGTGCCTTCGGCGTGCACATCGAGGAAGAGGGCCTGGCGCTGCGCGGCACCTTCGTGATCGACCCCGAGGGCGTGATCAAGACCGCCGAAGTCCACGACAACGCCATCGCGCGCGACGTCAAGGAGACGCTGCGCAAGCTCAAGGCCGCGCAGTACGTCGCCGCCCACCCCGGCCAGGTCTGCCCGGCCAAGTGGAACGAAGGCGCGCCGACTCTGGCGCCTTCGATCGACCTCGTGGGCAAGATCTGAACGCCCGCAATACCGCCAGTTGCATCGAAAACCCCAGGGAGGAACCGCCATGCTCGATGCCCAGATCCAGGCCCAGCTCGCCAGCTACCTCGAGCGCATCGTGCAGCCGGTGGAACTGGTGGCCTCGCTCGACCAAAGCGAGGCCGCGGCACAGATGCGCGAACTGCTCACGCAGATCGCGGCGCTCAGCCCGCGCGTGACGGCACGATTCGACGGCGCGGCCGCGCGCCGCCCGTCGTTTCGCATCACGCCGGTCGGCGCCGCGCTGGGCGTCGAATTCGCGGCCATTCCGCTGGGGCACGAGTTCAGCTCGCTCGTGCTGGCACTGCTGCAAGCCGGGGGGCACCCGCCCAAGGTGGAGCCCGAGCTGATCGAGCAGATCCGCGCGCTCGAGCCGAGCGCGAGCCAGGGCGAGTTCGTCTTCGAGACCTGGATGAGCCTGACCTGCCACAACTGCCCCGATGTCGTGCAGGCGCTCAACCTGATGGCGGTGCTCAATCCGCACGTGCGTCATGTCGCCATCGACGGGGCGCTCTTTCAGCGCGAGGTCGAGGAGCGCCAGATCATGGCCGTGCCGATGGTGTTCCTGAACGGCCAGCCGTTCGGCTCCGGGCGCATGGAACTGGCCGAGATCCTGGCCAAGGTCGACGCCGGCGCGGCCGCGCGCGATGCGAAGAAGCTCGGCGCGAAGGACGCCTTCGACATGCTCGTCGTCGGCGGCGGCCCGGCCGGCGCCGCGGCGGCCGTGTACGCGGCGCGCAAGGGTATCCGCACCGGCCTCGTGGCCGAGCGCATGGGCGGGCAGACGCTCGACACGCTCGCGATCGAGAACTTCATCTCGGTGCTCGAAACGCAGGGCCCGAAGTTCGCCGCCGCGCTGGAGGCGCATGTGCGTGCCTACGAGGTCGACGTGATGGCCGGCCAGCGCGTGGCTGCGCTCGAGCCGGCCGCGCAGGCGGGCGGCGAGATCGGCGTCAGGCTGGAAAACGGCGCCACGCTGCGCGCGCGCAGCGTCGTGCTGGCGCCAGGCGCGCGCTGGCGCAAGGTGGGCGTGCCCGGCGAGGCCGAGTACGCCAATCGGGGTGTGGCCTACTGCCCGCACTGCGACGGGCCGCTGTTCAAGGGCAAGCCGGTGGCCGTGATCGGAGGCGGCAACTCGGGCGTCGAGGCAGCGATCGATCTGGCCGGCGTCGCCTCCCATGTCACCGTGGTCGAATTCCTGCCGCAGCTCAAGGCCGACGCCGTGCTCGTGGCCAAGCTCGGCAGCCTGCCCAACGTCACGGTGCATCTGAACGCACAGACCACCGAGATCGTCGGCGACGGCGGCAAGGTCACCGGGCTGGCCTTCACGGAGCGCGCCAGCGGCGTGCCGCAACGTGTCGATCTGGCCGGCGTCTTCGTGCAGATCGGGCTCGTGCCCAATACCGGCTTCCTCGAAGGGACGGTCGAACGCAACCGCTACGGCGAGATCATCGTCGACGAGCGCGGAGCGACCAGCCTGCCGGGCGTCTATGCTGCCGGCGACGCGACGACGGTGCCGTTCAAGCAGATCGTCATCGCCGCGGGCGAGGGCGCCAAGGCGGCGCTGGCAGCCTTCGAGTACCTGCTGCGCACGCCGGCGCCGAGACAAGGCATGCAGGCTGTCAGCGCGTAATCACGCCGCCTTACCTCGCGGGAGCGGGCGCGCCGGGCGCCCCGCTGGCCTGGCGCCGGTGGCTGCAGCCGGCACAAGGGGCCTTCGCCTACTCGGCCTCGGCCGCGAGCGGGTAGGGTAGCGGCAACGGCTCGAGTCGCGGTCCCTCGGCACTGCCTAGATGGACGGCTGCGCGCGCATGCGCAGCAATCTGCAGTTCGGCCAAGGCGACATGGCGGCCTGCATGCGAGCCGCTCAGCACCACGGTGCCGGCCGGTTGAGCGGCATCGGCGGCGTCGAACAGCTCCTGGCCGGACGCCAGCGGCACCGGGCTTGCCAGCAGGTAGGCGCGCCGCTTGAGCGTGCCGCGGTACTGGCTGCGCGCGACGACCTCCTGGCCGGGATAGCAGCCCTTGCGGAAATCCACGCCGCCGACGACTTCGAGGTTCACCATCTGCGGCACGAAGCGCTCGACGGTGGCCGCGACGATGCGCGGCACGCCGCTTTGCACCTCGAGCCAACGCCAGGCGTCGGCGTCGAGCGCAGGCAGCGCAGGCGCCGCCGCAGCGGCGAAGAGCGCACGCGGCACGGGGGTGCCGTCCACCAGCGCCGCAGGCAGCGTGATCACATCGCCGCCGGCCGCTGCGGCGCGTCGCCAAGGCGCGTCGGGCGCCCCGACCGCACCCATCGCCTGCGCGCCGGCCAGGCCCCAGAGCGGCAGCTCGGCGCTCGCGTCGTCGAGCCGGCACTTGGCGCGCAGCACGTACATCGACAAGCGCTTCAGCGTGGGCGCGAGCAGATCGGCGCTGCAGGCCAGCAACACCTCGCCGTCGCGGCCCTGCCATACGACGAAGGTCGCGAGCAGCCGGCCCTTGGGCGAGCAGTAGCCCGCCAGGCGCGCTGCCGTCGCGTCGAGCTGCATCACGTCGCTCGTGAGCTGCCCGTGCAGGAAGCTCCTGGCGTCGTCGCCGCGCGCACGGATCACGCCCCAGTCGCCCAGCCGCACGGCGCCGGCGGGCGCCGGCGCGCACGCGGCAGCGGGGGCGCTGGAGGAACTCGTCGAGGAAGGCATCATCGTGCTGATTATGATGAGCTCCGATGGTGTCACGGTCCCAAGGGTCTCGGCTGCTGCGCGTGGCGCTGGCCCTGGCCGGTGCCGCGGTGCTGCTGCTGGCCGCGATCGCCGCCGCTGCCTGGTGGTGGCTCGGGCGGCCTTTGCCGTTGGCCGGCGAACGCGCCGAACTCTCCATCGAGGCCGGCATGAACCCGCATGAGGTGGCCGAGGCCTGGGTGGCTGCCGGCGTGCGTGCGCCGCCGCGGCTGCTGTACGAATGGTTCCGCTGGTCGGGGCAGGCGCGGCGCATCCGCGCCGGCAGCTACGAGATCGAGGCCGGCACCTCGCCGCGGCGGCTGCTGGCCAAGATGGTGCAGGGCGAGGAGACGCTCGAGCAGGTGCGATTCATCGAGGGCTGGACGGTACGCCAGCTGCGTGCCGAACTGGCGCGCGCGCCGAACCTGCGGCCGACGACGGCGCGCATGAGCGACGCCGAGCTGATGGCCGCGCTCGGCGCGCCGGGCGTGCCGGCCGAGGGGCGTTTCTTTCCGGACACCTACGCCTACAGCCGCGGCGTGAGCGACCTCACCGTGCTGCGCCGCGCGCTCCGCGCGCTGGACGATCGGCTGGCCGCCGCCTGGGCCGAGCGCGCACCGGGCCTGCCGCTGCAAAGCCCCGAGCAGGCGCTGATCCTGGCTTCGATCGTCGAGAAGGAGACCGGGCGCGCGGCCGACCGCGCACTGGTGGCCGGGGTCTTCGTCAACCGGCTGCGCGCCGGCATGCCGCTGCAGACCGACCCGACGGTGATCTACGGCCTGGGCGCGGCCTTCGACGGCAACCTGCGCAAGCGCGACCTGCTCGCCGACGGCCCCTACAACACCTACACCCGCGCCGGCCTGCCGCCGACGCCGATCGCGCTGCCCGGACTGGCCGCGCTGCGCGCCGCGGTGCGGCCCGAGCCGACGCGGGCGCTGTACTTCGTGGCGCGCGGCGACGGCAGCAGCGCCTTCAGCGAAAACCTCGGCGACCATAATCGCGCGGTGAACCAGTTCCAGCGCCGGCAACGATGAGCACGAGTCCAGAGGCCGGCCGCTTCGTCACCTTCGAAGGCATCGACGGCGCCGGCAAGAGCTCGCACATCGAGGCGCTCGCCGCCTGGCTGCGCGCGCGCGGCCACGAGGTCGTGCTGACGCGCGAGCCCGGCGGCACGCCGCTGGCCGAGGCGCTGCGCGAACTCGTGCTGCACCGGCCGATGGATGCCTTGACCGAAGTGCTGCTCGTGTTCGCGGCGCGGCGCGACCACCTGCGCGGCGTCATCGAGCCCGCGCTGGAGCGCGGTGCCACCGTGCTGTGCGACCGTTTCACCGACGCCACCTTCGCCTACCAAGGCGCCGGGCGCGGCTTCGCGCGCGAGCCGCTCGCCGCACTCGAGCGCTGGGTGCAGCAGGGGCGCGAGCCCGATCTCACGCTGTGGTTCGACCTCGACGCGGCGACGGCCGCAGCGCGGCGCTCGGCGGTGCGCGCACCCGACCGCTTCGAAGGCGAGGACCTTGCCTTCTTCGAGCGCGTGCGTGCCGGCTACGCCGAGCGCGCGCGTGCGCCGCGCTTCGTGCGCCTGGACGCCGCGCGCGAGCCGGCCGAAGTCTGGCTGCAGATCGAGGCTGCCGTGGCAGGGCGCGGCTGGTGGTGAGGCAGACGCTGCGATGACGGCCCCCGCGACGACCTTCGACGAGACCGGTGCGCCGCCGTTGCCCTGGCTCGCCGACGCGCTGCGCGAGACCCTCGCGCAGGTGCGCGCTCACGCGCTGCTGGTGCAGGCGGCGCCGGGAATCGGCGCGCTGCCCTTCGCGCTGGCGCTGGCGCAGAGCTGGCTGTGCGACGCGCCGGCTGCCGACGCGCTGGCCTGCGGCCGCTGCGCCGGCTGTCGCGCGTTGCGGGCACATGTGCACCCGGACCTGCATGTCCTGCTGCCCGAGGTGCTGCGCCGCGAAACGGGCTGGCTGCTCGCCGACGACAAGGCCGAGGGCGAGGAGGGCAAGCGCAAGCCGAGCCGGCAGATCCGCATCGACGAGGTGCGTGCCGCCACCGACTGGGTGAGCCGCACCAGCGCGCGCGCACGCGGCAAGGTCTGGCTGCTGCACCCGGTGGAAGCGCTCAACGAGCACTCGGCCGGCGCGCTGCTCAAGACCGTCGAGGAGCCGCCGGCCGGCACGCGCGTCGTGCTCACCTGCAGCGATCCGCTCGCCATCCTGCCCACCGTGCGCAGCCGCTGCCAGCTCGTGCGGCTGGCCGCGCCGAGCGTCGACGCGGCCCACGGCTGGCTGGCCGCGCAGGGCGTCGCGCGGCCCGAGGTGCTGCTGGCCGGCTGCGGCGGCCGCCCGCTCGACGCCCTCGCGCTGGCGCGCCAGGGCATCGATGCCGGGGCCTGGGAGGCGCTGCCGGCGGCCGTCGCGCGCGGCGAGCTCGGCGCGCTTGCCGGCTGGCCCGTGCCGCGCGCGCTGGACGCGCTGTTCAAGCTGTGCTGCGACGCGCTGGCCCGCTCGGCCGGCGCGCCGACACGCTATTTCGACGCCGCCCGGCTGCCCGCCGACGCCGACCCGGCGCGCCTGGCCGCCTGGGCCGCCGATCTCGGGCACATCGCCCGCCACGCCGATCACCCCTGGCACGAAGGGCTGATGACCGACGCGCTGGTCGCGCGCGCGCAGGCCGCACTCATGCCCAGGGCGTCACGATCGCGTGCACGATCGCACGCAGCCGGCTTGGATACACTGCGCCCATGAGCGAGCACATCACGACACGCGCCGCCAACCTCGGACCGCCGCAGCCGGCGGTGCCGACGGCAGCGCGGCCGAGCGTGATCCAGCTCGTGTTCCGCGAGAAGGGCGCGCTCTACGCCGCCTACATCCCGCTGTTCACCGAGGGCGGCCTGTTCGTGCCGACCATGCGCGAGTACCGGCTCGGCGACGACATCTACCTGCTGCTGTCGCTGCCAGAGGATCCGCAGCGCTATCCGGTCGCCGGCAAGGTGGCCTGGATCACGCCGGCCAACGCCTCGGGCGGCCGCACGCAGGGCGTCGGCGTGCGTTTCCCGAACGACGACAAGACGCGCCAGCTCAAGCTCAAGATCGAGGAGCTGCTCGGCACCACGCTGCAGTCGTCCAAGCCGACGCAGACGATCTGAGCGCCAGGCACCTGGCGCCGCGCGGGCCGGCGCCCGCATCGGCACGATGTACGTCGATTCCCACTGTCACCTCGGTTTCGCCGAGCTGCACGAGCATGTGGCCGAGATCCGCGCCGCGATGGCCGCGGCGCGCGTTTCGCGCGCACTGTGCATCTGCACCTCGCTCGAGGAGTTCCCGCGCGTGCACGCGCTGGCGCTGGCGCACGACAACCTGTGGGCGACGGTGGGCGTGTACCCCGACAGCGAAGGCGTGGCCGAGCCGCAGCGCGCCGATCTCGTGGCGCGCGCGCGGCTGCCGCGCGTGGTCGGCATCGGCGAGACCGGGCTCGACTACTACCGGCTGAACGGCCGCAGCGTGGCCGACATGGAGTGGCAGCGCGCGCGCTTTCGCACCCACATCGAGGCCGCGCGCGATACCGGGCTGCCGCTCGTCGTGCACACGCGCAGCGCCAGCGACGACACGCTCGCCATCCTGCGCGAGCAAGGCGGCAGTGCGCTGCGCGGCGTGTTCCACTGCTTCACCGAGACGCTGGCGGTGGCACGTGCGGCGGTGGCGCTGGGGTTCTACGTCTCGTTCTCCGGCATCCTGACCTTCCGCAACGCCGACGCGTTGCGCGCGGTGGCGCGCTGGGTGCCGCTCGAACGCTGCCTCATCGAGACCGACGCGCCCTACCTCGCGCCGGTGCCGTACCGCGGCAAGATCAATTCGCCGGCCTACGTGCCGCAGGTCGCGGCGGCGCTGGCGCAGGTCAAGGGGCTGCCGCTCGAGGAGGTGGCGCGCGCCACGAGCGCGAACTTCGAGCGGCTTTTCGACGTGCCGGCGCTCGCCGGCGAGGAGATCGACCGATGAAACTGCAGCGACGCGCCCTGCTGGCGCTGGCCGGCGCAGCGGCGCTGGTCGCCGCATCGGCGGCGCGTGCCGGCGCCTACGAGGACTTCTTCGCCGCCCTGCGCGGCAACGACGCACGCAGCGTGCGCGCGCTGCTCGAGCGCGGTTTCGACCCGAATACGCCGGACGAATCGGGGCAGGTGGCGCTGTATCTCGCACTGCGCGACGACGCGCCGGCGGTGGCCGAGCTGTTGCTGGCGCAGCCCGGTCTGAAGGTCGACGCGGCGAACGCCGTGGGCGAGACGCCGCTCATGATCGCGGCGCTGCGCGGGCAGACCGCCTGGGTGGAGCGCTTGCTCGCGCGCGGCGCCGCGCTCGAGCGCGAGGGCTGGACGCCGCTGCACTACGCTGCCAGCGGGCCGGCGCCGCGTGTCGTGGCCTTGCTGCTCGATCGCGGTGCGGCGATCGAAGCGCGTTCGCCCAACGGCACGACGCCGCTGATGATGGCCGCGGGCTACGGGGCGATCGACAGCGCCGATCTGCTGCTCGGCCGCGGCGCCGACCCGAAGGCGCGCAACGCGCTCGGCCTCACGGCAGCGGACTTCGCGCGGCGCGCCGGCCGCGATGCCCTTGGCGCGCGGCTGCAAAGCGGCGTGAAATAGTCGCGACGCGCTGCCGGCGCCTTGCCGACGGCCGTGTCGGACGTCATCCGACAAGGGCTTTGGCGCAACGCCCTCTTGGGCAATCCGCGTCCGGGGCCTACAGTTGCCGATATTGCATCGTCACACGACTCGCGGAGCATCGAGATGACCCAGCCGATCCCCACCGAGTACAACCCGTTCATGCTGCTGCTCGACCCCGCGGCGGTGTTGGCGGCGGTCGAGAAGTCCGAGCGCCTGGGCCGCCTCAATCGGCACCTGTGCCGGCCGCTGGACCGGCCGACATCGCTGTCGGCGCCGCCGGCCGATGCGGCCGACGAGGGCGATGGCAACGATGCCGTCGGCGTCGGCGACGAAGCCGACGCGATCGGTTCGGCATTCGACGAGCCGGACATGTCGCCGACGCACTGGTGAGCTCGCGCCGAGGGCCGGCACCGTGAACGCCGGACGGTCATTTCCGCCAGCGTTCATCAGATAAATCAATTACTTATTTCGTGTACTTGAAGTAAATTCGAGTATCACGACGGCTCGCCCGACCCGCGGCGAACGTGCACCGTGCGCAGATGCCCGGACACCCGTGCAGGCGCCGCGGCGGGTTGCTGGGCCTCGTCGGCCAGACCGCTCAGGATGCCGCACTGGTCGGTTGCGCGCGCCTGGATGCAGCGCGCGCGCAGCGCCTCGAGCTGCCGCTCGAGCGATCGCAGTTCCTCGATGCGCGCCGACACATGCCCGATGTGCGCATCGAGCAGGGCGTTGATGCCGCTGCAGTCGTCGCCTGGTGCATCGCGGTAGCGCAGCAGCGTGCGCACTTCGTCGAGCGACATGTCGAGTCCGCGGCAATGGCGGATGAACTGCAGGCGCTCCAGCGCCGGCGCGCCGTAGACGCGGAAGTTGCCGCCGCTGCGCGGCGGCGCGGGCAGCAGACCCATCCGTTCGTAGTAGCGGATCGTCTCGACGGGCGTCGCGGACGCCCTGGAAAGTTCGCCGATCTTCATGCCCCACGCCGGCCGTGTCGGTGCGAGTGTAGCCCTTGACTCTGTAGTTCCTACAGGTATTTCAATGCCGCGGAACCCGCGTTTCGGGCTGCCGCAAGGCCCGCGCGCGCATGCAGCCCGACAAGCCCGCAATGACCACCCTCGAACACAGCCAGCACCGCGGTGAAGCGCGGGGCCGCGCCCACGCGCATGACCACGCGCATGACCACGCGCATGACCACCGGCACAGCCGCGAGCAGGCCGATCCGCAGCACTGCGCCGCCGCAGCCTTGCCCGCGGCTGCCGTCGGCGCTCAGGCCTGCCGCAGCTGCGGCCCAGGCGCCGACGACGCGATCGCGGGCCCAAGGGCCTTCCCGTCGGGCCTGCTGCTGAGCATCCCCGCGCTGGACTGCACGAGCGAGGAGCTGGACATCCGCCGCGCGCTCGAGGGCCTGCCGGAAATCCGCGGCCTGCGCTTCGACCTCGCCGCGCGCACGCTGGCGGTCGACGCGCTGCCTGCCGCCTGGCCAGGCGTGCTCGCCGCGGTGCGCGGCGCCGGCTACGAGGCCACGCCCGCCGCCGCGCTGCCGCCCCCGGGCCGGACCGCGCAGGCGCAGCGGGCAGAACTGCGCCGCCTGGCTGCCGCGCTGCTGGCCGCGACGGCGGCCGAGTCGATCCACTTCCTGGCCCCGGGCCAGACCGCCTGGACGCTGGCCGGCATGGCCGTGGCCGCCGCGGCGATCGCACTGTCCGGCCTGTCGGTGCTGCGCAAGGGCTTGGCCGCGCTGCGGCGTGCCCAGCTCAACATCAGCGCGCTGATGAGCGTCGCGGTGATCGGCGCCTTCCTGATCGGCCAGTGGCCGGAGGCGGCCATGGTGATGGCGCTCTACACGCTGGCCGAGGCCATCGAGGGCCGCTCGGTCGAGCGGGCGCGCCGTGCCATCGCCGGCCTGCTCGCGCTGGCGCCGCCGCGCGCCGAAGTGCAGCGGCGCGACGGCTCGTGGAGCACCGTCGAGGCCGCGCTCGTGGCGGTGGGCGCGCGCGCGCGCGTGCGGCCAGGCGAGCGCTTCGCACTCGACGGCCGCGTCACGAGCGGGCACAGCGCGGTCGACCAGTCGCCGGTCACGGGCGAGAGCACGCCGGTCGACAAGGGGCCGGGCGACGAGGTCTTCGCCGGCAGCGTGAACCGCAGCGGCTCGCTCGAGTTCGACGTCACGCGGCCCGCCAGCGACACGCTGCTGGCCCGCATCATCCATGCCGTCGAGCAGGCGCAGGCCACGCGCGCGCCGACGCAGCGCTTCGTCGACCGTTTCGCCGCCGTCTACACGCCGGCGGTGTTCGCGCTGGCGCTGGCCCTCGCGCTGCTCGCGCCGTTCCTGCTCGGCTGGGCCTGGACGAGCGCGCTGTACAAGGCGCTGGTGCTGCTCGTCATCGCCTGCCCCTGTGCGCTCGTGATCTCGACTCCGGTCACGCTGGCGAGCGCGCTCGCGGCCGCGGCGCGGCGCGGCATCCTGATCAAGGGCGGCGTCTACCTCGAGCAGGCGCGCCGCCTCGCCGTGGTGGCATTCGACAAGACCGGCACGCTCACCGAAGGCAGGCCGCGCCTCGTGGCGAGCGTCGTGCTGCCCGGTGCGCCGCCCGCGGCCGAGGTGCTGGGCGCCGCGCGCGCGCTCGCGGCGCGCTCCGATCACCCGGTCTCGAAGGCGATTGCCGCCGGGCTGCAAGAGGCGCCGCCGGCGGTCGATGCCTTCGGCGCCGAGCCCGGCCTGGGCGTGCATGGCACCGTCGCCGGCCGCGCCTTCGTGCTCGGCAACCACCGCTGGATCGAGCAGCGGCGCCAATGCTCGCCCGCGCTCGAGGCGCTGCTGCACGAGCACGAGGTGCAGGGGCGCACGGCAGCGATCCTGGCCGATGCGAGCGGCCCGCTCGCGCTGTTCGCGGTGGCCGACACGATCCGGCCCACGAGCCGGCAGGCGCTGGCCGAGTTGCGGGCGCTCGGCGTCGCGTCGGTCATGCTCACCGGCGACAACCCGGCCACGGCGCGCGCGATCGCCGACGAACTCGGGCTGGCCGATGTACGCAGCAACCTGCTGCCGCAGGAAAAGCTCGACGCGGTCGCGGGCCTTGCCGCGGCCGGCAAGCCGGTGGCGATGGTCGGCGACGGCATCAACGACGCCCCGGCGCTGGCCTCGGCCTCGATCGGCTTCAGCCTCGGCGGCGCCGGCACCGACGCCGCCACCGAGGCGGCCGACGTGCTGATCATGAACGACGATCTGCGGCGCGTGCCCGAGACGATCCGCCTGTCGCGCCGCGCGCGCGCCGTGCTGTGGCAGAACATCGCGCTCGCGCTCGGCATCAAGGCCGTCTTCCTCGCGCTCGCGGTCTTCGACGACGCGAGCATGTGGATGGCCGTCTTCGCCGACATGGGAGCGAGCCTGCTGGTCGTGTTCAACGGGCTGCGGCTGCTGGGGGCCGAGGCGAGTCCGGGCGACGAGACGGGCCCGGCGGCTTAGCCGGGCACGCATGATCGACGCCGCAGGAGCCGGCGTTCAGCGCGGCCGACGTCCCTGCCGCCAGTCGCTCAATATTCCACAATGTATATTATGTCAACTGTATTGTTGCCTGATACCTATCGACGCCAAGCTATGCTTGGCACGGTGTGTTGTTCGAAGTCCGCTGTCCCGGCGCCCTCGCGTGGAACGTGCTGGCACCGTGGCGGGCCTGCACCGCGAGGCCGGTGCGCCGTTGCGTCGTGTACGTGAACCTGACCCATCAGCGCGACCCTCGGCCAGCAGCGGCGCCTCGTCCAGTTGCGCCCAGCGAACGCTTGAACACAGCGGCCGAGTCGTTCCGCCGCCAGCGTCCCCCGGGCGGCAAAGGAAGGCGAACGCAACGGCATCGCGCCTGAGATGCCGTGGTGCGACAGGTGAACCCGCCCGCCCGACCGCTGCCCGAGCCGCTGTGCCCGCTCTGCGGCGGCCCCAACGAGTGCCGGCCGGCCGCGACCGGGTCCTTTGGCGAGGCCTGCTGGTGCCGCAGCGTGGCGTTCCCGGCGGAGTTGCTTGCCGCCGTGCCCGAACCCAAGCGTGCCATCGCCTGCATCTGCCGCAACTGCGCCGAGCGCGCAGCGCAAAGCCTATGAAGACACGAATCGCGTGATTCATGTCTTCACAGGCTCTCAGGCCAGCCCCGTGATGCGGCCGTCGGCGTCGACGTCCATGTGCTCGGCCGCGGGCACGGCCGGCAGGCCGGGCATGGTCATGATGTCGCCGCAGATCGCGACGACGAAGCCGGCGCCGGCAGCCAGCCGCACCTCGCGCAGCTGGATCAGGTGGCCGCTGGGGGCGCCGCGCAGCGCCGGGTCGGTCGACAGGCTGTACTGGGTCTTGGCGATGCACACCGGCAGCCGCCCGCAGCCGGCGGCCTGCAACGCGTCGACGGCACGGCGCACGGCGGCCGGCGCCTCGACGTCGGCGGCCAGGTAGATGCGCCGCGCCACGGCGCGCAGCTTGTCCCACAGCGGCAGATCATCGTCGTAGACGAAGCGCAACGCCGGCCGCGGCGCCGCCGCCTGCAGCACGGCGCGCGCCAGATCGAGGGCGCCGGCGCCGCCTTCGGCCCAGTGGCGCGCCAGCCGCACCGGCACGCCCCGCTCCTCGCCCCAGCGCTGCAGCAAGGCGTGCTCGGCATCGGTGTCGGCGCTGAAGTGATTGGCGGCCACCACGCAGGGCAAGCCGTAGACCTCGCGCACGCTGCGTACGTGATGTTCGAGGTTCGCCAGGCCGCGCTCGAGTGCACCCAGGTCCTCGTGCTCGAGCGCCCCCAACGCGGCGCCGCCGTGGTACTTGAGCGCACGCACCGTGGCCACGACCACCGCGACGCAGGGCAAGAGGCCGGCCTGGCGGCACTTGATGTCGATGAACTTCTCGGCGCCCAGATCGGCGCCGAAGCCGGCCTCGGTGACCACCCAGTCGGCGAGGCCGAGCGCGGCGCGCGTGGCCACGACCGAGTTGCAGCCATGCGCGATGTTGGCGAAGGGCCCGCCGTGCAGCAACGCCGGCGTGCCTTCGAGCGTCTGCACCAGGTTGGGCGCGAACGCGTCCTTGAGCAGCACCGCCATCGCGCCGTGCACGCCGAGGTCGCGTGCGCGCACCGGCTGGCGCTCGGCGGTCTGCGCGACGACGATCTCGCCCAGGCGCTGCTTGAGATCGTCGAGCGAATCGGCCAGGCAGAGGATGGCCATGACCTCGGAAGCGGCGACGATGTCGAAGCCGGCTTCGCGCGGCACGCCGTTGGCCGGACCGCCGAGGCCGACGACGATCGCGCGCAGCGCGCGGTCGTTCACGTCGAGCACGCGGCGCCAGCTCACGCGCCGCGCGTCGATGCCGAGCGCGTTGCCGTGCTGCAGATGGTTGTCGACCACGGCGGCGAGCAGGTTGTGCGCCAGCGCCACGGCGGCGAAGTCGCCGGTGAAGTGCAGGTTGATGTCCTCCATCGGCACGACCTGCGCGTGGCCGCCGCCGGCGGCGCCGCCCTTGAGCCCGAACACCGGGCCGACGGACGGCTCGCGCAGCGCGAGCACGACGCGCTCGCCCAGGCGCGCGAGCGCGTCGCCCAGCCCGATCGTCGTCGTCGTCTTGCCCTCGCCCGGCGGCGTCGGGCTGACGGCGGTGACGAGCACGAGCCGCCCCTGCGGGCCGGCCGCGAGCTGGCGCAGCAGCGGCAGCGCCAGCTTGGCCTTGTAGTGGCCGTAGGGCACGAGCTGCTCTTCGGCCAGGCCCAGGCGCTCGCGCGCCAGATCGACGATGCGGCGCGGGCGGGCACGCTGCGCGATTTCGAGGTCGCTGGACAAGGCGGCGGTCTCCGGCGGTGAAGGCAGCGGCATTCTCCACGCCCGCGCTGCGCGCGTAAGCCCCGGGCGCGCAGCGCCGGCTGCTTTGCTATGCTGCACCGATGGTTAGGACAACGAAGCAATCGGCGCAGGCCGCCCGCTCCGATGCACCCGCTGCATCCGCGGTCGCCTCCGATGCGCCCGACGCGCTGGCCTGCGCGCGCAGCGTGCTGGAAGTCGTGCCGTCGGTGATGGACGCGCTGCGCGGCGCGATGCGTGCCCAGGTCGGCGAGCCGCTTTCGGTGCCGCAGTTCCGCGCGCTCGGCTTCATCGCCCGCCACCCCGGCAGCACGGTAGGCGAGCTGGCGGCGTTCCTGGGCGTGACCATGCCCACCGCCTCCGCGCTCGTCGACCGTCTCGCCCGCACCGGCGCGCTGCAGCAGGCGGAGGATCCGGCCGACCGCCGGCGCCAGCGCCTGCAGATCACCGGGTCGGGGCGCGCCCTGCTCGGGGGCATCGCCAGCGGCGCGCGCCGCGAACTCGCCGAGCGTCTGGCCGCTTGCACGCCCTGCGAGCTCGTCGCGCTGGACGCCGGCCTGGCGGTGATGCGCCGGCTGGCCGAGCCGGCGCAGGGCCAGGCGGTCGCCCCACCCGCCTCCCGCGCGGGTCAAGGAACCCGAAAGCGGCCCTTCGCAGCGTGCCAGCCCGCAACACTGGCCGTCCTGCCCACCAGCCCCTCACGGCACCAAGCCCGATCGAAAGGCCGCCGCACATGATTGCCCGCTCCTCCTGCGTCGCCCTGCTCTCGCTGCTGGGCGCGCTCGTATTGGCCGGCTGCGGCGGGGGCCGCTCCGCGGGCGACGCGGCTGCGGCCAATGCGGGCGCCAGCGCTGCGTCGGCGCCTGCTGCGGCGGCCTCGGCGCCACCGGTCAGCGTGACGGTGGTCGCCGCCCGCCGGCGCGACGTGCCGGTGCTGCTCGAGGCGCCCGGCACCGTGGTGCCGGTGAGCAGCGTCGACGTGCGCCCGCAGGTGACGAGCGTGGTCACGCGCGTGCACGTGCGCGAGGGGCAGTTCGTCAAGAGCGGCGAGCTGCTCTTCACGCTCGACGCGCGCAGTGACGAAGCCAACGTCGCCAAGCTGCGCGCCCAGATGGCCAAGGACGAGGCGGCGCTGGCCGACGCGCAGCGCCAGCTCACGCGCAGCCGCGAGCTGCTGGCGCAGAACTTCATCAGCCAGGGCGCGGTCGACACGAACCAGACGCTGGTCGAATCGGCCACGGCGGTGCTGGCGGCCGACCGCGCCGCGCTCGACGCGGCGCGGCTCACGCTGGGCTACAGCCGCGTCGCCGCACCCGGCGCTGGGCGCGTGGGCGTGATCAGCGTCTTCGCCGGCACTTCCGTGGTGGCCAACCAGACGACGCTGGTCACGATCACCCAGCTCGACCCGGTCGACGTGGCCTTCGCGCTGCCGCAGCGCCACCTCGGCGACTTGCTGGCGGCGCTGCCGCACCAGGCGCCGGTCACGGCGCGGCTGCCCGGCGCAGCCGGCAGCGTGACCGGCAAGCTGCAGTTCGTCGACAACGCAGTCGACGCCGCCTCCGGCACGATCAAGGTCAAGGCGCGTTTCGACAACCGCCAGTTCAAGCTCTGGCCCGGCGCCTACGTGGCGGCCTCGCTCACCGTGCGCACGATCGCCGACGCGGTCGTCGTGCCGCAGGCCGCCATCGCGCAGACGCCGCGCGGCAGCGTCGTCTTCGCGGTCGTCGACGGCAAGGCCGTGCCGCGGCCGCTGCAGGTGGTGGCCACGCTCGGCGAAGAGGCCGCGGTGAGCGGCGTCGCGCCCGGCGAGCGCATCGTGCTCGACGGGCGCCAGAATCTGCGCCCCGGCGCCGCCGTCGCCGTGCGCCCGCGCGAGGGCGAACGCGGCACCGGGCGGCCGGGGCCGGGCGCCTCGGCGCCGCCGGCCGCCGCATCGGGAGCGTCGCGATGAACATCTCCGAACTCTTCATCCGCCGGCCGGTCACCACCGTGCTGCTGAATCTGGCCATCGTGCTGGCCGGCGTGATCGGCTACCGCAGCATCCCGGTGGCGGCGCTGCCCAGCTACGACACGCCGGTGATCAACGTCTGGGCCGTACTGCCCGGCGCCGGCCCGGAGACGATGGCCAGCTCGGTGGCGCTGCCGCTGGAAAAGCAGTTCCAGACGATTCCGGGGCTGAACGTCATCAGCTCGACCAGCACGCTCGGCGTCACCTCGCTCACACTCGAGTTCGACGAGGCGCGCAACATCGACGGCGCCTCGCTCGACGTGCAGGCCGCGCTGCTGCGCGCGCAGCGCTCGCTGCCGCAGGACATGACGATGCCGCCGTCGTACCGCAAGGTCAACCCGGCCGACGCGCCGGTGCTGCTGATCTCGCTGCGCTCGCCTTCGCTCGCGCCGTCGGACCTGCAGGACTTCGCCGAGCACCTGATCTCGCCGACGCTTTCCACGATCGACGGCGTGGCGCAGGTCAACGTCTTCGGCGCCAAGCGCTACGCGGTGCGCGTGCGCGTGCGCCCGGACGCGCTCGTGGCGCGCAACATCGGCCTGGACGAACTGGCCGGCGCGCTGCGCGCGGCCAACGTCAACACGCCCGTCGGCACGCTCGACGGCCCGCGCCAGATGCTCACGCTGCAGGCCAACCGGCAGCTGCGCAACGCGGCCGAGTTCGCCGAGCTCATCGTCAGCAACCGCGGCGGCAACCCGGTGCGGCTGCGCGACGTGGCCGAAGTCGAGGACAGCCTGGAGTCGATCAAGACGCACGGCACCCTGAACGGCGAGCCCTCGATCACGCTGGCCATCCAGCGCCAGCCCGGCGCCAACACGGTGCGCGTGGTGGATGCCGTGCGCGCCGCCCTGCCCGCGCTGCAGGCGCAGATGCCGCACTCGGTGCAGATGACGCCGGTCAACGACCGCTCGATCTCGGTGCGCGAGGCGCTGCACGACGTGACGCTGACGCTGATGGGCACGATCGCGCTCGTCGTGCTCGTCATCTTCCTGTTCCTGCGCCGCTTCGTCGCCACCGTGATCCCGACGTTGTCGCTGCCGGTGTCGCTGGTGGGCGCCGTGGCGCTGCTGTGGGGGCTGGCCTACAGCCTGGACAACATCTCGCTGCTCGGCCTCACGCTGGCCGTCGGCCTGGTCGTCGACGACGCGATCGTGATGCTGGAGAACATCATCCGCCACGTCGAGGACGGCATGCCGCCGTTCCAGGCCGCGCTCAGGGGCTCGCGCGAGGTGGGCTTCACGATCATCTCGATCTCGAGCTCGCTGGTGGCGGTGTTCATCCCGATCTTCTTCATGCCCGGCGTGATCGGGCTGCTGTTCCACGAGTTCGCCGTCGTCGTCGGGCTGGCGATCATCGTCTCGGCCTTCGTCTCGCTGACGCTGGTGCCGATGCTGGCCAGCCGGCTGCTCAGCGACGAGGCGCACAAGAAGCCGCCCGGCGCGCTGGTGCGCAGCTTCGAGCGCGGCTTCGACGCGACGCTGGCCGCCTACACGCGCACGCTCGACTTCGCGCTCGCCCACCGCGGCTTCGTGCTGCTGGTGGCGCTGGCCACGTTCGTGGCCACGGCCTGGCTCATGATCGTCATTCCCAAGGGCTTCTTTCCCGAGGAGGACATCGGCCAGATCACGGTCAGCACCGAAGCCGCCGAGGACGTGTCGTTCCCCGAGATGATCCGCCTGCAGGAGCGCGTGGCGGCCATCATGCGCGCCGACGCCAACGTCGCGGCGGTGAGCTCGTTCAACGGCGGCAGCGGCGCGCAGAACAACGGGCGCATGTTCATCACGCTCAAGCCGCGCGTCGAGCGCCAGCCGATGAAGCAGGTGATCGAGAGCCTGCGCCGCAAGGTGCGCGAGGTGGCCGGCATCAGCGTGTTCATGCGCCCGATCCAGAACCTGCAGCTCGGCGGCCGCCCGAGCAAGGCGCAGTTCCAGTACATCCTGCAAAGCGTCAAGGCCGACGAGATCAACGACTGGGCCACGCGCCTGATGGAGCGCATGCGCCCCGACCCGATGTTCCGCGACGTCACGAGCGACGCGCAGCTGCGCAGCCTGGTGGCGCAGCTGGCGATCGACCGCGACCGCGCCAACACGCTGGGCGTGTCGATCGACGCCATCCGCACCGCCCTGTACAGCGCCTTCGGCGAACGCCAGGTGAGCACGATCTACCTGCCCACCGACAGCTACCAGGTGATCATGGAGCTCGCGCCCGAGGCCAAGCGCGACGAGAACGCGTTCGCCAGCATCTTCGTGCGCTCGTCCAACGGCTCGCTGGTGCCGCTGGCGGCCTTCGCCACGGTCGAGCGCAAGATCGGGCCGACCTCGATCAACCACGTCGGCCAGCTGCAGGCGGTGACGGTGAGCTTCAACCTGGCGCCGGGCGTGGCGCTGGGCGACGCGACGGCGAAGATCGAGCAACTGCGCCAGCAGCTCGCGCTGCCCGACTCGGTGATCACGCGCTGGGGCGGCGACGCGGCGGTGTTCCAGAGCAGCCAGGGCAAGCAGGCGATCCTCATCGTCTCGGCCCTGCTCGTCATCTACGTGCTGCTGGGCGTGCTCTACGAGAGCTACATCCACCCCGTCACCATCCTCGCCGGGCTGCCTTCGGCGGCGGTGGGCGCGCTCGCCACGCTGATGCTCTTCGGCATGGACCTGACGCTGATCGCGACCATCGGCATCCTGCTGCTGATCGGCATCGTCAAGAAGAACGCGATCATGATGATCGACTTCGCCCTCGACGCGCAGCGCCACCACGGGATGGCGCCGGCGCAGGCGATCCGCGAGGCCTGCATCCTGCGCTTTCGGCCGATCATGATGACGACGCTGGCGGCGATGATGGGAGCGCTGCCGATCGCGCTGGGCATCGGCGCCGGCGCCGAGCTGCGCCAGCCGCTGGGCCTGGCGGTGGTGGGCGGGCTGGTGTTCAGCCAGGCCGTGACGCTCTACATCACGCCGGTCATCTACCTCGCGCTCGACCGCTTCAGCGGCAAGGGCCCGGTGACGACGCCCGAGGCGCGGCTGTCGACCTGAACCGGGCGATTGGCCCGGATGCCGTCACGGGTATCCGGGCCGGTCGGCGGCAGCGACGCCGCGGCTCCGCGACACTGCCGGCCCGCACACCCCTTCGAGGAGGCCGGCCATGTACGGACCCGTCACGATCCCGTTCGGCGCCAAGATGCTGTTCAACATGGTCCGGCTTCGCCCCGGCGTGACCATCGACGACGTCGAACTCGCGCTCGCCGAGATGTGCAACGTCGTCAAGGAGAACTACGGCGGCAGCAAGGGCGGCTTCTTCGCCGGCCAGGTGTTCCGCCTCGCCGGGTTCGTGTCGGCCGAGGGCTCGCTCGGCGGCGGCGGCGGCGCCGGGACGACCGAGCACGATCTCGTCATCGTCACCTACTGGCGCTCGTTCGAGGAGCACGAGCGCTCGCACGCCGATGCCCTCTTCCGCGCCAAGTTCGGCGCCTTGACCGAGTTCTGCACCGACTCGCGCGAACTCGGCTACGAGATGATGTGGCAAGGCGCGTACGAGGAGCCCAGGGCCGCGGCCCAACTCGAGCGCGCCTGATCACGTCAGCGTGCGCCGCTGCCCCGTGCCTCGGGCCGTGACAGCCGCCGGGCGGCGATGTCGGCCTTGAGCTGCGCGTGGAAGCGGGCGTCGATCGGGTACTTCCACATCACCAGCATCGCCGCGGCGCCGCCGGCCAGCGGCACCAGACACATGATCGCCAGCATGGCCTCGAGCGTCTGCGCGCCCTGCGGCTGGTTGGCCACGAAGCCCACGTGCGTCAGCAGCTGCCCCAGCAGCAGCGCATTGATGGCGACCGCGACCTTCTGCGCGAAGGCGGCGAAGCCGAAGATGGTGGCCTCGCTGCGGACCCCGCGCTCGCGCTCGTTGTACTCAACCGTGTCGGGCAGCATGCCCCAGAACATGATCGGGGCGGCGCTGCCGCCGATGGCGCCGACCACCAGCAGCGCCGCGAGCGCGCCGGCGGCATGCGGGTTGAGGAAATAGAAGGCGAGCAAGGCGGCGAGGTTGATGCCCTGGCCGAGCCAGAAGGCGTCGCGCTTGGAGGTCCGGCGCGCGAACCAGTGCCACAGCGGCGCACAGGGCAGCAGCACCAGGGCCGGCAGCGGCAGGATCCAGGCCATCGCCGCGGGCTGTTTCAGGTCGTAGGTGATCCAGTAGAGCAGCATCTTGCCGAACATCCCGCTGATGCCGCCGACGACGAGCGCGCCGAACAGCAGCCGCAGCGGTGCGTTGTGGCGCAGCGTCCCCCAGAAATCGATGACGTCGCGCGCGACGCCGGCGAGGATGCCGGCATCCGCCTTGGCCGGCGCGTCGTCCTCGGGTCCGTCCGGGGCCTCCTGCGTCGCGAAGAAGGTGAGGACGAGGATGACGGTCGAGCCGATGCCCAGGCTTATCGCCGCCCAGAAGTAGGCCCGTTGCGGCTGGTCGAACATGGCCACGAACTTCGGCACCGTGAAGGCGACCACCAGCGCGCCGCTGGCAGCGAAGACAACGCGCAGCGCGGCGAGCACGCCGCGCTCGGTCGAGTCGTGCGTGAGCCGGGCCGACAGCGCGCCGAAGGGAATGCCGACCACCGTGAGCAGCGTGCGCAGCAGGATGTGGGTGGCCATGGCGTAGGCCACCAGCCAGGCGCCGGCCAGCGGCGGCGTCCAGTACATCAGCGCGAAGGCGATGGCGCAGGGCACGCTGCCGAAGAGGATCCAGGGTCGGAAGCGCCCCCACCTGCTGCGCGTGCGATCGGCGATCGCGCCCATCACCGGGTCGGTGACCGCGTCCCAGAACGAGGCGACGGCATAGGCGATCCCCGCCCAGAACGGCGCGATGCCCATGACATCCGTGTAGAAGAAGTACCCGAAGATGGTGATGCCCTGCCAGTAGAAATTGATGCCGAGGTCACCCATGGCCCAGCCGATGCGCCGGGGCCACGACAGGCGTTCATGGTTCGCTGGGGCGTTCATCGGGGCTGCTTTCCGTCGAGGTTGGGGCGCGAGGCGCCGAGCGAGGCGTCGACCTGCCGTCGCGCGGCCGATTGCGGCTGCGCGCGGATCGTGACGCGCACGGGTCCGGCCTGCGCGCAGTGGATCTCCGCGCGCTGCGCCAGCGGGTCGAACGACCAGCGGATCGGCGCATCGGCGCTGACCTCGACGGCCGGGAAATGCCGCCGCGGCAGGAAGGCCAGCGTCGGCGCGCCGATGGCAGGGTCGGCGTCGAGCTGGAACTCCAGCGTGGCGCGCGCCTCGTCGCAGTGCAGGCCGAGGAGCCGGCCCTGCGCGGCCTGCAGGTAGGCGCGGGAGAAGCCCTCCAGCGCGCGCGCACCCGAGTCCGGGTCGTCGTCGCGCGTGTGCTGGTCGCGCGAGTAGATCGACAGATCCTCCTGGTTCCAGTGGTCGCCGATGCGCGCAGCGTTGCGGTTGCTGGCGCTGTAGTTCCACAGCGTGCCCGAGGCGAGCAGCGCATCGAGCACGTCATAGGCGGCGGCCAGCGGTGCGACGTGCCCGTCCCAGATTCGGGGGTTCGTCTCGCCGGCCTGCCAGCGGCGGTAGGCGCGGCCGCCGTCGAGGTCAAACGGGATGCCGAACTCGCCGAAGAGTGTCGGCGCGGGACTGGCGTGCCGCGCGCCCAGATCGCGCAGGCCCTGCAGCTCGGGCCGGTAGCGCCGCGCGAGCTCGGCGCGCGAAGCCGTCGGCGCACGCTTGCTGCGCAGGCATTCGATGTCGTACCAGTGGCTCGCGTTGACCCAGCGCTCGGGCATCTGCGCCGGGAAGCGCGCCCCGAACACGGTCGAGTACGGGTTGATCTCGGCGAACACCAGCCAGTCCGGCCGGTGGCGGCGGATGGTGCGTGCCACCGCGGCGAAGAACGGCGCCATGACGTGGCGGCCGATGTCGAGCGCCTCGCCGCGAAAGTCCTGGAAGAAGCGCTCCTGGAGCGGCTCGCCAGCGTCGCCCGCCGGCCGCCAGGCACCGTGGGCGGCAAAGGGGTCCTCGACGCCGGGTCGCCAGATGCGCAGGCGCCGTTCGTTGAACAGCTGCGCGTCGGCGCGCCTGAGCAGGCCGGTTGCGGCCTCGCGCACCAGCACCGGGAGCCGCACGCTCTGGCCGTAGGCCAGCCGCAGGCCGTCCAGCGGTGTCCACTGGGGACCGGGGCGCAGGCCGGCGGGGCCGTCCGGGCGCTGCGACAGGCTTTGGCCGAGCCATCCCAGGCCGGGCTCGTTCAGGGTGTCGAAGCCGACGACCGCCGGCAGGTGGGCGACGCGCGCCGCCAGCGCATCCATCGCCGCGAGGTAGTGGCGCTGGAGAAAGTGCTGGACGTTCTCGCCGTCCACCTGCCAGTTCGGCGTCAGCGCCGCGCCGGCGAAGAACGCGGTCCACATGATGCCGTTCGCCGGGCGCTGGTAGTTGCCGGCCCAGCTCATCATCGGATAGCTCGCCTGGTGGTCCTCCGGGCTGCGGTAATCGAAGGCCTGCTGCATCACCAGCGCGGCATCGGCGGCGGCGAAACGCGTGAAATCGAGACCCAGGGCTTCGAAGGTCCAGCCCGGTGCGCCGCTGCCGCCGCTCATCCGGCTCCAGACATCCTGGTGGAAGTCGACGAAGACGAAGAAGCCATGCGCCTGCGCGCGCTCGAGCACGCGTGCGACATAGTCGAGGTAGGCCTCGTCCCGGGCGCCCGGGCCGGCGTGCGCCACGGCCTCCCAGGTGACGACGAAGCGCAGCGCGTTGAAGCCCCAGTGGCGCAGGCGGCCGAGGTGCTCGTCGGCCTGCGCGAGCGGGAACGGGCGGCCCACGAAGGAGACGTCGCGGTGGTCGGCGAAGTCGCTCGGGACCTCGGTGCCGCCGTCGGGGAACGGGACCTTGCAGTCACCGCCGAGGTTGACCCCGCGCAGCAGCAGGTGGCGCCCGGCGTGGTCGACGAAGCGATCGCCATCGGTCGTGACCCAGGGCGCGGGATGTGCAGCAGGCACCATGGAGCCGGCCTCAGCGGCGCGCGGCGTGCGCCGCCTCGATGGCGTCGAGCCGGGTCGTCTGCAATGCGCGCAGCGCCGGGCCGTCGGCCCCGAGCCAGAAGGCCAGCGAGTCGCGCGCGTAGGCGGGCCAGTGCGGGCGCCCGGCGCCGTTCGGATCGCCCGTGCGGGCGAACTGCGTCCAGTAGTCGATCATGAGCATGGATTGCGCATCGTCGGCCGGCGTGACTACCGGCCAGAGCTGGCGCAGGGTCGAGAAGACGAAGGGGACGTCGGTGGCGTGGGCGGCCCCGTGCACGGCAGCGCGCAGCGCCTCGACCACGTAATCGAAGACGTAGAGGAAGGTCGGTGTTCCGGCCGCCGCGGCCAGGTTGGCCATGTGCCGCGTCGGTTCGGCGAATGGGAAATCGCTCACCAGGCCACGACCGAGAGCCTGCGCGCTGCCGTAGATCGCCTCGACGCGTTCGCGCGGCAGGCCGAGCAGCGCCAAGCAGCGCTGGGTCATCAGCTCGCGCAGCGGCGAAGGCACGTCGCCGAGCTCATCGCTGGTGAAGCCGGTGAGCAGCGGGACCCGAGCTTGGCGCCCGGCCGCGAAGGCCTGCGCCGCCGGGCCGCTGACCAGGGCGCCGTCGATCATCGGGCCCGAGTAGGTGTCCGGCTCGAGGTTCACGAGGTCCAGCCCGCCGCGCAGCTGCTCCGCAGGGAGGCCGCGCAAGGCCTCGGGCGTGGCCTCGTGCAGCCCGGCCTCGCGCGCGAAGCGCTGGCCGATGGCCTCGGCCGACGGCCGGTGCGTGGCCTGCGCCAGCCTCGGCCATGGGTCGCGCCCGCCGCCCGATTGCGCGATGGCCTTGTGGAACAGCCCGCGCGCCTGGTCGATCGCCATCAGCTGCAGCACCGAGGTGCCGCCGGCGGACTCGCCGAAGATCGTGACGTTGCCCGCGTCCCCCTGGAACGCACCGATGTTGCGCTGGACCCAGCGCAGCGCGGCGAGCTGGTCCATCAGCCCGTAGTTGCCGAGCAGTTCGTCGTGCTGGGCGGCGGAGAGCGCGGGGTGGGCGAAAAAGCCGAAGCGGCCCAGCCGGTAATTGAAACTGACGACGACGATGCCGCGGCGGGCGATCGCGCTGCCGTCGAGGACCGGCGTGCCCGACGATCCCATGACGAAGCCGCCGCCGTGGATCCAGACCATGACAGGCAGCGGCGTCTGGCCGCGCCTCGCCGGCCGCCAGACATTGAGGTACAGACAGTCCTCGCTGAGCGGAAGATCCGAACCCATGCGGTCCCACTCGGGCCGGTTCTGCACGCAGTCGTTGCCGAACGCATCGGCCATCCGCCGGCCGCGCCAGGCGAGCGCAGGCTGCGGCGGGCGCCAGCGCAGCGGTCCGACCGGTGCAGCCGCGTAGGGGATGCCGAGGAAGCGCTCCACGTCCCCGCTGCCGGCCCCGGCGAGCACCCCCGTCTCGACGCCGACGAGCGGGGCACCCGGGGCCAGGGCGGCCCCCACCTGGTGCCGTGTGGCCGATCGGCCGCCATGCTCCTTGTCCATGCCGTCCTCGTCCATGATCGGATGCGTTCCTTGCTGCGCGCGCAGCTTGCCGCTCGCACGGCCGCCCTTCGCGGGTGACCACCGGGTGGAGCAGTCCGGGCCGCGCGTGCGGGCGCGCTGCAGCCCTATGGTGCTGGTCAAGCCGCCGCGCGCAGTCTCCTGTGCACCGCCAGCGTGCGCGCGGCCAGATCGGCCAGGCTGGCCCGCTCGATGCCGACCATGTGGGGCCGGATCGTGTCGTTGAGGCGCGGCACCAGCGTGCTGCCGAGCCGCTGCCGACCCAGGCGCGCGCCGGCGATCGAGCCCGCGGTCGCGCCGTTGCTGTCGGTGTCGAGCCCCGCCATCACAGCGGTCGCAACCGTCCGGTCCAGCTCCCCTGCCCCGTAGTGCAGCGCCATGATGACGACGAGCGCATTGTTGACCGCGTGCGTCGGATGCAGGTGACCGAATTCCGCCTCGTGCCGCTGCATGAAGCCGTCGAAAGCCGGGCACTCGTCGAGCCAGCCGAGCGCCTTGTGCACGGCCTCGGCCAGGCGGCAGTTGCGCGGGATCTGCGCCAATCCGATCGCGACCAGGCGGCGCAGGTCGGTCTCCACGAAGGCGGCAGCGACCATGGCCGCGCTCATCATGGCGGCATAGATGCCGTTGGCGCTGTGCGTCCAGCTCGCGTCGCGCCAGGCGAGCGCGGCCGCACGCTCCGGATCGCCGGCGCAGGCGTAGCCCCAGACGTCGGCGCGGATCTGGGCGCCGATCCACTCGCGGTAGGGGTTGTTGTGGCGCCGCGTGAACTCGGGCGTGACCTCGCCGCGGATCCCGCGCGCGACGTTCTTGCGCGCCGTGCGCAGGTTGTAGTTGAGGATGGCCTGCGTCTCGGCCGTGCAGATCGAGGCGTAGGGCAGCCGCTCGTTCCAGGTGTCGGCGATGTCGGCCCAGCCGAAGCGCTCGCCGAGGCGCTCGAGCACATCGAGCGCGATGAGCGAGTAGTGGATGTCGTCGTCGGCCTCGAGGAAAGCGATGTTCTCGCGCCACGACAGCGGGCAGAAGAGGCCGAGCTGCGCGGCATCGGACGAGCCCGCGAAGTAGTCGCGCAGCGGCCACTCGCCACGGCGCCTGAGCAGATCCTCGATGCACGCGCGCCCGCGCCGTCCGCCGCTGCCGAACATGCCCAGCATCTCGACCGGCTTGCCCAGTGCGCAGCCGGCCGCACGCCCGGCCCAGGCGCCGTGGAAGCGGTCGAGGAGCAGGTCGTCCGCGGGCAGGCGGGGCAGGCCCTGCGGCGGCGGCGGGCGCTGCGCGCGGATGGCCTCGAGGCCATCGGGTTGCAGGTACGGGAATGCGGGATCCGGCGGCAGCGCCGCGAGCTGCGCGGCGATCCGCTCGATGGCCGCCGTGTCGTCCGCGTCGAGCGCGTCGAGCGCGTCGCGAAGCGCCCACGGCACGGGGCGCCCCTCATAGCCGCACTGGATGGCCTCGGCCCGGCACAACCCGAGCGGCGTGTCCCAGCCGGCGACCAGCCATGGCGTACTGCTCATCCGATCCCCGGTCTGCGCCTCGCGCCTGCGGCCGGCGGCTGCCTGCGTCGGCATCGCGCCTGCGCAGGTGGGGCCGCCGGGTTGCGCCTGGCGCGGCCGCTACAGCTTCACACTCAGCGTCAGGCCCACGGTGCGGAAGCCCTCGGGACTCGGAAACTGCGAGTAGCCGCCCGAATCGAACGGCGTCTCGAAGATCACCGTCGGGTAGTGCTTGTTGAAGAGGTTGCGCACGTAGAGCGAAGCGCGCCAGCGTTCGTCCGCCGAGCCGACCCCGAACGAGGCGCCGAAGATGCCGTAGCCGTCCAGCGCGGTGTTCGGGTTGGAGTTCATGGCGAAGTTCACCCGGTCGCGCCAGTTCCAGTTGGCCGACACGTAGCCGTTCAGCCCCGCCGTGAGCGGGCGCTCGTGTTCGCCGTACAGCGAGAGCGTCCATTTCGGCGTGTTGGCGAGCGGCTGGCCATTGGCGTCGAAATGGCTGGCGTTGCAGCCCTGCGCGGCGGTCTGGCCGGGATAGCACGGGATCAGCCAGGCGCTGTTGACGAAGGCATCGATGTAGGCCGCACCGCCGCCGAGGGTGAGCCCCTTGAAGGGCCGGGCACGGAAATCGAACTCCACGCCTTGCGTGACCACCTTGCCCGCGGAGGTCACGCGGAACACGTTGGGCGTCACCGTCGTGTCGTACACCTGCGCCTGGAAGTGGTCGAAGTCCGTCCTGAAGATCGCCACGTTGGTGAGCAGGCGGCCGCCGAGCCAGCTCTTCTTCACGCCGAGTTCGTATGCGGTCGGGATTTCCGGCGGAACGAACGCGGTGTTCGCCGTCACCGAGTTGTCGCTCAGGATGGCGACGCCCTTGAAGCCGCGCGCGACGCTGGCGTAGAAGTTCGTGGAAGGCTCGGGGTGGTACTGCGCGCCGAGCCGCCAGGACCACTTCTTGGCGCGGTCCGAGACGCTGAAGGCCAGCGGCGGGAACCAGGAGATTTCGCTGGGCGGCGTCCCTCCCTTGCGGTCGTAGTCCAGCGTGTAGCGCTCATTCGTATACCGGGCTCCTGCGAACAGCCGCAGCTGCTCGGAGAGATCGAAGTTGACCTGCCCGAAGGCCGCCGCGCTCCGGGTCTGGATGGTGTTCGACGGGTGGGTGGCGAGGATCATGCCCGGCGGCAGCCAGGCCTGCCCGAGCGTCCCGCCCTGGCTGTAGTTCCCGGTGAGCTTCAGGTCGTACCAGTACAGGCCGCCCACCCAGTTGATCCGATCCTTGGCCGGCGAGGCGAGCCGCAGCTCCTGCGAGAACTGCGAGACGTCGTTGTCGCCGTAGTTCAGGTCGAAGATCGGCAGCACCGAAAGGTCGGCGTCGTTGCCGTCCTTCTCCTTCCACTTGCGGTACGCGGTGATCGAGGTCAGCGTGTAGCCGCCGCGCACCCAGTCGACCTGCGCCGAGGCGCCGTTGGAGACCGTGCGGCTGAACACGTCGCCCGAGAGCTTGACGCCGAGGTTGTCGGGCCCGGCCTGCACCTGCGGCGCCTGCATGAGCCCGATGAAGCCGCCCGGCGTGACCGAACGCGTGGTCCAGATGCAGCAGGGCACGTCGCGCTCGGAGTAGTCGGCGCGCACGAGCAGCTTGAGGTCGGGCGATGCCTCGACGAGCAGGCTGGCACGCGCGCCCCGTTCGTTGCGGCCGTTGTAGTCGCGGTCCTTCGCGTAGTCGTGGACGATGCCGTCGCGCTTGTTCCCGTAGCCGACGATGCGCAGCGCCGCGTTGGTGCCGAGCGGGACATTGCCGACCGCCTGGTAGCGCTGCTCACCGTGCTCACCGATCGAGACGCGCATGCCCAGCGAGAGGTCGCCGAGTTCCGGCCGCCGCGTGGTGATGTTGATCAGGCCGGCCGAGGCGTTCTTGCCGAACAGCATGCCCTGCGGCCCGCGCAACACCTCGATCTGGTCGACGTCCGCGAGGTCGGCGATGCCCTGACCAGGCCGGCCCAGCACGACACCGTCGATGACCGTACCGACGCTCTGTTCGACGCCGTCGCCGAACGTCACCGTGCCCACGCCGCGCACCGCGAAACCCAGGCCGCGCGAAGTGTTCGAGTCGAGGAACTGCAGCGACGGCACCAGCGACACGAGGTTGATCGGGTTGTTGAATCCCTGTGATTCGAGCGTGTCGCCGGAAACCACGGTCACCGCCACCGGCACGTCCTGCAGCTTCTCGGGGCGCCGTTGCGCCGTGACGACGATCTCGATCGCGTCGGACGAAGCCTGTTGTTTCGCCGGCCCTGCCTGTTGTTGCGCGCTGGCGGGCAGCGCCACGACGAGCGCCGTGATGCCGGCGCCGATGAGACTGCGGGTTTGCAAGATGCCTCCGGAGAGAAAGACGATGGTTGTTGGGGTTGTTCCTTGCGCATGATTTGGTGATTGCGCACACGCGGCGATTGGGGGATGCCCGGATTGCAGCCGCAGGATGCGGTGACAGCACGGCCCCCTTCGCATCCGCTGCGCACGACGTCAATGAACGCCGGGGATGCGCAGCGCCGGAGCGCTCCGCATGCCGAGGCTGGCATCACCGCGCAGGGCATCGGCCGGCAGCCGGTCGATGGCGCGGACCAGCCCCGCCAGCATCGCCGTCTGGCGCTCGGCGAGCGCCGCATCCAGCTTGCCGGCGTGGCCGTCGGCGGCGACGCCCAGGAGGTAGCTGGGCCCGGCGATGCAGCCCATGTGCGGGATGCCGGCCTGGTGGAAGGCGGCACCGACCGTCACGCCGGGGCCGGGCTGCACGCCGTGGCAGCGCAGGTCGTGGGCCCGGATGCCCTCGATCACGAGGTCCATGAGCCGGCCGCGCGTGACCGCCATGTTCATGTATTCGCTGCGGCCGGTCGGGCCGTAGCCCAGGCCGGGGATCTCCTCCCACTCCGATGCGCCGAGGTGTTCGATCGTGAGCGCCGCCGCGGCTCGCTCCATGAGGTCCGGGTGGGCGTCGATCCAGCCCTGTGCTTCGGGCAGGTTGCCCGCCAAGTGCCCGGGCCAGGCGGCGAAGACGAGGCTGCGGCGCAGGCGCGCGCCCTGCGGCAGGGAGGCGAAGTGCCGCGCGAGCTGCACCAGGGCGAGGCCGCCGTTTTCCTGCACGCAGTTCAGCCCGTCGGTGTGCGTGTCCAGGATGATCACCTCCGTGCTCGCGCCCGGCAGGCAGGCGGTCAGCGAGCGCACGGCGCCGTCGAGCCAGGCGGCGTCGAGCGTGAGCGTCGCCGGCGCGCCCGCCCTTGCCCGCTCGCGCAGCAGCTCGCCTTCCTCGCGGCCGACGAAGAGCGCCGGCAGCGGCGGGTGGTATGCGCTGTGGTGCGGGGCGAAATTCCCGGCCACGAGGTCGGACGACAGGTCCAGGATGACGACGAGGCCGAGAATGCCCCTTTCGGCGAGCGCCTCGACGGGAAATGCCGGCGTCAGCCAAGGCCGCTTGTACGGCCGCGCCATGTAGGCCTCGCCGGACTCGCCCGGCAGGTGCAGGTAGGGCGTGCGGATGCCCCGGCTCATCGACTCCAGCGTGACGGCGGGCAACGAGGCATCGAAGACCGCGATGGCCCCGCGCGGAACCGCGCCCGGGAGCAGCGGCTCACCCGCCGCGACGCGCCCGCCGTAGGCCAGAGGACCGCTGACGCCGGCCGGGCCGGTGGGGCGGGAGCGCACGTAGGCCGCCGGCCTGCGGATGGCGCCCGGCCGGCCTTCGATCTCGAGGCCGCAGGCGCGCAGATCCCAGCGTCTGCAGGCCTGGGCTGCGTCCGGGAGGATCTCGAGGCCGGCACCGGCGAACCGGCTCTCGAGCCAATCGACGAACCGTGCGTGGTTCGGGTGCCCCGCGAGCCGTGGCCCGAAGGCCAGCATCCGCTCGATGTCGCGCCTGATCTGCGTTGCCGAGGGCAGCGGCACGACGCCTGCGGCGAGCGCCTGGGGCGGCTGCGACATGCGTGACCTATCGCGCCCTATCGCGCCCTATCGCGTCGACTCCGCGCTGCGCAGGCCTACAGCCCGAGGCGCTCGAACTGGCTGCGCGGCACCGCCATCTGCGCGAGCACCGCGCGCAGCTTGGCCGCCAGCGCCTGCTCGACGGCCGTGCCCGCCAGGTTCGCTTCCTCGGCCGGGTCGGCCTCGAGGTCGTACACGTGGTTGCCGTGAAAGCGCGCGCGCGCCCAGAACGGCACCGGGTCGCCATCCGCATAGGGCTGGTGGATCACCGGCACGCCCGACCCCGGCATGCGGTCGAGGAACGCGCGCCCATCGGGGAGCGGCAGCGCCTGGTCGCGCTCCATGACGATGGTCGGCATGGTCGACCAGCGGTTCGACAGCATCGACAGCGGGGCGTTGGCCGCCAGCGGCGCGCGCACGTACTTGTGCTGCGGCGTCACGAGGCAGACTTCGCGCCCCCAGACGCCCGTGAGCACATGGTCGCGCACCTCGGCCGCCTGCCCGCGCAGCACCGGCAGCAGCGAGACGCCATGCGTGCGCTGGCGCACCGCGACGCCGAAGACCTCGGCGATGGTCGCGAAGAGGTCCACGCTCGTGCTCAGTGCGCTGCGCGCACCGGGCGCCACGCCCGGGTGGTGCACCAGCAGCGGGATGTGTCCGAGCGGGTTGAACACCGGCACTCCGGGCTTGCCCCAGATGTCCTTCTCGCCGAGGAAATGCCCGTGGTCGGTGCAGACGATGAACAGCGTCTCGTCCCACAGGTGGTGGCGGTCCATGGCGTCCAGGACGCGGCCGAACCAGTGGTCGATCATCGACAGCTTTGCGCCGTAGCACGAGCGCAGCTGCCGCGCCTGGCGCGCGTCCAGGACGCCTTGCGCCACCGCACCCTGCATGTAGGGCGGCCAGATGAGGTGCGCGCCCTCCCAGTCCGGGTCGTACTTGCCGGCCCAGGGCTCGGGCGTGTCGAACGGCTCGTGCGGGTCGAACTCGTCGACGAACAGCAAGAAGCGATCGAAGGCGCCGGCGTGGGCATCGAGCCAATCGGCCGCGGCCTGCATCGTGCGCGGCCCGGGGAAATCGGCCTCGCCGCGGAAATGCCCGCGCGAGTTGTCGTAGGGCATGTGGCCGCGCCCGAACGAGGGGGCTCCCGCCCAGCTGGCGTCGGGCCTCAGCTTCCAGGCGTCGCTTTCGTGCCCGCGCTCGTACGACCAGGCGCCGAAGTCGATGTGGTAGTTCTCGCCGCCGGCCTCGAACAGGTGCGGGTGGTCGGAGATCAGCTGCGTGGCCACGCCCGCCTTGCGCAGCGCATAGGTGATGGCGTCTTCCCAGATCTCGACGCTGCCCCAGCAGCGCCACGGAAAGTCCAGCGCGCCGCACAGGATGTCGTGCCGGGCCGGCATGCACGGCAGCGAGCCGGTGTAGTGGCGGTCGAAGCGCACCGACCGGCGCGCGAAGCGGTCGAGGTTGGGCGTTTCGAACTCGCGCCCGCCATAGGCGCCGAGCATGTGCCGGTTCAGGCTGTCGAACAGCACGACCACGACGTTGCGCGGCAGGTTCATGCGGACAGGCCTCCGATCCCGACGTCGTTCGCCCGTGTGGCCTGCCAGCTCACCGGCCGGTGCGGCGCAAGGTGTCGCTGCAGTCCGCTGCGGTCGCGCCCGACGCCGCCCTCTTCAGCGACCGGGGGGCGGTCGCAAACGAACTGGCGGAGACGGAGGGATTCGAACCCTCGATGCAGGTTTTGCCCGCATACTCCCTTAGCAGGGGAGCACCTTCGGCCACTCGGTCACGTCTCCGGCGAAGTGGCGCGATTCTAGCGTCAGCGAGGGCCGCCGCGGTTCAGGCTTGCGCCTTCGGCTCTGCCTCCAGATCGAACGCGCGGTGCAGCGCGCGCACGGCGAGTTCCATGTACTTTTCGTCGAGCACCACGCTGGTCTTGATCTCGCTCGTGGTGATCATCTGGATGTTGATGCCCTCCTCCGAGAGCGCGCGGAACATGCGTGCCGCGACGCCCGAGTGGCTCTTCATGCCGATGCCGACGATCGAGACCTTGCAGATGCGCGGATCGCCGCGCACGTCGGCCGCGCCGATCGCCGGCTGCACCCGGCTCCTGAGCAGGTCCATCGCGCGCAGGTACTCGTTGCGCGGCACGGTGAAGCTGAAGTCGGTGCGGCCGTCGTTCGAGACGTTCTGGATGATGACGTCGACGTCGATGTTGGCCTCGGCCACCGGCCCCAGGATCTGGAACGCGATGCCGGGACGGTCGGGCACGCCGAGCACGCTGATCTTCGCCTCGTCGCGGTTGAACGCGATGCCGGCCACGATGGCTTGTTCCATCTTCTCGTCTTCCTCGAAGGTGATCAGGGTGCCCGACGCGGCTTCCTCGTCGAGCGCGATGTCCCAGGGCGTGAAGCTCGACAGCACGCGCACCGGCACGCGGTACTTGCCGGCGAACTCCACCGAGCGGATCTGCAGCACCTTGCTGCCCAGGCTCGCCATCTCCAGCATCTCCTCGAAGCTGATGGAGTGCAGGCGGCGCGCCTCGGGCACGATGCGCGGATCGGTGGTGTAGACGCCGTCGACGTCGGTATAGATGAGGCACTCGTCGGCCTTCAACGCGGCGGCCATGGCCACGGCCGAGGTGTCGCTGCCGCCACGCCCGAGCGTCGTCACGTTGCCCTCGGCGTCGATGCCCTGGAAGCCGGTGACGATCACCACCTTGCCGGCAGCGAGGTCGGCTCGCACGCGCGCGTCGTCGATGCGGCCGATGCGCGCCTTCGTGAAGGCCGAGTCGGTCTCGATCGGCACCTGCCAGCCGGCGTAGCTCACCGCCGGCACGCCTTCGGCCTGCAGCGCCAGTGCGAGCAGGCCGACCGACACCTGCTCGCCGGTCGCGGCCACGGCGTCGAGTTCGCGCATCGCCTCGGGCGTGGCCGCCTGCGGCATCAGTTCCCTGGCCAGGCCGAGCAGGCGATTCGTCTCGCCGCTCATCGCCGAGGGCACCACCACCATCCGGTGGCCGGCGCGCTGCCACTTGGCCACGCGCTGCGCCACGCTGCGGATGCGCTCGGTCGAGCCCATCGACGTGCCGCCGTACTTGTGAACGATCAATGCCATCGCTGCGTCTTGTTCTGCGCCGGCGAATGCTGGGCCGGCATCGACGTCGATTCTAGACATCATGGTCGCCGCGCCGATGTAGGTGGCCGGTCTCCAACACCGTAGGTTGCGCGCCGAGGCGCGTAGAGCTGCATGCTGAAGGCTGGGCCGTCAACAACCAGGAGACCGACCATGGACGAGCGCAGCAAGATTCACGTGGGCCTGGACGTCCACAAGGACAGCATCACGGTGGCTGCGGCCGATGCTGGGCGCGACAAGGCGAGGCTGATCGGCAAGGTCGTGCATGACCTGCCCAAGCTGTTGAACGTGCTGGCCAGGGTGGGCGCGCCTGAGCAATTGCATGTGGTCTATGAGGCCGGGCCCACCGGCTATGGACTGCAGCGCGCCTTGAGCGCCAGGGGCTACAGCTGCGAGGTGATCGCACCGTCGAAGATGCCTCGGCAAGCGGGCCAGCGCGTCAAGACCGATGCGCGAGACAGCGTGGACCTGGCTGCGTGCTCGCGTGCGGGCCAACTCAGCGCCGTGTGGGTCCCTGATCCGGCCGACGAGGCGATCCGGGACCTGGCACGTGCACGCGAAGACGCCGTCAACAGCCGCAGGCAAGTGCGACAACAGCTCAAGGGCTTGTTGCTGCGCCACGACAGACGCTATGGCGGCAAGACCTCGTGGTGTGGTGCGCACGATCGTTGGTTGGCCAGGCAGAGCTTCGAAGCGCCGGCGGTGCAGACCGCGTTCACCGAATACGGGCTGGCGGTGAAGCTGAAGTTCCACCATCGCCGACCCAAGTTCTCTTGTTCCATCAAGCACTTGCGATGGATTTTGGGTTTTGGTTTCTGACTACGGGTGGATGGCCTGGATCAGCGCCATGGCGCGCTGTTGGTGTGCGGTGGCGGTGGTGAGCAGCTCGAAGGTCGGCGCGGCGGCGTCGGCGCAGGGAGCACGGCAGGTGTTGCGCACGAGGGTGGCCATCTCGGCCATCAGGGTGGCGAAGCTGTGTGCGGGCTGCTCGTCGTCGATCTGTTTGGATGCGGCCTTGCGCAGCGCCGAGGCCGATCGCCTGGCTGGAGCCACCGGGTCGCGCGTTGCCTTGGCCGCTTGATCGGTGTCGGCGAACATCAGCGGCGCCCAAGCCTCGCGCATGTGCCACTCGACGTAGAACGCCAGCATGCACAGCAGGATGTGCGCGCGCACCCGATTGGCCAATCGATGGTGAATGGGGCGCACCTTCAAGTCCACCGTCTTCAGTGAACGGAAGGCCCGCTCCACACTGGCCAAGGCCTTGTAGCTGCGCACGCAACTCGGTGCATCCATGCTCTTGGCCGGCAGCGAGGTGCGGATGACGTACAGCCCGTCCAGCGCCGCCTCGGCATCGATCGCGTCTTGCCTTCGCCTCCAGGCCAGCGAGGCATCGCCGATGCTCAGCTCGAAGTGCTTGGCCACCTTGTGCCGGTTGATGACCTTGCCCACCTGCACGCCGATCTTGTCCTGCCCGGCAAGCCGGCCGGCATCCACGCTGGCCTTGATCACGCCCAGCAGGGCCTCGGTGGCTTGCAACAGACTCTCGCGCTTGTGCGCACGCAGCCTGGACAGCGCATCGTTGCGGCAGGCCACCAGCCGCTCGCCGGGGTACTCCGGCGACGTGATCTCGGCCAGGTTGCGCTGATCGAACAAGCCCAGCTGCAGCTGGCCCTGCTCGAGCAGCGAGCGGATCGAGACGCTCTTGAGCGCCGTGATCCAGTCCACGCCGCCCTGGCCGCGAAGCTCGTCGATGGCCTTTTGCGAGACCATGCCGCGGTCGCCCACCATCACCACCTGCGCCAGCCCGAAGCGCTCGCGCACGCGCTGCACGGCCGGCAGGAAGGTCAGGCTGTCGGCGGTGTTGCCATCGAACACCGAGACGGCTACCGGGCAGCCGCGCGCATCGGTGAGCAACCCGTAGTTGACCTGCAGCGTACCGGGTCGGCCATCGCGGCTGTAGCCGCGCTTGGCCAGCGGACAGCAAGTGCCCTCGAAGTAGCTCGACGACAGGTCATACAGCACGAGCGCATCCTCGCGCAGGTGGCGTGCGGCAAGCTTGTGCTCGATGGCGTCCTGGCGGGTCAGCAGCCAATCCATGGCGGCATACAAATCGTCCTCGCTGGCATCGGCAACGCCGAACTCCTCGGCCAGGGTCGAGCAGTGCCAGCGCCGGGTGGTGGCCAGCTTGGTGTCGGGCTGCACGATGCGCGAAGCCACCATGGCCAACACCAGATCGCGTTCACGGCTGGGGGTAGAGGCCAGCACCGAGGCCAATCCCAGGCGCTGCATGGCCAGCGCCACGGCCTGCACGTGACCGTGGGCGCGCGAGCCCACCACCTCAAAGGCCTGCGAAGCGGCCACGAAGGTCTCGCCCTGCAGCGAGCGCCGGACGATGTCGATCAGCGCATCGGGCAGGTGCGAGAGGTTGCCCAGGGTCTCGTTCTTGACCTTGCCGTCCTGGCGGTAACTGCGGCGCAGCAGGTGGGTGCAGTAGACCTTGTCCTTGTAGACGCGCCGCGTGGTGACGACATGCACGGGGCCGGTGCGAGAAGCCATGAGCAGAGATTGTGCGCTGCTCGTAACGCAATTGCAATATATTTTAGTGACTACACATTTGGGTGCAAAAAAGGCCCCGAAGGGCCAGTTTTGCGTTGTGCGTCAGGGACTTGCAGGCGCCTCGCCTCATGCGCGGGCGCGGAACTTCAGTCTAGCCGCTGCTGCGGCGCGACGCCGATCGCGGGCCCGCCGGCTGCCGGACTCGTGCGTCGCCATCGCTGCAATCGGCTGCGCGCGCCCCTTGAAGCCCGCCGCATCGCCCCCACCCTGCCCGGGTCAGCAGTCTTCCACATCATGAACAGTCCGACCCCCGACGCGGCCAACGAGGCCCAATCTCAGCCGAGCGCAGCCTGCGCCGGCCCCAACCCGACGGCCGACGCCGAAGCCCAGCTGGCCGATCTGCAGGCGCGCCACGCCGAGGTTTCCGACGCCTACCTGCGCGCCAAGGCCGAGACCGAGAACGTGCGCCGCCGCGCCGAGGACGATGTCGCCAAGGCGCGCAAGTTCGCCGTCGAGGCCTTCGCCGAGAGCCTGCTGCCGGTGCTCGACAGCCTGGAGGCGGCCACCGCGATCGGCAACGCGACGGCCGAGCAGATGCAAGAGGGCGTACACGCCACTCTGCGCCAGTTCATGACGGCGCTCGAGAAGAACCGGATCGCCCTCATCGCGCCGCCGCCGGGCACCCGCTTCGATCCGAACCGGCACCAGGCGATGAGCGTCGTGCCCTCCGAGCAGGAAGCCAACACGATCGTGTTCGTGCTGCAGAAAGGCTACCTCCTCAACGAGCGCGTGCTGCGGCCGGCGCTCGTGGCCGTGGCCGCGCCGAAGTGAACGCCCCGCGTCGCGCCGCGGCTTGAAAGCGGCGGCGCGACCCGCAACTCCAAAACAACCTCACCGCACCCGCAGGAAAGCAACATGGCCAAGATCATCGGCATCGACCTGGGCACCACGAACTCGTGCGTCTCCATCATGGAAGGCAACACCACCAAGGTCATCGAGAACAGCGAAGGCGCGCGTACCACGCCGTCGATCATCGCCTACCAGGACGACGGCGAGATCCTGGTCGGCGCCAGCGCCAAGCGGCAGGCGGTCACCAACCCGAAGAACACGCTGTACGCCGTCAAGCGCCTGATCGGCCGCAAGTTCGCCGAGAAGGAAGTGCAGAAGGACATCGACCTGATGCCCTTCAGGATCTCGGCCGCCGACAACGGCGACGCCTGGCTCGAGGTGCGCGGCAAGAAGCTCGCGCCGCCGCAGGTCAGTGCCGAGGTGCTGCGCAAGATGAAGAAGACCGCCGAGGACTACCTCGGCGAGCCGGTCACGGAAGCCGTGATCACGGTGCCGGCCTACTTCAACGACAGCCAGCGCCAGGCCACCAAGGACGCCGGCCGCATCGCCGGCCTGGACGTCAAGCGCATCATCAACGAGCCGACCGCCGCGGCGCTCGCCTTCGGCCTCGACAAGGCCGGCAAGGGTGACCGCAAGATCGCCGTGTACGACCTGGGCGGCGGCACCTTCGACATCTCGATCATCGAGATCGCCGACGTCGACGGCGAGAAGCAGTTCGAAGTGCTCTCCACCAACGGCGACACGTTCCTCGGCGGCGAGGACTTCGACCAGCGCATCATCGACTACATCGTCACCGAGTTCAAGAAGGAGCAAGGCGTCGACCTGACCAAGGACGTGCTGGCGCTGCAGCGCCTGAAGGAAGCCGCCGAGAAGGCCAAGATCGAGCTCTCCAGCAGCACGCAGACCGACGTCAACCTGCCCTACATCACGGCCGACGCGTCGGGCCCGAAGCACCTCAACATCAAGCTCACGCGCGCCAAGCTCGAGGCCCTGGTCGAGGACCTGATCGAGCGCACGATCGAGCCCTGCCGCACCGCGATCAAGGACGCCGGCGTCAAGGTCGGCGAGATCGAGGACGTGATCCTGGTCGGCGGCATGACGCGCATGCCCAAGGTGCAGGACAAGGTCAAGGCCTTCTTCGGCAAGGAGCCGCGCAAGGACGTCAACCCCGACGAGGCGGTGGCGGTGGGCGCGGCCATCCAGGGTCAGGTGCTGTCGGGCGAGCGCAAGGACGTGCTGCTGCTCGACGTCACGCCGCTGTCGCTCGGCATCGAGACGCTGGGCGGCGTGATGACCAAGATGATCAAGAAGAACACCACCATCCCGACCAAGTTCAGCCAGGTGTTCTCCACCGCCGACGACAACCAGCCGGCGGTGACGATCAAGGTCTACCAGGGTGAGCGCGAGATGGCGCAGGGCAACAAGTCGCTCGGCGAGTTCAACCTCGAAGGCATCCCGCCGGCGCCGCGCGGCCTGCCGCAGATCGAAGTCACGTTCGACATCGACGCCAACGGCATCCTGCACGTCAGCGCCAAGGACAAGGGCACCGGCAAGGAGAACAAGATCACCATCAAGGCGAACTCGGGCCTGTCGGAGGCCGAGATCGAGAAGATGGTGAAGGATGCCGAGGTCAACGCGGCCGAGGACCACAAGAAGTTCGAACTCGTGCAGGCGCGCAACCAGGCCGATGCGATGGTGCATTCGGTGAAGAAGAGCCTGGCCGAGCACGGTGCGGCACTCGACGCCGGCGAGAAGGAGAAGATCGAGGCCGCGATCAAGGCGGTGGAAGAGGCCTTGAAGGAAGACGACAAGGCGGCCATCGAAGCGCGCACCGAGGCGCTGATGACGGCCAGCCAGAAGCTCGGCGAGAAGATGTACGCCCAGACGCAGGCCGCGGCGGGCGCGGCGCCGGGCGCGGAGGGCGCGGGCGCCCAGGCGCAGCCGGGCCAGTCCGCCGACGACAATGTGGTGGACGCGGACTTCAAGGAAGTGCGCAAGTGAGCGCGCGTGCGGCGCCGGCCGCCCGCGCGAGCGGGCTGCGCCGGCCGCTCGCCGCGCCGCGTGCGGGATGAGGGGGCTTGCCCCGTCCTGCCGCGGCGAACCCGTTTTTGCAAGACCACAACACGAGCCAGATGGCCAAGCGCGACTACTACGACGTGCTCGGGGTGCCCAAGAACGCCTCGGACGACGACATCAAGAAGGCCTACCGCAAGCTGGCGATGAAGCACCACCCTGACCGCAATCAGGGTGACACGGCCAAGAAGGCCGAGGAGAAGTTCAAGGAGGCCAAGGAGGCCTACGAGATGCTCTCCGACTCCGCCAAGCGCGCGGCCTACGACCAGTTCGGCCATGCCGGCGTCGACCCGAACATGGGTCGCGGCGCGGGCGCCGAGGGCTTCGGCGGCTTCGCCGAGGCCTTCGGCGACATCTTCGGCGACATCTTCGGCGGCGGCCGCGGCCGCGGCGGCGGCGTCAGCGGCCAGCAGGTCTATCGCGGCAACGACCTGAGCTACGCGATGGAGATCACGCTCGAGGAGGCCGCGGCCGGCAAGGACACGCAGATCCGCGTGCCGAGCTGGGACGGCTGCGAGACCTGCCACGGCTCGGGCGCCAAGCCCGGCACCGGCGCCAAGCCCTGCCCGAGCTGCAACGGCAGCGGCACGGTGCACCTGCGCCAGGGCTTCTTCAGCATCCAGCAGACCTGCCCGCATTGCCACGGCAGCGGCAAGTTCATCCCCGAGCCCTGCCCGAGCTGCCATGGCGCGGGCCGGATCAAGCGGCAGAAGACGCTCGAGGTCAAGATCCCGCCCGGCATCAACGAAGGCATGCGCATCCGCTCGGCGGGCAACGGCGAGCCCGGCAGCAACGGCGGCCCGCCGGGCGACCTCTACATCGAGATCCGCGTCAAGCCGCACGAGATCTTCGAGCGCGACGGCGACGATCTGCACTGCACGGTGCCGGTCGGGCTGGCGACGGCGGCGCTCGGCGGCGCCATCGAAGTACCCACGCTCGGCGCGGCCAAGGCCGAGATCGAGCTGCCCGAGGGCACGCAGCACGGCAAGACCTTCCGCCTGCGCGGCAAGGGCATCAAGGGCCTGCGCTCGAGCTACCCGGGCGACCTGTACTGCCACGTCGCCGTCGAGACCCCGGTCAAGCTCACCGAGCACCAGAGGAAGCTGCTGCGCGAGCTCGACGAGAGCTTCAGGAAGGGCGGCGAGCGCCACTCGCCCAACGCCAAGAGCTGGGCCGACCGGGTGAAGGATCTGTTCAAGTAGCGCCCGCGCGCGTCAAGTCGCGGCGCGGCCGGCCGATAAGGGTGGTCTCACCAGCCTGCCGCCAGCCGTGACGCCCAACTCCGCTCTCGTGACGAGCCGTGCCGCCCTGCGCCAAGCCGGTCGCTTCCGCGACGAAATGCACAAGGCGCGGGCGCTGGTGATCGACGGCAACCCGACCACGCGCAGCGTGCTGTGCTCGCAGCTGCGCGAGCTCGGCGTCGGCAACGTCAGCCAGTGCGGCCGCATCGCCGAGGCGCGCAACCGCCTCGAAACGACGCGCTACGACATCGTGCTGTGCGAGCAGCGCTTCCCCGACAGCGAGGGCACCGGCCAGCAGTTGCTCGACGACCTGCGGCGCAACCAGCTGCTGCCGCTGAGCACGGTCTTCATCATGATCACGAGCGAGGCCACCTACGCCAAGGTGGCCGAAGCGGCCGAGTCGGCCCTCGACAGCTACCTGCTCAAGCCGCACAACACGGCCAACCTGGCCGATCGACTGGCCCATGCGCGCCGGCGCAAGGCGGTGCTCAAGGACATCCTCGAGGCGGTGGACGCCGGCCGCTACGAGACGGCAGCCCAGTACTGCCTCGAGCGCTTCCAGCGCCGCCAGGAATACTGGCTGTACGCGGCGCGCATCGGCGCCGAGCTGCTGCTGAACCTGGGCCGCCACGACGAGGCGCGCGCGCTGTTCGACGCCGTCCTCGGCGCGCGCGCCCTGCCCTGGGCCAAGCTGGGCGTGGCGCGCGCGCAGATCGAGGGCGGCGAGATGGCCAAGGCGGTGCGCACGCTCGAGTCGCTCATCCTCGAGGACCCGACCTTCGTCGACGCCTACGACGTGATGGGCCGGGCGCGCCTCGAGCAAGGCGACTTCGCCGGCGCGATGGAGGTCTACGTCAAGGCCGCTTCGCTCACGCCCGAATCGGTCACGCGGCTGCAGAAGGCCGGCATGCTCGCCTACTACCGCGGCGATCTGGCCGAGGCCGCCAAGTGCTTCGACCGCGCCGTGCGCGTGGGCATGGGCTCGAAGATGTTCGACTGGCAGACCGCCGTGCTGCTCGCCTTCGCGCGCTTCCACGAAGGCGATACGCGCGGCCTGCAGCGTTGCTGCGACGACCTGGGCGCCGTGCTCGCCAAGGCGCCGCAGAGCCAGCGTCTGTCGCGCCTGTCGCGCGTGGCCAACGTGCTGCTGCTGCTGCTGCATCAGCGCCAGGCCGACGCGATGGCGATGATCGACGGCCTGGCCGCCGAGCTCGACGCCGTCGACTTCGACCTCGAGGCGGCGAGCAACATGCTCGGGCTGCTCGCGATGATCGCCAGCACAGGCACCCCGGTCGAGGGCGCCGAGCAGTGGATCGACCGCATCGCGCAGCGCCACACCGGCTCGAAGATCCACACCGAGCTGCTGGTGCGCGCCGCGGCGCTGCACCCGCCGCACGGCGAGCGCATCCAGGCCGGCCACGCCCAGATCGGCCGGCTGGCCGAAGCGGCCATGGCCTTCGCCCTCAAGGGCCAGCCCGAACAGGCCGTGCGCCAGCTCATCGCCGACGTCGAATCGACGCTGAACGCCAAGCTCATGGACACGGCGCGCGCGGCGCTGCAGCGCTACCGCCAGCGCATCGACGCGGCGCCGGCGTTGACGATCGCCCTCGAAGACCTGCGCAAGCGCATCGCGCCGCAGCGCTCGCCGCTGGTCGAGGCCAACGGCCGCAAGGCGGGAGCGCTGGTGCTGCGGCGCGCCCAGGCCGGCCACGGCGTCGATTCGAAGCCGAGCGCCGAGTCGGCACGCGCGCCCGGCGCCCCTTCGGTCGGCACGGACCCGACGAAGTCGGCCGCAGTGCCGACCGCGAGCCTGGATCCCGCCTAGCGCGGCTGCCCGCGACGCGCGCGGCGTTGGCGACTGCGCCGGCGCGAGCGGCCGCTGGCCGCCTTGCTCAGTACGCGTCGTCGCCTTCGACGGCCCGGTTCTCGAAGCGCGTCTGCGGCTTGAGGAAGGTGAGCTTGATCGTGTCGACCGGGCCGTTGCGCTGCTTGGCGACGATGATCTCCGCGACACCGGGTTCCTTGCAGGCTTCCTTGGTGTAGTACTCGTCGCGGTAGATGAACATGATGACGTCGGCGTCCTGCTCGATGGCGCCGGACTCGCGCAGGTCGCTCATCATCGGCCGCTTGTCGTTGCGGCTCTCGACGCTGCGGTTGAGCTGCGAGAGCGCCATCACCGGGCACTGCAGCTCCTTGGCCAGCGCCTTCAAGCCGCGCGAGATCTCGCCCAGCTCGGTGGCGCGGTTCTCCTCGCTGCCGCTGCTGCCGCTCATGAGCTGCAGGTAGTCGATGCACACCAGGCCGAGCCCGCCGCACTGGCGCGCCATGCGGCGCGCGCGCGCGCGCAGCTCGGCCACCGTGAGCGCCGCCGTCTCGTCGATGTAGATCGGCGCCTTGCCCAGGCGGTCGGCAGCCTCGGCCAGGCGGCCCCACTCGTCGGCGTCGAGCCGGCCGGTGCGCAGGTGCTGCTGGTTGATGCGGCCGATCGAGCCCACCATGCGCAGCGCCAGCTGCGAGGCGCCCATCTCCATCGAGAACACGAGCACCGGCAGTTCCTCCTTCACCGCCACGTGCTCGGCGATGTTGAGCGCGAACGCCGTCTTGCCCATCGACGGGCGTGCGGCCAGCACGAGCAGATCGCCGCGCTGCAGGCCGGCCGTGAGGCGGTCGAGCTCGTAGTAGCCGGTGCGCACGCCGGTCACGTCCTCGGCGCCGTGGTCGTGCAGCTCGTTGACGCGGTCGATCAGCTGCGTCACCAGGCCGTCGATGCTCTGAAAGCCGCTGCGCTGGCGCGAACCCTCCTCGCCGATGCGCAGGATCCGGCCCTCGGCCTCGTCGAGCACCTGGGCGACGGCGCGGCCCTGCGGGTTGAAGGCGCTGGTGGCGATCTCGTCGCTGGCGCCGATGAGCTTGCGCAGGATGGCGCGCTCGCGCACGATCTCGGCGTAGCGGCGCAGATTGGCCGCGCTCGGCACGCTCTGCGCCAGCGCGTTGAGGTAGGCCAGGCCGCCGGCGTCGCCCTCCTGGCCCAGGCCCTGCAGCTTCTCGAACACCGTGATCACGTCGGCCGGCCGGCTGGCCTGCACGAGCGCGGCGATGGCACCGTAGATGAGCCGGTGCTCGTAGCGGTAGAAGTCGCTCGCGCCCAGCAAGTCGGCGGCGCGGTCCCAGGCGAGGTTGTCGATCAGCAAGCCGCCGAGCACGCTCTGCTCGGCCTCCACCGAATGCGGCGGCACGCGCAGGCGCGCTACTTCGTCGTCGCGCGCCTCGCGCGGCTCGCGCGGCTCGCGCGGCTCATGTGGCGAACGGTTGTCGCGGGAGTCGGTCAGGGCGCTCATCGTGGACGTGATCGTAGGGCCGATTGCCGCCGCCGGCGGTGGACAAGTCTGGGGACGAGCGGTGCGCCGAACGGGGAAATCGCGCCCGCCGCCGGCCCATTGCCCGCTCATTGCCCGCTCATTGCCCGCTCATTGCCCGCTCATTGCGCGCCCACAAGCACGAAGGCCGGCGCATGCCGGCCTTCGCTGCCTGCGACAACGCCGCCTTCAGTCGACCTGCGCCACCACCTGCACGGTGACTTCGGCCACGACGTCGCCGTGCGGCGCCACCGTGACGACATGGTCGCCGACGGTCTTGATCGGCCCGGCGCCCAGGCGCACCTGGCTCTTGTGCACGGCCAGGCCCAGTTTGCCCAGGCCCTCGGCGATGTCGGCGTTGGTGACCGAGCCGAACAGCCGGCCGTCGACGCCCGCCTTCTGCGTGATGCGCACGACCTTGCCCTGCAGCTGCTCGCCCAGCGACCTGGCTGCCTCGAGCTTGGCCGCGGCCGCCTTCTCCAGCTCGGCACGGCGCAGCTCGAACTCCTTGATCGCGGCTTCGGTCGCGCGGCGCGCCAGCTTGCCCGGAATCAGGTAGTTGCGCGCGTAGCCGTCCTTGACCTTGACGACTTCGCCCAGGTTGCCGAGCTTGCCGACCTTCTCGAGCAGAATGACTTGCATGTCGGAACCCTCCCGCTCAGACGCGATGCTGGTCGCTGTAGGGCAGCAGCGCGAGGAAGCGCGCGCGCTTGATCGCGGTGGTCAGCTGCCGCTGGTAGAACGCGCGCGTGCCGGTCAGGCGCGCGGGCGTGATCTTGCCGTTGTCGCCGACGAAGTCGCGCAGCGTGTCGATGTCCTTGTAGTCGATCTCCTCGACCTTGGCCACCGTGAAGCGGCAGAAGCGCTTGCGGCGGAACAGCAGCGACTGCGAGCTGCGCTTGGGTCGCTTGTCCTTGGCGCCGCGCCCTTTGCCTCGGGAAGTTGGCATCTTGTGCTCCTGGGAAATGGATGAGTGTTGCTCGAAACGGTATCCGGGGTTGCAGTCTCAGCGCTCGAGCGCCGTGACGTGGAAGACGAGGCCGCGCCCGTTGCGTGCGCCGGCGACGAAGCCGCCGAAGTCGGCCGCCTCGCCCAGCGCCAGCGCCGCCAGCGGCTGCGTGATCGCCCCGATCGCCACCGCGCGCATCTCGAGCGAGACCTTGCGTGGTTGGCCGTCCTCGCTGACCGTGCTCTCGTGGGCGAGCTGCAGGTCCAGCGCCGGCAGCCCGGCGGGGGTGAAGCGCAGCGCCGAGCGCTGCACCAGCGTCGCCGTCAGAACGAGCCGGTTCAAGCCCGGCTCGCCGGCGTGGCGCCGCGGGCGAGCGGCATCGTCAGGCCGACGCCTCCTGGCGCTCCTTGCGCGCCTCCTCGCGCTCGACCGCCTTCATCATCACCGAGGGCGCGGTCTCGGCCTTGGACCTGGCCACCGTGAGGTGGCGCAGCACGGCATCGTTGAAGCGAAAGCCCGTTTCGAGCTCGTCCAGCGTCGCCTGCCCGCATTCGATGTTCAGGCACAGGTAATGCGCCTTGGCCAGCTTCTGGATCATGTAGGCGAGCTGGCGGCGGCCCCAGTCCTCGACCCGGTGCACCTTGCCGCCGGCGGCGCTGACCAGACCCTTGTACCGTTCCAGCATCGCCGGAACCTGCTCGCTCTGATCCGGGTGGATCAGGAGCACGATTTCATAGTGACGCATGAGATCTCCTCGTGGATTCGGCGTCCGCCACCGCAACGGCGGCGGCGCCCGAAGCCGCCCCGCAAGCGTCGGGAGTGCAGGTGCGGCAAGGCGAAAAGCCGCGAAGTATAACGCGGCGGCACGCAGCGCTGCGTCAGGGCTTGGGTGCGCGGCCCGGGAAGCGCACCTCGTCGACCAGCGCGCGCTCGCGCGGGCCCGGCGCGGGGCCGAGCAGGCTCGCGACGACGATGACGCCGAAGCCCGCGACAACGCCGAACACCCCGGCCGAGATCGGCTGGATGCCGAACCACAGGTTGTCGGCGACCGGACTGCCGACCCCGAAGGCGGCGTGCAGCCAGGGGTGCGTGGTGACCATGTAGTAGAACGTCACGCCCAGCCCGGCCAGCATGCCGAGCACCGCGCCCGCGCGGTTGGCGCGTTTCCAGAAGATGCCCGCGACGAGCGCCGGGAACAGGCCGGCGGCCGCGAACGAGAACGCCGCCGACACCAGGAACACGATGTCGGCAACTCTCAGCGAGGCCACGTAGGCGGCGGCCAGCGCCACCACCAGCAACAGCACCTTGGACAGCATCACGCGCCGGCCGGTGGGCGCCTGCGGGTCGATGGTCTTGTAGTACAGGTCGTGCGACAGCGCGGCCGAGATCGTCAGCAGCAGGCCGTCGGCCGTGGACAGCGCGGCGGCCAGCCCGCCGGCGGCCACCATGCCCGAAACGACGAACGGCAGCCCGGCGATCTCGGGCATCGCCAGCACGATGATGTCGCCGCCGATGCGCATCTCGCCGAGCTGGAAGACGCCGTCGTGGTTGACGTCGCTCACCGCGAGCAGACCCGGGTCGACCTTCGACCAGGCGGCGATCCAGGGCGGCAGCTGGTCGAACGGCGTCCCCACCAGCAGGTTGAACACCTCGTACTTGACGAGCACGGCGAGCGCCGGCGCCGACACGTACAGCAGCAGGATGAACAGCAGCGACCAGGTCACCGACGCGCGTGCCTCGCGCACCGAGGGCGTGGTGTAGCTGCGCACCAGCAGGTGCGGCAGTCCGGCCGTGCCCACCATCAGGCAGAACGCGAGGGCGAGGAAGTTGGCGCGCGAGTCGTCGTAGGCGCGCCGCTCGGCGCGCGTGCCGTCGGGGTCGCCGGCGTAGGCCTGTGCGTGCGGCGGCATGCCCGCCAGCGGCCGCGCGCGCTGCTCGGCGGCGTCCCGGGCGGCCGTCCACGCCACGCGCGCCGCGGCGGCGTCGCGCGGCACCGCCGCCAGCGCACGTTCGGCCGCCTGGATGCGTGCCAGCGGCGCATTGGCCGCGCGCAGTTGCGCCAGCCGCTGCTGCGCCGCCGCGCGCTCGGCGGCCAGCGCCGCCGGCACGTCGCGCAGCTTGGCGTCCAGTTCGTCGGCGCGCGCCTGGAAGGCGGCGATCACCTCGCGCTCCTTCGGGTCGCGCATCAGCTCGCGTTCCTTGGCCGTGACGCGCTCGAGCTGCTGGCCGTAGACGAGCTGCGGCAGCGGCACGCCGGTCTGCTTGACCGACAGCCAGACCAGCGGCACGAGGTAGGCCACGATCAGCACGATGTACTGCGCGACCTGCGTCCAGGTCACCGCGCGCATGCCGCCGAGGAACGAGCACACGAGGATGCCGCCCAGGCCGACAAAGATCCCGATCTCGAAGTTCAGGCCCGACAGGCGCGCCGTGATCAGACCGACGCCGTAGATCTGCGCCACGACGTAGACGAACGAGACCAGGATCGCGATCGCGCCGCCCACCAGGCGCGGCGCGGCGCCGCCGTAACGCGCGCCGAGGAAGTCGGGGATCGTGAACTGACCGAAGCGGCGCAGGTACGGCGCGAGCAGCAGCGCCACCAGGCAGTAGCCGCCGGTCCAGCCCATGATGTAGGCGAGACCGCCGTAGCCGCTCAGGTACAGCGTGCCGGCCAGACTGATGAACGAGGCCGCGCTCATCCAGTCGGCGGCGGTGGCCATGCCGTTGTACATCGCCGGCACGCGGCGGCCGGCCACGTAGTACTCGTCCGGATCGTTGGTGCGCGACATCAGGCCGATGCCGGCATAGAGCGCCACGGTTGCGAGCAGGAAGACGATGCCGATCACGCTGCGCGGCAGCCCCATGCGCTCGGCCACCGCCAGCGTGGCGACGAAGACCGCGAAGCCCGCCGTGTACCAGACGTAGATCCGGTTCAGCTGGCGCTTGAAACCGGCGCGCAGTTCACGGGCCGATTCGGTCAAGCGAGTCCTCCTCCTGCGCGCCGCACTCGGCATCGAGCCGGCGCATGCGCCAGGCGTAGCAGCCGACCAGCGCGAGGTAGACCAGCAGCGCGCCCTGGGCCGCCATCCAGAAGCTGAAGGGCCAGCCGAAGAAATCGAAGCTGAGCGCGCGCGCGAAGAAGGCGACGACGAAGCCGACCAGGAACCACAGCACCAGCAGCACGGCGGTCAGCCGCTTGTTGCGCTGCCAGTGGCGGCGGCGGCCGTCGGCGCCGGCATCCGCGTTCATCCCGCTCGGACCTCGAACGCGAAGCGGGGCCGGCACGGCGGGAGCGACAAGGCGGCGTGCGTGGTCGACACGACGCGGATTGTTGGCGCGAAGCCGCGCGCGCGCGGCGCGGCCGACACGCGGGAAATCGATAACCAGAAAAACCCGTAGCGCAGAGGCCCTGCGCGGCGCCCGCCGCGGCCTGCCGCAGGGCCACGCTGCCGAGGGAAACCAGGCCATGCGCTGAGCGCCGCCGCCGCTCGGCATTCGCACAGCGGCTGTAAGGGAATGGTCAGGCGCCCCGCGAAAAGTGCGCCTGCCTGCACTGCCGGCAGGCGCCACCGCCATACATCCACCGGAGACAACTGCCCATGGCCATCGCAACCGCGCCGGGCGCGCGCGCCCCTTCCGCCGCACCGAGGCCGATGACCCCCGAAGAACGGATGGTCATCTTCGCGTCCTCGCTCGGGACGGTGTTCGAGTGGTACGACTTCTACCTGTTCGGCGTGCTCGCCGGGATCATCGCGGCCAACTTCTTCACCGCGCTCGACCCCGCGATGCGCGACATCTTCACCCTGCTGGCCTTCGCGGCCGGCTTCGCGGTGCGTCCGTTCGGCGCCATCGTCTTCGGGCGCCTGGGCGATTTGGTCGGACGCAAGTACACGTTCCTGATCACGATCATGATCATGGGCCTGTCGACCTTCCTGGTCACCTTCCTGCCCACCTACGCCAGCTGGGGCATCATGGCGCCGATCACGCTGATCAGCCTGCGCCTGCTGCAGGGCCTGGCGCTCGGCGGCGAATACGGCGGCGCCGCGACCTATGTCGCCGAGCACGCGCCGCAGGGCCGTCGCGGCTTCTACACCTCGTGGATCCAGACCACCGCCACCGTCGGCCTGATGCTGGCGCTGATGGTCATCCTGGGCACGCGGCTGTGGATGGGCGAGAAGGAATTCGCCGCCTGGGGCTGGCGCATCCCGTATGCCATGTCGGGCGTGCTGCTCGCGATCTCGGTCTGGATCCGGCTGCGGCTCAGCGAGTCGCCCGCGTTCGCGCGCATGAAGGCCGAGGGCAAGACGTCCAAGGCGCCGCTGTCGGAATCGTTCGGCCAGTGGCACAACCTCAAGATCGTGATCCTGGCCCTGCTGGGCGGCACCGCCGGCCAGGCGGTCGTGTGGTACACGGGCCAGTTCTACGCGCTGTTCTTCCTGCAGTCCTTCCTCAAGGTCGACGGGCCGACGGCCAACATCCTGATCGCGGTGTCGCTGATCCTCGGCACGCCGTTCTTCATCTTCTTCGGCTCGTTGTCGGACAAGATCGGCCGCAAGCCGATCATCATGGCCGGCTGCCTGATCGCGGTGCTGACCTACTTCCCGCTGTTCAAGGGCCTGACGATCTACGCCAACCCCAAGCTGGAGGCGGCGATCGAGAAGGCGCCGGTCACGGTGGAAGCACCGGTCGGCGACTGCGGCCTGATCCTGAACCTCACCGGCACGGCCAAGTTCTACACGGCCTGCGACCTGACGCGCACCTACCTGTCGAACGCCGGCATCAACTACGACAAGATCGAGGCCAGCAACGTCCAGGTGGCCACCGTGAAGGTGGGCGACAAGGCCATCGCCGGCTACAACGGCCGTGCCCCCAACGCCAAGGACGAGAAGGCACGCTTCGAGAAGGAAGTCGTCGCCGCGCTCAAGGATGCCGGCTACCCGGCCAAGGCCGACCCGATCCCGGCCTTCAGCGGCAACTGGTGGATGCTGGTGCTGATCCTCACCATCCTCGTCATCTACGTGACGATGGTGTACGGCCCGATCGCGGCCATGCTGGTCGAGCTGTTCCCGACGCGCATCCGCTACACCTCGATGAGCCTGCCCTACCACATCGGCAACGGCTGGTTCGGCGGCTTCCTGCCCGCGGTGTCGTTCTCGATCGTCGCCGCCCAGGGCAACATCTACTCGGGCCTGTGGTATCCGATCATCATCGCGGCCATGACCTTCATCGTCGGCACGCTGTTCCTGCGCGAGACCAAGGACGTGGACATCTACAAGGACGACTGACGCCGTCGGCGTGCGCACGCCGGGCCCGTCGGCCCGGCTCTGCCGATCCGGGCCATCCGGCCCGGGTCTCACCCGAGCGCGGCGCGCCGCCCTCAGCGCAGCAGCTCGCGCAGCCGCGTCTCGAGCGCCCCGGCCACGTCCGCGCCGCGCGCCTTGGTCAGCAAGCGCGTGTACTCGGCAACGAGCGGGGCCAGATCGGCCAGCACGGCGCATTTCTCGAGCTTGAGCGTGAACATGAAGGCGCGGATGCCAAGCGCGTCGACCACCGTGTCGTTCATGTACTTCTTGGCCAGACGGAAGCGCTCGAGCGCCGCCGCCGCCGGATCGGCCGGCGCGGCCTCGGCCGCGGCGGCCGAGGCCTGGACCGCAGCAGCGATGAACCCCAGCGCCGACAGCGTCTCGATCGCATCGGCCGGCGCGCCGATGGTGGCCGCAGCCGCACGCAGTTGGTGCACGCGCCGCACGCCGTCGATCATGATGAGGATCGAGCGCAGACGCGGCGGCAGCGCGGCCGAACGCGTGCGCAGTGCTTCGTACCCGGCGGCAGTCTTGATGTAGAGATCGTCGTCGTTCATCGATGATCGCTCGGCGGCGCCGGCAAGCCGGCCGAACGCTCCGACGCACCGGCCGCACCGGCCGCACCGGCCACATCGGCCGCCCCGGCCACCCGCACCACGGTGACGCTGCACTCGGCCGCTGCCGCTACCTGCGACGATACGCTGCCCAGGTAGCGGCGCAAGGCCGAGTTGCCGCGCGCGCCCATGACGATCTGGTCGGCGCGGCTGCGCCGCGCGAACTCGATGACGGCCTCGGCCGCGTCGGGCGCCTCCAGCACGTGACAGGTGAGCCGGCCGGCGTCGAGTTCGAGCGCCTGCCCGATCGGGTGCGCCCAGTGCTTGAGCTGGACCAGCAGCTTGACGTGCACGCTGTGACCGTGGCGGTCGACGCGCTCGTCCATGCCGATGCGCGCGGTGCGCATCACCGTCACGCAGGCCAGGCGCGCGCCGGGCAGCGAGACCACGAGGCGTTGCACGGTCTCGCGCAGCGCATGCAGCAGATCGGGCTCGGAGCCGGCGGTGTCGACCGCGGCGACGATGATCGGGCTGCGCTGCAGCGCCGGCGTCGCGCCCGGGCGCTGCGCATCCGGCTCGCTGCCGATGGCGAAGAACCAGCGCCGCAGCCGCACCAGCGCGCCGCTGCGCGCGAGCCGCTGGGCGCGCTCGGTGAGCGGCACCTGCAGCGGATCGCGCAGCGCCAGCGCGAGTTGCGCCGCGCTCGGGAAGCGGCGCTCGGGCCGCACTTCGAGGCAGCGCAGCACGATCTCCTGCAGCCAGGGCGGGCAGTCGGGCCGCAGCGATCGCGGCGGCGGCGGGTCGACGTACAGGCGCTTGCGCAGCCCGCGCACCGTGTTGGGCGAGCCGAACGGGCGCACCGCGGTCGTGAACCAGTACAGCATCACGCCGAGCGCGAAGAGGTCGCTGCGCGCCTCGCCGCGCACGTACTGCACCTGCTCGGGCGACATGTAGGGCCCGGTGCCCATCGGCAGGCGGAAGTGCTCCTCGAGCAGGTCGGGCAGATGGTCGTGGCGCGACAGGCCGAAGTCGATCAGCACCGCGGTGCCGTCGGGCCGCATCACGATGTTGCTCGGCTTGAGGTCGAGGTGGATGACGTGCTGGCGGTGCAGGTCGTGCACGGCCAGCGCGACGCGCTCGCCCAGTTCGATGATCTCGTCGAGCGCGAGCGGCGCGGCGTCGAAGCGCGGCTTGAGCGAGGGCCCCTGGACATGCTCCATCACGATGTAGGGGCGCTGCGTGAAGTCGCCCTTGGCGACGAAGCGCGGTACGTGCGGCCCGACCAGGGTCGGCATGATCATGCGCTCGACCTCGAAGCCGACGATGCTGGCCGGGTCCTCGCCGCCCTTGATGCGCGGCACCTTCATCAGCAGCGGCATGTCCTCGGGCACGCCCTCGGCCAGGCGCGCCTCGGGCGTGCGGCTGACGCGCCACAGCGTCGCCATGCCGCCCTGGTGCAGCCGCTCCTCGATGCGGAAACCGTCGATCACTTCGCCGACCTCGAGCCGCATCGGCGGCAGTGCGGGATGCGCGGCGGGGCGGGGGTCGGCGTCAGCGGCCATCGCTCAGGCGGTGCGCCAGCACCTCGGGCAGGCCGGCGGCCAGGATCTTGCGCGCCGCGGTCTCGTGGTCGTAGGGCACGCGATGGAAGGTCAGGGTCGGCTCGTCGGACTCGAACACCGCATAGCAGGCCGCGGGGTTGCCGTCGCGCGGCTGGCCGGCCGAGCCCGGCAGCGCCAGCCAGCGCCGGTGCGGCGGCACCGGGACCGGCATGCCGGGGTGCGGCAGGAAATCGCCGCAATGCCTGCCCGCCAGGTGATACAGGCGCGGCTCGTGCACGTGACCGCAGAAGGTGTAGACGCGGCGCGTGGCGTGCAGGCTGCGCGCCGCATCGTGACGCGAGACGATGTACTCCCAGCGCCCCGGCGCGAACGCGTTGGCGTGCACGAACAGCAGTTCGCCCTCCTCGTGCGCGAGCGGCAGCGACTGCAGGAAGTCGAGCTGCGCGGCGCTCAGCTGGGCACGCGTCCACTCGACCACCTGGCGCGCCAGCGGCACCATCGTCGCCGCCGGCGCCTCGGCGACGCCGGCGTCGTGGTTGCCGCGCACCGCCAACGCCCCCTCGGCGACGAGGCCCTTGACGCAATCGACCACCCAGCCCGGGTCGGCGCCGTAGCCGACGAAGTCGCCGAGGAAGGCGCAGCGCGCGCAGCCCTGCGCCTGCGCGTGCTCGAGCACCGCCTCCAGCGCTTCGCGGTTGCCGTGCACGTCGGTGATCAGGGCCAGTCTCATGCCGGTTCAGGCTCGCCCGAGCGCGCGGCGGCAGATCACCACGGCGCGAGCCGGCACGGTCCGAAGGTCAACGCCCGGCCAGCCGCACCCAGGTGTCGATCACCGTGTCGGGATTGAGCGAGATCGACACGATACCCTCCTGCGCCAGCCAGTCGGCGAAGTCCGGGTGGTCGCTCGGACCCTGGCCGCAGATGCCGATGTACTTGCCGGTGGCGCGGCAGGCGGCGATGGCGCGCGCGATCATCGCCTTGACCGCCGGGTCGCGCTCGTCGAAGTCGTGCGCGAGCTGCTCCAGGCCGCTGTCGCGGTCCAGGCCGAGCGTGAGCTGCGTCAGATCGTTGCTGCCGATGGACATGCCGTCGAAGTGCTCGAGGAACTGCTCGGCCAGGATGGCGTTGCTCGGCACCTCGCACATCATGATCAGCTTCAGCCCGTTGCCGCCGCCCTGCGCGCCGCGCTTCAGGCCGCGCTCGGCCAGCATGCGCACCACCGCCTCGGCCTGCTTCACGGTGCGCACGAACGGCACCATGATCTCCACGTTCGTGAAGCCCATGTCGTTGCGCACGCGTTTGAGCGCCTCGCACTCCATCGCGAAGGCGTCGCTGAATTCGCCGCTGATGTAGCGGCTGGCGCCGCGGAACCCGAGCATCGGGTTCTCCTCGTCGGGCTCGTAGCGCGTGCCGCCGATGAGCTTGCGGTACTCGTTGCTCTTGAAGTCCGACAGGCGCACGATCACCGGCTTGGGCCAGAACGCGGCGGCGATCGTCGCCACGCCTTCGGCCAGCTTGTCGACGTAGAAGGCGCGCGGGCTGGCGTGGCCGCGCGCCACCGACTCGACCGCCTTCTTCAGCTCCGGGTCGATGTTCGGGTAGTCGAGGATCGCCTTCGGATGCACGCCGATGTTGTTGTTGATGATGAACTCCAGCCGCGCCAGGCCGACGCCGGCGTTGGGCATCTGCGCGAACTCGAACGCCAGCTGCGGGTTGCCGACGTTCATCATGATCTTGATCGGGCAGTACGGCATCGCGCCGCGCTGGACCTCGGTGATCTCGGTCTCGAGCAGGCCGTCGTAGACGTAGCCGGTGTCGCCCTCGGCGCAGGAGACGGTGACCAGTGCGCCTTCCTGGATCGCCTCGGTGGCGTGGCCGCAGCCCACCACCGCCGGGATGCCGAGTTCGCGCGCGATGATCGCCGCGTGGCAGGTGCGGCCGCCGCGGTTGGTGACGATGGCGCTGGCGCGTTTCATCACCGGTTCCCAGTTCGGATCGGTCATGTCGGTGACGAGCACGTCGCCCGGCTGCACGCGCTCCATCTCGGCCAGGCTGCGCACCAGCCGCGCCGGGCCGGTGCCCACCTTCTGGCCGATGGCGCGGCCCTCGGCGAGCACGGTGCTGCGGCTGCGGTCGCCCTTGAGGCGGTAGCGCTGTTCGCCCTTGCCCGCACCCTGGCTCTTCACCGTCTCGGGGCGCGCCTGCAGGATGTACAGGCGCCCGTCGACGCCGTCCTTGCCCCACTCGATGTCCATCGGCCGGCCGTAGTGCTTCTCGATCGTGAGCGCATAGCGCGCGAGCTCGCTCACCTCGGCGTCGGCGAGCGAGAAGCGGTTGCGCATCTCGGGCGGCGTGTCGACCACCTTCACGAGCCGGCCGCCGAGCGCGCGCTCGGCCGGCGCGGCGAACTCCATGCGCTGCAGCTTGGAGCCGAGCACGCGCCGGATCACGGCCGGCCGGCCGGCCTCGAGCGTGGGCTTGTGGACGTAGAACTCGTCGGGGTTCACCGCGCCCTGCACCACCGTCTCGCCCAGGCCGAAGGCGGAGGTGACGAACACGACGTCGGGAAAGCCCGACTCGGTGTCCAGCGTGAACATCACGCCGGCTGCACCGAGGTCGCTGCGCACCATGCGCTGCACGCCGGCCGAGAGCGCCACCTCGGCGTGCGCGAAGCCCTTGTGCACGCGGTAGCTGATCGCGCGATCGTTGTAGAGCGAGGCGAAGACCTCGCGCACGCGCTCGAGCACGTCGTCGATGCCGGCGACGTTGAGGAAGCTCTCCTGCTGGCCGGCGAAGCTGGCGTCGGGCAGGTCCTCGGCGGTGGCCGAGCTGCGCACCGCGAAGCTGGCCTCGGGCGCGTCGGCCGCCAGGCGCGCGAAGTGGGCGCGGATCTGCTCCTCGAGGACGGGCGGAAACGGCGTGCGCACGACCCAGCGGCGGATCGCGGCGCCGGCCTCGGCCAGCGCGCGCACGTCGTCGACGTCGAGCGTGCCGAGCTTGTCGGCGATGCGCTCGCGCAAGCCCCCCTGCTCGAGGAAGAGGCGGAAGGCGTGCGCCGTGGTCGCGAAACCGCCGGGCACGCGCACGCCGCGCGCGGCGAGCTGGCTGATCATTTCGCCGAGGCTGGCGTTCTTGCCGCCCACCGCCTCGACGTCGGTCATCCTCAGTTGTTCGAACGGTACGACCAGGGCGGTCGCCAGCGAGGCCGAAGACATGTGAAAGCTCCGTGATGTGACAAGACCGGTGCTTCCGCATGCGCGACCGTCTCCCGCCGCGAGGCCTGTGGCGCGAGGCGCTGTCGTTGTAGGCGCGAGGGGGACATCTCGGGGCCGGGCGGCGGAGTGTTGCAGGGATTCTATGGACTTTCACCTATGATGAGCGGGGCCGGCATCCGCTGTCCCGAAGGCGCCGGCCGCACATGCCCGAACGAACCGTGTTCTTTGTCTCGGACGGCACCGGGATCGCCGCCGAGACCCTCGGCAAGTCGGTCCTGGCGCAGTTTTCCTCGCGCCCGCGCCACGTGCGGCGGCCCTTCGTCGACAACGCCGACAAGGCGCGCGCCGTGGTGGCCGAGATCAACGCGGTGGCCGAGGCCGAGGGCCGGCGCCCGATCGCCTTCATCACGCTCGTGCGCGACGATGTGCGCGACATCGTCACCGGCAGCGGCTGCAAGGCGCTCGTGCTGGACATGATCCGCAGCTTCATCGAACCGCTCGAGACCGAATTCGGCGTCAAGAGCAACCATCGCATCGGGCGCTTCTCGGACCCCGCGGCGAGTCCCGAGTACGACGGCCGGATCGACGCGATCAACTTCAGCCTGGCGCACGACGACGGCCAGTCGGCACGCCATCTCGACAGCGCCGACGTCATCCTGGTCGGCGTCAGCCGTTGCGGCAAGACACCGACCAGCCTGTACCTCGCAATGCAGCACGGCATCCGCGCCGCCAACTACCCGCTGATCCCCGAGGACTTCGAGCGCAACCGCCTGCCGAGCGTGCTCGAGACCTACAAGAGCAAGTGCTTCGGCCTGACGATCGACCCCGAGCGGCTGGCCCAGGTGCGCCACGAGCGTCGGCCGGGCAGCATCTACGCCTCGCTCGGCAACTGCCGCCACGAGGTCCGCGCCGCCGAGTCGCTGATGCAGCGCGAGGGCATCGAGTGGCTGTCGTCGACGCACAAGTCGATCGAGGAGATCGCGACGACGATCCTGCGCGATCTGCGGCCGGACCGGCTGGTGTACTGAGCCCCGGCCTGCTTGCAGCCGGCCCGCGCCCGCCGCACCCGCGGCCGGCCCGATCGGATCAGCCGCCGGCCGCGCCCGCCCCGCCCGCCCGGCGCATCGATTCGTACAGGCACACCGCGGCCGCCGCGGCGACGTTGAGCGACTCCTCGCCGCCGGGCTGCGGGATGCGCAGCACGCATGCGCAGCGCGCGCGCAGTGCGGCCGACACGCCCTGCCCTTCGTGGCCGAAGATCCAGGCACAGGGCTGCGGCAGCACGCCACGCTCGAGCGTCTCGAGCGCGTGCGGGCTGGCCGCCACCAGCGGCACGGCGAGGACGTCGAGCGCGCCCTCGTCCAGCCCTTCGACGAGCCGCAGCGCGAAATGCGCGCCCATGCCGGCGCGCAGCACCTTGGGCGACCACAGCGCCGCCGTGCCGCCCAGTGCCAGCACCTGGCGCACGCCGAAGGCGGCGGCGCTGCGCAGGATGCTGCCGACGTTGCCGGCGTCCTGGACGCGGTCGAGCACGACGCTCGCGGCCTGCGCTTCGATCGCGGGCGGCGCCGGCAGCGGCAGCACGCAGCCGATGCGCCCCGGCGACTCGAGCGCCGAGATCGAGCGGAACAGCGCGTGCGGCAGCAGCACCTGGCGCGCCGCACGGGAGGCGATTGCGCGCAGCGGCTCGGCGGCGGCCGCCGCCTCGTCGAGCACGGCCAGCGGCAGCGCCAAGCCGCGCGCAAGCGCCGCCGTGCACAGGTGTTCGCCTTCGAGCCACAGCTCGCCGCTGCGGCGATAGCCGGCGTTGTCCTGCGCCAGCCGCCGCAGCCGGGCGAGCAGCGGGTTGCGCCGCGATGTGATGCGCTCGGGCCCGCCGCTCATCGCGCGGCGCAGGCGTCGGGCGCGGCGGCCTGCGCCGCGCGCACCGGCGCGAAGCTGCGCCGGTGCTGCGCGCAGGGCCCGTGCGCGCGCAGCGCCTCGAGGTGGGCCGGCGTGGGATAGCCCTTGTGCGCGTCGAACCCGTACTGCGGCCAGCGCGCGTGCAGCTCGACGCACAGGCGGTCGCGGTGCACCTTGGCCAGGATCGACGCCGCCGCCACGGCCGCCACGCGCGCGTCGGCGCGCACCACGGCGGCGCAGGGCATCGGCAGCGCGGGCCTGCGGTTGCCGTCGACGACGACGCGCTGCGGCGTCAGGCGCAGCGCGGCGACCGCGCGCTGCATCGCCAGCAGCGTGGCCTGCAGGATGTTCAGCCCGTCGATCTCCTCGGCGCTGGCCTCGGCCACGGCGCAGCACAGGGCATGCGCGCGGATCTCGTCGAACAGGCGCTCGCGCCGACGCGGCGTCAAGGCCTTCGAGTCGGCCAGGCCCTGGATCGGCCTCAGCTCGTCGAGGATCACCGCCGCCGCCACCACCGGTCCGGCCAGCGGTCCGCGTCCGGCTTCGTCGACGCCGGCCACGAGTCCGGGCCGGGCCCACTCAGGGCCGAGCTGCTCGAGCCTGAACGACCTGCGCGATGGCATCGGCGGCAAGCCGCGCCGTGTCGCGGCGCAGCAGATGGTGCAGTTCGGCAAAGCGCTCGGCGACCTGCGCGCAGGCCGCCGGATCGTCGAGCCAGGCGCGCACGGCGGGCACGAGGGCTTCGGGCCGGCATTGGGCTTGCAGCAGCTCCGGCACGAGGAACTCGCGCGTCAGGATGTTGGGCAGCCCGACCCAGGGCTGGTAGCGCATGCGCTTCATGATCCACCAGCTCGCCGGGTGCAGCGCATAGCCGATGACCATCGGTCGCTTGAACAGGGCGGCCTCGAGCGTGGCGGTGCCGCTGGCGACGAGTGCCGCGTCGCAGGCGGCGAGCACCGCATGCGAGTCGCCCTCGACGAGCTGGATCGGCACGCCCGGCGCGTGCGCGGCGAGCAGCGGCTCGACCAGACCGCGCAGCCCGGGCGCGACGGGCAGCACGAAGCGCAGCGCCGGCCGCTCGCGGTGCAGCCGCGCCGCGCTCGCGAGGAAGGGCGGCGCGATCCAGCGGATCTCGGCGCGCCGGCTGCCCGGCAGCAGTGCCAGCACCTGGGCCTCGGGCGGCAGGCCGAGCGCCGCGCGCGCCGCCGCGCGCGGCGGCTCCAGCGGGATCGCGTCGGCCAGCGGATGGCCGACGTAGCTCGCGGCCACGCCGTGGCGCGCCAGCAACTCGGGCTCGAAGGGAAACAGGCACAGCACATGGTCGCAGCTGGCGCGCAGCCTGGCCGCACGGCCGCCGCGCCAGGCCCAGATCGACGGGCAGACGAAGTGGATCGTCTTCACGCCCGCCGCCTTCAGGCGCCGTTCGAGCCCGAGGTTGAAGTCGGGCGCGTCGACGCCGACGAAGGCGTCGGGCGGCGCCGCGAGCAGCCGCCGGGCGAGCCGGTCGCGGATGCCCTTGATCTCACGATAGTGGCGCAGCGCCTCGACGTAGCCGTGCACGGCGAGCCGCTCGCTCGGCCACCAGGCGTCGAAGCCGGCGCCCTGCATGCGCGGGCCGCCGATGCCGCCGGCCGCGAGTGCCGGCCAGCGCGTGCGCAGGCCGCCGAGCAGCAGCGCGGCGAGCAGGTCGCCCGAGGTCTCGCCGGCCACCATCGCCAGGCGCATCCGCGCTCCGGCGCTCAGCGCACGATGCCGCGCGCGGCGGCGGCCAGGAACTCGAGCATGAGCGCGCGGTCGGCGCGCGCCTCGGCCGCCTCGGCCGCCTCGGCCGCCTCGGCCGCCTCGGCTGCGTCGGCCGCGCCGTGCTGCAGCCCGGCGATGGCCGCGCGCGCCTGCTCGAGCGTCAGGCCCTCGCGGTACAGCAGCCGGTGCATGCGCTTGACGAGGGCGATGCGCCCGACGCCGAAGCCGCGCCGGCGCAGGCCCTCGACGTTGCAGCCGTGCACCGCCAGCGGGTGGCCGGCCACCGTCATGAACGGCGGCACGTCCTGCGCGACATGGCTCTGGAACCCGACCATCGCGTGCGCGCCGATGCGGCAGAACTGGTGCACGCCGCTCAGGCCGCCGACGACGACCCAGTCGCCGACGTGCACATGCCCGGCCAGCGTCGCGTTGTTGGCCAGGATGGTGCGGCTGCCGACGCGGCAGTCGTGCGCGACGTGCACGTAGGCCATGACCCAGTTGTCGTCGCCGACGCGGGTGATGCCTTCGTCCTGCACGGTGCCGCGGCTGAAGGTGCAGAACTCGCGGATCGTGTTGCGCGCGCCGATCTCCAGGCGCGTGGGCTCGCCGCGGTACTTCATGTCCTGCGGCGCGCCGCCGAGCGCGGCATGGGGGTGGATGCGGTTGTCGCGCCCGATGCGCGTCGGCCCCTCGAGCACGCAATGCGCGCCGACCGTCGTGCCCGCCTCGATGACGACACCGGCGCCGACCACCGCATAGGGGCCGATCTGCACGCCGGCGGCGAGCTCGGCCGCCGGATCGACGATCGCGGTCGGGTGGATCGTGGCCACGTCGCAGCGAACCGGCGCTACCTGACCTTGCGCTCCGTGCACATGATCCCGGCCTCGGCGGCGAGCTGGCCGTCCACCGTGGCGCGCGTGCGATAGCGGTGCACGCCGGCCTTGATGCGCTCGAGCCAGGCCTCGAGCACCAGCTGGTCGCCCGGCTCCACCGGCCGCTTGAAGCGCGCGTTGTCGACGCCGGCCAGGTAGACCACCTTGTCGTCGCCGGCCGCGCCGCCCGTGCTGACGTAGGCGAGCATCGCCGCGGCCTGCGCCAGCGCCTCGATGATCAGCACGCCCGGCATCACCGGCCGCACCGGGAAGTGGCCGACGAAGTAGGGCTCGTTGATCGTGACGTTCTTGACCGCCTTCACGTATTGCCCGACCTCGACTTCGAGCACGCGGTCGACCATCAGGAAGGGATAGCGGTGCGGCAGCTTGTCGAGGATCTGGTGGATGTCGAGCACGCTCATTGCCTTTTCTCCAGCGCGCGGATGCGCTCGCGCAGCGCGTGCAGCTGCCGCAGGGTGGCGGCGTTCTTCTCCCAGGCGGCATTGTCGTCGAAGGGAAAGACGCCGCTGTAGACGCCGGCCTTTGGCAGCGAACGCGAGATCAGCGTGCCGGCGCTGACGTGCACGTCGTCGGCGATCTCGAGGTGGCCGAGGATCATCGCCGCGCCGCCGAAGGTGCAGCGCCGGCCGATGCGTGCGCTGCCGGCCACGCCGACGCAGCCGGCGAAGGCGCTGTGCTCGCCGATGCGCACGTTGTGGCCGATCTGCACTAGGTTGTCGATCTTCACGCCGTTGCCGACGACGGTGTCGTCGAGCGCGCCGCGGTCGACGCAGCTGTTGGCGCCGATCTCGACGTCGTCGCCGATCGCCACCGCGCCGAGCTGCTCGATCTTCTCCCAGCGTCCGCCTTCGTCGGGCACCGGCGCGAAGCCGAAGCCGTCGGCACCGACGACGGCACCGCTGTGCACGATGCCGCGCGCGCCGATGCGGCAGCCCGGCGCGAGCACGGCGCGCGCGTGCAGCACGGTGCCGGCGCCGACCGAGGCCCCGCAGCCGACATGCGCCTGCGCGCCGATCACGGCGCCCTCGGCCAGGCGGGCGTGCGCGCCGACGTAGGCGAGTGCGCCCACGGCCGCGGAAGGCGCGACGGCGGCGCCCGGCTCGACGACCGCGCTCGGATGGATGCCCGGCGCCGGCGCGCTGCGCTGCTCGGCGGCCCACCACTGCGTGAGCCGGGCGTAGGCCAGGTAGGCGTCGGCGCAGACGATGGCCGCGCCGCGCGCGGCGGCCGCTTCGCGCAGCGCCGGGCCGACGATCAGGCAGCCGGCGGCGCTGCGCTGCAGTTGCGCGGCGTGGCGCGCGTGGGCGACGAAGCCGATCGCCTTCGCGTCTGCGGTTTCGAGCGCCGCGATGCGCTCGACTTCGAGCGCGGCGTCGCCGATCAGCTCGCCGCCCAGGCGGGCAGCGATCTCGCCGATGCGGACGCGCACGCCGCGCCCCGCGCGCCCTATTTGCCCTGGGCGTTGAGCGCCTTGATCACCTTGTCGGTGATGTCGACGCGCGGGCCGGCGAACACGACTTCCTGCAGGATGACGTCGTACTTCTCGCCCTCGAAGATCTGCTTGATGACGCGGTTGGCGCGCTCGACGACGCCGGCCAGCTCCTCGTTGCGGCGCTGGTTCAGGTCCTCCTGGAACTCGCGGCGCTTGCGCTGCAGGTCGCGGTCTTGCTCGACGAGCTCGCGCTGGCGGCGATTGCGCTCGGTCTCGGCGAGCGTGGGCGCGTCCTTGTCGAGCTTGTCGGCCGCCGCCTTGAGCTTGGTGCCCTGGTCGTTGAGCTCGCGCTCGCGCTTGCCGAATTCGGTCTCGAGCTTGGCCTGCGCGGCCTTGGCGGGTGCCGCCTCGCGCAGCACGCGTTCGCTGTTGACGTAGCCGATCTTGAGTTCCTGCGCCGCCGCCGGCAGCGCCGTCAGGGCGAGCGCCATCGCCGTCAGCGGCATGGCGAGCGGACGTGCGGCGCGGGCAGCGAGCCCGACGGTGAACGTTGCGAGGCGGCTGGGGCTCATCAGAACGCGGTCCCGATCTGGAATTGGAAGCGTTGGATTCTATCGTTGCGCTGCAGCTTGAGCGGCGTGCCCCAGCTCAGCTTGAGCGGGCCCACCGGCGAGATCCACGACAGGCCCAGGCCCGCGGACGAGCGCAACGAATCGGCCCTCATGCGCTCGTCCTCGCGCCACACGTTGCCGACGTCGGTGAAGGCGAAGATGCGCAGCGACTTGTCGTTGCCGGTGCCCGGCACCGGGAAGTACAGCTCGGCGTTCGCGTTCAGCCGCTTGGCGCCGCCGACGTAGGCGCCGGTGGGGTCGATGACGCCGAGCGAGCCCTGCTCGAACACGCGCACCGTGCCCAGGCCGCCGCCGTAGAAGTTCTTGAACACCGGGAACGGCTTGCCCCCCAGGCCCTTGCCCCAGCCGAGCTCGGCGTTCAGGCCGAGCGTCAACTGCTTGGGCAGCGCCCAGTACTGCTGGGCCTGCAGGTTGGTGCGCGCGTAGCGCACCTCGCCGGCGGCGCTCCACTCGAGGTTCACGCGCTGGTAGCTGCCGCGCGTGGGCACCATCACGCTGTCGCGGCGGTCGCGCGCCCAGCCCAGCGTGAGCGGGAAGGCCATGCTCGTCTGGCCGAACAGGACGCGGTAGTTCAGGTAGGCCAGCGGCACGCCGACGGCCGTGCCGATGACCTGGCGATCGGCCGCCAGGCCGAGGTAGACGGTGTCGAACTCCGAGAACGGCACGCCGAAGGTCATGCCCAGGCGCTGGTTGGAGGCCTCGTATTCGTCGAGCAGCTGGTTCAGGGCCTTGCTGCGGCGGTAGACGAGGTCGAACGAGCGCGAGATGCCGTCCACCGTCCAGTACGGGTCGAAGGTGTTGACGACGAGCGTGCGGTTGGTGCGGCCGGTGTTGATTTCCAGGCCGAGCGAGTTGCCCGAGCCGAAGACGTTGTCCTGGCGGATCGACGCCGTGAAGGTGAAGCGCTCGGCGTTGGAGTAGCCGGCGCCGACCGAGAGGTTGCCGGTCGGCTTCTCGGTCAGGTTGACGACCAGGTCGACCTGGTCGGGCACGCCGGGCACCTCGCTGGTCTCGACGTCGACGTCCTTGAAGAAGCCCAGACGGTCGACGCGCTCCTTGCTCAGCTTGATGAGCGCGCCGTCGTACCAGGCGCCCTCGAGCTGGCGGAACTCGCGCCGCACGACCTCGTCGCGCGTGCGCGTGTTGCCGGCGACGTCGATGCGCCGCACGTACACCCGGCGCTCGGGCTGGGCGACGAAAACCACCGTCACCTGGCCGCGGGCGCGGTCGATCTCGGGGCGCGGCTCGACGCGCGCGAAGGCGTAGCCGTACAGCCCGAAGCGCTCGCCGAAGCGCTTGGCCGTCTCGCTGACCGCGTCACCGCGGTACGGCTCGCCCGGACGCAGGCCGACGAGGGCGCGGAACTCGTCCTCCTTGCCCAGGTACTCGCCCTCCAGGCGCACCGCGGTGACGGTGTAGGGCTGGCCCTCGCGGATCGAGACCGCGATCGCGATCTTCTGCTTGTCCGGCGAGATCGTGACCTGCGTCGACTCGATCGCGAACTCGAGGTAGCCGCGGTTGACGTAGTACGCGCGCAGGCGTTCGAGGTCGGCGTTGAGCTTGCTGCGCGAATAGCGGTCGTTCTTCGTGTACCAGCTGAACCAGCCCGTGGGGCTGAGCTCGAACTCGTCGAGCAGGGTCGACTCCGAGAACACCGAGTTGCCGCTGATGCGCAGGCTCGAGATCTTCGCCGCCTCGCCCTCGTTCATCGTGAAGGTGATGTTGACGCGGTTGCGCTCGATCGGCGTGACCGTGGTCGTGACCTCGGCGCCGTACAGGCTGCGCGTGAGGTACTGGCGCTTGATCTCCTGCTCGGCGCGGTCGATCAGGGCGCGGTCGAACGGCAGGCCTTCGCCGATGCCGGCGTCCTTGAGCGACTTGGTGAGCGGGTCCTTGTCGAACTCCTTGAGGCCGGCGAAGCTCACGCTGGCGATGATCGCGCGCTCGTCGACGATCACCACCGCGACATCGCCCTCGATGTCGATGCGCACGTCCTTGAACAGGCCGGTGGCGAAGAGCGCGCGCAGCGCGGCCGAGCCCTTGTCGTCGGTGTAGGTGTCGCCGATGCGAAACGGCAGCGCGGCGAACACCGTGCCCGGGTCGGTGCGCTGCAGACCCTCGACGCGGATGTCCTTGATGACGAAGGGCTGGACGGCCTGGGCGGCGGGAGCGGCCAGCGCTGCCGCAGCCGCCACGATCAGGACGAAGGCGCCGCGTTCGGCGGCGCCCGAAAACGCTGGGAACATCGGGTGATCAGTGCAGGCCCAGCAGGCGGGCCACGTCGTTGTAGAGGGCGACCGACATCATCGTCAGCAGCAGCGCGATGCCACCGCGCTGCAGCCGCTCGAGCCAGAGGTCGGAGACCGGGCGGCCGGTGGCGCCCTCGAAAATGTAATACATCAGGTGCCCGCCATCGAGCATCGGCAGCGGCAGCAGGTTCAGCACGCCCAGGCTGACGCTGACGATGGCCAGGAACTCGATGAAGCGCACCGGGCCCTGGCGCACCGACTGGCCGGCGTAGTCGGCGATGCTGATCGGACCCGAGAGGTTCTTCAGCGAGGCCTCGCCCACCAGCATGCGGCCGAGCATCTTGAGGGTGAAGGCCGAGGTGTCCCAGGTGCGCTCGAGCCCGCGCACGAAACCGTCGAGGGGGCCGTAGCGCACCGTGACCTGCGCCGCCGGCGCGCCGATCATCGCGTCGATGCGCCCGTACGGCACCGACGCCGCGGCGTCGACGCGCGGCGCGACGTCGAGTTCGAGGCGGCGCCCGCCGCGCTCGACGACCCAGTGCTGCACGGCCGGCCGGCTGCCGCGCACGCCGGCGCGGATGCGCTCGCGCAGCACGCTCGAGTCGGCGACCGCGGCGCCGTCGATGGCGAGCACGCGATCGCCCTGCTCGAGGCCCGCCCGGTCGGCCGGGCCGCCCGCCTTCACCTCGCCGATCAGGGCTTCGGCGAAGAGCGGGCCGAGGCCGATGCGGCGTGCCAGATCGGCGTCGACCTCGCGCGGCTCGAGTGCGCCCAGATCGAGCTCGAGCGTGCGCGCGCCGCGGCCTTCGCGGTCGCTCACGCGCAGTTCGACCCGCTGGCGCTGCAGCGCCGCCTGCGTGAGCCGCCACATCAGATCGCTCATCGACCGCACGTCGCGCCACGCGCCGTCGCTCTCGGCGATGGCCTGCACCCAGTCGCCCGAGCGCAGCCCGGCGCGCTCGGCGATGCTGCCGGCTGCCGGCGCGCCGAACAGCGCCTTGGGCTCCTGCATGCCGGCCCAGCAGGCAGCGGCGAACAGCAAGGCGGCGAGCGCGAGGTTGGCCAGCGGCCCGGCGGCGACGATGGCGGCGCGTCGGGCGAGGCTCTGGCGGTTGAAGGCCCGGGCGAGCTCGTGCGGCTCGACCTCGCCTTCGCGCTCGTCGAGCATGCGCACGTAGCCGCCCAGCGGCAGCGCGCAGACGACGAACTCGGTGCCGCCCGGCCGCCGCTGCCAGCGCCAGACGACGCGGCCGAAGCCGACCGAGAAACGCAGCACCTTCACGCCGCAGGCCACCGCCACGCGGTAGTGGCCGTACTCGTGGATGACGATGAGCAGGCCCAGCGTGAGCAGCAGGCCGACGATGTAACTCATGCTGCCTCCCGGGCCTTGCGTGCCGCCCCGCCGCAGGGCAACGAGCGCCTTCGCAGCGGCCGGGCGCCGCTCATGCCTGCACCCGCTGCGTCATGAGGGCACGCACCAGTGCACGCGCACGGCGGTCGAGCTCGAGCAGATCGTCGAGGCTGGGCAGCACCGGCAAGCCCGGGTCCAAGCGCTCGAGCGTCGCCGCGTTCAGCCTGTGAATCTCGGTGAAGCCGATGGTTCCCGCCAGGAAGGCGGCCACGGCCTCCTCGTTGGCGGCGTTGAGCACCGCGGTGCTGCCCGGCGGCCCGGCCAGGGCCTGCCAGGCGAGCTGCAGCCCAGGGAAGCGCTCGGCGTCGGGCGCCTCGAAGCTCAGGCCCTGTAGAGCGGCGAAATCGAGTCGTGCCGCGCCCGACTCGATGCGCTCGGGGAACGCCAGGCCGTAGGCGATGGGCACGCGCATGTCGGGCGTGCCGAGCTGGGCCAGCACCGAGCCGTCGCGGCACACGACCATCGAGTGCACGATGCTCTGCGGGTGGATCACGACCCGCAGCCGCTCCGGGGCGAGGTCGAACAGCCAGCGCGCCTCGATCACCTCGAGCGCCTTGTTCATCATCGTCGCCGAGTCGACCGAGATCTTGCGCCCCATCACCCAGTTCGGGTGCGCCACCGCCTCGGCCGGCGTGACCGCAGCCAGCGTCGCCGGATCGCGGCGCCGGAACGGACCGCCGCTGGCGGTGAGCACGAGGTGGTCGATGCGCGCGTCCCAGGTGCTGCGCTCCTCGGGCAGGCACTGGAAGATCGCCGAGTGCTCGCTGTCGATCGGCAGCAGCGTCGCGCCGCCTGCGGCCACCGCCTGCATGAACAGCGCCCCGCCGACGACCAGCGCCTCCTTGTTGGCCAGCAGCAGCCGCTTGCCGGCACGCGCCGCCGCCAGGCAGGGCGCGAGGCCGGCGGCGCCGACGATGGCCGCCATCACGGTGTCGACTTCGGGCGCGGCGGCCAGGTCGCACAAGGCCTGGGCGCCGCTCGTCACCTCGGTAGGCAGGCCCTCGGCCGCCAGGCGCTGGCGCACCGCGCCCGCCCGCGCCGCATCGGGCAGCACGGCCCAGCGCGGGCGCCAGCGCAGGCACTGCGCGACCAGTTCGTCCGTGCGCTGGTGCGACGTCAGACCGACGACCTCGAAGCGCCCCGGGTGACGCGCGATGACGTCGAGCGTGCTCGTGCCGATCGACCCGGTGGAGCCGAGCACGGCGACGCGCTGACGCGGGGCGCTCATGCCGCTCACCCCCGACCCAGGCCGGCGCTCAGGCCGACGAGCGCGAGCGTGGCCGGCATCACCGGCAGCAGCGCGTCGACGCGGTCGAGCACGCCGCCGTGGCCAGGCAGCAGCCGGCTGCTGTCCTTGGCGCCGGCGGCACGCTTGACGAGCGACTCGAACAGGTCGCCGACGACACTCAGGCCGCACAGCGCCACCAGCGCCGCCGCCGCGAGCGGCCAGCCGAACGCGGTGACCAGAAGCGTATAGAGGCTGGGCACCTGCATGCCGAACGCGCGGTCGAGCCAGACCCAGACGAGGGCGAGCAACAGCACGCCGGCCACGCCCGACCACAGGCCCTCCCAGCTCTTGCCCGGACTGATCGAGGGCGCGAGCTTGCGCCGGCCGAAGGCGCGGCCGCCGAAGTAGGCAGCGATGTCGGCCATCCACACCAGGCACAGCATCGACAGCATGAAGTTGACGCCGATCGTGCGCGCGTGCACGAGCGCGAGCCAGGCCGCACCCAGCACCAACAGGCCGAGCAGCCAGCGCAGCACGATCGGCCAGCGCGGCCAGGCCGAAGGGCCGCGCCGCAGCACGATCGCGCCGCCGACGAGCCAGAGCAGCGCGACGGCGCGCCACAGCGCCGCCGGCACGGCGTCGCCCCAGCCGCCGGCGAAGGCCCCGATGCCGACGAGCGCGAACAAGGCGGCCGCCAGCGGCGCCAGCGCCGTCCGGTTCAGGCGCGCCCACTCCCAGGCGCCGGCGGCGAACAGCGCGAGGCTGACGAGCGCGAACGGCCAGCGCCCCGGCGCCGCCAGCGCCGCGAACATGATCGCCACCAGCACGAGCGCGGTGATGACGCGCTGCTTCAGCATGGCGTGCGCGGCGCCCGCGCGCAGCGGCGCGACACCGCCGCGCGCAGCTCAATCACCCTCGGCCACCACCGGCTGGCGGATGCCGCCGAAGCGCCGGTCGCGCTGCGCGTAGGCCGCGAGCGCGGCGTCGATCTCGCGCGCGCCGAAGTCCGGCCACAGGCACTCGGTGAAGAAGAGCTCCGAATAGGCCGCCTGCCAGAGCATGAAGTTGCTCATGCGCATCTCGCCGCCGGTGCGGATGAACAGGTCGGGGTCGGGCGCGAACGACAGCGCCATGTGGCTCGACAGGTACGCCTCGTCGAAGTCGCCGGGCTCGACGCCCTCGGCGAGCGCCTGGCGGCAGGCCTGCACGACGTCCCAGCGGCCGCCGTAGTTGAACGCCACCGCCAGCGTGATGCGCGTGTTGTGGCGCGTCCGTGCCTCGGCCTGCTCCCAGGCCTGGCGCAGCCGGTCGGAGACCGCCGAGCGGTCGCCGACGATGCGGATGCGCACGCCGTCGCCGGCGAGCTTGCCCAGGTACTTGGACACCGCCACCAGCACCAGGCTCATCAGCCCCGACACCTCCTCGGTGGGCCGCTTCCAGTTCTCGGAGGAGAAGGCGAACACCGTCAGGTACTCGACACCGCGCTCGGCGAACAGGTTGACGGCGCGCACCAGCGCGTCGACACCGGCCTTGTGGCCGAAGAAGCGCGGCATGAAGCGCTGGCGCGCCCAGCGGCCATTGCCGTCCATCACGACCGCCACGTGGCGCGGCGCCGCGTCGGGCGCGGCGCCTTGCAGCGGCACGAGCTTGGGATTGCCCGACATCGCAGACCCGGCGGCGGCGCTCAGACCGCCATCACCTCGGCTTCCTTGCCGTGCACCAGGCGGTCGATCTCGGCGACGACGTTGTCGGTCAGGTGCTGCACTTCGGCCTGGACGCGGCGCTCCTCGTCTTCGTTGACGGCCTTGTCCTTGAGCAGCTTCTTCAGGTGCTCGTTGGCCTCGCGCCGCACGGCGCGCACGGCGATCTTGCACTCCTCGCCGGCGTGGCGCACGACCTTGGACAGTTCGCGCCGGCGCTCCTCGGTGAGCGGGGGCATCGGCACGCGCAGCAGATCGCCCTGCGCGCTCGGATTGAGGCCGAGGTCGCTCTCGCGGATCGCGCGCTCGATCTTCGCGCCCATGCCCTTCTCCCAGGGCTGCACGCTGATCGTGCGCGCGTCGATCAGCGACACGTTGGCCACCTGGCTGATCGGCACCTTGGAGCCGTAGTAGTCGACGTGCACCTGGTCGAGGATGCCGGGGTGGGCGCGCCCGGTGCGGATCTTGTGCAGCTCGTTCTTCAGCGCCTCGAGCGACTTGCCCATCTTGTGCTCGGCGGTCTTCCTGATCTCGGCGGTGTCCATGGCGGAGTTGCGGCCTCGTCGTCAAACGTGCACCAGCGTGCCCTCGTCCTCTCCGAGCACGACGCGCCTGAGCGCACCCGGCTTGTGGATCGAGAACACCTTGATGGGCAGCTTCTGGTCGCGGCACAGCGCGAACGCGGTGGCGTCCATCACCTGCAGGTTGCGCGCGATCGCCTCGTCGAAGGCGATGCGCGTGTAGCGCGTGGCGCCCGGGTCCTTGTGCGGGTCGGCGCTGTACACGCCGTCGACCTTGGTTGCCTTGAGCACGATCTCGGCGCCGATCTCGGCGCCGCGCAGCGCGGCCGCGGTGTCGGTGGTGAAAAAGGGGTTGCCGGTGCCGGCGGCGAAGACGACGAGCTTGCCTTCCTCGAGGTACTGCAGCGCCTTGGGCCGCACGTAGGGCTCGACCACCTGCTCGATGGCGATGGCCGACATCACGCGTGCCGTCATCCCTTCCTGGCGCATGGTGTCGGCCAGCGCGAGCGCGTTCATCACGGTGGCCAGCATGCCCATGTAGTCGGCGGTGGCGCGGTCCATGCCCACCGAGCCGCCGGCGACGCCGCGGAAGATGTTGCCGCCGCCGATGACGACGGCCACCTCGCAGCCCAGGCGCGTGATCTCCTGCACCTCGCGCACCATGCGCACGATGGTGGCGCGGTTGATGCCGTAGGGGTCGTCGCCCATCAGGGCTTCGCCCGACAGCTTGAGCAGGATGCGCTTGTATGCCGGTGTCGGCATGAGCCCTCGTACGGTGCGTTCGCGATGGCGCGCAGTGTAAGCGGCCGCCGGCCCCGCGCGAGCGCTGCGCCCGGGCAGAGCGCCTACTGGCCCTTGGCCGCGGCCACTTGCGCGGCCACCTCGGCGGCGAAGTCGTCGCTGCGCTTTTCGATGCCCTCGCCCACCACGTACAGCGTGAAGCCGCGCACCGTGGTGCCGGCCTCCTTCAACATCTGCTCGACCGACTGCTTGTCGTTCTTGACGAAGGGCTGCGGCAGGAGCGACACCTCCTTGAGGTACTTCTGCACCGCGCCCTCGACCATCTTGGCCACGATCTCGGCCGGCTTGCCGCTCTCGGCGGCCTTCTCGGCGGCGATCTTGCGCTCCTTGTCGACCAGCTCGGCCGGCACATCGGCCGCGGCCAGCGCCACCGGCTTCATCGCCGCGACATGCATCGCCACGTCCTTGGCCGCCGCCGCGCTGCCGTCGTACTCGACGAGGACGCCGATGCGCGTGCCGTGCAGATAGTGCGCCAGCGCACCGCCGCCCGCGCAGCGCTTGAAGCGGCGGATCGACATGTTCTCGCCGATCTTGCCGATCAGTCCCTTGCGCACGTCTTCCACGGTCGGGCCGAAGCCGTCCTGCGCCAGCGGCAGGGCGGCCAGCGCCGCCACGTCGGCCGGGTTGTGCCCGGCCACCAGTTGCGCGCAGGAGCGCGCCAGCGCCAGGAACGACTCGTTCTTGGACACGAAGTCGGTCTCGCAGTTGATCTCGACCAGGGCGCCGGTGTCGCCGCCCACGTGGGCGGCCACCACACCCTCGGCGGTGACGCGGCTGGCGGCCTTGTTCGCCTTGTTGCCGAGCTTGACGCGCAGGATCTCCTCGGCGCGACCGAGGTCGCCGTCGGCTTCGGTGAGCGCCTTCTTGCACTCCATCATCGGCGCGTCGGTCTTGGCGCGCAGTTCGGCCACCATGCTTGCAGTGATCGCGGGCATTGCTCTGTCTCTCCGGATGCGGGAATGCAACCGCCGGCGCCGCGCAGGCGCGCCGGCAGGGTTGCGCACGGCGCCGGGCGGTCCCGGCGCCGCGCGCGCTCAGTGTTCTTCGCTGACCTCGACGAACTCGTCGCCGCCGGCCACCGTGGCCACCACCTCGGCGGTGGCGTTGGCCTTGCCGTCGAGCACGGCGTCGGCCATGGCGCGGGCGTACAGCGCCACCGCCTTGGCCGAGTCGTCGTTGCCGGGGATGACGTAGTCGATGCCCAGCGGCGAGTGGTTGGTGTCGACGACGCCGATCACCGGGATGCCGAGCTTCTTGGCCTCGGCCACGGCGATCTTGTGGTAGCCGACGTCGATCACGAACATCGCGTCGGGCCGCGCCGACATGTCCTGGATGCCGCCGATGTCCTTCTCGAGCTTGGCCAGCTCGCGCTCGAACAGCAGCGCCTCCTTCTTGATCATCTGCTCGGTGCCGGCCTCCTTGGTGGCCTGCATCTCCTTGAGCTTCTTCAGGCTGCCCTTGACGGTCTTGAAGTTGGTCAGCATGCCGCCCAGCCAGCGCTGGTCGACGTAGGGCATGCCGGCACGCTGCGCCTCCTGCGCGATGACCTCGCGCGCCTGGCGCTTGGTGCCCACCATCAGGATCGTGCCGCGCCGTCCGGCGAGCTGGCGCACGAACTTCATCGCGTCGGTCAGCAGCGGCAGCGTCTTCTCGAGGTTGATGATGTGGATCTTGTTGCGGTGGCCGTAGATGTACGGCGCCATCTTGGGATTCCAGAAGCGGGTCTGGTGTCCGAAATGGACACCCGCTTCGAGCATTTCGCGCATCGAGACAGGCATGGGGGCTCCGAAGGTTGGGTCTAGAATCGCGCCGCTTGATCGCCTTGCCCGATCGGCAACGATCGGCAGGGCGGCACCTTGGATTCGGCGGATTCGCGAGTTGAAGAACAAGTAGGGCCGTCGTTCGCCCCGAGGCTGGCCTCCGTCGTGCGATCGCGGCCCCGCCGCAAGGCTTGGGGCTGCTGAATCACCGCGGCGCGGCCTCGAGACAAACCCGCGGATTCTAGCATGCGCACCATCGTCGTCGGCGCCGGCATCGTCGGCGTCACCACCGCCTACGAACTGGCCTGCCTCGGGCACGAGGTCACGCTGTTCGAGCGGCGCGCCGGCGTCGCCGCCGAAGGCAGCTTCGCCAACGCCGGCGTCCTCGCCCCGGGCTACGTGACGCCCTGGGCGGCGCCGGGCATGAGCGCCAAGGTGCTGCGCCAGATGCTCGGGCGGCACGCTGCCGTGCGCTTCGACGGCCTGTCGGCGCTCGCGCAGCTGC
>JAXMEV010000006.1:0-271361 GCA_046348125.1 Rubrivivax sp.
ATCCATCGCTTTCATCATGTTTCGAAACCCCTGGGTCGGAGTACTAGCGGTAGACCGGGAAGTCGCGCGTCAGCGCGGCGACCTTGGCGCGCACGGCGGCGATGTGGTCGGCGCTGTGCGGGTCGTCGAGCACGTCGGCAATCAGCTGCGCCGTCTGCCGTGCCTGCTCGCTGCCGAAGCCGCGCGTCGTCATCGCCGGCGTGCCCAGACGGATGCCGCTGGTGACCATCGGCTTCTGCGGGTCGTTCGGGATGCCGTTCTTGTTGCAGGTCATGTGCGCCCGGCCGAGGATGGCCTCGGCCTCCTTGCCGGTCAGGCCTTTGGGTCGCAGGTCGACCAGCATGACGTGGCTCTCGGTGCGGCCGCTGACGATGCGCAGGCCGCGCGCGGCCAGAGTCTCGGCCAGCACGCGGGCGTTATCGGCCACCTGCTGCTGGTAGCGCTTGAACTCGGGCTGCAGCGCCTCCTGGAAGGCCACCGCCTTGGCCGCGATCACGTGCATCAGCGGCCCGCCCTGGATGCCGGGGAAGATCGCGCTGTTGATCTTCTTGGCGATCTCCTCGTGGTTGGTGACGACGATGCCGCCGCGTGGCCCGCGCAGGCTCTTGTGCGTCGTGCTCGTCACGACGTCGGCGTGCGGCACCGGGTTGGGGTAGACGCCGGCAGCGATCAGCCCGGCGTAATGCGCCATGTCGACCATGAAGTAGGCGCCGACCGCCTTGGCCACCTGGGCGAAGCGCTCGAAATCGATGCGCAGGCTGTAGGCGCTGGCGCCGGCGATGATGAGCCGGGGCCGGTGCTGGTGCGCCAGCCGCTCCATCGCGTCGTAGTCGATGGCCTCGGCCGCGTCGAGCCCGTAGCTCACGACCTTGAACCACTTGCCGCTCATGTTGAGCGCCATGCCGTGCGTCAGGTGCCCGCCCTCGGCCAGGCTCATGCCCATGATGGTGTCGCCCGGCTGCAGCAGCGCGAACAGCACCGACTGGTTGGCCTGGCTGCCCGAGTTGGCCTGCACGTTGGCGAAGGCGGCGCCGTAGAGCTTCTTCAGCCGCTCGATGGCCAGCGTCTCGACGACGTCGACGTATTCGCAGCCGCCGTAGTAGCGCCGGCCCGGGTAACCCTCGGCGTACTTGTTCGTCATCTGGCAGCCTTGCGCGGCCATCACCGCTGGCGAGGCGTAGTTCTCGCTCGCGATCAGCTCGATGTGCTCCTCCTGGCGGCGGTTCTCGGCCTCGATCGCGGCCCAGACCTCGGGGTCGACGCGGGCGATCGTGGATTGGGTGCGGTCGAACATGGCGGTCCTCTTTGCTCTTTGCTCTTCGCTCGTCGCTCGTCGCTCTTCGGGGCAAGGTCATCCAGCGCAAGGTCAGCGCAGCAGCGCGACCGCCGCGGGCGCCTCGTCGGCCGGCGTCGCGCCGGCGCCGGCAGGTGGGGCGCCATCGGCCGCGCGCGGCGTTGCGCTCGGCGCGGCCAGCCGCGGGGGCGTGCCGGCGGGCACCTTCTTGCCGTCGGCCACGTTGCGCAGCAGCGACTGCTCGGCCAGCACGCGTCCGACATAGCCGCCGTCGCTTTCTATCAGCGCTGCGCCGACGTACTGGCGCAGGCCCGCTTGCAGGCCGCCGGCGCGCGCGATGCACTCCTTGAGCACCTGCACGCCCACGCGCAGGTTGCTGATCGGATCGAAGGCCGCGTGCGTGCCGCCGAAGGCCAGGTATTTGTCGTCGTGCACGCGCGTCATCACCTGCATCAGGCCCTGCGCGCCGACCGGGCTCTGCGCGAACGGGTTGAAGCTCGACTCGATGGCCATGATCGCGAGGATCAGGGTCGGGTCGATGCCGGCGCGCCGCCCGATCATCCAGGCCTCCTGCACCAGGGCCCCGATCGGCTCGGGCGCCACCTTGTAGCGGCGCGCGATCCAGTTGGCCACGGCCGCCTGCTCGCGCGGCAGCGAACGCGGGTCGGCTGCGGTCGCCCGCGTCACCGCCTCCGGCTCGGACAGGGCGGGCAGCAGATTGCCGGCCGCGAGCTCGCGCTGCTCGTGGCGCTGCTGCAGGTATTCGAGGGTCATGCTTTCGACTTGCCGGCGCAGATCGGCGCGGCCGAAGCCGAAGGCCAGCGTCACCACCGCCGCCAAGCCCACCAGGGCCAGCGTGTTGTGGCTCGCATCCAGCATCCCGCGCCCGACGTCGCGGACGAAGACCCCCAGCGATCGGGCGCCGCCATGCCATGCACGGCACAGCCATTCGTTGGCTCGCATCCTGGCTCACTCCTCGTCGCGCCGGGCGCATCCGAGGAACCGGACGACCGCGCGACCATAATCGCCTCCACGTTGCCGCGGCCGTCTCGGCCGCCGCAGTTGCCGCTGGCGCTGAACGCCTGCGAGCCCTCGTGGGGCGGGTTTACCCTGATGTCTCAGGTGTCGGGCGATTCTAGGAACCGTCAAATACACGGTCAAGAATTTAGAACTGATTCGTAATTCGAAATTGGAATGAAGTACACGGACCTCCGGGGCTTCCTGGCCCAGCTCGAGCGTCTCGGAGAACTTCGAAAACTCGCCGAACCGATCTCGCCTCGCCTCGAACTGACGGCTATCGGCGACAAGCTGCTGCGTTCCGGCGGACCCGCACTGCTCTGTACCGCGCCGCTCGGGCACCGGATCCCGTGCCTGATCAATTTGTTCGGCACCCCTAAACGGGTGGCCCTGGGCATGGGCGCCGGCTCACTGGACGAGTTGCGCGAGATCGGCCAGCTGCTCGCGGCGCTCAAGGAGCCCGAGCCGCCGAGTGGCCGCAAGGACGCCGGGCGTCTGTGGCAGATGGCCAGAGCGCTGTGGGACATGAAACCCGCCCTGCTGCGCGAAGCGCCGTGCCGCGAGGTCGTGCACGAGGGCGACGCAGTCGACCTCGCTCAGCTGCCGATCCAGACTTGCTGGCCGGGCGATGCCGGCCCGCTGATCACCTGGGGTCTGGTGGTCACCCGGGGGCCGCAGGGCGTGGCCGCGCCCCGGCTGCGCCAGAACCTGGGCATCTACCGGCAGCAGGTGATCGGCCGGCGCGAGGTCGTCCTGCGCTGGCTGGCGCAGCGCGGCGGCGCGCTCGACTTCCGCGACTTCGCTCGGGCCAACCCGGGCCGGCCGTTTCCGGTTGCGGTGGCGCTCGGCGCCGACCCGGCGACCATGCTGGGCGCGGTGACGCCGGTGCCCGACTCGCTGTCGGAGTACCAGTTCGCCGGCTTGCTGCGCGGCAGCCGCACCGAGCTCGTGGATACCCGCGTCGGCGAAGGCGAGCGCCGCCTGCAGGTGCCCGCCAGCGCCGAGATCGTGTTCGAGGGGCATGTCCCGCCGGCGGCGCCCGGCTTCGCGGGCGAGAGCGAGTCCGGCGTGCGCCTGCGCGAGCAAGGCGGCTACCTGCATGCGCTCGAAGGCCCGTTCGGCGACCACACCGGCTACTACAACGAGCAGGACTGGTTCCCCGTCCTGCGCATCGAGCGCCTGACGCACCGCCGCGACCCGATCTACCACAGCACCTATACCGGCAAGCCGCCGGACGAACCGGCAGTGCTCGGCGTGGCGCTCAACGAGGTCTTCGTGCCGATCCTGCGCAAGCAGTTTCCGGAGATCGTCGACTTCTACCTGCCGCCGGAGGGCTGCAGCTACCGGCTGGCGGTGCTCAGCATGCGCAAGAGCTACCCCGGCCACGCCAAGCGCGTGATGTTCGGCGTGTGGAGTTTCCTGCGCCAGTTCATGTACACGAAGTTCATCGTCGTCACCGACGACGACGTCGCGATCCGCGAGTGGAAGGAGGTGATCTGGGCCATCACCACCCGCATGGACCCGGTGCGCGACACCCTGCTCGTGCCCGACACGCCGATCGACTACCTGGACTTCGCCTCGCCGGTGAGCGGCCTGGGCGGCAAGATGGGACTGGACGCCACCAACAAGTGGCCGGGCGAGACGACGCGCGAATGGGGCCGCCCGATCGCCATGGATGCGGCGGTGCTGGCGCGCGTCGAAGGCCTCTTGGGCGCGCTGCGGTAGCAACAGAAAAGTCTAGCCCGCGCCGCCCGCGTCGGGTGCGATAGCCGAGTCGATCACGCGGCTTGCGCTTGCATGCACGCGGCGCCTGCGGTACGGTTGGCTCGCCTGCTTGCAGGCATTCACCGACGGCGCAAACCAAGCGCGTCAGGGGCCCCGGACCTCCTACCTCCGGAGCCCCACCGGCGGCGCAAGCCGCCCGCCCCTCCGGCCGGCAACGGCGCGGAGGGGTTGCCTTTTCCGGGGCCCGCCAGGTGCGCGCGGCGCTGCGCCGGCGCACCGATAATGGCCTGCACCGGAGACAACGCCCTTGCTGCTGCAGCGCTTCGAGAGCCTGGTGCATCCCTACCCCGATGCGCTGCCGCCTCCGCCGCCCCGCACCTTCTTCGCGTTCCTCTGGGAATGCGCGCGCGGCGTGCGGCCGTTGCTGCTGCTGGTGACGCTGTTCACGGCCGGCATCGGCGCCTTCGAGGCGCTGCTCTTCTCGATGATGGCGCACGTCGTCGACGCGCTCGCGCAGACACGGCCGGCCGAGCTCTGGGCGCGCCATGGCGCGACGCTCGCGCTGCTGGCCGGCGTGCTCGTCGGCTCGATCGCGCTGGCCGCGCTGCAGGCCCTGTTCAAGTACCAGGCCGTGTTCGGCAACTTCCCGATGCGGCTGCGCTGGAACTTCCACCGGCTCTTGCTCGAGCAGAGCATGAGCTTCTACCAGGACGAATTCGCCGGCCGCATCGCGACCAAGGTGATGCAGACCGCGCTCGCGGTGCGCGACAGCTGGCTCATCGTGACCGACATCCTGGTCTACGTGGTCATCTACTTCGTCACCACGGTCGGCATCGTCGGCGCCTTCGACTGGGTGCTGACGCTGCCCTTCCTGGGCTGGCTCGTGCTGTACCTCGGCGCGCTGCGCTGGTTCGTGCCGCGCCTGGGCCGCGTCGCCCAGGCGCAGGCCGACGCGCGCAGCCTGATGAGCGGCCGCATCACCGACGCCTATACCAACATCGCCACCGTCAAGCTGTTCGGTCAGGGCAGCCGCGAGGCACGGTTCGCGCGCGCCGCGATGGAGGAGTTCATGGTCACGGTGCACGGCCAGATGCGCCTGGTCACCGGCTTCGAGGTCTCGATCCAGGCGCTGTCGGTGGCGCTGGTGGCGGCCACTGCCGGTGCCTGCCTGTGGGGCTGGACGCAGGGCACGGTGACGCTGGGCGCGGTGGCGGCGGCCAGCGCGATGGCGTTCCGCCTGAACGGCATCTCGCACTGGGTGATGTGGGAGATGGCTTCGCTGTTCGAGCACGTGGGTACCGTCGCCGACGGCATGAACACGCTGGCCAGGGCGCGCGCGGTGGTCGACCGGCCCGACGCCGCGCCGCTCGCGGTGACGCGCGGCGAACTGCGCTTCGAGCATCTGCGCTTCGCCTACGGCGGCGGCAAGAAGGTGATCGACGACTTCTCGCTCGTCGTGCGGCCGGGCGAGAAGATCGGCCTGGTCGGCCGCTCGGGCGCCGGCAAGAGCACGCTGGTCAACCTGCTGCTGCGGCTGTACGAACTGGAGGGCGGGCGGATCCTGGTCGACGGCCAGGACATCGCCGGCGTCACCCAGGCCAGCCTGCGCGGCGCCATCGGCATGGTCACGCAGGACACCTCGCTGCTGCACCGCTCGGTGCGCGACAACATCCAGTACGGCCGCCCCGGCGCGAGCGAGGCCGAGATGCGCCGCGCCGCCGAGCGTGCCGAGGCGCACGAGTTCATCGCCGGCCTCGCCGACGCCAAGGGCCGCCGCGGCTACGACGCGCATGTCGGCGAGCGCGGCGTCAAGCTCTCGGGCGGCCAGCGCCAGCGCATCGCGATCGCGCGCGTGATGCTCAAGGACGCGCCCATCTTGCTGCTCGACGAGGCCACGAGCGCGCTCGACAGCGAGGCGGAAGCCGCGATCCAGGCCAGCCTGTACAAGCTGATGGAGGGCAAGACGGTGGTGGCGATCGCGCACCGCCTGTCGACCATCGCCGCGATGGACCGGCTGGTGGTGATGGACCAAGGCCGCATCGTCGAGACCGGCGACCACCGCAGCTTGCTCGCGCAAGGCGGCATCTACGCGCGGCTGTGGGCGCACCAGAGCGGCGGTTTCCTGGGCGCCGACGACGAGGCGCCTGAAGCGCAGAGTGGCGTCGGCGTGGCCGCAGCGCGCGTGCCGGTCGGCTGACCCGAGGCGCCGGCGTCGAACCGGCGTTGGCGCGCGCCCGAACTCTCAAGCAAATGTGGCTCTGCCACTTTGCTTGACCCCCACGGGGGGCGGGCTGGGCGCAGCCCGGCCCTGGGGGCGCTCAGAGCCTGCGAAGACATGAATCGCGGGCGTGATTCATGTCTTCACGGGCTCTCGGGCCGTCGGGCCGCAGCCGGGCGGCGCAGCCAGCTCGAGCTCGAGATCGAAGGGCATCGTCTCGGCGAACGCCGGCACGATCGTCTTGGTGACGATCGGCTCGGTATCGATCCACGACGAGTCCTCCGCCATGCCGGGGCCGCGGCTCATGCGGCCGAGCGCGCGGCCGAGCGCGGCGCGCCGCTCGGCGCCGTCGCCGGCCGCGCCCTGCGGCGCGTCGGCGTCCGCTGCGGCCGCGACCAGACGGCGCGCGCGCAGCGCTTCGTACATCCCGGCGATGCGGGCCTCCATCGCTTCGACATGCTGCTCGGCCTCGAAGCGCGACTGCTCGGACCAGGCCAGGCGGCGCTGGGTCTCGAGCGCACGCTGGCGCTGCCCCCAGGCGAGCGCGGCCGCGCGCACGACGACGGCGAGGCCGGCGAGGGCGATGCCGATCGGAAGCAGGCTGCCGTCCATCCGGCCGCTATCGGCAGCTCCCGGCCGAGCTTGAGTCCGGACGCGTGCGGGCGGCGCCAGCCGTCGGCCGCGGCGTGAAGCCCTGGCGCTCGGCGGCCGCGGGCCCGGCGCTCGGGCCATGCCGGGCGCGCGCGGCGCCGGCGCAGTTCAGCCGCCTTCGTCTTGCGGCACGAACCTCAGCGCCACGCCGTTGTTGCACCAGCGCTGGCCCGTGGGCCGCGGGCCGTCGTCGAAGACGTGGCCGTGGTGGCTGCCGCAGCGCGCGCAGTGGTACTCGGTGCGCGCCATCACGTGGCGCCGGTCGGTCTGCGTCTCGAAGGCGCCGGGCAGGGTCTCGAAGAAGCTCGGCCAGCCGGTGCCGCTGTCGAACTTCATCGCGCTCGTGAACAGCGGCGCGCCGCAGGCCGCGCACAGGTAGATGCCCTTGCGGTGCTCGTCGTACAGCGGGCTGGTCCAGGCACGCTCGGTGCCTTCGCGGCGCAGCACGGCGTATTGCTCGGGGCTGAGGCAGGTCTGCCATTCGGCCTCGCTGCGTTGGGCTGTGTCGCTCATCGCTCTGATCTCCGGTGCTGCGCGATCGTCGCACGGGAGGCCGTCCGGCGCCGGCGGCAGGGGCAAGCGCGCGGCAGGACAATGCGCGCTGCCATGCCCGACACCACTGCCCTGCGCGCCGTCCCGGCGGGTGCCGCGCCGCCGACGCCGCTCGACCGCTACAAGCCCTTCTGGGCCAAGCGCTTCGGGCCGGCGCCCTTCCTGCCGACGAGCCGCGCCGAGATGGAGGCGCTGGGCTGGGACAGCTGCGACGTCGTCATCGTCACCGGCGACGCCTACGTCGACCACCCGAGCTTCGGCATGGCGGTGATCGGCCGCGTGCTCGAGGCGCAGGGTTTTCGCGTTGGCATCGTGGCGCAGCCCGACTGGCAGTCGGCCGACGCCTTCCGCGCGCTCGGCCGGCCGAACCTGTACTTCGGCGTCGCGGCGGGGAACATGGACTCGATGATCAACCGCTACACCGCCGAGCGCCGGATCAGGAGCGAAGACGCCTACACGCCCGGCGGCGCGGCCGGCCGCCGTCCCGACCGCGCCACCCTCGTGTACACGCAGCGCTGCAAGGAGGCCTACGCCGACGTGCCGGTGGTGATCGGCGGCATCGAGGCCAGCCTGCGCCGCATCGCCCACTACGACTACTGGCAGGACAAGGTGCGGCGCTCGATCCTCGTCGACAGCAAGGCCGACCTGCTGCTGTACGGCAACGCCGAGCGCGCCATCGTCGAGCTCACGCACCGGCTGGCGCGGCGCGAGCCGATCGGGCGCATCACCGACCTGCGCGGCAGCGCCTTCGTCGTGCGCGCCGCCGAGCGCGCGGCGATGGCCGGCTGGATGGAGCTCGATTCCACCGACGTCGACCTGCCGGGCCGCGTCGACGCGCATGTCAGCCCATACGCCGGGCCTGGCGGACCTGTCGGGTCTGCCGAGACTGCCGAGGCTGCCGTCCCTGTCGGTGCCGAAGCGGCGCAGCCGCAGCCGTGCAACGCCGGCGCGGCCCGACCGGTGACGCCGGCGCCGCCTGCGGCCATGCACAGCGGCGCCCTGAAGCTGCCGCCGCGCGCGTGCACGGTGATCCGCCTGCCGGCCTACGAGCAGGTCAAGGCCGACCCCGTGCTGTACGCGCACGCCAGCCGCGTGCTGCACCTCGAGACCAACCCGGGCAACGCGCGCGCGCTCGTGCAGCGGCACGGCGAGGGCGCCGGCGCGCGCGACGTCTGGATCAACCCGCCGCCGATCCCGCTCGCCACGCCGGAGATGGACTGGGTGTTCGGCCTGCCCTACGCGCGCAGCCCGCATCCGCGCTATGCCGACGCCGACGGCCGCCACGACCGCGCCACCAGGATCCCGGCCTGGGAGATGATCCGCTTCAGCGTCAACATCATGCGCGGCTGCTTCGGCGGCTGCACCTTCTGCTCGATCACCGAGCACGAGGGACGCATCGTGCAAAGCCGCAGCGAGGCCTCGATCCTGCGCGAGATCGAGGCGCTGCGCGACCGCGCCGCCGGCTTCACCGGCGTCGTCAGCGATCTCGGCGGGCCCACGGCCAACATGTGGCGCCTGGGCTGCCGCAGCCGCGACATCGAGGCCGCCTGCCGCAAGCCCAGCTGCGTCTACCCGGGCATCTGCCGCAACCTGCGCACCGACCACGCGCCGCTGGTGCAGCTCTATCGCAAGGCGCGCGCGCTGCCGGGTGTGAAGAAGGTGGCGATCGCCTCGGGTCTGCGCTACGACCTCGCGGTGACGAGCCCGGAGTACGTGCGCGAGCTGGTGGCGCACCACGTGGGCGGCTACCTCAAGATCGCACCCGAGCACACCGAGGCCGCGCCGCTGGCCAAGATGATGAAGCCGGGCATCGGCACCTACGAGCGTTTCAAGCAGCTGTTCGACGCGGCCAGCGCGGCGGCCGGCAAGAAGCAGTACCTGATCCCGTACTTCATCGCTGCGCATCCGGGCACGAGCGACGAGGACATGATGAACCTGGCGCTCTGGCTCAAGCGCCACGGCTTCAAGGCCGACCAGGTGCAGACCTTCTATCCGAGCCCGATGGCCACCGCCACGGCGATGTACCACACCGGGCTCGATCCGCTGGCCGGCATCCACCGCGACGCGCAGCGCAGCGAGCGCGTCGACGTCGTGCGCGGCGAGCGCCGGCGCCGCCTGCACAAGGCCTTCCTGCGCTGGCACGACCCGGCCAACTGGCCGCTGCTGCGCGAGGCGCTCGAGGCGATGGGGCGCGCCGACCTCATCGGCCCGGGCCGGCATCAGCTCGTGCCGCGCCAGCAGCCGGCCGACGCCGGTTGCGCGAGCACCCGACACAGGAGCCGCGCGCCGGCAGGCGCGAGCCCGGCCAAGACCGCGCCCCGGCGCGGCAGCATCCTCACGCAGCACACCGGCCTGCCGCCGCGCGCCGCCGGGACCACGCCCAGGAAGCGCTGACGCATCACGCCCGCCTGCGCGGTCAACGCCGGTCCGGCCCCGGGCGTTGTGGGCACGCGCCCGCCGGGCGCCGCAGCCCAGCGGGCAGCTGCCCGCCACAACCCAGGAGCAGAAATGATCAAACGGATCCTTGCGGCCTTGCTGGCCTTCATCGCGATGTCGGTCTTCGCCGCCGTCGACGCGAACACCGCCTCGCAGGCCGAGCTGGACGGCGTCAAGGGCATCGGCCCGGCCATCGCAGGCCACATCGTCGAGGCGCGCAAGGGCGGCGCCTTCAAGGACTGGCCCGACTTCATCGAGCGCGTCAAGGGCGTCGGCGAGCACAACGCCGTCAAGTTCTCCGAGGCCGGCCTGACGGTCAACGGTGCTGCGTTCAAGGGCGCACCGGCCAAGGCGGCCGCGGGCAAGCCCGCCGCCGCGCCGGCACCGGCACCGGCGGCGGCGCCGGCAGCCAAGGCCGCGCCGGCCACGGCCGCCCCGGCTGCCAAGTCCGAGCCGGCCAAGGCCGATGCGAAGGCCGATGCGAAGGCGGCCAAGGAAGCGGCCAAGAAGGAAAGGGCCGAGAAGGCCGAAGCGGCCAAGAAGGAAAAGGCAGAGAAGGCCGAGGCCGCGAAGAAGGAGAAGGCCGAGAAGGCCGAGGCCAAGAAGAAGGAAAAGGAAGCCAAGGCGGCCGAGAAGGCCGCCTCGGCCGCCAAGAAGTAGACCGGCGGCGCGCGCTCGCGCGACGCGAGCGCGGCGCGAGCGCACGGCGGCCTGCGGGCCGCCGTGGCACTTGCGTGAGCGCGGCGCGCACCTGCGTGCGATCGCGCCGTGCGATTCGTCAGGCCGCTTCGGCGGCCAGCGCCGTTTCCAGTGCGTCGAGATCGGCGCGCGTGTTGTAGGCCTGAACCGACACGCGCACGAAGCTCCGGCCGCCGTGCTGCGTCACCGGCACCTCGATGCGGTGGTGCTCCAAGAGCCGCGCGCGCAGCGCCTCGGCGTCATGCCGGCGCACGGGAATCGGCACCATCTGGGCGAAGGCGTCGTCCGGCGCGATCGGCTGCAGGCCGTTGGCGTCGAGCACGCGGTGCATCAGCGCCACGGCCGCTTCGTGGCAGGCGGCGCGGCGCCGCGGCCAGTCGTGCGCGCGCTGGAAGGCGAGCGCTGCAGGCACGGCGAGGAAGCCCGCGAGGTCGCGCGTGCCCTGCCACTGCAGCCGCCGCTCGAGCGTGCCGTGGCCGGTATAGGCGTCGAAGCCGGTGTGGCCGCCTGCGGCGCCGGCGGCTGAGGACGCGGCCTCGGCCACGTAGCCCCAGCTCACCACGGGCGCGTGCAGCGTCTCGTGATGCTCGGCGCGCGCGTGCAGCAAGCCCGTGCCCTTTGGCGCGCACAGCCACTTGTGGCAGTTGCCGACATAGAAGTCGGCGCCGAGCCGGTCGAGCCCGAGTTCGATCTGCCCCGGTGCGTGCGCGCCGTCGATCAGCGTGGGCACACCGCGCGCGCGTGCTCCGGCACACAGTTCCGCGAGCGGGAACACGAGCGCCGTGGTCGAGGTGATGTGGCTGCAGAAGATCATGCGCGTGCGCGCCGTGGCGGCGCCGAGCATGCGCGCGGCGAAGCGCTCGGGCTCGAACGGCAGCGGCACTTCGACGCGCCGGTAGACGGCACCGGCGCGTGCGCAGGCCTGTTGCCAGGCGGCGTCGCAGGCACCGTATTCGTGGTCGGTGGCCAGCACCTCGTCGCCTGCGCCGAGCGCGAGCGAGCGCGCGACGATGTTCACGCCCGTCGTGGCGTTGGGCACGAACACCAGATCCTCGCCGCGCGCGCCGAGGTGGGCGGCCAACGCGGCGCGCGCCTGGGCCAGCAGGGCCGCCGAGCGGCGGCCGAGGAACTGCACCGGGTTGCGCTCGAGCTCGAGCTGCCAGCGCTGCTGCGCCTCGAGCACCGCGCGCGGGCAGGCGCCGAACGAGCCGTGGTTCAGGAAGACGATGTCCGGGTCGAGCAGGAACTGGTCGCGCATCGGCACCATCATCGCATCGCGCGCGGGGTATCGCCGGCCGGCGGCCGTGGAGAATCGGCGCGTGGCCGCTGCCAGCCTGCTCGCCCTCATCGACGACATCGCCAGCGTCCTCGACGACGTCGCGCTGCTGAGCAAGCTCGCGGCCAAGAAGGCGGCGGGCGTGCTCGGCGACGATCTGGCGCTCAACGCCCAGCAGGTGAGCGGTGTCGCCGCCGCGCGCGAACTGCCCGTGGTCTGGGCGGTGGCGCGCGGCTCGCTCGTCAACAAGGCGATCCTGGTGCCGGCGGCGCTGGCGATCAGCGCCTTCGCACCCTGGGCCGTGACGCCGCTGCTGACGGCCGGCGGCGCCTTCCTCTGCTACGAGGGCTGCGAGAAGCTGGCACACAAGCTGCGGCACGCGCGCAGGCAGGTGTCGACGCAGCCGGACGAAGCGGACGAACCGGACGAAACGGACGAAACGGACGAAACGGACGAAACGGACGAAACGGCCGAGGCGGCAAGGGCGGCCAGCGCCGGCGCGGCGATCGATGTCGCGGCGCTCGAGCGGCGGAAGGTCCGCGGCGCGGTACGCACCGACTTCGTCCTCTCGGCCGAGATCATCGCCATCACGCTCGCCGCGGTGGCCGGTTCGCCGCTGCCGACCCAGGTGCTGGTGCTGTCGGGCATTGCGCTGGCGATGACGGCAGGCGTCTACGGCCTCGTGGGCGGCATCGTCAAGCTCGACGATCTGGGCCTGTGGCTGGGCCGGCGCCCGCGGGCGCCGGCGCGCGCGCTGGGCCGTGCCATCCTGGCCGCGGCGCCGGCACTGATGAAGGCGCTCGCGGTGGCCGGCACGGCCGCGATGTTCCTCGTCGGCGGCGGCATCGTGCTGCATGGCGTGCCGGCTTTGCAGCATGCGCTGGAGGGCTGGGCCGGCGGCCGCGGCGGCCTGGCCGAGGCCCTCGTGCCGGCGCTTGCCGGCGCGCTGCTCGGCGTGGCGGTCGGAGCCGCCTTGCTCGCGCTCGTGACGCTCTGGCAGCGGCGCGCCGCAGCGGCACGCGCCTGAGCGAGCCGGCCGCCCACGCTCCTAGCGCTCAGCGCCGCGACCCCAGCACCTTGTCGGCGAACCAGGCCTCGAGCATGCGCCTTTCGTACGGCAGCTCGCCGCCCGCCTCGCGCCCGAGCGCGCCGAAGAAGTAGTCGGGATAGGCGAGGTGGTCTTCGCCCTGTGCCAGGGCAGCGCCCGCGCCGTCGAGACGCCAGCGCAGCGTCATGCGCGGCCAGTCGGCGCGGTTGCGCAGCACGCGCGCGTCGTCGAAGACGAACGGGTTCTGCTCGCCGGCGAGCCTGACGTCGAGCACGTCGACACTGAGCGTCTGCCCGGCGCTCAGCCTGGCGGCGAGCGCCTGCAGTTGATCGGCAAGCACCCGCAGCGTGCGCTCGCGCTCGGCCGATGTGCGGCCGATGTCGGCGTAGCGATCGGGCTGCACGAAGTTCACGAGCACCGTGCCGGCGGCGCGCGCCGGCGGCGTGACGAACACCAGTGCCAGCGCGGCGGCCAGTGCGGCCAGCACCGCGACGAGTGCAGCCCAGACTCGCGCGGGCGGCGGTCGCGGCGGGCGCGACGCGTGCGGCCGGTGCGGCCGGTTTGGCCGGTGCGGTGGGTGCGCATCGCCCGCGCCTGCGTGGCCGTGGCCGACTCGGGATCTCAGGTTCGGCGACATCTTCGCCTCCTGCTCGGGAACCTGCGCGGCGGCGTCTGCCGCGCCGCGCCCGCAGTGTCGATCACGGCGCGGGCGCCGCCCAGTGCGTTTTCAGAACTTTACGCCGGCAATGGCGTCGCCTGGCGCGCCCTGCTCAGCGCCCTCAACCATCCCTGCGCGGGCGTGAGTCGTGTCTTCACAGGCTCTCAGCCGCCGCGGCTGTCGCGCAGCGTCGTGATGCGGTTGAACACCGGCGCCCCCTGGGCGTGCAGCACGCGGTCGGCGACGAAGTAGCCGTGGCGCTCGAACTGCAGGCGCTGCTCGCGCGGCGTGCCCGCCAGGCCGGGCTCGAGCCAGGCCTGCACCACGCTCAGGCTGGCCGGGTTGAGCACGCTGCGGAAGTCGCGGCCGCCGGCCTCGGGTTGGGCCTCGGTGAACAGGCGCTCGTACAGACGCAGCGTGGCGGGCAGGGCGTCGTGGCGGCTCACCCAGGTGATCGTGCCCTTGACCTTGACGGCATCGGCGCCCGGCGTGCCGCTGCGGGTGCCGGGCACGACCTCGGCGAACACCTTGATCACCCGCCCGGCCGCGTCCTTCTCGCAGCCCGTGCACTCGACGACCAGGCCGTACTTCAGGCGCACCCGGTTGCCGGGGAACAGGCGATGGAAGCCCTTGGGCGGCACTTCGGCGAAGTCGTCGCGGTCGATCCAGACCGCGCGCGACAGCCCGAAGCTGCGCTGGCCGAGTTCGGGACGCTGCGGATGGACGGGTGCGCTGCAGGGCTCGACATGGTCGGCCGAGCCGAAGACCTCGGCCCAGTTCGTCAGTTCGAGCGCGAGCGGCGCCAGCACCGCCATCGCGCGCGGCGCCTGGCCCTCGAGGTCGGCGCGCAGGCAGCCGTCGAGCACGCGGTCGTCGATCCAGATGTTGGTCTTGCTCGCGCCGGTGCCGTCGGCCAGTGCGCGGATCGACGCCGGCGTGAAGCCGCGCCGGCGCAGCCCGAAGATCGTCGGCATGCGCGGGTCGTCCCAGCCCTCGACGATGCCCTCCTCGACGAGCGCGCGCAGCCGGCGCTTGCTCGTCATCACGTGCTCGAGGTTGAGGCGGCCGAACTCGTACTGTCGCGGCAGCGGCCGCGCCAGCAGGCCGAGGTCGGCCAGGCGCTCGAGCAGCCAGTCGTAGAACGGGCGCTGGTCCTCGAACTCCAGCGTGCAGATGCTGTGCGTGATGCGCTCGAGCGCGTCCTCGATCGGATGGGCGTAGGTGTACATCGGGTAGATGCACCAGCGCTCGCCCGTGCGGTGATGCGTCGCGCGGCGGATGCGGTAGATCGCCGGGTCGCGCAGGTTGATGTTGGGCGAGGCCATGTCGATCTTGGCGCGCAGCACCATCGCGCCGTCGGCGTGGCGGCCCGCGCGCATCTCGCGAAAGCGCGCCAGGTTCTCGGCCGGCGTGCGCCCGCGGTACGGGCTGGCCGTGCCGGGCGTGGCGAAGTCGCCGCGGCGCGCGCGCATCTCCTCGGCGCTCTGTTCGTCGACGTAGGCCAGCCCCGCTTCGATCAGCGCCTCCGCGGCGCGGTACATGAAGTCGAAGTAGTCGCTCGCGAAGTACAGATGGCTCGTGCCGTTGGCCTGCCAGTCGAAGCCCAGCCAGTGCACGGCCTCGACGATGGCGTCGACGTATTCCTGCTCCTCCTTCTCGGGGTTGGTGTCGTCGAAGCGCAGGTGGCACACGCCGCCGTAGTCGCGCGCCAGGCCGAAGTTCAGGCAGATGCTCTTGGCGTGGCCGACGTGCAGGTAGCCGTTGGGCTCGGGCGGAAAGCGCGTGCGGATGCGTGCCGGGTCGGTTGCGCCTGCGGCGTGGTGCGCGGCGTCGCCGGGCGAGCCGCCGAACGGGCGGTCGGCGTAGGTGCCGGCTTCGAGGTCGCGCTCGATGATGGCGCGCAGGAAGTTGGCGGCCTTGGGCGAAGCGGGGGAGGCGGGGGAGGCGGGGGAGGCGGGGGATTGGGCCATGCCGGGCCATGCGCGCGCTTGCGCTGCGTGGGTTGACGAGGGCGGCGGATTCTATCGGTCGTGCATCGGCGGCTCATGGGCGGTTCGTCGGCCGCTCATCGGCCGCTCATCGGCCGCTCATGGCCTGCGCCGCCGCCGCGCCGGACCTTCGATGCGCAGCCGGTGGCGCGAGGGCGGCCGCATTCTCCTGGGCGCGATAATGGTTCATGGATCGGAGCCCGCCCGCCGCGCCTCCTGCCGTCGCCGGCGGACTGCGCCCGCACCAGCCGCTGCCTGCCTACTACGGCGACGAAGTCGAGCACCGGCGCTTCCTGCAGCGCATCTTCGACGACACCGCCGTCGACTACGACCGCGTCGAGAGCGTGCTCGCGCTGGGCAGCGGCCGCTGGTACCGCAGGCAGGCTCTGCTGCGCGCCGGGCTGGCGCGCGGCATGCGGGTGGTGGACATCGGCTGCGGCACGGGTTTGCTCACGCGCGAGGCGCTCGCGCTCGTCGGCCCCGCGGGCAGCGTGACCGGCGTCGACCCGAGCCCGGGCATGATGGGCAAGGCGCATCTGCAGGGCGCGCGCCTGCTGATCGGCCGTGCCGAGGCGATCCCGCTGCCCGACGCGAGCGCCGACTTCCTCTGCATGGGCTACGCGCTGCGCCACATCGACGACGTCGACGCCACGTTCACCGAGTTCCGCCGCGTGCTGCGCCCGGGCGGCCGCTTGCTCGTGCTCGAGATCACGCGCCCGGCGGGCGCCCTCGGCCAGGTGCTGCTCAAGGCCTACATGCGCGGCGTCGTGCCGGCGCTGGCGCGGCTGGTTGCGCGGCGCCGCGAGACGGCGCTGCTGTGGCGCTACTACTGGGACACGATCGAAGCGTGCATCTCGCCGGCCGAGGTGCTGGCGGCGCTCGCGCGCGCCGGCCTGGCCGACGCGCGGCGCGAGGTGTCGTTGGGGATCTTCTCCGAATACGCGGCGCGTCGCCCGGCCGAGTGACGCGGCCGCGGCGCGGCAGGGTGCGCGCCGGTGGGCGCGCCGAGCGCCGGGCGGCCCGTCGGCACGGCAGCAGGCGCCGGCGCGCAGGCTAACATCCTTCGTCGCGATGCCAGCGATTCGACTCCCTGCATGAGCGCCGCCGAATCCGGCCTTGCCGCCGCCGCCGATACGCGGGCGAACGAGCGCTGCGCCCTGGGCCTCGGCCCCAGCGTGGGGATCGCGGCCGCGGGCGCCCCGATCGGCGAGCGATGAGGGGGCGGCCCATGGTCCGTCGCCGACTGGCCTGCCGGACGCGCCATGCGCTCGGCGCCGTCGGCGTCGCCGCCGGTATCGGCGCCCCCGCGCCGGCCCTGGCCGATGCACCGCTGTGGGAGCTGGGGCTGGGCGCGGCGGCGCTGCGGCTGCCCTACTACCGCGGCGCGGATCAGTCGCGCAACTGGCTGCTGCCGATGCCCTACCTCGCGCTGCGCGGCCGCGTGCTGCGCGCCGACCGCGAAGGCGCACGCGCGATGCTCGTCGACAGCGCGCGCTTCGAGGTCGACCTCAGCGCCACCGCCAGCCCGCCGACTGCGAGCGGCGTGAGCGACGCGCGTGCCGGCATGCCCGACCTCGCACCCACGGTGGAACTCGGGCCCAATGCGAGTCTGCTGCTCGCGCGCGCGGCCGACTGGAAACTCGAGCTGCGGCTGCCGCTGCGCGCGGCGTTCACGCTGCGCAGCGCGCCGCGGCAGATCGGCTGGACCGCATCGCCGAACCTGAATCTCGATCTGTGGTCGCAGGACTGGAACCTCGGTGCCCAGCTCGCGGCGCCGGCCGGCGACCGGCGGCTGCACGCCTACTACTACGACGTCGCGCCCGCCTACGCCACGGCGGCGCGGCCGGCCTACCGCGCCGCCGCCGGGCGCGCCGGCTGGCAGGCGACGCTGAGCGCGACGCGGCGCCACGAATCGCTCTGGTTCGGTGCCTTCGTGCGCGCCGACACATTGGCTGGCGCCGCGTTCGCGGCGAGCCCGCTGGTGCGCCGGCGCAGCGACCTGTCGTTCGGGCTGGCCTTCGCCTGGATCTTCGCTGCGTCGGCGCAGCGCGCGGCGCCGTGAGCGTGCCGCGTCGTGCCCGAACGCCCGTTGCGCATTGCGCTGCGCGGAGGGCAGACCGGTGAATGCGCTGCCGATGCGCGCGCCGCTGGCCGCTGCGGCCTGGCTGGCGCTGCAGCTGCAGCTGCTGGCGCTGGCGCTGGTGTCGCTCGCCTTCAACCTCGGCGCGCTGGTGCTGTATCCGCTGCTCGGGCGCGCGCGCGGGCGGCGCGCGGGCCGTGCCGGCATCGCCTGGGGTTACCGCGGCTACTGGGCGTTCACGCGGCCCTTCGGCCTGCTGCGCCTCGAGCAGGAGGCATTGGCGCCGCTGGCCGACGAGCCCGGTCTCGTGCTGGTGGCCAACCACCCGAGCCTGCTCGACGCGATGCTGCTCGTGGCGCGCCTGCCGCGCGCGTTCTGCGTCATGAAGGCGAGCCTGCTGCGCAACCCCTTTCTCGGTGCGGGCGCGAAGCTCGCGCGCTACATCCCGAACGACTCGGCGCACGCGATGGTGCGCGGTGCCGTGACCGAGCTGCGCGCCGGCGGCCAGCTCGTGATGTTCCCGGAAGGCACGCGCACGACGACGCCGCCGCTCAACACCTTCCACCCGAGCTTCGCGCTCATCGCCAAGCATGCGCAAGCGCCGATCCAGACCCTGTTCATCGACACCGACTCGCCCTACCTCGGCAAGGGCTGGCCGCTGTGGCGGCTGCCGCCGCTGCCGATCCGCTTCGCCGTGCGCCTCGGGCGGCGCTTCGAGCCGCGCGCCGACCACGAGGCGCTGACGCGCGAGATCGAGGCCTACTTCCGCGCCGACGCCGCCGCGCGCGCGGGCCGCGCATGAGCGCCGCGCGGCCGCTCCGAAGGCGCTCATTCCCCCTCGGGGGGACGGCGCGCAGCGCCCAGGGGGCAGCATGAGCGCCGCGCGGCCGCTCCGAAGGCGCTCATTCCCCCTCGGGGGGACGGCGCGCAGCGCCCAGGGGGCAGCATGAGCGCCGCGCGGCCGCTCCGAAGGCGCTCATTCCCCCTCGGGGGGACGGCGCGCAGCGCCCAGGGGGCGGCATGAGCGTGCCGCGCCGCATTCGAGCGCGAATCCCCCCGCGCGCAGCCTGGAGGGTCGCCGCGTGAGCGCTGCGGCAGCAGCGCCGCCGCAGGCGTCACGCACGCACCTCGTGCTGATCCCGAGCTACGACACCGGCGCGAAGGTGCTCGAGACGGTCGCCCAGGCGCGCGCTGCCTGGACCCCGGTGTGGGTGGTGTGCGACGGCAGCCGCGACGGCACACCCGCGCAGCTGCAGGCGCTGGCTGCGCAGGACCCTGGATTGCGCGTGTTCGTGCTGCCCGTCAACCGCGGCAAGGGTGCGGCGCTGCTGCACGGCCTGGAGGAAGCCGAGCGCTGCGGCTTCACGCACGCGCTGGCCATGGACAGCGACGGCCAGCACCCGGCCGGGTTGATCGGCGCGTTCATGCAGCGCTCGGCGGCACGGCCCGAGGCGATGATCCTCGGCCGGCCGCTGTTCGACGCCAGCGCGCCGCTCGTGCGCGTGCGCGGGCGGCGCATCTCGAACTGGTGGACCAACCTCGAGACGCTGGGCGCGGGCGTGGCCGATTCGCTCTACGGCTTTCGGGTCTACCCGGTGGCGCCGCTCGTCGCCGTGATGCGCGCGCAGCGCTGGATGCGGCGCTTCGACTTCGACACCGAGGCCGTCGTGCGGCTGGCCTGGCGCGGCGTCGAGCCGATCAACGTCGACGCCCCGGTGCGCTACCTGAGCGCCGCCGAGGGCGGCGTGTCGCACTTCCGCTACCTGCGCGACAACGCGCTGCTCACCTGGATGCACCTGCGCCTGATGCTCGAGTTCCTCGTCCGGCTGCCGCTGCTGCTGCGGCGGCGCCGGAGCCGGGTGCCGCCGTTGCAGGACTGAGAGCTTGTGAGATATCGGCGCGCGCGCCGCGGCTTGCTAGAATCCTTACCGGGTATTACTTCGCGGGATGCAGCGTGGAAACGACGACCATGACGAGCAAGGGCCAGGTCACGATTCCGAAATCGGTGCGCGAGCAGCTCGGGCTGCGCCAGGGCACGAAAGTAGCCGTCGTGGTCGAGGGCGACCACGCGGTGCTGCGGCCGGCGGTGCCCAGGCGCGCGGTACCGCGCAGTGGTTTCGGCATGGTCCAGGTCAAGGGCGCCGCCGTGCCGCCGGACTTCGACGTCGCCAGCCTGCTGGCATCCAAGGCCGCGAACCGGGACGCGCCCAGGTGATCGGTCTCGACACCAATGTGCTGGCTCGCTACTACGTCGGCGTCCGCGACGCCGACGCGGCCACCGTTGGCCAACAGCAGGCGGCGTGCCGATTGGTCGAAGGGGGCCAGCCCTTGTTCGTATGCAAGACGGTGTTGCTCGAACTCGAGTGGGTCATGCGCGGCGCCTATGCCTGCTCGCGTGATCAATTTGCGGCCGTGCTCGAGCACCTGCTGTCGTTGCCGCAGGTCACGGTCGAGGACCGCCCGTCGGCCGAGGCCGCACTTGCTGCCTATCGCGGCGGATTGGACTTCGCCGACGCTCTCCACCACGCCGGCTGTCGACGTTGCGAATCGATGGCCAGCTTCGACGATCGCAAGTTCGCGCGCCGGGCGGCGAAGCTCGGGCTGGTGCCGAAGGTCGACTTGACGCGCTGACGGCGCATAGGCCAGGACGCGCTCGACCTGGCGATCACCTCCAGCCACAGCGGGCACGTCTACATCGCGCTGGCGGGCAGCGATCAGAAGTCGCTGTACCTGCTGTTTCCCAATGCGTTCGACGACGACAACCGCATCGCCGCCGGGCAGACCTTGCTGCTGCCGCGCCAACGCTGGCGCGTGACGGCGGGCGGTCCGCCCGGACACGACACGCTGCTCGTGATGGTGGCCGACGGAGCGCGCGACCTGTCGGCGCTGGGCGGCGGCAGCGTCGGCCCGTTCGTACGGCCGCTGACCGACGCCGCCGGCCGCACTCGGCTGCAGTGGCTGCTGGGTCAGCGCGCCGGCGCCGCGTGTCGCGGGCTGGGCTGCTCGGACAGCTTCGGCTCGGCGCTGCTGATGCTCGAGGAGCGCTGATCAAGGCGAGGCCGCGCGCCGCGCTTGCGCGAAGCCGTGCCGCGCTTTCCAGCTCGCGCACCTGGCCTTCGTTCATTTCGATCACCATCGCTTCGATGATCGCCCGCTCCGCCGGCGGGCTGCCTGCCAGCCCCCCAACCGCCGCTCCCAGGCGCGCCCCAGGCTCAATCCTCAGTGGAATCCCGCGCCCGGCTCCAGGCTCATGTCTTGTTGGGCAAGCCTTGCATTCGACGAGATTGCCTGGCCAAGGATGCAGGCCGCGTCCGACTTGGCGAGCGGCGCGACGCCGCCTGCGGATGCGCAGCAATGCGGGCTGCGACACGACAGGCCGCCGATGCCGCCGGCCGAGCTGATGTCGACGATCCTGCCGCAGCGCCGAGCGCCTCGCGCAACGCTGCGCAATCCTTGGGTTCGACCAGACCGCTGCCGTTGCTTGGCCCCGGGCGGCTGCGGGTGAACTCGATGCGCAAGGGCTCGGGCATGCGTGCCGCCGTGTCGGCGCCTCGAATGCCGGACGGCATCAGTAGAGCCCGCCGTTGATCGAGATCACCTGCCCGGTGACGTAGGCCGCCTCGGGCCCGGCGAGGAAGGCGACGAGCGCGGCCACCTCGTCGGGCGTGCCGGCACGCTGCATCGGCACCAGACGCTTGACGGTCTGGGCGTCGAAGGCGGCCGCGGCCATCGGCGAGTCGATGATGCCCGGCGCCACCGCGTTGACGGTGACGCCGCGGCTGGCCAGCTCGAGCGCGAGCGCCTTGGTCGCGCCGTGCAGCGCGGCCTTGGCGGCGGCGTAGTTCACCTGGCCGCGGTTGCCCGCCAGCGCGGCCACCGACGAGATGTTGACGATACGGCCCCAGCGCGTGCGCAGCATCGGCAGCACGAGCGGCTGCGTGACGCGGAAGAAGCCGTTGAGCGAGACGTCGACGACGCGCTGCCATTGCGCCGCCTTCATGCCGGGGAAGACGGCGTCGTCGTGCACGCCGGCGTTGTTGACGACGATCTGCACCGGCCCTTGCTGCAGCAGCGCGGCCAGCGCGGCGGCGCTGGCGGCGTCGTCGGTGATGTCGAAGACGCAGGGCTCGGCGCTGCCGCCGGCCGCGGCGATCTCGGCGCCGAGCTGGCGCACGCGCTCGGCGCGCGCATGCGCGTGCAGCAGCACATGCGCGCCGGCCGCGGCCAGGCGCCGCGCGATGGCGCTGCCCAGCGCCCCGCTGGCGCCGGTGACGAGGGCGCGCCTGCCTTGCAGCGGCTTCATCGCATCGCCCGCGCGTCGAGCACGACGGCGGCGCGGCCCTCGACCAGCAGGCGACCCAGCGCATCGGTGATGTCGAACGCGTAGAGCGCCTGCAGCCCGTCGCCGGCCAGATGCACGACCTGCACGACGAGCGGCCCCGGCGCGTCGTCCAGCCGCGCCGCGTGCAGCTTCAGGTCGCGCGCGCTGGCCAGGAAGCCGGCTTGCGGAGGGACATCGGCCGGCGCATTGAGTGCACCGTGCAGCGCCATCGCCTGCGAGGCCAGTTCGAGCCCGGCTGCGGACGGCAGCAGGCCCTGCTCGCGCAGCGGGTGGCCCGGGTCGGCATGCGAGACGACCCGGCAGCGCAGCGCGCGCGCGTCCCAGGAGACGAGTTCGTGCAGCAGGCACATCGCACCGCGGTGCGGGATGCGAGCCTCGATGCCTTGGCGGTCGAGCCTGGGGCCGGCGGCTGTCATGTCGGTTCGATCGCGACGGCCAGGCGCCAATCGTCGGCGCCCGCGACGACGATCCGGCCGGCGCTGCCGCCGGGGCCCGCGGCCAGCCGCTCGAGCAGCGGCAGCGCGCGCGCGGCGGGGATCTGGCGGCGCAGCGGCTCGAGCGCGTCGTGCAGGCAGCAGGTCTCGGACTCGGTCGTCGTGCCGATGCGCAGGCGCGCCAGCCCGGGTTGCCGCGCCGGCGCCAGCACGAAGGCGAGGGCGAAGCTGTCGGCCAGCGGGCGCAGCGCGTGCAGCGGCTCGGGGTAGGGCACGTCGACGGCGACGAAGAGCACGCTGCGCCCGGTGTGCGCGCATTGCACCGCGGCTTCCAGCAGGCCGGCGCCGAAGCTGGCGTCGAAGGCCGCCAGGCTGGTCGACGGCGCCTGGCTGTGCGTGGCGATGTGCCAGCAGCCGGCGGCGGCGTTGTGCACCGAGTTCGTGAAGCGCGTCGGCGAGACGAGCCGCTCGCTCGTCGCCAGCGCCTCGCACAGCTGGTGGCAGTTGAGCGGGTCGCCGGTCGACGAGGTGAACACGGTGGCCAGCGCGGCGGCTTCGGCACCGGCCATCGCCACCGCCTCGTCGGCGACGGCCAGCGCCGCCTTGACCACCGGGCCGGCGCGCCTGCGCTCGTTGGCGGGCAGCCGTGTCGGCGCCGGCACGACGGTGGGCGTGGGCGACCACAGCTGCGGCGCGCGCAGCAGTGGCGCGGCGCGCGTCCAGTCCGTGAAGCCGGGGCCGACGAGGCCGATGCCGGCGAGCGCCGCTTCGATCATGCCGCCGCCCCCAGCACGAGGCAGGCATTGCTGCCGCCGAAGCCGAACGAGTTGCTCGCGGCGATCCGCACGCGCCGCGCCAGCGGCGCGCGCAGCACCGGCAGCGCCAGCGCCGGGTCGGGCCGGCGCAGGTTGAGCGTCGGCGGCAGCCAGCCCTGCTCGAGCGCGAGCAAGGTGATCGCCGCCTCGACGGCGCCGGCCGCGCCCAGCGTGTGCCCGGTGTAGCCCTTGGTGCTGCTGCAGGCCGTGGCGGCGCCGAACACGCTGCGCACCGCGCGGTCCTCGGCGGCGTCGTTGCCGGGCGTTGCCGTGCCGTGCAGATTGAGGTAGCCCACCGCGTCGGGCGCGAGGCCGGCGTCGGCCAGCGCCGCGCGCATCGCCAGCGCGGCGCCGGCGCCCTCGGGGTGCGGCGCGCTCATGTGATGGCCGTCGCTGCTCTCGCCGGTGCCGAGCAGCCAGGCGCGCGGCGCCGCGCCCGGCACCGGCGCGCGTTCGAGCAGCGCGAAGGCCGCGCCCTCGCCGATCGACAGGCCCGAGCGTTCGGCGTCCCAGGGGCGGCAGATGTCGTCGGCGATCAGCTCGAGCGAGCGAAAGCCGTACAGCGTCGTCATGCACAGGCTGTCGACGCCGCCCACGAGCGCGGCGTCGATCAGGTCCAGCGCGATCATGCGCGCCGCGTTGGCGAACACCTTGGCGCTCGAAGAGCAGGCGGTCGAGACGACGAAGGCCGGCCCGGCCAGCCCGAGTGCGGCGCGCACGAAGCGCGCCACCGACGCCGTGTTGTGCGTCTTCTCGTAGTCGAGCCAGGCCGGCAGCGCGCCGCTGGCGGGGTCGCGCTGGCGGTAGGCGATCTCGGTGTGCAGGATGCCCGAGGTGCTGGTGCCGACGAAGACGCAGACGCGCGCCGCGCCCCAGCGCCCGGCGGCCCGCTCGACGCTGGCGGCGAAGCCGTCGGCGCGCAGACCGGCCTGCGCCAGGCGGTTGTTGCGGCAGTCCCAGGCCGCCAGCGCCGGCGGCAGGCGCTCGGCGTCCAGGCCGTCGACCATGCCGACCCAGGTGCCGAGCCGGGCGGTCTCGAAGTCGCGTTGCGCCAGGCCGCTGCGCTGCGCGGCCAGCGCCTCGAAGTTGGCCGCGCGGCCGGCGCCCAGCGCCGTGACCAGCGTGCAGTCGGTGATGGCGAGCGGCTGCATCAGGTGCGGGCCGGCGCAGCGAGGTCGGCGACCAGCAGCACGTTGGCGAACGGCGTGCCGCGGCTCATCGGCTGCGTGCGCACGGCGAAGCCCAGCGATTGCAGCAATGCCACCCAGTCGGCGAGCGTGCGGCCCCAGGTGGGCGGCAGGCGGTGGCCGCGGCTCCAGGTGACGACGCGATCGACCCATTGGCTGGCGCGATAGGCCCGCTGCGCCCCGGCGTCGCCCACGCGCAGCAGCAGCCGGCCGTCGCCATGCCCCGCACGCAGCGCGTCGCGCACGCGCGCCAGCAGCGCCGCCTGCGCCGCGTGGTCGACGTAGTGCAGCACGTCGAGCACGACGACGAGCTCGCAAGGCGGCAGCGCCGCCGCCCGCATGTCGGCACAGGCCAGGCGCGGCGCGAGCGCGCAGTCGGCCAGCGCGGCCTGGGCGCGCGCGACGTCGCGCGGCATCAGCTCGATGCCCAGATAGCTCGCCGCGCGCGGCGCCGCCGGCCAGGCCGCGGGCCAGCGGCCCTCGCGTTCGGCGTCGGCGCAGGCCTGCAGCAGGCTGGCCAGCAGCGCCTGTCCGCAGCCGATGTCGACGACGCGCGCGCCGTGCGCAGTGCGGTGCGGATCGCGGCGCGGATCGCGGTGCGGTGCGCCGCCCATGTCGCCTTGCCGATCGCCTTGCCGATCGCCGTGCCGATCGCCGTGCCGATCGCCGTGCCGATCACGGCCGTCCAGCTCTCCGCGTTCGAGCAGCGCGCGGAACACCGGATCGCGGCCGAGCTTGCCGCGCGCGAAGTGCCAGGCGAAGCGCCCGGCGCGGCGGTAGGGCGCGGCGGCGGCATCGCGCAGCGCGCGCCAGGCGGCGTCGGGGGTCGGCGCCGGCAGCGCGCGCTCGCTCATGTCCAGCCCCAGCGCGGCTCTCACGCCAGCGGGTGCCGCGGCGGTACCGCCTCGGCCAGCGTGACGGTGACGAGCCGCGCGGCGCGCAGCGCGGCCAGCAGCGGCGGCAGCACCGCGAGCACGACCGGCACGCCTTCGGGCGTGCGCGCCGCATGGCCGTCGTGCAGCAGCAGGATGTCGCCGGCGGCGAGCCCGTGCACGAGGCGCGCGCGCACGCGCTCGGCAGCGCCGTCGCGTGCGTCGAAGCCGCGCCGCGTCCAGCTCACGAGGTGCAGGTTCAGGCGGTGCAGCACGGGGTCGAGCAGCGGGTTGCGCAGGCCCGCCGGGGCGCGAAAGCAATGCGCACGCACGCCGGCCAGCTCGGCCAGGATGCGCTGCGCGCGACCGATCTCGCGCGCCAAGCCGGCCGGCCCGAGCAGCGCGAAGTGGTGCCGGTGCACGGCGCTGTGGTTGGCCAGCGCGTGGCCGCGCGCGACGATCGCGCGCGTGAGCGCGGGCGCGGCCCGCGCGCGCTCGCCGATCACGAAGAAGGTGGCGCGTGCGCCGGCCGCATCGAGCAAGTCGAGCACGCGCGGCGTCACCTCGGGGTCGGGACCGTCGTCGAAGGTGAGCGCCACTTGCGCACGCGCCGCGGCCTGGGCCGGAAGCCGCCGCAGGTTGGGCCCGAGCAGCGTGCTGCGCGGCCACAGCCCGGCGCCGGTGAGCACGAGCTGGTTCAGCGCCACCGCCGCGAGCGCCGCCCCGCCCTGCGCCGGATCGAGCAGGGCGGCGGCCGCCGCCAGCGCATGCACGCCGACGCTGGCGCCGATGGCCGGCGGCCAGGGCCAGCGCGGCGGCGGCGGGTGCAGCAGGGCGTCGGGCATGGGTGGCGAAAATTCTGTCACAGGGCGCGGTCGCTGCCCGGCGTTGGCGTTGGCGAGGGCGAGGGCGAGGGCGAGGGCGAGGGCGAGGGCGAGGGCGAGGGCGAGGGCGAGGGCGAGGGCGAGGGCGAGGGCGAGGGCGAGGGCGGACGCGGCGCGAAGGCCGCTGCCAGCACCAGCGCCAGCAGCGCGCCTGGCGCCACCACGAGGCCGATTGCCCGCAGCGAGGCGATCGGCGAGGCCGCAAGCAGCCCGAAGCCGGCCACCGTCGTCAGGTTGGCCAGCAGCAGCGAGGCCAGCGTGTCGGCCGAGGGGCCCTGCGCATCGCGCTGCAGCAGGTCGAAGAAGAGGGCGTAGTTCGAGCCCACCGCCACCACCAGCAGCAGCCCCACCAGGTGCAAGATGCCCAGCGGCACGCCCGCCGCGGCGAAGGCGCCCAGCGTCAGCAGCACCGCCAGCAGCAGCGGCTGGCACACGGCGAGCAGGCGCCGCAGCGAGCGCAGCGCCAGCGCCATCAGCAGCACGACGCCGGCCGCGCCCAGCAGCGCCTGCCACTGCGCCTCGCGCAGGTAATGCCGGTACAGCGCCTGCAGCTCGCTGCCGATCTCGAGCAGCTGCGCATCGGGCAGCCCGGCCAGCGCGCGGCGCACGGCGCGCGCATCGATCGGCGCGCTGCGTCCGGGCAGGTTGGCCAGCGGCAGCAACGCGGCGGCGCTGCCGTCGCCGCGCATGACGAGCAGCGCGTCGACCAGCGGCGCCACCGGCGCGGCGCGCACGGACGCCGGCGTGAGCGGCGGCGCCTGGCGCGCGCGCGCCACCGCGTCGACGAAGGGCGCGAGGCGCTCCGCCGTGAGCGGGCCGCCGCGCGTGGCCTCGGCCAGCGCGGCGCGCAGCGCGTCGGGTGCCGGCAGCGCCGCCTGCCGCGCGCGCTGCGCGGCCAGGCTGGGCAGCAGCCGCGTCACGCTGTCGTAGCCGCCGATCACGCCGCGCTCGACGAGGCCGTCGAGCCGCGCGGCGACGGCTTCGGCGCGCTCGAGCGCGCTCTGCACGTCGGCGCCCTGGACGACGACGAGCGGACGCACTTCGCCGCCGGCGAGATCGGCGCGCAGACGCTGGTCGAGCTCGAGCGCGGCCTTGGGCAGCGGGTTGAGCGCGCCCAGGTCCGACTGCCAGAGCGTGCCGCGCAGCATGAGCAGCGCGGCGGCGGCCACCCCCAGCCCGAGCAGGGCCGCGCGCCAGCGCGGCAGCCGGCGCGTGGCGGCGAGCGCGAAGGCGCCCAGGCGCCCGCGCAGGCCGCGGCCGCCGGCGCCGTCGGGCTGCAGCACGGGCAGCAGCCAGCGCGTCGTGAGTGCGGCCGCCAGCAGCCCGACGATCGAGAACAGGCCGAGCTGGGCCAGACCCGCAAAGCCCGAGAACAGCAGCGCGGCGAAGCCGGCGAGCGAGGTCGCCAGGCCCAGGCGCACCGTGGGCCAGCGCTCGGCCAGCCAGCCTTGCCAGCCGGGCCGGGCGCCGCCGCCGGCCGCGCCGCGCGCCTGGATCAGGTAGTAGATCGCGTAGTCGACCGACTCGCCCACCAGCGTCGTGCCGAAGCCGAGCGTGATGCCGTGCACCGAGCCGAACACGAGCCCCACGGCGGCGACGCCGGCGGCCACCGCGGTGCCCACCGGCAGCGCGGCCACCAGCAGCGCGCGCGGCGAGGCGAAGACCGCCAGCAGCAGCGCGCCCACCAGCAGCGCGCCGGCGATGCCGAGAAAGCGCACGCCGGCCTCGATCTGCGCGCGGCTTTGCACCGCGAACAGCGGCGCGCCGCTCATCTGCAGCGTCAGGCCGCGCGCGGCGGCGGCCGCGAAGGCCTGGTGCACGCTGTCGATCGCCGCTTGCTGCGCGTCGAGGTCCTTGCCGGCGGCGCGCGTGAGCAGCATCAGCACAGCGGCGTCGCCCTGGCGCGAGATCCACACGCCCTGCGCGCTGCGCGGCGCGCCGAGCGGGATCAGCCCTTCGGCGATGCGCTGCGTCTCGCCGCTCGGATCGCGCTCGAGCAGCGGCTTGACCAGGGCGCCGGCCGGCGTGCCGAGCAGCGCCAGCGTCTCGTCGAACGCCTCGCGCAGCCCGGCCGCAGTGAAGTGCGCCGGCGTCAGCGCCGGGCTCAATTGGTAGCGGTGCTCGAACAGCCAGCGGCCGAACTCGGCGTAGCCTTCGCGCTCGCCGTTGCTCACCTGCGTGAAGCGGCCGCTCGCGCGCAGTGCCGCGGCCAGCGCGCGCGAGGCCGCGGCGCGCGCCTCGGCGCTGCCGCCCTCGATGGCGATGAGCAGCGTGCGCGCCGGTGCGCCGCTCTCGATCTGCTCGATCAGCAGGCGCTGCTGCGGCTCGAGGCTGCGCGGCAGGAAGGCCGACAAGTCGGTGCTGAACGGGCTGCGCGCGATCTGCAGCGCCGCCGCGGCCAGCGCCAGCAGCCACAGCGCGACGATCCAGGCGCGGCGCGCCACGCTCATCGGCCGCTGCGCGGCGCCGCGCCGCCTGCGGGCGGCAGCGGATCGATCAGCATCAGCGAGCGGTCGCCGCCGGCCAGCAAGAGCTCGACGCTGCGCAGCTCGCCGCCCTGGCCGGCGAGCTGCACGCTGCGCACCTGGCCGGCGAGCTGGGCGTCGCGCGGCTCGAGCGCGAGCGTCCACAGCGCCGCGTTGCCCGCCAGGCGCAGCTCGAAGTGCCGGCGCAGCAGCGCGGCGTCGCCGGCGAGCGTGCCGCGCATCGCCTCGACGAGCGCGGTCAGCTCCGGCGCCGCGTCCAGCGTCAGCTGGCGCGTGCGGCCGCCGCGCCTGAGGGTCAGCAGCCGGCCCGAGACCTCCATCGACTCGGGCCGCGGCTCGAGCGTCTCGCGCGTGAAGCGATCGGGCGCCGTGAAGCCGAGCAGGCCCGAGCTGTGCAGCGGCGCGTCGAAGCCGGAGACGAAGCGCTCCTCGGTGAAGCGGGCCCGGCCGCTCTTGTGCCGGGCCAGCAAGGCCATCAGCGCGGCCAGGTCGAAGGCGCCGGCCGGCGCGCCCGTCGGTGCATTCGGCTGCGCGCTCGCCTGTGCGCGCACGCGGCCCGCCCGCGCGCCCAGCAGGGCCAGCAGCGCGGCGCCGAGCAGCCGGCGGCGAGTCTCACGCCTCCTCGCCCCAGAAGTCATGGAAGTTGAACCAGTTGTAGGGCGCCTCGCGCACGAGCGCCTCGAGCCGCGCGACATAGGCGTCGAGGGCTTCCTGCAGCGCCCGCTCGCGCGCCGCGGCGTCGTCGGGGCGGCGGCGGAAGTCGGCCAGTTCCTCGAAGCGCAGCTCGTAGCGCCGGCCGCCGCGGTACAGGCCGACCATGAATACGACGCGGCGGCGCAGCAACTGCGCCAGCCGCAGCGGGCCGTCGGGGAAGCGCGCCGGCAGGCCGAGAAAGGGGCGCGCGACGCCGGCGCCGCGCGCGGCCTCGCCCGGCGCGAGACGGTCGCCGAGCAGGCCGACCAGGCCGCCGGCGTCGAGCCAGTCGCGGATCGCGAGCGTCGAGCCCGCGCGCCCGATCGCGATGACCGCCAGCGGCGCCTCCGGCGCCAGGCTGCGCAGCAAGGCCTGGATCCTCTGCGCGTTGTCGGGGTACATGACCATCGCCACGCGCAGGTTCGGCCGGCTCGTGCCCAGCGCCTGCAGCGCCTCGAAGCTGCCCAGGTGCGCGCCGAGCAGGAAGGCGCCCCGCTCCTGGGCGAGCGTGGCGGCGACGAGCTCGCCGCCGCGCACCTCGAGCTCGAACTCGTGCAGCGCGCCGCGCACGAAGTACAGGCGGTCGAGGACCACCGAGGCGAAGGCGTGCACGTGGCGCCAGCCGTCGACCAACCGCGGCCGGCGGCCGAGCGCGCGCTCGAGATAGCGCCGCGAGTGACGCCGCGCCGCCGGCGCGAAGACGAGGAAGTAGGCGGTGATGGGCAGCAGCACCAGGCGCGCGGCGCGCCGGCCCAGGTGCAGCGCGATCCAGGCCATCACGCGCAGCGCCAGCATGTTGCTGCGCTCGCGCTGGCGCGACCAGTCGGCGGCCGCGGGCGCGGCGCGCGCCGCGTCGGCGAGCGGCTCGGTGCCGGCCTCGTCGCCCGTCACGCTGCCCATGCTGCCCAGGCTGCCCATGCATCGCCGCGGCGCGCGCTCATGCGCGATCCGGTGCGCGATCCGGTGCGCCCAGGCCGCCCAGCATGCCGCGCGCGACGACGCGTTCACCCGCGCGCACCTCGAAGCCCAGGCCGCGCGGCGCGGGTGCGAAGCGCAGCACCAGCGTGCTGCCCGGCTCGACGGCGGCGAGGAACTTCACCTGCTCGACGACGAGCCCGGCCGCGAGCCGGCTGCGCAGCACCGGACGCGCTTCGAGCGCCGCCAGCACGAGGGCGAGCAGCGTCGCGCCGGGCAGCACCGGCCGGCCGGGGAAGTGGCCGGCGAAGGCCGGGTGGTCGGCTGGCACCTGCAGCGTGATCGCGGCCTCGTCTTCGGCGCCGCGCGCCTGCGCCGCCATGAAGCGGGCGTGACGCGTGTCGTCACGGGCCGACCGGCCCTGCGGGCCGCCGAGCGCGGCCAGCGTGGCCAGCGCGAAGCGCCGCAGCGCGCCGGCGCTGAGCTTGCCGGTCGCCTCGCGCGGCAGCGCCTCGACCTGGATCACGCGCCGCGGCACGAAGGCGGCATCGAGCTCGCGCCGCAGCGCGGCAACGATTTCGTGCGCGGCGAGCCGCGGCGCCACGACGAAGGCGATCGGCCGCGTCACCTCGCCGGGCACCTCGTCGGGCAGCCAGAAGGCGCCGTCGTCGACGCCCGCGATGCGGTTCAGGTGGAAGTTCAGGTGCGCCAGCGAGCTGCGCTTGCCGGCGACATGGACCAGGTCGTTGGCGCGGCCGAGCAGGCGGAAATGCGTCTCGTCGACGAGCTCGAGGAGGTCGGCCAGCGGCGTCGGCGCGCCGACATGGCCGCCGGCGACGAAGAAGCGCTCGCCTTGCACGCCGTCGCCGCTGCAGCCCAGCCGCAGCGCATCGAACGCATGCCAGGTCTCGCCTTGCGCGGTGCGGCGCGTGGCGATCTGGCCGGCCTCGGTGCAGCCGTAGATCTCGACGAGCGGCGCGTCGAGGGCGGCTTCGGCGCGTGCCGCGAGCTGCGGCGTGAGCGGCGCGGTGGCCGACAGCACGAGGTCCGCCTGCGGCAGCCGCAGGCCGGCGTCGAGCAGCGTCTTCAGGTGGAAGGGCGTCGTCACCAGCGCGCGCGGCCGCGGCAGCCGCGCCAGCGCGGCCGCGATGTCGGCCGGATAGAACGGCCGCCCGGCGTCGAAGGCGGCGCCGCCCAGCAGCGCCAGCAGCACGCTGGACTCGAGCCCGTAGCTGTGCTGCGCCGGCACCGTGGCCAGCAGCGTCAGGCCATGGAGATCGGCGCGGCCGATCAACGCCGCCAGCCTCGCCGCCGCGGCGCCGATGTTGGCCGCCAGCGCGCCCCAGCGCTTGACGTGCGGCTGTGGCGCGCCGGTCGAACCCGAGGTGAGCAGGCACAGCGCGTCGAGCCCGGGCGCGAGCGGCGGCGCCGGCGCTGCAGCAAGGCGGGCGGCCGGGTCGCTCGAGAGGTCGGCTTCGGCCAGCCGCAGGGCAGGCATGCCGGCGCCGAGGTCGGCCGCGTCGTCGACGAGCAGGTAGGCCGGCTCGCTGCCGGCGGGCAGCTGGCGCAGCGTGGTCGGCAGCGTGTTGGGCGGCAGCAGGCTGGTCTGCCCGCGCAGGAGCGCCGCGGCCAGGCCGAGCGCGAACAGCAGCCGGTCGCGGCACAGGTTCGCCGGCCGGCCGCGCACCGGCAGGCGTTCGGCCAGGCGCTCGGCTGCGGCGAGAAACTGCGCGGCACTGAGCGGGCGGCCGTGGCGCCAGGCCAGCGGTGCCGCGAGCGCGCGCGGCGCGAGCAGCGCGAGCGAGGCGGCAGGCGGCGAGGCCTGCGCTGCGCCCGGCGCCACGGCGTTCATCGCACGGCGCCCGACGGCGGGCCCGCACGCCAGGCCTGCCAGGCTGCGGCGAACGAGGTGCGCTCGAACTCGGGGTGGCGCCGGCAGCGCCAGCCGTATTCGACGACGAAGAAGGTCGCGGCCGCCAGCGGCGTGAGCAGGTTGCCGAACACAGACCACCAGCTCCACGGCGCCAGGGCGTAGAGGGCGACCGAGAGCGCGACCATGGCGACGAAGTAGGCGACCCAGGCCGCGGTGAGCCGGCGCGTGTAGGCGGCCAGGGCGGCATTGAAGTGCCGGTGCACGCGCTGCGCCAGGCGCGTGACCAGCGGCGTGCGGCCGGGCCGCAGCGTGGCGGCAAAGGCTCCGGCCAGCGCGAGGTGCAAGCCGGCGTGCTGCAGCACGTACAGGCGCTGCATGTCCTGCACGCCGCCGCGTGCGACGAACAGCGCGAGCGCCAGCGCCGCGGCGGCGCAGCCGGCCACCATCGGCCATTGGCGACGGCGCAGCGCATCGAGCGCTGCCGCGCCCAGCAGCGGGCCGACGAGCAGCGCCACCGACCAGGGGTGGTCGGGCGCGCGCACCATCAGCAGGTGCGACCCCAGCGCATAGGCCAGCAGCGCTGCCGCGGCCGCGAGCGGGCGCCAACTCGGCATGGGCGGTGGATCAGAGCCTGTGAAGCTATGAATCGCGCCCGCGCAGGGGTGCCAAAGGGCGCTGGGCAAGGCGCAACGCGCCGCGCGGGCTGGCCGCCCGCGCAAGCGTTGCAACGCCGCGCAGCGCTCTTTGGCACCCCTGCCCTACGGGTGGGGCCCCGGAAAGGGCCCACTCCTCGTTGCGAAGCCTCGCCGGGGCCCAACCCCGGCTGCGCTTCGCGCCTAGATTGGGCCCTTTCTGGGACCCCACGCGGGCGCGATTCATAGCTTCACAGGCTCTCAGCGCGTGCGGTGCGCCGCGATGTGCGCGGCGAGGCTGCGCAGGTTGCGGAAGATCTTCTGGTTGTTCTCGTCGTCGCTGCGCAACTGGAAGCCGTAGCGCTGCGAGATCTCGAGCGCCACTTCGAGGATGTCGATCGAATCCAGCCCCAGCCCTTCGCCGAACAGCGGCGCCGCGGGGTCGATCTCGGCGGCGGCGATCTCGAGGTTCAGCGCATCGACGAAGAGCTGCGCGAGTTCGGCCTCGAAGGCATGGCCGCCGGCGGGCGCGGCGTCGGCAGCGGATGCGGGTTGCGGCGAAGACACGAAAGACCCCCCGAGAGCACTTGGACGGGCGCCGCAACACCCGGTGCCCGACCGGGAAGCGCGCAAGCGGTCCGATTGTAGGCGGGCGGCCCAGGGGAGCGGCCCAGGGGAGCGACCCAGGGGAGCGGCCCAGGGGGACGGGGCGGGGACGGACGCCCAGGTCGACGCGCGCAGGTCGAGGCGCGCTACAGGCCGCGGAACAGGTGCGCGTAGAGGCGGCTGACGACCAGCTTGTCGGCGTGCCCGTGCAGCGTGAGCGTGAGCTTGCCCGATTCCTCGCGCCGCGCCTGGCGGATGCAGCGCACCTGCACCACGGTACCCCGGTGCACCTGCCAGAAGCGCTGCGCGTCCAGCCGCGGCAGCAGCTCGCGCAGCGACATGCGCACGAGGTGCTCGCGCTCGGCGGTGACGACGCGCAGGTACTTGTCGGCGGCCTCGAAGTAGATCACCTCGTCGATCGGCACCAGGTGCACCACCGCGCCGGCCTGGGCCTGGATGATCTGCAGCCGCTCGGCGGCCGGCGCCGGCGCGGCGGCGGCGAGCGCGCGCAGCTGCGCCAGCACGGCGTCGAACGCAGCGCCCGCCGCCGCCGGGCCGGCCGCGCGCTCGGCCAGCCGGCGCTGCAGGCGCGCCAGGCTGGCGGCCAGCCGCTGCCGCGCCACCGGCTTGACGAGGTAGTCGACGGCCTGGTGCTCGAAGGCCGCCAGCGCGTGCTCGTCGTAGGCGGTGACGAAGACCAGCAGCGGGAAGGGCGTTTGCTCGGGCCAGTCATCGGCCAGCGCGGCCGCCGCATCGAGACCGTTCATGGCCGGCATGCGGATGTCGAGGAAGCACAGATCCGGCCGCAGCGCCAGCGCCTGCGCCAGCGCCGAGGCGCCGTCGCCGACGCGCGCGACGATCTCGAGCCCGGGCCACAGCGACGCGAGATCGGCCGCCAGCCCGGCGGCCAGCAGCGGCTCGTCCTCGGCGATCAGCGCGCGCGCGGCGGGCACGGCTGCGGCGGCGCTGTTCATGCTGCCCCCTGGGCGCTGCGCGCCGTCCCCCCGAGGGGGAATGAGCGCCTTCGGAGCGGCCGCGCGGCGCTCATGCCATCTCGCGCGCGCCGCGCGCCAGCGGCAGGCGCAGCGTCGCCAGCGTGCCGCCTGCGGCCGCGGGCTCGAGCGCGAGGCTGGCGTCGGGGCCGTAGATCGCGCGCAGCCGCTCGCGCACCTGCGCCAGGCCGAAGCCGCGGCCGCCCGGGGCGGCGGCACCCGGCGCGAGCCCGACGCCGGTGTCGTGCACCGTGAGCACCAGGGCATCGCCCGCGCGTGCCGCGCGCACGCTCACGCGCCCCGCCGCGAGCTGCGGCTCCAGGCCGTGGCGCACGGCGTTCTCCACCAGCGGCTGCAGCAGCAGCGGCGGTACCGGCAGCGCCGCCAGCTCGGGCGGCAGTTCGAGCTCGACCGTGAGGCGCTCGCCCATGCGCACCCGCATCAGCGCCAGGTAGTCGTCGAGCCAGGCGAACTCGCGCGCCAGCGCGTGCTGCGCCGCCTGCGAGGCGCCCAGCGTCGCGCGCAGGAAGGCGATCAGGCGGTCGAGCATCGATTGCGCGGCGGCCGCATCGAGCCCGATCAGCACGCGCAGGTTGGCCAGCGTGTTGAACAGCATGTGCGGCTCGAGCTGCGACTGCAGCAGCCGCAGCCTGCTCTGCGCGGCCTGGCGCTCGGCCGCCTCGGCGGCCAGGCGCGCCGCCGCCAGCCGCTCCTGCAGGCTCAGCACGACGACGCTGGCCACGGTGCCGATGACGGCCAGCGCGATCGTCAGGCGCGTGCTGGCCCAGCGCATCTCGAGCAGGCTCGGGCTGGCGTTGCCGGTCAGCCGGTCGGCGATCGCCAGGCCGGTCGGCGGCCCGGCCAGCATGGCCGCCAGCACCGCCGGCAGCACGCCCGTCCAGCCCGCGCCGAAGCCGGCTTCGGCGGCCGGCAGGCCGCGCAGGCGGCGCCAGAGGTCGGAAGCGCCCGCCGCCGCCAGCCGCGCGAGCGACGTGTACACGGTGCAGGCGATGCCGATGGCGAACGCGTAGACGAGCTTGGTGCCGAGTCCGCCGCCGTCGATCGCGGCGAGCAAGGCCGCCACGGCCAGGCACAGGCCGGCGACGAAGACGGGCGTGCGCACGCCGCGCCGGCGCATGCGCCGCAGCGCGGCCGGCAGCGCACCGCCAGGCGCCTCAGCCGGCTGCGCGAGCGTCGACATGGAGGGCATCGCGCGGCATTGTGGCGCGCCGCGTCAGCGCCCACAGGCCGAGCGCGCGTCCGGCGAAGACGCCACCGACGGCGCCGTAGAGCATCGACACGCCGGCGAGCAGGGCGAGGGCGTCGCGCCAGCCCGGGTTCAGCACGAAGCCGACGCTGATGCCGTAGCGCAGGCAGAACACGACGAGGATCAGTGCCAGCGGCAGCCAGCTGCCGGGCACGACCAGGCGTGCCGCTGCCGCGTCCCAGGCGGTGCCCGCCGGCGCGCGCCAGCGGCGGCCGACGAGCGTGGCGAGCAAGAACGCGCCCAGCCAGGCCGCGAACAGCGCCGGATGGACCGTGAACGAGGCCCAGGAGGCATTGAGCCCGAGCGCCAGCATGACAGCCGGCAACACGACGAGCCGCGCGCGCGCCAGGCGCTGCGTGCGCGTCTGCCACAGGCCGAGGGCGGTGAGCGCGGCGAGCAGGGTCCAGACCCAGGGCGGCGTGTGGCCGAGGATTTCGAGCATCGTGATCTCCGCGGCCGCGGGTGAGGCGGGATGCATGGACTGCGGCCATCGGCGCCACTGTGCGCTGCCCGCTGTCGCGGCGCGAGTGCGCTGCGACCGACGGCGCCGCCGGCGCCGTGAAAGGACGGCAGCGCGGCGCCAGGTGCTTCGATGGCGTGGCCTTCTCGCCGCGCCCGGGCGCGTGCACCGCGCACGCTGCGCCCAGCGCGCCGATCGTGCGCAGCGCGCGGTTCGCGCTGATCGCGCACGGAGCGCACGGAGCGCACGGAGCGCACGGAGCGCACGGAGCGCACGGCGCGCACGTCGCTCGGTGCGGCGCGCTCTCAGCGCCAGGTGAAGCGCGGTTGGTCGAAATGCGCCACGCGCGTCGGCCGGTCGAGCAGGCAGACCTCGCGGAACTGGTACAGCAGCGCCGCGGTCGGCGCGGCCACCCAGCGCCGGCCGAGCGGCATGCGCAGCACCGGCTGCGTGCTTCCGGCGTGCGGCGGGTCGAGCAGCGGCGCGTCGCTGCGCAGCAGCTCGTCGAGCGCGACGCGGTGCACGCTGGCCACCTCGGCCGCTTCGGGCGCGAGTGCGGGGGCGCCCTCGGTCCAGGCGACGCAGGGCGTGATGACGTAGCCCGAGCGCGTGGCGTAGTCGTCGAGCAGGCCGAGCACGCTGGCCGCCGGCAGCACGAGGCCGAGTTCCTCGCGCAGCTCGCGCAGCGCCGCCTGCACCGGCGTCTCGCCTTCGTCGAGTCGGCCGCCCGGCAGCGCCCATTGGCTGGCGTGGCGGTGCAGGCGCGCGGCGCGCCGCGTCAGCAGCAACGCCGCCTCGTGGCTCCAGTGCCGGTGGCGCGGCAGGCCGGGCAGGCGCGCGCCGTGGCCGGCGTCGGCGATCGCCAGCACGACGGCGGCGCGCCGGTGGCCCGGGGCGGCGGCAGGCTCGATCGTCTGGCGCGGCCAGGCCGCCAGGCGGGCACGCACGGCCTCGCGCAGGGCGGCGTCGCGCAGCACGCCGATTGCGATTGCGATTGCGCTCGCGCGCCTGCCTTCAGCGGCGCTTGCCGCCGAGCAGCGAGCCGAGCACGCCGCGGATCAGCTCGCGGCCGACCGCCGAGCCGATGCTGCGCACGGCCGACGAGGCGGCCTTCTCGACCAGGCCCTCGCGCTTGCCGCCGCGCGGGCCGGTGCTGCCGAGCATGATGTCCTTCACCGCGTCGAACATGCCGCCGCCGGCCGCGGGGGCACCGGCCGCAGCGGGGCCACCGGCGCCACCGGCGCCACCGGCGCTGCCGGCTGCGTCCGTGCCTGCCGGCGCCACGGCACGGCCCTTGAGCTTTTCGTACGCCGATTCGCGATCGACCATCTTCTCGTACACGCCCGCCACCAGCGAGCCGGCCACGAGCGCCTGGCGCTGCTCGGGCGTGATGGGGCCGATCTGGCTGCCGGGCGGGATGACGTAGACGCGCTCGGTGACGCTGGGCCGGCCCTTGTCGTCGAGAAAGCTCACCAGTGCCTCGCCCACGGCCAGCTCGGTGATCGCGCTGGCCATGTCGGCGATCTTCGGGTTGGCGCGCATCGTCTCGGCGGCGCTCCTGACCGCCTTCTGGTCGCGCGGGGTGAAGGCGCGCAGCGCGTGCTGCACGCGGTTGCCGAGCTGCCCGAGCACGGTGTCGGGGATGTCGAGCGGGTTCTGCGTCACGAAGTACACGCCCACGCCCTTGCTGCGCACCAGGCGCACGACGAGCTCGATCTTCTCGACCAGCGCCTTGGGCGCATCGGCGAACAGCAGGTGCGCCTCGTCGAAGAAGAAGACGAGCTTGGGCTTGTCGAGGTCGCCCACTTCGGGCAGCTTCTCGTACAGGTCCGACAGCATCCACAGCAAGAAGGTGGCATACAGCCGCGGCGAGGTCAGCAGCCGATCCGCGGCCAGGATGTTGACGACGCCGCGGCCGTCGACCGTCTGCATGAAGTCGCCGACGTCGAGCATCGGCTCGCCGAAGAACCGGTCGCCGCCCTGCTCGCCCACCTGCAGCAAGCCGCGCTGGATGGCGCCGATGCTGGCCGCGCTGATGTTGCCGTACTCGGTGGTGAACTGGCCGGCGTTGTCGCCCACATGCTGCAGCATTGCGCGCAGGTCCTTCAGATCGAGCAGCGCCAGGCCGTTGTCGTCGGCGATCTTGAAGACGATGGCGAGCACGCCGGCCTGCGTCTCGTTGAGCGCGAGCATGCGCGCCAGCAGCAGCGGCCCCATGTCGCTCACCGTGGCGCGCACCGGATGGCCCTGCTCGCCGAACACGTCCCACAGCGTGGCCGGACAGGCGACGCTCTCGGGCGCGGGCAGGCCGCGCTCGTTCAGGATGCCGGCCAGCTTGCCCGACACGCTGCCCTTTTGCGTGATGCCGCTCAGGTCGCCCTTGACGTCGGCCATGAACGAGGGCACGCCGATGGCGCTGAAGCTCTCGGCCATCTTCTGCAGCGTGATCGTCTTGCCGGTGCCGGTGGCGCCGGTGACGAGGCCGTGGCGGTTGGCCAGTGCAGGCAGCAGCAGACACTGGATGTCGCCGTGCTGGGCGACGACGATGGGCTCGGGCATGGGTGGGACCTCGGGGGGACGGCGGAGCGCGTGCGGCAGTCTAGACCAGCGCTTGCGCCCAGCCCGCGCTTGCCGTGCTGCGATCGCGTGGCGTGCTGTGATCGCGTGGCGTGCTGTGATCGCGTGGCGTGCTGTGATCGCGTGGCGTGCTGGGATCGCGTGGCGTGCGCCAGCCGGCATCCGGCCCTCGCGGCGCGGGCCGGATCCCGGCGCCGGGTGCGCGTGCCGGGTGCGCCGGGTGTGCCCGGTAAAATCGACGCCCCCCAGCAAGCGAGCGCATGGCAAACCGATGGCCGGTCATTCCAAGTGGGCCAACATCCAGCACCGCAAGAGCCGGCAGGACGACCGGCGCAGCCGGGCCTGGACGCGCGTGATCCGCGAGATCATGGTCGCCGCGCGCGCCGGCGGCGGTGACGCGGCGGCCAATCCGCGGCTGCGCCTGGCCATCGACAAGGCCAAGGCGGTGAACCTGTCGGCCGACACCATCAAGCGCAACATCGACAAGGCCACCGGCGCGCTCGAAGGCGTCAGCTACGAGGAGATCCGCTACGAGGGCTACGGCATCGGCGGCGCGGCGATCATCGTCGACTGCGTCACCGACAACCGCGTGCGCACCGTGGCCGAGGTGCGGCACGCCTTCAGCAAGCACGGCGGCAACCTCGGCAGCGAAGGCAGCGTCGCGTTCCAGTTCAGGCACTGCGGCCAGCTGCTGTTCGCGCCCGGCACGAGCGAGGACGCGCTGATGGAGGCCGCGCTCGAGGCCGGCGCCGACGACGTCGTCACCGGCGACGACGGCTCGATCGAGGTGCTGTGCGCGCCGGCCGCCTTCGAGGCGGTGCGCGACGCGCTCGCGGCCAAGGGCCTGCAGGCCGAGCTGGCCGAGGTGACGATGCGCGCCGAGAACCCGGTGGCGCTGGCCGGCGAGGACGCCGCGCGCATGCAGAGGCTGCTCGACGTGCTCGAGGATCTGGACGACGTGCAGGCCGTCTACCACAACGCCGAACTCGACGCATGAAGCTGCTCGTCGTCGGCGGCGGCGGCCGCGAGCACGCGCTCGCCTGGCGGCTCGCGCAGAGCGCGCGCGTGCAGACGGTCTACGTGGCGCCGGGCAACGGCGGCACGGCGCTCGAGCCGGCGCTGAAGAACCTGCCGCTCACCGAGCTCGAGGCGCTGGCGGACTTCGCCTGCGCCGAGAAGATCGCGCTCACCGTGGTCGGGCCCGAGGCGCCGCTGGCCGCCGGCATCGTCGACCTGTTCCGCGCGCGCGGGCTGCGCATCTTCGGCCCCACGCGCGCGGCCGCGCAGCTCGAGAGCTCCAAAGCCTTCGCCAAGGAGTTCATGCAGCGCCACGGCATCCCGACCGCGCTCTACGCCAGCTTCACCGACGCCGCCGCGGCGCACGCCCATGTCGACAAGCACGGCGCGCCGATCGTCGTCAAGGCCGACGGCCTGGCCGCCGGCAAGGGCGTGGTGGTGGCGGCGACGGCGGCCGAGGCGCACGTCGCGATCGACGCCATGCTGGGGCCGAACGCGACGGGCCTCGCGCAGGCCGGCGGCGGCGCGCGCGTCGTGATCGAGGAATACATGGACGGCGAGGAGGCGAGCTTCATCGTCCTCAGCGACGGCCGCGACGTGGTGCCGCTGGCCAGCAGCCAGGACCACAAGCGCATCTTCGAGGGCGACCGCGGCCCCAACACCGGCGGCATGGGCGCGTACTCGCCGGCACCGGTGCTCACGCCCAACGTGCACGCGCGCGTGATGCAGGAGATCATCCGGCCCGCCGTCGACGGGATGGCGCGCGAGGGCATGCCGTTCACCGGCTTTCTGTACGCCGGGCTCATGATCGACGCCCAGGGCCGGCCGCGCACGGTGGAGTTCAACTGCCGGCTCGGCGACCCCGAGGCGCAGGTGCTGCTGATGCGCCTCAAGAGCGATCTGGCCGAGCTGCTCGTGAGCGCGGCCGACGGCACGCTCGGCGAGCCCGAGCTGCAGTGGGACCGCCGCATCGCGCTCGGCGTGGTGATGGCCGCAGCCGGCTATCCGGGCGCGGTGCGCGGCGGCGACGCCATCACCGGCCTGCCCGCAACCGGCGAGGACCTGCAGGTGTTCCACGCCGGCACCGCGCTGCGCGACGGCGAGCTGCAGACCAGCGGCGGCCGCGTGCTGTGCGTGACGGCGCTGGGCGACTCGACGCGCATCGCGCAGAGCCGGGCGCTGGCGGCCGTGCGCGGCATCCGCTTCGAAGGCGCGCAGTGGCGCAACGACATCGGCCAGCGCGCGATCGGCCGGCATTGACCTGCCGGCCATCGACGTGCCCGCGGCTTGCCGCCCCTTGCCGCCCCTTGCCGCTGAAGGCCGCGCCGCGCCCCATGCGACCCTCGCCCCGGACTGCGAAGCCATGACCGACACCCGCTGCGTGCACGACTATCTGGCGGCGCTGCAGGCGCGCATCGTCGGCGCGCTGCAGGCCGAGGACGGCCAGGCCTTCGTCGCCGACGCCTGGCGCCGCGCGCCCGGCGGGCCGCTCGAGGGCGAGGGCCTGACGCAGGTCGTCGAGGAGGGCGCGCTGTTCGAGCGCGGCGGCTGCAACTTCAGCCGCGTGCAGGGCCGCGCGCTGCCGGCCTCGGCCACACAGCACCGGCCCGAGCTGGCCGGCGCGCCCTACGAGGCGATGGGCGTCTCGCTCGTGCTGCATCCGCGCAACCCCTATGTGCCGACGGTGCACATGAACGTGCGCATGCTGGCCGCCGCGCCGGCCGGCGGTGCCGTCGTGAGCTGGTTCGGCGGCGGCATGGACCTGACGCCCTGCTACGGCTTCGAGGACGACGCACGCCACTTCCACCGCGTCTGCCGCCAGGCGGTGGGCGCCGAGCGCTACGCCCGCTTCAAGCCCTGGTGCGACGACTACTTCTTCCTCGCCCACCGCAACGAGGCGCGCGGCGTGGGCGGCATCTTCTTCGACGACTACGCCGAGGGCGGACACGAGGGCGGCTTCGCGCTCATCCGTGCCACCGGCGACGCCTTCCTCGAGGCCTACCTGCCGATCGTGCGGCGCCGCCGTGATCTGCCCTACGGCGAGCGCGAGCGCGACTTCCAGGCCTGGCGGCGCAGCCGCTACGTCGAGTTCAACCTGGCGTGGGACCGCGGCACGCATTTCGGGCTGCACGGCGGCGGGCGCACCGAGAGCATCCTGATGAGCATGCCGCCGCTGGCGAAGTGGCGCTACGCCTGGCAGCCCGAGCCGGGCACGCCCGAGGCGCGCCTGTCCACCGACTTCCTGCCCGCGCGCGACTGGGCCGGCGAATGACGCGCGGCGCATGAGGCGTGCGGCCCTGTTCGGCGGCACCTTCGACCCGGTGCACAACGCGCACCTGGCGCTGGCGCATGCCGCGCTTGCCGCACTCGCGCTCGACGAGGTGCGCTGGGTGCCGGCCGGCCGGCCCTGGCAGAAGCTGCAGCAGGCGCGCGCCGTCACGCCCGCCGCACATCGCGAGGCGATGCTGCGGCTGGCGCTCGCCGGCGAGCCGCGTTTCGTGCTCGACCGCATCGAGATCGAGCGCAGCGGCCCGAGCTACACGCTCGACACCGTGCGGGCGCTGCGTGCGGCCTTCCCGGCCACCGAGTGGGTGCTGCTCGTCGGCCAGGACCAGTACGCCGGCCTGCACACCTGGCAGGGCTGGCGCGAACTGCTCGGCCTCGTGACGCTGGCCGTGGCGCGCCGTCCGGGTGCGCCGCAGGCGGTGAACACCGAAGTCGAGCGCGCCGGCTGCCGGGCCGTCCCGCTGCCGATGATGGACATCTCGGCCACCGACATCCGCGCGCGCGTCGCCGCCGGCGGCGACATCGCGACACTGGTGCCGCCCGATGTGGCCGGCTATATTGCCCGCCACGGGCTGTACCGCATGCCCCACGGGAGTTGAATGGACATCCGCAAGCTGCAGCGCGCCATCGTCGATGGCCTGGAAGACGTCAAGGCCCAGGACATCGTCGTCTACAACACCGAGCGGCTCTCGCCGCTGTTCGAGCGCGTCGTCATCGCCTCGGGCACCAGCAACCGCCAGACCAAGGCCCTCGCCAGCAGCGTGCGCGAAACGGTCAAGAAGCGCGGCCTGCGCGTGCTGAGCACCGAGGGCGAGGCCAACGGCGAGTGGATCATCGTCGACTGCGGCGCCGCCGTGGCGCACATCATGCAGCCGGCGATCCGGGAGTACTACCACCTCGAGGAGATCTGGGGCGGCAAGCCGGTGACGATGAAGACGGCGGCCGCCGCCGCCCGCCTGCCCAAGGCGGCCGAGCCGGCGCCGTCGAAGTCCGTGCGCACGACGACGGCGGCGCTGCCGGTGGCCAAGGCAGCGGCGAGGCGGGCAGGCGCCGGGAGGGCGCCGGCGCAGGGCGTGCCGGCCAAGGCGACCTCGGCCAAGGCGACCTCGGCCAGGAGGGCGCCGGCCGAGCGGGCGCCGGCCGAGAACGCACGGGCCACAAAGGCCGCGCCGCGCCGCGCCGCAACCGGCCCGGCTCCGGCCAAGGCCCGGGTCGCGAAGAAGGCGGCAGCGCGCAAGCCCGAGCCACGCAAGCCCGAGCCACGCAAGCCCGAGCCACGCAAGCCCGAGCCACGCAAGCCCGAGCCACGCAAGCCCGAGCCACGCAAGCCCGAGCCACGCAAGCCCGAGCCACGCAAGCCGGCGCCACGCAAGCCGGCGCCACGCAAGCCCGCCGTCGAGGCGCTCGCGCAGCCGGCCGGCAAGTCAGCCAGGCCCGCTGCGCGCAAGGCGCCGCGCTCCTGAGGGGCTGCCGCCGATGCGCCTGCTGGTGGTGGCGATCGGCCAGCGCCAGCCCGGCTGGGCCGACGCGGCCTGGGCCGAATACGCGCGGCGCTTCCCGCCCGAGATGCGCCTGGAGCTGCGCGCGCTCAAGGCCGAGCCGCGCGCCGGCAGGAGCGCGGCGCAATGCCTGGCCGCCGAGGCCGCGCGCATCGGCTCGGTGTTCGCCAGGGACGCCAGCGGCGCGCGGCGCGTCGTGCTCGACGAACAGGGCGCGCGGCTGACGAGCGTGCAGCTCGCGGCGCGCCTGCGCGCCTGGCGCGAGCACGGCCGCGATGTGGCCTTCGTGATCGGCGGGCCCGACGGGCTGGATGCCGCCGTGCGCGCGCGCGCCGACGAGACGCTGCGCCTGTCGGACCTGACGCTGCCGCACGCGCTGGCGCGTGTGCTGCTGGCCGAGGCGCTGTACCGCGCCTGGACGCTCGTCGCGGGGCACCCCTACCACCGCGAGTGAGCGGGGCACGTCGCGCCGAGCCGCGCCTTGCGCGCTGCGCTCGGCGCGCTCAGCGGACTCGGCGCGCTCAGCGCGCTCAGCGCGCCGGCTCCATGCGCTGCCAGCTCGGCCCGCCGCCGGCGCCGACGTTGGGGTTGTAGCCGGAATCGTTGCTGGCGCGGTAGTTGCCCTGGCCGTCGGTCCAGTGGTAGCTGTAGTTGCTGTCGCGCTCCGAGGTGCCCCAGTACGGATCGTTCATGCGGGTGGTGCCGCGGATGTATTGCGAGAACGCGTCGGCCGCGTCGCGGCCGCCGCCGGCGGCCTGGCGGCGTGCGGCGTCGGCGCGCTGCTGCGCGACGCGCTGCTGCTGCATCGAGGCCAGCAGCGCGTCGTTGTTGGCGCTGATCGTGCGCGAGAGCTGGCCGGCGGCGCGGATGCTGTCGTAGCCGCGCTGCAAGTAGGCATTGAACTGCTCGGTGATGTAGCGCGAGACGGCCTGCACGTGCCGCTGGTAGTCCTCGTCGGGGCGCACCGAGGCCGCCACCGTGCCCAGCAGGGGATAGACCGAGGCCAGCAGGCCGTCGGTGGCGCCCACCGAATGCGCCAGCACCAGCATCCGGTGGTATTCGTGGCTCAGCCCCTGCGGGCCCTGGTAGGGGATGGTCTGGGTTGCGCTGTAGAAGGCGTAGAAGTCCTCCTCGGCGGGCGCGCCGCCGACGGTGTAGCGCACGCGCATCGACATCGCTTCGCCGCGCAGCGCCGGGTAGCCGAAGGCCTGCGCCATGCGCGCCGCGTCGACCGGCCGGCGCGCGACGATCTGCATGCCCGGCAGCCGGCCGCGCCAGGGCGCCACGAGCAGATGCTCCATCGCCTGCTCGATCGTCGCGTTCGGCGCGTACACCGCGCCGAAGCTGCGCTGGCCCGGCCGCAGGCCCTGGGTGAAGCGGTCCATCCAGTACACCGCGTCCATCGGCAGCAGCTCGATCCACATCTTGCCGTCGGGCGACTGCGCGCGCAGGTGCACGCGCACCGGGTAGTTGGCGCTGCTGTAGTCCCATTGGACCTGCTGCTGCACCTGCCAGCCCGCCGGCAGGGACAGCGTGGCGACGCGCATGCCGCCGTAGTTGGGGTCGGTGAGGGTGTAGGTGGTGAAGCGCATCGGGGCCGCGCCGGCGGCCGCTGGCGCCGCGGGCAACGCGCAGGCGGCGAGCGCGGAGGCGACGAGCAGGCGGCGCAGCGGCGAAGCGATCGGGTGGTTCATGGCATCGGGCTCCTTGCGGGCAAACTGCGCGCACAACGACGCGGCCGCGCCGCCCTCGGGGCAATTCACGCAGGGCCGACGTTACGCCGGGCGCGCCGAGCGCGAAAGAGGGCGCGGCACCCCGCGAACGAGGGCGGCGCCGGCGTGTCGCCGGCGCCGCGGCCCGGCCGCGGCGCCACAATGGCCGCATGCCGCCGCGCCTGCACGCCTTCGTCTACCTGGCTTCGGCCAGCCCGCGCCGCGCGCAGCTGCTCGAGCAGATCGGCGTGCCGCACCGGCCGCTGCTGGCCGCGCGCGAGGAGAACGTCGAGCGGCTCGAGGAGGAGCGCACAGGCGAGCTGCCCGAGCACTACGTGCGCCGCGTCACGCTGGCCAAGCTGCGCGCCGCGCGCGCGCGGCAGCGGGCGCGCGGCCTGCCCGAGGCGCCCATCCTGTGCGCCGACACCACGGTGGCGCTGGGGCGCCGCATTCTCGGCAAGCCGGCCGACGCCGAAGACGCCGCGCGCATGCTGCGCGCGCTCGCCGGCCGCACGCACCGCGTGCTGAGCGCGGTGGCGGTGAGCTGCGGCGCCGAGTCGCCGCTGCTCGTGAGCGTGTCGCACGTGCGCTTCGCGGCGCTGTCCGAACGCACGATCCGCGCCTACGTCGCCAGCGGCGAGCCTCTCGACAAGGCCGGCGCCTATGCGCTGCAAGGCGGCATCGCGCAGTGGATCGAGCGCATCGAGGGCAGCTGCTCGGGCATCGTCGGCCTGCCGCTGTACGAGACGCGCGAGCTGCTGGCGCGCGCCGGCGTCGCCTATGCCCCGTGAGCGGCGACGCGCGTGCGCCGCGGCCCGGCACCGGCCCCGTAGACTCCGCGCCCATGGCCAGCCAGGACATCCTGATCAACTGGGCCCCGCAGGAAACGCGCGTGGCCATCGTCGAGAACGGCGCCGTGCAGGAGCTGCACCTCGAGCGCACGCTCGAGCGCGGCCTGGTCGGCAACGTCTACCTCGGCAAGGTGGTGCGCGTGCTGCCGGGCATGCAGAGCGCCTTCGTCGACATCGGCCTCGAGCGCGCCGCCTTCCTGCACGTGGCCGACCTGTACCCGCAGGGCCCCGGCAACGGCAGTGCGCGCGCCGCCGCCACCGGCCGCGCCGACGCGCCGCCGCCGCCCATCGAGCGCCAGGTGTTCGAGGGCCAGACGCTCACCGTGCAGGTGATCAAGGACGCCATCGGCAGCAAGGGCGCGCGCCTGTCGACGCAGGTGTCGATCGCCGGGCGCATGCTGGTGTACCTGCCGCACGACACGCACATCGGCGTGTCGCAGAAGATCGGCAGCCCCGAGCTGCGCGAGCAGCTGCGCGCGCGCGTGGCGGCGCTGGCGGCGCAGGGCGTGGGGGCCGAGGGCGGCGCGCCGCCCGAGCGGCCCGGCGGCTTCATCCTGCGCACCAATGCCGAGGAGGCGAGCGACGCCGAGCTGGCCGAGGACATCGCCTACCTGCGCCGGGCCTGGGCCGCGATCCGCGCGCGCGCGCAGTCGAGTCCGCCCGGCTCGCTGCTGCACCAGGACCTGAGCCTGGCCGAGCGCGTGCTGCGCGACCTCGTCGGCGAGGCCACGCAGGCGATCCGCATCGACTCGAAGATGCAGTTCGATCAGCTCGAGGCCTTCGGCGAGGCCTACATGCCGCGCGCTGCCGCCAAGCTCGAGCACTACAAGGGCGAGCGGCCGATCTTCGACCTCTTCGGCATCGAGGAGGAGATCGCGCGCGCGCTGGCGCGGCGCGTCGAGCTCAAGAGCGGCGGCTACCTGATCATCGACCAGACCGAGGCGCTGACGACGATCGACGTCAACACCGGCGGCTTCGTGGGCGCGCGCAACTTCGACGACACCATCTTCAAGACCAACCTCGAGGCCGCCGGCGCCATCGCGCGCCAGCTGCGCCTACGCAACCTGGGCGGCATCATCATCGCCGACTTCATCGACATGACGCGCGAGGAGCACCGCCAGGCGGTGCTGGCCGAGCTGCGCAAGCAGCTCGCGCGCGACCGCACGCGCAGCACGGTGAGCGGCTTCACGCAGCTCGGGCTGGTGGAGATGACGAGGAAGCGCACGCGCGAGAGCCTGGCGCACATGCTGTGCGAGCCCTGCCCCACCTGCGCCGGCCGCGGCCAGGTGAAGACGGCGCGCAGCGTGTGCTACGACATCCTGCGCGAGATCCTGCGCGAAGCGCGCCAGTTCGCGCCCAAGGAGATCCGTATCGTCGCCAGCGCCGCCGTCGTCGAGATGCTGCTCGACGAGGAGAGCGTGCACCTGGCGGGCCTGTCCGAGTTCATCGGCCGGCCGATCTCGCTGGCGGCCGAGCCGGCGATGAATCCGGAGCAGTACGACATCGTCTTACTCTGATGGTTCACGGGGTTCCACCCCGTTCCAAGTCACCACGGGTAAACGCCTGTCGTACAAGGGATTCTCGGTAGGAGAGCTGTCTTCTGGTGTCGTGGAGTGCCACCCGATTTCACCAAAATTGGGTGACTAGCTGGGTGACCAGCCGGGCACCGGGAGATCCGAAATGGCTAGCAAAGGCGGGCTGCTTTCTGACCTGCAGCTCAAGCAATGGATCAAGGCGGGCAAGCCGCTGTCGATGACCGATGGCGGAGGGCTGATCTTCACGCTCTCATCGGCGGGCAATGCGGCGTGGGTGCTGCGATACCGATACGGCAACCAGCGACCCGAGATGACCTTGTGAACCGCCCCGGCTTTCGAGGAGGCTCCTTCGATTGAGAATGGAGCCATCATGAGGAAGTCCCCGAAGTTTTCCCCCGAGGTGATCGAGCGTGCGGTGCGCATGGTCTTCGATGCCAAGGACCAGTACGCGTCGCAGTGGGCGGCGATCGAATCGATTGCCGGCAAGATCGGCTGCACGGCGGAGACGCTGCGCAAGTGGGTGCGCCAGGGCGAGCGCGACAGCGGCGTGCGGCCAGGCCCGACGACGATCGAGCAGCAGCGCATCAAGGAACTCGAACGCGAGGTGCGCGAACTGCGCAAGACCAACGAGATCCTGAAGCTGGCAAGCGCCTATTTCGCCCAGGCGGAGCTCGACCGCCATCACCGCAAGTGAACGCCTTCATCGACGAGCACCGCGCTCGTTGCGGGGTCGAGCCGATCTGCACAGTGCTGCAGGTCGCCCCGTCGGCGTACCGTCGGCACGCAGCGCGCCAGCGTCACCCGGCGCTGCTGCCGCAACGCGCCAAGCGCGATGCCTTGCTGCTGCCCGAGGTGCAGCGTGTCTTTGACGAGAACCTGCGGGTCTACGGTGCCGACAAGGTCTGGCGCCAGTTGCTGCGCGAGGGCCTGGTCGTCGCGCGCTGTACCGTCGAGCGGCTGATGCGCTCAGCCGGGCTGCGTGGTGTGCGTCGAGGCAAGTCGGTGCGCACGACCGTGCCCGATGCCAAGGCGCCGTGCCCGCTGGACCGGGTGAACCGGCAGTTCCAGGCGCAGCGGCCCAACGAGTTGTGGGTCGCCGACTTCACCTACGTCTCGACCTGGCAGGGCTTCGTCTACGTCGCCTTCGTCATCGACGTCTTCGCCCGCTACATCGTGGGCTGGCGGGTCAGCACCACGATGCACACCGACTTCGTGCTCGACGCGCTGGAGCAGGCGCTGTACGCGCGCCAGCCTTGGCGCCTTGGCGCCCTGACGCATCACAGTGACCGCGGCACGCAGTACGTCTCGATCCGCTACAGCGAGCGGCTGGCCGAGGCCGGCATCGAGGCCTCGGTGGGCAGCACCGGCGACAGCTACGACAACGCCCTGGCCGAGACGATCAACGGGCTGTACAAGGCCGAGGTCATCCACCGGCGCGGGCCCTGGAAGACACGCGAGGCGGTCGAGCTGGCCACGCTGGAATGGGTGTCGTGGTTCAACCACCGCCGGCTGCTCGAACCCATCGGCTACATCCCACCGGCCGAGGCCGAGGCGAACTTCTGGCGTCAGCACGCACAAGCCTCATCCACAACCAAGCTCGCCGCAGAGGCAGCGCCGCAGGAGGGTTGAACCATGAGTACATGGCCCAACCGAGGGGGCCTCCGGCGGCCCCTGCGGGGGGGGCCGGAAGAAAGAGAGAATCCAAAGACCCAAACAGCCAACTTGAGCATCAGATCAACCCGGTCTGACTCAAGCCAACAGGCCTCCACGAAACCCGGGGTGGTTCATTGGGGTCCGTACCCGGCCATCAGCCTGTCCGAAGCGCGGACGATTGCCTTGGTCAAGCGGGCGGAGATCGCGCAAGGCAAGAACCCGATCGCTGAGCGGCTCAAGGCGAAGGCCGCGCTCGCGAAGGATTGGACGGTCCGTCAGCTGATCAAGGACTACCGCGTGAACCACCCCGGGTTTCGTGGAGGCCTGTTGGCTTGAGTCAGACCGGGTTGATCTGACTCAAGTTGGCTGTTGGGCTTTGGATTCTCTCTCTTCTTCCGGCCCCCGCAGGGCCGCCGGAGGCCCCTCGGTTGGGCCATGTACTCATGGTTCAACCTCCTCGCGGCGCTGCCTCTGCGGCGAGCTTGGTTGTGGATGAGGCTTGTGCGTGCTGACGCCAGAAGTTCGCCTCGGCCTCGGCCGGTGGGATGTAGCCGATGGGTTCGAGCAGCCGGCGGTGGTTGAACCACGACACCCATTCCAGCGTGGGCCAGCTCGACCGCCTCGCGTGTCTTCCAGGGCCCGCGCCGGTGGATGACCTCGGCCTTGTACAGCCCGTTGATCGTCTCGGCCAGGGCGTTGTCGTAGCTGTCGCCGGTGCTGCCCACCGAGGCCTCGATGCCGGCCTCGGCCAGCCGCTCGCTGTAGCGGATCGAGACGTACTGCGTGCCGCGGTCACCGTGATGCGTCAGGGCGCCAAGGCGCCAAGGCTGGCGCGCGTACAGCGCCTGCTCCAGCGCGTCGAGCACGAAGTCGGTGTGCATCGTGGTGCTGACCCGCCAGCCCACGATGTAGCGGGCGAAGACGTCGATGACGAAGGCGACGTAGACGAAGCCCTGCCAGGTCGAGACGTAGGTGAAGTCGGCGACCCACAACTCGTTGGCCGCTGCGCCTGGAACTGCCGGTTCACCCGGTCCAGCGGGCACGGCGCCTTGCATCGGGCACGGTCGTGCGCACCGACTTGCCTCGACGCACACCACGCAGCCCGGCTGAGCGCATCAGCCGCTCGACGGTACAGCGCGCGACGACCAGGCCCTCGCGCAGCAACTGGCGCCGGACCTTGTCGGCACCGTAGACCCGCAGGTTCTCGTCAAAGACACGCTGCACCTCGGGCAGCAGCAAGGCATCGCGCTTGGCGCGTTGCGGCAGCAGCGCCGGGTGACGCTGGCGCGCTGCGTGCCGACGGTACGCCGACGGGGCGACCTGCAGCACTGTGCAGATCGGCTCGACCCCGCAACGAGCGCGGTGCTCGTCGATGAAGGCGTTCACTTGCGGTGATGGCGGTCGAGCTCCGCCTGGGCGAAATAGGCGCTTGCCAGCTTCAGGATCTCGTTGGTCTTGCGCAGTTCGCGCACCTCGCGTTCGAGTTCCTTGATGCGCTGCTGCTCGATCGTCGTCGGGCCTGGCCGCACGCCGCTGTCGCGCTCGCCCTGGCGCACCCACTTGCGCAGCGTCTCCGCCGTGCAGCCGATCTTGCCGGCAATCGATTCGATCGCCGCCCACTGCGACGCGTACTGGTCCTTGGCATCGAAGACCATGCGCACCGCACGCTCGATCACCTCGGGGGAAAACTTCGGGGACTTCCTCATGATGGCTCCATTCTCAATCGAAGGAGCCTCCTCGAAAGCCGGGGCGGTTCAGCGAGAAGGTGCTCGTCACGCTGGCCAAGAGCACCCGCGTCTGCTATTCGCGACACCTCAAGCAGGTCGAGAACAGGCTGGGCTCGCTTGGGGTGCGCGAGGTCGAGTCCAGTGACATCGTTGCCCTGATTGACGACTGCAAGCTCACTTGGGGCGAGTCGAGCCTCCTGCATGTCACGGCCAAGTGTCTGTTCACGCATGCTTGCGGCAAGCGGCTCATCAACGCGAACCCCTGCGTCGGGATCATGATCAGCGCCCTCCTGGGGCCGCGACCACCGGTCCGCAAGCGGCTGATGTTGACCCGCGAGGAACTGCACTTGCTGCTGAACGCACCGATGCGGCGGCCGAACGCGCTGGCGATCCGCATCCTGCTGAGCACGGGTGTACGCGGCTCCGAGCTCTTCACGGCCAAGTGGAAGGATGTCCATCTCGACGAGGCTCGCTGGCACATTCCGGCGAGCAAGACCGGGCCTGCGATGGACGTCCCGCTCGCTCCAGTGCTCATCGACTGGTTCAAGGAACTCCGCACCTACGTCTCCCGGTCGGACTACGTTCTGCCGGCAAGGGCACGCAGCCGTGCCGAGCGGAACGGTGGCGACACCCATCTGAGCAAGGACACCGTGCGCGAGGCGATCGACTACTGGATCGCGCAGTACCAGCCGAAGGTGCGGCGCTTCACGCCGCATGACCTGCGCAGCACGATGAAGTCGCACATGCGCGCGCTCGGCGTGCCGCGAGACATCTCGGAGATGTGCTTGAACCACAAGCTCACAGGCGTCGAGGGGATCTACGACCAGCACACCTACTACCCGGAGCGGCGACAGGCCCTGTTGACGTGGATGGAGTTCCTGATGGCCTGCGAGGTGGGCGAGAAAGCCACCGTAGTTGCCGAGTTGGAACTGGCCACATAGAGGACGGGTCAGTGGCGAGGCGTACCACATGTCATCGCAGCCGCGTGCGGTGCGCGGCTGCAAGAATGCTTGCATGTCTCGATCCTTATCTCTCCCTTCCGTCGTCACCGAAGTCGCTGCGCCCGTTGTCCCGCTGACTGGGTTCTTGCGCTTGCCGCAGGTCCTGGCCCTCGTCCCCGTCTCGAAATCGACGTTGTGGCGCCATGTCTCCGCGGGCAGCTTCCCGGCTCCCGTCAAATTGTTCGTCGGCGTGACCGCCTGGCGAGTCGACGATGTTCGCAGTTGGATCGAGGAAAGAGCTGGTGCCAGCCTTGGGTTCGAGAGCGAAGGGTCGCGGCGGCGAAGACGTGTTCCGACGGGAGCGGCTTGTAGTCGCGGCCGAAACGCGATAGCGGCCCTGAGGTAACTGGCCGCGCGCTTTCGTTCTCGCGATTGCGCGCCGTAGTCAGTCGGTCAGTCTTCAGAACCTGCCTCGCCGAAGTCCAGACTGTCGTTGACCGACGCGGCCGGGACGCTGTAGCCCATGGCTTGGTAGCCGCGCAGGCGCTTGCTCCACATCCGGAGCAATGCCGGATGACCCGTGTCGACGAAGTCGATAATGCGCACGAGGGTCTTGTCGGCGTGTTCGCGGTGCAGTCGGCCGGCGTACTGCTGCAGTGTGCCCTTCCACGAAATCGGCATGGCCAGCACAAGCGTGTCCAGCGGCGGGTGATCGAATCCTTCGCCGACTAGCTTGCCCGTGGCCAGCAACACGCGGGGCGCATCTGGTGGCAGCGCGTCCAACTGTTCCACGAGGGTCGTGCGCTGCTTCTTCGACAAGCGGCCATGCATGATGAACAGCGTGGGCGTACGGCCGGCCAGCGCGGCAGCGATGGCATCGAGGTGTTCGGTTCTCTCGGTCAGCGCCAGCACCTTGCGGCCCTGTGCATATGCGCAGGCTACCTCATCGGCAATGGCCGCCGTGCGCGCTGCGTTGCCCGCCAGCGTTCGGAAGACGTCCTGGATACCGGCGTCATCGGCCAGTCGAACGGGTGCAGTGAGGTAGCGGGGCATCACCTCCAGGGTTTGCGGTGCACCTGCCGGTCGCGCTGCGACGTGGCGTGTCGGCCCGCACTGCATGAAGATGATCGGCTGCCGGCCGTCACGCCGGATGGGCGTGGCCGTCAAGCCCAGCACGTACTTGGCGCGCGAGCGTTTCAGGATCGCTTCGAACGAGACGGCCGAGACGTGGTGGCACTCATCGACGACGACCTGACCGTAGTTGTCGACCAGTTCGCTCGTTTCGCCTCGTCGATGGAGCGACTGCATCACGGCGATGTCGATCCGACCGGAGGGCTTGCTCTTGCCGCCGCCAATGGTGCCGATGAACCCCTGTTCCGCGCCCAGGAATGCCTGCAGCCGTTCCTGCCACTGCTGGAGGAGTTCCGTGCGGTGCACCAGCACCAGCGTGTTCACGCCGCGCCGAGCGATCAGGGCTGCTGCTGCGACCGTCTTGCCGAATGCAGTCGGTGCGCACAGGATGCCTGTGTCATGGGTCAGCATCGCGGCCACGGCAGCTTCCTGGTCCGGCCGCAAGGTGCCGCCAAAGCGCAGATCCAACGCGAGCCCGCCGAACCGCTCGTCCCGAAGCTCGCAGCGAATGTCGTTCTCGCGCAGCACCTGCCTGGCGGCATCGAGACAGCCGCGAGGCAATGCAATGTGGTTCGGAAAGTTCTCGGCGCAGCCGATCACGCGTGGTTCGTCCCACACCGACAGACGCATCGCCTGTGCCTTGTAGAACTCCGGGTTCTGGAAGGCGGCCAGCCGGATCAGGCGGTTCGCAAGAGCCTGCGGCAGCGGAGCCTTGTCGAAGTACAGCATGTTGGCCAGCGTCACGGTCAGCGCTGCGGGCATGGCACCTGGCAGGCGCTGCGGCGCCGGGCTCGCGCGCTTCCAAGGCACTCGCTGGTCTTCCTCGTCGATGAACGTGACGTCCAGGGGATGCGAGCCACCGGTGGCTCGCAGGATCGTCGGCTCGATGTCGTGCGGTGCCATGGTCGGCAGCGAAGCCAGGAACGTCCGTTGATCCGCGTAGGGGCGCAGCGCGTCGTCGACGAACACGCTTGCGCCACGGTCACGATGCAGCTTCTGCAAAGGCAGGGCGATGAGGTTGCCGAACCCTCCCTTGGGCATCGTGTCCTGGTTGGGGAACAGGCGATCGTAGGACGTGAGCTTCAGCTGCCGAGTGCGCGCACAGGCATGGCTGATGAGAGCCGAGCCCAGCCGACGAGCATCCCGCGCTGCGACCCTGGCCGAGAAGAACACCCACGCGTGAGCGCCGTTGCCCGAGCGTGAAACCTCCAGCGCGGCCGGCACGCCCAGCGCTCGGCAGGATTGAACGAAGGCGAGTGCATCGGCCTGCCAGTCGGATTCGTCGAAGTCCACCGCGAGAAAGTGGCAGTTGTCGTCTGCAAGGAGTGGATACACGCCGACGGTGTGGCGGCCAGCGAGATGGTCGTACAGCGTCTGGTCGGTCAGCGGGATCAATTGCCGATGGTTGCAGTCGGCGCACTTGATGCGAGGCTTCTCGCAGATGCCTGCGCGCCATTCGTTGGCGCAGGCCGGCGAGTAGCCGCTCTTGCCGGCTTTGCTCTCCCAGCGAACGGGGTACACGTCCGTCCGCCCGCGAAACAGGCGGCCGAAGAGAGCGACCTTTTCGTCGGTGGCCAACGGCGAGGCGGTTTGCGGAACCGTCTGCGCGGGTTCACGCCAGGCTATGTCGTGTGCGTCGAGAAGGCTGATCAGCCGAGCGTTCTCAGTGCGCACCCCACTCGTAGTGGTTGACGAAGCCGGACGCACTGATCTGGCCGCGCGTGGACACCTGGCGCAAGCGCGCCATCTCGGCCGCCGTGAGCGGCCGGTCGATGGCGGCGAACTCGCAATACTGGTACTCGCTCATGTCGAGCTCCTGCCCCGGCGCGCCCGTGGCTCGCGTACGGCGCGAAACGCAGAGTCGTCGTCGAGGTGAAAGTGGAGGTGCCCCTGAAGTTCACCGCCCACGATCCGGGCGTAGCCGCGCCCCATGTGCTCGGTGCCCTCGTCGAAGCCGTGCCAGGTGAAGTCGACACGCTCCTGCCGCTCGGCGGGTTTGCAGTCCATCTGCCCTTGCACCAAGCCGAACTGGAAGCTGCCCGCGCGGCCGGGGCCGAAGCTGATGCGGCCGGGCCCCTCCATCTCCACGTAGTCCTGGTCCCAGTTGGCCATCCAGACGATGCGCCAGTCGCCGGCGAAGAGACTTCGAGCCACGGTGCTGGCGCCCGTCAAGTGCCGGCCACGAACTCGCTTGGCGAAAGTACCCGCCCGCGCATTCCGGCGTGGCGCAGCAGCAGCTTGTCGCCGGTGACCAGCAGCAGATCGGATTTCGCCGCCAGCAGTTCCCACAGCAGTTGATCGCCAGGGTCGGGCGCGGGCGTGGTCTCGACGGGCGCCAGGACGATCGCGTGCTGAGCGATGTCGGTCAGCAGCGTCTCCACTTCGGCCACCGTCAGCCCGTGCAGCTTTCGCAGGCCGGGGCGCACGAGCACCGCGCGGTACTCGGCCAGTAAGGCTTCGGACACGACAAAGGGAAACGCTGCGGCCAGCATGCCATTCAGGATGCGGGCCACAGGAGACATGTCGTTGCCGGTCAGCAAGCCGGCGACGACCACGTTGGTGTCGACGACGACGGCGCGTCGGCTCACGACTTCTTGCGCCGGACTGCCCGCACCTGATCTTGGGCGACCGCCATCGCTTGATCGTCGCTGAGCTTGCTGTGGGCGCGCGCTCGTCGAACAAGGCCGCGCGCGTCCTCGCGCGACTTGATACCGTAGAAGTCCAGGCTTTCGTCGATCAGCTGCCCGATGGTCTTGTCGCGTTGTACGGACGCCTCCTTGAGCGCGCGGTAGCGGGCTTCGGACAAGGTGATGGTCAGGCGGCTCATGTCGGTCTCACATTGGTGCTTTGACACCAAGATGATATCGCAGCAACTCGCGGGCTGCCGGACTCTGGCCGTGCCCTGTCAGATGCGCAGGAGTCTCGCAAGAGCGGTCGATTGCTCCGCGAACTTCTTCGGGTTGGCCTTCCTCAACTGTCCCAGGTTGTGAAGCTTCCACCGGATACCGGGTAGTTCCAGCGCGTGCTGGACGTTGAGGAGCGACCAGTCCGGCTCCGTGGCAACCAGGGTCAGCAGAAACTGTCGCTCCTTCGCGTCCAGCGCTCTCTGCAGATCGCGGATCATCTTCTCGCGCGTGGCCAGCAGATCATCCAACGGCACCGGCTCCGCCGTCATGCCCTGGAAAGTGCGCTGGTAGTCCTGCGCGATGTCGCGTTCAGCCGGGAATAGAACCTCATGGACAGGCCGGTTGTGGCTCGCCAGGTAGACGACGAAGGCACGGCGGATCGCCGGCGTGATGCCCTCGTGGGCGTACAGCTGCATCACATCGAACAGGTCACGCGGGTGCTGGCGGTCCATGGCGGCGACCAGCTTGCCGCCATAAACGTCCTCGAGCGACACGACGGGAATCTCGAGGTCCGCCAGCAAGACTTCGCGAGCGCGCGGGAGCAGTCCTGCGCGACGGACAGGGCGGACCGTGCCGCGCATGACGAAGTTGACCTCGACTTTCACTTCGATGGGGCCGCGGCGCACCAACAGCTTGGTCTCGACGGCATCGGCAGCTGCCTGCAGGCGCGTCTGGAAGCCGCGCGCCTTGAGCCGTTCGGCCGACAGCTGGAGAGACTCGCCGATGCGGGTAAGGGCTCGATCGCGCGGCAGGCTGTGGTCCGGAGACACCAGGTCGAGATCCACCGACAACCGCGGCATGTCGCGGAAGAACAGGTTGATCGCGGTACCGCCCTTGAGCGCGAACGTGTCGTCGACGAACACGAGCGGCGCGACCTGGGTGAGGAGCCGCGCCGTGTCGAGGTAGAGCTGGTTCATGGCTTGAGCACCAGCAGGCCATCCGCGGACCGCGAAACCCAGGCCCGATTGCTGCCGGTGGGCAGTTCCGCTGGGTCCAGCTTGGCCGCCCACGGCAGTGACAGCTCGCGGCCGAACTGCAGGCACAGCCGCACAGTCTTGATGTTGGTGCAGCGCCTCAGCAGTCTGCGCAGCACGTCGGCGCGCAGGCTGTAGCTGCTCTCCGCCAACTCCCGCGCTTCCTGCATCGGCTGGCGTATGCCGACATCGCTCAACACTTCGAGCAGTGCGCGTTCCGGCGACGACACCATGGGCGCACTGCTGCGCTGTTCGAAGGGCGCGACGTGAAGCAGGGAGCCGGGCTGTTCATCGAAGAGGCGCCGGCGGTGGTACTCGGCCGGGAAGCGCGCCGTGAACCAGTCCGGCAGCCGTCCTGCGTCCCAGCCGTACAGGTGCAGCAGCGGTTGCTGGCTCACGTACTGACGCACGCCGTACCAGTCGAGTGCCGACTTGCCGCCCACGTGAAGACCTTCAATCCGGCGCTGCAGCAGTACCAGGCTGGGATGCAACGCGAGCGTGTCGTTGGTGCGACTGAACACGCCCCTGGCCAGCCGTACGAGCCAGCCGGCTCGAACGTAGTGCACCGCGAGGTCGGCCGAGATGCCGAGGGCGGCCAAGTCCTCCGAGGTCAAAGGGGCCCCCGGAGCGGTTTCGCTGTAGAGGGTGTTTAATTTGGTGCGTGTTGTCGTAGCCACACTACGATTATGCATCAATAGCTAAGCTTCCGCCATCTTTTGAATGAGGAAGATAGTCGTAGCAGGACTACGACAGTGCTGCACATTCAAAGAGATCCCGGCTGTCACCGTCGGCAAGTGAATTCCGGCGCCACGGATGTGGCTCGGCTGCGTAGCCGGCAGACCTATTGCTCCCAGCTTCGTGTTCGGCGGCGCCTGCGGCAGTAAGACGCACCCGTTGCCCCGCTGCTATGTCCCACTGAAGCTCACGCAAAGTGGGTGGCCGGTAGGCGAAATCGGATGTGCACGAGCGCACAGTAAGTCGTTGATTTCTAACGAGCCGTCTGCGGCACACCAGAAACATACGACATCGTGCTGATGTAGCGGTTCACGGGGTCTCGCCCCGTGCCAGTTGCCGTCCGCAAGCGCCTGATTGCCCAGGCGTTTTCGGGCGGCAAGTTCTTTCGAGGCCCTTGAAGTCTCACCGAGTCCCACTCCAATCGGGTAGCTGGCTGGGTAGCTGGGCGGGTAGCCGCGATCCGGCCCACATCCGAACAACGGGGGTGCGCATGGCACGGGACAAGGGCCACCTGACGGACCTGCAACTCAGGCACTGGATCAAGGCCGCCAAGCCGCTGGCCAAGGCCGACGGCGACGGACTCACGTTCACGCTCTCGGCCGCCGGCGTGGCCGGCCGGATCCGGCGCTACCGGCACGGCGGCCGGCGCCGCGAGCTGACCATCGGCCGCTACCCCGACATCGGCCTGGCCGAGGCGCGCGGCATCGCCACCCTCAAGCGTGCCGAGGTGCAGCAGGGCCGCAACCCGGCGGCCGAGAAGCAGAAGGCCAAGGCCACCGCCGCGTGGACATCAACTGGCGCGCCTCGCGCGGCCTGGAGCGGCACCTGATCACGGCGCTGGCCGGCTGCGACTGGGTGCGCCACGGGCGCACGGTCCTGATCACCGGCGCCACCGGCACGGGCAAGACGTGGCTGTCATGCGCGCTGGCGCGGCAGGCCGCGCGCAACGGCTTCACGGTGCTCTACACCCGCACCACGCGGCTGCTGCAGGAGCCGCGCGTGGCCCACGGCGAGGGCAGCTTCAGCCGGCGACTGGCGCAACTGGCGCGCATCGACGTGCTGGTGCTGGACGACTTCGCCGGCGCCCCGATGGAGCCGGGCGAGCGCAACGACCTGCTGGAACTGCTGGACGACCGGGTGGGTGCCAAGGCCACGCTGATCACGAGCCAGCTGGCGGTCAAGGCCTGGCACGCCTGGCTGGACGATCCGACCGTGGCCGACGCGATCCTGGACCGCATCGTGCACAGCGCGCACCGCATCGCGCTCAAGGGTGCGTCGCTGCGCAAGCCCGAAGGTCAGGCAGACGAGGAGGCCTCGTGATCGCTTCGCGCAGACATCGGTACACCGACGGCCCGGCGCCGAACACGGCCTGCCCACCGCGGCGGTCGGCCGGTTCGTCGCAGGCGCCGACCGCCCGCTGCCGTGGACAGGCCTGCCGTCAAGATCGCCAAGAGAGCATCGCCTTCGGCGCCGAGCGCCCACCCCGGCGCTGCGCGCCGGCGTGGACAACACGGGCAGCTTCACGGCCATCGCGGACACCTGAGATACGATGAACCCGGTCACCCGCATACCCTGCACCCTGTCCGCCATCGCCGTGAAACGGTGTCCGCGATCAGCGTGAAACGGGTGTCCGCGATCGCTGAAATGCGCAGCTACGAACTGTGGCTGCGCGCGCCCGACGGCATGGAGCACAAGGTCACCGTCCACACCCGCGAGATGCCGGCGCGGCGCGGGCACGAGGTGAGCCTGATCACCACGGCGCGCCGCCGCCCGCGCGTGCTGGCCCCGGCCAACTGGACGACGATCGACGGCGTCAACTACCTATGAGCGACGGCGCGAACGTGCATCAAATCGGTCGGTCTGAAGATGCTGGTGGTTGAGGTCATCGGATCGGGGCGTTGAGTGGCTGACGGTGTCAGCCGACGCGAGGCCGGTTCAAGCCTCGATGTGATCCTTGGAGCGGTAGCTGCGGCCTTCGATGGAGACGGTCTCGGCGTGGTGCAGCAGCCGGTCGAGCAGCGCCGAGGTCAGGACGCTGTCGTTGTTGAAGATGCCGGCCCATTGCTTGTAGACGCGGTTGGTGGTGATGGCCGTGGCGCCGCGCTCGTAGCGGTGGCTGATGATCTGGAAGAGGATGTCGGCGCCGAACTTGTCGATGGGCAAATAGCCCAATTCGTCAACGCACAGCAGCTGGGGGCTGAGGTAGCGGTCCAGTGCGCGCTTGATGCTGCTGCCGGCGGCGCGGCGGCGGCCACGGTGTTGACGATATCGATGGCGCCGGTGAACAACACCGAGTGCGCGCGCAGGCATGCTGCGTGGCCCAGGGCGACCATCAAGTGACTTTTGCCCAAACCGGTGGGGGCAATGAAGATGACGTTGCCGTGCTGGGCGACGAAGTGCAGCTCGAACAGGTGCTGCACCTGGGCGCGGTTGATCCTGGCGGGCCAGTTCCAGTCGAACTGCTCGAGCGTCTTGAGCACCGGGAAGCGCGCGTCCTTGATGCGGCGCTGCACGCGGCGGTCGGCGCGCGCGGCCGCTTCGCCGCTGGCCAGTTCGCCCAGGTAGTGCAGGTGCGACCATTGCTTGTCGGCCGCGGTGTGGGCGATCGCACGGCAGTGTTCGCGCATGAACGGCAGGTTCAGTTCGGCCAGCTGCGCGCACAGCGCGTCGTCGCTTTGGGTATCGGCGGCGTTTACGCGCGCGCGTCAGGTCGGTTTCGCATCGTCGAGTCCTTGGTGCCGGTCGTACACCGACAAGTCCGGCTCGGGCATGTCGAGCTCGAGCAAGTCGCGCGGCGCGTGAGGGTCAGCGCCGCGGGCTCGGGCGTGCGGCGCTGGCGCGCGGCGAGGATGTTGGCGATGTACTCGGCGCTGAACGCCTGCAGCTCGAGCCCGTCGTCGATGGCGCGCGTCAGCGCCTCGCGACCGTAGATCTCGGCCAAGGCGACGATGCGCCGGATATGCCCGCGCGGGTTCGCGCGCTTGGTCTGCAAGCCCTGGGCGTACGCGGCCGCGCGGCGACAGCGCGAGGAACTGCACCATCAGGCGCTGCTCGCGTGCGCTGGCACGCTGCGCCTGCAGCTGCCGCACGTGATCGGGGTCTTCGATGTCGCGATGCCGGTCGAAGCAGCGCGGGTGGCTCGCGACGAGCTGCTGGGCGTGGTAGACACACACTCGGTCGGGCCAGGCCTTGAGCATCAGGGGGCAGCCCGCGAGGTGCGGCGGCACCGAGTAGTGGTTGGTATCGAGCGCCACGCGGCAGGTGGGGGTGGCGCGCACGTGGCTGATGGTGGCCAGCTCGTAGCCGTTGGGGTTCAGCGGCCCGAGGCTGCGCGCTTCCTGGGCGAAGCGCTCGATGGGCCGCTGGTGCGTGGCCGCGTGCAGCCGCACGTTGGCCACCGTGTCCACCCAGGCTTGCGCGATGGGCTGCAGCGCGGCGAAGTCGGGCAGCTCGAGTCCGGCCAGCAGGTTTTTCTTGACCCATCTTCGACACTTCGAGCCCCCGCGTCCTTCGTAAGTCATTGATTCGTATAGCGGCGAGGTCGGTTTCGTCGAATTTGTAGTGTCACGCCGTCCGTCTCTTATGGTTGATTTGCTATGTGCAGATCGCCTACATTTCGCCCATCGACGTAATGGCACCGCCTCGTGTTCATCCGCACCCAGACAACCGCCGGACGGACCTACCTGCTGCTGGTGGAGAACGAGCGCGTCGAGGGCCGCATCAAGCAGCGCGTGCTGCTGCGATTGGGCCGGCTCGATCAGCTCCAGGCCTCGGGGCAGCTCGACAGCCTGCTGGTGTCGCTGGGGCGCTTCTCCGACAAGCTCGCCGTCCTCGACGCGCACGCTCGCGGCGACAGCGTCACCACGCACACGCGCAGCATAGGCGCTGCGCTGATCTTCGAGCGGCTGTGGGCCGAGTGCGGCATAGGGTCCGTGCTTCGCGACATGCTGCGCGACCGGCGCTACGAGTTCGCGCTGGAGCGGGCGGTGTTCATGACGGTGCTGCATCGCCTGTTCGTCAGCGGCAGCGACCGAGCTGCCGAGCGCTGGATGCAGGGCCAGGCCATCGCCGGCACCGAGGAGCTGTCGCTGCACCACCTGTACCGCACGATGGGCTTCCTGGGCGAGCCAGTGCACGAGCAGCCGCCGCCCGATGTTCCGGTCGCCGCCAAGGGCAAGGCCGCCAAGACCGACAGCCGCGTGTTCGATCTGCGCACGCGCAAGGATCTCATCGAGGAAGAACTCTTCGCTCGGCGGCGCGATCTCTTCACCGATGTGGAGCTGGTGTTCTTCGACACCACGTCGATCTACTTCGAGGGCGAGGGCGGGCAGGACATCGGCCGGCACGGCCATTCCAAGGACCACCGGCCGGACCTGAAGCAGATGGTCGTGGGCATGGTGCTGGACAACGCCGGCAATCCGCTGTGCAGCACCATGTGGCCGGGCAATACCACCGACGTGACGAGCCTGGTGCCGGTGGTCAAGCGATTGCAGCGGCACTTTGGCGTGCAGCGCGTGTGCATCGTCGCCGACCGCGGCATGATCAGCGACGCCACGATGGCCGAGATCGACTCGCGTGGCTGGTTCTACATCCTGGGCGTGCGTATGCGGCGCAGCAAGGAGGCCCGCGACGAGGTGCTCACGCGCGGCGGCCGCTACCGGACCGTGCACGCCAAGAGCGACGACCCGAAGGCGCCCTCGCCGCTGCAGGTCAAGGAGGTCTTGGTCAGCGACGACGATGAACAAGCCGCGCAGCGGCGGTACATCGTCTGCCGCAACGAGGACCAGGCCACCAAGGATGCGCACGACCGGCTGGCGATCATCGAGGCGCTCGTGCAGGCGCTCAAGCGTGGCGACAAGTCCCTCATCGGCAACAACGGCTTCCGGCGCTTCGTCGCCGGCACCGGCGGCCACTGGCGCATCGACGAGGCCAAGGTTGTCGAAGAAGCGCGCTACGACGGCAAGTGGGTGCTGCGCACCAACACCGACTTGAGCGCCGCGCAGGTGGCGCTGAAGTACAAGCAACTGTGGACGGTCGAAGCGATCTTCCGCACGATGAAGAGCCAATTGCACACGCGGCCGATCTTCCACAAGACCGACGACACGATCCGCGGCCACGTGTTCTGCAGCTTCCTCGCACTCGTCTTGCGCAAGGCATTGCAGGATCGACTCGAAGCGGCCGGGCACGGACACCTCGAATGGGATCACGTCATCGACGATCTGGCCGGACTGCAGGAGATCGAATTGCACGTGCAGGGCAAGGGCTATCGGCTGCGCACGGAAACGAAGGGCACGCTTGCCGCGGTATTCGGCGCTTGTGGCGTCGCATTGCCGCCGACGTTGCGGCCGATGTGACCACCGGCAAAGTCGCCGCCGCAGTCTCGGCGGCGTGACACTACGTCTGTAACAGCGTCGCAAGTGCTTGATTCAGAAAACGCTTGTCCGAAGAGGTGTCGAAGATGGGCTTGACATAGCCGACCGCGTTCTCGACCCGACCCTTTTCGTTTGCCGCGCGCGGGTTGCACGCGCTGATCTGGAAGCCCCAGTGGCGCGCGAAGTCCGCATACTTGGGGTTGAACACCGGCGCCGAGCCGGCCAGGCGCTGCAGCACTGCGGACTTCAGGTTGTCCACCATCACCCGGGTCGGCACGCCCGAGAAGGCGGCGAAGGCGTGTTCGTGGCAGGCGAGGAAGAATTCAGTCGTCTGCGAGACGGTGAACTCCAGGTACATGCGGCGGCTGAAGCACAGCACCATCACGAAGAAGCTCAAGCGCCGGCGAGTCGAGCCCACGCCGATGGTGCCGAAGCTGCCCCAGTCGACTTGCGCGCATTCACCGGGGGCGAAGTCGAGCTTCAGGTACGCCGGGCGCTGGCGCGGGCGGATGCGCGCCACGTACACCTTGACGATGGTCGCGCCACCGGTGAACCCCAGCTCGCGCAGGCGCTGCAGCACCTGCTGCGCGCTGTACGGCCAGGCGTCGAGCCAGCGCACGATCTGGCCCTTGAACGGGTCGAGCTTGCTCGGCCGGGACGCGCCCGCGCGCGGCCGCCAGCGCTGCATCTTGGCCCACCTGGCGACGGTGCGCGCATCCATGCCCAGCGCCCGGGCGGTCTGCGCCACGCTCAGGTGCTGACGCTCCAGGCACTCGCGCAGCGGGCAAAAGCGTTCATAGTCGATCACGGCGACGCTCCAATGCGGCGAGCAACTGGCCGATGCTTTGCGCGCGGGCCGAGCGTGCCGACGGTGGTGCCGAGCGCGGCGCCGGCGCGCTCGGCGTCAGCGACTCGTCGCCGTGCGGCGCCGGCACGCTGCGCTGCGGCTGCGGCAGCGCCAGCACCTGGTACAGCGGCGCCTCGTAGGCCACCAGCTCCAGCGCGACGAGCCGCGCGCGCGCCGCGGCGAGTTCGGCCTCGCTCATTCCCAGCCGCTTGGCGAGCGTGCGCTGGCCGTAGTAGCTCAGCCCCTGCGCGTCGGCCACTGTCACCAGGAACAGGTACAGCGCCGCCGAGCGCGCGTCGCAGCGGTCGATCAGCCCGCACTGCACCAGCGCGTGGTCAACCCAGCTGAACTGCGGCGGCACTTGCCGCACCCGCTCGGGGCGCAGCACCCGCTTGAGCACCCCGTCATCGCCGGCACCTCCTGCGATCAGGTCCTGCCCGCGTTGTAGGAGACGCCGCGCCGCATCCGCAATGTCATCTTGTAGCGTCACGTCGCACAACTGCGCGATCAGCCCCGCCAGCAGTGCCTTCGAGGGGTTCAAGACATCTTGTAGCGCCACCGCTCCACCGCTCTCGGGCGCAGCCCCACGATCGCCGATTTCTTCAACCGCATCAGGCACTTGTGCCACCAAGCGATCTTGTAACGCACGCCCCGCGCGCCGCCGGCGGCGGCCACAGCCCGGATGCGCGTCGCGCCAGCAGCGCATGCGCTGCACATGCACGGGGCCGGCGAAGTAGCCTCGGTTCTCGGGCTTGGCCAGCCACGCGGCCTGGCTGGCCGCCTTGCTCGCGCGCCGGCAAGCCGGCGCCGGGCAATACCGCTGGCGCTTCAGGTTGCGGCAATCGGGGAAGAAAACTCCCCGCAACACAAGCACTTGCGTTGTCCGCGCTGCGCCATGGCTGACCCCGGTCCAAGCCACCAAGGCAAGCACCGTAGCCGCCGACCTGCCGCTGCCGAGCCGACGCCGAAGAAGACGCACCCCAACGCGAAGAAGATGCGTCAAAGACGCCGACCCGAAGAAGACCGACGGCGAAGAAGATGCAACTTCATACCGACCGAATCAGTGCAGATTCGGATCGGCGCTCACACTACCCGCGCAGCGAGCCGCCCGGGTTGGCGCGGGTGGGTGACGTGCCGTGGCTGGCCGCGGGCTTCGTCGGCATGACGGCCTGGCTGGGAGATGCGGGGATGGTGCTGTTCGTGCCTGCGGCGGCGGCGGTGCTGGTGGTCGTGGCCGCGTCGCGCTGGTTGGCGCGGCAGCGGCTGGCGTGGCGGGTGGACCGGGCGATCGACCTGGAAGCTTGGCGGACGGCGAAGGAGCCGGCGCCACTGCACTGAACCGCCGGCGAATTGCGCATCCTCGGAAGTTGCACAAAAATTATCGTCCTCCAGGAAGTTCATGTGCAAGAATGTCTGAAATATTCAACCGGAGCCGATCATGCTGCTCGAGTTCCGCATCCGCAACTTCCGGTCGATCAAGGACGAGCAGTCCCTGAGCTTGGTGGCCGCGCCGGCCGACAAGGAACTGGCCGAGACGCACCTGGCGCCGACCGGGCTGAAGGCCTTGCCCCAGGCCGTTCGCTCGGCGGTGCTGTACGGGCCCAATGCCAGCGGCAAGAGCACGATGCTCTTTGCGCTGAACTACCTGCGGGCGATGGTGGCTGAGTCGGCCTCGGTCGTGCAGCCGGGGCAGACCTACAACGTCCAGCCTTTCCGGCTCGACCCGGCTACGGCCAGCCAGCCGACTGAGTTCGAGGCCAGCTTCCTGGTCGACGGCATCCGCCATCAGTACAGCTTCGCGATGACGGCCGAGCGCATCGTCAGCGAACAGCTGATGGTGTGGCGCACTGCAAAGCCGACGCAGTGGTTCAGCCGCCGCCTGGACGACAGTGGTGAACGCTACGTCTACGAGTTCAGCGCCTACCTGACGGGCCCGCGCAAGCTCTGGCAGGAGAGCACGCGGCCCAACGCGCTGTTCCTGTCGACGGCGGCGCAGCTCAACAGCGAGTTGCTGGGCCCGGTGGCGCGGTGGTTGGTGCAAAGCGTGGTTTACCTGCCGGCAGGCGCTGGGATCGACATCTCCCACACCACCGCATTGTTGGCGTCATCCGAGGGACGGGCTGCCGTCAGGGACTTCCTGGGCACGGCAGACCTTTCCATCGCCGAGGTGTCTGCGGTTGCGCGCAAGGGGTTTCGAGCGCAGTTCTTGTTCCAACCAGGCGGTGTGGCACAGGCTCATCAGGAAGAAGGGGAGGTGATGTTCCCGATCTTCGAGCACCGCACGGACCGCGGCAGCGCGAAGTTCGAGCTTCAGGACGAATCCGACGGAACCCAGCGCCTGTTCAGCCTGGCCGCGCCGGTGCTGGATGTGCTCAAGCACGGCCGCGTGCTGGTGGTGGACGAACTGGATCGCAGCCTGCACACCCTGCTGGTCCGGCGCCTCGTCGGCATGTTCCACGACCCGGTGCTGAACCCGCGCGGTGCGCAGCTGGTCTTCAGCACGCACGACACCTCGTTGCTCGACCACACGCTGTTCCGGCGCGATCAGGTGTGGTTCGCCGAGAAGGACGATACACAGGCCACGCGGATCTTCCCGCTGTCGGACTTCAGCCCGCGCAAGCACGAGGCGTGGGAACGCGGCTACCTGATGGGGCGCTACGGCGCGGTGCCGATGTTCTCCGCCCTGCCGGAGACGGCGTCGTCGGTGGTCGCACCGTCGGCGCCCTTGGCTCCGGGTTCGCCGGTGACGGTCTGACCTGCCCGAACGCCCGATGGGTAAGGACGGTCAGCCCAAACACCGGCAAGCGGCGCGGGAACTGCTGCGACGCAAGGCGCAGCGCCAACCCGCAGAGCGCTTGCTCATCGTGTGCGAAGGGTCGAAGACCGAGCCTTTGTACCTGGGTGAGATCCGTCAGCAATTGCGGCTGCCGTCGGCCAATGTGCAGGTTCAACCTGCAGCCTATGGGACCGAGCCGCTCAGGATCGTCGAGTACGCCGAGCGTCTGTTCACCGAGGGCCAACGCGCGCTGGGCATCCATGCCAGGAGCTTCGATCGTGTCGTCGTCGTGTTCGACCGCGACCAGCACCACACCTACCACGCGGCACTGCAGCGCGTCGCGGCACTGAACGGGCGGCTCGAGAACGACGAGCGGGTCAAGGTGCCTTTCGAAGCCGTGGTGTCGGTGCCTTGCTTCGAGCTGTGGCTGCTGCTGCACTTCGAGGACGTGTTCGCGCCGCTGCACCATGACGAGGCCATCGCCCAGCTTCGTGGGCATCTGGCTGGCTACGCGAAAGGGCAGGGCTCACACTGGGCCGTGACGCGTGACCGGCTCGATGCCGCGACCGGTCGAGCCTATGCCCTGGTGGCAGCAGGACACACGGCCGAAGAGGGCACGCAGCCCTACACGAACATGCACGAGCTGGTTCACCGCCTGCTGCACCTCAAGGATCAAGCGGCGTGATCCGCGCGGGACGGGCAGCCCAGCAGTACGGTTGGCAAAGAACACGGTCAGGGAGAACCACATGGCACAAACCCCCGAGTCGGTTGCGATCTACTGGGATTTCGAGAACCTGCACGCCAACCTGGTGGATCAGGCTCATGGCCAGGGTGCGTACCTGTCCAACAGATTCAGGCCTCAGGACGAGGTGATCGACGTCGAGACGATCGTCGAGTACGCACTCTCGCTCGGGCCGATCGCGATCAACCGGGCCTTCGCCAACTGGGTGTCCTTCAATCGCTACAAGCAGTCGCTGCTGCAGGCGGCGATCGAGCTCGTCCAGGTTTTCCCGCCGGGGGCGAACGCCAAGAACGGCGCGGACATCAAGCTCTGTCTGGACGTGATGGAGGACATGGTTCGCTTCCCACACATCGGCACCATCATCGTCGTCGGCGGCGACAGCGACTACATGCCCCTGTCCTACAAGGTGAAGGCCGCCGGGCGAACGCTGGTGGGCATCGGCAGCCGCCGCGGGACGAACCAGCACTGGGCTCGAAGCTGCCACGAGTTCAAGTTCTACGAGGCGCTGCTGGCGCCGGCGGTACCGGCCCCTGAGGCCGCGGCTTCAGGGCAGCCACCTGCCGAGACCATGGTGACTCCAGCGGCGGGCGAACCGGTCGTCATGCCGGCGCAGCCGGTCGCGCCTGCGGCTGAATCGCCGGTCGTCGCTTCGGAGGCAACGGCACAGCTGGAGGAGATGCGGACGCTGCTCGATGTGGCCGAGACTGCGGCCGCGCAGCGCAAGGCCGCTCGCGATCTGGTCGGCAAGGCCGTCGCACGTCTGGCGCAGAACCGTGGCGAGACGTGGATCCAGAAAGCCCGTCTGAGGCCGTTCATCCAGCGCATCGACTCGACCTTCCATGAGTCGAGCTACGGTTTCTCGAGCTTCAACGAGATGCTGGCGTCGATGAGCGATCTCGTCGAGATTCGGCGCGGCGAGTTCGATCACGAGTTGCGCCTGCGGCCTGTGGTGTCGGAGCCGGCGGCGTAAGTGCCGGGAGCGCGTGTCCGAGCCGGCAACGAACGAAGCTCAACTTTCGTTTCGGCAAGTAGACTTGGCAGCGAGTGGGCCCGCGCCCTGCAGCCCGCTCCTCGTTTCCCGCGCCCGGCGCGCCGCTCGCGGCCGCCGGCCGCCGGCAGCTTCGCCGCATCCGCCGCTGCCCGCTGACCCGGGTGCCGCTGCGCCGGCCCGACCCGAATCCTCACGCACCCCGAGCCCTGCACGCATGCGCCTGCTCCAGTACAAGGACCTGAACCTGCGCCGCGTCGGGGCCGCGTTCGACAAGGTCAAGGCCGCCATCGAGGCCGGCGACTTCCGCTCGGCCGACGTCAAGAAGCTGCACGCGGGGCCCTACTACCGTGCCCGGCTCGACTACGCCAACCGGCTGCTGCTGCAGTTCGCCCGCATCGAGCGGCCGGGCGTCGAACCCGGGGCCGAGGGCGGTATCGAGACCGTGTGCCTGGCGCTGGAGGTGATCGAGAACCACGCCTACGAACGATCGCGCTTCCTGCGCGGCGCGGCGGTGGACGAAGCGCGCATCGAGCGTGAACCGCTCACCGACGCCAGGGCGCCGGCCCTGGCCGCCGAAGCCGCGCCGCTGCGCTGGCTGGGCCCGGGCCGCACGCAGTTCGAGCTGCTGGACAAGCCCATCGTCTTCGACGAGGCGCAGGACGAGGCCTACCGCCACCCGGCGCCGCTGGTCGTCATCGGCTCGGCCGGCTCGGGCAAGACCGCGGTCACCGTCGCGCGGCTGCGCGAGGCCGAAGGCCGGGTGCTGTACGTCACGCTGTCGGCCTACCTCGCGCAGAGCGCGCGCGCGCTGCACGCCGCGCACGGTTTCGAGAACCCGAAGCAGGAGGTGGACTTTCTCAGCTACCGCGAGCTGCTCGAAACGCTGCACGTGCCGCCGGGTCGCGAGGTCACGCTGCCGATGTTCGCCGCCTGGTGCGAGCGCCAGCGCCAGAGCCTGCGGCCGCTCGGCGGGCTCGACGCGCAGGCGCTGTTCGAGGAATTCCGCGGCGTCATCGGCGCGCAGCCCGCGGGTCCGCTGGCGCTGGCCGACTACCTCGCCCTGGGCACGCGCCAGAGCCTGCTGAACGCGGCGCAGCGTGAACTGGCCCACGGCCTGTTCCAGCGCTATCGCGCCTGGCTGGCGGAGGCCGGGCTGTACGACAGCAATCTCGTGGCCCACGAATGGCGCACGCGTTTGGCCGAGAAGCAGCCGCCGAGCTACGACTTCGTCGTCATCGACGAGGTGCAGGACCTGACGCCCGTGCAGCTCGCACTGGTGCTGGCGCTGCTGAAGGCACCGGGGCAGTTCATCCTGTGCGGCGACAGCCACCAGATCGTGCACCCGAACTTCTTCAGCTGGGCGGCGCTCAAGAGCCTGTTCTGGCAGGGGCTGGCGGGCGACGCGGCCCAGCGTCAGCCGCTGCAGCTGCTGCAGGCCAACTTCCGCAACACGCGCGCCGTCACCGCGCTGGCCAACCGGCTGCTGAAGATCAAGCAGGCGCGCTTCGGCTCGGTCGATCGCGAAAGCAACTTCCTCGTGCGCAGCACTTCGGCCGTGCCCGGCGAGGTGCGGCTGGTGGATGCCAAGGACAGGACCCTGGCGCAGCTCGATGCGGCCACGCGGCACTCGGCGCGGCACGCCGTGATCGTGCTGCGCGACGAGGACAAGCCCGCCGCGCGCCAGGTCTTCCACACGCCGCTCGTGTTCAGCGTGCACGAGGCCAAGGGCCTGGAGTATCCGCACGTGCTGCTGTTCAGGCTGGTGTCGAGCCAGCGGCAGGCCTATGCCGAGGTGTGCGACGGGGTGAGCGAGGCCGACGTGCAAGGCGACGCGCTCGACTACCGGCGCGCCCGCGACAAGGCCGACAAGTCGCTCGAGCTGTACAAGTTCCAGGTCAATGCGCTGTACGTGGCGATGACGCGCGCCGTGGAGACGCTGACGCTGGTGGAGTCCGACAGCGGCCACCCGCTGCTGGCGCTGCTCGGCCTCGAGCCGGGCGAGGCGCCGGCGCAGCCGGTGCTGAAGTCGAGCCAGGACGAGTGGGCGCAGGAGGCGCGCCGGCTCGAGCTGCAGGGCAAGGCCGAGCAGGCCCAGGCGATCCGCGATGCCTTCCTGCAGCACAAGCCCGTGCCCTGGACGCCGTGGAGTCGCGCCCTGATCGAGGAACTGGCGCCCAAGGCCCTGGAGCCGAGGAACCCGAGCAGCAAGCCGCGGCAGACGCTGTTCGACTACGCCCTCTGGCATGGCCAGCACGAGTGGGTGCAGGGCCTGGGCGAGGCCGGCTTCGCCGCGGCGCGCGCTCTGATGGACGAGCGCGAGTTCGCCGGCGCCGGCACGCTGCTGCCTGCGCGCTACGGCATCGGCGGTTCGTGGCTGGCACGCGAGCAGCTCGTGCGGCGCACGGTGGCGGGCTTGCAGCAGCGCCACCTGCAGCCGTACCAGGCGAGGAACTTCAAGGACATCCTGCGTGCCGCCGACGCGCACGGCGCGGACCACGCGACGCCGGTGGGCGCCACGCCGCTGATGCTGGCGGCAGCGGCCGGCAACGCGCCGCTGGTCGAGGCGCTGCTGGGCAAGGGCGCCGACCCCGAGCGGCGCGACGAGTTCGGCCACGCGGCCTGGGACCATGCCGTCGGCCGCGCGATGCGCGAGGCCGCCTTCGCGGGCACCGGGCTGGCGGCGCTGTTCGAGCGGCTCGCGCCGCCGGCGCTGGACGTGCAGACCGAAGGCCGGCTGGTGCGGCTGGAACGCCATCAGGGCGAGTACTGGCTGCTGACGCTGATGCTGGCCGGGCTGAAGACGCAGTGGTCACGCTGCGTCACCCGGCGTCTGGAGCCCTACAGGTACCTGTCGGGCTTCTTCGCCGACCAGCTGCACGATGTGCTGCAGGAACTGCCGCCTTGGCTGTGGCCCGAGCCGCGCCGCAAGCGCAGCTACGTCAACCAGGTGCTGGCCCGGGCCGAGGTGCGCAGCAGCTACCTGCCCGCGCGCCGCCTGTGGGTGCGCGCGAAGAACGGCCATTACTTCCCCAACCCGCAGCTGCAGCTGCGTGCGGGCGAAGGCTGGCAGCCGGTCTACGAGCGGCTGGCACTCGAATGGATCGACCGCGGCTGCGGCCGCGCGATCGATCACCGGCCGCGGCCGGCCGAGTCGATCCGCTGGGTGACGGAGTCGCTGCAGCCGGCGGCGGCGCCCGCGCCGCCGGCGGTCGAGGTGGGTGGGCAGCAGAGTTTGTTCTGACCGGCAGCTCGATGTGCAGAGCGGGGCCGGCGGAGGCACTTGCGGCTTCGCTCGCGCGCCCGGACCACGGTTCGAGCCGCGCATGGGGGGCACGAGAGCGTCGCATGCGAGGGTCGCGCAAGGCGCGTGCGTAGAGCGCCGTGCTGCCTCGGTGACGCGTGTGCGCCGCCGCTCACGTGGTTCGTGTCTGCACGGGCTCTCAGCTCAGCGCACCGGCGATCCCCGCATACAGCCCGAGCCCGGCCGACAAGGCGAGGGCCGCGCCGACGAGCGCGGCATAGGGTCCCTGCAGCCGGTGCGGCGGCGGCAGCGCGCGGCGCGCGAGCAAGAAGAGCAGGCCCAGCACCAGCGGCAGCAGCAGCGCGTTCATCACCTGCACGCCGATGCTGAGCCGCACGAGGTCGACGCCGGAGGCCACGAGCGCGCCGCCCAGCGCCAGCGTGAGCGCGTAGGTGCCGTAGAACCAGGGCGCTTCGTGCACGCCGCGCGCGAGCGAGTGCTCGAAGCCCAGCACCTCGCCCAGCGTGCGCGCCGCGGTGAGCGTGACGACGATGGTCGCCACCAGCGCCGCGCCGATCATGCCGAGGGCGAACATGAGGGTGCCGGCGCGCTCGCCCAGCAAGGGCGTGAGCGCGTGCGCGATCTGCTGCACGGTGTCGAGCGAGCCCTGGCGGTAGGCCTGTGCGCGGCCGATCGTCGCCGCGGCGGCCACCAGCACGGCGGCCATGATGAGCTGCGTCACCACGGCGCCGACGGCGGTGTCGAGCCTTGCCGCGGGCAAGTCGGCGACGGTGAGGCCCTTCTCGGCCACCGCCGACTGCTGGTAGAAGACCATCCAGGGCATGATCACGGCGCCGATGTTGGCCGCGATCAGGTACAGGTACTGCGGCTCGCGCCAGGGCACGGCCGCCATGCCGGCGAGCGCCGCGCCGGCGTCGGGCCTGGCCTGCCAGGCCACCACCAGGAAGGCGACCTCGAACAGCCCCACCGCCAGCGCGATGCGCTCGACCGTGCGGTACGAGCCGGTGACGCCCATCACGGTGAGGCCGACGACGACGATCGCCATGCTCGCCGGCGCCGGAATGCCGGCCAAGGCGCCGACGCCGGCGATGCCGCTCAGCTCGGTGACCAGCGCGCCGACACAGGCCACGAGCAGCGTGCCCACCGACAGCCAGGCCCAGCCGCGGCCGAAGTGCTCGCGGATCGCCCGCCCGTGCCCCTGGCGGGTGACGACGCCCAGGCGCACGGCGAGCTCCTGCACCATGTACAGGATCGGTACCAGCAGCAACTGCAGCAGCAGCAGGCTGTAGCCCCACTGGGCGCCGCTTTGCGCGGCGGTGATGATCGAGCCGGCGTCGGTGTCGGCGAGCATCACGACGAGGCCGGGGCCGGCAACGAGCGCGAAGCGCGTCCATCGGCCGGGGCGGCGCCGGCTCGCGGCGAGCGGAGGTTCCAGCGAGAGAGCGGCGATCTTCATGAGAACAATTCCTATTCTCATGAAATCGTCGTCGCTGCGAACCGATGCGTCGGGCAAGTCCATGCGGCCGGCGCATGTAATCGGGCGCAGGGGGCGGCCGCGCGATCGACCGCCACCTGTGCGGGCGCGCACAAGGGCAGTCGGTCGGGCGCGCAGGTCGCCGGCGAGCGCTCCGGGATGTGCCCGCTCGAGGTCGCGCCGGCTTGCCGAAGTGCCGGCTTGCCGAAGCGACGGCTTGCCGAAGCGCCCGCTTGCCGGCGCCGTGCCTGGCGTCAGGCCTGCGCCGCCACCATCACCGCATAGGCCTTGAACACCGCGCTGGCCGGCAGGCCCACGCGCAGGCCGAGCGCCTCGACGCTCTCGTTGGTAACGCTGGCGCTGATCGTGGCGCCGCCGGGCAGCGTGAGCACGACGAGCGAGGAGACGCCGCCGCGCTCGATGCGCGAGACGGTGCCGGCGAGCTGGTTGCGCGCCGACAGCTGCCAGCCGGCGAAGTCGGTCACCAGCACCACGGCCGAGGCCTTGACGAGCGCGAGCACCTCCTTGCCCTTCTTCAGCTTCAGGCGGCGCGCGGCGGCGCTGGTCATGGTGGCGGTGATCTCGCCGCCCGCGGCCAGCGCAATCGTCACCTCGGCCGACACCGGGCCGAGCGCGAGCGCGCTCACGCTGCCGGCGAACTGGTTGCGGGCGCTGGTCTTCATCGACATCCTCTTCAGCAGCCCGTGCAAGGCGGGCAGGTTGGAAAGGCGCGCGTCTTGCGCGCGCAGGAAGGCGCGGTGCTCGGCGTGCAGCGTGCGCCAGGCGTCGAGCAGGGCGTGCGCCGCGTCGGTGAGCGCGCTGCCGCCGCCGCCGGCGCCGCCGCTGGCGCTGGCCACCAGCGGCGCCGCCGCCAGGTTGCCGGCCGACTCCAGCAGCAGCCAGGCGCCCTTGTAGCTCAGGCCCGCGGTGCGCGCAGCGCGCGTGATCGAGCCGGTGGCGCCGATCGCCTCGAGCAGCGCGAAGAAGCGCGCGTCCAGGCGGCCGGCCAGGCGCAACTCGCCGCCGACGAGGCTGCCGGGCGCGCCGGGCGGCTTCATGCTCACTCGAGCAGCGCCACGGTCTTGACCTGCGCCCACACCGGCACGCCGGGCGCGAGCGCCAGCGCCTGCGCCGAGCGCCGCGTCAGGCGCGCGACGACGGCGCTGGTGCCGACGCGCACGCGCACCAGCGCCAGCGCCGGGTGCAGGTCGGCGGCGATCTCCTCGACCCGGCCCGCGAGCTGGTTGCCGATGCTGCTGTCGCTCGGCGCCGAGAGCGCCAGGCTGACGTCGCGCGCGAGCACGCGCACGCGCAGCGCGCGCCCGAGCGGCAGGCCGTGGTCGCGCGCCCACAGCGAGAAGGCGCCGCCGGCGACCTCGAGCCGCGCGAGCTGCCAGGCCGTGTCGCGCTCGACGACGCGCGCGTCGAACACGACGCCGGCGCCTTCGCCGTGCGCGGTGGGCAGATCCAGCCGCGCCAGCATCTCGGCCAGTGCGCCGGCGGCGACGACGCGGCCGGCTTCCAGCAGCACCATGTGATGCGCCAGGCGAGCCACCTCGTCCAGCGCATGGCTGACGTAGACGATCGGCAACGCGGCCGCCGCGTGCAGCCGCTCGAGATACGGCAGCACCTCGGCCTTGCGCGCGGCGTCGAGCGAAGCGAGCGGTTCGTCCAGCAGCAGCAGGCGCGGACGGGTGGCCAGCGCGCGCGCGATCGCCACGCGCTGGCGCTCGCCGCCCGAGAGCGTCTCGGGCCGGCGGGCGAGCAGCGCGCCCAGGCCGAGCAGGTCGACCACTACGTCGAGCGCGGCCGCGCGCGCCGCCGCGCCGGCGCGGCGCCGGCCGAATTCGAGGTTGCGCCGCACGTCCAGGTGCGGAAACAGCGCCGACTCCTGGATCACGTAGCCGAGCGCGCGCCGGTGCGTCGCTACGTACCGGCCGCGCGCATCGTCCTGCCAGGTCTCGCCGTCGAGCACGACGCGGCCGGCGGCGCGCTCGAGCCCGGCGAGCGCGCGCAGCACCGTCGTCTTGCCGCAGCCCGAGACGCCGAACAGTGCACTCACGCCGCGCGCGGGCAGCCGCAGCGCCACGTCGAGCGTGAAGCCCGCGCGCGCCAGGCGCAGTTCGGCCTCGATCACGACGCGGCGCGCCGGCCGGTGGGCCGGTTCAGCAGGTACAGCAGCACCAGCACGGCGAGCGCGAAGGCCACCATGCCGGCCGCCAGGCGGTGCGCGGCATCGAACTCGAGCGCCTCGACATGGTCGTACACCGCCACCGAGAGCACGCGCGTGCGGCCCGGGATGTTGCCGCCGATCATCAGCACGACGCCGAACTCGCCCACCGTGTGCGCGAAGCCGAGCACGCTGGCGGTGACGAGGCCTGGGCGTGCCAGCGGCAGCGCGACGCTGAAGAAGCGGTCCCAGGGGCCGGCGCGCAGCGTCGCCGCCGCTTCCAGCGTGCGCTCGGGAATCGCTTCGAAGGCCTGCTGCAGCGGCTGCACGACGAAGGGCAGCGAGTAGATCACCGAGCCCACCACCAGCCCGGCGAAGGTGAACGGCAGCCGCCCGAGGCCGAGCGCCTGCGTGAGCTGGCCCAGCGGCCCCTGCGGCCCCATCAGCAGCAGCAGATAGAAACCCAGCACCGAGGGCGGCAGCACGAGCGGCATCGCCACCAGCGCGGCCGCGAGCGGCTTGAGCCGCGTGCGCGTGCGCGCCAGCCACCAGGCCAGCGGCGTGCCGGCGAGCAGCAGCACGAGGGTCGTCGTCGCCGCCAGCCAGACGGTCAGGCGGACGGTGATCCAGTCGGCGGGGCTCACGGCCGGCGCGAGGGCAGAGCGGGCAAAGCGGGCGAAGCGGGCGAAGCGGGCGTGGCTCTGCCTCAGCCGCCGTAGCCGAAGGCGCGGATGAGCTCGCGCGCCGCGGGCGTCCTGAGGTAGGCGAGCAGCGCCGCCGCCGCCGGGTTGTGTTCGCCGGCCTTCAGCAGAACGGCGTCCTGGCGGATCTCGTCGTACAGATCGGCGGGCACCAGCCACTGCGAGCCGCCGGCCGGACGGCCCGGCACCATGAGCTGCGACAGCGCGACGAAGCCGAGCTCGGCGTTGCCGGTGGCGACGAACTGGTAGGCCTGGCCGATGCTCTCGGCGGTGACCAGCCTGGCGGCCAGCGCGGCGTCGAGCCCGCGCGCGCGCAGCACCTGCAGCGCGGCGGCGCCGTAGGGTGCGATCTTGGGGTTGGCGATGGCCAGGTGCGCGAAGCGGCCCGAGGCCAGCACCGCGCCCTGGGCGTCGACCAGCCCGGGCTGCGCGCTCCACAGCACGAGCCGGCCGATGGCGTAGCTGAAGGCGCTGCCGGCGACCGCGTGGCCCGAGGCGACCAGGCGGCGCGGCGTCGCCGCGTCGGCGGCGAGCAGCACCTCGAAGGGCGCGCCGGCCAGGATCTGCGCCTCGAACTTGCCGGTGGCGCCGCTCGAGGCCTTCAGCGTGTGGCCGGTGGCGGCGGTGAAGCCCGCGCCCAGGCGCTCGAGCGGCGTGGCGAAGTTGGCCGCCACGGCGACCTGCACCTCAGCAGCCGCGGCTGCGAACGGCCAGAACGCGGCCAGCGCCGCCCAGGCGGCCAGCGCCGCGCGCCGCGCGCGGCCGACGGCGCAGTCCGAAACGAAGGCGCGCAAGCTCCTGAGCACGGCAACTCCCGCTGATGGCCGAGCGCGTAATGTAGTCGACTACATAACGCAGGCCCCCGGGCCGCGCCCGGCCGCAGCCGGCTCAATGCGCGCCGCCGTCGACCACGCCGAGGCCGCGCGGGCGCGCCAGCCACAGCAGCGCGATCAGCACCACGAACAGCAGCGACGAGAGGTAGAACAGATCCGTCACCGCCATCGTGAAGGCCTGCTGCTCGGCCAGGCGCTCGACGAGGGCGAGCGCCTGCGCGTCGCTCAGGCCGGCTGCCTGCAGCTGTGCCAGCGCCTGCGTCGCGGCCGGACTGCCGCGGCTCACCGCCTCGGCCAGCTGCGCGTGATGCAGCGCGGCGCGGCTGTCCCACAGCGTCGTGAAGATCGACGTGCCGATGGCGCCGGAGGTGATGCGCGCGAAGTTCGACAGCCCGGCCGCCGAGGCCAGACGGTCGTTGCCCAGGCCCGAGAAGACGATGGCCTGCAGCGGGATGAAGAAGAAGGCCATGCCCACGCCCTGCAGCAGCGCCGCCTCGAGTACCGGGCCGACGTCGGTGTTGGTGTCGAAGCGCGAGCGCATCCACATCACCAGGGCGAAGAAGACGAAGGCCACGCTGGCCAGCGCGCGCGGGTCGATGCGCCCGATCTGGCGCCCGACCCAGGGCGAGATCACGATCGCGAGCAGCCCCACCGGCGCGATCGCGATGCCGGCCCAGGTGGGCGGGTAGCCCATGAATTCCTGCAGCCACAGCGGCAGCAGGACCACGTTGCCGAAGAACAGGCCGTAGGCCATCGCCATCGACAGCGTGCCGGCGGCGAAGTTGCGCCGCGCGAACAGCCGCAGGTCGACGATCGGGTGCTCGGCGGTCAGCTCCCAGGCCAGGAAGAAGGCGAAGCCGACCGCGGCCGTGATCGCCAGCACGACGATCTGGTCGGAGGCGAACCAATCGAGCTCGCGCCCCTTGTCGACCATGATCTGCAGCGCGCCGACGAAGAGCACGAGCAGCGCCAGGCCGACGGCGTCGAGCGGCACGCGCTGCGGCGGGTCGTCGCGGCGGCGGTAGATCGACCACGTGAGCGCCATCGCGCCGATGCCCACCGGCACGTTGATGTAGAAGATCCAGGGCCAGGAGATGTTCTCGGTGATCCAGCCGCCCAGCAGCGGCCCGACCACCGGCGCCACGAGCACGACCAGGCCCCACATCGCCAGCGCGGTGCCGGCCTTGGCGCGCGGATAGCTGGTGAGCAGCAGCGTCTGCGACAGCGGATTCATCGGCCCGGCCACCAGCCCCTGGAACACGCGGCAGGCGATCAGCAGCTCGATGTTGGGCGCCAGTCCGCACAGCCACGACGCGAGCGCGAACAGACCGACGCTGGCGGTGAACAGCCGCACCGGCCCGATGCGCCGCGTGAGCCAGCCGGTGAGCGGCACCGCGATCGCGTTGGCGACGCCGAACGAGGTGATGACCCAGGTGCCCTGCGTCGGACTGACGCCCAGATCGCCGGCGATGGCCGGAATCGACACGTTGGCGATCGTCGTGTCGAGCACGTTCATGAAGGTGGCCAGCGACAGCGCGACCGTGCCCAGCACGCGCTGGCCGCCTTCCAGCGGCGGCGCGCCGGCGGCTGCGCTGCGCGGATCGCCGGCCATCGCCTTGCGCCGCCTGCTCAGCGCCCGGCGCGCGCGGCCGCGGACGCGCCCGGCGCGGCCGCGGCGCCCGGCCCGGCGCTGCGCGCGATGATGCGCTGCACGTCGGCGTCGGCGTCGGCCGCGGCATCGTCGGCGCCGACGTTGTACGCAGGCGCCGAGGCGGCCGCGGCGCCGCTGGCGAGCTGCGCGCCGTCGCTGCGGCGCGTGTCGACCCTGACCTGCATCGACAGGCCCACGCGCAGCGGATGCGCGGCCAGCTCGGCCGGCTCGAGCGCGATGCGCACCGGCACGCGCTGCACGATCTTGATCCAGTTGCCGGTCGCGTTCTGCGCCGGCAGCAGCGCGAAGGCGGCACCGGTGCCGGCGCCCAGGCCGGCTACACGGCCGTGGAAGACGACCTCGGGCCCGTACAGGTCGGCCGTGAGCTCCGCGCCCTGGCCGATGCGCAGCGCGCGCAGCTGATCCTCCTTGAAGTTCGCGTCGACCCAGAGCTGGTCGAGCGCGACCACCGCCAGCAGCGGTGCGCCGGCGGCCACACGCTGGCCGAGCTGCACCGTGCGCCGGGCGACGTAGCCCGCCACCGGCGCGCGCAGCGTCGTGCGCGCGAGCGTCAGGTGCGCCTCGCGCACCTGGGCCGCGGCGCGCAGCACGGCCGGGTGCTGCGCGAGCGGCACGCCCTGGGTCTGCGTGCGGTTGGCCTCGCGCTGCGCCTGCGCCGCGGCCAGCGCCGCCTGCGCCGCGGCGACGCCGCCGCGCGCCGCTTCGAGCTGGCGCTCGGCATGCTGGTACTCCTCGCGCCCGACGGCGCCGCTGGCGACGAGCGCGCTGCGGCGCGCCGCATCGTCCTGTGCACGCGCGAGCTCGGTCTGCGCGCGCGCCAGCTCGGCCTGGCGCAGCGCGATCTGCGCTGCGAGCGTGCCGTCGTTGGCGTACAGGCCGCGCACCTCGCGCACCGTCTGCGCCAGCTGCGCCTCGGCCTGCGCGAGCGCGATCCGGGCGTCGCCCGGGTCGAGGCGCGCCAGCAACTGGCCGGGCCGCACGTGGTCGGTGTCGTCGGCGCCGATCGCGACCACGGTGCCGCCGATCTGCGGCGTGATCTGCACCAGCGGCGCCTGCACGTAGGCGTTGTCGGTGCTCTCGGCGTGGCGCAGCCACAGCGCCCAGTACAGCACCCAGCCGATGGCGGCCAAGGCCACCACCGCGGCCACGCCGAGCAGCGCCTTGCGGCGGGCGGAGGGCGCGCCGGTGCGCGCAGCGGTGTCGGGTGCGGTCATCGTGTCGTGGCGGTGGAAGCCTCTGGGCGCGCTCGGTCGGCGGCGGCGTCGGCAGCGGCATAGCCGCCGCCCAGCGCCTTCACCAGCGCGATCTCGGTGTCGAGGCGCCGCCAGCGCAGCTCGCTGGCCGAGCGCTGCTGCGCCAGCACGGCCGACTCGGCCTCGAGCAGCACGAGCCGGTTGCCCAGCCCGGCGCGCCAGCGTTGCGCAGCCAGCGCGTAGGCGGCGTCGGTGGCGGCCGCCGTCGCCGCCTGTTCGCGCTGCTGGCGCGCGATGGCGTCGAGCGAGCCGAGCTGGTCGGCGGTGTCGCGCACCGCTTCCAGCACGGCGGCGTTGTAGCTCTCGACGGCGGCGTCGAGGTCGGCGGCCCGGGCGCGCAGGTTGGCGCGCAGGCGCCCGGCGTCGAACACGGGCAGGCTGAGCGCGGGGCCGACACCGTACTGCTCGCTGCCCGCGCGCAGCAGGCGGTCCAGCCCGATGCTGGCGGCGCCGGCGAAGGCGATCAGGTTGACGTTGGGATAGAACTGGGCGCGCGCGACGCGCAGCTCGCCGCCCGCGGCCTCGACGCGCCAGCGGGCGGCGGCGATGTCGGCACGCCGCCCGAGCAGGTCGGCGGGCCGCACGGCCGGCAGCGTGAGCGCGCCGGCCGCGCCGGCGCGCGGCTCGAGCGCCGGCAGCGCGGCCACGGGCTGGGCGCTGAGCGCGGCCAGTGCGTGGCGCACGAGGCCGATCTGCTCGTCGATCTGTTCGATCTGCTGGCGCAGCTCGGGCAGCGTCGCTTCGCTGCGGTGCAGCTCGAGCCGGGTGTCGAGGCCGGCGCGCGCGCGCTCGGCGACGAGCCCGTGCATCTGCTCGCGCTGGGCGAGCGTGCGCCGGGCGATGGCGCGCTGCTCGTGCAGGCGGCCGAGCTGCGCCCAGGCGCGCACCACGCCGGCGGCGAGCACGAGGCGGGCCGCGGCGACGTCGGCCTCGGCGGCGCGCGCGCTGCCGGCGGCGGCGGCGATCGCCTCGCCCTGGCGGCCGAAGAAGTCGATCTCCCACGCCGCGTCGAGCTGCAGCGAGGCGATCGTGCGCAGCGAGCCGCCGAGCGGCGGCGGATAGATGCTGTTGGCGCTGAAGCGTTGGCGCGTGGCGTCGAGCGTGGCGCTCGCCTGCGGCTCGCGCGCCGCCTCGGCCGCCGCGAGCGCGGCGCGCGCCCGCGCCAGCCGGGCCGCCGTCACCTTGAGCGTGGGCTGCTCGGCCAGTGCGCTTTCGACCAGTGCGTCGAGCGCCGCATCGCCCAGGCCGCGCCACCAGTCGGCGGCGAGCGCCGGTGCAGGCGGCGCCGCCGCGTCGATGCCGGCCTGCGCCGGCGCCAGCGGCCTGGCCTGCGGCGCGATGCCCAGCGGGCTGGCACAGCCGCCGAGCGCGAGCGCGATGGCGCCCGCGACCGTGACCCCGATGGCGCGCGCGACGTTGCGCCCGGTGGCCCCACTGGCCATCACCCCGACGGCGCCCTCGATGGCACCGCCGATGGCGCCCGCGACGCCGCCGCCGCGCGCGGCCCGACGCCGGTTCACGGCGCGCTCCTCATGGCGCCGCGCGCATGCGCTCGCCGTTGGCGAGCATGCGCTGCAGGAAGTCGACGAGCGTGCGCCATTCGGCGCGCGTGAAGCCCGCCAGCAGCGCGTTCAGCACCTCGGCGAGCACCGCGGGCACGCCGGCGATCGCCGCCTCGCCCTCGGGGGTGAGCTGAAGGTGCACGACGCGCCGGTCGGCGGCGCTGCGCCGGCGCCGCAGCAGGCCCTTGCGCTCGAGCCGGCCGAGCAGCCGCGTCGTCGAGCCGGGGTCGAGCTGCAGCCAGCGTGCCATCTCCAGGACCGTGCAGGGACCGCCGCCGCGCAAGCGCAGCAAAGGCCGCCATTGCGCGTCGGTCAACCCGTGCGGCGCGAGCCGCTGCTCGAGCTGGCCCGAGATGCCCAGGACGAGCCGCTTCATCAGCAGGCCGACGTTTTCCTCGCCGAACAGGCTGTCCGCGCGGTGAAAGCGCGCCGGGGCGGCAGAGCGTGGCATCGTGGAAAGCGAGGGGCGCCCGGCGATTGTATTTGCATAGGCAACGGTCTGCCTCGCGCAGTCGTCCGGGGCCCGCAAGCCATGCAGCGGCGCCGTGGCGTCAGGTGCGGGCGTGGGCTGCGGCTGCAGCGGCCGCCGCGCGCCCGAGCCAGGCGGCGCCGCGCACGCCCGAGGCGTCGCCGTGCCGCGCCGGCACGAGGCGCGTGCGCACGCGCTCGGCGGTGCCGCCGAAGACCCAGCGCGACCAGCGCGCCGGCACCTGCTCGTACAGATGGGCCAGTCGCGACAGGCCGCCGCCGAGCACGATGACGTCGGGGTCGAGCAGGTTGACGACGGCTGCCAGCGCGCGCGCCAGGCGATCGGCGTGCCGCTCGAGCGTCGCCGCCGAGGCCGCGTCTGCGGCTGCGGCGCGGCTTGCGATCTCCTCGCCGCTCAGCGCCTGGCCGGTGACCAGGGCATGGTCGCGCGCGAGTCCGCTGCCGCTCACCAGCGTCTCGACGCAGCCGCGCTGGCCGCAGTAGCAGTGCGGGCGCGGCTCGTCCGCGCCCAGCCAGGGCAGCGGGTTGTGGCCCCATTCGCCGGCCAGGCGGTTCGGGCCGCCGAGCACCTGGCCGCGCACCGCGATGCCGGCGCCGACGCCGGTGCCGAGGATGGCGGCGAAGACGACCTCGAAACCGGCGCCGGCACCGTCGGTGGCTTCCGACAGCGCCAGGCAGTTGGCGTCGTTGGCGATGGCGATGGCGCGCCCGAGCGCGGCTTCGAGGTCGCGCTGCAACGGCCGGCCGTTCAGGCAGGTCGAGTTGCAGTTCTTCATGAGGCCGCCGGCGGCCAGGGCGCCGGGCGTGCCGATGCCGATCGAGGAGGCCGCGCCGCCGGCGGCCTCGGCGGCGGCAGCCGCCAGTGCGGCCACGGTGCGCACCGTGCCCTCGTAGTCGCCGGCCGGCGTCGGCACGCGCCGGCGCCACAGCTCGGTGCCGTCGGCGCCCAGCAGCGCCGCCTCGGTCTTGGTGCCGCCGAGGTCGATGCCGAGCATCGGTGCGTTCGCGGCCATTGCCGGGAGCCGATCAGATCGGCTGCGTACGCGCTTCGAGCCAGGCGCGGGCGTCGCCGGCGACGCGCGGTGCGAGGCGCTCGCGTACGCGCGCGTGATACGCGTTCAGCCATTCGATGTCGTCTGCGCCGAGCAGGCTGCGCTCGATGCAGCGCGTGTCGATCGGGCACAGCGTCAGGGTCTCGAAGTCGAGGAACTCGCCGCCGACGGCGCCTTCGGGCAGGTGCGCCGGCACGGCGAGCACCAGGTTCTCGATGCGCACGCCCCAGCGCCCCGGGCGGTACAGGCCCGGCTCGATGCTCGTGATCATCCCCGGCTGCATTGCCGTGTGCGGTTCGGGCAGCGTGCGGCTGATGCTCTGCGGACCCTCGTGCACCGCGAGGAAGTAGCCCACGCCGTGGCCGGTGCCGTGGCCGTAGTCGAGACCCTCGGCCCAGAGCGGGGCGCGCGCGATCGCGTCGAGCATGGGCGCCGGCGTGGCCAGCGGAAAGCGCGCACGCGACAGCGCGATCGTGCCCCTGAGCACGAGCGTGAAGTCGCGCTTCATGGCCGGCGTGATGCGGCCCACCGGCCACACGCGCGTGATGTCGGTGGTGCCGCCGAGGTACTGCCCTCCGCTGTCGACGAGCAGCAGGCCGTCGCCTTCGATCACGGCGTGCGCGGCCGGTGTGGCGCGGTAATGCGGCAACGCGCCGTTGGCGTTGAAGCCGGCGATCGTGGGAAAGCTCAGGCCGACGAAGCCGGCGCGCCGCGCGCGCTCGGCGCTCAGCTTGTCGTCGACCGTCAGTTCGGTGATGCGCTCGCGCCCCAGCGCCTGCTCGAACCAGGCGTAGAAGGCGCACATGGCGGCGCCGTCCTCGGCCATCGTCTCGCGCACATGTGCAGCCTCGGCCTCGTTCTTGCGGCTCTTGGCCAGCGTGCTCGGGTTGATCGCCTCGACGATCGTGCAGCCTGCGCCGACGGCCTGGCGCAGACCGAGCGTCACGCGCCTGGGGTCGAGCAGCAGCGTGCAGCCGGCGCCGAGCGCGGCCAGCGCCGCCGCCGCCTCGCCGTAGGGTGCGAGCTGCACGCCGTCGGCGCCCAGGCGCGCGGCCAGCGCCGGCGCCACCTTGCCCTCGCCGACGAACAGGCGCGCGCGCTCGGCGTCGACGAGCAGGTGGGCCAGGAACACCGGGTTGTAGGCGACGTCGGCGCCGCGCAGGTTGGTGATCCAGGCCACGTCGTCGACGCTCGAGACGAAGTGGTGCGTGGCGCCGGCGCGCGCCATCGCGGCGCGCAGCTCGGCCAGCTTGGCGGCGCGCGGCACCGTGGCATGCGGCGGCAGGTGCTCGTACACCGCGGCGGCCGGCAGCGCCGGGCGCTCGGGCCAGACCGCGTCCAGCCAGTCGCACTCGGTGCGCAGCGCGATGCCGGCGGCATCGAGCGCCGTCTTCAGCGTCTGCGCCGCGGCCAGGCCCAGCACCTGGCCGTCCACCGCCACCACCGCGCCGCGCGCGAGCGTGCCCGCGAGCCAGTCGACATGGCCCGGCGCCGTGGCGGTGGCGATCTTCACCAGCTCGATGCCGCTGCCGGCGATCTCGGCCTCGGCCTGCACCCAGTAGCGGCTGTCGGCAAAGAGTGCCGCGCGCTCGCGTGCCACCACCAGCGTGCCCATCGAGCCGGTGAAGCCCGAGAGCCACTCGCGCGCCTGCCAGCGCGCCGGCAGGTATTCCGACAGATGCGGATCGGCCGAAGGCACGACGAGGGCATCGATGCCTGCGCGCGCGAGCGACTCGCGCAGCCGGGCCAGACGCAGAGGGATCGGTGAGGTGCGGGTGTCCATCGCGGCTCCGGCGGCGGGAAGGAGCGCAGCATTCTAGGAGTGGGGCCGCTGCCGCGCGTCGGCTGCGCGCCGGCCTGCTAACCTCGCCCGTTCCTCTGCCTGCCCAACCGGAGAGCCCATGCCCGGCCTGCTTGCCCACGTCGACCCCGACGGCCTGCTCGAGTACTCGGTCGTCTACACCGACCGTGCCCTCAACCACATGTCCCGGCGCTTCCAGCGCGTGATGCAGGACGTGAGCGCCACGCTCAAGCAGGTCTATGGCGCGCGCTCGGCCGTCGTCGTGCCCGGCAGCGGCAGCTACGGCATGGAAGCGGTGGCGCGCCAGTTCGCCGGCGGCAAGAAGGTGCTCGTCATCCGCAACGGCTGGTTCAGCTACCGCTGGAGCCAGATCTTCGAGATGGGCGCCATTCCCGCCGAGAGCACGGTGCTCAAGGCGCGCATGACGGCGAGCGCGCCGCGCGCGCCGTTCGCGCCGGCACCGCTCGACGAAGTGGTGACGACGATCCGCCGCCTGCGGCCCGACGTCGTGTTCGCGCCGCACACCGAAACCTCCGCCGGCCTGCTGCTGCCGCACGACTACCTGCGCGCGGTGGCCGCCGCGGTGCACGAGCACGGCGGCCTGTTCGTGCTCGACTGCGTGGCCTCGGGCGCGATCTGGGTCGACATGGCCGCCACCGGCGTCGACGTGATCGTGAGCGCGCCGCAAAAGGGCTGGAGCAGCACGCCCTGCGCCGGCCTCGTCATGCTGGGCGAGGAGGCGCGCCGGCGCATCGACGGCACGACGAGCACCAGCTTCTCGATGGACCTGAAGAAGTGGCTCGCGATCATGGAGACGCACGAGCAGGGCGGCAACGCCTACCACGCCACGCTGCCCACCGACGGCCTGGCGCAGCTGCGCGACGTGATGCAGGAGACGGCCGCCTTCGGCTTCGACAACGCGCGCGCCGCGCAGCAGGCGCTGGGCGAGCGCGTGCGCGCGCTGCTGGCCGCGCGCGGCATCGCCAGCGTGGCCGCGCCCGGCTTCGAGGCGCCCGGCGTGGTGGTCAGCTACACCGAGCGCGCCGACTGGGCCAACACCCAGGCCTGGGCCGCGCAGGGCCTGCAGATCGCCGCCGGCGTGCCGCTGGCCTGCGACGAGCCGGCCGACTTCCGCACCTTCCGCGTCGGCCTGTTCGGGCTGGACAAGCTGAAGAACGTCGAGTGCACCGTGGCCACCTTCGAGCGCGCGCTCGACGCCCTGCTGGCGCACTGAAGCGGGCGCGCCCGCGCCGGCGGGCGCAGCGGCGCCGGCGCGATTGACAGCGCGTCGGCCGCCTCGAAGAATGCCGCGCATGAACGCCCGCGCGGACCCGGCCACCGCCCATCGCGACACCTTCGCGCGCGAGCGCCTGCCGCCGCGCGCGCAGATGCCCGAGCTGCTGTTCGAGCTGCCCGCGCTGCAGTTCCCGCCGCGCCTCAATTGCGCCGCCGAACTGCTCGCTCGCCGCGTGGCCGAAGGCGACGGTGCGCGCCCCTGCGTCGTTGGGCAGCGCCAGCGCTGGAGCTATGCCGAGCTGCTGGCCGAGTCCAATCGCATCGCCCATGTGCTGGTCGAGGACATGGGCCTGGTGCCGGGCAACCGCGTGCTGCTGCGCGGCGCCAACTCGCCGACGCTGGCGGCCTGCTGGTTCGCCGTCGTCAAGGCCGGCGGCATCGTGGTCGGCACGATGCCGCTGCTGCGCGCGCGCGAGCTCGCCACCCTCATCGCCAAGGCCGAGATCACGCATGCGCTGTGCGACGCCCGCCTGGCCGAGGAGCTCGCGCTGGCGCAGCCGCAATGCCCGACGCTGACCCGTGTGCGGCATTTCGCCGGTGCGGCCGGCGGCGAGCTGGAGGCGTTGGCGGCGGCCAAGCCGGCGACCTTCGCCGACGTCGACACCGCGGCCGATGACATCTGCCTCATCGCCTTCACCTCGGGCACCACCGGCGTGCCCAAGGGCACGCTGCACTGCCACCGCGACCTGATGGCGGCCTGCGCCTGCTGGCCGCCGCATGTGCTGCGCGCGCGCGCCGATGACGTCTTCATCGGCAGCCCGCCGCTGGCCTTCACCTTCGGGCTGGGCGGGCTGCTGGTGTTTCCGCTCGCCGTCGGCGCGAGCACGGTGCTGATCGAGAAGGCCACGCCCGACGCGCTGCTGCCGGCGATCGCCGCGTTTGGCGCGACCGTGTGCTTCACCGCACCCACCTCGTACCGCGCGATGGCGCTGCAGCTGGCGCAGGAGCGGCACGATCTGTCGCGCCTGCGCAAGTGCGTCTCGGCCGGCGAGGCGCTGCCGGCGGCCACGCGCGCGCTGTGGAAGGAGACCACCGGCATCGAGATCATCGACGGCATCGGCTCGACCGAGATGTTCCACATCTTCATCAGCGCCGACGAGGCGCACGCCAGGCCCGGCGCCACCGGCCTCGTCGTGCCCGGCTACCGCGCCGCCATCCTCGACGAGGCCGGCCGGCCGCTGCCGCGCGGCCAGGTCGGCCGGCTCGCCGTCAAGGGGCCCACCGGCTGCAAGTACCTCGACGATGCGCGCCAGACGCAGTACGTGCAGGGCGGCTGGAACCTCACCGGCGACGCCTACCTCGAGGACGAAGACGGCCAGTACGTCTTCCAGGCGCGCACCGACGACATGATCGTCAGCGGCGGCTACAACCTCTCCGGCCCCGAGGTGGAAGCCGCGCTGCTGCTGCACCCGGCGGTGGCCGAGTGCGGCGTCGTCGGCAAGCCCGACGCGGCGCGCGGCACCCTGGTCAAGGCCTACGTCGTGCTGCGCCCCGGGTACGCGGGCGACGCGGCGATGGCCAAGGCGCTGCAGGACTTCGTCAAGCGCACGATCGCGCCGTACAAGTACCCGCGCGAGATCGAGTTCCGCGCCAGCCTGCCGCGCACCGAGACCGGCAAGCTGCAGCGCTTCCGGCTGCGCCAGGAGGCGGCCGGCGGCTGAGAGCCCGTGATGACATGACGCGCAGGCCGCTCGGGGCGCGCATCCCCAGGCGCGTCCGGCTGCCGCCCATGCTAGGGCCGCCGCTCTTGCCCTGCCTGCGGTTTTTGGGCACGCTTTGCCCTGTACCCAGCACAGCGGAGGCTCCCCGATGAAACCCGTCTCGGAACTGCTCAAGAAGCACGGCAGCACGCTCTGGCACGTGCGTCCGGACGACACCGTCTACGCCGCGCTCGAGGCGCTGGAGCGCTGGGAGGCCGGCGCCTTGATGGTGATGGACGGCGGCGCGCTGGTCGGCGTCTTTTCCGAGCGCGACTACACGCGCAAGGTGGCGCTGAAGGGCCGCAACTCGCGCGAGACGCAGGTGCGCGAGATCATGAGCACGCAGGTCGTCACCGTCGGCCCGGCGGCCAGCACCCAGGCCTGCATCGCGCTCATGAGCGACAAGCGCATCCGCCACCTGCCGGTGGTCGACGGTCATCTCGTCCTCGGCATGATCGCGGTGCGCGACCTCCTCGAGGACATCATCGCCGACCACGAGACCACGATCGCGCACCTCGAGAACTACATCCAGTCCTGAGCGTCGCGGGCGCGCCGGCAGCCGCCACAGCACCGCTTCGGCCGGGGCGGCTCGGGCCCTATGTCCGACGCACTCGCTCTCAAGCAAATGTGGCTCTGCCACTTTGCTTGACCCCCACGGGGGGCGGGCTGGGCGCAGCCCGGCCCTGGGGGCGCTCAGAGCGCCAGCCGGTGCGACTGGATCACCAGCAGGCCCTCGAAGATCAGCGCGTCCACGGTCTCGAAGGGCAGGTCGACGATCGGCGCCAGCTTGACTGCCGCGCCGCCGCTCATGAACAGCAGCGGCTCGAGCCCGCTGCGCAGGGCCAGCCGGCGGTGCTGACGCTCGATGGCGCCGGCCAGCGCGTTGGCGCCGCCGCTCATCAGCGCGTCGCTCGTGTTGGTGGGGAAGTCGACGATCTCGCCGGTGGGCACCTTGAGGCCGGCGGTGCCCATCTCGAGCGCACGCAGCATGAGGCCGAAGCCGGGCAGGATGAGGCCGCCGAGGAAACGCCCTTCGGCGTCGAGCGCGTCCACCGTGACCGCCGTGCCCACCATCACCACCAGCGCCGGGCGCGGGCCGGCGCCGGCGGCCCGCGCCGCGGCCAGCACGCGGCCGCGCGCGCCGGCCAGCGCCACCCAGCGGTCGGCGCCCAGCCGGTTCGGGTGGTCGTAGCCGTTGACGATGCCCGCCGCGTGTGCCGCCGGCACCACCCAGTGGGGCTCGATGTCCCACAGCTCCATCTGTTCCTCGATGCGCCGGCGCAGCGCGTCGCCGGCGACGACGCAGCCGAGCATGCTGTGCGGCGCGGGCAGATCGCGCCACTCGGTCTCGGCCAGCGTGTCGATCGTCTCGAGGAAGGCCGCGCCCTGGCGCAACAGCACCGCGCCCGGGTGCGGCGCGGCGTACAGCGCCCACTTCATGCGCGTGTTGCCGCAGTCGATCGCGAGGAAGCTCATCGCGGCGCGATGGTAGCCCAGGCCGCGGCGGCGATGGCATCATCGCGCGCAACGCGCCGCCGCCGCGACGCCTTGTCCACGCCGCAGGACCGCCATGACCGACCTGTCCGCCCAAGCCCAGGCGCTCGCCGCCTACCGCCCGCAGCACAAGGTGCGCCTGGTCACCGCCGCCAGCCTGTTCGACGGCCACGACGCGGCGATCAACATCATGCGCCGCATCCTGCAGGGCATGGGCGCCGAAGTCATCCACCTCGGCCACAACCGCTCCGTCGAGGAGATCGTCAGCGCCGCGCTGCAGGAGGACGTGCAGGGCATCGCCGTCAGCAGCTACCAGGGCGGCCACCTCGAGTTCTTCGCGTACATGGTCGATCTGCTGCGCGCGCGCGGCGGCGCGCACGTGCAGGTGTTCGGCGGCGGCGGCGGCGTCATCGTGCCGGCCGAAATGCGCGCGCTGCACGACTACGGCGTGGCCCGCATCTACAGCCCCGAAGACGGCCAGCGCATGGGGCTGCAGGGGATGATCGGCGAGATCGTCATGCGCTGCGACGTCGACCTCGCGCCGCATGCACCCGCCGACGCGGCGGCGCTGCAGGGCCACGGCGAAGCGGCCTGGCGCGCGCTCGCGCAGGCCATCACCGCGCTCGAAAACGGCAGGGCGCCCGCGGCCGATCGGGCCGCCGCCGACAAGCTCGCGGCGCTCGAGGCCTCGCTCGCCGCGGCGGCGGCCGGGCGCCGGATCCCGGTGCTCGGCATCACCGGCACCGGCGGCGCGGGCAAGTCCAGCCTCACCGACGAGCTGATCCGCCGCCTGCGCCTGGACCAGGGCGACCGGCTGCGCATCGCCGTGATCAGCATCGACCCGAGCCGGCGCAAGAGCGGCGGCGCGCTGCTCGGCGACCGCATCCGCATGAACGCGATCGGGCCCTGGGCGAGCGGCGCGCGCGTGTTCATGCGCAGCCTGGCCACGCGCGAATCGGGGCAGGAGATCAGCCGGGCGCTGCCCGGCGTCGTCACCGCCTGCAAGGCGGCCGGCTTCGACCTCGTCATTGTCGAGACCTCGGGCATCGGCCAGGGCGACGCCGCCATCGTGCCGCTGGTGGACGTGCCGCTCTACGTGATGACGCCCGAGTACGGCGCCGCCAGCCAGCTCGAGAAGATCGACATGCTCGACTTCGCCGAGTTCGTGGCCATCAACAAGTTCGATCGCAAGGGCGCGGCCGACGCGCTGCGCGACGTCGCCAAGCAGGTGCAGCGCAACCGCGAGGCGTTCAAGACCGCGCCCGAGACGATGCCGGTGTTCGGCACCATCGCCAGCCGCTTCAACGACGACGGCGTCACGGCGCTTTATCAGGCGCTGGCGCCGCGCCTGGCCGCGCTCGGCCTGCCGCTGCAGGCCGGCCGGCTGCCGAAGGCGGCCACGCGCCACAGCACGCACGAGCGGCCCGTGGTGCCGCCGGCGCGCGTGCGCTATCTGGCCGACATCGCCGACACCGTGCGCGGCTACAAGCAGCGCGCACGCGCGCAGGCGAGGCTGGCGCGCGAGCTGCAGCAGTTGCGCGCCACGGCGCGCATGCTGCAGGAAGACGACCCCAGGCGCAGCGGCGCGCGCGACACCGTGCAGGCGCTGGCCGAGGCGCGCGAGGCCGGGCTCGACGCGCAGGCCAAGAAGCTGCTCGCGATGTGGCCCGACATGGTGAAGGCCTACGCCGGCGACGAATACGTCGTGAAGATCCGCGACCGGGAGATCCGCACCGGCCTCGTGCACACCACGCTTTCGGGCAGCAAGATCCGCAAGGTGGCGCTGCCGCCCTACGAAGACCACGGCGAGCTGCTGAAGTGGCTGCTGCTCGAGAACGTACCCGGCAGCTTCCCCTACACCGCCGGCGTGTTCGCCTTCAAGCGCGAGAACGAGGACCCGACGCGCATGTTCGCCGGCGAGGGCGACGCCTTCCGCACCAACCGCCGCTTCAAGCTCGTGAGCGAGGGCATGCCGGCCAAGCGCCTGTCCACGGCCTTCGACTCGGTGACGCTGTACGGCCACGACCCCGACCCGCGGCCCGACATCTACGGCAAGGTGGGCAACTCGGGCGTCAGCATCGCCACCCTCGACGACCTCGAGGTGCTCTATTCGGGCTTCGACCTGTGCGCGCCGAACACGAGCGTCAGCATGACGATCAACGGCCCGGCGCCGACCATCCTGGCGATGTTCATGAACGCCGCCATCGACCAGCAGCACGACAGGTTCAAGGCCGACAACGGCCGCGAGCCCACCGACGACGAGGCGCAGAAGATCCGCGCCTGGACGCTGGCCAACGTGCGCGGCACCGTGCAGGCCGACATCCTCAAGGAGGACCAGGGCCAGAACACCTGCATCTTCTCGACCGAGTTCAGCCTCAAGGTGATGGGCGACATCGCCGAGTGGTTCGTGCACCACGACGTGCGCAACTTCTACTCGGTGAGCATCAGCGGCTACCACATCGCCGAGGCGGGCGCCAACCCGATCAGCCAGCTCGCCTTCACGCTCGCCAACGGCTTCACCTACGTCGAGGCCTACCTGGCGCGCGGCATGCACATCGACGACTTCGCGCCCAACCTGAGCTTCTTCTTCAGCAACGGCATGGACCCGGAGTACACCGTGATCGGCCGCGTCGCGCGCCGCATCTGGGCGGTGGCGATGCGCGAGCGCTACGGCGCCGGTGAGCGCAGCCAGAAGCTGAAGTACCACTGCCAGACCTCGGGCCGCAGCCTGCACGCGCAGGAGATCGCCTTCAACGACATCCGCACCACGCTGCAGGCGCTCATCGCCACCTACGATAACGCCAACAGCCTGCACACCAACGCCTACGACGAGGCCATCACCACGCCCACCGACGAGAGCGTGCGCCGCGCGATGGCGATCCAGCTCGTCATCAACCGCGAGTGGGGGCTGGCCAAGAACGAGAACCCGAACCAGGGCGCGTTCGTGATCGACGAGCTGACCGAGCTGGTCGAGGAAGCGGTGCTGGCCGAGTTCGAGAAGATCGCCGAGCGCGGCGGCGTGCTGGGCGCGATGGAGACCGGCTACCAGCGCAGCAAGATCCAGGAAGAGAGCCTGCACTACGAGCAGCTCAAGCACAGCGGCGCGTACCCCATCGTCGGCGTCAACACCTTCCGCAACCCGCATGGCGATCCCGTGCCCGGGCACATCGAGCTGGCGCGCAGCACCGAGGAGGAAAAGCAGTCGCAGCTGGCGCGCCTGGCCGACTTCCACGCCCGCCACGCGGGCGAGTCGCCGGCGATGCTCGAGCGCCTTCGGCAGGCGGTGATCGACAACCGCAACGTCTTCGAGGTGCTGATGGACGCGGTGCGCTGCTGCAGCCTGGGCCAGATCACCAACGCCTTGTTCGAGGTCGGCGGGCAGTACCGGCGCAGCATGTGAGGCCGGGCGCCGCATGAGCGCCGAACCCGAGCGCGCCTACGGCTGGGTCGTCGTCTGGGCCTGCTTCACCGCGCTGGCGGTGATCTTCGGCGTCTCGTATTCGTTCGCCGCCTTCTTCGAGCCCTTCGCGGCCGAGTTCGGCGCCACGCGCGCCGAGGTCTCGCTGGTGTTCGGGCTTTCGGGGCTGCTGTACTTCGTGCTCGGCGCCTTTGCCGGCATGCTGGCCGACCGCTGGGGGCCGGCGCGCGTGGCCGCTGCAGGCATGGTGTGCATCGCGCTGGCGCTGGCGGCGGGCAGCGGCGCGCGCTCGATGAGCGAGGTGACGCTGGCCTACGGCGTCGGCCTCGGGCTGGGCATCGCGCTCGTCTACACGCCGGCCATCGGCTGCGTGCAGCCCTGGTTCACGCGCCGGCGCGGGCTGGCCGCGGGCATCGCGAGCGCAGGCATCGGCGCCGGCACGCTGGCCGTGCCGCTCGCGGCCAGCGCTGCCATCGCGCTGTGGCAGTGGCGGCAGGCGATGTGGGCCATCGCCGCCGGCGTGCTGGTCTTCGGCCTCACGGCCGCGCTGCTGCTGCGCCGCGCGCCCGAGGCCGAGCGCCGCGCCGACGGCAGCGTACCCGGCACGCCGCTGGCGCAGGCGCTGGCGGGCCGGCGCTTCCGCTGGCTGTACGCGGCCTTGGTGCTCGGCTCGCCGACGATGTTCGTGCCCTTCGCCCATCTTTCGGCGGCGGCACGCGACCTCGGCGTGCCCGAGGCGCAGGCGGTCGGCCTGGTCGGGCTGATCGGCGTCGGCAGTCTGGTCGGGCGCTTTGCCGTCGGCGCGCTCGCCGATCGCATCGGACGGCCGCGCGCACTGGTCGGCGTGCTGGCCTCGCTCGGCCTGTCGATGCTGCTGTGGCTGGCCGCGCGCGAGTACTGGGCGCTGGCCGCCTTCGCGCTGTGGATGGGGCTGAGCTACGGCGGCAGCGTGTCGCTGATGCCGGCGCTGTGCATGGACCTGTACGGCGCGCGCGCGGTGTCTTCGATCATCGGCGTGCTCTACACCGGCGCGGCGCTGGGCAATCTGGGCGGCCCCTGGCTGGCCGGGCGCATGTTCGACGCCAGCGGCAGCTACGCCGGCGTGGTGGCGCTGTGCGCGTCGTTGTCCGCGGCGGCGACCGTTGCCGCCTGGCGGGCGGTGGTGTGGGCGGCGCCGCGCTGAAGCGCCGGTGACGCGCCCGGTGACGCGCCCGGGGCCACGCCGGCCTGGCGCGCCCTCAGGGCAGGCTCTCGACGCGGTTGCGCCCGCCTTCCTTGGCGCGGTAGAGCGCCTCGTCGGCGCGCGCGAGCACGCCGGCCACCGTGTCGCCGGGCGCGAGCGCGGCGACGCCGATGCTGGTGGTGACGCGCGGCAGCGCGCGATCGGCTTCGGGCTCGCGCCGGTCGAGCGCAGCGCGCAGCCGCTCGGCCTGCGCCACGGCCTCGCGCCTGCCGCCGGCCGGCAGCACGGCGATGAACTCCTCGCCGCCCAGGCGGCCCAGCCCGACGCCGGCGCCGGCGGCGTCGCGCCAGGCGCGGCAGGCGGCGCGCAGCACGGCGTCGCCGACGGCGTGGCCGTGCGCGTCGTTGATGCGCTTGAAGTGGTCGATGTCCATGATGAGCACGGCGCCGCCCTGGCCGGCCTGGACCACGCCTTCGAGCGCGGCCAGCGCACTGCGGCGGTTGGGCAGGCCGGTCAGCTCGTCCGTCATCGCCAAGGCCTGCATGCGCTGGCCGCTGCGGCGCTGGCGCCAGGCGAACGCGCCGAGCGCGAGCGCCAGCGTCGAGGCGAGCAAGGCGGCGACGATCTGCAGCCAGGCGGCGCGGCGCTGCTGGGCCAGCGCGCGCTCGCCTGCCTCGTTCTCGCGCTGCAGCATCACGAGCTCGCGTTCGCGCGCGTCGGCGTCGAACTGCGCCTTCATCGTCGCGAAGCGGTAGTCGATCTGGCGGCGCAGCATCTCCTCGGTGATGCGGCGCGCGCGCGACTGCTGCTCGTAGGCCTGGTGCCAGTCGCCCAGCTCGGCGCTGCTGCGCGCCAGCTCCTCGCGCGCCTCGGCTTCCTCGATGACGGCGTCGCCGGCGGCGAAGACCTTGATCGCCTCGCGCAGCGCCGGCAGCGCCTCGGCCGGGCGCTGCAGCTGGCGCAGCGAAACCGCGCGCTGCAGCAGCACGCGCGCGCGCAACGGCTCGTCGGGTACCGCGCCGTACAGGCGCTGCGCTGCCTCGACGAACTGAAGCGCTCGTGTGCCGTCGCCGCGTGCGTTGCGCACCGCCGCCAGGCCGCGCAGCGCGTGCACCTGGCCGCGTACGTAGTCGAGCTCGCGCGCCATCGCCAGCACCTGCTCGAACTGGCGCTGCGCCTCGTCCCAGCGGCCGGCGCGCTCGTGGTTGCGGCCGAGGTTGTGCTGCGCGATGACGCGTTCGCGCGTGGCCACGCCCTCGGGCATCGAGCGCAGCGAGTCCTCGTAGTAGCGGCGCGCCTCGTCGAGCGCGCCCATGCGGTTGTACAGGCTGGCCACGGCATTGGTGGTGGTGCGCATCTCGAGCGCCAGCCTGGCCTTCTCGTACAGCGCGAGCGAGCGTCTGAGGTCGGCCAGCCCGGGCGCGAAGTCGCCCAGCACGCCGCGCAGGTAGCCGCGCAGGTACAGCACCTCGGCCAGGCGGCGCTCGTCGTGTGCGGCCTCGGCCACCGTCACCGCCTGCTCGTACAGCGCCATCGCCTGCGTGTTGTCGCCGCTTTGCTCGTGCAGCTCGCCCTCGCAGCCGAGCGCGGCCGCGCGCAGCCCCGGGTTGCGCAGGCGCGGCGCGAGCTCGCGCAGGCGCGCGATCTCGTACAGCGCGGCCGAGCGGTCGCGCTCGTTGAAGTAGTCGCAGCGCAGCGCGCGCACCTGCGCCTCGAGGTCGGCGTCGGGGTGCTGGGCGAGCAGCGCGAGCGCCTGTTCGCTGAGCACGAACAGCGTCGCCGGTTCGGTGCGCAGGGCGGCGGCGGCGCGCTGCACGAGCTCGTGCAGCGCGGCCCGAGCGCCAGCCGGCGCCGCCGCGCTGGCCGGGGCTGCAACGGCGGCGGCGGCCGGCGCTGCCATCGGCTGCGGCGCCTGCGCGCCCGCATGGCCGCACGCGAGCAGCACCACGGCCGCCGGCGGCAGGCCGCGGCGCAGGCGTCGTGACGGGTGCCGGCCGTTCGTCATCGCGTCGGGGTTGTCGCTGCGGGCGCCGGTGCGGCCCGGCTCGACGGCCGATCCGCCGCGGCGGCTGGGTTGCGGGGGTGCGACGATACACGCCTTGCCTGGCGCGATCGCGCCAGGGGGTCACGGAAGGGCCACGCAAGAGCCACGGGCCGGTTCGCGCCGCATTCCCGACGGCCCACACGGGCAATTTGCCTGCATCGCGCCATACCGCCAACGCAGGCAAGATGCCGGCGTCCCGCCTTGCGGGCACAGGAGAGCGGCAGGAAATGAAGATCCTCGTCCTGGGCGCCGGTGCGATCGGCGGCTATTTCGGTGCGCGGCTGCTGCAGGCCGGCGCCGACCTGCGCTTCCTCGTGCGCGAGCGCAGGCGCGCGCAGCTCGACGCCGGCGGCCTGGTCGTGCGCAGCCCGCACGGCGACTTCACGCTGGGCGTGCGCGTGCTCACGCGCGCGCAGCCGGCCGAGCCGGCCGACCTGGTGCTGCTGGCCTGCAAGGCCTACGACCTGGACGCGGCGATCGACGCCGTCGCCCCGGCCGTCGCAGCGGCGACGACGCTGCTGCCGCTGCTCAACGGCGTGGCGCACATCGAGCGGCTGCAGGCTGCCTTCGGCGCCGAGCGGGTGGCGGCCGGCAGCTGCCACATCCCGGCGACGCTGAACGCCGCGGGCGAGATCGTGCAGCTCGGCAGCTTCCATCGCATCGTCTTCGGCCTGCTGCCGCAGACGGCGCCGCCTGCCGCGGCGCGGCTCGAGGCGCTGCGGGCGCTGTTCGCGCGCACGCCGGTGCAGGTGCAACGGCGCGACGACGTCATGTGCGCGCTGTGGGAGAAGTACGTCGGCCTGGCCACGCTGGCGGCGATGACCTGCCTGATGCGCGGCGCGGTGGCCGACATCCTCGCCGCCGACGAGGGCGCGGCGCTGTTCGCCCAGACCTACGCCGCCTGCGAAGGCGCGGCACGCGCCGCCGGCCACGCTCTGCGCGCCGACGAGATGGCGCGCTTCCAGGCGCTGTTCGCCGACCGTACTTTGCCGATGACCGCGTCGATGCTGCGCGATCTCGAAGGCGGCGGGCGCACCGAGGGCGCACACATCGTCGGCGACATGCTGGCGCGCGCGCGCGCGGCCGGCCTCGACCCCGGGCCTCTGCGCCACGCCTGGTGCCACTTGCAGACGGCCGAGCAGCGGCGCCGGCGCGAAGCGGCGGCCGCCGGTACTGCCGCCGCAGCGCGCGGCTGAGCGCCCTCGCGCAGCGGCGCCGAGCGGCTGTCGCTGCTCCCTACAATTTCACCAATGAGCGCCCGAACCGAGACCCCCGAGCGCAGCAGCGCAGCGCCGGGCGTGCGCCGCATCCGCGCGCTGCCCGACGCGCTCGTGAGCCAGATCGCCGCCGGCGAAGTGGTCGAGCGCCCGGCCTCGGTGGTGCGCGAGCTGCTCGACAACGCGCTCGACGCGGGTGCCCTGCAGATCACGCTGCGGCTGGCCGGCGGCGGCGTGCGCGCGCTCGCGGTCGAGGACGACGGCAGCGGCATCGAGCGCGACGACCTGGCGCTCGCGCTGCAGCGCCACGCGACGAGCAAGATCGCCAGCCTGGCCGATCTCGAAGCGGTGCGGACGATGGGGTTTCGCGGCGAGGCGCTGGCGGCGATCGCCTCGGTGGCCGAGCTGGCGATCACCAGCCGTACCGAAGGCGCCGCGCACGGCTGGCGGCTGGCGGCGGCGAGCGGCGAGCTCGCGCCGGCGGCGCGCGCGCGCGGCACCACCGTCGAGGTGCAGGAGCTGTTCTTCGCGACGCCGGCCCGGCGCAAGTTCCTCAAGAGCGAGGCCACCGAGCTGGCGCATGCGCTCGAGGCGGTGCGCCGGCATGCGCTGGCGCGGCCGGACGTGGGCTTTGCCGTCTGGCACGAAGGGCGGCTGGTCGCGCAATGGCGCGCTGCCGAGCCGCACGCGCGTCGTGCCGAGGTGCTGGGGTCGGCCTTCGTCGCCGCCAGCCGCGCGCTGCAGGCCAGCCGCGGCCCGCTCACGGTGGAGGGGCGCGTCGGCCTGCCCGAGGCGGCACGCGCGCGCGCCGATCAGCAGTACCTGTTCGTCAACGGGCGCCACGTGCGCGACCGGCTGCTTGCGCACGCGGTGCGCGCCGCCTACGAAGACCAGCTGCACGGCAGCCGGCAGCCGGCCTACGCGCTGTTCCTTCAGATCGCGCCCGAGCTGGTCGACGTGAACGTGCACCCGACCAAGGTCGAGCTGCGGTTTCGCGACGCGCGCGCCGTGCATCAGGCGCTGCTGCACGCGGTGCAGGAGGCGCTGGCGCCTTCGCGCGCGCTGGCCGGCGGCGCGGCGGCGGCTGCGTCGCCGCAGACGCCGGATGCCGTGGCGGGCCTGTTGCCGGCGGGCGGCTGGCAGGGGCGCCTCGCACTGGCCGACGTCGCGCCCGCGCTGCGCGAGCCGGCTGCGCCCTGGCAGGTGGCTGGCGCGGCGCCGGGCAGCGGCGGCCTCGCCGCCTGGGCGGCGTTGCGGCGCGATGCGCCGCAGGGGGCAGGGCCGGCCGGGGCGCCGGGTGCTCGCGCCAGCGCCAGCGCCAGCGCCAGCGCCGATTCCGCCGACTCAGCGGCGTCGGCCGAGGCGGCCAGGTCGGCGCAATGGGCTGATTCGGCCGATCGCGGAGAAGGCGGCGATCGCGCCGATCGCGCCGATTGGAACTGGCTGCTCGGGCGCGCACTTGCGCAGCTCGGCGGCGTCTATCTGCTGGCCGAGAACGCGCAGGGCCTGGTCGTCGTCGACATCCATGCGGCGCACGAGCGCATCGTCTACGAACGGCTCAAGCGCGCGGCGGCGCCCGACGCCGCGCTGCCGGCGCAGCCGCTGCTCATTGCCGCGCACTTTGCCGCCACGCCGGCCGAGCTGGCCACCGCCGAGGCCGAACAGGCGACGCTGCACGCGCTCGGGCTCGACGTGAGCGCGCTCTCGGGCGCCAGCCTGGCGGTGCGCAGCGTGCCGGCGGCCTTGCCCCGGGCCGATCCGGTGGAGCTGGCGCGCTCGGTGCTGCACGAGCTGGCCGAATCCGGCAGCAGCCGCACCGTGCAGCGCGCGCGCGACGATCTGCTCGCGACGCTGGCCTGCCACGGCGCCGTGCGCGCCAACCGCCGGCTCACGCTCGAGGAGATGAACGCGCTGCTGCGCGCGATGGAAGCCACCGAGCGCGCCGACACCTGCAACCACGGCCGCCCGACCTGGCGCCAGGTGACGATGAAGGAGCTCGACGCGCTCTTTCTGCGCGGACGCTGAGCGCGCTCGCGCGCCGGTGCAGCGCGGCGGGCGCCGGCGCCGCAGTGGGGCGCCCCGCTGGCGCCGCGCTGGCGCCTCGCTCGGGCCTCGCTCCGGCCTCGCTCCGGCCTCGCTCGGGCCTCGCTCGGGCCTCGCGCGCGCCGCGCGGCTACTTGTCGCCGCACATCGCGCGGAACTGCGCGAGCTGCCGCTCCACCGCCTCGCAGGCGGCACGGCCGCCGCTGGCGCAGGCCGACTTCGCGTTCTTCTCGAGCGCGGGCATCTGGGCGCGCATCTTTTGGCACACCGGCGAATCCTTCTCGTACGACATCAAGCTGTCGCTGGCGCTGCACGGGCCCATGTAGCTCATGCGCACGATCATCGGCTTGGCGCCGGCCCTGTCGAGCTGCTCCACGCTCATCTCGTACGAGCGCGCGGCGAGCTTGGTGATCGTCGTGCGCGAGCTGCCGCGGTCCGGGCAGCGGTATTCCATGACCGCGCGTGCGGCGCCGTCTTCGAGCAGCTTGAACTGGCAGTTGCTCTTGGCCCCTTCCGTTCGGTCGCCCGACAGCGCCTTGGCCGCGGTGTTGCAGATCATCATGCCGCCGGCGGCGGCCGCCGGCGCCTTGCTGCCGTCGGGGCCCTGCACCCAGTCCATCTTCCACTTGCCGCTGTCGGTGGGCACGTCGCTCATCAGCTTGGGTATCGGCATGTCCACGGCGGCGGCGGCCAGGTTGACCGCGGCGGCCAGGGCGACGGCGCCGGCGAGCACGAACGTTGCTTTCATGGCGAACTCCCGGGTTCCCTGAAGGGGCGCAGAGTCTAGCGCCGCGGTCGCATCGGCAACCGTCGTGCAGCCGTCGGTGCCCGTGCGCGGCGGGCAGAGCAGCGCAGGAATCCGCGGAACGCCGCAGGAGTGCACGCAGGGCGCCGCGGCAGCGGCGCGAAGGGCGGCGCCGGAACGCGCCGGGCGCATCCGCGCGCCGCAGTGCACCGCCGCGCCGCGATCACCCCGCCAGCAGCTGCCGCAGCACGTACGGCAGGATGCCGCCGTGGCGGAAGTACTCGACCTCGATCGGCGTGTCGATGCGCAGCGCGAGCGCGTGTTCGCTGCGGCGGCCGTCGGCGCGCGTGATCGTGAGCCTGGCCTCGCCCTGCGCGCGCACTTCGCGGCCCAGATCGAGGTCGACGGTCTCGTCGCCGGTCAGGCCCAGGCTCTGCCAGCTGTCGCCCGCCTTGAACTGCAGCGGCAGCACGCCCATGCCGACCAGGTTGCTGCGGTGGATGCGCTCGAAGCTCTTGGCGACGACGGCCTTGATGCCGAGCAGCTGCGTGCCCTTGGCCGCCCAGTCGCGCGACGAGCCCGTGCCGTACTCCTCGCCGGCGAAGACGACGGTGGGCACGCCTTCGGCCTGGTAGCGCATCGCGGCGTCGTAGATCGGCATCTTCTGCGGGTCGGCGCCGGCCGCGGCCGCGCCGGGCTGGTACAGCGTGAGGCCGCCTTCTTCGCGCGTGCCGTCGGCATGTGCCGGCAGCATCAGGTTCTTGATGCGCACGTTGGCGAAGGTGCCGCGCATCATCACCTCGTGGTGGCCGCGGCGCGCGCCGTAGCTGTTGAAGTCGGCCTGCGCGACGCCCTGGCCGAGCAGGTACTGGCCGGCCGGCGACGAGGCCTTGATCGCGCCCGCCGGCGAGATGTGGTCGGTGGTGATCGAGTCGCCGAACAGCGCCATGATGCGCGCGCCGCGCACGGCCGTCTGCAGCGCCGGCGGCTCGAGCCCGAAGCCGTCGAAGAAGGGCGGGCGCGCGATGTAGGTGCTCGGCGGCCAGTCGTAGACCTCGCCCCGGGCGCCCTTGATCTGCTGCCACAGGCGCGTCGGCTTGGCGGCGATCTCGGCGTAGTTGGCGCGGAACACGCGCGGATGCAGCGCGTGCTTCATCAGCGCGTGGATCTCCTCGCTCGTGGGCCAGATGTCGCCCAGATACACGGGCTTGCCCTTGCCGTCCCAGCCCACCGGTTCGCTCATCAGGTCGCGCGTCACCGTGCCGGCAATCGCGTAGGCCACCACCAGCGGCGGGCTCATCAGGAAGTTGGCCTTGAGGTTCGGGTGGATGCGCGCTTCGAAGTTGCGGTTGCCCGAGAGTACGGCCGCGCACACGAGGTCGTTGGCGGTGATGGCGTCGTTGATCGCCGGCGCGAGATCGCCCGAGTTGCCGATGCAGGTGGTGCAGCCGTAGGCGACGAGGTCGAAGCCGAGCTTGTCGAGGTAAGGCTGCAGGCCGCTGCGCTGGAGGTAGTCGGTGACGATGCGTGAGCCCGGCGCGAGCGAGGTCTTGACGTGCGGCGCCACCTTCAGCCCGGCCTCGACCGCCTTCTTCGCAAGCAGCCCGGCGGCCAGCAGCACGCTCGGGTTGCTGGTGTTGGTGCAGCTCGTGATGGCGGCGATCAGCACGTCGCCGTGGCGCAGCGCGGCCGGCGCCTTGCGGCCGCGTGCTGCGCCGTGCGCGCTTTCGAGCGTGGGGTGGTTGCCCACCATCTCGACGACGTTGCGCGCCTCGCCCGGCGCGACGGCCGGCGCGGCGCCGGCCGGGTGCCCGTTCGCACCGGCCACCGGGAAGCTCTGCGCCAGGCGCTCGGCCGGCTGGCTGAACCCGCCCTCGGACATCGGCTTGCTGAACAGCTCGGTGAAGGTCGACGCGAGCCGGCCGATCTCGATGCGGTCCTGCGGCCGGCGCGGGCCGGCGACGCTCGGCGTGACCGTACCGAGGTCGAGCGTGACGGCGCTCGAATAGTCGATCTCGCCGCGCCGCGGCACGCCGAACATCTTTTGGGCGCGGAAGTAGGCCTCGAAGGCCTCGATCTCGGCCTTGGTGCGGCCGGTGCCGTGGAAGTACTCGATCGTGCGCTCGTCGACCGGAAAGAAGCCCATCGTCGCGCCGTATTCGGGCGCCATGTTGCCGATCGTTGCGCGGTCGGGCACCGACAGGCTCGCGGTGCCCGCGCCGAAGAACTCGACGAACTTGCCCACCACCTTGTGGCGTCGCATCAGCTCGGTGACGGTGAGCACGAGGTCGGTGGCGGTGACGCCTTCGCGCAGCCGGCCGACGAGCTCGACGCCGACCACGTCGGGCGTGAGGAAGTACAGCGGCTGGCCGAGCATCGCCGCCTCGGCCTCGATGCCGCCCACGCCCCAGCCGACGACACCGATGCCGTTGATCATCGTCGTGTGGCTGTCGGTGCCGACCAGGCTGTCGGGGTAGTACACGCCGTCGGCGCCGCGGTGCACGCCGCGCGCCAGGTACTCCAAGTTGACCTGATGGATGATCCCCGAGCCCGGCGGCACCACGCCGAAGGTCTCGAAGGCCTGCATGCCCCACTTCAGGAACTGGTAGCGCTCGTGGTTGCGCTGGAACTCCATCTGCATGTTGAGCGCCAGCGCCTTCTTCGTCGCGTAGTGGTCGACCATCACCGAGTGGTCGACCACCAGGTCCACCGGCACCAGCGGCTCGATCGCCTGCGGGTCGCGCCCGAGCGCGGCGGCGACGCTGCGCATCGCGGCCAGGTCGACCAGCAGCGGCACGCCGGTGAAGTCCTGCAGCACGACGCGCGCCAGCACGAAGGGGATCTCGCTGCTGCGCTCGGCCGCGGGCGCCCAGTTGGCGAGCTGCTCGACATGGTCGGGCCCGACATGGCTGCCGCCGCAGTGGCGCAGCAGGCTCTCGAGCACGATGCGCAGGCTGATCGGCAGCCGCTTGACGTTCGGGAAGCGCCGCGCCAGCCGCGGCAGCGAGTAAAGCCGCCCGCGGCGGCCGGACGCGGTGGTGAAGGTGTCGAGCGTGGAAGCGAAGTCGCGCGCGCGCGTTGCGTTCATGAGTGGCCCCTCGGCTGTTGGCGGCTGACGAAAGCCTGCCGCATTTTGGGCGCCCGGTGCGCACCCTCGCGCCGGGCGGGGATTGGGCGCGAGCCGGAGCACGGGCACGCTGCCGCGTCGCTCGACGACGGGGCAGCGCGTGCCCGTGCGTTCAGCCCGCCGCCGCCTTGGCCGCCTCGGCGTATTCCTCGATCTGGTCGAAGTTCATGTAGCGGTACACGCTGGCGGCGTCCTGGTCGATGACGCCCATCGCCGCGCGGTATTCGGCCAGGGTCGGGATGCGGCCCAGGCGCGAGGCGATCGCCGCCAGCTCGGCCGAGGCGAGGTAGACCTGCGTGTTCTTGCCCAGGCGGTTCGGGAAGTTGCGCGTGCTGGTGGAGACCACGGTGGCGCCTTCGCGCACCTGCGCCTGGTTGCCCATGCACAGGCTGCAGCCGGGCATCTCGGTGCGCGCGCCGGCGCTGCCGAAGGCGGCGTAATGGCCTTCCTTGACCAGTTCGCCCTGGTCCATGCGCGTGGGCGGCGCCACCCACAGGCGCGTGGGCAGGTCGCGCTGGCCGGCCAGCAGCCTGGCCGCGGCGCGGAAGTGGCCGATGTTGGTCATGCACGAGCCGATGAAGGCCTCGTCGATCTTGGTGCCCGCCACCGCCGACAGCAGCCTGGCGTCGTCCGGGTCGTTCGGGCAGCACAGCACCGGCTCCGCGAGCGCGTCGAGGTCGATCTCGATCACGGCGGCGTACTCGGCGTCGGCATCGGCCTCCAGAAGCTGCGGGTCCGCCAGCCAGGCCTCGACCTTCTCGATGCGCCGCGCCAGCGTCCGCGCGTCCTGGTAGCCCTCGGCGATCATGTGCTTCATCAGCACGACGTTGCTCTTCAGGTACTCGACGACGGGTTCCTTGTCGAGCTTGATCGTGCAGCCGGCGGCGCTGCGCTCGGCGCTGGCGTCGGCCAGCTCGAAGGCCTGCTCGACCTTGAGCCGGGGCAGGCCCTCGATCTCGAGGATGCGGCCGCTGAAGACGTTCTTCTTGCCCTGCTTGGCCACCGTCAGCAGACCGGACTGGATGGCCTGGTAGGGGATCGCGTGCACGAGGTCGCGCAGCGTCACGCCCGGCTGCATCCGGCCCTTGAAGCGCACGAGCACCGATTCGGGCATGTCGAGCGGCATCACGCCGGTGGCGGCGCCGAAGGCCACCAGGCCCGAGCCGGCGGGAAAGCTGATGCCGATCGGAAAGCGCGTGTGGCTGTCGCCGCCGGTGCCCACGGTGTCGGGCAGCAGCAGGCGGTTGAGCCAGCTGTGGATGACGCCGTCGCCCGGACGCAGGCTGACGCCGCCGCGGCTGGCGATGAAGGCGGGCAGCTCGCGGTGCATCTTCACGTCCACCGGCTTGGGGTAGGCCGCGGTGTGGCAGAAGCTCTGCATCACGAGGTCGGCGCTGAAGCCCAGGCAGGCCAGGTCCTTCAGCTCGTCGCGCGTCATCGGGCCGGTGGTGTCCTGGCTGCCGACGGTCGTCATCTTCGGCTCGCAATAGGTGCCGGGGCGCACGCCCTGGCCCTCGGCCAGACCGCAGGCGCGGCCCACCATCTTCTGCGCCAGCGTGAAGCCCTTGGTCGATGCCGCCGGCGCCTGCGGCAGGCGGAACGCGCCGCAGGCGCCCAGGCCCAGCGCTTCGCGCGCCTTGGCCGTCAGGCTGCGCCCGATGATGAGGTTGATGCGCCCGCCGGCGCGCACCTCGTCGAGCAGCACCGCGCTCTTCAACTCGAACGCGGCCACGGTGGCGCCGCCCTTGACGACCCTGCCCTCGTAGGGCCGGATCTCGATCACGTCGCCCATCTCGAGCGCGCTCACGTCGACCTCGATCGGCAGCGCGCCCGAGTCCTCCTGCGTGTTGAAGAAGATGGGCGCGATCTTGCCGCCCAGCGTGACGCCGCCGAAGCGCTTGTTCGGCACGAACGGGATGTCCTGCCCGGTGGCCCAGATGACGCTGTTGGTGGCGCTCTTGCGGCTCGAGCCGGTGCCGACGACGTCGCCCACGTAGGCGACCAGATGGCCCTTCGCCTTCAGCTCCTCGATGAAGGCGATCGGGCCGCGCTTGCCGTCCTCCTCGGGCGCGAAGGCGGCGCCCTCGCGCCGGTTCTTCAGCATCGCCAGGTAGTGCAGCGGGATGTCGGGGCGGCTCCAGGCGTCGGGCGCGGGCGAAAGATCGTCGGTGTTGGTTTCGCCCGGCACCTTGAAGACGGTGACGGTGATGCTCGCGGGCACCTCGGGGCGGCTCGTGAACCACTCGGCGTCGGCCCAGCTCTGCAGCACCTCCCGGGCCCTGCCGTTGCCGGCCCGGGCCTTGGCGGCGACGTCGTTGAAGTAGTCGAACATCAGCAGCGTCTTCTTCAGCCCCGCGGCGGCGACGCCGGCGACCTCGGCGTCGTCGAGCAGCTCGATGAGCGGCTGTACGTTGTAGCCGCCCACCATCGTGCCGAGCAGTTCGGTGGCCTTGGCCCTGGAGACGAGGCCCGTCTTCAGCTCGCCGTGCGCGACGGCGGCCAGGAAGCTGGCCTTGACCTTGGCCGCGTCGTCCACGCCCGGCGGCACGCGGTAGGTGAGCAGTTGCAGCAGGAACGCCTCCTCGCCCGCCGGCGGGGCCTTGACGAGTTCGACGAGCTCGGCCACCTGCTTGGCGTCGAGCGGCAGCGGCGGGATGCCGAGCGCGTTGCGTTCGGCGGCGTGTCGGCGGTAGGCGGCAAGCATGGATGCTCCTTGGCGGGGATCGATCGGGATCGAGGATGAAGCCTCGGGCTGAGGTCAGGCTTTGGGCACGATGACCTTCAGCCCCTTGAAGTAGTCGCGGTAGAACGCGGCGTCGCGCGTGATGAGGCCGTCGCACTGCATCAGCGCGTGCGCGCCGATCAGGAAGTCGGCCACCACGCGCTCGCGCCGGCCGCCGCGGTCGCGAAAGCGCCGCTGCATGAAGCCGGCGCGCAGCGCGGCCTGCTCGGTGGTCGGCAGGTAGTGGATGCCGTACTCGGCGAGCACGTCCATCGCGCTCTCGCTGGTGGCGAGCATCGTCTGCATCTCGGCCACCACGGCGTCGCAGACGGCCAGGCCGCCCGTGCCGAGCGCGCGCTCGATGGCCGCGGACGACGCGGCCGCACAGCGCGGGTCGTCGCACAGCATGTCGAGCAGCACCGACGAGTCGACCGCGATCATCGGGCGTCGTCGGGCGGCGGATAGGGGTCGCCGGGCGCGCGGCCGCGCAGCGCGCGCATCGCCTCGTCGGTGGACGTAAAGCCCTCGGCCAGCTTGAAGCGGCCGCGCAGCCGGCTGATGGCGTCGCCCACGTCCTTGCGCAGGATGATGCGGCCGCCGTCGAGCTCGACCTTGAGCTTGCTGCCCTTGGTCAGCCCGAGCGCGTCGCGCACGGCCTTGGGCAGCGTGATCTGGCCGCGTTCGGCAACGGTGGCATCCATCGCGGGCACCTCGTCGGTGGCAGGGATTCGGATCGAATCGGTATGCGCGCATGATACATACCTGGACATCCGTATTCAACCCAGGCCGGCGGTTGCCCGCCGCGGTCGCGCGCGGCGCCGTCCCCGGCGTCGGTCGACGCGGCCGCCGCGCGCCCGCGCTGGCAAAATGCGGGCCGTGCCGCCGGCGCCGGCGGCGCACAGCCGCTGCAGCGCCCGGCTGCCTGCCCCCGGGGAGCCCTACGAGCCTCGACACATGAGCCAACCACCGCCCGCGAGCCAGCGCGAGCTCGGTCGCCACCGCTACCAACGCGAGGATCTGCTGGCCTGCGGGCACGGCGAGCTGTTCGGTCCGGGCAATGCGCGCCTGCCCTTGCCCGACATGCTGATGTTCGACCGCATCGTGCACATCGACGACACCGGCGGTGCGCACGGCAAGGGGCTGATCGAAGCCGAGCTCGACATCCGGCCCGACCTGTGGTTCTTCGGCTGCCACTTCGAGACCGACCCGGTGATGCCCGGCTGCCTCGGCCTCGACGCGCTGTGGCAGCTGGTGGGCTTCTGGCTCGGCTGGCGCGGCAACCCCGGGCGCGGGCGCGCGCTCGGCGCCGGCGAGATCAAGTTCTTCGGCCAGGTGCTGCCCACGGCGTCGAAGGTGGCGTACCGGCTCGACGTCAAGCGCGTCATCGAGCGCAAGCTGGTGATCGGCATCGCCGACGGGCGGGTGCTCGTCGACGGCCGCGAGATCTACTCTGCTGCCGACCTCAAGGTCGGCCTGTTCAAGTCGGCCGAGGACTTCTGATGCGGCGCGTGGTCGTCACCGGACAGGGCATCGTCTCCAGCCTGGGCCTGGACGCCGACGAGGTCGCGCGCAGCCTGTACGAGGGGCGCTCGGGCATCCGCTTCAATCCGGTGTACGCCGAGCGCGGCCTGCGCTGCCGCGTCAGCGGCCGCCCGCAGATCGAGCTGGAAGCGGCGATCGAGCGGCGCACGCTGCGCTTCATGGGCGACGCCGCGGCCTACGCCTGGCTGGCCATGAAGCAGGCGATCGCGCAATCGGGCCTCACGCGCCAGCAGATCTCGCACGAGCGCACCGGCCTCGTCGCCGGCTCGGGCGGCGCCTCCAGCGCCAACCAGGTGTGGGCGGCCGACACGCTGCGCGCCAAGGGCATCAAGCGCGTCGGCCCCTTCATGGTCACGCGCACGATGGGCAGCACGGTCTCGGCCTGCCTGGCCACCGACTACGGCATCAAGGGCGTCAACTACTCGATCAGCTCGGCCTGCGCGACGAGCGCGCATTGCATCGGGCACGCCGCGCAGCTCATCGCCTGGGGCCAGCAGGACGTCGTGTTCGCCGGCGGCGGCGAGGAGGAGAGCTGGGAGCTGTCGCTGCTGTTCGACGCCATGGGCGCGATGTCCGCCGGCTTCAACGACCGCCCCGAGAAGGCCTCGCGCGCCTTCGACGCCGCGCGCGACGGCTTCGTCATCGCCGGCGGCGGCGGCATGCTGGTGCTCGAGGCGCTCGAGCACGCGCGCGCGCGCGGCGCCGCCATCCTGGCCGAAATCGTCGGCTACGGCGCCACCTCCGACGGCCACGACATGGTCGCGCCCTCGGGCGAGGGCGCGGTGCGCTGCATGCGCCAGGCCCTGGCCACGGTTCGGCGGCCGGTGGACTACATCAACGCGCACGGCACCTCGACGCCGGTGGGCGACGTCGCCGAACTCAATGCCGTGCGTGAAGTCTTCGGCGCGCAGGTGCCGGCCATCAGCTCGACCAAGTCGCTCTCCGGCCATTCGCTGGGCGCGGCCGGCGTGCAGGAGGCGATCTATGCGCTGCTGATGATGCAGCGCGGCTTCGCCGCGGCGTCGGCCAACATCGAGACCCTCGACCCGGCCGCCGCGGGCCTGCCGGTCCTGCGCGAGCGGCGCGACGCTCCGCTGGGCGCCGTGATGTCCAACAGCTTCGGTTTCGGCGGCACCAACGCCTCGCTCGTGCTGGCGCGCTTCGAAGGATGAGCGGGCGCCGGCGGGCAGAGCGCCCGCAGCGAGCCGCGCGAGCCGCAGGTCGCCGTCGCGAGCCGGCCCTGCCGGTACTCACGGCGCAGCGGCGCGCGCCCTCGGCCCGTTGACGGGCGCGCGGCTCAGCGCACGCGCCGCCCCGCGACCCAGGTCTGGGCGATGGCCGGCGCGTCGGCGGCGAAGATCCAGGCGTCCAGCGTGTCGGCCGGCGCCGCGCCTTGGAGGCCGGGCGCTGCGCTGTCGAGCACCAGCAGGTCGGCCCGCGCGCCGGCGACGAGGCCCCAGCGCCTGAAGCCCGCAGCGGCGCCGCCGCCGGCCAGGCAGGCTTCGAACAGGCGCGCGCCGCTCGAGCCCGCGAAGCGCTCCGGGTCGGCCGCGACGTTGCGCCGCCTGAGCGCCAGGCGCTGCGCGTACTCGAGCCAGCGCAGCTCCTGCGCCGCGCTGCGGCAGACCTGGCTGTCCGAGCCGATGGCCAGCGGCACGCCCGCCGCCAGCCAGCGCGGCAGGTCGGGCAGGCCGTCGCCGAGGTTGGCTTCGGTGCTGGGGCAGATCACGATGCCGGCGCCGCCGGCGGCCACCGCTTGGATCTCGCCGGCGCTGGCGTGCGTGGCGTGCACGAGCTGCCAGCGCGCGTCGAGCGCGAAGGCGCGCGCCAGCCATTCGATCGGACGCGCGCCCGTGCTGGCCAGGCAGTCGTCGACTTCGCCGGTCTGCTCGGCGATGTGGATGTGGATCGGAGCGTCGTCGTCGCCGAGCGCAGCGACGAGCGCGTGCATCGAAGCCGGCGTCGCCGCGCGCAGCGAGTGGATGGCGACGCCGGCGTTCACCAGCGGCGCCTGCCAGCCACGGATGCCCGCGCGCAGCGCCAGCACGTCGGCCGGCATCGTGGCGAAGCGCCGCTGCTCGGGCCGCAGCGCGGCTTGCGCGAAACCGGCGCGCTCGTACAGCGCGGGCAGCAAGGTGAGGCCGATGCCGGCCGTGGCGGCGGCGTCGGCCAGGGCGCGGCTCATCGCCAGCGGATCGGCGTAGCGGCTGCCGTCCTCGGCGTGGTGCAGGTAGTGGAACTCGCAGACCTGGGTGCAGCCGCCGGCGAGCAGCTCGCGATAGAGCTGCGTGGCTACGCCGCGCAGCTCCTCGGGCGTGATGGTCAGGGCCACGCCGTACATGCGCTCGCGCCAGCTCCAGAAGTCGTCGTGCGTGCCGGTACGCCGCTCGGCGCGGCCGGCGAAGGCGCGCTGGAAGGCGTGGCTGTGCGCGTTCACGAGGCCGGGCAGCACAGGGCCGGGCAGCGCGGTTGCCTCGGGCGGTGCGGCGCGTCCGGGCTCGAGCGCCGACCAGCGGCCCGCGCCGTCGGCCGCCAGCAGCACCGACTCATGCCAGCGCCCGTCGAGCCAGGCCGCGGGCGCCCACAGCAGCGTGGCCGCGTCGTTGCTCAAGCCGGCCTCCAGTCGATCATCGCCTGCACCAGCCGGCGCAGCAACGGCGTCACGGCCGCGGCGCGCGCCTCGTGCCAGCGATAGGGCGGCGCCTCCTCCATGTAGGTGCGCCAGGCCATCTCGAGCTGCACCGCGTGCAGGTGCTCGGCCGGGCGGCCGTAGTGGCGCGTGATGTGGCCGCCCTTGAAGCGGCCGTCGACGACCCAGGTGTAGGCGTCCTGCGCCGCGCACAGCGCGGCCAGCGCCTCGCGCAGCGAGGCCGCGCAGCTCGTGCCCTCGGCCGTGCCGAGGTTGAGGTTGGGCAGCGTGCCCTCGAACAGCCAGGGCAGCTCGCTCTTGATGCTGTGCGCGTCGAACAGCACCGCGTGCCCATGCGCCGCGCGCAGGCGCTCGAGCTCGGCGTCGAGCGCGTCGTGGTAGGGCTGCCAGTACTGCGCCACGCGCGTGGCGATCTCGGCCGCGTCGGGCGCGGCGCCGGCGCGGTAGATCGGCTCGCCGCTGAAGTGCCGCGTCGGACACAGCTCGGTGTTGTTGCGCCCGGCGTACATCGGCCGGTTGTCGCTCGGGCGATTGAGGTCGATGACGTAGCGGCTGGCGCGCGGCACGATCAGGCTGGCGCCCAGCTCGACGGCGAAGCCGTAGAGCCGATCGACGAACCAGTCGGTGTCCTCGACCGCGAGCGCGCGCTCGGTGCAGCGCGGCGCCAGCGCGTCGGGAATCCAGGTGCCGCAGTGCGGCGCGCTCACGACGAGCGGCGTGCGGCCGCGCTGCAGGGTGTAGGTCTCGCTCATGTCCGATCTCGCTCGACGCCGCCGAAGATGACGCGGCGGCATGGGTTGTGGCCGAAGCGGTAGGTCATCTCGCGCGGATGCGCAGCGTCCCAGACCGCGAAGTCGGCGCGCAGGCCGGGCGCGAGCGCGCCCCGATCGGCCAGGCCGAGCGCGCGCGCGGCGTGCACGGTGACGCCGCGCCAGGCCTCCTCGGGCGTGAGCCGGAACAGCGTGCAGGCCATGCTCAGCATCAGCAGCAGCGAGAGGGTCGGCGAGGAGCCCGGGTTGTGGTCGCTGGCGATGGCGATCGGCACGCCGGCGGCGCGCAGCGCGGCCACCGGCGGCAGCCGGGTCTCGCGCAAGAAGTAGTAGGCGCCCGGCAGCAGCACGGCCACCGTGCCGGCGGCGCGCAGCGCGGCGATGCCGGCCGCCGACAGATGCTCGAGGTGGTCGCACGACAGCGCGCCGTGGCGCGCCGCCAGCGCTGCGCCTTCCTGGTTGCTGAGCTGCTCGGCGTGCAGCTTGACCGGCAGGCCGAGCGCGACGGCGGCGGCGAGCACGCGCTCGGTCTCGGCCGGCGTGAAGCCGACGCTGTCGCAGAAGGCGTCGACGGCATCCACCAGACCGGCGCGCTGCTGGCCGGCCAGCCAGGCGCAGGCGTCGGCGATGTACGCGTCGCGCCGGCCCTCGTACTCGGGCGGCAGCGTGTGCGCGGCCAGCGAGGTCGTACGCACGGCGAGCGGCAGCTCGCGGCCGAGGCGGCGCGCCACCGCCAGGCAGCGCGCCTCGTGCCGCTCGGCCAGCCCGTAGCCGGACTTGATCTCGATCGTCGTCACGCCCTCGCGCATCAGCGCACGTGCGCGCGCGGCCGCGGCGGCGAACAGCTCCTCGTCGCCGGCCGCGCGCGTGGCCGCTACCGTCGAGCGGATGCCGCCGCCGGCGCGTGCGATCTCCTCGTAGCCGGCGCCCTGCAGCCGCAGCTCGAACTCGGCCGCGCGGTCGCCGCCGTAGACGAGATGCGTGTGCGCGTCGATCAGGCCCGGCGTGACGAGGGCGCCGCCCAGGTCGTGCTCGGCTGCGGCGCGCAGCGCGGCCGGCAGCGTCGCTTCGCCGCCGACCCAGACGATGCGCTCGCCTTCGACGACGAGCGCGCCGCGCTCGATCCATCCCCAGGGCGCGCTGCCGCTGAACGTGGCCAGGCGGGCGCCGCGCCACAGCGTGCGCGCGGGCGAAGGGGCGGCGGACTTGCGGACGGGCTCGTTCATGGCGTTGCCGATGATGCCGCGCTCGGCGTCGTCGTGGTGGCGTCGCTCAGCGCGCGTCCAGCGTCAGCCAGAAGGCGCGTGCGCCGCCGCCGAGCGTCCAGGGCGCGCTCGCCGACGCGCTCCACAGCAGCGTGCCTGCCGCGATGGGCTCGCCGTGCCCGGCGATCTCGAGCCGCGCGGCATCGGCAGCGTAGAGGGCGCGCATGCGGCCGCCGCCGCTCGCGCGGCTGCCCGGTTCGGCGCGCCGCATGACGGCGCGCCCGGCGCCGTGCCGCACCATCAGGTTGAGATCCTGCGTCGTGCCGCCGAGCAGCCGGCAATGCGGCGCAGCGGCGCCGTCGAAGCCGAGCGGCTCGCTGCGCGGCGTGAGCGTGAAGCGGCCCTGCGGCAGCGCGAGCTCGACGCCCGCGCCCTCGAGCACGGCGAACCAGCGCGCGACGCCGGGATAGGCCGAGAAGTCGCCCGCGCGCGCGATCTCGGCCACGCTCACGCGCACGAGCCAGTCGTCGGCCTGTGGCCAGGCGAGCAGCTCGCGCGTCGTGCCGCCGCCGTTGCGCCAGGGCTGGGGCGGGCAGTCGGCGAGGGCGATGCGGTGCAGCGTGCTCATCGGTGGGGCGACAGTGGGGCGACGGATGCGGCGCCGGCGGCCGGGCCGGTGACAGGCGCCGATCGCCGCCAGCCCGGCTTCATGGCACGAACTGGCCCTCGAGCAGATAGCGCCCGCCCGGATGCACGAGGCGGGCGATGGTGATCGCCGCGTCGCGCGTGAAGGTGCGCCGCACGATGACCAGGCAGGGCTCGTCGGCGGCGATGCGCAACAGCCGTGCCTCGGCGGCGGTGGGGCGCGCGGCCTCGATCGAGTACTGCGCGCGCCACAGCGCCGTGCTGTCGAACAGCACCTGCGTGGGCGTGGTGCGCGTGAAGTCGTTGTCCAGGTAGCGCGGCGCGCAGGCCGGATTGACGTAGCGGTCCTCGCACTGCAGCGGCAGGTCGTCCTCGAAGTGCACGATCAGCGTGTGGAACACCGCGCTGCCCGCGGCCACGCCGAGCTGCGCGGCGAGCGCGGCGGCAGCCGGCTCGGCACGCTGCACCTGCACCTGGGCACAGTGGCGGTGGCCGCGGCTTTCAATCTCCTCGTGCAGGTCGCGGATCGTGAGCGTGCTGCTCACGCGGTGCAGCGGCGCGGCGAAGGTGCCCACGCCCTGCGTGCGCGCCACCAGGCCCTCGGCCTGGAGCTCGCGCAGCGCGCGGTTCACCGTCATGCGGCTGACGCCGAACTCGGCCACCAGCTCGGCTTCGCTCGGCATCAGGGCGCCCGGCGGCCAGCGGCCGGCCGCCAGGCCTTCCTTGAGATGCTGCTTGACGCGCGCGTAAGGCGCCGCCGCGGCGAGCGCCGACGGCTTGGGATCGGGGAAAACCACGAGCCGATGGTACTTTCCTAGGCTTGTCTATACAAGTAGAGTTCAACCCTGATCCGACCGTGGGCGCTGCCGCCGCCTCGCGCGGCCGGCCCGATCCGACCACCGCAACCCCAGATCGCCCGCCATGACCGACCTCTCGCCCCTGCACCGCCTCGCCCAGCCCCGTCCCGTGCGCGCCCCGCGCGGCAGCACCCTGCGCTGCGCCAACTGGCTGATCGAGGCCGCCTACCGCATGATCCAGAACAACCTCGACCCCGAGGTGGCCGAGAACCCCGACGCGCTCGTGGTCTACGGCGGCATCGGCAAGGCCGCGCGCAACTGGGACTGCTTCGAGGCCATTCTGCGGGCGCTCGAGAAGCTCGAGCCCGACCAGAGCCTGCTCGTGCAAAGCGGCAAGCCGGTGGGCGTGTTCCGCACCCACGTCGACGCGCCGCGCGTGCTCATCGCCAACAGCAACCTGGTGCCGAAATGGGCCACCTGGGAGCATTTCCACGAGCTCGACCGCAAGGGCCTGATGATGTTCGGCCAGATGACCGCCGGCTCGTGGATCTACATCGGCAGCCAGGGCATCGTGCAGGGCACCTACGAGACCTTCGTCGAGGCCGGCCGCCAGCACTATGGCGGCGATCTGGCCGGGCGCTGGATCCTCACCGCCGGCCTGGGCGGCATGGGCGGCGCGCAGCCGCTGGCGGCGGTGTTCGCCGGCGCCTCCTGCCTGGTCGTCGAGTGCCAGCAGAGCCGCATCGACTTCCGCCTGCGCAGCCGCTACCTCGACGAGCAGGCGAGCGACCTCGACGACGCGCTGGCGCGCATGGCGCGCTACGCGGCCGACAAGCGCGCCGTCTCGGTCGGCCTGCTCGGCAATGCGGCCGAGATCCTGCCCGAGCTGGTGCGCCGCGCCCGCGCCGGCGGCCCGAGGCCCGACCTCGTCACCGACCAGACGAGTGCGCACGACCTCGTCAACGGCTATCTGCCCGCCGGCTGGAGCGTGGCGCAGTGGCAGGCCGCGCAGGCCGACGCGGAGCAGCACGCCGCGCTGACGGCGGCGGCGGCGCGCAGCTGCGCCACGCATGTGCGCGCGATGCTCGAGTTCCAGGCGATGGGCATCCCGACCGTCGACTACGGCAACAACATACGCCAGGTCGCCCTCGACGAAGGCGTGGCCAACGCGTTCGATTTCCCCGGCTTCGTGCCGGCCTACGTGCGGCCGCTCTTTTGCCGCGGCAAGGGGCCGTTCCGCTGGGTGGCGCTGTCGGGCGACCCGGAGGACATCCGCAGGACCGACGCCAAGCTGAAGGAGCTCTTCCCGCACGACGCCCACCTGCACCGCTGGCTCGACATGGCCGGCGAGCGCATCGCCTTCCAGGGCCTGCCGGCGCGCATCTGCTGGATCGGCCTGGGCGAGCGGCACCGCGCGGGCCTGGCGTTCAACGAGATGGTGAAGTCGGGCGAGCTGAAGGCGCCGATCGTCATCGGCCGCGATCACCTCGACAGCGGCAGCGTCGCCAGCCCGAACCGCGAGACCGAGAGCATGAAGGACGGCAGCGACGCGGTGAGCGACTGGCCGCTGCTCAACGCGCTGCTCAACACCGCCGGCGGCGCCACCTGGGTGAGCCTGCACCACGGCGGCGGCGTCGGCATGGGCTACTCGCAGCACGCGGGCGTGGTGATCGTCTGCGACGGCAGCGACGCGGCGGCCCGGCGCATCGAGCGCGTGCTCTGGAACGATCCGGCCAGCGGCGTGATGCGCCACGCCGATGCCGGCTACGAGGACGCCATCGCCTGCGCCCGCGAGCAGGGCCTCGATCTGCCGATGATCCGGCGCGCGGCCGGCTGAAGACGGCGCGCCGCCCGAGGAGACTCCATGCTGATCCACCCCGGCCGGCTCACGCTCGATGCCTTGCAGGCCATCCACGGCGGCGGCCAGCGCCTCGAGCTGGACGCCGAGGCGCTGCCCGCCATCCGTGGCAGCGCCGCCCTGGTGCAGGCCGCCGCCGCCGGCGAGGCGCCGGTCTACGGCGTCAACACCGGCTTCGGCAAGCTGGCCAGCACGCGCATCGGCCACGAGGATCTGGCCGCGCTGCAGTGCAACCTGATCCGCAGCCACAGCGTCGGCGTCGGCGAGCCGCTGGCCGCGCCGGTGGTGCGGCTCGTGCTCGCGCTCAAGGCCGCCAGCCTGGCGCGCGGGCATTCGGGCGTGCGGCCCGAGGTGATCGATGCCTTGCTCGCCGTGCACGACGCCGGCCTCGTGCCCTGCGTGCCGAGCCAGGGCTCGGTGGGCGCGAGCGGCGACCTGGCGCCCCTCTCTCACCTGACGCTGGCGCTGATGGGCGAGGGCGAATTCATCGACGAAGAGGGCCGGCGCAGGCCGGCAGCGCAGGCACTCGCCGCGCAGGGCCTCGCGCCGCTCGTGCTGCAGGCCAAGGAGGGGCTGGCGCTCATCAACGGCACGCAGGTGAGCACGGCGCTGGCGCTGCACGCGCTGTTCACGTTCGAGCCGGTGCTCGAGGCCGCGCTCGTCATCGGCGCGCTCACGGTCGACGCCGCGCGCGGCAGCGACAGCCCGTTCGACCCGCGCATCCACGCGCTGCGCGGCCAGCCGGGGCAGATCGACGTCGCGCACTACTACCGCGCGCTGCTGGCCGGCAGCGCGATCCGCGCCTCGCATGTCGAAGGCGACGACCGCGTGCAGGATCCGTACTGCCTGCGCTGCCAGCCGCAGGTGGTGGGCGCCTGCCTCGACCAGCTGCGCCACGCCGCGCTCGTGCTGCTGCGCGAGGCCAATGCGGTGACCGACAACCCGCTCGTCTTTGCCGACGACGGCAGGCTCGCGGGCGGCGCGGCGCGCGCAGGTGCGACAGCGGGCGAGCGCGGGGTGCCGGGCGGCCGCACACCACCTGCGGGGCAGATCCTCTCGGGCGGCAACTTCCACGCCGAGCCGGTGGCGCTGGCCTGCGACGCGATGGCCAACGCCGTGGCCGAAGTGGGCGCGATCGCCGAGCGCCGCATCGGCATGCTGATCGACGCCAACATCTCGCGCCTGCCGCCCTTCCTCTCGCCCAACGCGGGCCTCAACAGCGGCTTCATGATCCTGCACGTCACCGCCGCCGCGCTGGCGAGCGAGAACAAGACCTACGCCCATCCGGCCAGCGTCGACAGCCTGCCCACCAGCGCCAACCAGGAGGACCATGTCTCGATGGCCACCTTCGCCGCGCGCCGGCTGCAGCCGATGATCGCCAACGTCGCGCGCATCCTCGCCATCGAATGGCTGGCCGCGGCGCAGGGCATCGAGTTCCTGCGCCCGCTCACGAGCTCGGCCCTGCTCGAGCGCGCGCACGCGCTGCTGCGCGGCTTCAGCCCGGCGATGATGAGCGACCGCTCGCTGGCCGCCGACATCGAGGCCGCCTGTGCCTGCATCGGCCGCGGCGAGCTGTCGGCGCTGTTTCGCGCGCTGCCCGACATGCCGGCGCTGTGGGTGCCGGCCTGAGGGCCTGTGAAGACATGAATCGCGGGCGTGATTCATATCTTCACAGGCTCTGATGCGAGGGGCGCCGCAAGACGGTGCGACTTCGGTGTCGGACCTCCCCCTTTGGCGTAGGCCACCTGCTCGCAGCAGGCAGCGGCCAGCAAGCTGTGGTGCGCCCGGGCGTGACGCGCTCGCGATCAGGGCATAGGCCAGCGCCAGCCGAGCGCGAGCGAACGCGAGCGCGCGTTGCCGTCCAGCCGGTCGAGACCCAGGCCGAGCGACAGGCCGCGCCAGTGCAAGGAGGCGTCGAGGCGCCGCTCATGGAGGCGCCAGGCGGCCGCCGCCCGCATGTCGCCGAGCGATGCCGATGCGCCGAGCCAGGGCAGGGCGCCGAAATCGGCAAGCCAATCGAAGCCGGCATGGGCCTGGGCTTGCCGGCCCATCCGATAGGCCGCCTCGGCACGGGCGCGCCAGGGCTGAGCCCGCTGCGCCGAGGGCTGGCTGTTGCGGCCTTCCAGCAGCGGGCCGTAGACGACGAAGCCATCGGCGTCGGTGCCCTGCCGGTCGGCCTGCAGCCGAAGCGTCTGTCTTGGAACGCGGTTCCAACTCAGGCGGCCGCCGTCGTGGACTGCGCCGCGCAGCGTCATGCGCTCGTCGCTCCATTCGAGCTCAAGGCCGCCGAGCAGGCCCCAGCCGTTTCGTGCCGGGCCCTGCCGGTACTCGAAATTCAGGCGGTTGAAGATCTCGTCGGATGCGATCGCGAAGTCGTACTTGCGGCTTCGCGCGTCGTATGAAGCGCTGCCGGCGATCTCGCGCTCGTGCCAGCTGCCGAGCGACAGCAGCTGGGCCGAGAACTCAGCGCGCAGCTGCGGCGTGACGTCGGCGCAACGCCGGATCTCGAGACCAGCGCCGGAAAACCCGCGCAACCGCGCCTCGGTGCGCCAGAGCGTGTCGGCGGCGGGCTGTTGGCGGGTTTCGATCAGGCGGGCCAGCTGCAGCGTCTGGGCGTCGACCACCAGCGTCGCCAGACTGCGCCCGACGACGGCAAAGCTCCATGGCCCGCTGCGCCTTTGCAGCCGGACCTCGTCATCCAGGTACGCCAGGTTGCGGCCCGGGCGCGCTGCGATCCGGCTGTGGTCGTCGCGGTCCATTGCCGCCAGCGGCATGGCGTCGTTGTGGCGGACGCGCCGGGCGCCGAGCAGCCACTCGACGTCCGGCTCGGCCCCGGCCGGGCTCGCGCCGGCCGCTGCGGCCTGCACGGCCGCAAGCGCCAGGCACAGCCCGGCCGCCACGGCGGCGCGCGCGGCCGCGGTGTTCACAGGCCGATGTCGAGCGACATCACGCTGCCGTCCTTGAACGTGATCATCTGCGTGTTCATGTCCAGGGTTCCGACTTCCAGCGTGTCCTTCATCAGCTTGACCTTCGTGTCGACGCCGCCCTGCCACGCGCCGGACAGCCCGCTCGAGGCCTCGCTGAACGTGAAGCGCATGTTGTCCGAGCTGCCGGGCGTGGTCGGCGAGGCGGTGAAGTTGACCACCGTGCGCGCCTTGCCGTTGACCAGCGTGCGGTACTGCAGCGTCGCCGGCTGCATGTACGAGGTGTGGGCGTCGGTCTGCGTCGAGCCGCTGAAGGTCACTTCGATCACCGGGCGCCCGGGCGCCGTCACGGTGCCGACGAAGGTCGCCGGCACGGTGTGGTAATTGGTCGCCGAAAGCGGCTGCGTGGCGTCGAACGAGCCGTACCCGGCGACCGTGCTCGTCAGGGTGCCGGTGAGGAAGTTCGTGGTGACGCCGCCGTCCGTCGTGGCCAGCGTGCCGCTGAAGCTGAACTTGGTCGGGATCAGCTTCGTCTGGCTCTTGTCCCAGGCCGGATCGGACACCGAGAACACGCCCTCGACCGACGCGCCGGCGGTCGCATAGAGCAGGTCGAGCGACAGGCCGATCTGCTGATAGCCGGCCGCCGCCACCGCGCGCGGTGAACCCGGCGCCACGATGTTGCCCTTGCTGTCGCGGCTGACCGGCGTCGTCAGCAACTGCCCGGTCTTGATCGTGAGCGTCGCGAGCGTGCTGCCGGCCTGGTCCTTCGAGACCCCGCTGCCTGCCGAGATGTTGCCGCTGACGACGTCGCCGCTCGCGGCATCGAAGGTGCGCGAGGCGTTCGTCGTGATGGCGTACTTGTAGTTCACCAGCGTCGTGCCGGCGCTGGCGAATCCGGCCGGCAGTTCGCCTTGCATGGAGACGGCGGTGATGTCCTTGCCGGTCAGGGTCCGCGTGATCGTGCCCGAGAAGTAGACGTCGGCGCCGGTCACCGGGTCGGCCTGCAGGTTGTCGTTCGCGATGCGCACGCAAGAGGGCTTGCACTCGTTGATCGTGCGCCGCGCCCGGCCTTGCCAGGTGAAGCTGCCGTCGGGATTCGGGGCGAGGAAGAATGCGTGGCGGTAGATGGAATTGCGTTGCCCCCCGGCGATCGCGCTCCACTGCGCGTAGTAGTAGGTCGAGCAGCCGATGTAGTTGGCGTTTGCCGGTGTCGTGGCGTTGACGCTCGTCGCGGCGTCCTGGTAGAGCTGGCAGGCGTTGCGGGCGAGGCCGGCGTAGGCCGCTCGGTTGTTGTTCGGCACCTCGCCCGCGCCTTCGGCGTGCGAGGTGGCAGCCGTTCGACCCGCCTTGTAGTTGTTGTACAGGTTGATGCCCATGAACAGCGACTTCTCGTCGAGCACGATGGTGTCGATGGGCTGCTGCATGTCGCTCATCGCCTGCTGGAACTTGAACGCCTGCGCGTTCGCCGCGCCCTTGGACACCGAGGTCACGCCGTCGCCGCTGAACATCGTCGACCAGTCGGCCTTGAGCTGCGAGAACAGCAGCTTGGCGGCGGCGATCGCCGCGGCCAGCGGATCGGACGAAGGCGTGGTGCCGGCGACCGAGCAGTTGGTCGTGCAGCCGAGGTTGGCGACGACCGTGTTCAGCGTCGCAGCGTTGACGTTGCCGGCGAGGTCCGAGGTCAGCACCTGGTTGATGGCGGAGGCGAGCGCAGCCGACACGTCGGCCCCGGCGGCGCCGGTGAGCTTGAGCGTCGACGTGCTGGCCGCGCCGGCCAGCGTCTGCACGACGCACTTGGTGCGCGCGCTCAGATCGGCGCCCGCGCAGCCCAGGGTGCCGCTGTTGTTGGCCATCTGCGAGACCGCACTCAGCAGCACGGCCAGCCTTTGCTCGTCGGCCGTGCCGGCGGTCTTCGTCGTCGCGACGTTGGTGGTCGTGGGGTCGAAGCCGATCAGCTGCTTCACGGTGGACAGCGCCTGCGCGGCGTTGGCCGCCGTGATGCCGCCCGACGCGCTGCCCGCGGCCGCAGCGGCGAGCTCGCTGAAGGGCGTGATGTTGGCGCTGGTCGTGATCGAGCCCGACGTGGCCGGCACCAGCAAGGCGCGCATCGCGAAGCCCGAGGGCAGCGTCACCGGCTTGCCGCTGGCCTCGTCGGCGGCGGTGGTGCTGCCGTCGGCCTTGGCGCTGACCATGACGACATAGGGCTGACCCTGGCTGCCGGTGAAGCCGAGGCTGTACTTGCCGTTGGCGTCGGTGGTGGTCTTGGCGAGCGCGGCGCTCGTATCGGCAGTGCCGTCGGCCTTGACCGCATAGACGCTGACGTCGGCGTTCGCCATCAGACCCTTGGCCGCCGTTCCGGTGAGCGACACCGATGTCGGTGGCGGGCCGGTGCCGGTGTTGCTGTCGCCTCCGCCTCCGCCTCCACCTCCGCCGCAAGCGGCCAGCAGCACTGCCAGTGCGATCGGCGCCAGGCGCCGGTTCGAGGTCGTCGTTCTCATGAGCTCCTCCTGCGTTGCCTGCGCGCCCGGACCGGGCGCACCAAGGAAGGTGTCGAACGCGGGCGGTCGAGTCCTGGCTCGTCCGCATATCCCTCATTGAAATGCGGAATTGCGGCGGCGTCATCCTCTTTCCGTTCATGCCCCCCCCTAATTCGAGGGAGGGGGTCGTTTTGCGGCGCCGCGAATGCGCACCGACCGGCGCAAGGCGTCGATGTCGCGCGGCGGGCGCATCGGCACGCGCGGGTGGGGCGTTCAGCAGCGGCGATGCGCACCCGGGATGCCCCGCCGCCGGCCGCCGCCTGCACCGCATGTATCGTCCGGCGCATCGACGCAGGCTTGCCGCATCGCAGGGATGCCGGTGCCGGCGCCGTGCCTCGGCAAGACCCCATGCACCCCAACCACGGCCACATCGACGGCGACATCGTCATCATCGGCTTCGGCTCGATCGGCCGCGGGCTGCTGCCGCTCGTCGAGCGCCACTTCACCTACGACCCGAAGCGGCTGCACGTCGTCGAGCCCTCGGGCGAGCACGCCACCTTCCTCGCGCAGCGCGGCATCCACCATGTGCAGACGGCGCTCACGCGCGACAACTACCGCGAGGTGCTGGCGCCGCTGCTCGGGCCCGGGGGCTTTTGCGTGCACCTGTCGGTCGACACCTCGTCGCTGGCGCTGATGCGCCTGGCGCGCGAGCGCGGCGCGCTCTACATCGACACCGTGGCCGAGCCCTGGGCGGGCTTCTACTTCGACTTCGCGCTGCCGGCCAGCGCGCGCAGCAACTACGCGCTGCGCGAGGCGGTGCGCGCCGAGGCGCGCGCGCAGCCCGGCGGGCCGACGGCGGTGAACTGCTGCGGCGCCAACCCGGGCATGGTGTCGTGGCTGCTGAAGGAGGCGCTGCTGCGCCTGGCGGCCGACCTGGGCCGGGCGCCGGCCGCGCCGCCGGCGCGACGCGCCGACTGGGCGGCGCTGATGCAGGGCCTGGGCGTCAAGGGCGTGCATGTCGCCGAGCGCGACACGCAGTCGGCGGCCGAGGCGCGGCCGCTCGGAACCTTCGTCAACACCTGGTCGGTCGAGGGCTTCCTGGCCGAGGCCTTCCAGCCCGCCGAGCTGGGCTGGGGCACGCACGAGCGCTGGTTTCCGCCCGGCGCGCAGCGCCACGCCGAAGGCTGCCGGGCGGCGATCTACCTCGACACGCCGGGTCTGCTGACCAAGGTCCACACCTGGACGCCGGCCGCCGGGCCGCAGTACGGCTTTCTCGTCACGCACCATGAGGCGATCGCGATCGCCGACTACTACACCGTCGGCGCCGCCGACGCGCCCGCGTACCGCCCGACCTGCCACTACGCCTATCACCCCTGCGACGCGGCCGTGCTGAGCCTGCACGAGACGCTGGGCTCCGGGCGCGCGCAGGCGCGCACCAAGATCCTCGGCGAGCACGAGATCCTCTGGGGCGCCGACGACCTGGGCGTGCTGCTGTACGGGCACGCGCGCAACGCGCTGTGGTACGGCTCGCGGCTGACGATCGCGCAGGCGCGCGAGCTGGCGCCGTACCAGAACGCCACCGGCCTGCAGGTGACCTCGGCGGTGCTCGCCGGCATGGCCTGGGCGCTGGCCAACCCGCACGCGGGCATCGTCGAGACCGACGAGATGGACCACGCGTTCTGCCTGCGCGTGCAGCGGCCCTACCTGGGCAGCATCGAGGCGCACTACACCGACTGGACGCCGATCGCCACGCGCTGGGCGCAGTTCCAGGAGGAGATCGACGAGGGCGACCCCTGGCAGTTCAAGAACGTGCTGGCGACCTGAGCGGCGGCCGCGGCGCGGCCGCCGCGCCGCCCGCGCCTTGCGACAATCGCCGTTCTGTCCGCAAGCCCAGGCACCGCCGCACCATGTCCAACGCCATCCTGCAATCCCTGCCCGCCGGCGAACGCGTCGGCATCGCCTTCTCGGGCGGTCTCGATACCAGCGCCGCCGTGCACTGGATGCGCGCCAGGGGCGCCATCCCCTGCGCCTACACGGCGCATCTCGGCCAGCCCGACGAGAGCGACTACGAGGACATCCCGCGCAAGGCGCGCGCCTACGGCGCCGAGATCGCGCGCCTGGTGGACTGCCGCGCGCAGCTCGTCAACGAAGGCATCGCCGCCATCCAGAGCGGCGCCTTCCACGTCAGCACCGGCGGCCAGACCTACTTCAACACGACGCCGCTCGGGCGCGCGGTCACCGGCACCGCGCTGGTGGTGGCGATGCGCGAGGACGGCGTCGACATCTGGGGCGACGGCAGCACCTACAAGGGCAACGACATCGAGCGCTTCTACCGCTACGGCCTGCTCGCCAACCCGCGGCTGCGCATCTACAAGCCCTGGCTCGACCAGCGCTTCATCGACGAGCTGGGCGGCAGGAAGGAGATGAGCGAATACCTCGTCGCCCACGGCTTCGACTACAAGATGAGCGTCGAGAAGGCCTACAGCACCGACAGCAACATGCTGGGCGCCACGCACGAGGCCAAGGACCTTGAGTTCCTGAACAAGGGGCTCACGATCGTGGTGCCGATCATGGGCGTGGCCTTCTGGAAGCCCGAGGTCGAGGTGAAGGCCGAGACGGTGGCGGTGCGCTTCGAGGAGGGCGTGCCGGTGGCGCTGAACGGGCGCACGTTCGCCGACGCCGTGGCGCTGTTCGAGGAGGCCAACCGCATCGGCGGGCGCCACGGCCTGGGCATGTGCGACCAGATCGAGAACCGCATCATCGAAGCCAAGAGCCGCGGCATCTACGAGGCGCCGGGCATGGCGCTGCTGCACATCGCCTACGAGCGGCTCGTCACCGGCATCCACAACGAGGACACCATCGAGCAGTATCGCGCCAACGGCCGGCGCCTGGGCAAGCTGCTCTACCACGGCCGCTGGTTCGACCCGCAGGCGCTGATGCTGCGCGAGACGGCGCAGCGCTGGGTGGCGCGCGCCGTCACCGGCGAGGTGTGGCTCGATCTGCGCCGCGGCAACGACTGGTCGATCGCCGACACGCAAAGCCCGAATCTCACCTACCACCCCGAGCGCCTGACGATGGAAAAGGGTGCCGGCGCCTTCACGCCGGCCGACCGCATCGGCCAGCTCACGATGCGCGCGCTCGACATCGCCGACACGCGCGACAAGCTCGGCATCTACACGCGCACCGGGCTGCTGGGCGGGGGCGACTCGGCCGTGCCGATGCTGGCGCCGCCGGCCGAAGACTGAAAGCGGGCAGCGGGCCGGCGGGCGCGCACCGCCCGCGGCCCGTTCGTCGAGGCGATGCGGGGCGGGCGCGACCCGCCAGCGAGGCGCTCAACGCGGACGCCGTGGGCTTGGCGCGTGACGGATGAGCCGGCCGCCATGCGCCGTGCGCAGCCGCATATGCGCGGGCGGCTCGCCGATAATCGCGCGCCATGATTGCGTGTGCCTCCGTACATCGATTTCTGCGTTTGCTCGCGGCTGCCGGGGCTGCGCTTGCCATCGGCAGCCCGGCCTGGGCGCAGCCGGGGCTGGCCGGCGCCAGCATCGGCCCGTCGCGCGTGGCCGTGCCGCTGGCGCAGGAGCTGCGCTTTCGCATGCAGGCGCCGCAGGTGCGCGAGCTGCAGGTGCGGCTGCGGCACGCCAAGTACCTCGCGGTCTACGACGTCGAGGACCGCTTCGGCGCCCTCACGCTGTCCGGCGTGACCAAGTTCCAGCGCGAGGCGGGCCTGCGTCCGACCGGCGTCGTCGACCAGCGCACCTGGGAGGCACTGCTCGAGCGCTCGAACAAGCCCACCGAGGCCGAGCTGAACAACGTCGACATCGGCCCCTGGTTCACCGCCCCGACGCAGCCCGGCTACGTGAAGGAGCTGCAGCATCGCCTGCGCCAGCTCGGCCTGTACCGAGGCGGCGTGGACGGCGCCTTCGACGAGGCCACGCGCCAGGCGGTGGCGGCCTGGCGCACGCGCATCGGGCTGCCGGCGAGCGAGGTGATGGACGAGCGCACCTGGGCGCCGCTCATCGCCCGCACGCGCAACCCGCGCTACGCCGAGCTGTTCGACGCGCCGCCGGCCAGCACCCTGGCGCACGAACTCGACCCGCGCTGCAGCACCGGCCGCGTGGTGTGCATCTCCAAGCAGCAGCGCCGCATGTCGCTCGTCGTCGACGGCAACGTGCGCTTCACGCGCGAGGCGCGCTTTTCCAGGCCCGGCTGGGAAAGCCCGCTGGGCGAGTTCCGCATCTGGTTCAAGAACGCCGACACCGTGTCCAAGATCTTCGGCGAGCGCACGCCCATGCCCTATGCCATCTTCTACCAGGGCAACGTGGCCATCCACTACTCGCAGGACTTCGCCGACAAGGGCTACGACAGCGGCTCGCACGGCTGCAGCCAGCTGCGCGACTACCAGGTCGCCAAGTGGCTGTACGAGCAGGTGAAGGTGGGCGACCGGGTGGTGGTCTACTAGTACTCCGACACAGGAATTTCGAAACATGAAAGCGCGTCTTCGGGCCGATGGCGGCGTTGCCGATGCTCGCGATACCGCCCGGTATCGCTGCGCTCGGCGCCTTGCGCTCGACCCGAATCCATCGCTTTCATCATGTTCCGAAACCCCTGTGCCGGAGTACCAGAACGAGGCGACACTTCGCGCAGGGGCCTGACGTGGCGATGAACTACCGCTTCATGGAGGTGGCGCTCGCCACCCGCGACGTGCAGGCGCAGGAGGAGTTCTGGTGCCGCCTGTTCGACGCCCGCGTGCTGTTTCGCGGCCGCATGATGGGCCAGCGCTTCGTGCGCCTGCTGGCCTGCGGCATCACCTTCATCTTCCGCGAGCAGCCCGATTGGCCGCTGCCGGCCGGCCCGGACGAGGAGATCGATTTCCTGCAGCACCTCGGGCTGCGCGTCGACGATCTCGGCGCGGCGATCGCCGAGCTCGAAGCACGTGGCGCGCGCTTCGTGTTCACGCCCGGCAACGCGGCCGGCTATTTCCGCCGCTGGCAGCAGCGCCCGGGCGGCGCCGCGATCGAGACCAGCTGGATCGCGCCGCCGCTCACGCGCGAGCGCATCGCCGCCGGTGAATACAGGCACGATGTCGCCATCCTGGTCGGCCCCGACCACCTGTGGGTCGAGCTCAACCAGGTGCGCGAACCGGCCGACACCGACTGGTACCCGCGCTGAGCGCGCGGCGCGGCGCGGCTCAGGGCAGCCCCGACAGGCACCAGGCGGCCCAGTCGTCCACCGCGGCGGCCAGCGGCGTGCGGCAGGCCAGACCCATGTCCTGGAGCATCGCGTCGTCGAGCAGCGGCGCCTGGCGCAGGTGGTCGATGACCCAGCGGGCTGCGGGCTGCAGCGCGCTCAGCTGGTCGGCGTCGTGCAGGCGCAGCCGCCGCCCGAGCGGGCGGCCGCGCGCTAGCACGTCGAGATAGGCGCTCCAGTCGAGCGTCTGCGGGCCGGCCACGTGCAGCAGCGGCGGCAGTGGTGTGCGGCGCGTCAGCAACGCCGCGATCACCTGGGCAAGGTCGCCCACGGCCAGCGGTTGCAGCGGCGAAAACACGCCCGGCGCCACCCAGTCGATCACGCCCTCGCCCTGCAGGCGCTCGAACAGGTCGCGCGCACGGCCCAGCGGGCCGAGCGGGCCGTGACCGGGCCCGTACGGATACGCGATGCGCAGCACGCAGCCGGCAACGCCCGCCGCGTGGCGCCGGGCCATGAGTTGCTCGACTTCGACCTTGCGCCGCATCGCCTCGGTGCCCGGCTGCGGCACGGACGCTTCGTCATGCCGCAATCCTGGCGGCGCGCGCCCGAACACGGCCGCGCTGCCGATCGCGATGAAGCGCCCCGGCCGTTGTGCGAGCGCGTCGAGCAGCGGCGCGGTCTCCTCGGCGCTGCCGGCGAGGACGTCGACGACGCCGAGCGCACGCTCGCGCGCGGCCGGCAGCGCGCCCGACTCGAGCAGCGCCGGAAATTCGCCGCGATCGGCGCGCAGGCAGCGCACGCCCGGCGCAAACAGACCGGCGGGCGGCTCGTGCCGCGCCAACAGCAGCGGGCGCAGCCTGGCGGCGAGCAAGACCTTGGCGAGCGCGCGGCCGATGAGGCCAGTGCCGCCGACCACGAGCACCTCGTCGCCGGCTTGCAGTGCGGCGTCGCGCATCAGGCGTCGAACTCGACGTAGGGGCGCGGGAACGAGCGCAGCAGCCGCTGCTGCACGAGCGGCGAAGCCGAGTTGCGCGCACGCACCGCGGCGCGGAAGGCCTCGGCCTCGTCGGGGCCGATGCGGGCCGAGGCGTGCGTGAGGTAACGGTCGCCGAACAGCGGGTCGGGCGGCTCGCTCCAGCGCACGCCGGCTGCCGCGAGCTCGCCGCTGCGCTGCTCGTACGGCGCACCGGCGTCGAAGCGCAGCGGGAAGGCGTGAAAGCACGGTGCGATGCCGTGCGCCGCCGGCCCCAGCCTGGCGGCCAGCGTGCTCAGTTCGTCGAGCAGCTCGAGCGACTCGGCCAGGTCCTCGGGCGCGTCGCCGGGCACCGGATTGAGCACGCCGAACACCGGCAGCACGTCGTTGCGCAGGCAGGCCTCGGTCAGCGCCCGGGCGCCCTCGACGTAGCGCCGGTGGCGCTCGGGCCGGTCCTCGATCTTGTCCAGCGCGACCAGCGAGCGGCGGCTCACGGCCTCGAGCCCGAAGTAGATCATGTTGCAACCGGCCGCGCGCATGCGCGGCACGTCGTCGGGCCGCAGGACGTCGACGCGCGATTCGGCCAGGAACTCGAGGCCGGCGCCTTGCAGCGCGTCGCAGATCTGCGCCAGCCGCGTGCGGCTGGCGCCGAACAGGGCGTCGCAGATCCACAGATACCAGCGGCGCCCGAAGCGCTTGAACGCCGCGATGTCGTCGGCCACCTTGGCCACCGGGTCGGCGGTGAAGCGGGGCGAGCCCAGGCGTTCCGTGCAGAACGCGCAGTGGTACGGGCAGCCGCGGCTCGTGAGCCAGCAGAAGATGTCGTAGGCCTCGGGGTGCCGCATCAGCGTCATGTCGAGCGGCGCCGAGGGCCCGGGCTGCGTGAGCGGCTCGTTGTGCACGAGGCTGCCGGCGTGCCGCCAGACCAGGCCCGGCACTTCGTCCGGCCGCGCCAGCCCCTGGCGCGCGAGCACCGCGGCGCCTTCCTCGCCCGGGCCGACGACGATGCCGTCGATCTCGGGGCAGCGCGCGAGCAAGGGCTCGGGCACCGCCATCGCCCACACGCCGCCGGCGACGATCGGCAGTGCGGGCGCACGCTGCTTGAGCGCGCGCGCCAGCGCCGCGCCGAAGCGCCCCTCGGTGGGCGACAGCGCCGTGATGCCCACCAGCCGCGGCCGAGCCGCGAGCACGGCGTCCACCGTGGCGGCGAGCACCGTCTTCGGCTCGCGGTGCTCGGCGCCGAGGTCGACGCTCGGGTCGAGCAAGTCCACCGCGAAGCCGCGCGCGCGCAGCGACGTGCCGAGCGTGAGGTTGGCCAGCGAAGGACACACTCCCCCGGGGAGCTTGCCGGCTTGCAGCGGCGTGCCGACGAGCAGGATGTCGGCTCCGGAGATCGTGTTCAACGTGGCGGCTCCAGCACGTCAGGCGATGGACCCCATCGTACGCGGCAAGGGGGGCGCGGATGCGATCGTCGTCGTGCGCGCCGCGCGGCGGCGGCGGCCGGCGCGGCATCGGTCACGCGGCGCAGCGCGGCGTCGATGCGGCGTCGATGCGGCGTCGATGCGGCGTCGATGCGGCGTCGATGCGGCGTCGATGCGGCAGCGCGCCACCGCGAGCGGGCGTTTCGCCGGCGGCGAGCCCGTATCATCGTCGCGGCACGGCTTGCCCGTGCCCACCACCCGCCCGCGCCGAAGATGACCGACACGCCCGACGCCGCCGCCGCCCAACTGCCCGAGCGCCCGCCCTTGCCCGACCGGCTCAGCGTCGATCCGGGGCATCCGCAGCACGTGGCCGAGGTCTGCCGGCACGACATCGGCATGCGCTTCAACGGCCGCGAGCGGCACGACGTCCAGGAATACTGCATCAGCGAGGGCTGGATCCGCGTGCCGGCGGGCAAGGCCGTGGACCGCAAGGGCCGGCCGCTGACGATCAAGCTCAAGGGCCGCGTCGAACCGTATTACCGGTGAGCCGCTACGACGCATCGGGCGCGCGCACGAGCGCATCGGGCCGCTGCCAGGCGCGAACGCCGGAGCACGCAGTGCGCAGGGTCGTCAAGTGAGCGCCGCCTACCCGCATCTGCTCGCCCCGCTCGACCTGGGCTTCACGACGCTGGCCAACCGCGTGCTGATGGGCAGCATGCACACCGGGCTGGAAGACAGCCGCCGGCATTTCCCGGCCATGGCCGCCTTCTACGCCGAGCGCGCGCGCGGCGGCGTCGGCCTCATCGTCACCGGCGGTTTCGCGCCCAATGTCGAAGGCTGGTCCAAGCCGCTGGCAGGCACGCTGGCCACGCACGCCGCGGCGCGCCGCCATCGCCAGGTCACCGAAGCCGTGCACGCCGAAGGCGGCAAGATCGCGCTGCAGATCCTGCACACCGGCCGCTACGCCTACCAGCCGCTGGCGGTGGCGCCTTCGCGCATCCGCAGCCCGATCTCGCCGTTCACGCCGCGCGCGCTCTCGGCGCGCGGCGTCGAGCGCCAGATCCGCGCCTTCGTGCGCTGCGCCGCGCTGGCGCGCGAGGCCGGCTACGACGGCGTCGAGGTGATGGGCAGCGAGGGCTACTTCATCAACCAGTTCCTCGTCACGCACACCAACCGGCGCGAAGACGAATGGGGCGGTGCGTACGAAAACCGCATGCGCCTGCCGCTGGAGATCGTGCAGCGCGTGCGCGAGGCGGTGGGGCTCGACTTCATCGTCGTCTACCGCCTGTCGATGCTCGACCTCATCGCCGAGGGCGGCAACTGGGCCGAGGCGGTGGCGCTGGCCAAGGCCGTCGCCGCGGCCGGCGCGACGATCCTCAACACCGGCATCGGCTGGCACGAGGCGCGCATCCCCACCATCGCCACCAGCGTGCCGCGCGCCGCCTTCGCCTGGGTGACGCAGAAGATGCGCGCCGAGCTGCGCGCGGCCGGCATCGCGACGCCGCTCGTCACCAGCAACCGCATCAACACGCCCGAGGTGGCCGAGCAGGTGCTGGCCGAAGGCTGCGCCGACCTGGTGAGCCTGGCGCGGCCCTTCCTCGCCGACCCCGAGTTCGTCGCCAAGGCGCGCGCCGGGCGCGCCGAGGACATCAACACCTGCATCGCCTGCAACCAGGCCTGCCTGGACCACACGTTCGCCAACCGGCTGTGCAGCTGCCTCGTGAACCCGCGCGCCGGGCGCGAGACCGAGCTCGTGGTGCGGCCGGCGGCGCAACGCCGGCGCTACGCCGTCGTCGGCGCCGGCCCGGCCGGGCTGGCCGCGGCGACCACGCTGGCCGAGCGCGGCCACGAGGTGCAGCTCTTCGAGGCCGCGGCCGAGATCGGCGGCCAGTTCACGCTGGCGCGGCGCATCCCGGGCAAGGAAGAGTTTGCCCAGACGCTGCGCTGGTTCGGCCGCCGCCTCGCGGCCACCGGCGTGCGCCTGCACCTGGCGACGCGCGCCAGCGCCGAAATGCTCGCGGCGGGCGGCTTCGACGCCGTGTTGCTGGCCACCGGCGTGAGCGCGCGCGACCCGCACATCCCGGGCCAGGAACTGCCGCAGGTGCTGAGCTACGTCGACCTGCTGCGCGACGACAAGCCGGTGGGCGCGCGCGTCGCCATCGTCGGCGCCGGCGGCATCGGCTTCGACGTCGCCGAGTTCCTCGTCACGCCGCCCGGACATTCGCCCGCACTCGATCTGCAGCAATGGCGCGCCGAATGGGGCGTCGCCGACCCGGCCGAGGTGCGCGGCGGCGTCGTGCGCGCGCGCCCGCAGCCGCCGGCGCGCCGCGTGACGCTGCTGCAGCGCAAGGCCGGCAAGTTCGGCCGCACGCTGGGCAAGACCACCGGCTGGATCCACCGCGCCACGCTGGCGATGAAGCAGGTGGAGATGATCGGCGGCGTGAACTACGAGCGCATCGTGCCCGAGGGCCTGTTCATCAGCTTCGGCCCCGGGCGCCAGGACCGCCGGCTCATCGCCTGCGACAGCGTCGTGCTGTGCGCCGGCCAGGAGCCGCTGCGCGAGTTGCACGCGCCGCTCCTGGCCGCCGGCGTCGCGGTGCACCTGATCGGCGGTGCCGACGCGGCGGCCGAGCTCGACGCCAAGCGCGCGATCGCGCAGGGCACGCAACTGGCGGCGACGCTGTAGCGCGCGCAGTCGGGCGGGGGGCGGGCGGCGAGTCGGGCGGCGAGTCGGGCGGCGAGTCGGGCGGCGAGTCGGGCGGCGAGTCGGGCGCGCGCTCGCGGCCACGGTCTGGCATGCGCGGCGCCGACGCGCAGCACGGACGCTGCGGCCGCGCGCCGCCGCGCCGCCGCGCTCAGCGCAGCGACAGGATCCAGTTCACCAGGTTGGCCAGGCGGTCCGGGTCGGACGTCTTGACCACCGGATGCGGCTCCTCGTGGCCGTCGGCAAAGCGTGCCTTGCGTCCGGTCGTGAGGTGGCGCCTGAGCGCGTCCTCGGCGCCGACGCTGCCCAGGTACTTGGCCGCCACTTCCTTCCACGACGGCGCCTCGCGGCGCTCGTCGACCGAGTGGCACTTCAGGCAGCGGTTCTGGCGTGCCAGCGTCTGCGCCGCGGCCACGTCCACCGGCGCGGCCACCGGCAGCGCGAGGATCCAGTCGACGAGGTTGCGGATGCGCGCCGGGTCGCTCGTCTTGACGATCGGGTGGTCGCGCTCGCTGCCGTCGGCCATGCGCGCCTTGCGCCCGGTGGTCAGGTGGCGATAGAGGCGCTCGGCCGCGCCCGCCTCGCCGTGGTACTTGGCCGCGACGTCCTTCCAGGCCGGGCCGTCCTTGGCCTGATAGACGCCGTGGCAGCTCGTGCAGCCGCTCTGGCGCGCCAGCCGCTGGGCCGCCAGCACGTCGAGCGCGGCGCAGTCGGAGGCTGCCGCCAGGCCCACCACCAGCAGCGCCAGCGGTGCCAGCCGCGCCGCCCGGAGCGTGCGCAAGGCGGCCGCGCCCGAGCGTGCGCGGCCTCTCGCCGCACTGCCCTGCGCACTGCGTGCTCCGGCGATGAGCGCCTGCGAGCGGCCCGGCGCGCTCATGGCGCGGCGGCGCGTTCCCGCCGGCCGAACGCGAGTTCGATCGCGCGCACGCCGACCACGGCGAGGGCGACGCAGAGCGCGAACAGGCCGGCCAGCGCGCCGGCGGTGAGGATGGTCCAGATCGCGAGCATCATGGCGTCGTCTCCACAGGGCAGGGGCAGGCCGCGGCCGGCGCTGCGGCTATTGCTCCTCCTCGTTGAACTCGGCCGGCAGCAGGTGCGCCACGCCCTTGTGGCAGTCGATGCAGGTCTTGCCTTCCTTCTGCCCGATTTCCATCTTCTTGCGCGCGCGCGTGGTCTGCTTGTGCGGGTCCATCGCGTCCCATGAGTGGCAGTTGCGGCACTCGCGCGAATCGGTCTCCTTCATCGACGCCCACACGCGCTGCGCCATCTCCATGCGCCTGGCCTCGAACTTCTGCGGCGTGTCGATCGAGTGGGTGACGAACTTGCCGTACAGCTCGCTGCTGGCCTGCACCTTGCGCAGGAACTTGTGCCCGAAGTCGCGCGGCACGTGGCAGTCGGAGCACACCGCGCGCACGCCCGAGCGGTTCTTGTAGTGCACCGTCTCCTTGTACTCCTGGAACACCGTGTCGCGCATCTCGTGGCACGAGGTGCAGAAGGCGAGCGTGTTGGTGGCGTCCATGCCGGCCGTGAAGCCGCCCCAGAACACGATGCCGGTGAGCATGCCGATGGCCACCACCGCGCTCGCCGAGAGGGTGGAGGGGCGCAGGAAGAAGCGGCGCAGCCGCGCCAGCAGCGACGGAGGTGGCGTGTCGGCAGTCATCGATGCATCCCGGGCGGTTGCAGGTCGGCGCGCACCGGCCGCGGCGTCGCGGCGCCGCGGGCGGAAGCGGCGCTACAGCGACAGGATCCACTGGACGAGGTTGCGGATCTCGCCCTCGTCCTTGGTCTTGATGATCGGGTGCTGCTCTTCGGAGCCGTCTTCGAGCTTGACCTTCGGCCCGGTCGTGATGTGCTTGATGAGCCGCGCCTCGGCATCGGGTTTGCCCTTGAGCTTGGCGGCCACCTCGTTCCAGGCGACGGCCTCCTTCTTCTTGTCGATGGCGTGGCACTTCATGCAGTTGCTGCGCTTGGCCAGCGCCTGCGCGGCGGCGGCGTCGGCGGCCGATGCCGTGCCGCCGGACGCGAGCACCAGGGCCGCTGCGAGCAAGGCGGTCGAACGCGGGCCAATGACGGACTTGGGCATGGGAGATCCTCGTGCATGGTTGAGAGCCACGGCGCCACGGGCGGCGCCCGCCGGGGGCAATGTCCCGCTTTCAACGCGTGCGCGCCATGAGCAGGATCAAGCCGGCGGGCCGACGGGCGCAGCGGGTGTGCCCGCGCGCAGGCCTGATCGTCTTCGGCGTGCTGCCGCAGGTGGTGCCGCGCTTCGTCGGCTTCAGCATGTACCAGTTCGACAGCAACCTGCGCAACTCGACGATCCTGGGCATCGTCGGCGCGGGCGGCATCGGCGGCACGCTGCTGTCGGCGTTCACCGCTTCACGCCGGCCGAGCGCGCGCTGCGCTGCGGGCTGTATCTCGGCGCGGCGCTGGCCTTCGTGGCGGCGCTGCGCAGCATCGAGGTCATCCCGGAGTTCCTGCGCGACACGCCGGCGCAGGTGAGCGACCTGCTGGTGCGCATGTGGCCGGTGGACTGGGTCTTCCTGCGCGCGACCGTGGTCGGCGCGATGATCGAGACGCTGCACATCGCGACGCTGGGTACGCTGGTGACGCTGGCGCTGGCGTTTCCGCTCGGCGTCATCAGCGCGCGCAACGTGGTGGCGAGTCCGGGCGTGCGCTTCCTCGCACGCCTGTGCCTGGTCTCGTCGCGCTCGGTCAACTCGCTGGTCTGGGCGCTGTTCTTCGTCGCCGTGTTCGGCCCCGGGCCGCTGGCCGGTACGGTGGCGATCGTCTGCCGCTCGATCGGCTTCGTCGGCAAGCTCACCGGCGAGGCGATCGAGCAGATCCACCCCGGCCCGGTGGAAGCCATCCAGGCCGCGGGCGCGCCCTGGGCGAACGTGTTCCTGAAGGGCATCTGGCCGCAGATCCGCCCGGCGTTCGCCTCGATCGCGCTGCTGCGCTGGGACATCAACGTGCGCGAGTCGTCGGTGCTCGGGCTGGTGGGGGCCGGCGGCATCGGCATGGTGCTCGACGCCTCGATCAACGTCTTCCGCTGGCGCGAGGCGGCGGCGGTGCTGGTGGCCATCGCGCTCGTGGTGCTCGCGGCGGAGCTGGTGGTGACGCTGGTGCGCAAGCGGCTGCTCTGAAGGGGGCAGCCCGGCGCGCGTCGCCGACGAGCGATCTGCGGCGCCGCCGCGCCGATGCCCGCGGCCACGCCCACCGCGACGAGCAGGCGCAAGCGGGCCGAAGACGAGTTCGACCGACTCGGCAAGATCAACGAGGACTCGCACGCGATGCGGGTCGAGCTGAGAGTCGGTGAAGATTCGAATCACGCCCGCGCGATTCGCAGCTTCACGGGCTCCGAGGCCCCGCGGCCACGATCCGGACGGCCCGATCGCGCGCGGCGTGGCAAACTCGATCGGGCAGGCCGGCCGGCCCCACTCGGCGCAGTGCCTCGCGAGCCCGCCGCTTGCGCGCCGGGCCGCCGCGGAATCCAATGACGACCCTGCGCTCCGGCGCGGGCACGCAGGAAGGAAAGCGCCCATGGGCATCGTCCGCAGGATCCACCATGTCGCGTACCGCTGCCGCGACGCCAAGCAGACCGTCGAGTGGTACCGCAAGTACCTCGACATGGACTTCGTGCTCGCCATCGCCGAGGACCGCGTGCCCTCGACCAAGGAGCCCGATCCGTACATGCATGTCTTCATCGACGCCGGCGCAGGCAACATCCTGGCCTTCTTCGAGCTGCCCACCAAGCCCGAGATGGGGCGCGACCCGAACACGCCGGCCTGGACGCAGCACATCGCCTTCGAGGTCGAGTCGATCGAACGGCTGCACGAGGTCAAGGCGCGGCTCGAGACCGACGGCATCGAGGTCGTCGGGCCGATCGACCACACGATCTTCGCGTCGATCTACTTCCACGATCCGAGCGGCCACCGCCTCGAGCTCGCCTGCAACACCGGCACGCCCGAGATGGCGCGCCGGCTCGACGAGGTGAAGTGGGCGATGCTCGACGAGTGGGCGCGCACCAAAAGGGCGCCCAGGCACGCAGCCTGGATGCACCAGCTCGAGTTCACCGGCTGAGCGGCGGCCGCGCGCGCCGCGCAGCGCCGGGGCGGCGAGGCGGCGAGGCGGCGAGGCGGCGAGGCGGCGAGGCGGCGGCGGCGGCGGCGGCGGCGGCGGCGCGGGGCCGCTAGCGCGGCGCGGGAAGCAATCGCGCCAGCAGCGCGGGAATCTCGCTCGCGGGCAGCGGCATGCCGAACATGTAGCCCTGCCCTTCGGTGCAGCCTTCGGCCCGCACATGCGTGAGCTGGTCGTCGGTCTCGACGCCTTCGGCCGTCGTCGCCGCGCCGAAGCTGCGCGCCAGCTCGCACACGGCGCGCACGATGGCGAGGCTGCTCTGGCTCGTCGCGAGATCGCGAATGAAGGAGCGGTCGATCTTGATCTTGTTGAACGGGAAGCTGCTCAGGTAGCTCAGACTCGAATAGCCGGTCCCGAAATCGTCCATCGATATCTTGACGCCGAGCTCACCCAGCTCGGCGAGCACCGTCCGGTTCGATTCGTTGCCCTGGAGGAAGATCGATTCGGTGATCTCCAGCTCCAGCCGGTTCGGCGGCAGTCCGGCAGCGCGCAGCGAATCGCGGACCGCGGCGATCAACTCGTCGCCCTTGAACTGGGCGGGCGACAGATTTACCGCCACCGTGAGGTGCGGCGGCCAGTTCGCGGCCTCGGCACAGGCGCGCTCGAGTACCCGCCTGCCGATGACCCCGATCAGTCCGATCTCTTCGGCCAGCGGGATGAAGGTGCTCGGCGGTACGAGTCCGCGCATCGGATCCGTCCAGCGCGAAAGCGCCTCGAAGCCGCTGATCCGGCCGCTCGCCAGATTGAACAAGGGCTGATAGTGGATGTCGAGCGCGTCCTGCTCGACGGCCACGCGCAGCGCGACCTCGAGCTCGCGGCGCTGCTGCATCTCGCGGTCGAATTCCGGCTCGAACAGCCGGAAGCGGCCGCGCCCGTCGGCCTTGGCGCGATACATCGCCAGATCGGCGGCTCTGAGCAACTGCGTGGAGGTCTGGCCCATCTTCGACACCTCTTCGGACAAGCGTTTTCTGAATCAAGCACTTGCGACGCTGTTACAGACGTAGTGTCACGCCGCCGAGACTGCGGCGGCGAGTTCGCCGGTGGTCACATCGGCCGCAACGTCGGCGGCAATGCGACGCCACAAGCGCCGAATACCGCGGCAAGCGTGCCCTTCGTTTCCGTGCGCAGCCGATAGCCCTTGCCCTGCACGTGCAATTCGATCTCCTGCAGTCCGGCCAGATCGTCGATGACGTGATCCCATTCGAGGTGTCCGTGCCCGGCCGCTTCGAGTCGATCCTGCAATGCCTTGCGCAAGACGAGTGCGAGGAAGCTGCAGAACACGTGGCCGCGGATCGTGTCGTCGGTCTTGTGGAAGATCGGCCGCGTGTGCAATTGGCTCTTCATCGTGCGGAAGATCGCTTCGACCGTCCACAGTTGCTTGTACTTCAGCGCCACCTGCGCGGCGCTCAAGTCGGTGTTGGTGCGCAGCACCCACTTGCCGTCGTAGCGCGCTTCTTCGACAACCTTGGCCTCGTCGATGCGCCAGTGGCCGCCGGTGCCGGCGACGAAGCGCCGGAAGCCGTTGTTGCCGATGAGGGACTTGTCGCCACGCTTGAGCGCCTGCACGAGCGCCTCGATGATCGCCAGCCGGTCGTGCGCATCCTTGGTGGCCTGGTCCTCGTTGCGGCAGACGATGTAACGCCGCTGCGCGGCTTGTTCATCGTCGTCGCTGACCAAGACCTCCTTGACCTGCAGCGGCGAGGGCGCCTTCGGGTCGTCGCTCTTGGCGTGCACGGTCCGGTAGCGGCCGCCGCGCGTGAGCACCTCGTCGCGGGCCTCCTTGCTGCGCCGCATACGCACGCCCAGGATGTAGAGCCAGCCACGCGAGTCGATCTCGGCCATCGTGGCGTCGCTGATCATGCCGCGGTCGGCGACGATGCACACGCGCTGCACGCCAAAGTGCCGCTGCAATCGCTTGACCACCGGCACCAGGCTCGTCACGTCGGTGGTATTGCCCGGCCACATGGTGCTGCACAGCGGATTGCCGGCGTTGTCCAGCACCATGCCCACGACCATCTGCTTGAGGTCCGGCCGGTGGTCCTTGGAATGGCCGTGCCGGCCGATGTCCTGCCCGCCCTCGCCCTCGAAGTAGATCGACGTGGTGTCGAAGAACACCAGCTCCACATCGGTGAAGAGGTCGCGCCGCCGAGCGAAGAGTTCTTCCTCGATGAGGTCCTTGCGCGTGCGCAGATCGAACACGCGGCTGTCGGTCTTGGCGGCCTTGCCCTTGGCGGCGACCGGAACATCGGGCGGCGGCTGCTCGTGCACTGGCTCGCCCAGGAAGCCCATCGTGCGGTACAGGTGGTGCAGCGACAGCTCCTCGGTGCCGGCGATGGCCTGGCCCTGCATCCAGCGCTCGGCAGCTCGGTCGCTGCCGCTGACGAACAGGCGATGCAGCACCGTCATGAACACCGCCCGCTCCAGCGCGAACTCGTAGCGCCGGTCGCGCAGCATGTCGCCAAGCACGGACCCTATGCCGCACTCGGCCCACAGCCGCTCGAAGATCAGCGCAGCGCCTATGCTGCGCGTGTGCGTGGTGACGCTGTCGCCGCGAGCGTGCGCGTCGAGGACGGCGAGCTTGTCGGAGAAGCGCCCCAGCGACACCAGCAGGCTGTCGAGCTGCCCCGAGGCCTGGAGCTGATCGAGCCGGCCCAATCGCAGCAGCACGCGCTGCTTGATGCGGCCCTCGACGCGCTCGTTCTCCACCAGCAGCAGGTAGGTCCGTCCGGCGGTTGTCTGGGTGCGGATGAACACGAGGCGGTGCCATTACGTCGATGGGCGAAATGTAGGCGATCTGCACATAGCAAATCAACCATAAGAGACGGACGGCGTGACACTACAAATTCGACGAAACCGACCTCGCCGCTATACGAATCAATGACTTACGAAGGACGCGGGGGCTCGAAGTGTCGAAGATGGGCTTGATGAGTCGGGTGGCTTGCCAGCCGTCCATCTCGCCCAGCGCCACGTCCATCAGGATGACGTCCGGCCGCTCCGACACCGACATGGCGACGCCGGTGGAGCCGTCGGGCGCACTGCAGACCGTGAAGCCCCGACGCTGCAGCCGCCGGGTCAGCATGTCGCGGTTTTCGAAGTTGTCCTCGACCAGCAGGATCTTGCTCGGCTGTGGCGATGCTTCGCTGTCGGCGGGAGGGTGACTCATCCTGCTTGTTCCTGTTGCCCGATCCCCGGCCGGCTGTTGGCGCCGGCGGCCGGATGGAGTGGTAGGGGTTTCGGCCGGCAAGCGGCGGCGGTTGAGTGTGTGCGGCGCGACTTTCTCCCCATGAAGTGGCGGATGCCCGCGCTGCGAAGGCCGGGCGCCGACGATGCGTCGGGCGGCGTGAAGCTCGCCCAGACCTTGACGGCCGTCGGAGCGACGCGATACTGTATAAACATACAGGTTCGACGAGGCCGAGGAGTCCGTGCCGTGTCATCTCGTCGTGCGGCCGCTGGCGCAGCCCTTCTTCCGGGCTATGCCGAGCTTGTCTGCCGCAGCAACTTCAGCTTCCTGACCGGCGCCTCGCACCCCGAGGAGCTGGTGGCGCGCGCCCACGCGCTGCGCTACGCGGCGCTGGCCCTCACCGACGAGGGCACGCTGGCCGGCGTGGTGCGCGCGCACGCCGAGGCCAGGCGGCTCGGGTTGCCGCTGATCGTGGGCGCGCAGATGCGGCTGGCGCCGCCTTCGGCCGAGGAGGGCAGGGCGGCAAGCGCGGGCCGGGCGGGCGCGCCGGCCTGTGCACCGAACGTGCCGGCGCATGTTCCGGCCGGCGTGCCGGTGAACATGCCGGCGCATGGGCCGGCCGACCGGCCGGCGCGCCATGCCGGCCCTGCCGACACGGCCATCCCGGCGCCCGGCCCGCACCTGGTGCTGCTGGCCACCTCGCGCCGCGGCTACGGCAACCTCTCGCAGTGGATCACGCTGGCGCGGCGCCGTGCGCCCAAGGGCGAGTACCTGGCGCTGATGTCCGACCTCGAGGGTCGCGTGCCGCACCTGCCGACGCTGGCCGGTCTGCCCGGCTGCCTGGCGCTGCTGCATCCGGCGCCGGCGCTGGCGAGCGACCGGCCGTTCGAGACGCTGCTGGCGCACGCGCTGTGGCTCCAGACCTGGTTCGGCGGCGGGCTCGATCTGCGCGCTGCTGCCGCCGCCGGCAGCGCCGCCGAGGCCGCCGAGGCCGCCGGCGTGGGCGCCGCCCAGGCCGGCGATGCCGTCCCGGCGAGCCCGGGCGGCCGCGCCGCGCTGGCGCTGCCGCGCCTGCTCGGGCCGCACGACGCGCTGCTGGTCGAGACCGTGCAGCGGGTGTCCGAGCTCACCGGCCTGCCCATCGTCGCCATCGGCGACGCGCTGATGCACGCGCGCTCGCGCAAGCCGCTGCAAGACGCGCTCACCGCCACGCGCCTGAAGCGCCCGCTGGCCGAATGCGGCTTCGCGCTCGAGCCCAACGCCGAGGCGCACCTGCGCTCGCGCGCGCGCCTGGCGCAGCTCTTTCGGCCGGAGTGGCTCGAGGCCACGCTGCGCGTGGCCGGGCGCTGCGCCTTCTCGCTCGACGAGCTGCGCTACGAGTACCCGCGCGAGATCGTGCCCGAGGGCCACACGCCCACCACCTGGCTGCGCCGGCTGACCGAGGAGGGCGCGGCGCGCCGTTTCGCGCAGCGGGCGGGCGGCGTGCCGGCCGCGGTGCGCGCCACCATCGAGCACGAGCTCGCGCTCATCGCGCAGTTGCGCTACGAGCCCTACTTCCTCACCGTGGCCGATCTGGTGCAGTGGGCGCGCAGCCAGGGCATCCTGTGCCAGGGCCGCGGCAGCGCGGCCAACTCGGCGGTGTGCTATTGCCTGGGCGTCACCGAGGTCGACCCGGCGCGCATGACGCTCTTGTTCGAGCGCTTCGTCTCGGCCGAGCGCAACGAGCCGCCCGACATCGACATCGACTTCGAGCACCAGCGCCGCGAGGAGGTGATCCAGTACGTCTACCGCAGGTACGGCCGCCACCGCGCCGCGCTCACCGCGGTCGTCATCAGCTACCGGCCGCGCTCGGCGCTGCGCGACATGGGGCGAGCGCTGGGCATCGACCTCGATCGCATCGAAGCCGTGGCCAAGAGCCAGCACGGGTTCGACGGCCGCCGCATCGCGCCCGAGCGGCTGGCCGAGAACGGCTTCGATCCCGAGTCGCCGCTGTGCCGGCTGTGGATGGAGCTCGCCGCCGCGCTGGTCGGCTTTCCGCGCCACCTGTCGCAGCACCCGGGCGGCTTCGTGATCGCGCGCGACGACCTGGCGCAGCTCGTGCCGGTGGAGAACGCGGCGATGGCAAACCGCAGCGTCATCCAGTGGGACAAGGACGACCTCGACGCGCTCGGCCTGCTGAAGGTCGACTTGCTGGCGCTGGGCATGCTCACGGCCATCCGGCGCGCGCTCGCGTTCGTCGCGCAGAAGCAGGGCCTGCCCGAGTTCCGCATGCAGGACGTGCCGGCCGAGGACGCGGCCACCTACGAGATGCTGTGCCGCGGCGACAGCGTCGGCACCTTCCAGGTCGAAAGCCGCGCGCAGATGAGCATGCTGCCGCGCCTGCAGCCGCGCCGCTTCTACGACCTGGTGATCGAGGTCGCCATCGTGCGCCCGGGGCCGATCCAGGGCGGCATGGTGCATCCGTATCTGCGGCGGCGCAGCGGCGAGGAGCCGGTCGAGTACCCGAGCGCGGAAGTGAAGCAGGCGCTCGAACGCACGCTGGGCGTGCCGATCTTCCAGGAGCAGGTGATGCAGCTGGCCATCCTGGCCGCCGACTTCACGCCCGGCGAGGCCGACGCGTTGCGCCGCGCGATGGCGGCCTGGAAGAGGAAGGGCGGCCTCGGCCCCTTCCACGAGCGGCTGGTGGGCCGCATGGTCGCCAAGGGCTACACGCGCGAGTACGCCGAGCGCATCTTCAAGCAGATCGAAGGCTTCGGCGAATACGGCTTCCCCGAGAGCCATGCCGCGAGCTTCGCGCTGCTGGTCTACGTGAGCGCCTGGCTCAAGTGCCACCACCCCGACGCCTTCCTCGCCGCGCTGCTCGACAGCCAGCCGCTGGGCTTCTACGCGCCGGCGCAACTGGTGCGCGACGCGCGCGCGCACGGCGTTGCCGTGCGGCCGGTGTGCGTGGCGGCGAGCGGGGTCGGCACGCGGCTCGAGGCGCCGGCGCCGGCGCAGGCGCAGGCGGACACATCGGTGGATGCGTCGGCGGCCGCGTCGGCAGCCGCGTCGGCGGCCGGCGCGACGGCAGGGCCCGAGGGCAGGCCGTGGACGGTGCGCCTGGGCCTGAACTGCATCGCCGGCCTGGCCGAGGAGGCGGCGGCGCGCATCGTCGCGGCGCGCGACGGGCCGCACGGGGCGCCGTTCGAGAACGTCGAAGACCTGGCGCGCCGCGCACAACTCGACGCCCAGACGCTGGCGCTGCTGGCGCGTGCCGATGCGCTCGCGCCGCTGGCCGGCCACCGCCACCAGGCCGCCTGGGGCGTGGCCGGCATCGACACGCGCGCCACGCCGATGCTGGCGCGCACGCGCACGCACGAGGCGCCGGCCGCGCTGCCCGCGCCCGATGCGGCCGAGACCCTGATCGCCGATTACCGCGCCACGGGCCTGAGCCTCACGCAGCACCCGCTGGCCCTGCTGCGCGCCGAGCTCTCCGCCTTCAAGGTGCAGCCGGCGGCAGTGCTGCGCGGCTGCCCGAGCGGGCGCCTGGCGCGCGCCAGCGGCCTCGTCACGCACCGCCAGCGCCCCGAGACGGCCAAAGGCGTGGTGTTCGTGACGCTGGAAGACGAGACCGGCGCCGTCAACGTCATCGTCTGGCCGCAGCTGGCTCAGGCGCAGCGCAAGGCGCTGCTGGCCTCGACCCTGCTCACCGTGTACGGCGTGTGGCAGGCCGAGGGCCGGCCCGGGCACGAAGTGCGCCACCTGGTGGCGCGGCGCCTCGTCGATCACTCGGCGCTGCTGCAGGGGCTGGCGACGAAGAGCCGCGACTTCAGGTGAGCGGGCCGCGCGCGGCGGCGCGCGCGGCCGGCGCGCCGTCGGCCGCGTCTGCCGCGTCTGCCGCGTCTGCCGCGTCCACCGCGTCCACCGCGTCCACCGCATCGGCGCGCGCCCGCTTGCGCCCGCTGACCATGGCCCGTGCCAGGTTCTCGTGTTGCCGCAGCGAGGTGAACGCGACGCCGGCCAGGTGCAGCGGCACGAGCAGGCCGAAGGCCCAGCCGGCCGCGGCGTGCAGGCCGATCATCAGCGGCTCGCCCCAGAAGCGGTCGGTGACGTAGAGCGCGCCGCTCGCGCCGGCCGCCAGCGCTGCGGCCAGCAGCGCCACGATCATCCAGCCGCCGAGCGGGTTATGGCCGAGGTAGGCGCCCTCGCGACGCGCGCGCAGTGCGCGCACGTAGGCCAGCGTGGCGGCCGGGCCGCGCACGAAGCCGGCAAAGCGCGCGTGGCGGTCGCTGCGCTCGCGCACGGCCAGGCCGTACAGCACGCGCAGTCCGGCGATGGCGAGTGCGGCGTAGCCGAGGCGCTCGTGCCAGGGCCCGCCTTCGTGCAGTACGAGACAGGCCAGCACGCAGGTCGCGAGGCTCCAGTGCGCGATACGCACCGCAGCGCTCCACACGCGCAGCATGGGCGGCTTTGTCGTGCCCATGTCCGGCGCCAAGCGCGAGCCCGGCGTCGCCGCCGCGCCTCAGCGCGGCCTGGTCGGCACCGGCGCCAGCGTCACCGGGTGGAAGTAGGCCTCGACGCGCTGGCCCTTGTCGTCCAGGCCGTAGACCTCGTAGCAGCCGCCGTCCTCCTTGACGCGCCGCACGGTCCAGCCCTTGTCCTTGAGCATCTGCTCGAGCTTGGCCGGCGGCTGCCAGCCTTCCTTGGGGCCGGAATCACAGGTGGCGAGTCCGGTGGCGCCGGCGGCGGCGCTGCCGAGCAGCAGGGCCGCGGCGAGCAGCCAGGCGCGAGGGGAGTGCTGCGAGGCAGCGGATGCGGTGGTCGGGTTCATGCGTGTCGGATGCGGCTGGGTTTCGGCTTCTGCGGGCGTGCCGTCGGCGCGCTCCGCGGGCGGCATTGTGGCCGGCGCATGTTGCTGCCGCGTTGCCGGCGCGCAGCGGCGCTGGCACGCATGGCGCGGCGGCCGTCCGACCGTGCCGGCCCGCCGCGCCGGGCAGCCGCGCGCAGCCCCTACACTGCGGCGGCCCAGCAAACCCGGTCGAGGATCCGCACCCGCATGAACGCCCCGCTCCAACTGCCCGCGCTGGAGGAAATCCGCGCCCACGAGGCCGAGATGATCGCCATCCGGCACAAGATCCATGCCAACCCCGAGCTTGCCTACGAGGAGCACGCCACCGCCGACCTGGTGGCCGACTGCCTGCAGCGCTGGGGCTGCGAGGTGCACCGCGGCCTGGGCGTGACCGGCGTCGTCGGCACGCTGCGCGCGGGCACGAGCACGCGCCGTATCGGCCTGCGCGCCGACATGGACGCGCTGCCGATCAAGGAGGCGAGCGGCAAGCCCTGGGCCAGCCAGGTGCTGGGCAAGATGCACGCCTGCGGCCACGATGGCCACACCGCGATGCTGCTGGCCGCCGCGCGCCACCTGGCGGCGACGCGCCGCTTCGACGGCATCGTGCACCTGGTGTTCCAGCCGGCCGAGGAGGGCTACGGCGGCGCCAAGCGCATGCTCGACGACGGCTTCCTCGAGCTCTTTCCCTGCGAGGCGATGTTCGGCATGCACAACGGGCCGGCCAAGCCGGCCGGCAAGTTCATCGCCGTGCCGGGCTACGCGATGGCCAGCTCCGACACCTGCATCATCCGCGTCCACGGCACCGGTGGCCACGGTGCGATGCCGCAGCACGCGGTGGACCCGGTGGTGGCCGCCTCGGCCATCGTGATGGCGCTGCAGACGATCGTCTCGCGCAACGTGCCGCCGCTGCAGACCGGCATCGTCACCGTGGGCGCGTTCCACGCCGGCGAGGCGCCCAACGTCATCCCCGGCACGGCCGAGCTGCGCCTGACCGTGCGCGCCTTCAAGCCCGAGGTGCGCGACCTGCTCCAGCAGCGCATCACCGAGATCGCGCAGCAGCAGGCGGCGGTGTTCGGCGCCCGCGCCGAAGTCGACTACCAGCGCCGCTACCCGATGCTCTACAACCACCCGAAGGAAACCGCCTTCTGCGAACGGGTGGTGCGCGAATGGCTCGGTGACGAGGGCCTGCTCGCCGACGAGCCGGTCACGGGCAGCGAGGACTTCGCCTTCTTCCTCGAGAAGGTGCCGGGCTGCTACGTCTTCATCGGCAACGGCGAAGGCGAGGACGGCGGCTGCATGGTGCACAACGCGGGCTACGACTTCAACGACCGCTGCCTGTCGACCGGAGCGAGCTATTGGGTGCGGCTCGCCGAGGCCTGGCTGAAGCCGGGGGGCTGAACACCCCACACCCAGGCTTGCCGCCGAGGCGGCCCAAGTGTCCGGCGCGCCGCCCGTCCGACCGTTTGCCCGTTCGTTTCGCAGCCCATCGACGAAAGGATCCGCCCCATGACCGCCAGCTTCCGCGCCATCCGCATCGACCGCGACGACGGCGCCCAGCGCGTCGGCATCGTCGCGCAGAGCGACGAGAGCCTGCCCGAGGGCGACGTCACGGTGCGCATCGCCCGCTCCACGCTCAACTACAAGGACGCGCTGGCCATCACCGGGCGCTCGCCGGTGGTGCGGCGCTTTCCGATGGTGCCGGGCATCGACTTCGCCGGCGTCGTCGAGTCCAGCAGCAACCCCGCCTTCGCCCCCGGCGACGCGGTCGTACTCAACGGCTGGGGCGTCGGCGAGACGCACTGGGGCGGCCTGGCGCAGCGCGCGCGCGTCAAAGGCGACTGGCTGGTGCCGTTGCCCGCCGGCCTGAGCGCGGCGCAGGCGATGGCGCTGGGCACCGCGGGCTACACCGCGATGCTGTGCGTGATGGCGCTCGAGCGCCTGGGCGTGCCGCCCGCAGCCGGCGAGATCGCCGTCAGCGGCGCGGCCGGCGGCGTGGGCAGCGTCGCGGTGATGCTGCTGGCACGCGCGGGCTACCGCGTGGCCGCCATCACGGGGCGGGCGGGCGAGGCCGAGTACCTGCACGCCCTCGGGGCGGCCGAGGTGCTCGAGCGCGCCGCCTTCGCCGCGCCGGGCAAACCGCTGGCCAAGGAGCGCTGGGCCGGCGTCGTCGACACCGTGGGCAGCCACGTGCTGGCCAACCTGTGCGCCGCCACCCGCTACGGCGGCGTCGTGACCGCCTGCGGACTGGCCGGCGGGATGGACTTTCCGGCCAGCGTGGCGCCCTTCATCCTGCGCGGCGTGACGCTGGCCGGCATCGACAGCGTGATGTGTCCGCAGCCGCGGCGCGTCGAGGCCTGGCGGCGGCTCGCGGCCGAAGTCGATGCGGCCAAGCTGGCCCGGATCGCCGGACGCGAGATCGGCCTGGCCGAGGCCATCGAGATCGCGCCGCAGCTGCTGGCCGGCCAGGTGCGCGGGCGGGTCGTCGTCGACGTCGACCGCTGATCATCGCCGCTGGGGCTGCGCCGCGCCGGACCGCGCGCGACGAGCGGAGCCTGCGGCGGTGTCGCGCCGCCTCGCCTAGCCGCGCGTGGCGCCGAGCTGCGGCAGTCGCAGACCCGAGGGCGGCGGCGGGCCCAACTACTCGGGCATGTAGCGCGACAAGGCCGTGCCGGCGTCGCGGCGCACGGCCGCGCCGGCGTTCAGACCACCTTGCCCGGGTTGAGCGTGGCCTGCGGATCGAGCAGCGCCTTGAGCCGTCGCATCAGCGCCAGCGCCTCGGGCGGCCGATGGCGCGCCAGCGCGGCGCGCTTGTCCAGGCCGACGCCGTGCTCGGCCGAGATCGAGCCGCGGCGCGCGCGCACGCCGGCGTACACGACCTCGGCGATCTCGTCGTAGCGCTCGTGCGTGCCCGGTCCCAGCGTGACGATCATGTGCACGTTGTTGTCGGCCACGTGACCGAAGGGCAGCAGCCGCGCCGCCGGCCAGCGTGCGGCGAGCGCGCGCCGCGTCTCGTCGACGTAGGACACCATCTGCGCGATCGGCACGCTCACGTCCAGGCTGACCAGCGGTTGCCAGCGGCGCACGATGTGCGGCGCGTCGTTGCGCATGGCCCAGAAGGCGCGCCGTTCGGCCTCCGAGCGCGCCACGGCGGCGTCGGCGATCGCGCCTTCGGCGAGCAGCGCCTCGAGCACGGCGCCGAAGCGCGCGCCGTCGGCCGCTTCGTCGCCGCCCTCGGCTTCGATCAGAACCCAGCCCGGCGCCTCCTGCGGCCGCGCGCCCGGCAGCGGCATGCGGTGCGGCGGGGCCGCGCCGTCGGGTCCCGGCTCGGTCATCGTGGCGAGGAACTCCGGCCACATCAGCTCGAAGGCCGAGAGCATGCCGCCCAGCCCGGCTTCGAGCCGCGTCAGCAGCGCCGGCAGCGCGTCGAGCGCGGGCAGCGCCAGCACCGCCGCGTGGCGGCTCGCGAACGCCGGCCGCAGCCGCAGTACGGCACGCGTGACGATGCCCAGCGTGCCCTCGCTGCCGATGAACAGCTGCTTGAGGTCGTAGCCGGCGTTGTTCTTCAGCACGCGCTCCATCAGGTCGAGCACGGTGCCGTCGGCGAGCACGACCTCGAGACCGAGCACCTGCTCGCGCATCATGCCCAGGCGCAGCACGCGCTCGCCACCCGCATTGGTGGCCAGCAGGCCGCCCACCGTGGCCGCGCCGCGTCCGCCCAGGTCGACGCCGAACAGCAGCCCGGCCGCCGCGACCGCCTCCTGCAACGTCTGCAGCACGACGCCGGCCTGCACGACGGCGATGCGCGAGACGGCATCCAGCTCCTCGATGGCGCGCATGCGCTCGAGCGAGAGGTACCACTCGCGCCCGCTGGCCGGCAGCTGGCCGCCGGCCAGCCCGGTGCCGCCGCCCAGTGGCACGAGCGCGATGCCGGCCTCGTGCACGAGGCGCACCATGGCCGCTGCCTCGGCCGTGCCGGCGGGCCGCAGCAGCGGCACGGCGGGCAGCCGGTCGCCGCCGATCGAGATCGGCCGACCCGCGGCATCGGCCGGCGACACGACCGCCGCGGCGCCGAAGCGCGCGGCCAGCGTGGCCAGCAGCGGATGCGCGTCGTCCATCGTCGGGGCCTGCCGGCGGCAATCAGTCCAGGCCCTCGAACGGCGCCTCGCGCAGCGCGAGGAAGTCCTTGAGCGGCATCTCCTTCAGGCGCCGCATCCACAGCCGCCCCGGCTCGCTGGCGTGCAGCATGGCGGTGGTCTCGAGGTTGTAGTCCCACGACGAACGCAGGCCGGCCGTCGTCTGCTGATGGTTGAGTGCCGCCTTGGCGAACTTGATGGCCGGCCGCGGCATGCGCGCCAGCTTGGTCGCCAGGCGCCGCGCCTCGGGCAGCAGCTGGGCGCGCGGCACCGCCTTGTTGACGAGGTGGATGCGCGCGGCCTCGACGCCGTCGATCATGTCGCCCGTGTACATCAGCCAGCGCGTGTGCCGCATCGGCACCGTCCACGGCATCATCAGCGAGGGCGGCGCCGAGACGTGGCGCACCTCGGGCTCGCCGAGCCGGGCATCCTCGGCGGCGATGGCCAGGTCGCAGCACATCATCAGCTCCAGGCCGGCGGCCAGCGCGTAGCCGTTGACCGCCGCGACGATCGGGATCGGTGCGTTCCAGATCGTCAGCAGCCGGTTGCAGTTGGCGCGGATGTCCTCGCGCCAGCCTTCGGCGTCGAGCTCGAAGTCCTCCGAGTTGAGGTCGAAGCCGGTGCTGAAGGCGCGGCCGGCGCCGGTGAGGACGAGCGCGGCGACAGAATCGTCGGCGCTCGCCGCGCGCACCGCGTGTTCGAGTTCTTCGAGCAGCTGGCCGTTCAGCGAGTTGAGCTTGTCGGGCCGGTTGAGCGTGATGGTCGCGAAGGCGTCGCTGGCGTCGCGTTCGAAGACAAGGGTCTGGTAGGTCATGGCGTTGCCTGTGGTGAAGGGATGTCGGTGGGAAGGCGTCCTCAGCCTGGGTCGGCGAGGTCGATCACGCCCGCGGGCGGCGGCTCGGCGAACAGCGCGCGCACGCGAGCCGCGCGCTGCGCCAGCGCCAGGCGCTGGTTGAGGCTGCCCTTGTCGCTCAGCTCGCCGGGCACGGCGCCCGGCAACTCGGCCAGCAGCGCGGCGCGGCGCACGCGCGTGCTGCTCCCGGCCTGGCGCTCGTTGTGCGCACGCAGCGCGGCGGCGATGAGCGCGTGCAGCGCCGGCGCGGCCGCGATCTCCTCGAGTGCCGCGCCCGGCGGCAGCGCGGCCGCCTCGCGGCAGGCTTCGGGCTCGGGAAACAGCAGCAGCGCGAGCTGCGGCTCGTCCTGGCCGGCGACCGCCAGCTCGCGCACCAGCGGCGCCAGCGCGGCCAGCAGGGCCAGCCGCAGCGGCCCCACCGACACCCAGGTGCCGGTGGCGAGCTTGAAGTCCTCGGCCACCCGGCCGTCGAACATCAGGCCGGCCTCGGGGCGTGCCGGGTCCGCCAGGCGCACGGCGTCGCCGGTGCGCAGCCAGCCCTCGGCATCGAAGGCCGATCGGTCGGGTTCGCCGGCGGGTGCCGCAGGCCCGCGGCCGGCAGCTTCGGCCGGCCAGTACCCGGGCATGACGTTGGGGCCGCGCACGCGCGCCTCGAACTTGCCGCCCTCGCCCTCCAGCGGCACCAGCGCCAGCTCGCAGCCGGGCAGCGGCAGGCCCACCACCTGCGGGCTCGCGATCGCGTGGTGCACGAGGCAGATCGTCGAGCCGCACTCGGTGGAGCCCCAGCCCGAGACGAGCGCGACGCGGCGGCCGCCGGCACGCGCCTGATCGTCGACCAGCGCCTGCAGCCGTGCCCACAGCGCGCGCGACAGGCCGGCGCCGGCGAAGAAGATCGCGCGCAGCTGCGCGAACAGCGCGGCGCGCGGGGCCGGCGCGCGCGCCAGCGCGTCGAGCAGCAGCTCGAGCCCGCGCGGCACGTTGATGTGCAGCGTGGGCGAAACCGCCTCGATGTTGGCCAGCGTGGCCGCCATGCCCTCGGGCGTGGGCCGGCCGTCGTCGATGAACAGCGTGCCGCCGTGCCACAGCATCTTGTGGAAGTTGTCGTTGCCGCCGAAGGTGTGGTGCCAGGGCAGCCAGTCGAGCAGGCGCGGCGGCCGCTCGGCGAGGAAGGGCCACAGCACGGCGTACGCAGTCTGGTTGGCGGCCAGCATGCGCTGCGTGGTGATCACGCCCTTGGGCGCGCCGGTGGAGCCCGAGGTGAAGAAGACGGCGGCGACGGCCTCCGGCTCGAGCGCCGCGGCGGGCGCGTCGCATCCGTCGGCGCCCCCGAGCGCCTGCGGCCAGTCGTGCCGGCCTTCGCCGCGCCCGAGGACCTCGGGCTCCGCCAGCCCCGCCGCGCGCAGCGCCGCGCGCACGACGACGGCATCGTCGGCGCACACCAGCCCGCCGCCGAGCAGGCGCACGATGGCCGCCAGCCGCGCCGGCCCGCCGGGCAGCCGGGGCAGCTGCGGCGACAGCGGCGCGAAGGGCACGCCGGCGGCCAGCGCCGCCACGCGCAGCACGGCGTGGTCGATGCCCGGCTCGGCCAGCGTCAGGAAGGGCCGCCCGGCGTGCAGCCCGCGCGCGCGCAGGCCCGCCGCCACGCACCGTGCCCGCGCCAGCAGCTCGGCATAGCCGATGCGCCGCGCCAGGCGTCCGCCGCGGCATTCGACGAACGCGTCGCGCGCCGGCGCGGCCGCGGCCCAGTGCGCCACGCGCTGCATCACGCTCGGCAGTTGGGCCGGCAGCGCGTGCGCGCTGGCGAGCAGCCAGCCGCCGCCGGCGCGCGGCCGCAGGTGCACGCGCGGCGGCGCGAAGCCTTCGAGCACGCTGCCGCCCTCGGCCGATGGCATCGTCGATCAGCCGAAGCGCAGCGAGCGCAGGCCCACCAGGCGGTCGATCAGCAGCACGGCGCTGAAGGTCATGACGATGCTGAGCGAGGACACCGCCGCCGCCGTGGGGTCGAAGTCCCAGCGCAGGTAGTCGAAGAGCTGGATCGGCAGCGTCGTCATGCCGATGCCCTTGAGCAGCAGCGACATGTTGAAGAGGTCGAACGAGATGATGAAGGCGAACAGCGCCCCGGTGATGATGCCCGGCTTGATGAGCGGCAGCGTGATGCGCCGGAACACCACCGCCGGGCCGGCGCCCAGGCTGCGCGCGGCCTGCTCCACCGAACGGTCGAAGTTGAACAGCGACGCGGCGACGTTCATGAACACGTAGGGCAGCGTCACCAGCACATGGCCGATCAGCAGCCCGGCCATCGTCTTGGTGCCGATGCCGCTGGCGTAGAGGAAGAACAGCAGCGCGATCGCGGTCAGGATCTCGGGCAGCATGAGCGGCATCATCAGCAGCAGGCGCAGGGTCTCGCGCCAGCGCCCGGCGTGGCGCACGAAGTACAGCGCCGCGGCGGTGCCCACCAGCGTGGAGATCGTCATCGCCGCAGCCGCCAGCGCCAGCGAGGTGCGGATGGCGCGCATGAACGACTCGTTGTGCACCAGCGCCACGTACCAGCGCAGCGACAGCCCCTGCGGCGGGAAGGCCAGGAACTCGCCCGCGTTGAGCGACATCAGCACGATGAGCACGATGGGCGCGAGCAGGAACAGGTACACGCCGCCGATCCAGGCCGCCGGCAGCCACGAGGCGGCGCGCCGCGCGCTCACTCGACGCCCCGCATCAGCCGCGCGCTGCCGCGCGCGAACAGCCACACCGCCAGCGCCCCGGTGGCCGCCAGCACCAGCGCCAGCGCGGCACCGGCCGGCCACTGGAAGTTGTCGATCAGCGCCTGCACGACCAGCACCGACATCGTCTTGACCTGCGCGCCGCCCAGCATCACGGGCGTGACGTAGGCGCTGAGCGCGAGCACGAAGACGAGGATCACGCCGGCCTGGATGCCCGGCCAGGCGAGCGGCAGCTCGATGCGGCGAAACGCCGTCAGGCGCGAGGCGCCGAGCGAGCGCGCCGCCGCCTCCAGCGTCGGGTCGACCGACTGCAGCGTGCCCACCAGCGGCAGGATCATGAAGGGCAGGAAGACGTGCACGAGCGCGATCGTCACGCCCAGCGCGTTGTTCATCAGCGCGAGCGCGCCGTCGACCAGGCCGAGGTCGATGAGCGCCTTGTTCACGACGCCGTTGTTCGAAAGCAGGATCAGCCAGCCGAAGCTGCGCACCACCACGCCCACCAGCAGCGGCGAGAGCACGAAGACGTAGAGCACGCCCTTGAAGCGCGAATCGGTGCGCGCCAGGTGCCGCGCCACCGGGTAGCCGAGCCCGAGGCAGATGACGGTCGTCTTCAGCGCCAGCCACAGCGTCTGGCCGAGCACGCCGAGGTAATAGGCATCGCCCAGCACGCGCCGGTAGTTGCCGAGCGTGAAGCCCGGCCCGTGCGGCGCGCCCACCGCCGGCTCGCGCAGACTCATGACGACGATGTTCAGGTAGGGCAGCAGCAGGAACACACCCAGCAGCGCCAGCGCCGGCACGACGAGCCAGACCGCCCGCCGCTCGCCCGCGGCGCGCGCGCGGCCCCCGGCGGCGCGCGCGGCCGTGCTCATCGCGCCGCCGCCCCGGCCGCCGCCTCGTCGGGCAGCAGCCAGGCCTGCTCGGGATCGAGCACCAGGTACGCCGTGCCGCCCGCGGCCACGCTGCGCGCCGGCGCGGTCTGCCCAAGCAACGACGTGCCGTCGGCGCAGCGCAGCACGTGATCGACGGCGCCGCCGAGGAAATAGGTCTTCTCGACCCTGCAGCCGACGAGCGCGGCGCCGGCCGGCAGAGCCGCGCCCGGCGGCGCTGCGGCCGACAGCGTGATCGCCTCGGGCCGGATGGCCGCCGCGGCGCGCGTGCCCGCAGCCGGCACCGCCGCGCAGCGCGCCGCCACCGGCCCCAGGCCGGTGCGCAGCAGCGCGGTGCGCGCGTCGAGCGCGCGCTCGACCGTGCCCTCGACGAAGTTGGCACGCCCGATGAACGAGGCGACGCGGCGCGTGCGCGGCCGCGCGTAGATGTCCTCGGGCACGCCGAGCTGCGCGATGCGGCCGTCGAACATCACCACCACGCGGTCGCTCATCACCATCGCCTCGGACTGGTCGTGCGTGACGTACAGGGTGGTGATGCGTACGCGCTGCTGCAGGTCGCGGATGAAGAAGCGCATCTCCTCGCGCAGCGCGGCGTCGAGGTTGGCCAGCGGCTCGTCGAGCAGCAGCACGCGCGGCTCGATGACCAGCGCGCGCGCCAGCGCCACGCGCTGCTGCTGGCCGCCCGAGAGCTGACGCGGCAGGCGGTCGGGCAGCGCCGAGAGCTGCACCATCTTCAGCGCCTGCTCGATGCGCGCGCGCGCCGCCTGGCGCGGCACGCGGCGCATCTCGAGGCCGAAGGCCAGGTTCTGCGCCACCGTCATGTGCGGGAACAGGGCGTAGTTCTGGAACACCATGCCGATGTCGCGCTTGTCGGGCGGCAGCGCCGTCACGTCCTGGCCGTCGAAGGTGATGCGGCCCTCGTCGGGCTGCTCGAAGCCGGCCACGCAGCGCAGCGTGGTCGTCTTGCCGCAGCCGCTGGGGCCGAGCAGCGAGATCAGTTCGCCCTGCGCGATGTCGAGGTCCATCGCGGTCAGGGCCTGCACGCCGCCGAAGCGCTTGGCCAGACCCTGCAACAACAGCCGGCTCACCGATGCGTCCTCCACGCTGCGCGCCCGCCCGCAGGCGCCTGGCGGCGGCGCGGCACGCCGGTGCCGCGCGCCGGTGTCCGATCCGCCCGCGCCGCGCGCGCCACGCCGCTCACTTCATCTCGCGGTTCCAACGCTCGGTGATCTCCGGCACCTGCGGGTTCACCTTCGGCCAGTCGAACTGCACGATCGAGCTCATCAGCTTGCCGTGCACCGGGATGTCGGCCGCCAGGTCGGCAGCGACCGTCGAGCGCTGGCTGGACGGCGAGGTGAAGAACTCGCGCGCCATCAGCTCCTGCACCTTGGGGTCGAGGATGTAGTCGAGGTACTTGTACGCGGCCTCCTTGGCCGGCGCGTGCTTGAGGATGTTGAAGCTCTGCTCGAAGGCGACCACGCCTTCCTTGGGCACCACCATCTCCACCGGCAGGCCCTTCTTGCGCAGCGCCACCACTTCGGGGAAGTCGATCACCGCGACGTTGACGTCGCCGCGCGACATCAGCGTGGCCAGCGTGCCGCTCCAGTCGGCCTGCTGGAAGGGCAGCAGCTTCTTGATCTCGGCGAAGGCGCGGTCGATGGCCAGCTCCGAGCCGCCGAAGATGCGCGCCGTCATCAGCAGGAACAGCATGGCCGCCGTGTTGCCGATCTGGTAAAGGCCGATCTTGCCCTTGAACTCGGGGTTGGTCCAAAGGTCGGTCCAGCTCGTCGGCGGCTTCTTCACCATGTCCTTGCGGTAGCCGATGCCGATCGTGCTGATGATGGCGCGCACGCCGTTGTCGCCGGCGTTGCGCAGGTTGGGGTAGACGTTGGCCAGGTTGGGCACCTTGGCCAGCGGGATCGGCTCGAAGAAGCCTTCGGCGCGCACCATGCTGGCGATGTTCTCGTTGACCATCAGCACGCTGTAGGGGGGCTTTTCGACGCCGGCGGCGCGCAGGTTGGCGATGAAGTTCTTGCCCAGGCCGACGTCCAGCGTCGGCTCGATGCCGCTGGCCCTGGTGAAGGGCGGCAGCAGATCGGCGCGCCAGAATTTCTCCCAGCGTCCGCCGTAGGTGTTGACGACGAGCTTGGTGGCCTGCGCGCGCGCGGCGGCCGACCAGCCCAGGGCCGAGGTGCCGGCCAGCGCGGCACTCAGCAGCATCAGTTGGCGGCGATCGATGATGGGGCTCATGGTGCGGTCTCCTCTGTGTGCGTGGTCGGTTCGGGACGCCGGCGCGCAACGCGCGCGCCGGCGGGATGCAGGGCTGCGCTCGTGCTGCCGGGGCCGCGGCCGGGTGGGCGCTCGACGCGCGCGTTCGCTCAGCGGTCGACGTCGACGACGACGCGCCCGCGCACCTGGCCGGCCAACAGCTGTGGCGCGATCTCGATGGCCTCGACCAGGCCGATCTCCCGCCCGCCGATCCGGGCCAGCTTGGCCGCATCGACTTCCGCCGCGAGCCGCCGCCAGGCCTCGACGCGCCGCGGCAGCGGGCACATCACGCTGTCGATGCCGGCCAGCGTGACGCCGCGCAGGATGAAGGGCGCCACGCTGGCCGGGAAGTCCATGCCGCCGGCCAGCCCGCAGGCGGTCACGACGCCGCCGTAGCGGGTGGCGGCGCACAGGTTGGCCAGCATGTGGCTGCCCACGGTGTCGACGACGCCTGCCCAGCGCTCCTTGGCCAGCGGCTTGCCCGGCGCGGCGAAGGCGGCGCGCTCGAGCACCTCGGCGGCGCCGAGCGCACGCAGGTACTCGGCCTCGGCCGCGCGCCCGGTGATGGCGGCCACACGGTAGCCGGCGCGCGCCAGCAGCATCACCGCCACGCTGCCCACGCCGCCGGCCGCGCCGCTGACCGCGATCTCGCCGGCGTCGGGCTGCACGCCCAGGCGCTCGAGCGCCATCACGCACAGCATGGCGGTGTAGCCCGCGGTACCCAGCGCCATCGCCTGCGCAGCAGAGAGGCCGGCGGGCAGCGGCACCAGCCAGTCGCCCTTGACGCGCGCACGCTGCGCCAGGCCGCCCCAGTGCGTCTCGCCGACGCCCCAGCCGTTGAGCACGACGGCGTCGCCGGGCTTGAAGGCGGCGTGCCGGCTGGCCTCGACGACGCCGGCGAAGTCGATGCCCGGCACCATCGGAAAGCGCCGCACCACCGGCGAGCGCCCGGTGATGGCCAGCGCGTCCTTGTAGTTGACGGTGGAGCGGCCGATGCGCACCGTGACATCGCCCTCGGGCAGGCCGTCGTCGCTCTGCTCGACCACGCCGACGCGCTGGACGCCCTCGGCACTGTCGATGCGGATGGCCCGGAAAGCTTGGCTCATGGCACTAGACCTTTCGTCTAGGAACTGCGGAACGAAGGGGCGCCGCAGTGGGCGGCGCGGCGGCGGGCGGCGGCGCCTGCAGCGCATCGAGATAGGCGCGTGCGAACAGCCGCAGCGGCTCGGGACCGCGCTCGAGCTTGGCGCGCAGCACGGCACCCTCCCAGCCGATCCAGAAGAACACGGCGGCGCGCTCGACATCGAGCGCGGCCGGCAGTTCGCCCGCGGCGCGCGCCGCCGCCAGGCAGCGCGCGGTGCGGGCCTGCCAGTCGGCGAACACCGCGGCCAGCTGCGCGCGGTAGGCCTCGGGCAGCGCGCCCATCTCCTGTCCGAGGTTGCCGATCAGGCAGCCGCGGCGGAAATCGTGGCGCGCCATGCCGCTCTCCGCGTCGGCGATGAAGGCGCGCAGGCGGTTGAGCGGCGACAGCAAGTCGTTGCCGAAGTGCTGCTCGAGCTTGTGCGCGAAGTAGCCTGCGTACTCGCGGATGAGCTCGGTGCCGAAGGCTTCCTTGCTGGCGAAGTAGTGATAGAAGCTGCCCTTGGGCACACCCTCGGTGCGCAGGATCTCGTCGATGCCGGAGGCCGAAAAGCCCTTCTCGGTGAGCGCGGCAACGCCGGCGCGAAGCAGTGCCGCGCGCGTGTCGCGGTAGGCCGGCGCCGCGCCGCGCACGGAGCGCCTGGGGACGGGCGACGATTGTGGCAGCGCCATGGCGGCCGGTTATAGACGACCCGTCTAGTCCGCACAAGCGGGGCGGCCCGCAAGCGCCGCCGCGCGTGCTCGGGCGGCGCTCAGCGCCCCGGATTCAGCCAGGCCTCGGCCAGCCGCACCCAGTGGCCCGCGCCGAAGTCGACTACCAGCGCCGCTACCCGATGCTCTACAACCACCCGAAGGAAACCGCCTTCTGCGAACGGGTGGTGCGCGAATGGCTCGGTGACGAGGGCCTGCTCGCCGACGAGCCGGTCACGGGCAGCGAGGACTTCGCCTTCTTCCTCGAGAAGGTGCCGGGCTGCTACGTCTTCATCGGCAACGGCGAAGGCGAGGACGGCGGCTGCATGGTGCACAACGCGGGCTACGACTTCAACGACCGCTGCCTGTCGACCGGAGCGAGCTATTGGGTGCGGCTCGCCGAGGCCTGGCTGAAGCCGGGGCTGAACACCCCACACCCAGGCTTGCCGCCGAGGCGGCCCAAGTGTCCGGCGCGCCGCCCGTCCGACCGTTTGCCCGTTCGTTTCGCAGCCCATCGACGAAAGGATCCGCCCCATGACCGCCAGCTTCCGCGCCATCCGCATCGACCGCGACGACGGCGCCCAGCGCGTCGGCATCGTCGCGCAGAGCGACGAGAGCCTGCCCGAGGGCGACGTCACGGTGCGCATCGCCCGCTCCACGCTCAACTACAAGGACGCGCTGGCCATCACCGGGCGCTCGCCGGTGGTGCGGCGCTTTCCGATGGTGCCGGGCATCGACTTCGCCGGCGTCGTCGAGTCCAGCAGCAACCCCGCCTTCGCCCCCGGCGACGCGGTCGTACTCAACGGCTGGGGCGTCGGCGAGACGCACTGGGGCGGCCTGGCGCAGCGCGCGCGCGTCAAAGGCGACTGGCTGGTGCCGTTGCCCGCCGGCCTGAGCGCGGCGCAGGCGATGGCGCTGGGCACCGCGGGCTACACCGCGATGCTGTGCGTGATGGCGCTCGAGCGCCTGGGCGTGCCGCCCGCAGCCGGCGAGATCGCCGTCAGCGGCGCGGCCGGCGGCGTGGGCAGCGTCGCGGTGATGCTGCTGGCACGCGCGGGCTACCGCGTGGCCGCCATCACGGGGCGGGCGGGCGAGGCCGAGTACCTGCACGCCCTCGGGGCGGCCGAGGTGCTCGAGCGCGCCGCCTTCGCCGCGCCGGGCAAACCGCTGGCCAAGGAGCGCTGGGCCGGCGTCGTCGACACCGTGGGCAGCCACGTGCTGGCCAACCTGTGCGCCGCCACCCGCTACGGCGGCGTCGTGACCGCCTGCGGACTGGCCGGCGGGATGGACTTTCCGGCCAGCGTGGCGCCCTTCATCCTGCGCGGCGTGACGCTGGCCGGCATCGACAGCGTGATGTGTCCGCAGCCGCGGCGCGTCGAGGCCTGGCGGCGGCTCGCGGCCGAAGTCGATGCGGCCAAGCTGGCCCGGATCGCCGGACGCGAGATCGGCCTGGCCGAGGCGATCGCGATCGCGCCGCAGATGCTGGCCGGCCAGGTGCGCGGGCGCGTCGTCGTCGACGTCGACCGCTGAGCGGCCCCCGCCGCACAGCGCCGCAGCCACGCCGGGCGCACCCGCGGACCGGCCGGCCGCCGGGCTTGCTTCCTGGATCAGGGCACCGCGATTGAGTCCGCGCCGCGGAGGATTTACCCCTCATTCGCGGGGGAATCGGGCGCCGAGCGTCGCTTTCTTCCTAGGCAGGCACACCCTTGCGACGTACCATTCGCACCGAACGAGGAGGTTCTCGAGATCCACCTCGTCGTGATCGCGGCGGCAAGGATCCGCGCCTCGCGGCCTCACACTGAGACACCGGTGGTACCCATGAGCAAGTCGACCCCTTCCGAATCGATGCAGGCGCCCGGCCGCGACGGTGACGCGAAGCTCGTCCCGGGCGACTCGATCGAACAACGCCGCGAGGCATTGCGCCGCGTCGGCCGGGCTGCGGCTGCAGCCGGCGTCGCCTCGCCGATGGCTGCCCTGGCCGGCGACGGCCGCAAGTGGGCCTGTAATCCGCCCAAGACCAAGAAGGTTCATGCCACGATTTCCGGCTGCAAGTCGGTGCTGCTGTCGGGGCAGGCCGGCAATCAGTGCTATGGCCGCTCGTGCAGCTACTACAAGTTCACCTCGAACATTCCCGCGGGCTGCAAGAGCGGCGGCGGCCCGAAGAAGTTCAAGGAAATCTTCGTCTGTACCGGCATGACCGATTCGAATTCGAAGAAGAGCGGTGATAAGGGGTGCTATTTCGACAAGACGATCGACGACCTCTGCGCCAACTATGCCGGCAGCAAGGAGGCGCATTGGGCCGTCGCCTACTGCAACTCGTCGGCTCTGTGGTCGTCGACCGACAGCCTGTCGAAATTCCCCTACAGCCCCGCGCAGGTCCAGAGCTACTGGAGGAACCAGGATCTCAATGCCTACTGCTTCTTCACGGACTACATGGAGGCTGGCTGACGCCGCAGGTCCGTGCCGGGCGCCGTGCCGGTAGCACAGGCCCAGCGCTGGGTGGTGAGCCCGCTGGCGCGCCTGACGTGGCGCTCGTGGGACGGCGACTACGTCGCCTTCGAGTCCCGTTCCGGCCAACTGGCCGAGTTCAGCGTGCTGGCCGCCGCCGCCATGGCCTGCCTCGAGGAGGCGCCGCGTACGGCTGATGAACTCGCCGCCATGCTGGCGACCGACCTGGGCCAGCGCGCCGATGCCGAGTTCGTCGAAGCGGTCGGCCACACCGTGGAGCAGTTCCGTCGGCTGGGCTGGGTGGTGGCCGCATAATTTCCGCATGCGACTCGGTCAGCTGTCTGGCGGCGATTTCGCCGCGCGGCTGGCGGGGCCCGGAATCGGAATCCAGGCCGGCGCGTTCGCGTTCCGCATCCGCAGCGACGCCTTGCCGGTCGAGCGGGGCATCCGCCTGCTGTACGAGGATTACCCGTTGGTGGAAGCGGGCGGATTCTGCGACTACGCGGTCGAGATCCGCCGCCGCAGCGGCTTGCGCAGGCATGTGCGGCCGCAGGTGCAGTTCCTCTTCGACGGCGACCCGGTGTTCGATCCGCTGCCGCTGCTGCACGCGCTGCCGCTGGCCGAATGGGCGCTCAACTGGTGCGTCAGCACCTACGCCCACCAGCATCTGGTGCTGCATGCGGCAGTGGTCGAACGCGACGGCCGCGCCGCCATCCTGCCGGCGCCGCCCGGCTCGGGCAAGTCGACCCTGTGCGCGGCGCTGGTGCACCGCGGCTGGCGCTTGCTGTCGGACGAACTCGCGCTGCTGTCGCTCGCCGACCGCTCGCTGGCGGCGCTGGCCAGGCCGGTGAGCCTGAAGAACGAGTCGATCGAGCTGATCTCGCGCTTCGCGCCGCAGGCTGTCTTCAGCGAGCCGACGGTCGACACGCGCAAGGGCACGGTGGCGCTGCTGAAGGCGCCGCCGGCGCATGTGGCGCGCGCGGCCGAGCCTGCACGGGCGGCCTGGATCGTCTTTCCGCGCTACGAATCCGGCGCCGGCCCCCGGCTCGAACCCCGCCCGAAGGCCGATTCGATGCTCGAACTCAGCCGCAACGCGTTCAACTTCGGCCCCACCGGGCGCGAGGCCTTCGATGCGCTGGCCGACGTGATCGACGGTTGCGATTGCTTCGACTTCGGCTACAGCCGGCTCGAAGACGCCGTGGCCCAGTTCGATCGGCTCGCTCTTCGCCAATGAGCGCGCCGGGCCGTTCGGAAGCGCGAATCGCGGAGCACGCCGTGCGCAGGCCAGTCCTATGACCGCGTTCCCGGCCCTTGCCTCCGAAGGCGCTGGCGATCGCCCCCGGGACCTGAACCAGCAGCCGGGCCGTCCTGCGGCCCGGGCGCCGCTGCTGTGCTCGATCTGGTCGGCGCCGGCGCCTCCCGTGCTCACGGGCATCGAATGGGAGAAGTTCCTCGCGCACGCGCGGCGCACGCGCCTGATCGGCAGGCTCGCCGAGCAGTTTCGCGCCCGCGGCTGGCTCGACGGCCTTCCGGCCGGACCCGCCGCGCAACTGCGCAATGCACTGAAGGAGGCGCGCAGGCTGCACGACGAGACGGCGTGGGAGGCCACCCAGTTGCGCGAAGCGCTGGCGCGCGTGCCCACGCCGATCGTCCTGCTCAAGGGCGCGGCCTATGTCCTCGCCGATCTGCCGCCGAAGCCCGGCCGCATGTTCGGCGACGTCGACCTGCTGATCGAGCGCAGCCAGTTGCGCGCCGCCGAAGGGGCCTTGCTCGCCAAGGGCTGGGTCGCGGCTCGCCTGGACCCTTACGACGAGCGCTACTACCGCGACCTGATGCACGAGCTGCCGCCGATGCAGCACATCGAGCGCCAGACGCACATCGACGTGCACCACACGCTGGCGCCGCCGACCTCGCGCTACGCGCTCGACGCCCGGACGCTGATGGCGCAGCGCGTCGCGCTGCCCGCGTATCCCGGCCTGTACGTACTGGCGCCTTGCGACATGGTGCTGCACTCGGTGGCGCACCTGCTGCAGGAGGGCCAGTTCACGACCGGCCTGCGCGACTTGCTCGACATCCGCGACTTGCTCGTGCACTTCGGCCGCGATCCGGCCTTCGGCCCGCGCCTGCTGCAACGCGCGACGCAGCTCGGCCTCACGACGCCGCTGTACTACGCGTGGAAGCTGGCGAGCGTGCTGCTGGCGATGCCGTCGGCGCCCGAGTTCGCGGAGCGGATCGGGCACTGCGCGCCGCGCTGGCCGCAGCGCCGCTTGATGCTGCGCTTGCTCGCCACGGTGATGCTGGGCAACGACCCGGCCGGCACGCAGCGCGGAGAGACCTGCGCGCGCTTGCTGCTGTACGTGCGCTCGCATTGGATGCGCATGCCCTGGTACCAGATCCTGCCGCATCTGGCGCGCAAGGCCTGGGCACGGGCCAAGCCGAAACCGCCGGCGGCGCCGGATCGCGCCGAAGACGCCCGCCGCCCTTGAACCGCGGCCGTGTGCGCCGGGCGCGGCCCAGAGCGGCGGGATCGAGCGGCCGACCGGCGCGCGTCGCAGCCTCAAGCGCGCCAACGGCGCCACCGAGCGCGCAGCGGCCGCAGCAGCGGGCGTGCGGGCGCCAGCAGCGCGCGCGCCCAGCGCTTCACCGGCTGGCCGCCCAGGTGGCGCAAGGCATGCCAGCGGCCGCGCCAGCTGTCGGGGTTGAACGCCATCACGCCGATGAAGACCCGCGAGTGCTTCATCCAGCCGGCCTTGTACTCGTCGCTGCCGTAGCCGTAGTCGATCGCGTCGACATGGTCGGCGTCGAGCAGTTGGCCGATCATGAAGTCGGTCAGGACGACGCCGACGGCCTGCTTGCGCAGGCGCTCGTCATGCGCCAGCCGCAGGCAATGCCCGGTGCCGCCGGCGACGATCCAGAACTGCGCCGCGGCGGCAACGCCGTCCAGCCGCAGCACGCCCAGCCGCAGCACGCCGCGGCTGGCGGCCAGGCGGATCATCGCGAGCGTCTCGATGCTGGCGATCATCTTCGGCTCCTTCCAGCTCGCCCGGCCGACGGCGACGAAGTCGGCCAGCGCCGGCTCCAGCCCCTGCTCGTCGCGCACGAGGACGAACTCGAGCGCCGCCGAGCGCTCCAGCGCCCTGCGCCGCCGGCGCACGCTGTAGCGCAGGTTCGCGCTGCGCTCGCCAAAGTACTCGGCGTGGCCCAGGCCGGCCGTCGGCTCGAAGAAGTTCTGCGAATTGGCGTAGGGCTGCGCCGGCCAGCCCGCGGCCCGCAGGCTGCGCTGCAGGATTTCGGCTTGCGCCGAGCCGGCCTCGATGGGCGCCAGCCGCAACACGTCGGGTGGGCCTTCGCCCGGCACCGGCAGGCCGCGACGCAGCGCGCGGAACAGCGCCGTGGCGGCGCGCTCGGGCTCGGCCAGTGCGGGGTCGAAGACCAGGGGCGCGAAAGCATAGTTCTCGGGGTGGCTCAGCGCGGCCAGCACCGACGCACCGGGCACCGCGTGATCGCGGCGCGTCGAGCGCAGGACCGCGAGCAGCAGCGGCCGGCCATCGGCGCCGTCCTCCACCGCCAGCAGGCGCATCCGGTCGGCGGCATCGAAGCCGTGGCGCAGCAGCAGCGCGAACCATGCCGGTTCGCCGAACAGGCCGCGCTGCGCCAGCTGCGCGCGCAGCCCGTCGTAGGCGGGCGGCAACGCGTCGAAGCCGCCGAAGCAGCGGATCGCGAGTGCGCCGTCGTGGACCACCGCCGTGCCTTGCGTGGGCTGGGCCAGAATCCGCACCGCCATCATGGTGGACGACGACTATACGTGCGCACCCGGCTCCGACCGCAGGCCCGGTCGCGCGCGATGAACGCCATTGGACGCCCAGGCGCCAGAGTGCTGGCCCAGCTTCCCGACGCCGCGGGCTGGCCGCAGCCGCCCGGGGGGCACTTCGCGCTGCCGATGCAGGGGGCGGCCTGGGTCCGGGCGCGTGCCTCGCTGCGCGCGCCGCAGCAGCAGCCGCACTGGCTCGCCGTCGAAGACGCCCAAGGCGTGGCCGCGCTGGCGCCGCTGGTGCGGGTCGGCCGCTGGCTGCGCGAGCTGCCGGCGATGTTCGAACCCAGCGACTTCGCCTGGCGCACAGCGCAGGCGCTGGACGCGCTGGCACAGGCGCTGGCGCGCCAGCCGCTGCCGCTGTGCCTGGAGCGCGTGCCGGCGGACTCGGCCACGGTCGGCGCATTGCGGCGCGCCTTCGCCGGCCGCGGCCTGGTCCTGGCGCGCGAGGCGATGCCCACGCCCGTGCTCGAACTGCGGGATCTGGACGGGGATGTCGAGCGCCTGTTCGATGCCCGCCGCCGCGCCGACTTCCGCCGCTTCGAGCGCCGCGCGCAACGCCATGGTGCGCTGCGCTGCGAACTGCTGGCGCCGGCAGGCGAAGCGGACCTGCAAGCCGCGATGGCCACGGCATTGGCGGTCGAAGCGCGCAGCTGGAAGGCGGCCGCAGGAACGGCGCTCACGAGCGACCGTGCGCAGGGCCGGTTCTTCGATGCGTTTGCGCGCACGGCGGCCGCCCAGGGCGAGCTGCGGGTCGCGCTGCTGTGGTTCGGCGAGCGGCCGGCGGCGATGCAGATCGCCGTGCAGGCGCGGCAGCGTTTCTGGCTGCTGAAGATCGCGCACGACCACGGCTTCGCCGACTGCTCGCCAGGCCAGCTGCTGATGCGGCACACCTTGCGGCATGCCGTGCAGGCCGGACTGCAGGGCTACGAATTCATGGGGGTGATGGGCGAATGGACGCGGCTGTGGACGAACCGCACGCGCCGCCATCTGCGGCTGCACGCGCTGCCCCTGAGCGCGACGACGGCGCTGGCACTCGGGCGACGTGCCGCGGGAAGCGCGCGCGAGCGGCTGCGCCGGGCGCTGCGCTGAGTGCCTGTGATGCGGCTTCGCATTCAACGCGCTGAGCGCGTTGCTTCGCCTCGCCGTGCGTCAGCACTGTCTTCGGCTTCGCGCCTTGTCATCGCATTGAATGCGAAACCGTATGAAGCCATGAAGCACGCGCGCGATTCACATCGTCGCAGGCCCTGAGGCGGCGACGGCGATGCGTCTGCCCCGACTGCGCCGGCTGCTGGCCCCGCCGCTGCGCGGCCTGCTGGCGCTGGCGGGTCGCGCCTATGTGCCCGGCCCGACGCTGGACGACGCGCTGCGCCGGGCGCAGCGCCACGCGGCCGAAGGTCGGGCCTGCACGCTGGGGTATTTCAACCCGCCGGACGAGCCGCCGGCCGCCGTGGCAGCCCAGGACGCGGCGATCGCCGACGCCGTGGCCGCACTGCAGCCGCGCGGCTACGTCTCGATCAAGGCGCCGGCGCTGCGCTACGACCCGGCAGCGCTCGATGCCGTGCTCGAGCGCTGCCGCGAACGCGGTGTGCGCGCGCATTTCGACTCGCACGACTTCGGCAACGCCGAGCCCACGCTGGCTTGCGTCAATCATGCCGTCGACAAAGGCATTGCGACCGGCCTTACCTTGCCCGGCCGCTGGCGGCGCAGCCTCGAAGACGCCGCCTTTGCCTGCGCCCTGGGCGTGCGCGTGCGGGTGGTCAAGGGCGAGTGGCCCGACCCGGCCGTGCCCGCTGCCGACGCAAGGGCCGGTTGCCTGGCTGTCGTCGACACGCTGATTGCACACGGCGCGCGCGAGGTCGCCATCGCCAGCCACGATCCGGAACTGGTCGCCGAGGCCTTGCGCCGGCTGCAGGCGGCAGGAGCGAGCTGCGAGCTCGAACTGCTGCACGGCCTGCCTCGGCGCGCGCTGCTGGCACTGGCGCGCGCGCGCGGCGTGGCGGTGCGCATGTACCTGCCCTTCGGCGTCGCCTGGCGGCCCTATGCGCTTGCGCAGGCGCGGCGGCGGCCGCGCATCGTGCTGTGGCTGTTGAAGGATCTCGTGGTCGGTCTGTTCCGCCGCGGCGGGCGCTGAGAGCCTGTGAAGATATGAATCGCGCCCGCGTGGGGCCCCGCAAAGGGCCCAATCTAGGCGCGAAGCCGAAGCTGGGGTTGGGCCCCAGCGAGGCTTCGCAACAACGAGTGGGCCCTTTGCGGGGCCCCACCCGTAGGGCAGGGGTGCCCAAGGGCGCTGGGCCGCGTTGCGGCGCTTGCCCAGGCGGCCAGCCTGGGCTGCGCACCGCGCCTTGCCCAGCGCCCTTGGGCATCCCTGCGCGGGCGCGATTCATATCTGCACAGGCTCTGAGCCTGCGCGCGCCCGGTCGCACGCCGCGTCAGGCACCCGCCACCAGGCCCAGCCACTCGCGAACCGCGTAGCGCATGCGCAGCCAGCCCCAGTCGCTGGGGATGAAGTCCCGCAGCCTCCAGGGCTCGCCCCAGGGGCGCAGTTCGACCGGTGCGGGCACGACACGGACATCCCAATGCGCAGCGCGGCTGGCGCGCTGGAAGTCGCGCAGCGCCCTCGGCATATGGGCCTGGTGCGTCACGAGAACCAGGCGCGTGATGCCTTGCGGCTGCAGCAGCGCGGTCGTGCGGATGGCGTTCTCGCGCGTGTCGCTCGACTCGTCCTCGATCCATTGCAGCGGGTGGCGGAACTCCTCGGCGGCGATGCGGCTCGCGACCGCGGCCTCGGTCGGCCCGCCCAGGCCCGGTCCGACGCCGGCACTGAAGCCGACCGGGATGCCGGTCTCGCGGCTCAGCCAGATGCCGTAGCGCAGCCGTTGCAGCGACAGCTCCGACAGGCTGAGGCGGAAGTACTCGGGCTTGGCATCGCGGCCGCCGCCGAGAACGACGATCGTGATCGGCGCGCCGGCGTCGTGCGCGGTCTTGAGCGCCGCGCGCTGCGCGTCGTCCAGCGCCTCGGGCGGCGCCAGCAGCCAGTGGGTGGCGGTTTCGGCGCAGAAGGTCGTGCCGCTGGCCCAGATCGCGGCCGCGCCGGCGAGAGCCAGCGCCGTGCCGAGCCGGCGCCGCCGGCGACCGAGCAAGATGCCCAGGCCGACCAGCGCCAGCCAGGGCACCGGCGGCAGCAGCCAGGGCAGCAGGTAGGGCTTCCAGGTCTGGAGCCCGAGCGCGAGGACGAGGTCGTTCATGGCGGGTTGCCGTCCCGCGCCTGGCGTGACCGCGCGGCCCGGCAAGAGCGCGGCGTTGCGAGGTGCGGCGAGCCATGGTCGGCGGACGGGCCGCACAGTATCGCGAAGAACCCGCGGCCCGTTCGAGCCGGGCCTGCCGCCGAACTTCGGCGGCACCTCGAAGGCGAGGACGCGCCGAGTTCGCCCCGTTCCCGCGTCCTTGCTGCGCCCTTGCTGCGCCCTTGCCGCGCGCTACATGCCCGAGTAGTTGGGCCCGCCGCCGCCCTCGGGCGCGACCCAGACGATGTTCTGCGTCGGGTCCTTGATGTCGCAGGTCTTGCAGTGCACGCAGTTCTGGGCGTTGATCTGCAGGCGCTGGCCGCCGGCGCCGTCGTCGACGAATTCGTAGACGCCGGCCGGGCAGTAGCGGCTCTCCGGGCCGGCGTAGGTGGCGAGGTTGACCGCCACCGGCACCGAGGCGTCCACGAGCGTGAGGTGCGCCGGCTGGTTTTCCTCGTGGTTGGTGTTGCTGAGGAAGACCGAGGAAAGGCGATCGAAGGTGAGCACGCCGTCGGGCTTGGGGTAGCCGATCGGCTCGACCTGGCCGGCGGCGTGCAGCCGCTCGTTGTCGCGCGTGCCGTTGCGCAGCGTCCACGGCGGCCTCTTCACGCCCAGGCGGGGCAGCAGCCAGTGTTCGACGCCCGTCATCAGCGAGCCGATCGTGTTGCCCTGCTTGAACCAGGCCTTGAAGTTGCGCGCCTGCGCGAGCTCGGCGTGCAGCCAGCTGGCCGCGAAGGCCTCGGGGTAGGCCGCGAGCACGTCACGCGCACGGCCGGCGGCGAGCGCCGGCACGATGGCCTCGGCCGCCAGCATGCCGGTCTTCAACGCCGCATGACTGCCCTTGATGCGCGCCGCGTTCAGCGTGCCCGCGTCGCAGCCGACCAGCACACCGCCTGGGAAGGCCAGCTCGGGCAGCGCGGTGAGGCCGCCGGCGACGATGGCGCGCGCGCCGTAGCCGATGCGCTTGCCGCCTTCGAGGTGCGCGCGCATCGCCGGGTGTGTCTTCCAGCGCTGCATCTCCTCGAACGGGCTGAGCCAGGGGTTCTGGTAGTCCAGCCCGGTGACGAAGCCGACCGAGGCCAGCCCGTGCGCGAGGTGGTAGACGAAGCCGCCGCCGTAGCTGTGCGCGTCCATCGGCCAGCCGGCGGTATGCACGACGAGCCCGGGGCGCGCGCGGCCCGCATCGATCTCCCACAGTTCCTTGATGCCCAGCGCGTAGGTCTGCGCCGAGCGCCCCTTGTCCAGGCCGTAGCGCGCGATGATGCGCTTGCCCAGGTGGCCGCGCGCGCCCTCGGCGAACACGGTGTACCTGGCCTGCAGCTCCATGCCGAGCTGGAAACCCTCGTGGGGCTGGCCGTCCTTGCCGATGCCCATGTTGCCGGTGGCCACGCCGCGCACCGCACCCTGCTCGTCGTACAGCACCTCGGCAGCGGCGAAGCCGGCGAAGATCTCGACGCCCAGCGCCTCGGCCTGCTGGGCCAGCCAGCGCACGACGTTGCCCAGGCTGACGACGTAGTTGCCGTGGTTGTCGAACACGCCGGGCAGCAGCCAGGCCGGCACGCGGCGGGCGCTGCGCGGCCCGAGGAACAGGACTTCGTCGCCGGTGACGGGCTGCTCGAGCGGGGCGCCGCGCTCCTTCCAGTCGGGCAGCAGCTCGGTGATCGCGCGCGGGTCCATGACGGCGCCGCTCAGGATATGTGCCCCGGGCTCCGAGCCCTTCTCCAGCACCACGACCGAGACGTCCGGGGCAAGCTGCTTGATGCGGATCGCCGTCGCCAGCCCGGCCGGGCCGGAGCCGACGACGACGACGTCGTACTCCATGGCCTCGCGCGGGCCGTACTGGGCAAGGATTTCTTCGGGGGACATGCGGGGCTCCTCGGGCGCGGCGATTCTAGGCGCCGGCCCCGCGGCGGCCCTAGGTGCTGCACTCTCCCCAGAGTACGGGCGTGCGTCGCGCCTTCAGGCTCCGAGCAGCCCGAGCCGCTGGCTCTCGCTGAAGACCGGGTGCGCCTCGTTGCCGTCGGCGGCCACCGCGCAGCCGCGGCCCTGGCGCTTGGCCTCGTACATCGCCTGGTCGGCGCGGCGCAGCGCGTCGGGCAGCCGCTCGTCGGCGGCCACGCGCACGATGCCGAAGCTGAGCGTGAGGCGCGGCAGCCGTGCGCCGGCGGCGCGGCACTGCACCTCGGCGACGATGCGCGCAGCCACCGACATCGCGGCGCCGATGTCGGCGCGGCGCAGCAGCAGGGCGAACTCGTCGCCGCCCTGGCGGCCGGCAACGTCCTGCGCGCGCAGGTGCTCGATCACGCTGGCCGAGACGATGGTGAGCGCCTTGTCGCCGCTGGCGTGGCCGAGATGGTCGTTGATGCGCTTGAAGTGGTCGACATCGAGCAGCATCAGCACGGCGCTGCCGGGCGGATCGGTGCGCAGCGCGAGCGTGGCCAGGTCGTGGAAGTGGCGCCGGTTCGGCACCTGCGTGAGCGCGTCCAGGTTGGCCAGCGCGCGCAGCCGGCGGCGCGAGTCGCGCAGCTGGCGCTCGGTGCGCTCGCACACCAGCGTGAACGCGACGAAGGCCATCACCACCGAGCCGAGCGCCGCGGCCGCCGCGCGCAGCGCCAGCGGCGCCGTCGGCGCGCCGCCCGGCGTCATGGCCAGCAGCGGCGCGAAGGCCACCAGCGCCAGACTGGCGGCCAGCGCCTGCAGCGGCAGCGCGTCCGGGCTGTCGGGGCCGCGCAGCAGCACGACGGCAGCGTACAGGTGCAGCACGAGCGCGCAGGCGCTGCTGGCCCACGTGGCCAGCGGTTCGCCGCCGGCGGCGCCGGCCAGTGCGAGCGTGCCCGCAGCGGCGAGCAGCGCGAGATCGAGGCCTTCGTCGCCCGGCAGCAGCGGGCGCGCGTGGAAGCGGCGCAGGCCGAGCAGGGTGACGATCGGCCACTGCATCAGCAGCAGATCGGCGGCTGCCCGCGCCGCCGGCGTCGAACTGGCGGCGGCCAGCGACGCGCCCAGCGTCGTGAGCCAGAGCGCGGCCACCCACCACAGCCAGCCGCGATAGCGCTGCCGGCGCAGGCCGAAGCCGGTGAGCGAGGCGGCGCAGACCGCGAGGGCCGCCGCGGCGACGACGAGGACTTCGTTCGAGGGGTTCACGCGCGGCATTCTGGTCGGGCGCAGGGGCCCTGTCGTCGCCCGAAAGGAGGGGCGCTGCAACCGGTTGCTACGGCGCGGGCGGGTACGATGCGTGCTGCAGCGCGCACGCCGCAGCGGCGGCGCGCGCGGGAGGCGGCAGGAGCCGGGCGATGGCGGTGGACCGATGGCAGGCGATGGGTGCGCGCGGACACGCCGCGGGTGACGCGCCGACACAACCGTTGCTCCGGATCGCGTCGGCCGCCGGTGCGCGCCGGGTGCGCCGGGTGCGCCGGGTGTGCCGGGTGCGCGGGGTGTGCCCGCGGGCCGGGGTCGGCCCGCATCGGCCGGCGCGCGGCACGCAGGTGCGCGGCCGCCGCCTGCCCCGGGCCGGCGCCGCCGGTTGAGTCGCGATGCGGGATCTCGCCGACGCCGGCTGGCGCGCGCTGCTGTACTGCCTGCATCCGCGCGTGCTGCTGTGGTCGCTGGCGCCGCTGGCGCTGGCCGGCGGCGGGCTGGCGCTGGCCGGCTGGGCCTTCTGGGAGGAGGCGGTGGGCGGGGTGCGCGCGCTGCTCGAGCGCGCCGAGCTGCTGAACATGCTGCTCGACCGGCTGGCGGCGCATGGCGCGGCGCAGTTGCGCGTGGTGCTGGCGCCGCTCGTCGTCGTGCTGGTGGCGGTGCCGCTGGTGGTGCTGCTCACGCTGCTGCTGGTCGGCACCTTCGTCACGCCGGCGGTCGTGCGGTTGGTCGCGGCGCGCCGCTTCCCGGCGCTCGAGCAGCGGCGCGGCGCGGGCTTCGTGCAGTCGCTGCTCTGGACCCTGGCCTGCACGCTGGCCGCGCTGGCGGCGCTGCTGTGCAGCCTGCCGCTGTGGCTGGTGCCGCCGCTCGCGCTCGTGCTGCCGGCGCTGGTGTGGGGTTGGCTGACCTGCCGCGTGCTCGCCTTCGACGCCCTCGCGCTGCACGCGAGCGCGGCCGAGCGCCGCCGGCTGCTGCGCCGGCGGCGCTGGCCGCTGCTGTTGATGGGCACCGCCTGCGGCGCGCTCGGCGCCCTGCCGTCGCTGCTGTGGGCCATCGGCACCGCGGCGCTCGTCTTCGCGCCCATCCTGCTCGTCGTCTCGGTCTGGCTGTACACGATCGTGTTCGCCTTCGCGGCCTGCTGGTTCGCGCACTACCTGCTGAGCGAGCTCGCGCGCCTGCGCGCCGCGGCGCCGGCGGACGGCGCCGGCGCTTGCGGCGCAGCAGGCGCAGGCAACGAAGCCCGCGAGAGCAGCGAGAGCGCCGCTGGCGCCGCCAGCCCGGCCCCGCCATGAACATCGGCCTGATCGTCGTCGGCGACGAGATCCTCTCGGGCAAGCGCAGCGACAAGCATCTGCCCAAGGTCATCGAGCTGCTGGCCGCGCGCGGCCTGGCGCTGGCCTGGGGCCTGTGCATCGGCGACGAGCGTGCGCGCATCACGGCCGTGCTGCGCGAGGCCTTCGCCGGCGGCGATCTGGTCTTCGTCACCGGCGGCATCGGCGCCACGCCCGACGACCACACGCGCCAGGCGGCCGCGGCGGCGCTCGGCCGCGAACTGGTGCTGCACGCCGGGGCCGAGGCGCTGATCGTCGAGCGCATGCGCGAGCAGGCGCGCGAGCAGGGCCTGCCCTTCGAGCCCGGGCGGCCCGACAACCTGCAGCGCCTGAACATGGGCGTGTTCCCGGCCGGCGCCGAGCTGATCCCGAACCCGTACAACAAGATCCCGGGCTTCTCGCTCGGCCACCTGCACTTCGTGCCGGGGTTTCCGGTGATGGCCTGGCCGATGATCGAGTGGGTGCTCGATCGGCGCTATGCGCATCTGCACGGCGCCGGCCGCAGCCGCGAGCGCTCGGTGATCGTGTTCGGCTCGATGGAGGCGACGCTCACCCCGCTGATGGAGCGCATCGAGGCCGAATTCCCGGGCGTGCGGGTGTTCAGCCTGCCGAGCGTCGACCATCCGCAATGGGGCCGCCACATCGAGCTCGGCGTCAAGGGCGCCGCCGGCGGGGCCGACCCCGAGCAGGCATTTGCCGCACTGTGCGCGGGCCTGGAGCGCCTGGGCGTGCGCCTGGGCCCGAAAATGGTGCGTTGAGCACCGCGTCGGTGCGCCGTCCTGGTGCGTCATACGATCGACGCGTCGTGCCGGCGCGGGCCGTCGTGCCGGCCGCCGCCCGGAGACGCGACCTTCCCCGTGCCGTGGCACGGTTCCTGCAATCACTGCTTGTTCCCATCCGAATACCCCAAGGAGAAACCGAATGGCAAAGACCGTGGCCGACGTGCTGGACATGGTGAAGGAAAACGAGGTCAAGTTCATCGACCTGCGCTGCACCGACCTGCGCGGCAAGGAGCACCACGTCACCGTGCCGGTGTCGCGCTTCGACGAGGACACCTTCAGCAACGGGCACGCCTTCGACGGCTCGTCCTTCCCGGGCTGGAAGGGCATCGAAGCGTCGGACATGCTGCTGATGCCCGACCCCGACACCGCCAACATCGACCCGTTCTTCGAGGAGCCGACGCTCATCCTGAGCTGCGACGTGCTCGAGCCGGGCGACGGCAAGCCCTACGAGCGCGACCCGCGCGGCCTGGCGCGGCGTGCCGAGGCCTATCTCAAGAGCAGCGGCATCGGCGACACCGCCTACTTCGGGCCCGAGCCCGAGTTCTTCGTCTTCGACCAGGTGCACTGGCACATCGGCATGGACGGCTGCCACGTCAAGATCGCCTCGGAGGAGGCGCCCTGGAGCAGCGGGCGCGAGCTCGAGGGCGGCAACATGGGGCACCGCCCGGGCGTCAAGGGCGGCTACTTCCCGGTGCCGCCGGTCGACAGCTTCCAGGACATGCGCTCGGAGATGTGCCTGCTGCTCGAGCAGTGCGGCATCCCGGTCGAGGTGCACCACCACGAGGTGGCCGCGCCCGGTCAGTGCGAGATCGGCACCAAGTTCAGCACGCTGGTGCAGCGCGCCGACTGGCTGCAGCTGCAGAAGTACATCGTGCACAACGTCGCCCACGCCTACGGCAAGACGGCGACCTTCATGCCCAAGCCGGTGGTCGGCGACAACGGCAGCGGCATGCACGTGCACCAGAGCGTGTGGAAGAACGGCCAGAACCTGTTCGCCGGCGACGGCTACGCCGGGCTGTCGGAGTTCGCGCTGTACTACATCGGCGGCATCATCCGCCACGCGCGCGCGCTCAACGCCATCACCAACCCGGGCACCAACAGCTACAAGCGCCTGGTGCCGGGCTTCGAGGCGCCCGTCAAGCTGGCCTACAGCGCGCGCAACCGCTCGGCCTCGATCCGCATCCCGTACGTGGCCAGCCCGAAGGCGCGGCGCATCGAGGCACGCTTCCCCGACCCGACGGCCAACCCCTACCTGGCCTTTGCCGCGCTGCTGATGGCCGGGCTGGACGGCGTCGAGAACCGCATCCACCCGGGCGAGGCCGCGACCAAGGATCTGTACCACCTGCCGCCGGAAGAGGACGCGAAGATCCCCACCGTCTGCCACAGCCTGGACCAGGCGCTCGAGGAGCTCGACCGCGACCGCAAGTTCCTGACCAAGGGCGGCGTGTTCAGCGACACCCTGATCGACGCCTTCATCGAGCTCAAGATGACCGAGGTGACGCGCTTTCGCATGACCACGCATCCGGTCGAGTTCGACATGTACTACAGCATCTGAGCCGCGTGCGGCGCGGCAGCGGCGGGAGGGGGCGGCTTGCCGCCCCTTTTCGCTGGCTGCGCGGCGGCGCCGCTGCGTCACAATCGCCTGCCTGGAGGATTGCGCATGCCGCGCTGGCCCGTCGCTGCACCGTTCGCCGCCTTGCTGTTCGCGCTGCCGCCCGCGGCCTGGCCGCAGGGCGGCATCGTCTACCGCTGCCCGGGGCCGCCGGTGCTCTACACCGACCAGCTCACGCCGCAGGAGGCCAAGGAAAAGGGCTGCCGCACCATCGAGGGCGCGCCGGTCACGATCGTGCAGGGCACGCGCCCGCGCGCGCCCGCCTCGGCCGCTGCCGGCCCGGCGCGTGCTTCGGAGCCGCGCAGCGATGCGGCCGAGCAGCGCGCGCGCGACGCCGACGCGCGGCGCATCCTCGGCGACGAGCTGCGGCGCGAGGAGGACAAGCTGGCCGCGCTGCAGCGCGAGTACAACAACGGCGAGCCCGAGCGCCTGGGCAGCGAGCGCAACTACGCGCGCTACCAGGAGCGCGTGGCCGGCATGCGCGCCGCCATCCAGCGCAAGGAAGCCGACATCGCGGCCATCAAGCGCGAGCTGTCCAAGCTGCCCGCGCCCTGAGAGGCGTGGCGGGCCCGCGCGCCCGATCATGAACGCCACGCCCCAAGCCTCCGGCCACGAGGCCTTCGACCTGCTCGCGACGATGGTGGCCGTGCTCGGCGCCGACGGCGCCTGCCTCGAAGCCAACGCCGCGCTCGAAAACGCGGCGGGGCAGGCGCGCCGCGCGCTCACGCGCGGCAACGCGCTCGCCTGGTTCGCCGACGCGGCGCCGCTGGCCGACGCGCTCGAGCGCGCCGCGCAGGGGGCGGCCATCACCAGCCGCTTCGAGGCGCGCCTGCGGCGCCAGCCGCCGGGCACGCCCGAGCTGCCGGTGCACGCGACCTTGAGCCCGATCGAGCGCGGGGCGCCCGGCGGCCGCCTGCTGCTCGAGATGATCGAGCTCGAGCAGCAGACGCGGCTGGAACGCGAGGAGCGCGCGCAGGGCCTGGTGCAGGCCAACAAGGAGCTGCTGCGCAACCTGGCGCACGAGATCGGCAACCCGCTGGGCGGCATCCGCGGCGCCGCGCAGCTGCTGGCGCTCGAGCTGCCGGCACGCGAGCTCGCCGAGTACACCGCCGTCATCCTGCGCGAGGCCGACCGCCTGCAGGCCATGGTCGACGCGCTGCTGGCGCCGCACCGGCGCGCGCCGGTGCTGGGCGACGTCAACCTGCACGAGGTGTGCGAGCAGGTGCGGGCGCTCGTGCTGGCCGAGTTCCCGCGCGGCCTCGCGGTGCGGCGCGACTACGACGCCTCGCTGCCCGAGTTCCGCGGCGACCGCGAGCTGCTCGTGCAGGCCCTGCTCAACGTCGTGCGCAACGCGGCGCAGGCGCTGGCCGGGCGCATCGCGGCGGGCGACGCCTGCATCGTGCTGCGCACGCGCGTGGCGCGCCAGGTCACGCTCGGGCGCCGGCGCCACCGCCTGGCACTGCAATTGCAAGTCGAGGACAACGGACCCGGCGTGCCCGAGGCGATCCGCGAGCGCATCTTCCAGCCCCTGGTGTCGGGGCGCGAGGGCGGCTCGGGGCTCGGCCTGGCGCTGGCGCAGGCCTGCGTGCAGCAGCACGGCGGCACGATCGCCTGTGACAGCGCGCCGGGCCGCACCTTGTTCGAACTGCTGCTTCCGCTGCCATGACGTTCCACCGCCGCCGCGCCGCATGAAACCGATCTGGGTCGTCGATGACGATCAATCCATCCGCTTCGTGCTCGACAAGGCGCTGGCGCGCGAGCAGCTGCCGGCGCGCCTGTTCGCCGATGCGCGCGAGGTGCTGCGTGCGCTCGACGCCGGCGAGCGGCCGCAGGTGCTGGTGAGCGACATCCGCATGCCCGGCGGCGGCGGGCTCGAGCTGCTGGCCGCGGTCAAGCGGCGCCTGCCGGCGCTGCCGGTGATCGTGATGACGGCCTACGGCGACCTCGACAGCGCCGTCGCCTCGTTCCAGGGCGGCGCCTTCGAGTACCTGTCCAAGCCCTTCGACGTGACGAAGGCGGTCGAGCTGATCCGGCGTGCGCTCGACGAAAGCCTGCGCGAGGCCCCGAGCGAACCCGGCGACGATGCGCCGGCCGAGCTGCTCGGCCGCTCGCCGGCGATGCAGGGGCTGTTCCGCGCCATCGGCCGGCTCAGCCAGAGCAGCGCCACCGTGCTCGTCACCGGCGAGAGCGGCACCGGCAAGGAGCTCGTCGCGCGCGCGCTGCACCGCCACAGCCCGCGCGCGGGCGGTCCGTTCGTCGCCATCAACACCGCGGCCATCCCGCGCGACCTGCTCGAAAGCGAGCTGTTCGGCCACGAACGCGGCGCCTTCACCGGCGCGCAGGCGCTGCGCCGCGGCCGCTTCGAGCAGGCCGCGGGCGGCACGCTGTTCCTCGACGAGATCGGCGACATGCCGCTCGAGCTGCAGACGCGGCTGCTGCGCGTGCTGAGCGACGGCCTGTACTACCGCGTCGGCGGGCACCAGCCGCTCGAGGCCGATGCGCGCGTCATCGCCGCCACGCACCAGGATCTCGAGCAGCGCGTGCGTGCGGGCAGCTTCCGCGAGGACCTGTACCACCGCCTGAACGTCATCCGCCTGCGCCTGCCGCCGCTGCGCGAGCGGCGCGACGACATCGCGCCGCTGGCGCGCCTGTTCCTCGAGCGCAGCGCGCGCGCGCTCGGCGTCGAGGTCCGGCGCCTGGACGATGCGGCGCTGGCGCGGCTGGTGGCGTTCGACTTCCCCGGCAACGTGCGCCAGCTCGAGAACCTGTGCCACTGGCTCAGCGTGATGGCGCCGGCGCAGGTGGTGCGCGCCGAGGATCTGCCGCCCGAGCTGCTGGCTGCGGCAGGCGGCCCGGCGTCCGCAGCACCCGCGGCGCCTGGCGCGGGCGCCGAGGCCGCGGCGGCCCAGGACTGGCTCGCCGGGCTCGCACGCGACGCGCAGGCGCGGCTGCGCGCCGGCGAACCCCTGGTCTGGCAGCGCCTGGCCGCGCAGTTCGAGCGCCGGCTGATCCGCAGCGCGCTCGAGCTGACGCAGGGCCGGCGCATCGAGGCGGCACACAAGCTCGGCATCGGCCGCAACACGATCACGCGCAAGATGCGCGAACTCGGCCTCGACGACGAGAAGCCCTGAACGGCGCGCAGCGGCGGCCGGGCGCGGATTCGCCGCTCAGCCCGCGATCGTCACCACCACCGGCGCATGGTCGCTCGGCCGCTCGTTGCGGCGCGGCGCCTTGTCGATGCCGCAGGCCTGCACGCGCGCCTCGAGCGCCTCGCCCACGAGGATGTGGTCGATGCGCATGCCCTGGTTGCGGCGAAAGGCGAGGTTGCGGTAGTCCCACCAGCTCCAGCTTTTGGGCGGCTGCTCGAACAGGCGGAAGGCGTCGCGCAGGCCCAGAGCGAGCAAGGCGCGGAAATGCGCGCGCTCCTCGTCGGTGCAGTGGATCGTGCCGGCCAGCGCCACCGGGTCGTAGACGTCGCGGTCCTCGGGCGCGATGTTGAAGTCGCCCATCAGCACCAGCTCGGGCGCGGCCGCCAGCTCGGCGCGCAGCCACTCGCGCAAGGCTTCGAGCCAGCGCATCTTGTAGGCGAACTTGTCGCTCGCCGGTTCCTGGCCGTTCGGGAAATAGGCGCCGATCACGCGCAGGCCGCCCACGCGCGCCGCGATGACGCGCGCCTGTTCGTCGGCGAAGCCGGGGATGTTGCGCACGATCTCCGTGGCCGACTGGCGCGTGAGCAGCGCGACGCCGTTGTAGGTCTTCTGCCCGAAGCAATGCGCGGCGTAGCCCGCGTTCTCGAACTCGCCGTGCGGGAAGCGCTCGTCGGTGAGCTTGGTCTCCTGCAGCGCCAGCACGTCCACGGCGTGCGCATCGAGCCAGGCCAGCACCTGCGGCAGGCGCACGGCGAGCGAGTTGACGTTCCAGGTGGCGAGCTTCACGGTGGCAGACGGTCGGTGCGGCGCTCACGGCCGGCGGCAGGGATCGCGCCGGCGGCGTGGGCGCGGCGATCGTACAAGCGGCGCGGCAAGGACGGCGCGGCAAGGACGGCGCGGCAAGGACGGCGCGGCAAGGGGCAGGGCGGGGCGGCACGGGGCGGCCGCCGCCCGCTGGCCGTCAGCGACCCGGCGGGAGCTCGAACTGGTAGGTCGCGTGGCAGGCCACGCATTGCCCGAGCGTCGCCGCCAGCTGCGCGAGCGTGTGCTTGGGGTCGCCCAGGCTCTCGGCGTCGAGCGCGATGGCGTCGAACTCGCGGTGCACGCCGAAGCCCATCGTCTTGAACTCGAGCGGCAGCTTGGCCACCAGCGTGGCGGGCACGTCGTGCGCGGCGGCCATGCCCATCGAGCGCGCCGCAGCGGCGGCGGCCTTCATGTCGTCGCGCGCCAGGGCGTCGGTCAACTTCTGCAGGCCGACGACGAAGCCGCGCATCTCGGCCAGCACGAAGGCGCGCTCGCCGCCGGCCAGCACGACGGTGCGCCGCCCGTCCGGCGCCGCGACGACCGAGCCGGCGACGATGAACTTGTACGCCATGCCCGCGATCACGAGCAGCAAGGCGGCGATGGTGGCGAGCAGGATGCGTTGGCGGGCGGCGGGTGTCATGCAGGCTCCTCGATCGGGCGCACGCGGCCGCGACGCGAGCGGCACGGCTGCGGACATGCATTGTCGATGCAGGCGTCGGTGCGTGCTGCGGCGTCGCGTCGCGCGTCACGCCGACTGCGGCGCGCCGCGGCCGTCGCGCGCCGCCCGGCGGCCATGCACGCGCCACAGCAGCAACGACGCGATCGTGAGATTGAGCAGGTTCCAGGCCAGGCCGTTGACGAAGGCCGCGCGGTACGAGCCGCTGAGGTCAAACACCTTGCCCGACATCCAGCCGCCGAGCGCCATGCCGAACAAGGTGGCCGTGAGCACCAGGCCCACGCGCGCGCCGGCTTCGGCCGCCGGGAACTGCTCGCGCACGATGATCGCGTAGCTCGGAACGATGCCGCCCTGGAACAGCCCGAACAGCGCCGCGATGACGTAGAGCGACGCCAGGCTGTCGAAGGGCAGGAACAGCAGCAGCGCTACGCCCTGCAGCGCCGAGCCGAGCAGCAGCGTGCGCAGGCCGCCGATGCGGTCGCAGATCGCGCCCGAGACGAGGCGGCTCGCGATGCCCAGGGCCAGCATCGGCGACAGCGGCTGGGCGCCGCGCGCGGCCTCGCTTGTGGCGCCTCGACCACTCGGCTATTCTGCCGCCGTCGCCCGAAAGAACCCTCGGGTACATCGCGCTCCGTTGACCGTCGATGCTCGCTGCCGCGTGTCGCGATGGCGACAGACTGGGCTTCGCAGGCCGCACTACATTGACCGGTGTCCGTGCGGAAGGGCACCGGAAGCCCATGAACGTCATCAACCCACCATCGATCTGCGCACCGGCCGGTCTGTACAGCCACGCGATCATGGCCCCCGCCGGCGGCCGGTGGCTGTACGTCTCGGGCCAGATCGGCATGTTGCCGGACGGCACGATGGCCGACGGTTTCGAGGCGCAGGCGCGCACTGCATGGCGCAATCTGCTGGCCGTGTTGGCCGAGGCCGGAATGGGTTTCGAGCATCTGGTGAAGGTCAACTCGTATCTCGTCGAACCCTCGCACCTGCCGTTGCTGGGCAGGGTGCGCGCCGAATTCCAGCCCCCCACGCCGCCCGCTTCCACCTTGGTATTCGTGAGGGCGCTCGTGCGGCCGGAGTGGCTGTACGAAGTCGATGCGGTAGCGTTCTGCGCCTGACCGCACGGCACGGATCAGTCAGATTGACTTGCGGCCATCCTTTGCGAACGGCCAGTGGGCGCCGAAGGGACGCACTGCAGCTGCCAGGCTTGCCGACCCTGCGCGGCAACTAGTTCTTTGCATCAGGTTCCCGCGCACAGGGCGTTCCATGAAATTGCGGGCAGCGTCTGCACGCCAAATCGGACCTCGAGCATGCGAAGCGCAGCACGCAAATCGAAGGCCCTTCGATCCTTGGTCCCGGCGCCGCGCCGGGGCCGGGGAGTGGTAGGCAAGACCGAGTGGATCGGTTCAGAGTGAAGAGGAGACAGTCGTCATGATTTCGAGCATGCGGTGGGCCATGGCAGCGGTCCTTGGATTCGCGCTGCTTGTTGGCGGACGGGACGCGATGTCGCAGGAGAAACGCGCCTACAAGATCGGCAGCGTCTTCTCGGTCACGGGAGCAGGCGGGCTCCTTGGCGAGAGAATGAAGATGACCGTCGAAATGATGGTCGAGCAGATCAACAAGAGCGGGGGCATCAACGGCCATCCCGTGAAGCTGATCGTCTACGACGCCGCCAGCGATGTGACCAAGGCCGTCGCCGCGACCAATCGCCTGATCACTCAGGATGAGGTCGACATCATCTCGGGCGCCGGAAACATGAGCGGCCTGTCGCTGGCCATGAAGCCGATCGCCATGCGTCACGGCGTACCGATGATCTCGAATGCCGGCGCGAGGCCGATCGTCGAACCCATCGACAAGAGCACCTGGGCATTCAAGTCCCACCTCACCGACAAGGAAATCGTAGGGCGGGCGATCGATTGGTGGAAGTCCAAGGGCATCACGCGCGTCGCGCTGCTGTCGGACACCACCGGCTTCGGCACGAGTGCGCGCGACGAACTGAAGCTGCAGGCGCCCGGCGCGGGCATCAACGTCGTTGCCTGGGAGGAATTCGATGCGGCGGCGAGCGACCTGGTTCCGCAGTTGACGAGGATTCGAGGGGCCAACCCCGAGGTCATCCTGTGCTGGACGGTTGCGCCCTCGGGCGTCGTCTTCATGAAGAACGCGCGCCAGCTCGGCATGAAGCAGATCCTGATGCACGGATTCGGCTACGTGGTCCCAAAATACATGGAAATGGCGGGTGAAGCGGCCGAGGGTGCCGTGCTCGTGTCTCTGCGCTTTCCGGTCGGCCGCCAACTGCCGGACTCGGATCCGGCGAAGAAGGTCATCCTGGAATACGCGAAGGACTTCAAGGCGAAGTACGCGCAGGAGTCGGACGTTTATGGCGCCGAAGCGTACGACGGCATGCTGATGGCCTTCAAGGCGCTGGAGACAGCGAAGAGCTTCGACAAGGAGAAGATCCGCGAGGCGCTCGAGCGCCTGAACTTCGTCGGCACGAATGGTGTCTATCGGTTCAGTCCGCAGCGGCACTACGGCCTCACCAAGGACGACGCCGTGGTCATGGAGTGGCGCAACGGCGACTGGAAGCTCCTGATGGGTGCGGATACCAAATAGGGGCAGTCCCGGGGCCGCGCGGACGGCGCGGGCGATGGCCGCGCGGCCTGGGTCCGACGCCGCTGCGCAAGGCGCGGCAGATCCGGGCGCGATCCTGATTCGGACGAGTATCGAATGGCCGAGTTCCTGCAGCTTCTGATTTCCGGCCTGACCATCGGCAGCGTCTACGGACTCGTCGCCGTCGGCTTTTGCATCGTCTACAACACGACCGGAGTGATCAATTTCGCACAGGGCGAATTCGTGATGCTGGGGGGAATGATCGCGGCAGTGGTGGTCGCGAGCCTCGGCTGGTCAGTCCCGGCCGCGCTCGTGTTTGCCACCGTCGCGGTCACGCTGATCGGAATGTTCGCCGAGAAGGTGACTCTGGGGCGCAGCCGCAAGCCCGATGTCCTGAACCTGATCATCGTCACCATCGGCCTGGCCATCGTGCTCAAGGGGCTGGTGATGATGATCTGGGGCAAGTTCCCGAAAGGACTGCCGGCGTTCTCCGGCGAGACGCCCTTGCAGTTTCTCGGCGCCACGGTCACGCCTCAGGCGCTGTGGGTCGTGGGCATCGCGCTGCTGATCATGGCCGGCGTCGCCGTCTTTCTCGAGAAGTCGGCGACGGGCACGGCCATGCGTGCAGCGGCGTTCGACAGGGAAACGGCCCTGCTCATGGGAATTCCGGTCAAGCGCCTGCGCACCGTCTCGTTCGCCGTCGCCGCAGGCGTCGGCGCTCTGGCAGGGGTGATCATCACGCCGCTGACCATGACGTCGTACGAGCAAGGAACCATCCTGGGGCTGAAGGGCTTCTGCGCGGCCATCATCGGCGGGATGGGCAATGTGTACGGCGCGTTTCTCGGCGGCTTGATTCTCGGTGCCGCCGAGGCATTCACCGCGGGCTGGGGCGGAAGCGGCTACCAGGACGCCGTCGCGTTTCTCCTGCTGATCATCCTGCTTCTCGTCAGGCCATCGGGCCTGCTCGGGGGAACCGGGGGCGAACGTGCCGTCAAGTTCTGAGCGTCCACGCCTGCCGCGCTGGTTTTCGCTGTGCGTCTTCCTGGGCCTGGTCGCGGCATTTCCTGCCGCGTCGCCGAACGCCTATTTGCTCAACATCGTGGGTTTCGCCGGGATACACATCCTTCTGAGTATCGGTCTGAACATCCTGATGGGGTATGCCGGCCAGATCTCCCTCGGCCATGCCGCCTTCTGGGGTCTCGGGGCCTACATGTCGGGCGTCCTGACGGCGAAGTTCGGCTGGCCGCCGGTGCTCGGCTTGCTCGCCGCCGTATGCGGGACATGCATCATCGCGCTCGCGATCGCCTTGCCGACCTTGCGGCTCAAGGGGCACTATCTGGCGATGGCGACGCTGGGTGTGGGGATCATCATCCATACCTTGTTCGTCCAGTTGTCCGGGCTGACGGGCGGCCCCTCCGGGCTGGTCGACGTGCCCAGCTTCTCGGTAGGTCCGCTGACGATCGCGTCGGCCGTCGGAAACTATTACTTCATCTGGGCGTGGGTGGCGGTCGGTGCCCTCGCGGCCCTCAATCTCGGGACATCGCGCATCGGCAGGGCGCTGAAGGCGATCAAGGGCGGCGACGTCGCCGCCGAATGCATCGGCGTGGACACGTACTGGTACAAGGTCATCGTGTTCGTCCTGTCGGCGGCCTACGCGGCGGTCGCCGGCACGCTTTACGTGCACTACATCAACTTCGCCGCCCCCGACACATTCGGCTTCATGCAGTCGGTCCTGATCCTGACGATGGTGGTCGTCGGCGGCATAGGAACCTTCTGGGGCCCGATCGTCGGGGGAGCCATCCTCACTTTCCTGCCCGAGTATCTGCGCGCCTATGAGGGCCTCGATGTCGTGCTCTATGGCGCGATTCTGGTCGGGGTGATGACGTTCATGCCGAGCGGCTTGGCGTCGCTGTTTCGGGACCTGGGACTCAGACTCGGAATCGCCGCGGGTCCGAGAAGGATGCGGTGAGTCGTGTCGGGTGTCTTGTTGAGTATCGAAGAGGTCAGCAAGCGCTTCGGCGGCTTGTCGGCGATCTCGAAGCTGTCGTTCCAGGTGCGCGAGCGCAGCATCAAGGCGGTGATCGGCCCGAACGGCGCCGGCAAGAGCACGTTGTTCAACCTGATCACCGGGATCGATTCGCCCACCGCCGGCTGCATTCGGTTCGGCGATCGGATCCTGACCGACCTGGCTCCGAATCGCCGCGCGGCCTTGGGGATGGGGCGCACCTTCCAGACCCCGCAGATCTTCGGGGAGATGTCGGTGCTGGAGAACGTGCAGGTGGGATATCACCTGCGCGGCCGAGCGTCCTGGCTCGATGCCTTGCTTTTCACGCGCCGATCGCGCCGAGAAGAACTGGAGACGCGCAAGCGTTGTCTGGCGACCCTGAAGAAGGTGGGACTCGCGGACAAGGCGGACGAGTCCGCGGGCGATCTGGCGTGCGGAGAATTGAAACTGCTCGAGATGGCGCGCGCCCTGGCGATGGGCCCGCGGCTCCTGTTGCTCGACGAATTCGCCGCCGGGCTGACGCGCGGCGAAACCGAACACATGATGAATCTGGTCCGAGAAGTCCGCGACGAGGGCGTGACCGTGCTGCTGGTCGAGCACGACATGCATCTGGTGATGAACCTCAGCGATGAAGTCGTGGTCCTGAATTTCGGCGCGAAGATCGCCGAGGGCAGCCCGGCGGAAATCCAGCGGAACGAGCGGGTCATCGAGGTCTACTTGGGCGCCGAGGTCTGATGTGCTCCGTGTAGAGAGGCTCAGCGCGGGTTATGGGCGCTTGCGCGTTTTGCACGACGTGGAACTGCATGTCGAGGCCGGAGAAGTCGTCTGCGTGATCGGCCCCAACGGCGCCGGCAAGACCACCTTGTTGCGTGCCATCTGCGGCATGCTGCCTGTCGGTTCGGGCACCATCGGCTTGGACGGGACGAGCCTGAATGGCCTGGCCCCGACGGCGATCGTCGCACGCGGCGTGGCAATGGTGCCGGAGGGGCGGCGGGTCTTCGGGCCGCTGACAGTCCGGGAGAACCTGATGATGGGCGCCTACCTAAGGCGCGGCTCCGCGCAGCGCGCGGAGGTGCGTCGCGATCTCGGGCTGCTCTACGAGACGTTCCCGGTGCTCGGTCGACGCGAAAGGCAGATGGCCGGGCTGCTTTCCGGCGGCGAGCAGCAGATGCTGGCGATCGCGCGCGCAATGATGACGCGCCCGAAACTCCTGTTGCTCGATGAACCTTCGATGGGGTTGGCGCCTCTCATCGTGAAGGACATCTTCCGCGTGCTCGAACAACTCAGGCGGCAGACGACGATATTGCTCGTGGAGCAGAACGCGCGCATCGCCCTGCAGCTCGCCGATCGCGGCTACGTGCTGGAGATGGGGAAGGTCGCGCTCGGCGGGCCGAGGGACGATCTCTTGAAGGACGATCGCATCTTGAAGAGCTACCTGGGGACGTCGGAGATGGCGGCGCAGTGAACATGGTCATCGGACTGCGCCCATATTCGTGCTCGCGGCGAGTGCTGCGGGTGCCGGGTGCCGCGGCGGAGCGGATCCGGGGCGCTCGTCGAGGCGGCGGCGCAGCGCAGGGAGACTGAAGTGGATGCCTTCGATTACGTGCGACCGGGCTCGCTGCAGGAGTTGGTGCGCGGTCTGGGCGAGGCCGGTGCGGAAGGCGCCGTTCTCGCCGGCGGGACGGATCTGCATGTCAAGCTGAGAGCCGGCAAGATGCGACCCCGCGTGCTGTTCGATGTCAGTGAACTGGCGCCGTTGCGCGCAATCGTCCTGAAGGATGGAATGCTGCGCATCGGTGCGGCGGCCCGGGTGACGGAAATCGCCGCGTCGCCGGCCGTGCGAGGCGCGCTGCCTGCCTTGGTCAGTGCCGTCAGCGAGATGAGCTCGCGCCAGATCCGCAATCGGGCCACGGTGGGCGGCAACATCGTTACCGCCTCGCCGGCGGCCGACGCCGTTCCGCCGCTGCTCGCTGCGGATGCGGTTGTCGTCCTCGTCGGGCCCGAGGGCGGCCGGGAGGTGGCGCTTGCCGATTTCATCGTCGGACCCGGAAAGACCGCGAAGCGTCCGTCCGAGGTGGTTGCCGAGGTGGCCGTCCCCGTCGGCGCGATGAGCCGCCGCAGCCAGTTCGTCAAGATCGGGCGGCGCAAGGCGCAGGCCATCAGTGTCGTCAATCTCGCCGGATGCGTCGAAATGGAAGCCGATGGGCGCGTGCGCGACCTGCGCATCGCACTCGGCGCGGTGGCGCCGACGGCCATGCGTGCGCATCGGGCCGAAGCGGCTTTGCGCGGGCGCAAGCCGAGTGCCGGGAATCTGCGCGAGGCGGCGGCAATCGCAGCGCAGGAGTGCCGGCCCATATCCGACATCCGGGCGACCGCGGACGGCCGAAGGCGGCTGGTCGAGGCCTGGACATTGCGGATGTTGCAGACCCTGACGGGCCCGCCAAGCGTGGGCCGTGGAGCAGACCAATGACGAAACGTCGTGTCGGGTTGACCGTGAATGGCTGCCGCCATTCCATCGAGATCGCCGAGCATCGGAGCCTGCTGGACGTCCTGCGCGAGGAACTTGGCCTTACCGGTACGAAGAAGGGCTGCAATGCCGGTGACTGCGGCGCATGCACCGTGCTCCTGGACGGCGAACCCGTCAACGCCTGCCTCGTCCTGGGCGTGCAGGCCGAGGGCCGCGAGGTCAGGACGATCGAGGGCATCGGCGACGGGGACCGCCTGCACCCCTTGCAGGAAGCCTTCGTCAAGCACGGCGCCGTTCAGTGCGGTTTCTGCACGCCGGGCGTGGTCATGAGTGCCTATGCACTCCTGCAGGAGACGCCCAGGCCGAGCAGGGAACAGATTGCGGAAGCCCTGTCCGGGAACCTCTGCCGCTGCACCGGCTACTACCAGATCGTCGACGCGATCAGCGCTGCCGCATTCGGCGAGCAATGAAGGCAAGCGACGCAACGGAGGTCCGAATGACCACAGAGCGAATCGTCGGCAAGGGCGTCGAGAGGGTCGATGCGCGCACGAAGGTGACGGGGCAGACCCTCTACGCGAGCGACATCCGGATGCCCGGCATGCATTTCGGGAAGATCCTGTTCTCGCCCCATCCCAGGGCGCGCGTGGCAGCGATCGACACGCGTGCGGCGGCGGCGATCCCCGGAGTGCGCCGGGTCATCACGGCGCAGGATCTGCCCGGGACCAACCGCTACGGCTACGAAGTGGCTCATCGTCCGGTGCTGGTCGCGGTCGGCGACGAGATCCGCTACGTCGGGGATGCGGTCGCGATGGTCGTGGCCGAAAGCGAGGAAATCGCCGCGCAGGCGGTTGCCGCGGTGTCGGTGTCGTATGAGGTGCTGCCGCCGCTCACCTCCGCGGCCCAGGCCATGGCCCCGGGGGCCTACCTGATTCACGCCGACGCCCCGGGGAACCGCTGCATGCTCAAGCAGTTCGCGAAGGGCGACGTCGACGCGGCTTTCCGCGCGGCGGAAGTCGTCGTCGAAGGAACCTACCGCACGCCACGGCAGGAGCAGGCCTTTCTCGAGCCGGAGGCCGGCGTCGCCTACCAGGATCCCCTGGGGGTGCTGCACGTGATGTCTTGTCTGCAGGATCCCTACGGCGTGGCCGAAGACATCCACATCGCCTTGGGCGTTCCGAGGTCGAAGATCCACATCAAGGGGACGCCGGTCGGCGGCGGCTTCGGCGGGAAGCTGAACACGACGATCCAGGTTCATCTGGCGGCCATGGCCCTGCTGGCCGGCGTGCCGGTGATGCTGGTGCTCGAACGCGAGGAATCCTTCGCCTTCCACCCCAAGCGCCATCCCGCTGAAATCCACCTGCGGATCGGCACCGACCGCAACGGCGTGATTCAGGCGTTCGAAGGCCGGGTGATCGCGGACGCCGGCCCCTACTCCGGGCGGACGCCCGAGGTCGTGGGCCTGCTGATGTCTGCCCTGGTGGGCCCCTACAGGCTTGCGAACGTCAGGACACGTGCCGAAGCCATCTACACCAACAACCTCGATTCGGGCGCCTTTCGCGGGTTCGGAGCGCCCCAGGCCGCGATTGCGCGCGAATGCCTGCTCGACCGCCTGGCGCGCACCCTCGAGATGGATCCGCTCGAGTTGCGGCGCAGGAACTTCCTGACCGCCGACGATTCGCCGGCCAGTGCGATGCTGGGCGACAGCCCGGTCAGCATCGACCAGCTCGTTCAGCGCATCCTGGAGAAGATCGGACCCAAGCCGAGCCAGCCCGAGCATTCGACGAAGCGGATCGGTCGCAGCATCTGCTTCGACATGCCCGTGTTCGACGTGGGCGCGATACCGGTTCTCGGCAAGTCGGGTGTCGGCGCCGCCGTCGAAGTGCAGGCCGACGGCAGCGTCTCCGTCTACGCCGGCGGAACCGAGTTGGGGCAGGGCATCTCTACGGTCCTGGCGCAGATTGCCGCCGAGGGTTTCGGCCTGTCGATGGAGTCCATCCAGGTCGAGATGAGCGATACATCGACTTGCCCGCGAGCCGGCAGGACCTCCGCGTCCAGGCTGAGTTTCGGCCTGGGCAACGCGGTATTGCGTGCCGTGGAACCCGTGCGGGCGACGATTGCCGCGCGTGCCGCCAGGATGCTCGAGGTGCCGTCGGAGGAACTGATCTTCGAGGGCGGCAGGATTCGCGCCAAAGCCGACGCCGGGAAGTCGTTGGCTTTCGCCGACGTCGCCAAGGCCTGTTCGGATGTGGGCGACAAGCTGCGCGAGGAAGGCTGGTTCCGCGCCTCGGAGGGCCGCTACATGTACGGCCACACGTTCATGGCGGCTGCGGCCGACGTCGAGGTCGACCTGGATACCGGCGAGACGCGGGTGCTCAAGATCGTCAACGTGCTCGATATGGGCCGGGTGCTCAATCCCGTCATGGCCTACGGCCAGATCTATGGCGGCGCCATCCAGGCGTTGGGGTATGCGCTGATGGAGGACATGACCACCGTGGACGGCTTGCCGACGAGCCCGTCGTTCGCTCAGTACATGATCCCTACCGCGCTCGACATCCCGGTGGAATTCGTTTCGGATGCCATCGAGACCCCGTACGCGTCCGGGCCCTTCGGTGCCAAGGGGATCGGCGAAGCGGCGCTCAATTGCACGACTCCGACCTTGCTCAATGCGGTTGCCGACGCCTTGGGTACCGAGGTGGCGGGAATCCCGATTACCCAGGAGCAGGTCCTGAGCGCGTTGCGCGAGCACCGGCACTGTCGCGACACCATGGAGGAAGTCGCCTAGGAGCGGCGGCTGCGCTGTACCTGGCGCGGCGGCCCTGACGCCGCACCGAAGCAGCCCGCGCCGAGCGGGCTGCCTGGAGAACGAGCCGTTGCGGGGCCCTGCCGCCGTGGGCGGACTGCCCCGAGAAGTGATATGAAGGATTACGCGCTCCCCATCCTGATCGCCCCAGACGAGCTGCGCAGCCTCGTTGGCAGCGCGGGCGTGCAGTTGATCGACTGCCGTCCGACCGAGGCCTACGTCGCCGGCCATCTTCCCGGTGCCCTGCATGCCGATCTCTACGGGCTCAACCTCTGTGACTCCGATCCGGCGCCGCTGCGGGCCTTCCTGTGGATGATCGCCTACCTGTTCGGCATCAAGGGAATCGACCCGGCGCAGACGGTCGTTCTCTACGACGACACCACCGACTGGCGCGTCGCACGAACCTGGTGGTTGCTCGACTACTTCGGACATCCTCGCGCGCGCATCCTGAACGGCGGCCTGCGCGCCTGGGCCAGCGCGGGGCTGCCGCTGTCCGCCGAGCCCGTCGCGCCGGTGCGCACGAATTTCGCGCTGCAACCGCAGGCCGATCGACTGGCGTCGTACCGCGAGGTCCTTGCCGGCCTCGGTCAGCCCGGGACACGGATCCTCGACGTGCGAACGCGACTCGAGCACCTGGGGCAGGATGTCCAGGCCGCGCGCGGCGGCTCGATCCCCGGCGCGATCTGGATCGACTATCTCGAGAATCTGGACGAACAAGGCGCCTTCAAGCCTGCGCACGTGCTCGCGCCCATCTACGAGGCCGCGGGGATCCGTCCGGAGTCCGAGGTGATCACCTACTGCCAGGGCGGCTACCGAGGCGCGCATACCTATCTCGCGCTCCGGCTCCTGGGGTATCCGCGCGTCCGCAATTACATTGGTGCTTGGAAGGAATGGGGCGATCGACTCGATCTGCCGATTGACGTGTTTCCCGAAGGGGCCTGAGCCGGGGCCGCCGTTCATCACTAGCCGAGGAGTTCAATCATGTTCACGATCACGCCCATGGTGGTGGCCAAAGGGCCGCAACGCGAGAAAAGCCGCTTCACCTACATGCATGGATGCGGCGAGAAAGTCGACATCCCCTACACGACCTGGCTGATCCAGGGCCGAGGTCTCAACGCGCTGGTCGATACCGGATGCAGCGCCGAGGACTACCGCACGCATATCTGCAGGAGCGGCCCCTTGATGTACGCCGGCGAGAAGTTCGCCGACGTGGAGGAGATCAAGCCGCTGGCCGAGCACCTGAAGGAGCGCGGCCTGACCTACGACGACATCGACCTGGTGCTGCAGACGCACGTGGACTGGGACCACTGCATGAACACGCGGCACTTCATGAAGTCGAAGATCCTCGTGCAGCGCAACGAGTGGGCGAAGCTGCCGATCCACCCGCTCTTCAAGGGGACCTACGCGCCGGACTACATCTACGAGGAGATTTCCAAGCGCAATCTTCAACTGCTGGACGGCGACCACCACATCACGACGGGGCTGGACTTGATCTACACGCCGGGCCACAGCCCCGGCGGCCAGTCGGTGGTCGTCGACACGAAGGATGGCCGCTACGTGATCGCCGGCATGTGCACGATCCGCGAGAACTTCTTCCCGCCCGAGGAAACGAAGAAGGCCACCGGCTTGCCGGTGATCCCGACCGGTTCGCACATGGACCCGATCCAGGTCTACGAGAGCATGATCCGAATCACTCAGGCGGGTGATCACGTGCTGCCCTTCCACGACTACGCCAACTTCACCATGGGAACACTCGGCTGATCCTGCGGCGGGTCAGGATCCCGCGGTCGATGGATGTCGGGTCAGGGCGGCTCCGGGGCGCGCGCAGCGCGCGCGCCTGCGGCGCATGCCGCGGGGCGCGCCGCTTGCCCACCGGACGCATGGAGCCGCGCGTCGGCGCCGCCATGCTCGCGGCCGGCTGGGCCGAAATGAAATCTTGGAAGGGCGTCGTTGGCGATCCATGAATACGAGTGCCGTTATCAAAAGCCCGGTCGAGGTCCGCTTCCCGCTGGACCTGGCGCCGCGCCTGGCGCCGATCCAGCGTCTGTATCAGGAGGCCAAGCTCGACACCTGGTCACCCGACGAGGACATCGCTTGGAGCGCCTTCGATCCTGCCTCGTCGACAACGGCCCAGCGCGACGCCGCATGCGCGGTCTGGAGCAGAAGGACCTGGCTCGAGTACACGGGGATCGCCGAGACGCCCGCGTTGCTGCTGCGCTTTTGCATGGAGCGCGCCCGCGAAGTCGATCCCAAGTACTTCCTCACCGTGCGCAATACCGAGGAGGCGATGCTGGTCGAGTGCTTCGAGCGTTACGCGGGGCTGCTCGGACCCGGCCCCGCGCGACCGGTCGATCCCGCCTGGGAGACCGTGATCAACCGCGGCCTCTATCGCGACGCGCTGAATGCCGACGTGGATCTGGATGCGTACGTCGCGGTTCATTGCGCGATCGAGGACGGATTCGAACTGGAATTGTTTCGCGCCTACCAGGCCAATGCCGCCGAGCCGGTGGCGCGCCGGATCCTCGACCGCAGCGTTCGCGTCAAGACGCGCCATGCCGCCTTCGGCTGGCACTATCTCGAGGGCCGCGCGGCCCGCTTCGGCGAGCGCCAGCGCGCCGCGCTCGCCGATGCCGGCGCAGCGTGGCTGCAGGACGTGGCATTCGCCGGCTATCACGTTCCCTCGCTCGCGACCTCGATCGACAGCGCAGGCCTCCAGGAAGCGCAGGCGCTCGCTGCCGCGGGGGGGCTGGGCGCGGCGACGGCCGCCGCCGAGGAGCAGATCCTGCGCGAATACCTGGCTGGCGTGCGCCCGCGCCTGCGTGCTCTGGGCCTGGAGCTGCCGCAGCGGCCGCACGCGCGCCTGGGGCTGGTCTGAGGCGCGCTCGGAGCGGCACAAGCCGAAGCGCGCTGGCACGAAGTGAATCGATCGGTCGGAGAATGGATATGAGCGCAGTGATGGACTCCTACAGAAGCATTCTGGACCAACCGGAGAGCCGTTTTCCGCTCGAGCTCGGGACGCGCAATCCGAAGATCAGGAAGCTGTTCCACGCCTCGCTGACGAGCCAATGGAATCCGGTGACGGTGATCGACTGGGATGCGATCGACCCGGCTGCGTATACCCCCGAGCAGCGCATGGCGCTGCGCACGCGCTGGAGTCGCCGGGCATGGGGAGAGTACGGTGCCATCTCGGAGAGTCCGGCGCTGCAGGTGCGTTTCTGCCACGATGCCGTCGACCCGGATGCGCGCCTGTACTTCAGCATTCGCTCGCAGGAGGAGTCGCGCCATGCGGAGATCAGTTATCTCCTCGCGGAGAAATTCGGCGGCTACATCGATGCCCCGGCCGCCGACTACGAGAACTCGGTCTCGACCCATGGGGTGCGACGCCTCGCGCTGGACCTGGACGTGCCGGTCGAATGCACCGTCGCGGCATTGGTGTGCGCGGCCGAGCAGGTGATCTTCAACCTGTTCAAGCATGTCGCCGAGATCACGACCCAGCCCGCGATTCGCAAGACCTACCAGCTGATCCTTCGCGACGAAGCCAGGCACTGTGCTTTCGGCTGGTATTTCGTGGCGAGCCGGCTGCCCGGGCTCGGAGCGCAGGGGCGCCGGCGCATACGCGATGCGGTGGCCAACATGGTCCAGGAAGTCGAGCTCAACGGCTATCAGATTGCATGGCTGGCGCCGGAAAGCGAGGCCTCGCGTGCCCAGATCGAGTCCGATCGGATCCTCTGGGAGGCGGGGTTGGGCGCCAGTGTCGAAGAGCTCGAGAAGCCGGTATTCGTGTCCTCGCTCCGCGATATTCGCGAGCGCATGAAGCGTGAATGGGACATCGAGCTGCCCGTCTTCCACCATCCGAAGACCGGGGCCATCTGAGCCGGACACGCCGCAGCGGGCATGCCGAACCCGGCGCGCCGGACGCCCGGCCCGACATGGGGCGCGCGTCACGCACGCACCGGAGCACGCCTCGGAGCCGGATCGTTTCAGGAGAGACCATATGAAGGCATTGCTGAAATCGCTTGCGGTACTGGGCCTGCTCGGCCTGACAGCGGGCACGGGCCAGGCGAGCGAGGCAGCGGCGTCGTATCCGACGCGACCGCTCCAGATCGTCGTTCCCTATCCCCCGGGCGGCTCGGCCGATGTCCTGGCGCGGACGTTGGGCGATTACCTAGGCCGGGCGTTGAAGCAATCGGTCGTTGTTTCCAACAAGCCCGGTGCCGGAACCGCAATCGGCGCCAGGGCAGTTGCGCAGAGTCCGGCCGACGGGTACACGCTCATGATCGGGACGGTCAGTTCGCACGCCATGAATCCGGCGCTGGCGCGCAATATCGGGTACGACCCGGTGAAGGATTTCACTGCCGTCGCGCCGCTGGCGACGATCCCGTTCGTTCTTCTCGCCCATCCGAAGCTGGAAGCGCGCTCGATGGCGGAATTGATCGACCTGGCGCGCAAACAGCCCGGAAAGATCAACTTCTCTTCGGCAGGAAACGGCACATCGAATCATCTGGCCGGCGAGATGCTCAATACGGCGGCCAAGCTGCGGCTCGTCCACATCCCGTACAAGGGCAGTGCCCCGGCCCTGAATGCTTTGCTGGGCGGCGAAGTCGAGTTGATGTTCGACCTGATCGTGACGGCGGCGCCGCAGGTCAAGGCCGGCAGGGCGAACGCCCTGGTCATCACCACGAAACGCAGGTCGCCGCTGCTGCCCGAAGTGCCCACGGTCGACGAGGTCGGGCTGCCTGCGCTCGAATTGAGTGCCTGGTTCGGGCTGTTCGCGCCGAGCGGGCTGCCTGGTGATCTGAAGGAGATCCTCGCGCGGGAGACCACCCGGATCGTCGCCTCGGTCGACTTCCAGGAGCGCATGCGCAGCCTGGGTGCGATGAGCATGGATGTCACCGCAGCGCAATTCCCGGGATACGTCGCCGCCGAGCGCGACCGCTGGGCCCAGGTGATCAAGGCCTCGGGCATCGAGCCGGAATGAGCGAGGAGGGGCGACGATGGCAAAGGACCTGCGCTCTTTCATCGACGGGCTGCGCGCGAGCCGGTCGGCCGACCTGGTGGAGATCGAGCGGCAGATCCCGCGCGATCTGTTCATGACGCTGATTCAGGAGAAGCTCGCGAAGGAGGGGCGCTATCCGGCTGTCCTCTTCCGCAATGTCGCCGGGTACGGCTGGCCGGTCGTGACCGGCCTGTTCTCGAGCTATAGCCTGTTGGCGCGCATGCTGGAAGTTGACCCGACGGACAAGAAGCGCGTGCTTTCGGAGTACATGCGACGTGAGGCGAGTCCGATCGCGCCAATTGCGTTCACCGGAGCGACGGCACCGGTGCATGAAGTCGTGATGACCGGCAATGACATCGATCTCGATCGGCTGCCGGTACAGAAGCACTGCGCCGGCGACTCGGGCCGCTACATCACCATCGGATGCATGATCTGCCGCGATCCGGTGAGCGGAGTCACCAACGTCGGCACCTATCGGCATGAGCTCAAGGGGCGGACACGCATGGGGTGCATGATGAACCCGGTGCAGCATGCCGCCACGATCCGCAACCGGCACCACAGTGCCGGCAAGGCGATGGAGGTGGCGGTGTTCATCGGGCATCACCCCGCCTATCACGTCGGTGCCGCTTCGCGTGGCCCGCTCGAGCACGACGAGCTGGCAGTGACGGGCGGGCTGCTGGGCGAGGCCGTCGAACTCGTGGCCTGCAAGACCGTCGACCTGAAGGTGCCTGCGCATGCGGAAGTGGTGATCGAAGGGCGGATCGCCCCGGATTCGTTCGAGAACGATGGCCCGTTCGCCGAATATGCAGGCTATTACGGCGCGCCCATGAAGGTGCCCGTCATCGAGGTCACGGCGATCACGCATCGCAGGCAGCCCATCTGGCACGATCTGTTCCCGTCGTTCCGCGAACATACGCAGGTGGGCGTGCTGGGGCGCGAGGCGCAGTTGTTCCGGCGCGTTCGCGAGATCGTCCCGACGCTGGACGCCATCCATTTGCCGCCCTCGGGCGCCAATTTCTGGCACTGCTACGTGTCGCTGCGCAAGCGCGTGCAGGGCGAGGGGAAGCTCGCGGGCCTGGCCGTGCTCGGGTCGAACTACGACGTCAAGCATGTCATCGTCGTCGACGACGACATCGACATCTACGACGACCAGGAGGTGCTCTGGGCGGTTGCCACGCGTGTGCAGGCGGACGCGGATTGCTCGATCGTCACGAACAGCTTCGGCGCGCATCTGGATCCGACCGCCTACGGCGAGACCCGCAGCGAACGCGGTCCCATGACCACCAAGGTGATCATCGACACGACGCGTCCGCTGAACCGGGAGTTCCCGCAGCGCGTGCGGCCCGCGGCGGAGCTGTGGGACGCCGTGAACCTGCGCGACTACCTCGGGCCCGGGGCCGCCGGCGCAGGAGACGATACGCCGTAGCCGGCGGGGGCGACTCGACCGGCGCTTGCCGCGAACCCCGACCGGGGGCGCGGGTCCGGTTCAAGCACAAGGACGACGCGGCGCCGCGCGGCGCTGTTCGATGCGCGACGGCAGGAAGCAGGCAGACGCTCATGAACATGGAACCCTACCTGGCCCCACGCGCGGCCAATCACGTGCCGCTGACGCCGGTCGATTTCCTGCTCCGGGCGGTGGAAGTCCACGGCGACCGCGCCGCCGTCGTCTGGGGCAGCCGGGCATGGACCTACGGCGCGTTCGCGCGCCTGGTCGGGCGCTTCGCGCGTTTCCTGAAGGCAAGCGGCGTAGGGCGCGGCGACGTCGTCTCCGTCATGGCGTCCAATCGCCCGGAGATGCTCGCCGCTCACTACGCGGTGCCGATGCTCGGGGCCGTGTTGAACACGATCAACATGCGGCTCGACCCGGGCACGGTCGGGTACATCCTCGGCCATTGCGAAAGCAAACTCCTGATTTGCGACGCCGAATGCCGCGCGGTCGCGCTGCAGGCGATTCCGCATGGCATGCCATGCCATGTGCTGCATTCGCCGTCGGGCGGCACGTCGGAAGGCGGCGCGCTCGATATCCTGGGCGACGACGGCATCGACATCGATTTCGATCTGTCGGCGATCGGCGATGAATGGCAGGCCCTCTGCGTCAACTACACCTCGGGTACCACCGGGCGCCCCAAGGGCGCCGTCTACACCCACCGTGGGGCCTACCTGAATGCGATCGGCAATGTCCTGGCCCTGGGGCTGACATCGCGCGCGACCTATCTCTGGACCTTGCCGATGTTCCACTGCAACGGCTGGTGTCATACCTGGGCGGTAACTGCCGCCGGCGGCCTGCATGTCTGTCTCGACCGCCCGGATCCGGCGCTGATCTTCCAGGCATTGGAGGCGCACCGTGTGACGCACCTGGCGTGCGCACCGGTCGTCCTGTACATGATGCTGAACCATCCTGCGCGGGCGACGCGCAATGCCGGCAACCGCGTCAAGGTGGCTACGGGCGGCGCCTCCCCGTCCGAGACGCTGATCGAGCAATGCACGGCACTCGGCTTCGATCTGATCCACCTCTACGGACTGACCGAGTCCTATGGGCCGGCCACCTTGCGCGACCTGACGGACGAGGAACGCGCACGGCCTGCGGCCGATGTGGCGCGCGCGCTGGCCCGCCAGGGCATGCGGCATGCGACGGCGAGCCGGACGCTGGTGGTCGACGAGGACGGAAACGCCGTGCCCATGGACGGGGCAACCATGGGCGAGGTCGTGCTGGTGGGCAATACCTTGATGGCCGGCTACTACCGCGATGCACAGGCTACGGTACACGCGTTCCGCGGCAACGCCTTTCACACGGGCGATCTCGCAGTGCGGCATCCGGACGGCAACATCGAGATCCGTGATCGCTCGAAGGACATCATCATCTCCGGCGGCGAGAACATCTCCAGCCTGGAGGTCGAGAATGTCCTGCAGCGCCACCCGGCCGTGCTGATCGCGGCCGTGGTGGCGCAGCCGCACGAGAAGTGGGGTGAAACGCCGGTCGCGTTCATCGAGTTGCGCGAGAACGCGCAGACGAGTGAAAGCGAATTGCGCTCTTTCTGCGCCGCGCATCTTGCCGGCTACAAGATTCCGTCGCGCTTCTATTTCAGCGAGCTGCCGAAGACCGCCACGGGAAAGATCCAGAAGTTCGCGCTGCGCGAGCGCGCTCGGTCGCCGCAGCCCGCGGGACCGGGTAGTCTCAGCCCCGCCGGCGATAGGTGACGAACGCCAGCGCCGTGCCGTCGGCCGCGGTGGCGCTGCGCCGCTCGACCTCGTCGAACTGCGCGCGCTCGAAGGCCGGGAAGAAGGCGTCGGCGCCCTCGTAGACGCGAGCGATCTCGGTCAGTACCAGCTCGTCGGCCAGCGGCAGCGCCTGCGCGTACAAGTCGGCGCCGCCCATCACGAACACCGTGTCGGCGTCGGCCAGCCGCGCCAGTGCGGCTTGGAGGCTGGGTGCCGTCTCGGCGCCGGGCGCGGCGAAGCCCGCGTCGCGGCTCAGCACCACGTTGCGCCGGCCGGGCAGCGGACGCCAGCGCGCGGGCAACGAATCCCAGGTGCGCCGCCCCATCAGCACCGCATGGCCGGTGGTCGTGCGTCGGAAGTGCTGCTGGTCGGCCGGATCCTTGAACAGCAACTCGTTGCCGCGGCCGATGCCGCCGTCGCGCGCCACGGCGGCGATCAGGACCAGCTTCACACCGCGACCGGCGCCTTGATCGCCGGGTGGTGCCGGTAGTCGACGATCTCGAAGTCCTCGTAGGCGTAGTCGAAGATCGTGGGTGGCCGGCGCTTGATGGCGAGCCGCGGCAACGGGTACGGCGTGCGCGCCAGCTGCGTCTTCACCTGCTCGACGTGGTTGTCGTAGACGTGGCAGTCGCCGCCGGTCCAGATGAACTCGCCGACGTCGAGCTCGCACTGCTGGGCCAGCATGTGCGTGAGCAGCGCGTAGCCGGCGATGTTGAACGGCACGCCGAGGAAGACGTCGGCGCTGCGCTGGTAGAGCTGGCACGACAGGCGTGCGCGTGCACCGGGCGCGGCGGCCGGTGCGACGTAGAACTGGAAGAGGGCGTGGCAGGGCGCCAGCGCCATCTGCGGCAGCGCGGCCACGTTCCAGGCGCTGACGACGATGCGGCGGCTGTCGGGCTCGCTGCGCAGCTGGCGCACCACCTCGGCGATCTGGTCGACGTGGCCGCCGCCGGGCGTCGGCCAGCTGCGCCACTGCACGCCGTACACGGGCCCGAGCTCGCCGTCGGCGCGCGCCCACTCGTCCCAGATCGTCACGCCGCGTTCCTGCAGCCAGCGCACGTTGCTCTCGCCGCGCAGGAACCACAACAGCTCGAGCGCGACGCTCTTCCAGTGCACCTTCTTCGTCGTCACGAGCGGAAAGCCCGCGCCGAGATCGAAGCGCATCTGGTGGCCGAACACGCTCCTGGTGCCGGTGCCGGTGCGGTCGGCCTTGGCCACGCCATGCTCGAAGACATGGCGCATGAAGTCCTCGTAGGTGCTGCAGGCCGGGCCGGGCGGGGTCATCGGTGGATTATCGGCGGGCCGCCGCGTCGCCCGGGCCGACCGGCGGCAGGATGCTCAGGCCGCCGCTCAGGCCGCCGCTCAGGCCGCGGCCGACTCGAGCCCGAACTGCATCGCCGCCAGCCGCGCGTACAGGCCGCCGCGCGCCACCAGTTCGTCGTGGCGGCCGATGTCGACGATGCGCCCGCCGTCCATGACGACGATGCGCCCGGCGCGCTGCACGGTGGCCAGGCGGTGCGCGATGACGAGCGTCGTGCGGTCCTGCATCGCCGCTTCGAGCGCGGCCTGCACCATGCGCTCGCTCTCGGCGTCGAGGGCGCTCGTGGCCTCGTCGAGCAGCAGCAGCGGCGGGTTCTTCAGCATCGCGCGTGCGATCGCGATGCGCTGGCGCTGCCCGCCCGACAGGCGCACGCCGCGCTCGCCCAGGTGGGTGGCGTAGCCCTCGGGCAGCGCGCGGATGAACTCGTGTGCGAAGGCCGCTTCGGCGGCCGCCTGCACCTCGGCCGCGCTCGCTTCGGGGCGACCGTAGCGGATGTTCTCCAGCGCGCTGGTCGAGAACACCGTGCTGTCCTGCGGCACGATGCCGATGCGCCCGCGCAGCTCGGCCAGCGCGATGCGCTCGATCGGCACGCCGTCGAGCGCGATGCGGCCCTGCTGCGCGTCGTAAAAGCGCAGCAGCAGCTGCAGCACCGTGCTCTTGCCGGCGCCGCTCGGGCCCACCAGGGCCACGGTCTCGCCCGAGGCCACGTCGAGCGTGAAGCCGTCGAGCGCATGCTGGCGCGGCCGCGACGGGTAGTGAAAGCGCACCTGCTCGAAGCGCACCGCCGAGCCGCCGCGCGCCGGCGGCAGCGCCAGCGGCGCGGCCGGCTCGGCCACCGGCGAGCGCGCGGCCAGCAGCTCCATCAGCCGCTCGGTGGCGCCGGCGGCGCGCAGCATGTCGCCGTAGACCTCGCTCAGCACCGCCACCGCACTCACCAAGATGATGACGAAGACCACCGTCTGCCCGAGGTGGCCGGCGCTGATGCGCCCGGCCAGCACCGCCTGCGTGCCCTGGTACAGGCCCCACAGCAGCGTGCCGAAGGTGGCGCTGATGACGAAGGCGACGAGCAGCGCGCGCACCGAGGTGCGCCGGCGCGCCGTCTCGAAGGCGTTCTCGGTGGCCTCGGCGAAGCGCGCGGCCTCGCGCCGCTCCTGCACGTAGCCCTGCACGACGGGGATGGCGTTGAGCACCTCGGCGGCGATGGCGCTGGAGTCGGCCACGCGGTCCTGGCTGGCGCGGCTCAGCTTGCGCACGCGCCGCCCGAACGCCATCGTCGGCAGCACCACCAGCACCAGGATGCCCAGCACCTGCGTCATCACCCAGGGGTTGGTGACGACGAGCGCCACGAGCGCGCCCAGCCCCATGACGCTGTTGCGCAGCCCCATGCTGAGCGAGCTGCCGACCACCGTCTGCACGAGCGTGGTGTCGGTGGTCAGGCGCGAGAGCACCTCGCCGGTCTGCGTGGCTTCGAAGAACTCCGGGCTCTGGCGCACGACATGCGCGTAGACGGCGTTGCGCAGGTCGGCCGTGATGCGCTCGCCCAGCCAGCTCACCATGTAAAAGCGCGCCGCCGAGAACAGGCCGAGCGCGGCGCCGACCGCGAACAGCAGCAGGAACTGGCCGCGCAGCGCCAGCACGCGCTGGCCCGGGTCGGCGGCCACCAGGCCCTGGTCGATCAGCCCCTTGAGCGCGATCGGGAACGCGAGCGTGGCGAGTGCCGCGAGCACGAGGAAGAGGCCGGCCAGCGCCACGCGCGCACGGTACGGCCGCACGAAGGGCAGCAGACCGCGGAGCGAGCGCGGCGTGGCTGCTGCGTTGCGTGGCGAACGATCGGACATGGCACGAGTCTATGCGGCGGCCGCTGCAGGGCGCGCACGCCGCCCACACCGCCCACGCCCCCAGCGCCGGCGCGGCCCCTGGAACCGGGGGGTGTGTGGCACAGGTGGCACGCGGCGCGACACGGCAGGCCGCGGGTTGTGGTCGAATAGCGGCCGAGGCGTCTCGATGAGTCCTGCCGCTGCCGCTCCTTCCCGCTCCCGTGTCGGCCTGCCGCTCGGGCTGCTGGCACTGCTGCTGGTGGCCGCGTCGATCCTGCTGGCGGCGGGCATCGGCTACCTGCTGGCGGCGGCGATCGGGCTGCGCGAACCCTGGGTCGCGGCCGCGGCCGCGGCCGCCGGCATGACGCTGGCCGCGCTGCCGATCGGCGCGCTGCTGTACGGTCTGGCGCGGGCCTTCGAGCGCGGCACGCCGGCGGCCCAGGCGCCGGCCGAGCCGGGCCCGGCGATGGCGCCGAGCCGCTTCATGGAGCTGGCCGAACGCGAGTGGGCCCGTGCGCGCCGCTACGGCAGCGGCGCCGCGCTGCTCGTGGTCGAGATCGACCGCTTCGCGCGCCTGGCCGAACGCCACGGCCCGGCGGCGGTCGAGGCGATGCGCGCCGCGCTGGCGCGCGACATCGCGCCGACGCTGCGCGCGGCCGACGCGCTGACCGAGCACGGCGAAGGCCGGCTCGCCGTCTTCCTCGCGCATGCCGACGCGCTCGGTTCGCTCGACGTGGCCGAGCGCATCCGCGAGCATGCCGAACGGCTTGCAGTGGCGCCCGACGGCGAGACGCTGCGCGTCAGCGTCGGTGTCGCCCACCTGCGTCCGGCGCACCTGCATCTGCAGGCGCTGGTCGAGGACGCCGGCGACGCCGTCGCCGCCGCGCGCCAGGCCGGCGGCAACTGCGTGCGCGCCGCGCCGGTCGAGGTGAGCCGTTTCTCGGCACCGCGGCGCGACGACCAGCGCGCGCCCAAGCGCTGATACGGTTTCGCATTCGATGCGACGACAAGGCGCGAAGCCGAAGTCGGTGCTGCAGCGCGGCGGGGCCAAGCAACGCAGTTGGGGCGTTGAATGCGAAGCCGTGTGAAAGCCCGGTACGACGCGGGTCGCGCCACGCGCTCCGGATTCTCGCGGTCTCCTGGCCGGCGGCGAAGCGCGCCCGCGCGCGGCGTGTCGCGCGGCGTGTCGCGCAGCTTGGCGCGCGCGCCCGCAGGCGCTCAGCCCAGCCGCAGCCGCCCGGCATAACCCGTCATCTCGAGGTAGCCGAGGCCGACGCGCCGGCCGCGCGCGTCGAGCAGCTCCGACAGGCCCTCCCAGTAGATGGCGCCGAAGCCGGCGTTGCCCGCCAGCTCCTGCGCATCGAGCAAGGCGCGCACGCGGTAGCGGCCCACCGGCGTGACGAGCTGCCAGTCGAGCGGGTAGGCGGCCTGCGTCGCGGCGCTGCGCCAGCGCCGGCCGGGCGTGAACGCCAGCGCCTGCGGCGCGAAGTCCTGCAGCGGGCCGGACGGGCCTGCGCGCCAGCTGCCGCCGGCCCAAAGCACGGAGCCGTCGGCGCGCCGCAGCTGGAAGGCGGTGAGGGCGGCGCCGTCGAACAGGTTCATGCCGATCCAGTCCCAGCCCACGGCCTCGGGGTGCAGCAGCTCGTCGCTCCACTCGTGGTCGAGCCAGGCGCGGCCGCTGCCGGCGAAGGCGCCGTCGTCGACGCGGCCGCGCGCTTGGAGCGCGAGCTGCGGCAGGCTGTAGTAGTGGCTCGCCTGTGAGGCGCCGGGGCCCTTGCGCGACCAGCCGGCGTCGCCCTGCAGCAGCAGCGGCTGCGCCGCCTGCGCGTCGAGCGTGATGGCGAAGCGGCGTTCGGCGACCGCGGCGCGCCATTGCGCGCCGTCGCGGCGCAAGGACCAGGGGCCCAGGCGCAGCGCGGCGTCGTCGAGCGCGGCGGCGTCAGGCTGCGCGTCGGCGCGCCCCGACCAGCGCGCGATGCGCTGCACGTGCCGGTGGCGCCCGGCGGCCAGATCGGTGAGCGCGGCATGCGCGAACAGCAGCTGGCGCGCGGCGAAGCGGCTCGCGCTGTCCGCGGCCAGGCCGGTGGCGCTGCGAAAGAAGGTCAGCTGCAGGCCGTGCGTCGGCGCCGCGGGCGTGCCGAGCCAGCCGGTGAGATACCACCACTCGGTGCGCGCGCCGAGGTGCGCGCCGTGGTCGCGCGGGAAGTGCAGGGCGCGGCCGCGGCGCACGCGATCTTCGTCCTGGCCGGGCCCGGGCCCGGCGCGGGCGCACAGGGCCTCGATCGGGGCGGCCAGCGCCGCCGCGGCGCGCCGCCAGCGGCGGCGCCTCACCAGTCCTCCGGCACCGAGCGCAGCGCACTGCGCGCGACGGCGCCGCGCGCGGCGAGCGCCGAGGTGGCGAGGCCGGCCGCCACCACCGCCGCGGCGAGCGCCGCCAGCCGCGCCCAGGGCAGCACGAGATCCATCGTCCAGTGAAAGCTCTGCGGGTTGACGACGAACACCAGCACCAGGCTCAGGCCGACGCCGAGCGCCAGCCCGACGAGGGTGCCGGCGGCCAGCCACGCGGCGGCCTCGCCGCACACCAAGGCCAGCACCTGCCCTCGCGTCAACCCGAGGTGGGCCAGCAGCCCGAACTCCTTGCGCCGCGCCAGCACCTGGGCCGCCAGGCTGGCGCCGACGCCGACCAGCCCGATCGCGATGGCCACCGCCTGCAGGTAGTACGTGACGGCGAAGCTGCGGTCGAACAGGCGCAGCGACACCTGCCGCAGCTCCTGCGTGGAGACGACCTCGAGCAGCGACCGATCGGGCAGCAGCGCGCGCAGGCCGGCCGTCACCGCGTCGGCCGCGGCGCCGCTCGTCAGCCACAGCGCGAGGTCGTTGACGCGTGCGTCGCCGGTGAGCGCGCGGTAATCGGCCGCGTCGATCGCGATGGCGCCGAACTGGCGCGCGAAGTCGCGCCAGACGCCGCGCACGTAGACCTCGATCCCGTCCGCCGTATCGGGCGACGGGCGCCCCGCGTCCGGTGCCAGCGGCAGTCGCAGCGTCGAGCCGGGCTGGGCGCCGTAGAGCATCGCCACCGCCTCGCTGACGAAGACGCCCGGCATGCCCGCGCGCGCCGGCAGCGGCGGGGCGCGCAGCGGCAAGGCGGCAGCCGGATCGGGCAGCGGCCGCGCCAGCAGCGCCACCGCCGGCCGGCCGGGCGCGAGCTGCAGCGCGCGCACGCGCGTGGCCTGCACGCGCGCCACGCCGGGCAAGGCGGCGGCGCGCACGGCGACATCGGGCGCAAGCCAGACGCTCTCGGCCGCGGCCGCGCTGCCGGCGCTGCGCGCGTAGAGGTCGGCCGGCAGCACGACGTCGAGCCAATGCGCGACGCCGGCGCGAAAGCTCGTCACCATCACCGTGATGGCGACACAGAGCGCCAGGCTGGACACCACGCCGGCCACCGCGGCGGTCGCGGTGGCGCGCTGCCAGCGCGCGCGCCGCCAGGCCAGCAGCGGCAGCGCGCGCCGCGGCGCCGGCACGAGCGCGAGCATCGCCTCGACCACCGCCGGCACCAGCGCCACGCCGCCGAACAGCAGCGCCGCCACCGCGCCGTAGGCGGCCAGCGGCAGCCCGGCCAGCGGCGGCACGAAGGCCAGCAGCACGCCCAGCACGAGCAGCGCCAGCGCCGGCCAGACCGGCGGCGCCGCGCCCGCCGCGCCGCCCAGGCCCTTGAGCGCCTGCGCCGGCGCCAGCGCCTCGGCCGCGCGCGCCGGTCGCCAGCCGCCGATCAGCGCCGAGGCGATGCCGAGCAGCGCGAACAGCGCCGCGCCCGCGCTGCTCCAGTGCAGCGCGGGCGCGATGCCGGGGAAGAAGCCGCCGCCCAGGTCGCCGGCCAGCCAGCGCAGCGCGGCCGCGGCCAGCGCGGTGCCGAGCGCCAGCCCGAGCGCGCTGCCCAGGGCTCCGAGCAGCGCACACTCGGCGAGCACGAGCGCACGCCGCTCGCCTGCCGTCAGGCCCAGCACGCCCAGCAGGGCGAACATCGGCGTGCGCTGCGCGACCGCGAGCGACAGCACCGAGTACACGAGAAAGGCGCCGACGAACAGCGCCACCAGCGCGAGCGCGGTGAGGTTGACGCGGTAGGCGCGCGAGAAGGTTTCGACGCGCTCCTCGCTCTCGTGCGGCGGCAGTGCCGCCACGTCCGCCGGCAGCGCCAGCCGCGCCAGCAGCGCTTGCCGGTCGGCACCTGGCGCCAGGCGCAGGTCGATGCGGCTCAGGCGACCGGTGAGGCCGAACAGGGTCTGCGCCGCGGCCAGATCGACGACCACGAGGGGCGTGCCGCCGGCGGCGACGTCGCCTGCGACTTCCAGCGCTTGCCAGCCGGTGCCGGCGCGCAGCTCGAGCGTGCCGAGCGTGCCGAGCGTGCCGAGCTGCGCGCGCAGCGGCGCGTTGACGAAGGCGCGCCTCGGGTCGAGCACGGCCAGCGGCGGCACGCCCGGCGCCGGCCGCGGCTGCAGCGCGGCGGCGAGCGCGCCCACGCGCAGCGCATCGACGCCGACTGCGCGCACCGGCAGCGCGGCGCCGCCTTCGGTGCGCGCATAGGTCTCGACTTCGATCACCGGGCTCGCGGCCTCGACCGCGGCGTCGCCGGCGGCGCGCTCGAACACGCGCTCGTCCAAGCCGCTCTTGCGGCCGCGCAGCACGAGGTCGGGCTCGCCGCCGGCGCTGCGCACGGCGCCGGCGAACTCGGCCAGCGCCGAGGCGTTGATCAGGTGCACCGACCAGGCCAGCGCGACGCCGAGCGCGACGGCCGCCAGCGCCAGTGCGTGCCGCCACGGGTGGTGGCGCCACTCGCGCAGGATCAATCGGCGCGCGAGCGGCGCGAGCCCTGCCGGCGGCAGCGGGGTCGGCAGGGGTGCCGTCGGGTACCGGCGCGCGACGCCGCCCTGCGCCTTCACCGCGCCGTCCTCATGCCGCCACCACCTGACAGGCAGACCGCCGTCGCTGCACGGTGCTCCGGCCTGCGAAACGACGCCGCTCTCATGCCGCTCTCATGCCGCTCTCATGCCGCTCTCATGCCGCTCTCATGCCGCTCTCATGCCGCTCTCATGCCGCTCTCATGCCGCTCTCATGCCGCTCTCATGCCGCCACTACCCCGGCTGCAGTGAGCCGCAGCACGCGGTCGGCTTGCGCGGCAGCCGCCGCCGAATGCGTGACGAGCAGACAGGCCGCGCCGGCTTCGCGCACCTGCGCGCGCAGCAGCGCGAGCACGCGCTCGGCGCTGCCGGGGTCCAGATTGCCGGTGGGCTCGTCGGCGAGGATCAACGCCGGCGCGTGCACCACCGCGCGCGCGATCGCCACGCGCTGCAGCTGGCCGCCCGAGAGCTGCGCGGGCATGCGCGTGCCCAGCCCGGCGAGACCGACCGCCGCCAGCAGCGCCTCGACGCGCTGCGCGTCGGGCCGGCCCAGCAGCAGCAGCGGCAGCGCCACGTTCTCGTGCACCGTGAGGTGCGGCAGCAGGTGGAAGGCCTGGAACACGAAGCCGATGCGTGCGCGCCGCAGTCGCGCGCGCGCGTCGTCGCCGAGCGGCCCGAGCGCCTGGCCGTCGAGCACGATCGAGCCGGCGTCGGCCGGCTCGAGCCCGGCGATGCAGTTGAGCAGCGTCGACTTGCCGACGCCCGACTCGCCCAGCAAGGCGACGAACTCGCCTGCGGCCAGCGCCAGCGTGACGTCGTGCAGCACGGGCGTGGCGCCGAAGTGCTTGGCGAGCGAGCGGATCTCGAGCATGGGCACGACGATGATGCCGCAGGTGCATGCCGCAGCCTCATGCGCGCCGGCGCGCGGCCTGCGTGCTATCGTCGTTTGCAAGGGCGTGGCGCGGGTCCTGCGCGCGCGAGGAGGTTGCGTTCATGGCCTACGAGATCGATCTTTCCGGACGCGTGGCGCTCGTCACCGGCGCTTCGAGCGGCCTGGGCGCGCAGTTCGCGCGCGTGCTGGCGCGCGCCGGCGCCGGCGTCGTGATGGCGGCGCGGCGCGTCGAGCGGCTCAAGACGCTGCGCGCCGAAATCGAGGCCGAGGGCGGCGACGCGCATTTCGTCGGGCTCGACGTCACCGATCCGGCCAGCATCCGCGCCGCGGTGGCGCACGCCGAGACCGAGATGGGCGCGATCGACATCCTGGTCAACAACTCGGGCGTCGCCTCGACGCAGCGGCTGCTCGACGTGAGCCCGGACGACTACGACTTCGTGATGAACACCAACACGCGCGGCGCCTTCTTCGTCGCCCAGGAAGTGGCGCGGCGGATGATCGCGCGCGCCAAGGGCGAGGCGCCGGGCACCTTCGCCGGCGGGCGCATCGTCAACGTCGCTTCCATGGCCGGCCTGGGCGTGGCGCCGGGCATCGCCGTGTACGCGATGAGCAAGGCCGCGGTCGTGCACATGACGCGCGCGATGGCGCTCGAGTGGGGGCGCTACGGCATCAACGTCAACGTGCTGTGCCCGGGCTACATCGACACCGACCTGAACCACCATGTCTGGCAGACCGAGGCCGGGCAGCGCATGGTGCAGAGCTTCCCGCGCAAGCGCGTGGGCACGCCGGCCGACCTCGACGCCGCGCTGGTGATGCTGTGCGCCAACGAGAGCCGCTTCGTCAACGGCGCCGTGATCGCAGCCACCGACGGCCAGTACATCTGACCCGTACCGATGCGCCCGCTCACCCCGCTCGAGGCGCGCGCGCTCGGCGTGCTGGTGGAAAAGCAGGCCACGGTGCCCGACACCTATCCGCTCAGCCTGAATGCGCTCGTCACCGGCTGCAACCAGAAGACGGCGCGCGATCCGGTCATCGAGGCGAGCGACGCCGAGGTGGCGACGGCGCTCGACGGGCTGAAGGCGCTGGCGCTGGTGTTCGAGACCAGCGGCGGCCGCGTCGTGCGCTACGAGCACAACATGGCGCGCGCGCTGCAGTTGCCGGGCGCGGCGGTGGCGCTGCTCGCGACGCTGATGCTGCGCGGGCCGCAGACGGCGGCCGAGCTGCGACTCGCCAGCGAGCGGCTGCACCGCTTCGCCGACATCTCGTCGGTGGAAGGCTTCCTCGACGAGCTGGCCGCCAAGCAGCCGCCGCGCGCCGTCAGGCTTGCGCGTGCGCCCGGCGAGCGCGAGGCGCGCTGGGCGCATCTGCTGTGCGGCGAGCCGCCGGCGCCCGCGGCCCGCGTCGCCGCCGCGGGCGGCAGCGACGTGAGCGCCGGCGAGCTCGCAGCACTCAAGTCCGAGCAGACGCGCCTGGCGGCCGAGCTCGCGGAACTGCGCACCTTCGTGCAGCGGCTGGCGCGCGAGCTGGGCGTGCAGTGAGGCGGCAGTCAAGCGGCAGTCAAGCGGCAGGCAAGCGGCAGGCAAGCGGCAGACGTGCGGCCAGCACGCCGGCAACGACAGGAGGACGGCGCGTGCGTTTCCACATCCCCGAGGCCAAGAAGCTCGTGCACGAGACGACGATCCCGATCCGCTGGGGCGACATGGACGCGATGGGCCATGTCAACAACACCGTCTACTTCCGCTACTTCGAGATCGCGCGCCTGGACTGGATCTACAAGGTCTGCGGCGGCTGGCAGGGCAGCACGCAGGGCCCGGTGATCGTCAACGCCTTCTGCAACTTCCTCAGGCAGCTCGAGTTCCCGGGCGACGTCCGGGCGCGCTTCTACGTCACCAACCCCGGCCGCAGCAGCTTCGACACCTACCTCACGATCGAGCGCACCGACCAGCCCGGCGTCGTCTGGGCCGAGGGCGGCGCCAAGATGGTGTGGACCGACTACGCGACGCGCAAGTCGGTGCCGCTGCCCGAGGCGCTGCGCGCGCAGATCGGCCCCTGAGAGCCTGTGAAGATATGAATCGCGGGCGCGATTCATATCTTCACAGGCTCTGAGCGCGCCGCGCGAGCGCGGCGCCGCCGCTCACTGCATGGTGTAGGTGGTGGTGGCGTGCGCCGCGAGTTCGTCGTCGGCGCTGATGATCTGCACCTCGCCGAAGCCCAGGCTGCGGCCCATGCGCAGCACGCGCGCGACGACGCGCGCCGCACCGCTGGCGCCGGAGATGGGGCGCAGGAAGCTGGTCTGCAGCTGCACCGTCGTCATCGGCTTGAAACCGCCCAGGCGCGTCATCACGGCCAGCGTCATCGCCACGTCGGCGGCGGCCATCATCGTCTGCGCGCACAGCACGCCGGCGCTCTGCACGTGCACGCTGGTGATGGGCAGCGCCAGCGTCACCTCGCCGGCGCGCGCGTCGAGCACGCGCAGGTCGAGCGCGCGCACCCAGGGCGCGAACAGGCGCGCCAGCGCGTCGTCGAGCATGCTCGGATCGGCGAGCGAGGCGTTCGGGTCGCTGCGTTCCAAGGGCGGTTCCTCGGCTGTGGTGCGCGGCCGATTCTACGGAACGGCCCCGCGCCGTCGCGGCCGAGCGGCGACGATCGGGCGCGGCATTACGTAGTACGCTTGCGCGCTGGCGCCGGCAGCGTGCCGGTGCCGCGAATCGCGACCCGCCGGAGAAGCCCCCGATGCGCAAGATCTACCCCAGCGCCGCCGCCGCCCTCGAGGGCATCGTGCGCGACGGCCAGCTGCTGGCCGTCGGCGGTTTCGGCCTGTGCGGCATCCCCGAGGCGCTGATCGACGCGCTGCGCGCCAGCGGCGCGAAGAACCTCACCGTGGTGAGCAACAACGCCGGCGTCGACGGCTTCGGCCTGGGCAAGCTGCTCGAGACGCGCCAGATCCGCAAGATGATCTCGAGCTACGTCGGCGAGAACAAGGAGTTCGAGCGCCAGTACCTGGCCGGCGAACTCGAGCTCGAGTTCACGCCCCAGGGCACGCTGGCCGAGAAGCTGCGCGCCGGCGGTGCCGGCATCCCGGCCTTCTTCACGCGCACCGGCGTGGGCACGATGGTGGCCGAGGGCAAGGAGACGCGCGAGTTCGACGGCAGGAGCTACGTGATGGAGCGCGCGCTCGTGCCCGACGTCGCGCTCGGCAAGGCCTGGAAGGCCGACGAAAGCGGCAACCTCGTGTTCCGCCGCACCGCGCGCAACTTCAACCCGACGGTCATCATGGCCGGCCGCGTGAGCGTGGTCGAGGTCGAGGAGATCGTGCCCATCGGAAGCTTCGACCCCGACGCCGTGCACCTGCCCGGCATCTACGTGCACCGCCTGGTGCTCAACGCGCACCCCGAAAAGCGCATCGAGAAGCGCACGCTGCGCGCGAAGACGGCGGCCTGAGAGCCTGTGAAGATATGAATCGCGCCCGCGTGGGGCCCCAGAAAGGGCCCAATCTAGGCGCGAAGCGCAGCCGGGGTTGGGCCCCGGCGAGGCTTCGCAACGACGAGTGGGCCCTTTCCGGGGCCCCACCCGTAGGGCAGGGGTGCCAAGGGCGCTGCGCGGCGTTGCAACGCTTGCGCGGGCGGCCAGCCCGCGCTGCGCGTTGCGCCTTGCTCAGCGCCCTTTGGCACCCCTGCGCGGGCGCGATTCATATCTTCACGGGCTCTGAGCCCGGCACGCGGCGCAACGAGCAAGGAGCGATCGACATGCCCTGGACCCAGGACCAGATGGCCGAACGTGCGGCCAAGGAACTGCACGACGGCTTCTACGTCAACCTCGGCATCGGCATCCCGACGCTGGTGGCCAACTACGTGCCCAAGGACATCACGGTCTGGCTGCAGAGCGAGAACGGCATGCTCGGCATCGGCCCCTTCCCGACCGAGGACGAGATCGACGCCGATCTCATCAACGCCGGCAAGCAGACGGTGACGACGATTCCCGGCTCGTCGATCTTCGGCAGCCACGAGAGCTTCGCGATGATCCGCGGCGGCAAGATCAACCTGTCGATCCTCGGCGCGATGCAGGTGAGCGAGAAGGGCGATCTCGCCAACTGGATGATCCCGGGCAAGATGGTCAAGGGCATGGGCGGCGCGATGGATCTGGTGGGCGGCGTCAAGAGCGTCGTCGTGCTGATGGAGCACGTGGCGCGCAAGAAGGACGGCGGCTGGGAGCTCAAGATCCTGCCCAAGTGCACGCTGCCGCTCACCGGCGTGGGCGTGGTCGACCGCATCATCACCGACCTCGCCGTGCTCGACGTGACGCCGCACGGGCTGATCGTGGTCGAGCTCGCGCCGGGCGTCACGCGCGAGGAAGTGCAGGCCAAGACGGGCGTGCCGCTGCAGTAGGGCGGCAGGGCGGCGCGGCATGCAGGCTGCATCGCACGCGTCGTCGGCGCCGGGCGAGGGCGAGGGCGCGGCGGCAGCTGCGACGGGCATGGCGCGCAGGCCGTGATCGGCGGCCGGATCGGCATGCGCACGCCCGGGTCTGGCGAGGGCATCGTGCAGAGCCGGCGCCTGCTGTCGCGGCGGGTCCTGTGGCTCGCGCTGCTGGCCGGCTGTGCCGGGCCGCCGTCGGTCGTGCCAGCCGATGCACCTGCCGATGCGCCTGTCGATGCGCCCGCCGATGCGTCATCGGCCGGCCCAGCCCTCGCGCCGTCCGGCGCGGCCGCCGACGCCGACCGCGGCGAGCTGCCCGAGCGCGGCTCGGGCCATACGCCCAAGCCCGGCTGGGCGTTGCGTCGCATGGCGGTGGCGGCGGCCAATCCGCTGGCTGCCGAAGCCGGCTGGCGCACGCTGCAGGCCGGCGGCAATGCCGTCGATGCCGCGGTGGCCGTGCAGATGGTGCTGGCGCTGGTCGAGCCGCAGAGCAGTGGCCTGGGCGGCGGCGCGCTGCTGCTGCTGTGGGACGGACAGCGGACGAGCGCCTGGGACGGCCGCGAGACCGCACCGGCGGCCGCCGACGAGCGCCTGTTCCTGCGCCCCGACGGCCGGCCGATGCCGTTCGGCGCGGCCGCGGTCGGCGGCCTTGCCGTGGGTGTGCCGGGCGCGCTGCGCATGCTCGAAGCCGTGCAGCGCGCGCACGGCCGGCTGCCCTGGGCGCGCCTGTTCGAGCCGGCGATCGCGCTGGCCGAACGCGGCTTTCCGGTCGGCGAGCGGCTGCATCGGCAACTCGCCGCCGATGCGCATCTGGCGCAGGACGCGCAGGCCAGGCGCTACTTCTTCGACGCCGCTGGCGCACCCTGGCCGATCGGCCACCGGCTCAGGAATCCGGCATTGGCCGAGGTGCTGCGCGCGATCGCCGCGCGCGGCGCCGACGCGCTGCACCAAGGCGCGGTGGCGGCCGACATCGTCGCGCGCGTGCGCGGCCATGCCGCGAATCCGGGGCGCCTGAGCGAAGCCGACCTGGCCGCATACCGGCCGCGGCGGCGCGAGCCGCTGTGCACCGACTGGCGGCAGCGCTACCGCGTCTGCGGCTTTCCGCCGCCGGCTTCGGGGCAGATCGCGATCATGCAGATCCTCGGCATGCTCGAGCTGTACGCGGCAGCGCCAGCGCCGGCGCCGGCGCCGCTCGCCGACGGCCTGCCGACACCGGCCTGGCTGCATGTCTACACCGAAGCGGCGCGGCTCGCGTTCGCCGACCGCGACCGCTACGTCGCCGACCCCGACTATGTCGCGGCGCCCGGCGGCGACTGGCGCGCGCTGCTCGCGCCGGCCTATCTCGCACAGCGCGCCGCGCTGATCGGCCCGACGCGCATGCCGCGCGCGCCGGCCGGGCAACCGGCGGGCGAGGCCGGCGCGCGGGCCGCCATGCCGGCGCAGCCCGAGTCCGGCACGAGCCACGTCAGCATCGTCGATGCCGAGGGCCGCGCCGTCGCGCTGACGACGACGATCGAGACGGCCTTTGGCGCGCGCCTGATGAGCGACGGCGGCAGCGGCAAGGCCGGCGGCTTCCTGCTCAACAACCAGCTCACCGACTTCTCCTTCGTGCCGGCCGACGCCGCCGGCCGGCCGCTGGCCAACCGCGTGCAGCCGGGCAAGCGGCCGCGCTCGAGCATGAGCCCGACACTGGTGTTCGACCTGCGCGACGGCCGGCTGGTGATGGCGCTCGGATCGCCCGGCGGCGCCGCGATCATCCACTACACCGCCAAGACGCTGCTCGGCACGCTGGCCTGGGGCCTGGACGTGCAGCGCGCGATCGACCTGCCCAACTTCGCCACGTTCGGCGGCGCGCTGCTGCTCGAAGCGGGGCGCTTCCCGGACGCCACGGCAGCGGCGCTGCGCGCGCTCGGACACGAGGTGCGCGAGCTGGAGCTGACGAGCGGCGTGCAGGCGATCGAGCTCATGCCCGGCGGCTGGTTCGGCGGCGCCGACCCGCGCCGCGAAGGCGTGGTGGTGGGCGAGTGAACGCGCGTCGGTGCAAGCGCCCGGGCCGCGCAGGGCCGCGCCAGAGCCTGTGAAGGTGAATCGCGCCCGCGCGGCGCCCATGGGCTTGTCGTGCGTAGACTCGCGGCTCGCGCGCTGCGGCGACTGCCGCGGCGCCGTCATGAAGCGGCCGCGGCGCGCCGCAAGGAGCAGAGCGTGAGTCGATTGCCGAACGAGCCGTGCCGCCGCAGGGTTTTTGCCCCGGCGCTGGCAGCGCTCGCGGCGGCCGGCTGCGCCGTCGGCCCGCAGTTCGTGCCGCCCGCGCCGGCGCTGCCGGCCGACGCCTCGCACCCGTACACCGCCGCGCCGCTGCCGGCGCGCACGGCCAGCGCGCCCGGCCCGGGCGGCTCGGCACAACGGCTCGACGCGGCGCTCGACGTGCCCGCGCTGTGGTGGGAGCTGTTCCGCTCGCCGGCCCTGGACGCCCTGGTGCGCTCGGCACTCGAACGCAGCCCGACGCTGGCTGCGGCCGACGCCGCACTGCGTCAGGCGCAGGCGCTGCAGGCGGCCGGCGCCGCGAGCGGCCTGTGGCCCAGCGTCGGCGGCAGCGCCGGCCTCGTGCGCCAGCGCAGCTCGCAGGCGGCGAGCGGTGTGCCGGGCGGCACCGTCTACACGCTGTACAACGCCAGCGTCGCCGTCTCGTACCAGGTCGATGCGTTCGGCGCCACGCGGCGCACCCTCGAGGCGCTGCAGGCCGTCGTCGACGCGCAGCGCTGGCAGCTCGAGGCGGCGCGCCTGGCGCTCAGCGCCAACGTCGTCACCGCCGCGATCCAGGACGCTGCGCTGCGTGCGCAGATCGACGCCACGCGCTCGGTCATCGCGGCGCAGCGGCGCGTGCTCGCGCTGGTCGAGCGCCAGCAGGCCGCCGGCGCGGTGACGCTGGCCGCGGTGCTCGCGCAGCGCACGCTGCTGGCGCAGACCGAGGCCGCGTTGCCGCCGCTCGAAAAGGCACGCGCGCACAACCGCCAGCTGCTCGCCGTCGTCGCCGGCCGCCTGCCGGCCGAAGCGGGCCTGCCCGAGTTCGATCTGGATGGCCTGCAACTGCCCGAGGCGCTGCCTCTGAGCCTGCCTTCGGCGCTGGTGCGCCAGCGCCCCGACATCCGCGCCAGCGAGGCGCTGCTGCACCAGGCGAGCGCGCAGCTCGGCGTGGCGGCGGCCAGCCTTTATCCGCAGATCACGCTGTCGGGCAGCGCAGGCCTGCAGAGCCTCACCGCCGATCGGCTGTTCGAGCGCTCGGCTGCGGCCTGGTCGCTGGGCGCCGGGCTGCTCGAGCCGATCTTCAACCGCGACGCGCTGCGCGCGCGCGAGCAGGCTGCGCAGGCCGCGCTCGAGCAGGCCGACGCGCAGTACCGCCAGACCGTGCTGCAGGCCTTCCTCGACGTCGCCCGTACGCTGCAGGCGCTGCACAGCGATGCCCAGGCGCTGCACACGCAGGCCGAGGCGGAGACGCTGGCGCAGCGCACGCTCGAGCTGGTGCAGGCGCAGCAGCGCGCCGGTGCCGTGAGCGTTCTGGCGCTGCTCGACGCCCAGCGCGCGCTGCAGCAAACGCGCGTCGGCCGCGTGCAGGCGCAGGCCGCGCGTCTGGCCGACAGCGCCGCGCTGTTCCAGGCGCTGGGCGGCGGCTGGTGGAACCGCGCGCCCGCCGCCGCGGCTTCGGCCACGCAGGCCGCGTCGAACTGAAAGCCGGGCAAGGGTGGGGCCGCTTGCGCCGTCCATGTCTCCATGTCCTCGACGGCTCCGACTCCCGACACGAAATCGAACCGGCAACGGAAGGAATCGCCGATGGCTTCGCGCACCGCCAAACGCATGGCTTGGATGCTGCTCGGCGTGCTGCTGCTCGTCGGCGCGCTGGCGGCGATCAAGTTCGCGCAGATCCGCACGATGATCGCCAACCTGCCCAAGCCGCAGCCGCAGGTGGTGAGCGCCGCCGCCGTACAGATGCTCGAATGGCAGTCCGAGCTCGGCGCCGTGGGCTCGCTCGTCGCGGTGCGCGGCGTCGACGTCGCCGGCGAGGTGGCGGGGCTGGTGCGCGAAGTGCGCTTCAGGTCCGGCCAGGACGTGCGCGCCGGCGACGTGCTGGTGCAGCTCGTCGCCGACGCCGACGTCGCGCAGCAGCAGGTGCTGCAGGCGGCGGTCGACCTCGCGGCGAAGGTGCTCGCGCGCGACCGCGAACAGTTCGCCGCGCAGGCCGTGAGCCAGGCGCAGATCGATGCCGACGAGGCCGACCTGCGCGCCAAGCGCGCCAGCCTGGCGCAGCAAAGCGCGCTGGTGGCCAGGAAGACGATCCGCGCGCCGTTTGCCGGGCGTCTGGGCATCAGCAGCGTCGCCCCGGGCCAGTACCTCAACCCCGGCGACAGGATCGTCACGCTGCAGACGCTGGACCCGATCCACGTCGGCTTCACGCTGCCGCAGAAGGAGTCCGGCCGGCTCGCGCTCGGCCAGCGCGTCGTGGTTACGGGCGACGCCCATCCCGGCGCGCGCTTCGCCGGCCGCATCAGCGCGATCGCGCCGCGCGTCGACCCGGCGACGCGCAACCTGCAGCTCGAGGCAACCGTGCCCAACCCCGGGCGGCGGCTGCTGCCGGGGATGTTCGTGCGCGTCGAGATCGCGATCGGCGAGCCGCAGCGCCGCCTCACGCTGCCGCAGACGGCGATCACCTACAACCCCTACGGCTCGACGGTGTTCGTCGTCGAGCCGGGCGAGCCCAAGAAGGTCAGGCAGGTGTTCGTGACCACCGGCGCGACGCGCGGCGACCAGGTCGCGATCACCTCCGGCCTGGCCGAGGGCCAGCAGGTCGTCACCAGCGGCCAGCTCAAGCTCAAGAACGGCACCGAAGTGAAGATCGACAACAGCGTGCAGCCGGCCGACAGCCCGAACCCGAAGCCGCAGGAAAGATGAGGCGCGGGCGATGAAGTTCACCGATCTGTTCATCCGCCGGCCGGTGCTGGCCAGCACGATCAGCCTGCTGATCCTGGTGCTCGGGCTGCGTTCGGTCTTCAGCCTGCCGGTCAACGAGTTCCCGCAGACGCAGAACGCCGTCGTCACCGTCACCACGGCCTATTACGGCGCCGACGCGCAGACCGTGGCCGGCTTCATCACGCAGCCGCTCGAATCGGCGATCGCGCAGGCACAGGGCATCGACTACCTGTCCTCGACGAGCAGCTCGGGCGTGTCGACGATCACGGCGACGCTGCGCCTGAACTACGACGCCAACCGCGCGCTCACCGAGATCAACACGCAGGTCGCGTCGGTGCGCAACCAGCTGCCGGCGCAGGCGCAGCAGCCGGTGCTGACGGTGCAGACCGGCGGCACCATCGCCGCGATGTACCTGGGCTTTTACAGCGACACGCTGCCCACCAACAACATCACCGACTACCTGAGCCGCGTCGTCAAGCCCAAGCTCGACGCGCTGTCCGGGGTGCAGCGCGCCGACATCCTGGGTGCGCGCCAGTTCGCGCTGCGCGCCTGGCTCGACAGCGCCCGCATGGCCGCGCACGGCGTCAGCGCGGCCGAGGTGAACACCGCGCTCGCGGCCAACAACGCCTTGGCCGCGCTGGGCGCGAGCAAGGGCCAGATGGTGAGCGTGCCGCTCACCGCGGCGACCGACCTGCACAGCGTCGAGGAGTTCAGGCAGCTCGTCGTCAAGCGCAGCGGCGACGGCCTGGTGCGGCTGGCCGACGTCGCCAACGTGACGCTCGGCTCGGAGAACTACGACGTCAATGTCGCCCTGCACGACAAGCGCTCGGTCTTCGTCGGCATCCAGGTGGCGCCGGAGGCCAACATCCTCGAAGTCGCCAGGCGCGTGCATGCGGTGTTCCCCGAGATCGCGCAGCAGCTGCCCGCCGGCCTGACCGGCGCCATCAACTACGACGCGACCGAGTTCATCGACAGCTCGATCTCCGAGGTCCTCAAGACGCTGGCCGAGGCGCTGGCGATCGTCGCCGTCGTGATCTACCTCTTCCTCGGCCGCCTGCGCGCGGTCGCGGTGCCGCTGATCGCGATGCCGCTGTCGCTCGTGGGCGCGTTCTTCGTCATGCTCGCGCTCGGCTATTCGATCAACCTGCTGACCCTGCTGGCCCTGGTGCTGGCGATCGGTCTGGTGGTCGACGACGCGATCATCGTCGTCGAGAACGTCGACCGCCACATGAAGGAGGGCATGGCGCCGCTGCCCGCGGCGATCCAGGCCGCGCGCGAGCTCGGCGGCCCGATCGTCGCGATGACGCTGGTGCTGATCGCCGTCTACGTGCCGATCGGCTTCCAGGGCGGCCTGACCGGCGCGCTCTTCACCGAATTCGCGTTCACGCTCGCCGGCGCGGTCACGGTCTCGGGCGTGATCGCGCTCACGCTCTCGCCGATGATGGCCTCGCGCATCTTCCGCCGCGAGCAGGACGAGGGCCGTTTCGTGCAGGCGGTCGACCGCGCCTTCGAACGCGTGCGGCAGGCCTACCGGCGGCGGCTGCAGGCGCTGCTCGACAGCTGGCCGGTGCCGGTGGTGATGAGCGTGCTGCTGCTGGCCGCGGCCGCGGCGATGTTCGAGATGTCCAAGTCCGAGCTCGCACCCGAGGAAGACCAGGGCATCGTCGCCGGCCAGATCATCGCCGCGCCCACCGCCACGGCGCAGCAGATGCTGAGCTACGGCGAGCAGATGTACCGCGTCGCGGCCGCACTGCCCGAATACGAGTTGATGTTCCGCTTCACCGGCTTTCCGGCCACGAACCAGGGCTTCGCGGGCGTGCTGTTCAAGCCCTGGAGCGAGCGCGGGCGCAGCGCGCACGAACTGCAGCAGGTGCTGCAGGCGGGCTGGAACGGCATCGCCGGGGCGCGCATCGCGGCGTTCCAGTTCCCGCCGCTGCCCGGCGGGGCGGGGCTGCCGGTGCAGTTCGTCATCTCCACCACCGAGTCGTTCCGCAACTTGGACGAGGTGGCGCAGAAGGTGCTCGACAAGGCCAACGCCGCGCACCTTTTCTACTTCGCCGACACCGACCTGAAGATCGACAGGCCGCAGGCGACGGTCGTGGTCGACCGCGACCAGGCGGCCACGCTCGGCCTGACGCAGGCCGACATCGCCGGCACGCTCGGCGCCGCACTCGGCGGGGGCTACGTCAACTGGTTCTCGATTGCCGGGCGCTCGTACAAGGTGATCCCGCAGGTGCAGCAGACCGACCGCCTCAACCCGGCCGACGCGCTCGAGCTGTACCTGCGCACGCCCGCCGGCGCCCTCGTCACGGCCGCCACGTTCGCGAGCCTGCGCTACGAGGTGGTGCCCGAGTCGATCAACCGCTTCCAGCAGCTCAACTCGGTCACGATCTCCGGCGTCTCGGGGCAGGCGCAGGGGCAGGTGCTCGAGTTCCTGCGCCAGGCCGTCAAGGAGGCGGCGCCCGCCGGCTACCAGGTCGACTACGCCGGCCAGTCGCGCCAGTACATGCAGGAGTCGGGCGGCTTCAGGTTCACCCTGGCCTTCGCGGTGATCATCATCTTCCTCGCGCTGGCGGCGCTGTTCGAGAGCTTCCGCGACCCGGTGGTGATCCTGGTCTCGGTGCCGCTGGCGATGTTCGGCGCGCTGATCTTCGTCTTCCTCGACTTCGCCAGCATCAACATCTACACCGAGGTCGGGCTGGTGACGCTGATGGGCCTGATCAGCAAGCACGGCATCCTGATCGTCGAGTTCGCCAACGAATTGCAGGCCAAGGGCCGCAGCAAGCGCGAGGCGATCGAAGAGGCCGCGTCGATCCGGCTGCGCCCGATCCTGATGACGACCGCGGCGATGGTGTTCGGCGTCGTGCCGCTGGTCGTCGCCTCGGGCGCCGGCGCCGCCGGGCGCCAGGCGATGGGCATCGTCATCTGCAGCGGCATGGCGATCGGCACGCTGTTCACGCTGTTCGTGGTGCCGGCGATGTACCTGTTCATCGGCACCGATCACGCCCGGCAGCGCCCGGCCGCCGGCGGCGCGCAGGTCGCGCCGCTGCCCGCAACGCATTGACGCCGGCGCCAGGCTGCGCCTCGAGCGGCGCCCGCCCTGCGGCCGCGCGTCGGCGGGTTTGCCCTCGATCGGGCGGGTGAGCGAGGGCCGTTCGGCCGCCGACCGCCGCCTTCGGCCGCCGCTTCGCTGCGCGCCGAGTGGCGCCGACCGATCAGCCCGGCTGCGCCGGCCCCGCGCCGCGCAGCGCGAGTGCCGCCTCGCGCACCAGCGCCGGCCCGCGGTAGACGAGGCCGGTGTAGATCTGCACCAGCGTCGCGCCGGCGTCGAGCTTGGCGCGTGCGTCGGCACCGCTCAGCACGCCGCCGACGCCGACGATCGGATAGCCCGCCCCGAGCGCGGCGCGCAGGCGGCCGATGACGCGGTTGCTCGGCTCGGCCAGCGGGCGCCCCGACAGGCCGCCGCTCTCGTCGGCGTGGGCCAGGCCGGCGACGGCTTCGCGCGCGACGGTGGTGTTGGTGGCGATCACGCCTTCGATGCCGTGGCGCACGAGCGTCGCCGCGATGAGATCGATCTGCGTGTCGTCGAGGTCGGGCGCGATCTTCAGGAACAGAGGCACGACGCGGCCGTGGCGCTGCGCGAGCTCGGCACGCCGTGCGCCGAGCGCGGCGAGCAGCGCGTCGAGCGCCGCGTCGCCCTGCAGCGCGCGCAGGTTCTTGGTGTTCGGGCTCGAGATGTTCACCGCCACGTAGTCGGCGTGCGGGTACACGCCTTCGAGCCCGAGCAGGTAGTCGTCGGCCGCATGCTCGATCGGCGTGGCGGCGTTCTTGCCGATGTTCAGGCCGAGGATGCCGCCGCCGGCGCGAAAGCCGCGCGCGCGTGCGACGTTGGCGACGAAGGCGGCCAGCCCTTCGTTGTTGAAGCCCATGCGGTTGACGAGCGCCTGGGCCGCCGGCAGGCGGAACAGGCGCGGCCTGGGGTTGCCCGGCTGTGGCCGCGGCGTCACCGTGCCGACTTCGATGAAGCCGAAGCCCATCGCGCCCAGGCCGTCGATGCAGCGGCCGTTCTTGTCCATCCCGGCCGCCAGCCCGATGCGGTTGGCGAAGCGCAGCCCGGCGACGCGGACGGGATCGTCGACGCGCGCCTGCGCCCACAGGCATTGCGCGGGCGTGTTCTGCAGCCGCGCCAGCGCGCCCAGCGTCAGCTCGTGCGCCTGCTCGGCGTCGAGGCCGAAGAGGAAGGGGCGCGCGAGCGCATAGGGCGAAGCCGGGCTCATGCCTGCATTGTCTCAAGACGGCGCCCGCGCCCGCGCCTGCGCAGGCCGGCGACCGATCGGCGCTGCGCGCGCCGCCGATAATGGAATGCATGGCGACGCAGGACGAACTGAAGGCCTTGGTCGGGCGTGCCGCACTGGCCTACGTGACGCCGGGTGCGCTGGTCGGCGTCGGCACCGGCTCGACGGTGAACCACTTCATCGACGCGCTGGCGGCCGTGCCGGTGGCGGGCGCGGTGTCCAGCTCCGAGGCGAGCAGCGCGCGGCTGCGCGCGCTGGGCATCCGCGTGCTCGAAGCCGCCGCGGTCGAGCGGCTGCCGGTCTACATCGACGGCGCCGACGAGATCGACCCGCGCGGCTGCATGATCAAGGGCGGCGGCGCCGCACTCACGCGCGAGAAGATCGTCGCCGACCTGGCCGAGCGCTTCGTCTGCATCGCCGACGCCAGCAAGCGCGTGCCGGTGCTCGGCCGCTTCCCGCTGCCGGTGGAGGTGATCGCGATGGCCGCGCCGCAGCTCGTGCGCCGCTTCGCCGCCCTGGGCGGCCGCGCCGCACTGCGCCCCGGCGTGCGCACGGACAACGGCCACCCGATCCTCGACGTGCGCGGACTCGAGATCGGCGACCCGATCGCGCTCGAGACCGAGATCAACCAGTGGCCGGGCGTGGTGACGGTGGGACTGTTCGCGCGCCATCGCGCCCAGATCTGCCTGCTGGGCAGCGACGCCGGCGTCGAGACGCTGGTGTTCTAATCGGCCCCGAACCCGTCTAGTACCGAGGACCGCCCGTGGCCAAGCCCAATTACGCCTTCGAAAAGCGCCAGCGCGAGCTGGCCAAGAAGCAGAAGAAGGAGGAGAAGGCCGCGCGCAAGGCGCAGCACAAGACCCACGGCGAAGGCGAGGCCGGGGCCGAGGGCGGCGCCGACATGCCCGATGCGGCCGAGACGCCCGAGACGCCCGACGCGCCCGATGCGCCCGATGCGCCCGATGCGCCCGATGCGCCCGATGCGACCACCGGCGCGGGCCCGGCGCGGCCCGACCCCGCAGCGCCGCGCTGATCAGCCCGCGGGCCCGGGGTCGCCGGCGACGCTCGACGCCGCAGGCGCGCCGTCCGCGCTCGACCCAGAAGGCGCGCCGTCGGCGCTCGACTTCGCCGGCGCGCCGGCGGCGCGCGTGAGCCAGCGGCCGGGGTCGACGGCTGCGACGAGGTCGCGCTCGAGCGGCCAGGGCGTGCCCTCGGCCATCGCGGCGACGAGTTGCCCGAGCAGCGGCGCCAGCGTCAGCCCGCGCGCCCCGAGCGCGGCCACGACGAACAGCCCGGGCAGGCGCTCCAGCCGGTGCAAGGCGGACCGTCCTGCCGCAGCGTGCACGGCCGGCGCGACCGGAGCACCGGCGATCGGCATGCGGTCGGGCGTCTGCAGGCGCCAGCCGACATGGCCCTGCCAGGCTTCGGCGGCCAGCGGCAGGTCGAGCCCGGTGAGGCGCCGCGCGCGTTCGGCGTTGAAGCGGTGGTCGTCGGCGCGCACGCGAGGGTCGTCGTCGTCGGGCTGGCGCGTCGCGCCGCACAGCAGCCGGCCGTCGGCCAGCGGCAGCGCGTAGCCGTCGCCGGCCAGCGGAAGCGCCAGCGGCGTCGGCTGCGCCAGCACGCTCACCTGGCCGCGCGTACGGCGCGTCGGCCAGGCTGCCTGGCCCAGCCCGGCCAGCAGCGGCAGGCTGCGCTCGGCGGCGCACAGCACGACGAGCGGTGCCTCGCCGGCAACGCGGCCGGCGCGGTCGACGAGGCGCCAGCGCTGGCCGTGGCGCTCGAGACCTGCGATGTCGACCCCGTATCGCACGCGCACAGGCCGCAGCGCCGAGCGCACGAGGCCGCCCGGCGCCACCCAGCCTCCGCCCGGATAGAACCAGGCCGGCGCGGCCAGGGGTACGCCGGCGCGAGCGGCCGCCTCGGCGGCCGTGAGCGGCTGCACGTAATGCGGCGGCAGGCCGCAGCGTGCCGCCAGCGCCAGCAGCGGCTCGATGCCCCCCGCCTGCGGCGCCAGGCGCAGCAGGCCGCTTGCCTGGCCGGCGGCTGCGCCCTGCGCGATCGCCGCGCCGTGGACGCGGGCGGCGTGCAGCGCGGCGCTGCGCAGCAGCCGCGCGTGCGGGCCGTCGTCGGCGTGCAGGCTGCCATGGAAGATGCCGCCGATCGTTTCGGCGCCGGCGCCGGCACCGGCGCCGGCCGCGTGCCGTTCGCAGAGCGTGACGTCCCAGCCCTCGGCGTGCAGCGCAGCGGCGGCGCAGGCACCGGCGATGCCGGCGCCGACCACCAGCGCGCTGCGCTCGGCGCTCGTCACGCGCAGATCGGGCGGCGCGCGCAGGCCCGGCCGCGGCCGGTGGCGTGCGACGCTGATCTCGCGCTTGCCGCCGATGCCCTCGGCGCGCTCGACGGCGAAGCCGGCGCGCGCCAGGCCGTCGCGCACGCTGCGCGCGACGCTCCAGGTGGCCGCGCTCGCGCCCGGGGCCGCGCGCCGGCGCAGCGCCTCGAACAGCGCCGGGGTCCACATCGCCGGATTGCGCTCGGGCGCGAAGCCGTCGAGATAGAAGGCGTCGGCCTGCACCTGCAGCGCCGGCAGCACGCGCGCCGCGTCGCCGAAGGCGAGCAGCAGCCGCAGACGGTCGCCCTCGAAGGCGAGCCGGTGCAGGTTGGGCGTGAGCGGCGGCCACTGCGCCTGCAACTGCGCAGCCGCCGCGGCGAGCGCCGGCGGCACGAGTGCGGCGTGCGCGCGCTGCAAGTCGGCCAGCGCCGGCGGGTGCTTGTCGAGCGCGACGTAGTGCAGCCGCGCGCAGCGCCGGGCGTCGTCGCGCCAGGCGGCCCAGGTGGCGAGGAAGTTCAGCCCGAGCCCGAAGCCCGTCTCGACGATCGTGAAGTGCGGGCGCGCGCGCCAGCGCTCGGGCAGTCCGTTGCCGCGCAGGAAGACATGCGCGGCCTGCGCGAAGGCACCGACGCGCGGGTGGTAGAGGTCGCCGAAGTCGGGCGCGCGCGGCGCGCCGCCGTCCCAGTCGATGCGCGCCGGCGTGATCGGCTCGGTCTTCACGCCGCGGGGTCTGCGTTGGCGGCCGGCGCGGCGGCGCGGGCGGCGCCGGTAGAGCCGGTGGCTGCAGCGGCTGCAGCGGCTGTCGTCTTGCGAGCCGCGAGCCACGCGAGCAGCGCTTCGCGCACCGGCTCGAGGCCGCGGTAGGCGAGCGCCTGCGGGCTCATCGAGGCGATCGCCGCGTGCAGCCGCGCGGCACGCTCGGGTGTCGACACGACGTCCGCCCGCGCGCTCGATTCATGTCTTCACAGGCTCTCAGCCCGGCTCGTGGCAGACCGCCTCGACGTTGTTGCCCTCGGGATCGATGACGAAGGCGCCGTAGTAATGCGGGTGGTAATGCGCGCGCAGACCGGGCGCGCCGTTGTCGCGGCCGCCGGCGGCCAGCGCGGCGCGGTGGAAGGCGTCGACGGCGGCGCGGTCGGGCGCGCGCCAGGCGAGGTGGCAGCCGGTGGTCACGGGATGGCCGCCGTAGGGCGAAGGGCCGTCGACGAACCAGGTGTCGGTGTGGCCGCCGCGGCCGAAGCCGACGATGTGCACGCCTTCATGCACGGTGTCGAACGTCGCCTCGTAGCCCAGCGGCGCCAGCGCGGCGGCGTAGAAGGCCCGCGTGCGCGCGATGTCGGCGACGCGGAAGGTCATGTGGTCGATCACGGCGAGCCCCTCGAACCGAGGCGCCCAGCATAAGGCCGGCGCATGTGCAAAGGGCACCCGCGGGTGCCCTTCTTGCGCCGCGGCCGCGGCGGAGCGCGCGTTGCCGCCTTGGCCGGCTCAGACGCGCTTGCGGTACTCGTGCGTGCGCGTGTCGATCTCGACCTTGTCGCCGCTCTCGACGAACAGCGGCACCGCGATCTCGAAGCCGGTGCCGGTGAGCTTGGCCGGCTTCATCACCTTGCCCGAGGTGTCGCCCTTGACGGCCGGCTCGGTGACGATCTCGCGCACGACGGTGGTGGGCAGCTCGACGGCGATCGCCTTGCCGTCGTAGAAGGTCACTTCCACGGCCATGCCGTCGTCGAGGTACTGGATGGCGTCGCCCATGTGGTCGGCCTCGACCTCGTACTGGTTGTACTCGCCGTCCATGAACACGTACATCGGGTCGGCGAAGTACGAGTAGGTGCACTCCTTGTGGTCGAGGATGATCTGCTCCATCTTGTCGTCGGCCTTGAAGACGACTTCGGCGCCCGCGCCGTTGAGCAGGTTCTTCATCTTCATGCGCACCGTCGACGCGCCGCGGCCGCCGCGGCTGTATTCGGTCCTGAGCACGACCATCGGGTCCTTGCCCTGCATGATGACGTTGCCGGCACGGATTTCCTGAGCGAGTTTCATGGCTGTTCCCTGGAGGAGCCCGCGGTCCCCACGCCGCGGCTTGGGCTTGGCGCCTCGGCGCAAAGCCGCTGATTCTACTTCGACCGCGGGAAAACGCTAGGTGTTCAGCCGCTTGCCGAGCACGAAACGGCGCAACTGCGTGGCCAGGTCCTGCTGCGCCAGCAATGCGCCGCGCCAGCGCTCGAGCGCCGCGCGCCAGTGCGGCCACAGCCCGGCCGGCGGCAGGCCCGGCCAGGGCGCCAGGCCGTTCCAGGCGCGCATCAGCGCCGCCGCCTCGGCCGGCGGCGACAGCCGCGCGAGCAGCGCGTCGAGCTTGGCGTGGTGCGCGCCGTCGTGCTGCGGATAGGCCTGCCAGACGAACGGGGCGCCGGCCCAGACGGCGCGCACCAGCGAGTCCTCGCCGCGCACGAAGTTGAGATCGCAGCTCCACAGCAGGCGGTCGTAGCCGCGCTGGTCCAGCCAGGGCAGGCGCCGCGTGCGCAGCGCGCCCGACAGCGCGGCGTCGTCGACCTGGGCCTGTGCCGGGCCGGGCGTGAGCAGCAGCAGCGTCGGCGCGGCAGCCAGATCGCGCAGCAGCGGCGGCAGCGCGGCGTTGGCGTAGCAGAACAGGCTCACCACGCGCTCGCCCGGCCGCGGCGCGGCGTCGAGTGCGGCCAGCCAGGGCGTACGCTCGAAGGCCGCGCGCTCGGCGGCGAGCCCGTCCTCGCGCAGCAGCCCGCCGGTGCGCGGCGTGAAGCCGGGGTAGAAGAACCACTTGGTCTGTCCGTCGCGCTGCGGCGAGGGCAGACCGTGCGAGCGCTCGACGTAGTCCTGCGCGCTCAGATATTCGAGGTTGATCCACACCGGCGGGCGCGCCGCCGCGCGCATCGCGGCGACGAATGCGCCCGGCGGGTCGCAGCCGAAGGCCTCGATCACGACGTCGCCGGGCAGCGCCGGGCCCGGCCAGTGCAGCAGCTCCACGCCGGCGGCGCCGCCCGGCGCCATCCAGGCCAGCGCCGCGTGGTCGTCGAGCACGAGCCGTACCGCGTCGCCGCGTGCCGCCAGCTGCGCGGCCAGGCGCCAGCACAGGCCGACGTCGCCGTAGTTGTCGACGACGCGGCCGAAGATGTCCCAGCGCAGCGCGCCCATCGGGCGATTATCGAAGGCGCCACAATCGTGCCCGTGAGCCAGCCGCCCCGTGAACCGTCCCGTGAGCCGCCCCGTGAGCCGCCCCGCCAGCCGGCCGCTCAGGCGCGCCGTGAGCCGCCCCGCAGAGCGGCCGCCGCAGCCGCTGCCGGCCGCGAAGCCGGGGCGGTCGACGCGCCCGAGGCCGATGCGGGCCGCGCGGCCGCGACGACGGCCGCGCCCGCTGCCGATGCGGCGCGCGAACGGCTCGTCGCCGAGGCGGCGGCGCTGCCCAACCTGCCCGGCGTCTACCGCTGGATCGACGCCGCCGGCACCGTGCTGTACGTGGGCAAGGCGCGCAGCCTGAAGAGGCGCGTCGCCAGCTACCTGCACCGCGAGCACGACGGCACGCGCATCGGCCAGATGGTGGCGCGCATCGCGCGGCTGGAGACGACGGTGGTGCGCAGCGAGGCCGAGGCGCTGCTGCTCGAGAACAACCTCATCAAGACGCTGGCGCCGCGCTTCAACATCCTGTTCCGCGACGACAAGAGCTACCCGTACCTGAAGCTCGTGACGCACGAGTTCCCGCGCGTCGCCTACTACCGCGGCGCGGTCGACCGCCGGCACCGCTACTTCGGCCCCTACCCCAACTCCTGGGCCGTCAAGCAGACGATCGAGCTCGTGCAGAAGGTGTTCCGGCTGCGCACCTGCGAGGACACGGTATTCGCGCACCGCTCGCGGCCCTGCCTGCTCTACCAGATCGGGCGCTGCAGCGCGCCCTGCGTCGACTACATCGGCGCCGCCGACTACGCGCGCGACGTGGCCGACGCCGAGCGCTTCCTGCGCGGCGACGCCGCGGAGGTGATCGCCGACCTGCAGTCGCAGATGATGCAACTGGCCGAGGCGCTCGCGTTCGAGAAGGCCGCCGCCGTGCGCGACCGCATCGGCTCGCTGGCGCGCGTGCTGCACCAGCAGGCGGTGGAAGCGAGCAGCCTGTCGGCGGCCGACAAGGACGTCGACATCCTCGCCGTCAAGGTGGCCGGCGGGCGCGCCTGCGTCAACCTGGCGATGGTGCGCGGCAGCCGCCACCTGGGCGACCGCGCCTATTTCCCGAGCCATGTCGACGAGGGCGCGGCACTGCGCGCCGGGCGCGACGAACCGGCCGGCGCGGCCGGCGCGGCCTACGCCGGCGACGCTGCCGAAGCGCTCGAGGCAGCCGCAGCAGTCGAGGCAATCGAACCAGCCGAAGCAACTGCCGCAGGCGCAGCCGCCGCAGCAGCCGGAGCAGCAGCCGGAGCAGCCGGAGCAGCAGCCGGAACAGCAGCCGGAACAGCAGCCGCAGCAGCCGCAGCAGCCGCAGCAGCCGTGACGCCCGAGGTGGCGGTGCTCGAGGCCTTCGTGGCGCAGCACTACCTCGCGCACGCACTGCCGCCGCAGCTCGTCACCAGCCACCCGGTGGGCGGCGCGCTGCTCGACGCGCTCGCCCAGCATGCCGGCACGCGCGTGCGCGCGACGCACCAGCCGCGCGAGCAGCGCCGCATCTGGCTCGAGATGGCAGCCCGGGGCGCCGAGCTCGCGCTGGCGCGCCTGCTCGCCGAGGAGGGCTCGCAGCAGCAGCGCACGCGTGCCCTGGTCGAGGCGCTCGACCTCGACCTGGCCGACCCGGCCGCGCTGCGCGTCGAGTGCTTCGACGTCAGCCACACCGGCGGCGAGGCGACGCAGGCCTCCTGCGTGGTCTACGAGGACCACCGCATGCAGGGCGCGCAGTACCGCCGCTTCAACATCGAGGGCATCAGGGGCGGCGACGACTGCGCCGCGATGCGGCAGGTGCTGATGCGCCGCTACGCCCGCCTGGCCGAGGCCGTGGCCGCAGGCCGGGCCGACGACGACGGCCGGCGCGCCGCGCCGGCGCCAAGCGACCATGCGAAAACCGATGGGGAAGGCGATGCGAGCGGACATGCGACGGCCGGCGCGACGCCTGGCGCGACGCCCGGCGCGACGCCCGGCGCGAAGGACGACGCGAAGGACGACGCGAAGGCGCGGCGCGCGCGCAGCCCCGCGCGGCTGCCCGACCTCGTGCTGGTCGACGGCGGCCGCGGGCAGGTCGCGGTGGCGCGCGAGGTGTTCGAGGAACTCGGCCTCGACATCGGCCTCATCGTCGGCGTCGAGAAGGGCGAGGGACGCAAGGTCGGGCGCGAGGAACTGGTGTTCGCCGACGGGCGCGCCAAGGTCTCGCTCGGGCATGATTCGGCTGCGCTGATGCTGGTGGCGCAGATCCGCGACGAGGCGCACCGCTTCGCGATCACCGGCATGCGCGCGCGGCGCGCCGGCGTGCGCACCGGCGGCAGCCGCCTCGAGGAGATCCCGGGCGTGGGGCCGCGCAAGCGCGCGCGGCTGCTGCAGCGCTTCGGCGGCGTGCGCGGCGTGGCCGGCGCCGGCGTGGCCGACCTGGCGAGCGTGGAAGGCATTTCGAAGGAACTGGCCGAGGAGATCTATCGTGCAATGCACTGAGCACGCGCGGCTGCCGGCCGCCCCCGCGGCGCGCACGCGCGCTGCGGCGCGCCGTGCGCTGCTGCTCGGCGGCTTGCTCGGCGTCATGGGTGCCGGCCTGTTCGGGCTGTCGGGCTGCGCCACGCGCGCGCCGGCGCCGCCCGGCGCGCTGCCGGCGGCGGGCGCGGCGCGGCCGTCGGCGCCGCAGGCGGCACGCAGCTGGGACGAATTCCGCCACAGCGCCGGCCTGCGTCTGGTGGCCGCGCAGCCGGCCGGCTCGTACACCGGGGCGGTGCCCGACGTGCTGTTCGGCATCCCGGTGATCGAGACCGAGCTCAACGCCGACGGCACGATCCGCAACATCGTCGTGCTGCGCCGTCCGAGCAACCCGGCGGCGGCCGACACCGTGCAGCTGGCCGTCGATGCCATCCGCCGCGCGGCGCCCTACGGCGACATGTCGCGCCTGCCCAGGCCTTGGAAGTGGGTCGAGACCTTCCTCTTCGACGACGCGCGCCGGTTCAAGCCGCGCTCGCTCGACTGACGCGACGGCGCAGCGTCTCTGCACCCGCCGCACCGCAACACCCGGCTTGGCCGCGATGTTCCTCACCATCCCCACGCTGCTGACCTGGGCGCGCATCGCCGCGATCCCGCTCATCCTGGCGGTGTTCTACCTGCCCTGGGCGACGGCGACGCAGAACCTGATCGCGACCGTGCTGTTCGTGCTGTTCGCGCTCACCGACTGGCTCGACGGCTGGCTGGCGCGCAAGCTGAACCAGACCTCGGCCTTCGGCGCCTTCCTCGACCCGGTGGCCGACAAGTTCCTCGTCTGCGCCTGCGTGCTCGTGCTCGTGCACCTCGGGCGGGTGGACGTGTTCGTCGCGCTCATCATCATCGGCCGCGAGATCGCGATCTCGGCGCTGCGCGAGTGGATGGCGCAGATCGGCGCCGCCGCCAGCGTGGCCGTGCACATGGTGGGCAAGGCCAAGACGATGGCGCAGATGATCGCGATCCCGTTCCTGCTCTACGACGGCCGGCTGTTCGGCCGCATCGACACGCGCGCCTGGGGTGCGGTGCTGATCTGGCTGGCCGCGGTGCTGACGATCTGGTCGATGGTCTACTACCTGCGCCGGGCGGTGCCCGAGATCCGGGCGCGCGCGCGATGAACCGGCCCGCGTCCGGCGCGGCGGCGCCGCCCGCCGCGGCGCGCGACGCGATGCTGGCCGCGATGCCGGGCGTGTTCGTGCTCATCTGGAGCACCGGCTTCGTCGTCGCGCGCCTGGGCATGCCGCACGCGCCGGCGCTCGGCTTCCTCGCCTGGCGCTACGCGCTGTCGATCCTCGCCTTCTGGCTCTGGGTGCGCTGGGCGCGCGCCGCCTGGCCGGCGCGCGCGCAGTGGCCGCATCTGGCCGTCACCGGCTCGCTGATGCACGCCGGCTACCTGGGCGGCGTGTGGCTGGCCGTCAAGCACGGCATGGGTGCGGGTACCGTGGCGCTCATCGTCGGCCTGCAGCCGATGCTGACCGCGCTGTGGCTCGGCGCGACCGGGCAGGCGCAGCGCGCGCGCCAGTGGCTCGGCCTCGTGCTCGGGCTGGCCGGCCTCGTGCTCGTCGTCTGGCGCAAGCTCGGCGCGGGCGAAGTGGGCGCGTTCAACTTCGGCTGCGCGCTGGCAGCGCTGCTCGCCATCACCGTCGGCACGCTGTACCAGAAGCGCTTCGTGCAGCCCTGCGACGTGCGCAGCGCCAACGCGGTGCAGTTGCTGGCGGCGCTTGCCGTCACGCTGCCGCTGGCCTGGCTCGAGGGCGGCGCGTTCGATCTGCAGCCCGAGCTGGTGGGCGCCATGGCCTGGTCGGTGCTCGGGCTGACGCTCGGCGGCAGCTCGCTGCTGTACCTGCTGATCCAGCGCGGCGCCGCGATGCGCGTGACGAGCCTGATGTACCTGGTGCCGCCGTGCACCGCGCTGCTCGGCTGGCTGCTGTTCGGCGAGGCGCTGGACCTGCGCGTGCTCGCCGGCCTGGCGCTCGCCGCGCTCGGCGTCGCGCTCGTCGTGCGCCCGCGCTGACCCCTTGTTGCACCGATTCGAGGAGACCGACATGACCACGCACCGCATCGCCGCGATCGCCGGCGACGGCATTGGCCGCGAGGTGATGCCCGAGGGCCTGCGCGTGCTCGACGCCGCGGCGCGCCGCTTCGGCATCGCGCTCGAGGTCGACGCGTTCGACTTCGCCAACTGCGCGTACTTCGCGCGCCACGGCGAGATGATGCCGGCCGACTGGAAGGAGCGCATCGGCGGCCACGACGCGATCTTCTTCGGCGCCGTCGGCTGGCCGGCCACGGTGCCCGATCATGTCTCGCTGTGGGGCTCGCTGCTGAAGTTCCGGCGCGAGTTCGACCAGTACGTCAACCTGCGCCCGGCGCGCCTGATGCCCGGCGTGCACTCGCCGCTGGTCGACCGCGCCGGCCGGCCGCTGGCGCCCGGCGCCATCGACATGTGGATCGTGCGCGAGAACACCGAGGGCGAATACTCGAGCGTCGGCGGCCGCATGTACGAGGGCAGCGAGCGCGAGATCGTGATGCAGCAGACCATCATGTCGCGCCACGGCGTCGACCGCGTGCTGAAGTTCGCCTTCGAGCTGGCAGCCTCGCGGCCGCGCCGCAAGCTGACCTCGGCCACCAAGAGCAACGGCATCGCGATCACGATGCCGTACTGGGACGAGCGCGTCGAGGCCATGGCGCGCGCCTATCCGCAGGTGGCGGTGGACCGCTTCCACATCGACATCCTGAGCGCGCACTTCGTGCAGCGGCCGCAGCAGTTCGACGTCGTCGTCGCCAGCAACCTGTTCGGCGACATCCTGTCCGACCTCGGGCCGGCCTGCACCGGCACGATCGGCATCGCGCCTTCGGCCAACCTGAACCCGACGCGCGCCTGGCCGAGCCTGTTCGAGCCGGTGCACGGCTCGGCGCCCGACATCGCGGGCAAGGGGCTGGCCAACCCGATCGGGCAGATCTGGAGCGCGGCGCTGCTGCTCGACTTCCTCGGCCGGCGCGACGCGCACGACGCGGTGCTGGCCGCGATCGAGGCCGTGCTCGCCGACCGCGAGGCCCCGCGCACGGCCGACCTGGGCGGGCACGCCGGCACGGCCGACGTCGGCCGCGCGATCGCCGAGGTGGTGCAGCGCGGGTGAGCCCGTGCGCGCGGCGGCCGAGGCTCGTGCGGCTGCTGCGCGGCGCCGCGCGCCAGCCCTAGAATCGCGCCCTTGCGCTCCAACGCCCGCCGGCTCCGCGCGGCAGGCCGCAGCGGTGCGCAAGCGAAGGCTGCGGGCGCGGACCTGCCGCAGCGTGAACCGAACATCGATCCACCTCGAGAGGGGGCAGCGTCGTGAACAAGAGTGAACTGATCGAACACATCGCGGCGCAGGCCGACGTGTCCAAGGCCGCCGCGGCGCGCGTGCTCGAGGCCATGACGGGCGCGGTGAAGACGACGCTCAGGAAGGGCGGCTCGGTCACGATCACCGGCTTCGGCACCTTCGCCGCGAGCAAGCGCGCCGCCCGCACCGGACGCAATCCGCGCACCGGCGACGCCATCAAGATCAAGGCCGCGCGCGTCGTCAAGTTCCGCCCCGGCAAGGGGCTGAAGGACGGCGTGCGCTAGCGGCGCGCGCAGTCGGTCGTGGCGGCCGGGTAGGCCGAGCGCCACGACGTGCCGGGTGCTTAGCTCAGCTGGCAGAGCGGCGCCCTTACAAGGCGTAGGTCGGCGGTTCGAACCCGTCAGCACCCACCACGGCGCACTACAATCCCGGCGCATTCCGCGCGGCCGCCGTTGCAGCAGCGGCGGCCGTGCAGCGCCGGCGGCATGGACGCCGGGTGCGAGGCGAACCGCGGTTCGCTTTTTTTTCGGCCGGGTGCCGCGCCGCGCGCCCCCCGGCGAGGGTGATCCGAGATGTTCGATTTCGTCCGCAACCACTCCAAGCTCACGCTGGCCTTCTTGCTGCTGCTGATCATCCCGTCGTTCATCTTCTTCGGCATCGAGGGCTACTCGCGCTTCACCAGCGGCGCCAACGAGACCGTGGCCAAGGTGGCCGGGCACGCGATCACGCGTGCCGAGTGGGACCAGGCCCAGCAGCGGCTGCTCGAGCGCGTGCGCCGCCAGCCGGGCGCCGACACGGCGCCGTTCGACACCCCGGAGGCGCGGCTGCAGACGCTCAATGCGCTCGTGCGCGAGCGCACCTTGCTCGCGGCGGCCCAGGACATGCACCTCGCGCCCTCGGACGCGCGGCTGCAGCGCCTGTTCGCCGCCGACCCGCAGTTCGCCGCGCTGCGCAACCCCGACGGCTCGGTGAACCGCGAGATCCTGTCGCTGCAGGGCATGAACTCGGAGATGTTCGCCGCCCAGCTGCGCCAGGATTACGCGATGCGCCAGGTGCTGGCCGGCGTCGAGCTGTCGACGCTGGCGCCGGCGGGCGACGCCGAGCGCGCGCTCGACGCGCTCTTGCAGCGCCGCGAGATCCAGTACCAGCGCTTCGACGCTGCCGCCTACGCCGCCAAGGTGGCGCCGAGCGAGGCCGAGATCGAGGCCTACTACAAGGCGCACGAGGCCGAGTTCCGCGCCCCCGAGCAGGCGCAGATCGAATACGTGGTGCTCGACTTCGACGCGCTCGGCAAGGGCGTCACGGTCAACGAGGCCGACGCGCGCAAGTACTACGACGCCAACGCCGCGCGCTACACCACGCCCGAGGAACGTCGCGCCAGCCACATCCTGGTCAAGGCCGACAAGGACGCGCCGGCGGCCGAACGCGCCAAGGCCAAGGCCAAGGCCCAGGCGCTGCTCGAACAGGCGCGCAAGGATCCGGGCGCCTTTGCCGAGCTGGCCAGGAAGAACTCCGACGACAGCGGCTCGGCCGCCCAGGGCGGCGACCTCGACTTCTTCGGCCGCGGCGCGATGGTCAAGCCCTTCGAGGACGCCGTCTTCGGCCTGCAGCCCGGCCAGTTGAGCGGCGTCGTCGAGAGCGACTTCGGCTACCACGTCATCAAGCTGACCGGCGTGCGCGGCGGCGAGCGCAAGCCCTTCGAGCAGGTCAAGGGCGAGATCGAGTCCGAGCTGCGCAAGGAGCAGCTCGCCAAGCGCTGGCCCGAGGCGGCCGAGCAGTTCACCAACACCGCCTACGAGCAGCCCGACAGCCTGCAGCCGCTCATCGACAAGTTCAAGCTCGACAAGCGCAGCGCCACCGTGCAGCGCCGGCCGGCGCCGGGCGCCACCGGCGCGCTGGCCTCGGCCAAGCTGCTCGACGCCGTGTTCTCGGCCGACGCGCTGCGCAACAAGCGCAACACCGACGCGGTCGAAGTCGGTCCGAACCGGCTCGCTGCGGCCCATGTGATCGCTTATCAGCCCGCACGCACGCTGCCGCTGGCCGAGGTGAAGGAGCGCGTGCGTGCCGGCGTCGTCGCGCAGCAGGCCGCGGCGGCGGCGCGCAAGGAAGGCGAGGCGCGCCTGGCCGCGCTGCGCAAGGCACCCGACGAGAGCCTGCCCGGGACGGCGGTGATCTCGCGCGCACAGGCCGCCGGCGTGCCGCGCGAAGTGCTCGACGCCGTGCTGCGCGCCGACGCCGGCAAGCTGCCCGCGCTGCTCGGCGTCGACCTGGGCGCGGCCGGCTACGACGTCGTGCGCGTGACCAAGGTGCTGCCGCGCGAGGCCGCGCCCGGCGGCGACGCCGGCCTGCGCCGCCAGTACGCGCAGGCCTGGGGCGCGGCCGAGGCCGAGGCCTATCTCGCGGCGCTCAAGAAGCGCTACAAGGCCGAGATCCTGCCGGCGGCGGCGCGCGCGGCTTCGGCGGCCAACTGAGCCGGTTCCGGCCCCGCTGCGGCGGGCCGGCGCAAGCGCGACCGCGAGGGGCCGGCGGCTATAATCTGCGCCCTCTACGGTGGCTGTAGCTCAGTTGGTAGAGTCCCAGATTGTGATTCTGGTCGTCGTGGGTTCGAGTCCCATCAGCCACCCCATCCGCCATCCCGAAGATCTGCAGCGAAGCCAATAGCTCGCAGTTCTCGACCCAGCGCTTGGGATGAATCGGCGGCGCATGCCGACAGTGGTGCGCAAGGTGGCATGCGTCGGCCGCGCTCTGCAGTCAACGTCGCATTGCCCGCCAGCGGCGCTGGTCGGGCGGCGCTCGGAACTGGACGCCCATCGGCGTCGTCACGCTGAACCCGAGCGGGACTTCGTCGTGAAGACGCACGCGGCGGGCTTGGATGAACAGCCACTGGCTGCATGAACGAGGCGACGCCTATGTTGACGCGCGCCGGGCTTGTGCCGGGTACGGAGGCCGACCCCCTGGTCGGGGCGCGGATCGACCTGATCCCGTGCTGCTCGTCGTGCAGGCGGCGCGCACGGCGATTCCGCTGCCGCAGGCGGGCCGACGGGCCGGCCTGCGGCGACTCGGGGCGCGAGTCCTTGCGCGGCGCGGCGAGCGCGCCGGCGCGTGCCGAATGCCGTGCGTGGCGCGCCCGGGCTGCGTGCCCAAGCCTGCAGCGTTGATGCCGCTTCGCATGCAACGCGCCGACCGCCTTGCTGCGCTTGTTTCGCTTGCTGCGCTTGCTGCGCTTGGCCGTGCCGCCGCACCGTCTTCGGCTTCGCGGCGCGTCATCGCATCGGCTGCCCCTTGCTTCGCAGACCGGCGTCGACGAGCGCATGGCTCTCAAGCAAATGTGGCTCTGCCACTTTGCTTGACCCCCACGGGGGGCGGGCTGGGCGCAGCCCGGCCCTGGGGGCGCTCAGGACGGGGGCGCGGGCCGGTGCACGATCCAGGTCGGCGTGATGCCGTGGTCTTCGCACCAGCGCCGCGCGATCGCGGCCATCGCCTCGCGCTCGAAGGCGAACCAGGCCGCGCGCTGCGCCGGCTGGTCGAGCAGCCGGTCCTTGAAGCGGCGGAACGGATGGCGCTGGCGCAGCGCCTGCGCCAGCGCGTCGGCCAACCGGGCGTCGTCGCACTGTTCGACGAAGTCCTCCATGATGCGGAACGCCTCGAACGACTCGACGGGCGTGATGCGCAGCCAGCGTTCGTCGTCGCGCGGGTCTACGTTGCCTTCGTGCGGCGCATCGGCTTCGGATACGAAGAGCAGGGCGCCGGACTCGAGGTCGAGCCAGTGGCTGCCGAGGCCGTATGGGTCGCGTGAGTTCAGGGCCCAGCAGAGCTCGTCGAGATCGATGCGCAACGCGCGACGCCGGGCGCCGCTGTCGTCGTCGCCGTCGCTGCCGCCGTCGCCGCCAGGGTTCATCTCGCGATGCCCAGCGCGTCCCACAGGAACTGGTACGACAGCGGCGGCCGGCCCTGGACGGCGGCCTGGCGGCGCTCGCCGTCCTCGTACTCGCGCAGCAGGCCCTTGACGCGCTCGAGGCCCGCGGGCGTGGTGATCGTCTGGCGCGGCGTGCGCCCACCCAGCGCGGGAATGGGCTCGTCGCACCAGTTGGCGTAGTGGCGGCGCATGAACTGCTCGAGGGCCTGCGCCAGCACTTCGGGCGGCAGCTCGGATGCGGCCGCAGGCGGCGCCGCCGGCGCCGCGCTGGCGCGGCCTTGCTGCGCGCCGGCCAGGGTTGCGGTCGGGTCGGCGATCTCGCGCGTGAGGTGCTGCACCGCCGGGCCGGCCAGCTCCTCGAACCAGGCGCGGCCCTCGTCGGCCAGCCGCTGCGTGCGGTAGAAGACCTCGATGCGGTCGGGCTCGCGCCCCGGGTTGATGGCGGCGCGGCTGCGCTGCAGGCCATCGTCGCCCTGCATCTCGCGCTGCCAGCCCCGCTGCGCGTCGCCGCTGACGTCGGGCTGCGCCGCCAGCGCGGCGGCCAGCGCCTGCGCGTCGCGCACGCGGTAGTGGTCGGTCACCAGCAGCATCGGCTCGCCGCTGGCGGCGTCGACGATCCGCGGCAGCGGCGCCGGTTCGAGCCACTGGGCCAGCCAGACGCGGGCGATCTCGGTCTCGGCCAGGTCGCGCAGGTTGTCGGGATGCAGCTTCAGTTGCGCCGCGCCGGCCTGCGTCTCGCGCACCTGCGCAAGCACGCGTGCCTCCTGCAGCCGGGTGAAGGGGTACATCGCACCCGAGAGCACCCAGTACGCCTCGGCGCCTTCACCTACTTGCATCATGCGCGCGCCGAGCAACAGGCCGGGCGTGGCCGTCATGCTGCCGCTGCGTTCGCGCACGGTCTTCGGTTCGGCCTCGGCGTCGAGCTCGTCCACCAGCGTCAGCCCTTCGCCGCGCCGCACTTCGGTCACGCGGTACAGGCGCAGCGGCCGTTCGCGCAGCTGCGCGATCCAGGTCTTCTGGCCCGGCGTCAGGTAGGGGCCGTCGCGGCCGAGCAGGTACTCGTCGATGGCGCGCAGCGCGCCGCGGGCGTGGATCTCGCCGCGCGCGAGCAGCCACTCGCCGGCGTTGATCGTCAGCATGGTCATGCCGTCGTCATCCAGATCCCAGCCTCCTTCGGCGCCCTCGGGCCGCCAGTGCTCCATCAACTCCTCGAAGGCGCGGCGCCAGCCCTTGCGGTGGCGCTCGGCGAGCCAGGAGATGGCGACGCGCGCCGCGTCAGTGTGGTCCTGCGGGCGCAGCGGCAGGACGTTCGTGGGTGGGGGTTTGCTCGTCATGGCGCGATTCTGCAGTGGACGCCGCCGACTGGGCGACCGCGTCCGCATCGGCCCGTGCCGCCTCGGCCGGCGCCTCCCAGGGCGCGATCCAGCCGCCGCCCAGCGCCTGGATCAGCGCCACCACGGCCTGCTGACGCTGGAGCTGCTGCTGCAGCACGGCGCGCCGTGCGGCCAGCGCGGTGGCCTGGGCGGTGATGACGTTGGCGTAGGCCGAGATGCCGGCCTGGTAGCTCCTGAGGATGCGCTCCTCCGCGCCCTTGGCCGCGTCGGCCGCGGCGCGCGTGTGCTCGATCTGCGCGGCCAGCGAGGCCAGCGCCGTCAGCTGGTTCTCGACCTGCCCGAACGCCGTGAGCGCGGTCTGGCGGTAGCTCGCGGTGGCCGCCGCGTGCGCCGCGCGCGCCTGCGCGAGCGCCGCGCTGCGCGCGCCGGCGTCGAAGACGCTCTGCGCCAGGCTCGTACCGAGCGACCAGGTGAAGGTCGGCGCCGAGGCGAGCCTGGCCAGCGACGACGCGCCGCCGCCGGCCGCGGCGCTCAGCGTGAAGCTGGGGAAGTAGGCGCTCTGCGCGACGCCGATCTGCGCGTTGGCCGCGGCCACCGCGCGCTCGGCCGCCGCCACGTCGGGCCGGCGCAGCAGCAGTTCGGAGGGCAGCAGCACCGGCAGCGCCGGCACCGCATCGATCCAGGGTTTGACGGGCAGCGTGAAGGCGGCCGGCGGCCGGCCCAGCAGCAGCGCGATCGCGTGCTCGTAGGTGGCGCGGCTGCCGGCCAGCGCGGCGCGGCTGGCGAGCGCCGATTCGAGCGTGCTGCGTGCTTGCAGCACGTCGGTCTGCGCGGCCTGCGCCGCGCGGTAGTTGTTCTCGGTGATCTGCAGCGCGCGCCGGTAGCCGACGACGATGGCGTCGACCAGGGCGCCCTCCGCGTCGGCCTCGCGCGCGCCGAAATAGGCGTTGGCGAGGCCGGCGCGCGCCGCCAGACGCAGCGCCTCGAGGTTGGCCTCGCCGGCCTGGACGTTGGCGCCCTGGGCGCGCACCGCGTCGCCGAGCCTGCCCCACAGGTCGGGCGCCCAGCTGGCGCCGAGGCCGAGGGAGGCCGAGCCGTTGGCCGGGCGCCCGCTGCGCTGCGCTGCGGCCTGCGCAGCCAGGCCCGGCCAGCGTTGGGCCTGCGCCTGCTGCAGCAGGGCCTGCGCCTGCGCCATATTGGCCAGCGCCAGCGCGAGGTTCTGGTTGCCGACGTCGATGCCCGGCATGAGCGCGTTCAGGTCGGCGTCGTCGAACAGTTCCCACCACCGGCCGCTGCGCCAGCGCCGATGCGCGTCGGTGCCGACCCAGCCCGCCGGAGCCTCGCCCTTCCAGCCGGCGGCCAGCGGCACCGCCGGCCTCTCGTAGCGCGGCGCCGTGCTGCAGGCGCCGAGCAGCACGGCCAGCATCAGCGTCGCGCCGAGCCGGGCGCGGCGCACGGGCGCGAAATGCGCTTCGAGACGAGGGCTGTGTTCGGCGCGCTCGGGCCGGCGGCGAGGTGGCGGCATGGCTGGGCGATTCACTTGCGGTATGGCGCAGCGGGGTTGTCGTGGCGCTCGCGCTTCGTCCGCGCGCCGGCATCAGGCCGCGGCCGCGCGCGCCAGCGCGGCTTCGTCGCGCCCGCGCCGGCGCAGCCGGTCGAGCAGCACGTAGACGACCGGCGTCGTCAGCAGCGTGAGCAACTGGCTCGCGATCAGGCCGCCGACGATCGTCACGCCCAGCGGCTGGCGCAGCTCGGAGCCCTGGCCGAAGCCGATCGCCAGCGGCAGCGCACCGAACCCGGCGGCGAGCGTCGTCATCAGGATCGGGCGAAAGCGCAGCAGGCAGGCTTCGCGCACCGCCTGCAGCGCGCTCAGGCCGCGCGCGCGTTCGGCGTCGAGCGCGAAGTCGATGATCAGGATGGCGTTCTTCTTGACGATGCCGATCAGCAGGAACACGCCGATCAAGGCCATGATCGAGAACTCCATGCGCAGCGCCAGCAGCGCCAGCACGGCGCCGAAGCCGGCGCTGGGCAGGGTGGTGAGCACCGTGATCGGGTGGATCAGGCTCTCGTACAGGATGCCCAGCACGATGTAGATGACGACGATCGCGGCGGCGATCAGCAGCCCCTGCTGCGACTGCGTCTGCTGCGCCTGCGCGGCCGCGCCGGCGAAGGCGCCGCGCACGTTGTTGGGCAGGCCGATCGCGTCCACGGCGTCTTCCACCGCCCGGCGGCCCTGCTCGATCGAGACGCCGTCGGCCAGGTTGAACGAGATCGTGCCGGAAAGCTCGCCGCCGTCGTGGAAGACGGAAGTGGGCACGGCACGCTCGCGGAACGCGGCGAAGGCCGACAGCGGCACCATGGTGCTCGGCAGCAACGAGATCGGCTGGCCGGTGGAGGCGTTGCGCAGCCCCGGGTTGGCCGAGGCGCCGCCGGTGCCGGCGGCCGCGGCAGCCGTCGTCGCGCTCGTCGCGCTCGTTGTTGCCGCCGTACTGCGGCCGACGCTCGCCGCCGCAGGCACGTGGACATCGTCGAGCGCGCCGGGCGCCTTGGCATCGCGCGGCGCCCACTCCATCACCACCGAGTACTGGTTCAGGTCGCTGTACATCGTGGCCACCTGGCGCTGGCCGAAGGCGTTGTAGAGCGCGGCGTCGATGGCCGCCAGCGACACGCCCAGGCCGGCGGCCTTGGCGCGGTCGACGTCGACGTAGGCCTCGACGCCGTTGTCGCTCTGGTCGTCGTCGATGTCGGTGAGGCGTGCGTCTTGCTTCAGGCGCGTCGACAGCTTCACCGTCCAGCTCCTCAGGTCGGCCAGGTTGTCGGCCTTCAACGTGTACTGGTAGGCCGAGTTGCTGCTGCGCCCGCCCATGCGCAGCTCCTGCACCGGCGTCAGGAACACGCGCAGGCCGGTGATGCGGCCCAGCTGCGGGCGCAAGCGGTTGACGACGCTGCGCGTGCCTTCGCCGCGCGGCCGCTCCCTGGGCGGCTTGAGCGCCGCCGACAGGAAGCCGCCCGCGCTGCCGCCGGCGAACGCCACCACCGTGCCCACGGCCGGATCGGCGCGGATGATGTCCACCGCCTGCTGCAGCTTGTCGGCCATCGCGGCCGACGAGATGCTCTGGTCGGCACGCAGGCCGCCGACGAGCTGGCCGTTGTCCTGGTCCGGAAAGAAGCCCTTGGTGATGCCGGCGAAGAGGTAGCCGTTGAGCCCGACCACCGCCAGCAGCACCGCCACCACCAGCCAGGGCGAGGCGAGCGCCCAGTCGAGCGCGCTGGCGTAGGCGCCGAGCGCGCGTCTCTCGGCGCCGCCGGCCCATCGTCCCAGCCGCGCGCGCAGCCGCCCGGCCAGGCTGCGGCGCGGCGGCGCGGCCGGGTCGTGCCGCGGGCCGCGCCGCAGCAGCAGCGCGCACATCATCGGCGTCGTGGTGAGCGAGACCCCGAGCGAGATCAGCACCGCGGCCGACAGCGTCAGCGCGAACTCGCGGAACATGCGCCCGGGCTGCCCGCCCATGAACAGCAGCGGGATGAACACCGCCACCAGCGACAGGCTGATGGTGAGCACGGTGAAGCCCACTTCCCTGGCGCCTTCGAGTGCGGCGCGCCGGCGCGGCAGCCCGGCCTCGAGGTGGCGCGCGATGTTCTCGAGCACGACGATGGCGTCGTCGACGACGAAGCCGGTGGCCACCGTCAGCGCCATCAGCGTCAGGTTGTTGATCGAGAAGCCGAGCGCGTACATGACGGCGAAGGTGCCCAGCAGCGACACCACCGTGGCCACCGCCGGGATGAGCGCCGCGCGCAGCGTGCGCAGGAAGGCGCCCACCACCGCCACCACCAGCAGCACGGCGACGGCCAGCGTCGCCTCGACCTCGCGAACCGAAGCGCGGATCGAGCCGGTGCGGTCGATCGCCACCGCCAGCTCGATGTCGGGCGGCAGCTGCGCGCGCAGCTGCGGCAGCAGCGCCGTGATCGCGTCGGCGGTGGCGATCAGGTTGGCGTCGGGCTGCTGCGTGATCGTGACCACGATCGCCGGCTCGCCGTTGAACATGCCGCGCGTGCGCGTGTCCTGCACGCCGTCGACGACGCGCGCCACCTGCGCCAGCCGCACTTCCTGGCGGTTGCGCACGGCGACGATCAGGTTGCGGTAGTCGGCCGCGCGCAGCCCCGGCGCCGGCGTCAGCACCTGCAGCGCGCGCCCGTCGCCGGCGCCGCCCAGCTCGATCACGCCCTTGGGCCGGTTGGCGTTGTTGGCCTGCAGCGCGGCGCGCAGGTCGTCGCCCGAGATGCCCAGCTGGGCCAGCGCGAAGGGGTCGAGCTCGACGCGCACCGCCGGCTGCGAGCCGCCGCCCAGCGTCACGTCGCCCACGCCCTGCACCTGCAGCAGGCGCTGGCTGACGATGTTGTTGACGGCGTCGTAGATCTGGCCCGGGGTGCGCGTCTTCGAAGTCAGCGCCAGGATCATGAACGGCTGCGCCGCCGGATTGGCCTTGCGGTAGGTCGGGTTCGCGCGCAGGTTGGCCGGCAGGTCGACGCGCGCGGCGTTGATCGCCGCCTGCACGTCGCGCGCGGCGCTGTCGATGTTGCGCGCGAGGTCGAACTGCAGCACGACGCGGCTCGAGCCGGTGCTGCTCGAGCTCGTCATCTCGTTGACGCCGGCGATCGTGCCCAGCGTGCGCTCGAGCGGCGTGGCCACGGTGCGCGCCATGTCGGCCGGGCTGGCGCCGGCCATGTTCGCGCCGACGAAGATGACCGGGAAGTCCATCGCCGGCAGGCGCGCCACCGGCAGCACGAAGAACGCCGCGATCCCGGCCAGCGCCAGACCGACGGTGAGCAGCACGGTCGCGATCGGCCGCTCGATGAAGGGGCGCGAGAGGTTCATCGGCGCTGCGGCGCGAGCGCGGCGCCATCGTGCGGGCCGGGCGGGGCAGGCGAATCCGCCCCGCGCGCGCGTTGCGCGTCGTCGCCGGCCGATCCGGCATCGTCCTCGTCCTCGGCCTCGGGGCGCCGGCGCCGGCCCAGGCGGTCGAACCAGAGGTAGATCACCGGCGTCGTGAACAGCGTCAGCAGTTGCGACAGCACGAGGCCGCCGAAGATCGCGATGCCCAGCGGCCGGCGCAGCTCGGCGCCGTCGCCCCAGCTCAGCATCAGCGGCACGGCGGCGGCCAGGGCGGCGACGGTGGTCATCAGGATCGGCCTGAAACGCAGCAGCGCCGCCTGGTGGATGGCCTCGCGTGCGCTCCGGCCCTGGTTGCGCTCGGCGTCGATCGCGAAGTCGATCATCATGATCGCGTTCTTCTTGACGATGCCGATCAGCAGCACCAGGCCGATGATGCCGACCACGTCGAGCGCGTGGCGCGTGAGCATCAGCGCGAGCAGCGCGCCGATGCCGGCCGAGGGCAGCGTCGAGAGGATCGTGAGCGGGTGCACGTAGCTCTCGTAGAGCACGCCCAGCACGATGTAGACGCAGACCACCGCCGCCAGCATCAGCCAGAGCTGGTTCGTGAGCGAGCCCTGGTAGGCGCCGGCCGCGCCCGTCATGCGCAGCGTGATCGCCGCCGGCAGGCCCTCGGCGCGCGCCGCCGCCTCCACCGCCCGCACCGCGGCGCCGAGGGCGACGCCGGGGGCGGTGTCGAAGCCGACCGTCGCCGCCGGGTACTGCCCGACGCGGTTCACCTGCAGCGGCGCGGGCTGCTCGGCGACGCGGGCGAACGAGCCCAGCGGTGCGCTGCCGCCGCCGCTCGTGCGGATCGGCAGGTCGCGCAGCGCCTGCAGGCTCGCGGCGTCGTCGCGCGCGGCCTCGAGGATGACGCGGTACTGGTTGGTCTCGGTGAAGATGGTCGAGACGATGCGCTGGCCGAAGGCGTTGTACAGCGTGTTGTCCAGCGCGCTCGCGCTCACGCCCAGGCGCGCGGCGGTGTCGCGGTCGACCTGCACCATGGCGGCCGGGCCGGTGGCGCCGGCGGCGCTGGTGGCGTGGCGCAGCTCGGGCACCGTGGCCAGGCGCCGGGCGAGCCGCTGCGCCCATTGGTTCACGAGCTCGGTGTCGACGCCTTCGAGGTCGAAGCGGTACTGGGTCGGGCCGGTGCCCGAGTCGATCGTCAGGTCCTGCGTCGGCTGCAGGTACAGCGCGACGCCGGCGACTTGCTGCGCCGCGTGCTCGCGCAGCCGCTGCATGATGGCGGCCTCGGATTCGCCGAAGAGCCGGCGCGGGCGCAGGTTGACGACCAGCCGCCCGGCCGCCAGCGCGCTGTTGTTGGCCGCGTCCACACCCACCACCGAGGCCACGGACTGCACCGCCGGGTCGGCCAGCACCACGCGCGCGACTTCGCCTTGCAGCGCGCTCATGCGCGCGAACGAGACATCGGCCGCGGCCTGCACCTGGCCCTGCAACTGCCCCGTGCTCTGCGTCGGGAACAGGTCCTTCGGGATGGCCAGGTACAGCGCCGCGGTGAGGGCGAGCGTGAGCAGCGCGACGGCCAGCGTCAGCCGCTGGTGCGCCAGCACCCGCACCAGGGCGCGGTCGTACAGCGCCACCAGGCGGTCCATGCGCGCCTGCGCCCAGGCGCCGATGCGCGAGCCGGCGCGGTCTGCCGGCTCGAGCCAGCGCGCCGACATCATCGGCACCAGCGTCAGCGAGACCAGCGCCGAGAACAGGATCGTGATCGCCAGCGTGAGCGCGAACTCGCGGAACAGCCGCCCGATCACCTCCTGCATGAACAGCAGCGGGATCAGCACCGCGATCAGCGACACCGTGAGCGAGATGATCGTGAAGCCGATCTCGCCCGCGCCCTCGAGCGCGGCGGCGAAGGGCGGGCGGCCGGCCTCGCGGTGGCGCGCGATGTTCTCGATCATCACGATCGCGTCGTCGACGACGAAGCCGGTGGCGATCGTCAGCGCCATCAGGCTCAGGTTGTTGAGCGAGAAGCCGAGCAGGTACATCACGGCGGCGGTGCCGACGAGCGAGATCGGCACCGCGATCGACGCGATCACCGTCGCGCGCAGGCTGTGCAGGAAGAGGAAGATCACCAGCACCACCATCACCACCGCCAGCACGAGCTCCATTTCCACGTGCTCGACCGAGGCACGGATGCCGAGCGTGCGGTCGGTGAGCACGGTGAGCCGGACGCTGCCCGGCAGGCTGCGCTCGAGCGCCGGCAGCTGGCGCACGATGGCGTCGACGGTGGCGATGACGTTGGCGCCGGGCTGGCGCTGCACGTTGAGGATGATCGCCGGCGTGAGCGCGGCCGCGGCCGCACCCGGCGCGGCGCCGGGTGCGGCGTCCGGCGTGGCGGCGCTGGACTTGATGCCGGTCCAGGCGCCCAGACGGTCGTTCTCGGCCGCGTTGACGACACGCGCCACTTCCTCCAGCCGCACCGGCGCGCCGTTGACGTAGGCGACGATCAGCTTGCGGTAGTCGTCTGCCGTCGTCAGCTGGTCGTTGGCGTTGATGCTGTACTGGCGCTTGGGGCCGTCGAAGCTGCCCTTGGCGGTGCTGGCGTTGCCGGCGGCGATGGCGCTGCCGATCGAGTCCAGCCCCAGGCCCATCGCCGCCAGCGCCTCGAGGTTGCCCTGCACGCGCACGGCGGGGCGCTGTCCGCCGGCGAGGGTGACGAGGCCGACGCCCGAGATCTGGCTGATCTTCAGCGCCAGCCGCGTGTTGACCATGTTCTGCACCTCGGTCAGCGGCAGGCTCGCGGAGGTGACGGCGAGCTGCATGATCGGCGCGTCGGCCGGATTGACCTTGGCGTACACGGGCGGCGCCGGCAGGTCGGCCGGCAGCAGCGAGGCGGCGGCGTTCATCGCCGCCTGCACCTGCTGCTCGGCGGCATCCATGCTCAGGTTGAGGGCGAACTGCAGCGTGATCGTCGACACGCCGGCGGCGCTCGTGCTGCTCATGCGCTCGAGCCCGGGCATCTGGCCGAACTGGCGCTCGAGCGGCGCGCTCACGGTGCGGCTCATGACGTCGGGGCTGCCGCCGGGGTAGAGCGTCTGCACCTGGATCGTCGGGTAGTCGACCTGCGGCAGCGCGGCCAGCGGCAACAGCTGGAGGCCCACCAGCCCGGCGAGCACGATCGCGAGCATGAACAGCGCCGTCGCGACCGGGCGCTGGATGTAGACGCGCGAGACGTTCATGCCGCCGCCGCTGCGCTCAGCGGCCCGATTGCTGCTCGCCCGCGGCGCGCGCCTCGCGCAGCTTGTGCAGATAGGCGCGGCGCTCTTCGGGCGGCAGCGCGAGCACCTTGTCGCGCAGCTCGGGCGGCAGGCGCTCGAGCCAGGGCGGGCGGCCTTCGGCTTGCATCGAGGCGGCGGGGCCCGCCGCTGCGGCGCCGGGCGCGCCTGGAGCCGAGCCGGGTGCGGGGCGGTCGGTCCGGTCGGGCCGGCCGGGAGGGCCGGGACGGCCGGCTCGCGCTCCGGCGGCCGCGCCGTCGCTCGCCGGCAGGTTCGCGCCGCCGGCCGCCGGGGTGCTCGCGCCGTTGCCCGCGACGGCGCTCGCGCCGCCAGCCGGCGTGCTCGCGCCGCGTCCGCGGCCGCCCGGGCTCGACGCGCCGCCGCCCGCTGCCGCGAGCTGCACCCGGGCGCCGTCCTTGACGCGGTCGCCGCCCTCGGCGACCACGCGCTCGCCGGGCTCCAGGCCCTTGGCGATCAACACCTGCTCGGGCGTCGCGATGCCGCGCGTGACCGGCCGCATGTGCGCGACGCGCTCGTCGTCGACGACGTAGACGTAGTCGCCCTGCGGGCCGGTGCGCAGCGCCGTCACCGGCACCAGCAGGCCGCTTTCCTGCCCGAGCAGCAGGCGCGCGTTGACGAACTGGTTGGGGAAGAGCGCGAAGTCGGCATTCGCGAAGCGCGCCTTGGCCCGCACCGTGCCGGTGGCGGTGTTGATCTGGTTGTCCAGCGTGAGCAAGGTGCCGCTGGACAGCGTGCGCGTACGGGCGCGGTCGAGCGCGTTCACCGGCAGCTTGCCGGCGCGCTGCGCGGCGAAGACGGCCGGGATGCGGTCCTGCGGCACCGAGAACACGACGTCGATCGGGTTGACCTGCGTGATCGTCGCGATGCCGCCCGTGGTGTTGCTGCCGACCAGGTTGCCCGGGTCGACCGCGCGCAGCCCGATGACGCCGGTGACCGGCGCGCGGATCGACGTGAAGTCGATGTTGAGCTGCGCCGCGCGCTCGGCCGCGCGGTCGGCCAGCAGCGCGGCCTCGAGCTGCTGCACCAGCGCCGCCTGCGTGTCGACGTTCTGGCGTGCGATCGAGTCCTCCTCGAGCAGCGTGCGGTAGCGCGCCAGCGTCACGCGCGCCGATTCGAGCTGGGCCAGGTCCTTCGCGCTCTGCGCCCTGGCCTGGGCCAGCGCCTGCTCGTAGCCGCGCGCGTCGATGCGCGCCAGCACCTGGTCCTTGCGCACGCGCTGGCCTTCGCTGAACAGCACCTGCGTGAGCACGCCCGAGACCTGCGGCACGAGAGCGGCGGTGACCGGCGCCGTGACGGTGCCGAGCGCGTCGACGACCACCGGCAGCCGGCCCGGCAGCGCGCGCGCGATGCCCACCGTGACGCCGCCGCTGCCGCCGCCCGGCCCGCCCGGGCCACCCGGTCCGCCGGGGCCACCGGGGCCACCCGGCGCGCCGAAACCCGGGCCCTGGCCGAACCCGGCCGGCGTCTTGGCACGCTGGACCAGCCAGTACGCCGTGCCCGCCAGCGCGAGCAGCAGCAGCAGCGTCAGCCCCCTGGCGAGCCAGCGGCGGCGCGGGCGGGCGGCGGCGGGCGGAGGCGGTGCGGAGGTCCGGGGTGCGGCGTCGGTCATGGCGGGCAGTACGCGCGACGCAGGCAGGCCCTGCCTTCGATCGTCGCGGCGGGCATCGTAGTCGCGCCGTGTGAACGCCCGGTAAAGCGAGCGGCAGCGAGCTCGCGGCCGGCGCCGCGGCGAGAGCCGCGGCGGCCGAGCGCGCAGGCTCTCAGTCGAGCAGCCGCGCCAGCCGCTGCCGGATCAGCCCCTCGGCCTCGGCCATGATGCGGTCGATCAGTTCCTTCACCGTCGGGATGTCGTGGATCAGCCCGACCACCATGCCGCAGCTGAAGGCACCGGCGTCGAGCGCGCCTTCCTGCATCACGCGCGGGTAGACGCCGGCCACTTCCTGGATGACGTCTTCGAAGCGGATCCGGTCGCCCAGGCGCTTTTCCTTCTCGAGCAGGCGCCGCACGGCGGCGTTGTCGAGCACGCGCTCGGTGTTGCGCAGCGGGCGCAGCACGAGCCGCGTGTCGAGCTCGCTCGCCTCGAGGAGGGCCTGCTTGACCTTGGCGTGCACCGGCGCTTCCTGCGTGGCGATGAAGCGCGTGCCCATGTTGATGCCCTCGGCGCCCAGCGCCAGCGCCGCCACCAGCGAGCGCCCGTCGGCCATGCCGCCCGAGGCGATGAAGGGGATGCGCAGCGCCTCGGCCGCGCGCGGCAGCAAGATGAAGTTGGGCACGTCGTCCTCGCCCGGATGGCCGCCGCACTCGAAGCCGTCGACGCTGACCGCGTGGCAGCCGATCGCCTCGGCCTTGAGCGCGTGGCGCACCGAGGTGCATTTGTGGATGACCTTGATCCCGTGCTCCTCGAGCAGCGGCATCCACCGCTGCGGGTTGTTGCCCGCGGTCTCGACGATCTTCACGCCGCCTTCGGCGATGGCGCGGATGTAGCCCGCGTAGTCGGGCGTGTCGACGATCGGCAAGAAGGTGAGGTTGACGCCGAAGGGCTTGTCGGTCATGGCGCGGCAGCGCGCGATCTCCCGCGCCAGCAGCTCGGGCGTGCGCTGCGTCAGGCCGGTGATGATGCCCAGGCCGCCGGCGTTGGACACGGCCGCCGCCAGCTCGGCGAAGCCGACGTAGTGCATGCCGCCCTGCACGATGGGGTGCTCGATGCCGAGCAGTTCTGTGATGCGGGTCTTCATCGGCGGTTCTCCTTGGCGGCTCGTGCCGGCGTGCGATCGTAGACGCCGCGGCGGCTGCTGCTGCTGCAGAGCCCGGGGCCGTTCCGCCCGTGCGCCGCCGAGCGCGTTGCGCGATGCGCGTTGCGCGGCGGGTATGATGCCGCCCCTCCCGCTTCCTGCGATCATCGGGCGGCGCCGCGCGTCGGCGCTCGCCGCCGGCGCAACGCATGTCCGTCCCGAACTCCGCAACCCGGTCCGCGTCGTGGCGCTCGATGCGCTGGCCCGTGGCGGCGATGGCCGCGGTGATCGTGCTGTCGAACTGGGCCGTGCAGTTCCCGATCAACGCCTGGCTCACCTGGGGTGCGTTCACCTATCCGCTGGTGTTCCTGGTGTGCGACCTGACCAACCGTGCGCTCGGGCCGGCGGTGGCCCGGCGCGTGGCCTGGGCCGGCTTCGTGATCGCGGTGGCGGCGTCGGGTCTGCTGGCGCCCTGGCGCATCGCGCTCGCCTCGGGCTCGGCCTTCATCGTGTCGCAGCTGCTCGACGTGCTGGTCTTCAACCGCTGGCGCCGGGCCAGCTGGTGGAAGGCGCCGCTGGTCGGCTCGCTCGTCGCCTCGGTGGCCGACACCGGCGTGTTCTTCTTCCTCGCCTTCGCCGGCAGCGAGCTGAACTGGTTGCAGCTCGCGGCCGGCGACCTGGCGGTGAAGGCGGCGATGGCGGTGGCTCTGCTCGCGCCGTACCGCGCGCTGCTGCCGCACCTGCAGACCTGGGCGCCGGCGCGCTGAGGCGCGCGCGGCGCCCCACGACGCGGCCAGGTGCCGCAACGGCGCGCGGCGACGCGCCTGCGGCCGCGGCCCGGATCAGGCCGGCGGCTCGTCGGCCTGCACGCCCTTGCGGTAGACCTCGTAGAGCAGCACCGTCACGCCGGCGCCGCCCAGATGCTGCACGACGAGCGGCTTGACGTCGGCCCAGTCCAGCGCGCCCACGCCGGTGGCCAGGCGCGGCAGCGCCACGCTCGTGATGCCTTCGTCCTGCAGATACTTGGCCAGCGCGCGCAGCGCGCGGTTCACGTCCTCGAGCCTGGCCTTGACCGGCCGCGCCGCCTTGCCCTGGCCCTGCATGCCCTGGGTCAGCAGGTTGACGATGCGGCGCGTCGAACCGTCCGCATCGACGCCGCTCCAGACCCAGATCCCGCCCGCTTCGGGCGCCTTGGCGTGCAGCGCGTGGCGGTAGTCCTTCACCAGCGACGGAAAGCGCTCGCGCAGCGCCAGCGCCAGCCCGGTGTCGAACGGCTCGTGCGTGGCGATGCCGTGCGCGATCACCTGCGCACGGCTCGCGAGGATGTCGCCCTCGACTTCGCGGATCATTCCTTCCTCCTCGGATCGTGTTGGTTTGGCCCCCCCGGCAGGAATCGAACCTGCATCTGGCGCTTAGGAGGCGCCCGTTCTGTCCATTGAACTACGGCGGGTCGGCGGGCCGCGCGGCTGGCGCGCTCAGGGGGCCCTGGCCGGGACGGATTTTCGCACGCTGCCCTCGGTGCGCGGCTCCTGCAGGCGCCAGGTCCACATGATGTCGAGCGCGTTCTCGAAGCCGCTTTGCGCGCGCACCGTCAGCCGCTGCGCGATGCGGTAGACGAGCTGCCAGGTGCCGGTGGTGGCGTTGACGCTGCGCTCGTAGCCGACGTACCAGCGGCGCGAGAGCTGCTTGCCCAGGCTGATGACGGTGGCGTGCACGTCGCTGTCGCTCTGGCGCACCGACAGGTCGTCGAGACCGAGGCGGCGCAGCAGCGAATCGGTGGGCGCTTCGCCTTCGCCGGCCAGCAGCGCCACCGCGGCGCGCTGGATGATCGCGGTGTCGTTGCGGCCCAGGCCTTCGGAGGCGCGTCCCAGCAGCAGCCACGACAGCTTGTCCGATTCGCTCATGTCGGGCTCGGAGTACAGGCGCACGCGCGGCGCCTGTGCGCTGCCCGAGATCAGCACGCCGACGCGCGTGTCGAGGTTGGGCCGGATCGCGAGGATGTCCAGGCGCGGGTTGTCGGGCGTGCCGGCGAAGGTGATCGTGCCGCGCTCGATGTCGAGCTTCTGGCCGTAGGCGGCGTAGCTGCCCTGGTCGGTGTGGATGCTGCCGTTGACCGCCAGCCGCCCGCCCGGATTGGTGATGCGCAGGCCGCCGCGCAGCCGCGTCTCGACGCCGCGGCCGCGCGCGCGCACCTGATCGCCGAGGTCGACGTCGAGCGCGAGCGCGAAGGCGTAGCGCGGGCGCGGCGGCTGCGGCTCGGCGGGCCGGGCCCGCGCCGGGCGCGCGTCGTGCACGGTGACGTCGTCGTCGAGCGTGGGCGCATCGGCGCTGCCGAAATCGAACAGGCCGTCGTCGACGCGCAGACTGCCGTCGAGCCGGCCCGCAGCGGTGCCCAGCTCGAGCGCGGCGCGGCCGCTCAGGCTGAGCTGGCGGTCGACGCGGCCGAGCACGCGGAAGCGCTCGGCCTCGAGCTCGAGCCGCACGCTCGGGCTGGCGCCGAGCGAGGCGCTGCCGCCGAGCTGCACGCGGCCGTCGCCGCCCCTGGCGGAGAAGCGCTCGATTCGCGCGCTGTCGCCGGCCAGCAGCACCTGCAGTTCGCCCTCGCTGACGTTGACGCCCTGCAGCAGGTTGCGCACGCCCAGGCCCGAGCCCGAGAGCTCGCCGGTGGAGGTGGGCGCGCCGAAGCGGCCGCCGATGCTGGCGGTGGTGCGCATCTGTCCGACCAGCCGCCAGCCCGGCGGCACCCAGTTCGTCCAGATGCCGATGTCGGCGACGCGGGCCTGGATCTGACCGTCGAGCGCGGCGTCGGCCAGCGGCCAGCGCGCCTCGGGCGTGGTGCGCGCGCGCAGCGTGCCGCGGATGTCGCCCAGGCTGCGGCCGCTGAAGACGGGGCTGAAGTCCCACACGCCGTCGTGCGCGCTGAGCGCGAGGCGGAACTCGCTCAGGCCGAGCAGTTGCGCGCCTTCGCCGCTGTCGATGTGCAGGTCGCCGTCGCGGCGCTCGAAGGCGAGGTCGGCGTCGAAGCGCTCGCCCGCCTTGACCGCCACGCGCGCGGCCAGGCGCAGGTCGCCGGCCCAGCCCATCGTCGGCTGCGCGCGCGCCAGCAGCGGCGCCAGCGCAAAGGGCTCGACGTCGGCGCGCAGCTCGAAGGCGGCGCGCGCAGCGCGCAGATCGGCCTGCACGGTGTCCCAGCGCAGCGCCAGCGCGCCGGCGGCCAGCTGCAGCCGGCCGGGCTCGGCCTGCAGCGTCTCGAGCGCGCCGTCGCGGCCGAAGCCGAGCTCGGCGCGCAGCGCGCGCGCGTCGGCCCAGAGTGCGCCGGCCAGCGGCGCGTCGGGCGCGCTGTTGCCGTCCCAGGGCCCGACCGCGACGCGATCGACCTGCGCGCGCCAGCGGCCGCCGCCGCCCGCGCTGCCCTGCCAGGCGCCCTGGGCGGAGAGCAACGCGCGCGTGCCGCGCGCCGTGCCGCCGCCGAGCAGCTGGGCCAGCGCCGCCGGCGGCACCAGCGGCAAGGTGCCGAGCAGCTCGATGCGGTGCGCGGCCAGCGTGCCGTGCAGCTCGGCGCGCAAGCGGTCGGCGCGCTGGCCGCCCAGCTGCAGGCCGCTTGCCAGCGCCGTGAGCGACAGAGGCGCTTCGTCGCCGGCGCCGCGCCCGACCTGCAGCCGCCACTGCAGATCGCCGCGCGCCAGCGCCAGCGTGCCGGCCTGCAGCCGCTCGATGTGCGCGTCGCCGTCGCTGGCCATGTTCGGCCAGCGCCCTTCGGCGGCGATCTTCACCGTCGCGCTGCCCTGGCGCGGCAGCCAGTCGGCGAGTGCCGGATCGAGCCGCGCCAGCGGCGCCAGCGCCGCGAGCCGGTCGGCCTGCACGGTGACGCGCCAGCGGTCGCTCTGGCCGCTGCCGAAGGCGTCGGCTTGGCCGTCGATCGTGAGCAGGTTGCCGGCGGCGTCGATGCGCGCCTGCAGCGTGCTCGTCGCGCTGCCGCCGCTGCTGCCGGCGGCGGCGCTGGCCAGGCTCAGGTCGGCGGCCAGAGGCACGCCGGCCAGCACCGAATCGTGCAGGCGCAGCCGGCCGCTGCCGGCCAGGCTCTGCAGCAGCGCCAGCGGCTCCAGGCTGCGCGCGTTGCCCGGGGCGCGCAGCTCGAGCTGCCAGTCCGCGTCGATGCGGTGCGGGCCCCGGCGCCAGACGCTGCCGGCGCTGCCGGGCCACCAGGGCAGGGGGTCGAAATCGTCGACGCTGCCGCGGCTGCTCAGGCTCCAGCCGCCGCGCTCGGCGCGTGCCAGCGTGGCCGCGAGGTCGGCCGTCGCGGCACCGGCCTTCGCGTGCAGCCGTGCCAGCTCGAAGCGACCGGCCGAGGCCGAACCTTCGGCCTCCAGCCGCACCGCCGTCGGCGCGGCTTCGATGCGCCCGTCGAGCGCGAGCTTGGCCGCGGCATGCCACGCCGGCAGCGGGCGCCTGTCGTGCGGGTCGGGTGACGGCAGCCCGCGCAGTTGCAGCGCGAGCGGGCCGCTCAGCGACATCGCCGCCGCGCGGCCGTCGAGCCGCTGCGGCTCGAGCCCGGCGAGGCGGGCGTCGAGCTGCAGCTCGTGGCCGTCCCAGACGAGCTTGCCGCCGAGCTGGCCGGCGCGGCCGCGCGCGTCGGCCAGCTCGAGCTCGAAGCGCGGCGCCTCGAGCCGCGTCGGCCGGGCGAGCTCGCCGCGCAGCTCGAGCGCCAGGCGCGCGAGCGGCAGCCGCTGCTGATCCCAGCGGCCGGGCAGCCGGTTGTCCAGGCGCAGCGTGGCCGTGATCGGCTGGCCCGGCGCGGGCGCGGCGAGGTCGAGCTCGCCCGCCAGCCGCGTCACCGGTGCGCCGGCCACGAGTGCGGCCAGGTCCAGCGCCTCGGTGCGGGCGCGCACGCGCTGCAGCGGGCGCGCCTCGAGCAGCCGCAGTTCGGCCTCGGCGTCGATCTGTGCGGCGGTCGGCGGCGCGCCGGCGCGCTTGCTTGCGCTGCCCGGCAGCCCACGCAGCGTGGCCGCGAGCGCGATGCGCGCCAGCGGCCCCTGCGCGCGCAGCGTCGCCGTCCAGGGCGCGCGCTCGCCCGCCGCTGCGGCCGGCTCGACGCGGCCTTCGAGCTGCACCGGCAGCGGCGCCGTGTTGCCGATGCTGCCCGCAGCCTGCATGGCCAGCCCCCAGCCCTGGGCCGCGGCCTGCGCGACGACATGGCGCGCGCCCTTGCGGCCGTCGAACGTGACGCCGCGCGCGGTGAGCGCGGTGAGCGGGGTGAGCGCGTCGATGTGCAGTTCGTCCAGCGCGGCGGCCGCCACATGCGCGCGCAAGGGCGCCGTGAGGCTGGCCGGCTGCGGCAGCGGGCGCGCTCCGGCCGGTCCGGTGTCGACGACGACGCGCTGCGCTGCCGCACGCTCGACTTCGAGCTCGACCCACAGGCCGGGCTCGCCGCGCCAGCGCCAGGCCAGACCCTGCAGCGCCAGGCCCTCGATGCGCACCTGCTCGCCGGCACTGCCCCAGTGCACCTGCAGCCGGTCGGCCTCGAGGCGCGGGCCCAGCAGCGTGCCGCGCAGGCCCTGCGCCTGCACGCCGGGCAGCGCGCCCAGCAGCCAGCGCGCGCCGTCCTCGGTGGCGAGGAGCCAGCGCGCGCCGCCCCACAGCGCGCCGCCCGCCGCCGCCAGCAGCGCCGCCATCAGCGCCAGCGGCAGCAGCAGGCGCAGCGCAGTGGCGAGCGGACGCGCGCGCTCGTCGCCGCGCGGCGCGGCGCCGCTTGCGTGTTCGGCGTGAAGCCAGGGCTTGCTCATGAGGCCATCAGAACGCGATGCCGACGCTGAAGTGCAGCCGCATGCTGTGCACGTCGCGCCCGTAGGCCCAGTCCAGCCGCAGCGGCCCCACCGGGCTGCGCCAGCGCAGGCCGATGCCGTAGCCCAGCGCCGGCTTCAGGTCGCCCCAGCTGTTGGCGGCGTTGCCGGCGTCGACGAACACCGCGCCCCACAGGTTGGGCAGGCTCACGGCGAGCGGGCGCGCCAGCTCGACGCTCGAAGTCACGAGCACGTTGCCGCCGCCGACGGCGCCGTCGACGATCGGCCCCAGGCTCAGGTAGGCATAGCCGCGCACCGAGTCGTCGCCGCCGGCGCGGAACAGCTGCGACTGCGGCGCCACGCCGTTGGGCCGCAGGAAGACGCGGCCGAGCTCGACGCGCGCCTGTCCGTACCAGGCGCTGCCCAGGGGCAGGTAGCCGGTGACGCGCGCGTAGGCGCGGCCGAACGGACCGGCCACGGCGTCGGTGCCGTGCGAATAGCCGCCGCCGGCCTGGCCGGTGAAGATCAGGCCGTAGGTGGGCAGGATCACCGAGTCGACCTCGCGCCACACGCCGTGGTAGTTGAGCGAATGGCCGATCGCGCTCGTCTGGTAGTCGCCGACGCGGCGCACCGAGCGTTCGGCCTCGACGAAGTACAGGCGCTCGATGCGCTTGCCGTCCTGCGTGCGGCCCAGGCGCAGGCGCTGCGACAGCACGGTGTCGCTGCTCGTGTACAGGCGCTCGACGGCGCCGCCGAGCAAGTTGCGATAGAAGCCCTCGCCCGGCAAGCCGCTCAGCTCGCCGTCCCAGGCCTGGCGCTTGGTGCCCCACTCGATCTTGTTGTGCGCCGTGGCGCGCAAGCCGAACACGCGCCGCCAGCTGTGCTCGACCGAGGCGCGCGGGCCGGTGTTGGCGCTGACGCCGAGGCCCAGCGTGTAGACCTGCAGCGGCGCCTCGCGCAGCTGCACGAGGATGCGCGCCGCATCGGCCGTGGCCGGGTCGGTGTCGAGCGTGACGGCGGCGCTCTCGAACAGGCCGGACTTCTGCAGCCGCTCCTGGAAGTCGAGCAGCAGCGCCTCGGTCACGGGCGTGCCGCGCCTGGCGCCGACGAGGTTGGCCACGGCGTCGACGTCCTGCGCCTGCAGGCCATCGATCTGCAGGCTGCCGTAGCGGAACAGCGGCCCGCTGTCGATCGAGCCGAAGAGGCGCACGGCGCCGTCGGCGACGTCGACGTCGGCCGCCGTGCCGCTCCACTGCGCCGTGGCGTAGCCGGCGGCGCGCAGCCGCGCCTGCGCCGCCGACTTGGCGTCCTCCCAGGCGGCGTTGCGGAATTCCTTGCCCGGCGGCAGTTCCCAGCCGGCGCGCCACTGCTCGCGCAGGCTGTGCGCGGCCGCGTCGCCGCGCTCGGCGTCGCGCTCGAGGTCGCCCTCCACCTCGAGCCGCACGGCCGCGATGCGGGCGCGCGCCCCGGGGTCGACGACCAGACGCACGCTGTCGGGTTCGCCGGCGCTGCGCCGGGGCTGGCGTTCGACCTCGACCCTGGGCGCGAAATAGCCCTCGGTGCGCAGCAGCGCGCGCACCTGCGCCGGCGCCGCGTCGACCAGGCGCGCCCACTCCGATTCCTCGACGTCGTCGCGCGCCAGGCGGCCCAGCCGCACGAGATCGAGATGGCGCTCGAGCAGCGCCTTGGCTGCCGGCGGCGCCTCGACCTGGACCTGCACCCCCAGCGTCGGCGTGGCCAGCGCGACCTCGCCCGGCGTCACGAGCATGCCGCCGCTGCCGGCGCCGGGCTCGAGCGCCACCAGGCGCCCGGCGGCGTCGTGCTGCGGCTGCGCTTCGCGCGGCGCCGCGCTGCCCGCGCCGGCTGCGTTCGCCGCAGCCGGGCTCGCCGGTGCCTGCGCGGCGCGCGCGCCCGGCGCAGCCGCCGGCAGCACGCTGCAACCGCCCGCCAGCGCGGCCGTCAGCGCCGCCGCCGCCGCCAGCGCGAGCCGCGCGATCGCCGCGGCGATCGCGGCGACCTGGCCGTTCATTTGCTCAGCAGCCGCATCGCTCCTTCGAGCCCCGCCAGCGTCAGCGGGAACATGCGCTGGTTCATCAGTTGCTGGACGATGGCGATGCTCTGCCGGTAGCCCCACACGCCCTGCGGCTCGGGGTTGATCCAGGCGAACTTCGGGAAGGCCTGCGTGAGGCGCTGCAGCCACTCGGCACCCGCCTCCTCGTTGTTGTATTCGACGCTGCCGCCGGGCTGCAGGATCTCGTACGGGCTCATCGTGGCGTCGCCGACGAACACCAGCTTGTAGTCCTTGTTGTACTTGCGGATCAGGTCCCAGGTGGCGAACTTCTCGCTGAAGCGGCGGCGGTTGTTCTTCCACATGAAGTCGTAGACGCAGTTGTGGAAGTAATAGAACTCGAGGTGCTTGAACTCGCTCTTGGCGGCGCTGAAGAGCTCCTCGACGCGGTGGATGTGCTCGTCCATCGTGCCGCCGACGTCCATCAGCAGCAGCACCTTCACCTTGTTGTGGCGCTCGGGCACCATCTTGATGTCGAGCAAGCCGGCATTGGCCGCCGTGCTGTGGATGGTGTCGTCGAGGTCGAGCTCGAGCTCGCTGCCCTCGCGTGCGAAGCGGCGCAGCCGGCGCAGCGCGACCTTGATGTTGCGCGTGCCGAGCTCCTTGGCGTCGTCGTAGTCCTTGTAGGCGCGCTGGTCCCAGACCTTGACGGCGCTGCGGTTGCGGCTGCGGTCCTGGCCGATGCGGATGCCCTGCGGGTTGTAGCCGTAGGCGCCGAAGGGGCTGGTGCCGCCGGTGCCGATCATCTTGCTGCCGCCCTGGTGGCGCTCCTTCTGCTCCTCGAAGCGCTTCCTGAGCGTTTCCATCAGCTCGTCCCAGCCCATCTTCTCGATGGCCGCCTTCTCCTCGGCGCTGAGCTCGAGCTCGAGCGTCTTCCTCAGCCAGTCGAGCGGCACGTCCTGCGCGAAGTCGGTGAGCAGCTCGACGCCCTTGAAGTAGGCGGCGAAGGCGCGGTCGAACTTGTCGAACTGCGCCTCGTCCTTGACCAGGCTGGTGCGTGCCAGGTAGTAGAACTCGTCGACCGAGGGCCCGATGACGCCGGCTCGGATGGCCTCGAGCAGCGTCAGGTACTCCTTGACCGAGACCTTCAGCTTGGCGGCGCGCAGCGAGTAGAAGAAGTTGATCAGCATGGCCGCGTCCGGGGCTTGCGAGACCGGAAGTATCGGGCATCGCCGTGCGGCGGCGGCCGGCGCCGCGGCGCCGGCCGGGGCGCGCGCCGCCCGACCTGTGTGACCCTCAGCGCGTGCCGCGTCGGGGCGCCGCGGCGCCGGCCTTCGCGCTGCGGCCGGCCTTGCCGCCCCTGCCGGTGTTCTTGCCGCGCGTCGGGTCGTGGCGCTCGAGCCAGACGAAGAACTCGCCGTACCAGAGCCTGCTGTTGCGCGGCTTGAGCACCCAGTGGTTCTCATCGGGGAACCACACCAGCCGCGCGTCGACGCCGCGCGCCTTGAGCGTGTTGTAGTAGGCCAGGCCCTGCGCGTCGGGCACGCGGTAGTCGAGCGCGCCGTGCACCACCAGCGTCGGCGTGGCCATGCCGCCGGCATGGGCGTGCGGGCTTTGCGCGTGCAGCCTGGCCATGTCGTCCCAGAACCAGGCGCCGAGCTCCTTGGCATGCCAGTACCAGGCGTCGTCGGCGAACATGCCGACCCAGTCGAAGCAGCCGGCGTGGCAGATATACGCGTTGTAGCGGTCGGCCGGCAGGTGGCCGTTCATCCAGGCGACCATGAAACCGCCGTAGCTGCCGCCGGCGGCGAACAGGCGCCGGCGGTCGATGTAGGGCTTCTTGAGCAGCACCTCGGTCGCGGCCTCGATGTCCTGCAGCTCGAGCTCGCCCCAGCGGTGCGTGATGCTGTCGAGGAAGGCGTGGCCGAAGCCCGAGCTGCCGTGGTAGTTGACGCCGGCCACGACGTAGCCCTGGGCCGCGAAGACCTGCGTGTTCCAGCGGTAGTGCCAGTTGTCGCCCGGCCCGGTGTGCGGGCCGCCGTGGATGTTGTGCAGCAGCGGGTACTTTTTCTTCGGGTCGAAACCGGGCGGGAACGCGAGCCACACCTGCACCGGATCGCCGGCGCCGCCGGCCGTGGCGCTCGCGCCCTGGATCCACATCTCCTCGACATGGCCGAGCTCGAAGGGCGCCAGCAGCGCGTCGTTGAAGCGTTCGATGCGCTGCGGCTCGCGGCCGGCCAGATGCACGTGAATGCGGCCCGGGTGCGAGGCGCTGTCGGCCAGCGTCACCAGGGTGCCGGCGGCCTTGTCGAAGCCGCCCACCCAGCCGCCGCGCACGACGATGTCGGCGCGCCGGTCGGGCAGCTCGAAGCGCCACAGATGCGAGCGCCCGCGCTGCTCGGCCAGGAAGAGCAGCGCCTGGCCGTCGTCCTCCCAGTGCAGCGGCGCGTGCACTTCGTGGTCCCACTCGGCGCTCACCACCTCCCAGCGGCCGCCGGCGCGCTCGAGCAGCGCCAGTTGCGCCGGCATCGTGTGCTTGAGCGCCTGGTGGCTGGCGGTGAAGGCGATGCGCTCGCCGTCGGGGCTGTAGCGCGGGGCGCCGAAGTCCCAGTCGGCATCGCGCGCGACGACGCGGATGCGCCCGCTCGCCAGCTCCACCTCGGCCAGCGCACAGCGGCCGTCGCCGCGCTTCTCGGGCGCGGGATCGAACGCGAACACGGCGCGCCGGCCGTCGGGCGCGACGTCGAAGTGGTTGGCATCGGGCTCGGCGCGCGCCAGCTCATAGTCGCTGCCCTCGAACAGGTCGCGCACCTTGGCCGGCTTGCCGGAGCCGGCCTGCGCGCCCAGGTCGACGACGTGCAGATGCGCCACGCGCCCCAGCGGCAGGTTGCGGTCCCAGTGGCGGTACTGCGCCTCGCTCGTGACGTAGGCCGTTTCCTTGCGCTTCTTGAACTCCTCGAGCCGCCTGGCCTGTGCCTTGGCGCCGCGCGCGTCGGGCCAGACCCAGGAGACGAAGACGAGCCGCCGCCCGTCGGGGCACCAGCGGAAGGCCTCGACGCCGGTGGCCACCTCGGCCGCGCGCCGCGCCTCGCCGCCGTCGGGCGCGATCAGGTAGAGCTGCGGCTCGTCGTCCTTCCTGCCCTCTTGCTCGCGCCTGGCGGTGAAGGCGATCCAGCGGCCGTCGGGGCTCCAGCGCGGCGCGCCGTCCTTGTCGCCGCAGGCGGTCAGGCGGCGCGGCTGGCCGCCGAGCGTCGACAGCAGCCACAGCGAGCTCGAGCTCTTGTTCTCCTCCATCGAGCCGGTGGTCACCGAGGCCACGGCCTGCGCGCCGTCGGGCGCGAGGCTGGGCGTGCCCAGGCGCTCGATCTTCCAGAGGTCATCGACGGTGAGCGTCTTCTTCTTCGGCATGGGCGGGGCGCGCGTTCAGCGCGGTTTGGTCAGCTGCCAGTCGAGGTGCGAGCGCACCGCGGGCCATTCGGCAGCCGTGATGCTGTAGACGGCGGTGTCGCGCAGCGTGCCGTCGCGGCCGATCTGATGCGCGCGCAGCACGCCGTCGAGTTGCGCGCCCAGGCGCTCGATGGCGCGCCGGCTCTGCGTGTTCAGGCGGTGCGTGCGGAACTCGACCGCGATGCAGCCGAGCGGCTCGAAGGCATGGCCGAGCAGCAGCCGCTTGCACTGCGTGTTGAGGGCCGTGCGCTGCGCGCGCGCCGCGTACCAGGTGCTGCCGATCTCGAGGCGCCGGTTGGCCGCGTCGATGTTCATGTAGCTGCTCATGCCGGCCACGCGGCCGGCGGCGTCGAACACCGTGAACGGCAGCATCGAGCCGGCCGCCTGCAGCGCCAGGCGCCGCTCGATCTCGCGCGCCATGCCCTCGGGCGCGGGCACCGACGTGTACCACAGCCGCCACAGCTCGCCGTCGCGCGCTGCGGCGCACAGCGCGTCGTGGTGCTCGTGCGCCAGCGGGCGCAGCGTCGCGTGCGGCCCCTGCAGCACGAGCGGCTCGGGCCAGGGCATCAGCGGCCGTGCCTTTGCATGAAGACGAGCTTCTCGAACAGCGTCACGTCCTGCTCGTTCTTCAGCAGCGCACCCACCAGCGGCGGCACGCTCACCTTCTCGTCCTTGCTGTGCAGCGCCTCGAGCGGGATGTCCTCGGCCACCAGCAGCTTGAGCCAGTCGAGCAGCTCGCTCGTGCTCGGCTTCTTCTTCAGGCCGGGCAGGTTGCGCACGTCGTAGAAGGTCTTCAGCGCGGCGCCCAGCAGGTCCTTCTTCAGGCCCGGGAAGTGCACGTCGACGATCGCCTTCATGGTCTCGGCGTCGGGGAACTTGATGTAGTGGAAGAAGCAGCGGCGCAGGAAGGCGTCGGGCAGCTCCTTCTCGTTGTTGGAGGTGATGAAGACGAGCGGCCGGTGGCGCGCCTTGACCAGTTCGCGCGTCTCGTAGACGTAGAACTCCATGCGGTCGAGTTCGCGCAGCAGGTCGTTCGGGAACTCGATGTCGGCCTTGTCGATCTCGTCGATCAGCAGCGCCTGCGGCTGCTCGGACGCGAAGGCCTGCCACAGCACGCCGCGCACGATGTAGTTGTGGATGTCGCGCACCTTCTCGTCGCCGAGCTGGCTGTCGCGCAGGCGGCTCACGGCGTCGTACTCGTACAGGCCCTGCTGCGCCTTGGTCGTGCTCTTGACGTGCCACTGCAGCAGCGGCATGCCGAGCGCGCCCGCCACCTCCTCGGCGAGCATGGTCTTGCCGGTGCCGGGCTCGCCCTTGACGAGCAGCGGCCGGCGCAGCGTGATCGCCGCGTTGACGGCCAGCATCAGGTCCTGCGTGGCGACGTATTGGTCGGTGCCTTGGAACTTCATCGGGTGGGGCGGGGCGCGGCGGCCGCAGTGCTGGCGCGGCGCGCGCGAAGGCAGAAAGATGGTGCGCCGCAGTATACGGGTCACCCTGTGCGGCCGCGCGCCGTCGGCCGCCGCGTGCGGTCGCAGCGTGCCCGCGCCGGCGCGTCCGCGAGCTCGGGCAGCGCGCCTTCGTGTTCGAGCAGCGCGCGCTTGCGCGCCAGCCCGCCGGCGTAGCCGGTGAGCGCGCCGGCGCTGCCGAGCACGCGGTGGCAGGGCACGACGATGCTCACCGGGTTGCGGCCCACCGCCGCGCCGACGGCGCGCGCCGCGCGCGGCTGCCTCAGGCGCGCGGCGAGCGCGCCGTAGTGCTCGAGCTGCCCCGGCCCGAGCGCGCGCAGCGCCTGCCACACGCGGCGCTGGAACGGCGTGCCCTGCGCGTCCAGCGCCACGGCGAAGCGCGCGCGCCCGCCGCTGGCCCAGTACGCGGCGAGTTCGCGCCGCAACTGCGCGAGGTGGGCGTTGTCCTCGTCGTCCGGCGCGTCCAGCGCGCCCGGATGGTGGCGCTGGCCGTCGAACCACAGGCCGGCGATGCCGCCTGCCGTGGCCGCGGCGGTCATCGGGCCGAGCGGCGTGTCGATGCGGGCTTGGGCGACGAGGGCGGTGTTCATTCAGGTCTCCAGGCTGTGCCACAGGCGCATCACGGCGTAGGCGCGCCAGGGCCGCCAGGCGGCCGACGCGGCCTTGGCGGCGCGCGCGTCGCGCGCTCCGAGCCGGGGTTCGAGTGCGGCCAGCACGCCGATGTCGCTGGCCGGAAAGGCGTCGGGCCAGCCGAGCACGCGCAGCGCGATCATCTGCGTCGTCCACGCGCCGATGCCGGGCAATGCGCGCAGCTGCGCCAGCGTGCGCTCGAGCGGCGCGGCCGGATGCAGCTCGAGCCGGCCGGCCTGCACTTCGGCCGCCAGCGCCTGCAGCGCGCGCACGCGCTGGCGCACGATGCCCAGGCGGCCGATCTGCGCGGGCGCGGCGCCGGCGATGCGCGCCGCGTCGGGAAAGAGCCGCGTCAGATCGGCGAACGGCGTCGCGACCGGCGCGCCCAGCGCGGCCACGAGACGAGCGGCGAGCGTGCGCGCGGCCGCCAACGTCACCTGCTGGCCGAGGATCACGCGCACCGCCGTCTCGAAGCCGTCGCAGGCGCCGGGCACGCGCAGGCCGGCCGGCCCGGCGAGCCCGGCCAGCACCGGCTCGACGAGGGCCGGGTCGGCATCGGCATCGAGCTGCTGGCGCACGCGCTGCAGCACGGCGCCAAGCGCCGGCGCCAGCACCGGCGCCAGCGCAACCTCGATCTCGTGGCGCTCGGGCCGCCAGCGGCAGGCCAGCCAGCCGGCCAGCGTGCCGCCGGCATGCGGCACGGCGAGCGTGCGGCGCAGCGTGTCGCCGTGCACCGCCTCGACGCCGGCGACGGCGCGGCGCGCGAGGAAGCGCAGCATGCCGGCCACGTCGTACGGCGGCCGGTAGCCCAGGCGCACGATGAGTGCCGGCTCGTGCGGCGCGGCGCCGCCATGGGCACGCCTGAGCGCCGTCGGCGCCATGCGCCAGCGCTCGGCGCAGGCGGCGTTGAAGCGGCGCAGGCTCGCGAAGCCGCTGGCCAGCGCGACCTGCGTCACCGGCAGCGCGGTGTCGGCGAGCAACTGCTTGGCGTGCAGCAGCCGCTCGGTCGTCAGGTACTCGAGCGGCGCGACGCCGTGCGCGGCGGCGAAGATGCGCCGCAGGTGGCGGTCGGTCACGCCCAGCGCGGCGGCCAGCTCGGGCAGCGCGAGCGCGCGCCCCTCGTGCGCTGCCTGCGTCAGCCGGCGCGCCGCAACGAGCGCCAGCGCGCGCGACGAATCGACGAAGGCCAGCCCCGGCGCCCGCTCGGGCCGGCAGCGCAGGCAGGGGCGGAAGCCCGCCTGCTCGGCCAGCGCCGCGCTGGCGAAGAAGCGGCAGTTGCGCGCCAAGGGCGTGCGCACGCGGCACACCGGCCGGCAGTACACGCCGGTGGTGGTGACGCCGACGAACAGCCGGCCGTCGAAGCGCGCGTCGCGCGAGCGCAGCGCGGCGTAATGCGCTTGCGCGCCGGGCGCGGCTGTGGGGGCGGCGCGTGCGGTGACCATCGGTTCATGATAGGCCGCGGGGCGGGTTCGACTCGCCGTTTCCGGACCTGTGCCTGGCGCCGGCAGGGCCGGCCGCCGCCGGGCGCGCGCTGCCTAGAATGCCCGCCAGCCCACGTTCAGCGAACACCATGCAAGTCCACGCCAGCGTCTTCAAGGCCTACGACATCCGCGGCGTCGTCGGCAGCACCATCGACGAGTCCTTCGCCGAGCACCTCGGCCGCGCCTTCGGCAGCGCGGCCGTGGCCGCCGGCGAGCGCGCGGTGGCCGTCGGCCGTGACGGCCGCGTCTCCGGCCCGGCGCTGGCGGCGGCGCTCGTGCGCGGGCTCGTCTCCACCGGCCTGGACGTCGTCGACCTGGGCGCCGTGACGACGCCGATGCTGTACTACGTGGCCGCCACGCGCGGCCGCTACGGCTGCGCGAGCGGCATCCAGGTCACCGGCAGCCACAACCCGAAGGACTACAACGGTTTCAAGATGGTGCTGGCCGGCCGCGCCATCTACGGCGACGAGATCCAGGCGCTGCGCCAGCGCATCGAGGCCGAGGACTACCTGCGCCGGCCGGGCCGCGCCGCGCGCATGGACATCCTGGCCGAGTACCGCCGGCGCATCGTGTCGGACTGCCGGCTGGCGCGCCCGATGAAGATCGTCGTCGACTCGGGCAACGGCATCCCCGGCGCCAGCGCGCCGGGCATCCTCGAGGCGCTGGGCTGCAAGGTGATCGACCTGTACAGCGCCGTCGACGGCAGCTTCCCCAACCACCACCCCGACCCGAGCAAGCCCGAGAACCTGGCCGACCTCGTCAAGGTCGTGCACGCCACCGGCGCCGAGCTGGGCCTGGCCTTCGACGGCGACGGCGACCGCCTGGGCCTCGTCACCGCCGGCGGCAACATCATCTACCCGGACCGGCAGATCGTGCTGTTCGCGCGCGACATCCTCACGCGCCACCCCGGCGCGCCGGTCATCTTCGACGTCAAGTGCAGCCAGCGCGTGCCGGTGGCCATCCGCGAGGCGGGCGGCGTGCCGCTGCTGTGGAAGACCGGCCACTCGCTCATCAAGGCCAAGCTGCGCGAGACCGGAGCCCCGTTCGCCGGCGAGATGAGCGGGCACCTCTTCTTCGGCGAGCGCTGGTACGGCTTCGACGACGCCATGTACACCGCGGCGCGCCTGCTCGAGATCCTCGCGCGCCACGCCGACCCGAGCGCCGTGCTCGACGCGCTGCCCACCAGCTTCGCCACGCCCGAGCTGAACGTGCCCTGCGCCGAGGGCGAGCACCACCGCGTCGTGGCCGAGCTGCTGGCGCGCGCGGCCGACGGGCGGCTCGCCTTCGCCGGCGGCGAACTCGGCACGATCGACGGGCTGCGCGTGGACTTCGCCGACGGCTTCGGCCTCATTCGCGCCAGCAACACGACGCCGGTGCTGGTGCTGCGCTTCGAGGGGCACACGCAGGCCGCGCTGCATCGCATCGAGGCCGCGTTCATGGCTGCGCTGCGCAGCGTCAAGCCCGACGCGCAGGTGGCGGCGGCCGCGCATTGAGCGCGTGCGGCGGCAGGCCGGCGGCGGCGTGTTCGAGCGCGCCGACGAAGGGCGTGGCGCAGCCATGAGGGCGGCGGCCGCGCGCACCGCCTACAGCGCGCTGCTGCGGCTCGTGCTGCCGCTCTATCTGCTGCGCCTGCTCTGGCGCGCCCGGCGCGAGCCGCTGTACCGGCACGCGCTCGCCGAGCGTCTGGGCCTGGACGCGCGTGCCGCGCCGGGCCGGCTGTGGATCCATGCGGTTTCGCTCGGCGAGACGCGTGCCTTGGCCCCCCTGGTCGACGAACTGCGCCGCCGGCAGCCGGCGCTGAGGCTGCTGCTCACGCACGGCACGGCCACCGGGCGCGCGGCCGGCGCCGAGCTGCTGTGCACGGGCGACACGCAGGCCTGGCTGCCCTACGACACGCCGGGTGCCGTGCGGCGCTTCCTGACGCGCCAGCGGCCGGCGGCCGGCGTGATGATGGAAACCGAGGTCTGGCCGAACCTGCTGCACGCAGCGCATGCCGCAGGCGTGCCGATGCTGCTGGCCAACGCGCGCCTGTCGGCGCGCAGCCTGGTCAAGGCCGACCGCCTGTCGGCGCTGATGCGCCCGGCGGCCGCGCGCATCACGCGCGCGCTCGCGCAGACCGACGACGACGCCCAGCGCCTGCGCGCGGCCGGTGTGCGCGACGTGGCGGTGTTCGGCAACCTGAAGTTCGACATGACGCCGGCGCCGGCGCTGCTCGAGCGCGGCCGAAGCTGGCGCGCCGCCCTGGCGCGGCCGGTGGTGCTGGCGGCCAGCACGCGCGAAGGCGAGGAGCCGCCGCTGCTCGCCGCCTGGCGCGCACTGCCCGCGCCGCGGCCGCTGCTCGTGTTGGTGCCGCGCCATCCGCAGCGCTTCGACGAGGTGGCCGGCCTCGCGGCGGCGGCGGGCCTGGCGCTGGCGCGCCGCAGCGAATGGCAGGACGCGGCGCCGCCGGCGGCGCAGGCGGCCGACCTCTGGCTCGGCGATTCGCTGGGCGAGATGCCGCTGTACTACGCGCTGGCCGACCTGGCGCTGCTGGGCGGCAGCTTCGCGCCGCTGGGCGGCCAGAACCTGATCGAGGCCGCCGCCTGCGGCTGCCCGCTGCTGATGGGGCCGCACACGTTCAATTTCGCCGAGGCGGCGGAACTGGCGCTGGCCGCCGGTGCTGCGCGGCGCATGCCCGACATCGAAGCCGCGGTGCGGCGCGCCGCCGCGCTGGCGGCGGACGAAGCGGCCGCCGCCGAACGCAGCGCGATGGCGGCGGCGGCGCTCGCGTTCGCCGCGCGCCACCGCGGTGCGGGGGCGCGCACGGCGCAGGCGATCCTGAGCGCGCTGCCGCGCGCAGCGTCCGCGCCGGCCTGATCTTCACAGGCTCTGAGCGCCCCCAGGGCCGGGCTGCGCCCAGCCCGCCCCCCGTGGGGGTCAAGCAAAGTGGCAGAGCCACATTTGCTTGAGAGGCGCGAGCGCGCGCCATGCCTGCGCCGGCGGGCGCGGCTCGATCGCTGCGGCTTCGCCCGGCGCCCCGCGCCCTGGTTACGGGGCCAGCAGCCGGTTCGCCGCTCCGACGTCGCCGGCGTTGAGCTGGCCCGAGGCCTGGCGCAGCTTGAGGCTGCCGACGATGTTGTCGTAGCGCGCCTTGGCCAGGTCGCGCTGCGTGCCGTAGAGCTGGGTCTGCGCGTTGAGCACGTCGACGTTGACGCGCACGCCGACCTTGTAGCCGAGCTGCGTGGCTTCGAGCGCGAGCTTGCTCGACGCCTCGGCCGCTTCCAGTGCCTTGACCTGGGCGAGGCCGGACTGCACGCCGAGGAAGGCCACGCGCGTGCTCTGGGCGACGCCGCGGCGCGCGGCCTGCAGGTCGCTGCCGGCCTTGTCTTCGAGCAGAACCGTCTCCTTGATGCGGCTCTCGACCGCGCCGCCGCTGTACAGCGGCCAGTTCAGCTGCACGCCCAGGCTGCCGCTGGTGGTGGTGCCGCGCGACGTCGGGAGTACGGCGCTGCCGCGCTGGTCGGCCAGCGCGAGCGTGGCCACGGCGTCCACCGTGGGCAGGCGGCCGGCGCGCGCCTTCTCGGTCTCGAGCCTCGCCGTGTCCACGCCGAGCCTGGCCTTGCGGATGCTCGGATGCTGGCCCTCGGCGGCGGTCACCCATTCCTCGACGCTGCCGGGCACGAGTGCCGGCAACACCACCGGAACGGCCAGCGGCCTGGGGTCGACGTTCGCGCGGCCGACGAGCTGGTCGAGCGCGACGCGCTTGGCGCGCAGGTCGTTCTCGGCGAAGATCTCCTGCGCCACGACGAGGTCGTACTTGGCCTGCGCCTCGCGCGTGTCGGTGATGGTGGCGGTGCCGACTTCGAAGTTGCGCTTGGCCGAGGCGAGCTGCTCGGTGATGGCGGTCTTGTTGGCGCGCGTGGCGGCCAGCGAGTCCTTCGCCGCCAGCACGTCGAAGTAGGCCTGGGCCAGGCGCACGATCAGATCCTGCTCGGCGCCGTCGAGGTCGGCCTGCGCCGCCTCGTAGGCCTTGCGGGCCTGCGCCACGCTGGCGTCGTTGCCGCGGTTGAACAGCGGATAGCGTCCGTTGAGCGCGCCTTGCGTGGTGTTGCTCGACAGCCAGCCGACGGTGGGCGGGTCGACGCGGGCCGTGGTGCCGGCCGCGGTGGCGGCCACGCTCGGCCGCTGCAGGGCCTCGCTCTGCGCCATGCGGTACTCGGCCGACTGCGCCAGCGCACGCGCCGCGAGGTAGGTGGCGTCGTAGCTGCGCGCCGCCTCGTACAGATCCTGGAGGCTCTGCGCCCGGGCCGCGCCGGGCGCGACGAGCGCGCAGGCCGCGGCCAGGGCGAGCAGGGCCGGCCGCAGCGGGCGCTGCAGGCGGGGGGCGCGACGGTGCGGACGACGGGGCGGGCGGGCGGGCATGCGCGGTCCTCGGGATGGGTGGGGGCAGCGGCCGCCGCAGCGGCCGCGTGGTTTATGGGGCCGTACCGCTCGCCGCGCGCGCGCCGTGCGACGAACGGACGCGGCGGCGGCACGAAGCACGGCAGAGCGTGACGGGCGGTGCGGCGCGCAGCGGCATGGCCAGCGGCTCAGAAGCGGAAGCGGCTCGGTTCGCCGAAGCCTTCCAGGCGCGGCACCACGGTGTCGAACAGCTCGCTCTCGGACCAGGCGGCGTCGCCGGTGCGCGTATACAGCCGCGCCTGCATGATCGGCAGCGTGCCGACGAAGGCGGCGAGGCGGCCGCCGAGCTTGAGTTGCCCGAGCAGTGCCCGCGGCACCTCGGCCACCGAGCCCGACAGCACGATGACGTCGAACGGCGCCTCGCCGGGCAGACCGCGCGCGCCCTCGGCCGCGCTCACCTCATGGACGGTGACGTTGAGCACGCCGTTGCGGCGCAGGCTCTCGCGTGCCGTCTGCGCCAGCGCGGACCGGCACTCCAGCGTGTGCACGTGCATCGCGCGGTGCGCCAGCAGCGCGGCCATGAAGCCCGAGCCGGTGCCGATCTCGAGCACCTTCTCGTGGCGCTGCACCTGCAGCTCCTGCAGCAGCCGCGCCTCGACTTTGGGCTCGAGCATGCAGGGGCCGCCGGGCGCGTCGTCGACCAGCGGCACCTGCGTGTCGACGAAGGCGAGCGCGCGACGCTGCGGCGGCACGAAGTCCTCGCGGCGCAGGGCCCCCAGCAGCTCGAGCACGGCCGGATCCAGCACCTCCCAGGGGCGGATCTGCTGCTCGATCATGTTGAAGCGGGCGGTCTCGGTGTTCATGTGCATACCTGGTAGGGTATCAGATTTCGAGCGTTCGCGCCATTCTAGGCAGCGCTGCCGGGGGCTCAGAGCCTGTGAAAATTTGAATCACGCCCGCGTGGGGCCCCAGAAAGGGCCCAATCTAGGCGCGAAGCGCAGCCGGGGTTGGGCCCCGGCGAGGCTTCGCAACGACGAGTGGGCCCTTTCTGGGGCCCCACCCGTAGGGCAGGGGTGCCAAAGGGCGCTGCGCGGCGTTGCAACGCTTGCGCGGGCGGCCAGCCCGCGCTGCGCGATGCGCCTTGCTCAGCGCCCTTTGGCACCCCTGCGCGGGCGCGATTCATGTTTTCACAGGCTCTCAGGCGCGCGCGCCAGGTCCCCGGCGGTGCAGGCGGCGCCGCGCCCAGGCCGCGAGGTCGTCGAGCCAGCAGTAGATCACCGGCACCACCACCAGCGTCAGCAGCGACGAGGTGAGGACGCCGCCGATCACGGCCTGGCCCATGGGCGCGCGCTGCTCCGAGCCCTCGCTCGCGGCGAAGGCGAGCGGCACCATGCCGAAGACCATCGCCAGCGTCGTCATCAGGATCGGCCGCAGCCGCACCCGCGCCGCGTGCAGCAGCGCCTCGGTGCGCTCCATGCCGGCCGCGCGCGAGCGGATCGCGAAGTCGATCAGCAGGATCGCGTTCTTCGTCACCAGCCCCATCAGCATCACGACCCCGATCACCGAGAACATGTTGAGCGTGCTGCGCGCGGCGAGCAGCGCGAGCACGACGCCGATCAGCGTCAGCGGCAGGCTGCTCATCAGCGCCAGCGGCTGCAGGAAGCTCTTGAACTGGCTGGCCAGGATCATGTAGATGAAGATCACCGCCAGCGCCAGCGCGCTCGCCGCGTAGCTGAAGCTCTCCTGCATGTTCTTGGTGTTGCCGCCGAACGAATAGCGGTAGCCCGGCGGCCAGGCGATGCCCTCGAGCACGCGGCGCACGTCGTCGGTGACCGCGCCCGAGCTGCGGCCGAGCGCGTTGGCATCGATGTTGATCTCGCGGCTGAGGTCGCGCCGGTTGATCTGGTTGGGTCCGGTCGAGGCGTTGACCTCGGCCACCTGCGCCAGGCGCACGACGCGCGTGCTGCCGTCGGCGGCGGCGAGCACCAGCGGCAGCTCGCGCAGGTCGGCCGGCGCCGCCCGGTACGCGGGCGCCAGGCGCAGCCACACGTCGTAGTTCTCGCCGTTGGCGGCGCGCCAGTTGCCCGCCGTCGTGCCCGCCACCAGCGTGCGCAGCGTGCCGGCGATGGCATTGACGTTGAGGCCCAGGTCGGCCGCGGCGTCGCGCTTGACGTCGACCGTGATCGTGGGCTTGTCGGGCTTGAGCGTGCTGTCCAGGTCGACCAGGCCGGGGATCGCGCGCAGCTGCGCCAGCACCTGCCGCGACAGGCGCGCGAGCTCGCCCAGATCGGGGCCCTGGATCGAGAAGCCGATGCTCTTGTTGCCGCCGAGGTCGGGGATGCCGATGTTGGTGACGGTGATGCCGGGGATCGCGGCCAGGCGTTCGCGCATCGGCGCGACGAGCTGGTCGATGCTGCGTCGGCGGTCCTTGCGGTCGACCAGGCGCACGTAGACGCTGGCGTAGATCTTGCCGGCGACGAAGCCGCTGTTGATCGTGGCCACCGTGAAGCGCACCTCGGGCAGCTCGCGCAGCGCGGCGTCGACCTGGCGCGCGCGTGCCTCGGTCAGCTCGAGCGAGCTGCCCACCGGGGTGTAGAAGTTGACGATCGTCTCCGAGAAGTCGGCGCGCGGCACGAACTCCCTGCCCAGCGTGCCGGCCAGCGCCAGCGCGGCGACGAAGGTCGCCGCCGCCAGCGCCACCGTCTTCACCTTGTGCCGCAGCGACCAGCCGAGCAACCGCTGGTAGACCTGCGCCAGCCAGTCGGTGAAATGGTCGAAGGCGCCGGTGACGCGGCCCACCGTGCGGTCGTACCGCGTCACCGGCCGGTCGCGCCAGCGCTGGTGCGCCTGCGGGTCGTGCCAGACGCTCGAGAGCATCGGGTCGAGCGTGAAGCTCACGAACATCGAGATCAGCACCGCGGCGACGATGGTGATGCCGAACTCGTGGAAGAAGCGTCCGATGATGCCGCCCATGAAGCCGATCGGCGCGAACACCGAGACGATCGACAGCGTCGTCGCCAGCACCGCCAGGCCGATCTCCTGCGTCGCTTCGAGTGCGGCGTCGTGCGCGCTCTTGCCCGCCTGCACGTGGCGCACGATGTTCTCGCGCACGACGATGGCGTCGTCGATCAGCAGGCCCACGCACAGCGACAGCGCCATCAGCGTGATGGCGTTGATCGTGAAGCCGAACATGTACATGAACAGGAAGGCGCCGATGAGCGAGATCGGCAGCGTGAGCCCGGTGATGACGGTGCTGCGCCAGCTGTTGAGGAAGAGGAAGACGATCAGCACCGTGAGCGCGGCGCCCTCGAGCAGCGTGCGGCGCACGTTCTGCACCGACACGCGGATGGCGCGCGAGTTGTCGCGGTTGACCTCGGTGCGCATGCCCGGCGGCGTCACCGCCTGCGCGTCGGCCAGGGCGCGCATCAGGCCGTCGACGACGGCGATGGTGTTCTCGCCCTGGCTCTTCTGCACCGACAGCAGCACCGTGCGCCGGCCGTTGTAGAGCGCGAGCGACTCCACCTCCTCCGGGCCGTCAACGACGTCGGCCACCTGCGCCAGGCGCACGACGCTGCCGGTGCTCGAGGCGGCGCCGGCCGGCGCCGGCCGGCGCGCGACGACGATGTCGCGGAAGTCGCGCGGCGTCGCCAGGCGCGCATTCATCTGCACCACGATCTCCTGCTCGCGCGCGCGGATCGCGCCCAGCGGCAGCTCCTGGTTCTCGCTGCGCAGCGCGGCGTAGACCTGCTCGACGCTCACCCCCATCGCCTCGAGCGCGGCCGGGCGCAGCAGGACCTGCACCTGGCGCGCGACGCCGCCCACCAGCTGCACGGCGCCGACGCCGCGCACGTTCTCGAGGCGCTTTTGCAGCACCTGGCCGGCCCAGGTGGTGAGCTCCTGCTGGCTCGTCTTGCCGTCGGCGGCGAGCACGGCGACGTTGAAGATCGGCTGCGACTGCGGGTCGAAGCGGAAGATGCGCGGCTCCTTGACCTCGTCGCGCAGCGTCGGGCGCATCAGCGCCACCTTCTCGCGCACGTCCTCGGCCGCCTTGCGCCCGTCGATGTCGAGGTTGAACTCGATGATCGTCACCGAGCTGCTCTCGAAGCTGCGCGAGTACAGCGACGAGATGCCGGCCACGGTGTTGACGGCCTCCTCGACCTTCTTCGTGACTTCGGCTTCGACGATCTCCGGGCTGGCGCCCGGGTAGTCGATCTGCACGACGACGGTCGGGATGTCGATGTTCGGAAACTGGTCGATCGCCAGGCGCTGGTAGCTCACCAGGCCGAGCACGACCAGCGCGAGCATGACCATCACCGCGAGCACCGGGTTCGCGATGGCGACGCGCGTGAACCACATGACGCGCGGCGCGGGGCGCTCAGCGGCTGGCGGCCGCAGCGGGCGCGGCGGCGGCCAGCCGCAGCCGCGTGCCGGCGCGCAGGCTGCCGACGGTGGCGCGCAGCACGGTGGCGCCGGCGGCCAGGCCCGAGGCGATCTCGACGGCGCTCTCGCGCCGGCCGTCGAACTGCGCCTCGCCGCGCGCCCCCAGCTCCACCGGGCGCTCGACGGCGCGGCCCTGCTCGAGCGCGAGCACGTAGGGCCGGGCCTGGTCGAGCCGCACGGCCGAGGCGGGCACGACGAGTGCGCGCCGCGCCGCCAGTTCGACCGTGGCGCGCGCGAACAGGCCCTGGCGCAGTGCCGGCTGCGGCGCCAGCTCGAGGTAGGCCAGCACGCTGCGCGTGCCGCTCTGCGCGCTGGGCGCGATGCGCGCGACGCGCGCCGCCACCGGCTCGGCCAGCCCGTCGATCGCGACGCGCGCCGTCTGGCCCACGCGCAGCGCCAGCACGTCGGCCGGCGCGACCGCGGCTTCGAGCTCGATGCGCGCGAGGTCGACGATCTCGAGCAGGCGCGTGTCCACCGCCACGCGCTCGCCGGGCTGCACGAAGCGCTGCGCCACGAGGCCGGCGATGGGCGCGCGGATCTCGGCGTCGCGCACCGCCTTGCGCGCCAGCTCGGCGGCGGCGCGCGCCGCCTGCAGCGCGGCGCGTGCGCCGGCTTCGCTGCTGACGGAGGTCTCGAGCGCGTTCTTCGAGATGAAGCCCTGGGCGACGAGCGCCTTGTTGTTGTCGAGCGTGCGCGTCGCGATCTCGAGCTGGGCCTCGGCGCTGCGCGCCTGGTCTTCGGCTTGGCGCAGCCGCCAGTCGTACTCGGTGGCGTCGAGGCGGCCGAGCAGCTGGCCGGCGGCGACACGGTCGCCCTCGCGCACGTCGAGCGTGCGCACCTCGGCCGCGACGCGCGCCTTGACCACCGCCGTGCGCACCGCGCGCAGCGTGCCCGAGACGGCCAGCGTCTGCGTGAGCAGCGCGTCGGCGGCGCTGGCCACGTCCACCGGCGCGAGTTCGATCGCCTGCAGCGCGGCCGATGCGGCCGAGGCGGGGGCGGCGGGCGGCGCGGCCTCGCCCCCGGCGCCGCGCCCGCCCAGCGTGCGCGCCAGCAGCATGCCGAGCAGCGCCAGCACGAGCAGCGCCAGCGTCCAGCGCAGGGTGCGGCGCGCGTTCATCGGCCAGCCCGGCGCGCCGGCGCGCGCAGCTCGAGCCCGTGCAGCACGAGCTCGAGGTGGGTCTGCAGCAGCGCGTGCGGGTCGATCGCCACCGCGCCGTGCACGCGGCAGGCGCCGAGCGAATGCCGGTGCAGCGCCATGAAGATGAGCGGCGCCATCAGCGCGTGCGCCGCCGCCTGCGGCGGCAGCGCGCGGAACTCGCCGCGCTCGATGCCGCGCTGCACGGCGGTGCTGAACAGCCGATGCGCGGGCGTGATCACCTCGTCGGCGTAGAACTGCGCCAGCTCGGGGAAGTTGCGCGCCTCGGCGAGCATGATCTTGTGGATGCCGGCGGCCGGCGTGCTGCCCACGCGCTCCCACCAGGCGTTCAGCAAGGCGGCGATCAGCTCGCTGGTCGGGCCGCGGTACTGCGCCACCACCTCCTCACCCTGGGCGATGAGCTTGGACAGCGTGCCGCGCACCACCGCCTTGAACAACTCCGCCTTGCTCGGGTAGTAGAGGTAGAGCGTGCCCTTGGCGACACCGGCGCGCCGCGCCACCTCGTCGGCGCGCGCGGCGGCGAAGCCCTTCTCGACGAAGAGCGCGAGCGCGGCGTCGAGCAGTTCCTGCGGCCGCGCCTCCTTGCGCCGCCGGCGTGCGGGCCGTGCGCGCGCCGGCGGGCGCACGGCATGGGCGGCCGGCTGGCGGCGCGCGGCGGACGCGGCGATCGCGTTCATCGTGTCCTATAGTGACTGACCGGTCAGTTATTTTAGGCAGCCGCCGCGCGGCGGTCAAATCGGCGCTCTGGCTATCATCGCCGCCGCAATGCAGCCGCGGCGCGCGCCCGCCCGACCCCCGCACCCGGCAAGGAAGAAGGAAGAAATTGGACCTGCTGCTGCTAGCCAAGGCCGCCGTGCTGGGCATCGTCGAAGGGCTCACCGAGTTCCTGCCGATCTCCTCCACCGGCCACCTGATCCTCGCCGGCTCGCTGCTCGGCTTCACCGGCGAGAACGCCAAGGTCTTCGAGATCGCGATCCAGACCGGCGCCATGATCGCCGTGGTCTGGGAGTACCGCGCGCGCCTGCGGCAGGCGCTGGCCGGCGTCGGCAGCGATCCGGCGGCGCGTCGCTTCGTGCTCAACATCGCCATCGCCTTCGTGCCGGCGGCGGTGGTCGGCCTGCTGTTCAACAAGGCGATCAAGGCGCACCTGTTCGCGCCGGTGCCGGTGGCGCTGGCCTTCATCGTCGGCGGCCTCGTCATCCTGTGGGTCGAGCGCCGCCACAAGGCGGCCTATGGCGCGCGCGATCTGGAAGGCCGGCGCCACGCGCGCGTCGAGACGGTGGAGGACATGAGCGCGCGCGACGCGCTCTTCGTCGGCTGCATGCAGTGCCTCGCGCTCGTGCCCGGCACCAGCCGCTCGGGCGCCACCATCATCGGCGCGATGGTGTTCGGCTTGTCGCGCAAGGCGGCCACCGAGTTCAGCTTCTTCCTCGGCATCCCGACGCTGATGGCGGCCGGCGCCTACTCGGTGTGGAAGCAGCGCGCAGCGCTGCACGCGGCCGACCTGCCGGTGTTTGCGGTCGGCTCGGTGCTGGCGTTCTGCGCCGCCTGGCTGTGCATCCGCTGGCTCATCCGCTACGTCTCGACGCACGACTTCATCCCGTTCGCCTGGTACCGCATCGCGTTCGGTGCGGTCGTGCTGCTCACTGCCTACAGCGGGCTCGTCGTCATAAGCGCTAAGATAAAAATGTGTCCCGAGCGTCAGCCTGATAGCGCCGGCGCTTGCGGGG
>JAXMEV010000007.1:0-260569 GCA_046348125.1 Rubrivivax sp.
CGGCGCTTCAAAGCAGCGACGCTTCGCTCACGTTGCTGCTCTTCATATCGCTGCTGGCCTTGGTCTACGAACGCCTCACCGCGGGTGAGCATGAAGTAGACGAGCCGGGCGAGCTTGTGCGCCGCAGCCGTGTTGGCGCTGGTCTTGCCCATGCGCGTGCACAGCCGGCGATAGAACGCTCCGAGCGCCGACTGGCTGCGCGACAAGCTCATGGCCGCCAACTTCAGCGTCTGGCGAACCCGATTGGCCGAGCGCTTGGTGCTGGCCGAAATGACCTTGCCGCCGCTGATCTTGGTGGCCGGGCACAGGCCCAACCACGAACAGAAGTGCTTGACGTTTGCGAACCGGCTCAGGTCGGGACCGAGTTCGGACAGGATCTTCATCACCGAGGTGACGTCCAGCCCGTTGATACGTGTGAGGTCCACGCCTGCCCAGTCGGCCAGCGTCTGGCGAAGGTCGAAGATCGCGCGCGTTCTGCTCCCGGCCCGCGGAGGCTTGCCCAGTTCTACACCCCCGCGGCTGCGCTCGGATAGCAACGCTCGGAGCTTGGCATCGCAGTCGGCAAGGTGCCGACCAATGTCGTCGTACATCGCAAGCGCTTGCCCAAGAACGAACAGATGCTCTTCCCGCCAGTTGCCGCTCAGGGCCTTGATGACATCGTCCTTGCTGGCCTTGACGCGCCCATTGCGATGCTGGGCCAGAACGACCGCATCGCGCTCGCCGGCGACGATCGCGCGGATGATCGCCTGCCCGGTCACGCCCATCACGTCGGTGAGCACCTCCGTGAGTTGAAGGTTCATCTGCACGAGCGCCTTCTGCATGCGCTGCACCCAACTCGCCTGCTCGGTGAGCAGCACCTCGCGCTGGCGCGCCACGGCGCGCACAACGCACACTTCGCCATCAGGCCGCCATGCCGCGCGTAGCAGCCCCAAGCTCATGAGCTTCTGCAGCCACTGGCAGTCCTGCACGTCGCTCTTGCGCCCGGGCACGTACTTCATTTGCCGGGCATCGACCAGCCAGACCTTCAGACCCCGCTGTTCGAGAACCTCGTAGACGGGGATCCAGTAGACGCCAGTTGATTCCAGTGCCACCGTGTCGACGTCGCACGCCAGCAGCCAGTCGGCCAGCGCATTGAGGTCCGTCGTCATCGGACCGAACTTGCGGACCGGATCGTCTGCCGTATGCGGCGGCACGGCCACCCAGTGGCTCGTCGCGCCAACATCGATTCCAGCGGCATTGGGGAACACCGCGACTTCCTGCTTGCGTGCTGCCATGGCCTGCTCTCCGTCATCGTTGATGAAAGGCAGCGCCACGGGAAGCGTCGAAATCGACTCGATCTCACAAACGGGATGCGCACTGCTGCGCTCACCAATTTCGCCGACGATTCCCCAACCAAGCTGATAAACGGGCTCGCTCAAGCTCGCACCAGTGACGTGTCGGTCATGCCGTCGCTGCCGCTCCCGTTGTAGCGCATCGGGTGTTTCTTTGCGAACGCCTGCCGCGCGTGCGCGCCTGGGGCGCTGATAAGAACACTTCTCAGGACACTGCGGACGCGTTGGCAGGCCTCGCGGCGCGACCGCAGCACCGTTGCCGGACGAGTTAGCCCGAGGCGATGCGTGCGAGAGGGCTAGCACAGCACGCTACGTATGCGGTCAGGGAGCGTGCGCCGAACTACGGCACAAGTCCGTCACAACCGACGGCAGCGGCCGTCCGATGCGCCCAAGAAAAAAGGACCTAGCTCGCGCTAAGTCCTTGTTTTCTAACCAAGAATTTTGGTGGGCCCTGTAGGATTCGAACCTACGACCAACGGATTAAGAGTCCGCTGCTCTACCAACTGAGCTAAGAGCCCGAATTTTTTGCCGGTGGTGGGTCGTGCAGGATTCGAACCTGCGACCAACGGATTAAAAGTCCGCTGCTCTACCGACTGAGCTAACGACCCGCTTTTCCCCAGGAAAGCCCGCCATTATAGCGGCGCCTTGCGAGTCCTCAGCTCCCGACAGCCGCGCATTCTAGCGCAACTTGCGCGGCCACCATGCCGAACGTTGCGGTCACGCTCACCGTCGAGCCATAGCCGTGGCAGTTGAGATTCGCTTCCACGTCGCAGGTCTCGTCGAGCGCAGGCATCGTCACCGGCTCGCGCGAGAACACGCAGCGCAGGCCGATCGCGCCCTTGCGCGCCGCGCCATGCTGCTGGCGCAGGCGCTGGCGCAGCGCGGCCAGCAGCGGATCGTGCGTCGCCTCGGCCAGGTCGGCCAGCGCCACGCGCTCGGCCTGGCGCTTGCCGCCCGCCGCGCCCACGGCGACGAAGCGCGCCTGCACGGCCAGCGCCCAGGCCGCCAGCGCCTGCTTGGCCGGCAATTGGTCGCAGGCGTCGACCAGCGCATCCACCGGCCGCGGCAGCAGCGCAGGCCAGTTCGCGGGCGTGACGAAGGCGTCGATCAAGGTCACCTCGCAGCCCGGGTGGATGTCGGCGATGCGCGCGCGCAGCGCCTCGCCCTTGGCCTGGCCGAGCGTGGCGCCCAGCGCCTGCACCTGGCGGTTGATGTTGGACTCGGCGACATGGTCGAAGTCGATCAGCACCAGGCCGGCGACGCCGCTGCGCGCCAGCGCCTCGGCCGTCCACGAACCCACGCCGCCCAGGCCGACGACGGCGATGCGGGCCGCGCGCAGGCGCGCATAACCGGCCTCGCCGTACAGGCGGCGCAGCGCGCCGAAGCGGCGCTCGAGGTCGGCGCCGGTGTCGGCGTCATCGAGGCGGGCCGGATCGTTCATGCGCCCCACGCTCCTAGTACTCCGGCCCAGGGGTTTCGAAACATGATGAAAGCGATGGATTCGGGTCGAGGGCAAGGCGCAAAGCGCAGCGATACCGAGTGGTATCGCGAGCATTTGCAACGCCGCCATCGACCCGAAGGCGCGCTTTCATGTTTCGAAATCTCTGGGTCGGAGTACTAGGCCCTGCGCACCGCCCGCACGCCGCCGCGCAGCGCTACTTGAGCGTGGCCAGCCGTTCCTTGCCGGCCTGCGCCGCCTCGGACTGCGGGTAGCTCTTCATCAGCTCGTCGATCGTGCGGCGCGCGCCGCGCACGTCCTTCGCCTCGGCCTGGCTGTTGGCCAGCGCGAGCAGCGCCTCGGGGGCGCGCGGATGGTCGGGCGCTGCGGTCACGAAGGCGCGGAAGGCCGCGATCGCGCCCTTGTAGTCGCGCTTGCCGTAGAGCGCGTTGGCGGTCCAGAAGCGCGCCTGGTTGGTGTAGACGCTGCCGGCCCAGCGGCGCTGGAAGTCGCCGAACTGCGTCACCGCCTTGTCGAAGTCGCCGCCGCGCAGGGTGGCCAATGCGTCGTCGAAGGCGCGCTTTTCCTCCTGGTCGACCATCACCTCCTTGCCGTCGACCGCCACCTTCACCGGCTCGAGCCGGCGCAGCCGCTCGTCGATCGTCTGGCCGACGTCGCGCTGGCGCCTTTGCAGCTCGGCCACGTCGCGCGCGAGCTGCTCGTCGCTGCCGCGCAGCTTGGCGAGGTCGCCGCGCAGCGATTCGAGCTGGTTGTTGAGGTCGAGCAGGCTGCGACGCAGCACGTCGATCTGCTGCGCGAGCTGGGCGTTGGCCTGCACCAGCTCGGCCTGGCGTGCCTTGCTCGCGTCGTCGTTCTGGCGCACGCGCTCGCGCAGCTCGACGATCGCCTTGCGCGCCTCTTCGTCGTCGAACAGGGCCGCCTGCGCCGTGCCCGAAGCGAGCGCGAGCAGCAGCGCGGCGGCGAGCGCCGCCGGCACGGGGAAACCGCGGCGCCGCATCTCAGCCGCCCTTGAGTTCGGCGCGCCGGTTCTTGGCCCAGGCGGCCTCGTCGTGCCCTGGCGCCGCCGGGCGCTCCTTGCCGAAGCTCACCGCCTCGAGCTGGTTCGCGCCGACGCCCAGCAGCTCGAGCGACTTGACCACCGCCTCGGCACGCTTCTGGCCGAGCGCGAGGTTGTACTCGCTGCCGCCGCGCTCGTCGGTGTGGCCCTCGACCACGAGCTTGCGCGGGCGGTTGGCCGCCAGCACCTTGGCGTAGGCATCGAGCATCGGCTTGAACTCGTCGCGGATGACGAAGCTGTCGAAGTCGAAGTAGACGACGTGCTGGCTCGGCAGGGCCATCAGCGCAGCGCCGCCGGCCGCGGCGCCGGCACTGCGCGAGAGGTCGACCGCGGCCACCTGCGACTGCGGCGTGCCGGCGGCGGCCGCGGTGCCGCCGGGGGCGGGCGTCGCGCTGCGCGCCAGCGGCGTGACGCTGCGCGTCTCGACCGGCGCGCCGCCGGCCGCCTCGTCGAGCGGGGTGGAGGAGCAAGCCGCGAGCAACAGCGCCAGCGCGAGCGCGGCGGCAGAGCCTGGGATCTTCGACATGGTCGGTGGTCTCCTTCGGGTGCAATCGGTGCGAGGCATCGCTTCGTCGTGCGCTGCGCGGCCGCCTCAGCGGCCGAACGGGCCCCAGGCCGGCTCGCGCACGTCGCTGCCGCTGATCGCCAGGCGCGACTTGCGGCCGTCGAGCGTGGTCGTCATCAGCACGTCGGCGCCCTGCGCGCGCGTGGCGTAGACGATCATGCGGCCGTTCGGCGCGAAGCTCGGGTGCTCGTCGTCGCGCGTGTCGGTGAGCAGTTGCACGGCCTGCGATTCGAGCTCGAGCAGGGCGAGCCGGAATGCGTTGCCCTGGCGCGTGACGTAGGCGAGCCAGCGGCCGTCGGCGCTCGGCGTCGGACTGATGTTGTAGTTGCCCGAGAAAGTGACGCGCTCGGCATGGCCGCCGCCGGCGGCCATGCGGTAGACCTGCGGGCCGCCGCCGCGGTCGCTCACGAAGTACAGGGTGCGACCGTCGGCCGAGTACACGGGCTCGGTGTCGATCGCGTCGCTCTGCGTCAGGCGCGCCGGCGTGCCGCCCTCGGCCGGCATCGCGTACAGCTGGGTCAGACCGTCGCGCGACAGCGCCAGCGCCAGCGTGCGGCCGTCGGGCGAGAAGGCCGGCGCGCTGTTGCTGCCGCGAAAGCTCGCCACCAGCCGGCGCACGCCGGTCTGCAGATCCTGCGTCCAGACCGCGGCCTTCTGCGTCTCGAACGACACATAGGCCAGGCGCCGCCCGTCGGGGCTCCAGGCCGGCGAGATGATCGGCTCGTTGCTCGTGAGCGCGGCCTGGCCGCTCTCGCCGTCGGCATCGGTGACGAGCAGCCGCCAGCGCTTGCCGGTGCGCACGACGTAGGCGATGCGCGTGGCGAACACGCCGCGCTCGCCGGTGAGCTTTTGGTAGATGTCGTCGGCGATGCGGTGCGCGGCCAGCCGCAGATCGGCGCCGAGCACGAGCTTGCTGCCGGCCAGCACAGGCTCGCCCTTGACCAGGTCCCAGAGCCGAAAGCGCGTGTCGACGCGGCCGTCGGCCAGCCGCTGCACCGAGCCGGCCACCAGCGCATCGGCGCCTTGCGCGCGCAGCGCGGCGAAGTCGGGCCGGCTTGTCTCGTCCAGGCCGGCCGGCGCGCCCAGCACGCGGAACAGGCCGCTGCGCTCGAGGTCGGCGCGCAGGATCTGCGACACCGCGAGCCCGGCCTTGTCCTCGTCACGGAAGGCGGCGATGGCCAGCGGCTGCTGCGTCGCGCCGACGCCGCTCACTTCGAGGCGGAACTGCGCCCAGGCCGGCGCCGCGGCGGCGCCCAGGCCCGCGAGCACGCGGCGCCGCGTCGGGCCGAGCGCTGCAGCAGACACGAAGTGCGATCGGCTCGTCACGGCGGCGCATTGTAGGCAGCGCGCGCGGCGCGGCGCCGATAATGGCTCACCCGCAAGCGCCCGCCTTCGATGCCCAGACTTCTCGAGCGCCTCGCCCGCCTCGGACCGTACTTCCGCACGAGCCGCGCGGGGCTGGCGGCGACGATCGCCGGCGCCAGCGCGATGGCGCTCACCGAACCGGCGGTGGCCGACCTGATGAAGCACCTGCTCGACCAGGGCTTCACCGGCGGCAAGCTGCCGCTGTGGGCGGTGCCGGCGGCGATCATCGGCCTCTTCGCGCTGCGCAGCGTGGCCGCCTTCGTCTCGCAATACGGCCTGGCCTGGGCCGCCAACCGCGCCGTGCTGCAGTTGCGCGAGCGCATGTTCGAGCGCCTGCTCACGGCCGAGCCCGCGCTGTTCGCGCGCCAGAGCGCCAGCGCGCTCACCAACACGCTGGTCTACGAGGTGCAGACCGGCCTCGCGCTGCTCACCAACTCGGCGCTCAACCTGGTGCGCGACGCGCTCACGCTGGTGGCGCTGCTGGGCTACCTGCTGTGGCTCAACTGGCCGCTCACGCTGTCGGTGGGCGTGCTGTTCCCGAGCGTGGGCTGGGTGATGCGCGTGCTCGGCCGGCGGCTGCACCGCCTCACCCTCGACAGCCAGCGCGCCACCGATGCCCTCGCCTACGTCGTGGAGGAGAACGTGCTCGCCTGGCGCATCGTGCGGCTGCAGGGCGCCCAGCAGCCGCAGGCGGCGCGCTTCGGCGAGCGCGCGCGCGCGCTGCGCAGCGTGCTGATGAAGACCGTGGTCGCGGGCGCGATGACGACGCCGGTGACGCAGATGCTGGCCGCGCTGGCGCTGTCGGCGGTGATCGCGATCGCGCTGTGGCAGAGCGGCGGCGGCGCCGGCACGGTGGGCAGCTTCGTCGCCTTCATCAGCGCGATGCTGATGCTGGTGGCGCCGCTCAAGCACCTGTCGGACGTGATGTCGCCGCTCACGCGCGGGCTGGCCGCGGTCGAGCGCGGGCTCGACCTCGTCGACGGCGTGCCGGCCGAGCGCGGCGGCAGGCACGAGGCGGCGCGCGCGCGCGGCGAGATCCGCTTCGAGAACGTGACGCTGCGCTACGCCGACGACGCCGCGCCGGCCGTCGCCGGCCTCACGCTCACGGTGCACGCGGGCGAGACGGTGGCGCTGGTCGGCCCCTCGGGCGCGGGCAAGACCACGCTCGTGAACCTGCTGCCGCGCTTTCTCGAGCCGAGCGCCGGCCGCATCACGCTGGACGGCGTGCCGCTGGCCGATTGGGAGCTGGGCGCGCTGCGCCGCCAGTTCGCCTTCGTCAGCCAGGACGTGGTGCTGTTCAACGACAGCATCGCCGCCAACGTGTCGCTGGGTGGCCAGGCCGACGCCGCAGCCGTGCGCCGCGCGCTCGAGGCGGCCAACCTGCTCGACTTCGTCGACGGCCTGGCGCGCGGCGCCGACACCCCGGTCGGCCACAACGGCAGCGAGCTCTCGGGCGGCCAGCGCCAGCGCCTGGCGATCGCGCGCGCGCTGGCCAAGGACGCGCCGGTGCTGATCCTCGACGAGGCCACCTCGGCGCTCGACTCCGAGAGCGAGCGTGCCGTGCAGCAGGCGCTCGAGCGGCTGATGATCGGCCGCACGACCCTCGTCATCGCACACCGCCTGTCGACGATCGAGCACGCCGACCGCGTGCTCGTGCTCGACGCCGGCCGCCTCGTCGAGCAGGGCACGCACGCCGAGCTGCTGGCCGCCGGCGGCCTGTACGCGCGGCTGCATGCGATGCAGTTCCGCAGCGCGGCGTCGCCGGTGCTGGCGGCGTGAACCGGCGCGACGCGTCGCTTGCCGCTGCCTGATCGAGGCTTACCGGCCGACGTGGCCTGGTCCCGAGTCCGCGCGCAGTGCCGGGCGCGATCGCCGGCCCGCGCGGCGCGCAGCGCCCGGGTACGGGTCAGGCCTGCTGCAGCGCGCGGATGCGGTCCTCGATCGGCGGGTGGCTCGAGAACAGCGCCATCACGCCGCTGGGCCGGCCGCTGATGCCCATCGCCTTCACGCTCTGCGGCAGTTCGCCCGGGTCCAGGCCGCCCAGGCGCGCCAGCGCGTTGATCATCGGCCGCTTGTCGCCCAGCAACTGCGCCGAGCCGGCGTCGGCGCGGTACTCGCGCTGACGCGAGAACCAGGCCACGATGACCGCCGCCAGCACGCCGAGCACGAGGTCGAGCACGATCGTGGTGACGTAGTAGCCGATGCCGACGCCGTCGCGCTCGTTGCGCAGCAGCACCTTGTCGACGAAGTAGCCGATCACGCGCGAGAGGAAGACGACGAAGGTGTTGAGCACGCCCTGGATCAGCGTCATCGTCACCATGTCGCCGTTGGCCACGTGCGCGATCTCGTGGCCGATGACGGCCTCGACCTCCTCGCGGTTCATGCCCTGCAGCAAGCCGGTGGACACGGCAACCAGCGCCGAGTTCTTGAACGCACCGGTGGCGAAGGCGTTGGGTTCGCCTTCGTACAGCGCCACCTCGGGCATGGCGACGCCGGCCGTGCGCGCGAAGCGCTCGACGGCGCCCACGATCCAGCGGTGCGTGGGGTCGGTCGAATCGTTGATGACGACGGCGCCGGTGCTCCACTTGGCGATCGGCTTGCTCATCAGCAGCGAGATCGTGGCGCCGCCGAAGCCCATCAGGAGCGCGAAGCCCAGCAGCGTGCCCAGGTTCAGCCCGTTTTGCGTGAGGAAGCGGTTGACGCCCAGCAGGTTGGCTGCGATGCCGAGCACCAGCATCACGGCGAGGTTGGTGAGCACGAACAGGAGGATGCGCTTCATGGCGGGGCCCCGGTGCAGGGCGCAGTTGCGGGAAACGGGGGCAATGTTAGGGCGGCAGCAGGGCCTTCAAGGCCTGCGCGCCGTGGGGGAATCCGCCGCATTGGCCGCATTGGCCGCATTGGCCGCATTGGCCGCATTGGCGGCACCGGCTGCACTGGACGCACGGGCCGCTTCAGCCGCGCGGGCCGATCCGGCTGCGCCGGCCGTCGGGTTCCGGCCGGGCATCAGGCCGCCGGCCGCCGCTGCACATGCGTCGGCCGCTCGGCCGGCGTGAGCTCGAACCAGTCCTTGTGGCGCTCGAAGAACTTGGGCCAGCTGTCGGCGTTGCTGAACACGCGCTCCTTGCGCAGCACGGCGGCAGCCGCCTGCACGTCCAGCCGCTGGCCGGCGGCCAGTTGCGGCAGCACCTCCAGCGCGCGCGCCACCTTTTCCGGCATGGGCGGTGGCGGCGCGGGTGCGGCCGCCGACTCCGGGGCCGTGGGCGCCTTGCGCGCGGCGGTCTTGCGCGGCGCGGTCTTGCGCGCCGCCGTCTTGCGCGGCGCGGGCTCGCGCGCCGTCTTCTCGCCTGCGGCGGGTGCTGCAGGCGCCTCGGCCGACGCGGCGGCTGCCTTCTTGCGTGCCGCGCTCTTGCGCGGCGCAGGTGCCGCGGCGACGGCCGGGGCGACTGCGTCGGCCGGCCCTGGGGCCGAGGCCGTCGCGCCGGCCTCGACTGCCGCCTTGCCCGCGGCTGCGGCCGCGCCACGGGCCGGCGCGGCGGCCGGCGCCGCGCTCTTGCGCGCGCGCGCCGGCCGCGGCGCAGACGCGCTCGCAGCAGCGGCCACGGCGCGGCTGCGCGGCGGCCGGTGCTCGAACTCGATGAAGTCGTCGTAGACGAGCGGCGTCTCCTCGCCCACCTTGCCCTTCTGGCCGACGCCGCGCACCAGGCAGCCCTTCTCGCGGATGCGGGTGACGAGCGGCGCGAAGTCCGAGTCCGACGAGGCGATCACGACCACGTCGGGCCGCTCGGCGATCACGAGGTCGAGTGCGTCGACCGCGAGCGCGATGTCGGTCGAGTTCTTGCCCGCGGCGAGGTTGACCATCGGCCGGATCGACAGCCGCTTGAACAGCTTCTGGTGCTTGACCGCGGCTTCGGCGGTGCCGTACGCGCGGCGCACGTGCAGCGCGCCGTACTCGGCGTGCAGGCGCGAGATCGCCTGCTCGACGACGTCGGTGGAGACGTTATCGGCGTCGATCAGCAGCATCACGCGCAGGGGGTTCGTCATGTCAGGGTCCAGGGCAGCGTTTCGCCGCCGCGCAGCGGCTTGATCTGCGCGTCGCCGAAGGGCAGGGTTGCGGGCAGCGTGCGCGGCCGGCGCACCAGGGTCACACGGTCGCGGTTGCGCGGCAGGCCGTAGAAGTCGGGGCCGTGGAAGCTGGCGAAGCCCTCGAGCCGGTCGAGCGCGCCGGCCGCCTCGAAGGCCTCGGCATAGAGCTCGAGCGCGGCCGGCGCCGTGAAGCAGCCGGCGCCGCACACGCTCTGCTCCTTCATCGCCGCGGCGTGCGGCGCGCTGTCGCTGCCGAGGAAGAACTTCGGGCTGCCCGAGGTGGCCGCGCGCACGAGCGCCTGCCGGTGGCGCTCGCGCTTGAGCACCGGCAGGCAGTAGTAGTGCGGCCTGAGTCCGCCGACGAAGAGCGCGTTGCGGCTGTAGAGCAGGTGGTGCGCGGTGATCGTGGCCGCGGTGTGCGCGTCGGCGGCCGCCACGTAGTCGGCCGCTTCCTGGGTGGTGATGTGCTCGAACACCAGCTTCAGCGCCGGGAAGTCGCGTCTGAGCGGCTGCAGCACGCGCTCGATGAACACCGCCTCGCGGTCGAACATGTCGACCTCGGGGTCGGTGACCTCGCCGTGCACCAGGAGCGGCAGGCCCTCGCGCTGCATGGCCTCGAGCACGGCGTGCACGCGGCGCAGATCGGTGACGCCGTCGTCGCTGTTCGTGGTGGCGCCGGCCGGGTAGAGCTTGAAGGCGGCGATGCCGGCCGCGCGCGCGCGCCGCACCTCGTCGGGCGCGGTGCGGTCGGTGAGATAGAGCGTCATCAGCGGGGTGAAGCCGCTGCCGGCGCCCGCGCGCGGCAGCGCAGCCACGATGCGCTCGCGGTAGGCCAGCGCCTGCGCCGTCGTCGCCACCGGCGGCCTGAGGTTGGGCATCACGATCGCGCGGCCGAAAACCCGTGCGCTGAACGGCAGCACGGCCGCCAGCGCGGCGCCGTCGCGCAGGTGCAGATGCCAGTCGTCGGGGCGCGTGAGCGTGAGCGTCGCGGGGTCGGCCATGCGAGGCATTCTCGCATCGGCAGCGTGCGCCGCACGCTCTCGCATCGCTGCCGCGCCGCGCGCCGCATACGCGGCGCAGGGCGGCCCGGTCGCTCAGTGCTGCAGGATCTTGGACAGGAAGTCCTTGGCACGCGGCGTGCGCGCCTCGGGCCGGCCGAAGAAATCGTCCTTCGTGCAGTCCTCGACGATGCGGCCGGCGTCCATGAAGATCACGCGGTGGCTCACCTTCCTGGCAAAGCCCATCTCGTGCGTGACGACCATCATCGTCATGCCCTCCAGCGCCAGCTTGACCATGACGTCGAGCACCTCGCCCACCATCTCGGGGTCGAGCGCGCTCGTCGGCTCGTCGAACAGCATGACGATCGGGTCCATGCTGAGCGCGCGCGCGATCGCCACCCGCTGCTGCTGTCCGCCGGAGAGCTGGCCGGGGAACTTGTCCTTGTGCGCCATGAGGCCGACGCGGTCGAGCATCTTCAGGCCGCGCGCCGCGGCTTCGGTCTTGCCGCGGCCCAGCACCTTGATCTGCGCCAGCGTCAGGTTCTCGGTCACCGACAGGTGCGGGAACAGCTCGAAGTGCTGGAACACCATGCCGACGCGGCTGCGCAGCCGCGGCAGGTTGGTCTTGGGGTCGGTGAGGCTGATGCCGTCGACGACGATGTCGCCCTGCTGGAACGGCTCGAGCGCGTTCACGGTCTTGATGAGCGTGCTCTTGCCGCTGCCCGAGGGCCCGCAGACGACGACCACCTCGCCCTTCTGGATCCGCGTCGTGCAGTCGGTGAGCACCTGGAAGCTGCCGTACCACTTGCTGACGTTCTTGATCTCGATCATCGGGGCGACCTCAGCGAATGATGGCGATGCGTGCCTGCAGCCGGCGCACCAGCGCCGACAGGCCGAAGCAGATCACGAAGTACACGAGCGCGGCCACGAGATAGGTCTCGACCGGGCGGTTGAAGTTCTTGCCCGCGATCTCGAAGCCCTTGAGCAGGTCGTAGGCCCCGATGGCGTACACGAGCGAGGTGTCCTGGAACAGGATGATGGTCTGCGTGAGCAGCACCGGCAGCATGTTGCGGAAGGCCTGCGGCAGCACGACGAGCTGCATCGTCTGGCCGTAGGTCATGCCCACGGCGTAGCCGGCGTGGACCTGGCCCTTGGGCACGCTCTGGATGCCGGCGCGCATGATCTCGGAGTAGTAGGCCGCCTCGAACAGCGTGAAGGTGATGACGGCCGAGGTCTCGGCGCCGAGCGGCCGTCCGATGAGCAGCGGGATGAGCAGGAAGAACCACAGGATCACCATCACCAGCGGGATGCTGCGCAGCGTGTTCACGTAGCCCGAGGCCGGCAGCACGAGCCAGGCGCGGCCCGACAGGCGCATCAGCGCCAGCGCGGTGCCGAGCGCGATGCCGCCCACCATGGCCACCAGCGTGAGCTGGATCGAGAAGAACAGACCCTTGAGCACGTAGCTGGAGACGACGCTCCAGCTCAGGAAGGCGAAGTCGAGCGTCACGGCCGGCGCTCCTTCACTTGCCGCCGATCATGCCGGGCACGCGCACGCGCGCCTCGACCGCCAGCATGACGCGGTTGACGGCGAAGGCGCTGACGAAGTACAGCGCCGTCACCGCCAGGTACATCTCGATGTTGCGCGCCGTCTCCTCGCCGGCCTGCAACGCGAACAGCGTCAGCTCGGCAATGCTCACCGCAAAAGCCACCGACGAGTTCTTGATGATGTTCATCGCCTCGCTGGTGAGCGGCGGGATGACGATGCGAAACGCCATCGGCAGCAACACGTAGCGGTAGGTCTGCGGCAGCGTCAGCCCGATCGCCAGGCCGGCGTGGCGCTGGCCGCGCGGCAGGCTCTGGATGCCGGCGCGCACCTGCTCGGAAATGCGCGCCGAAGTGAAGAAGCCCAGTGCGAAAACGACGAGCACGAAGCCCGGCAGCCCCTTGAGCGGCGGCACCAGCGCCGGCAGCACGTGGTACCAGAGGAAGATCTGCACCAGCAGCGGGATGTTGCGGAACAGCTCGGTCCAGGCGTCGCCGAACAGCACGAGCCGGCGGTCGGGCGTCGTGCGCAGGATGCCCACCAGCGAGCCGGCGACGAGCGCCACCAGCAGCGCCAGCACCGACACCGAGATCGTCCAGCCCCAGGCCGAGAGCAGCCAGTTGAGGTAGGTGAGGTCGCGGCCGTGGCCGAGGCAGCCGGCGAGCGGCTCACCCGTCGTGATGTCCTTGCAGAAGACCTGCCAGTCCCATGCCACCGGCGCCCTCCTCCGTGCCTGAAACGAGGCGGGCCCGCGGGCCCGCCGGGTGCGCGACTACTTCTTCGCGTAGTCTTCCATCGGCTTGTCGTTCGGGTTGGCCCAGGCGGCCTTGGTGGCTTCGCTGAGCGGCAGGCCGACGCGGGTATTGGTCGGCGGGATCGGCTGCACGAACCACTTGTCGTAGATCTTGGCCATCTCGCCGCTCTTCATCATCGCCTTCAGGCTGTCGTCGACGGCGGCCTTGAACTTCGGGTCGTCCTTGCGCAGCATGATCGCGATCGGCTCGACCGACAGCACCTCGCCGACGATCTTGAAGTCGGCCGGGTTCTTGGCCTTGGCGATATTGCCGGCGAGGATCGAGCCGTCCATCACGAAGGCGTCGGCGCGGCCGGTCTCGAGCAGCAGGAAGCTGTCGGCATGGTCCTTGCCGAACACCTCCTTGAACTCGACGCCGGCGGCGCGCTCGTGCTTGCGCAGGTGCTGCACGCTGGTGGTGCCGGTGGTGGTGGCCACCGTCCTGCCGTTGAGCTGGTTGATCGAGGTGATGCCCGAGTTGGCCTTGACCGCGATGCGCACCTCCTCGACGTAGGTGGTGACGGCGAAGGCCACGTCCTTGGCGCGCGCCAGGTTGTTGGTGGTCGAGCCGCACTCGATGTCGACGGTGCCGTTGGCCACCAGCGGGATGCGGTTCTGCGAGGTCACCGGCTGGTACTTGATGTCGAGCTTGGCCAGGCCGAGCTTCTTCTGGATGTCGGCCAGCGCGCGCTGGCACAGCTCGACATGGAAGCCCGCGTACTTGCCGTCGCCCAGCGTGTAGCTGAGCGCGCCGGAGGATTCGCGCACCCCCATCGTCACCGAGCCGGTGTCCTTGATCTTGGCCAGCGTGTCGTGCGTGGCCTGCGCCTGCGCGGCAGCGATGAATCCTGCCGCCAGCGCGGCGGCGACGAGCGTCGATTTCATGAAAAGGCTCCTTGAGGCGAAGGGGTAAGGGGAAGCACAGCGGCAGCAGGCCGAGCCGCGGATTCTAGGAAGCACTGCGGCAGGGGCGGAGGCGGTATCTACCTAGGAGCGTGCCGCTGTCCGGTACCACATGGCCGCGCTAGCATCCGGCTTCGCTGCCCGCCCCCGCTCTTCACGAGGTGACCTCCATGCGCATTGCTCGACCGGCAGTCGCGGCCCTCGCCGCCTGCGCCGCCGTGCTGCCGGCTGCGCCGGCGCGTGCCGACAGCTCGGTCTCGTCGGCTGCGTCGAACAGTGCATCGGCGTCGGTGGGCAGCCTGTCGACTTCGCTCGAGCATTCGAGCAACAGCTCGGACAAGGGGCGCGACGTCGCCGCCGGCGAATACCGGGTCGTCGAGATCGCTGCAGCGTCCGGCCCGGGTCACGCGGGCCGCGGCAGCCGTGACGGCCTCGTGCGGCTGCGCCTCGAGGCCGTCGCCGGCAGCGGCGCCGAGGGCGAGTTCTTCCTCTACCTGCCGCAGGCCGCGCTCGAGCAGGGCGGCGTTGCCGTCGGCCAGCGTCTGAGCGCGCGCACGCGCCCCTACGGCACCGAGTTCGCGCAGGCCGAGTCGGGGCGCACCTTCTTCCTGCTGCTGGCCGACGAGTGGTACCGCGAGCTGCGCACGCGGCCGGTGGGCGCCGGCTGAAGCCGCAGCGCACCGCGCGCCGCCGGACGGCCGCCTGGTGCGCATCGGCCGCGCTGGCCGCGGCAGCCGTTCTGAGTGCGCTGCTGCCGCTGCCGGTCGCCGCCGGCCTGGCCTACTGCAACCCCGGCGGCCAGCTCGGCGCCGACGACAAGGACCGGCTGCTGCGCTTTGCTGCCGTCGTCAAGGGCGAACTCGAGCGCTCGGGCGCGCGCCTGGCGCTCATTGCGCGCTCCGGGCTCGATCTGCGCCGCATCGCGGTGCGCTACTCGCACGCCGGCGTGACGCTGCGCGCCAGCCCCGAGACGCCCTGGGCCGTGCGCCAGCTCTACTACGCCTGCGACGCCGGGCTGCCGCGCCTTTTCGACCAGGGCATGTCGGCCTTCCTGATGGGCACCGACGACGCGCGCGTCGGCTACATCTCGCTCGTCTTCCTGCCCGCGCCGCAGGCCGCGGCGCTCGAGCGCGCCGTGCTCGACGACGCCCGGGCGCTCGCGCTGGTGGCGGCCGAGTACAGCGCCAACGCCTACCCGTTCAGCCTGCGCTACCAGAACTGCAACCAGTGGCTGGCCGAGCTGCTGGCCAGCGCCTGGGGCGAACCGGACGGCGCGGACGGTAAGGACGGCGCGGACGGTAAGGACGGCGCGGACGGTACGGACGACGCGGTCGGCAGCGCGCGCCGCGCCGCTCAGCAGTGGCTGCGCGGGCGCGGCTACGAGCCCTCGCGGCTCGACGTCGGCTGGTGGCTGATGCGCGCGGCCGCCTTCGTGCCCTGGCTGCACCGCGACGACCATCCGGCCGAGGACCTCGAGCGCAACGTCTTTCGCGTCAGCCTGCCGGCGGATCTGGAGGCCTTCGCACGCGCGCAGGCCCCGGGCGCGACGCGCGTCGAGCTGTGCCACGCCGAGGGCCGCGTCGTGCTGCGCCGCGGCTGGACGTCGATCGCCGAGGGTTGCCGCCCGGGCGCAGGCGACGAGGTGATCCCCTTGCCGTGAGGGCAGCGCGTGCGGCGCGTGGCGGCCCGCGTTCAGCGCGTGCCGGCTGCGGCTGCAGCGAGCGGCCGCGAGTCGGCCGGCGGCTCGGCGGCCGCAGGCGACCCGGCCTGCGCCCGCTCCTCGGCGCTGTGCTGCAGTGCCCACATGCGCGCGTAGTGCCCGCCGCGCGCCAGCAGCTCGGCGTGCGCGCCGCGTTCGACCACCCGCCCGGCCTCCAGCACGACGATCTCGTGCGCGTCGACCACCGTCGACAGCCGGTGCGCGATGACGAGCGCCGTCTTGCCCTGCGCCGCGCTCTTCAGCTCGGCCTGGATGGCGCGCTCGTTGGCGCTGTCCAGCGCCGAAGTGGCCTCGTCGAAGATCAGGATCGGCGGGTTCTTCAGCAGCGTGCGCGCGATCGCCACGCGCTGCTTCTCGCCGCCCGAGAGCTTGAGCCCGCGCTCGCCGACCATCGTCTCGTAGCCGGCGGGCGTGGCGGCGATGAAGTCGTGGATGTGCGCGGCGCGCGCCGCCGCCTCGACCTCGGCGCGGCCGGCGCCCGGACGGCCGTAGGCGATGTTGTAGAAGACGGTGTCGTTGAACAGCACCGTGTCCTGCGGCACGATGCCGATCGCCGCGCGCAGGCTGGCCTGCGTCACCTCGCGCAGGTCCTGGCCGTCGATCGTGATGCGCCCGCCGTTCACGTCGTAGAAGCGGAACAGCAGCCGCGCCAGCGTGCTCTTGCCCGCGCCCGAGGGGCCGACCACCGCCACCGTGCGCCCGGCCGGGATCTCGAAGCTCACCCCGCGCAGGATGGGCCGCGCCGGGTCGTAGGCGAAGTGCACGTCCTCGAAGCGCACCACGCCCGCCGGCACGACCAGCGCCGCCGCGCCCGGCTCGTCGGCCACCTCGCGCTCGCGCTCGAGCAGGCCGAACATCTTGTCCAGGTCGGTCAGCGCCTGCTTGATCTCGCGGTACATCATGCCCAGGAAGTTGAGCGGGATGTAGAGCTGGATCATGAAGCCGTTGATCATCACCAGGTCGCCCAGCGTCAGGCGGCCGGCCACCACGCCCTGCGTCGCGCGGTAGAGCATCGCCACCAGCGCCGCGGCGATGATGAGCTGCTGGCCGCTGTTGAGCAGCGACAGCGTGCTCTGGCTCTTGAGCGCCTCGCGGCGCAGGCGCTCGAGGCTCTCGTCGTAGCGGCGCGCCTCGAACGCCTCGTTGTTGAAGTACTTGACGGTCTCGTAGTTGAGCAGCGAGTCGACGGCGCGCGTGTGCGCGGTCGAGTCGAGCTCGTTCATGCGGCGGCGGAACTGCGTGCGCCACTCGGTCAGGGTGAACGTGAAGACGATGTAGACGACGAGCGCGGCCACGGTGATCCAGGCGAAGGCGGCGTCGAACTTCAGGGCCAGGATCGCGAGCACCAGCGTCACCTCGACCACGGTGGGCAGGATGCTGTAGATCGAGTAGCTGATGAGCGAGTGCACGGCGCGCGTGCCGCGCTCGATGTCGCGCGTCATGCCGCCGGTCTGGCGCTCGAGGTGGAAGCGCAGGCTGAGCGCGTGCAGGTGGCGGAACACCTCCAGGCTGACGCTGCGCGCCGTGCCCTCGGTGGCCTTGGCGAAGACCAGCTCGCGCAGCTCGGTGAACAGCGTCGTCAGGAAGCGCAGCAGCCCGTAGGCCACGAGCAGGCCCACCGGCACGACGAGCAGCGCCGCGGCCAGGCCGGCCGGTGTGCCGGGCTTGATGGCGAGCGCGTCGACCAGCTCCTTGAGCAGGATCGGCACGCCGACGTTGGCCAGCTTGGCGCCGAGCAAGAAGGCGAGCGCCAGCGCGACGCGCCAGCGGTAGCGCCACAGGTAGGGCAGCAGTTTGGCCAGCGTGGCCCAGTCCGAGCGCGCGCGCGACCCCCGGGCCGCTCGCGCCGCATCGCCCGCCAGCGCGGGCGCCGCAGCGACGGGGGGCTGATGTCTCACGGCTTCGTCGCCGCCGCATGGCCGCGGCGCTTGGCCGCTGTCGATGGCCGAGGTTGCATTGCCGGCGATTGTCGCCGCGCGCGGCGTATAGCATCGCGGCATGCACGACGACCCAGCCGACACCGGGCACACCCAGGCCGCGCAGCACCGGCTGGCGCCGCTCACGCTGCAGGGCGACCACGAACTCGTGCTGCGCGTGATGCCGCTGCCGGCCGACCTGAACGCCAACGGCGACATCTTCGGCGGCTGGATCATGGCCCAGGTCGACCTTGCCGGCGGCGTGCTGCCCGGCCGCATCGCCAAGGGGCGCATCGCCACCGTGGCGGTGAACCAGTTCGTCTTCAAGCAGGCGGTGAGCCTGGGCGACCTGCTGAGCTTCTACGCCCGCGTCGCGCGCGTCGGCAGGACGTCGATCACGGTGCACGTCGAGGTCTACGCCGAGCGCAACCCGGCCGACGTCCAGGTCGTCAAGGTGACCGAGGCGCAGCTCACCTACGTGGCGATCGACGCCGAGGGCAGGCCGCGTCCGCTGCCGCGCGGCTGAGCGCCGCCGGCGCCACCGCAGCAGCGGAGGCGGACGGCAATGCGCGCCGCGGGCGCTCGCCGATGCGGCGCCGCTCTCAAGCAAATGTGGCTCTGCCGCTTTGCTTGACCCCCACGGGGGGCGGGCTGGGCGCAGCCCGGCTCTGGGGGCGCTCAGAAGCGGCTGAAGTCCGGCTTGCGCTTCTGGAAAAAAGCCGTGAACGCTTCGATCGCCTCCGGGCTGCGCAGGCGCGCGCTGAACAGCTCGCCCTCGGCGCGGATGGCGGCCAGCACCGCCTCGCGCTGCGGCGCGCGCATCAGGCGCTTGGCCTCGCACACCGCGCCCGGCGGCAGCGCATTGAAGCGCTCGGCCACGCGGCGCGCGTGGCGCACCACCTCGGCGGCCGGCAGCACCGCGTTGGCGATGCCGCAGTCCACGGCCTGCTCGGCCGTGAACGGCTCGCCCAGCAGCAGCTTCTCGGCCGCGCGCCGCTGGCCCATCAGCTGCGGCACGAGCAGGCTGGACGCGAACTCGGGCACGAGGCCGAGGCCGACGAAGGGCATCGCCAGGCGCGCCTCGTCGCTGACGTAGACGAAGTCGCAGTGCAGCAGCAGCGTCACGCCGACGCCGATCGCGGCGCCGGTGACGGCGGCCACCACCGGCTTGTCGCACTCGAGCAGCGCGCGCATGAAGCGGAACACCGGCGCATCGGCGGGGTCGGCGCCGCCTTCGCCGGGGCGGCGCTGCATGAAGTCCTCGATGTCGTTGCCGCTGGTGAAGATGCCGGGCTGCCCGCTGAGGAGCACGGCGCGCACGGCCTTGTCCGCGCACGCCGCATTCAGCGCGTCGGCCATCGCCTGATACATCTCGACGGTGAGCGCGTTCTTCTTGTCGGGGCGCGCGATCTCGATCGTCTGCACACCGTTCAGGGCGGCGGTCCTGATATGCATCGGCTCTTCTCCCGGTCGTGGCGCGTGCTCAGACGCGTTCGAGGATGCCGGCAGCGCCCTGCCCCATGCCCACGCACATCGTCACCATGCCGTACCTGAGCTTGCGCCGGCGCAGCGCATGCACCACCGTGGCGGCGCGGATCGCGCCGGTGGCGCCCAGCGGATGGCCGAGCGCGATCGCGCCGCCCATCGGGTTCACCTTGGCCGGGTCCAGGCCGACGCTGCCGATGACGGCCAGCGCCTGCGCGGCGAAGGCCTCGTTCAGCTCGATCCAGTCGAGGTCGCCCTGTTTCAGGCCGGCGCAGCCCAGGGCCGCCGGGATCGCCTCGATCGGCCCGATGCCCATGATCTCGGGCGGCACGCCGCGCGCGGCGAAGGAGACGAAGCGCGCCAGCGGCGTGAGGCCGAAGGTCTTGACGGCCTTGTCGCTGGCGAGGATCAGGACGCCGGCGCCGTCGCTCGTCTGGCTGCTGTTGCCGGCGGTGACGCTGCCCATGCCGGTGGCCTTGCCCGATGGATCCTTGGGCGCGGCGAACACCGGCTTGAGCTTGGCCAGACCCTCGAGGCTGGTGTCGGGGCGCGCGCCTTCGTCGCGCTCGACGGTGCGTGTCTTGATCTTCACCTCGCCGCTGGCCAGGTCGGGCAGGCGCTCGATCACCTCGATCGGCGTCGTCTCGTCGGCGAACTCGCCCGCGGCCTGCGCCGCCAGCGCCTTGCGGTGCGAAGCGAGCGCGAATTCGTCCTGCGCCTGGCGGCTCACCTTCCACTGCACGGCCACCTTCTCGGCCGTGAGGCCCATGCCGTAGGCGATGCCGACGTTCTCGTCGCGCGCGAAGATCGCCGGGTTGTAGCTCGGCTTGTTGCCGCCCATCGGCACCAGGCTCATGCTCTCGGCGCCGCCCGCGATCATGACCTCGGCCTCGCCGACGCGGATGCGGTCGGCCGCCATCTGCAGCGCCGTCAGGCCGCTGGCGCAGAAGCGGTTGACGGTGACGCCGCCCACCGAGTTCGGCAGTCCGGCGAGCACCATCGCCACGCGCGCCATGTTCATGCCCTGCTCGGCCTCGGGGAAGGCGCAGCCGATGACGGCGTCCTCGATCGCCTTCGGATCCAGCGTCGGCACCTGCGCCAGCGCGCTCTTGACCACGGCGACGAGCAGGTCGTCGGGGCGCGTGTTGCGCAATGCGCCGCGCGGCGCCTTGCCGACGGGCGTGCGGGTGGCGGCGACGATGTAAGCGTCCTGCACTTGCTTGCTCATGATTGCGGTCCCGGTCAGTTCCGAACGGGCTTGCCCGTCTGCAGCATGCCCATGATGCGTTCCTGGGTCTTGGGGTGGCCGAGCAGCGCGGCGAAGTGCCGGCTCTCGAGCTTCATCAGGTACTCCTCGCTCACCAGCGTGCCGGCGTCGACGTCGCCACCCGTCACCACCTCGGCGATCAGGCCGGCGATGTGCACATCGTGTGCGCTTGCGAAGCCGCCTTCGCGCAGGTTGACGAGCTGGCCGCGAATGGTGGCCGCGGCGCTGCGCCCGGCCACCGGGAAGAGCCGCCGCGCCGGCGCGCGCCAGCCGCCGGCCGCCAGCGCGCGCGCTTCGTTGAGCGCGACGAACAGCAGCTCGTCCTTGTGCGGCACGACGATGTCGCTGTCGAGCAGATAGCCGAGCTTGCGCGACTCGTGTGCGCTCGTGCCGACCTTGGCCATGGCCGCGTTCTGGAAGCCCTCGGCGAGGAACTTCAGGAGATCGGCGTTGGCGTTGCCGGCCGTCGCCATCTCGGCGGCCCGGCGCGCGATGTAGGTCAGGCCGCCGCCGGCCGGCAGCAGGCCGACGCCGACTTCCACCAGCCCCATGTAGGACTCCATCGCCGCGACGCGCCGCGCGCAGTGCAGCGCGAGCTCGCAGCCGCCACCCAGCGCCAGCCCGCGCACCGCCGCCACCACCGGCACCAGCGCATAGCGCAGCCGCAGCAGCGCCGCCTGCAACGTGGATGCGGCCTCGGCCACGCCCTTGACCCCGCTCTTCATGAAGATCGGCATCACCTCTTCGAGGTTGGCGCCGGCCGAGAACACGTCGTCGGGCGACCAGATCACCAGGCCCTGCCAGCCCGCCTCGGCGAGATCGAGCGCCTTGACCAGGCCCTCGCCCACCGTCGGGCCGATCAGGTGCAGCTTGGAGGTGATGCTGGCGATCAGCACCTCGCCGTCGAGCGTCCACAGCCGCACGTGCTCGTTCTTCCAGACCTCGGTGCCGCTCTTCAGCGCCTCGAGCGCGCCGGCGCCGAGCACGCTCTCGGGGAAATGCTGGCGCCGGTACACCGGCAGGCCGCTGCGCGGCACGTACGCCTTCTTCGCCGGGCTCCACGAGCCCTCGGGCCGGTGCACGCCTTCTTGCGGCACGGGTCCGTCGAACACCCAGTCGGGCAGCGGCGCTGCGGCCAGCGCCTTGCCGGCTTCGATGTCCTCCTTGATCCACTGCGCCACCTGCTGCCAGCCCGCCTCCTGCCACAGCTCGAACGGGCCCTGCTTCATGCCGAAGCCCCAGCGCAGCGCGAAGTCGACGTCGCGCGCGTTGTCGGCGATCGCCTCGAGGTGCACCGCGGCGTAGTGGAAGCCGTCGCGCAGGATGGCCCAGAGGAACTGCGCCTGCGGGTGGCTCGACTCGCGCAGCAGTTTCAGGCGCTCGGCCGCGGGCTTCTTGAGCATGCGCTCGACGATCGGCTCGGCCTTGCCGCCGCCCGGCGCGTATTCGCCCGTGGCCGGGTCCAGACGCAGGATGTCCTTGCCCACCTTCTTGTAGAAGCCCGCGCCGCTCTTTTGCCCCAAGGCGCCCTTGTCGATCAGGCCGGCCAGCACCGGCGGCGTCGCGAAGAGCGGGTAGAACGGGTCGGCCTGCAGCGTGTCCTGCATCGTCTTGATGACGTGCGCCATCGTGTCCAGGCCCACGACGTCGGCGGTGCGGAAGGTGCCGCTCGACGCGCGCCCGAGCTTCTTGCCGGTGAGATCGTCGACGACGTCGTACGCGAGGCCGAAGCGCTCGGCCTCCTTGATCGTCGCGAGCATGCCGGCGATGCCGACGCGGTTGGCGACGAAGTTGGGCGTGTCCTTGGCGCGCACCACGCTCTTGCCGAGCGTGCTGGTGACGAAGCTCTCGAGGCGGTCGAGCACCTCGGGCGCGGTGGCCGGCGTGGCGATCAGCTCGACGAGCGCCATGTAGCGCGGCGGGTTGAAGAAGTGGATGCCGCAAAAGCGCGGCCGCACCGCCTCGGGCAGCGCCTGCGACAGCGTGGTGATCGACAGGCCCGAGGTGTTGCTGGCGACGATGGCGTGGGCGGCGAGCGCCGGCGCCACCTTGGCGTACAGATCGAGCTTCCAGTCCATGCGCTCGGCGATGGCCTCGATGACGAGATCGCATTCGCCCAGGCGCGCCAGGTGCTCCTCGTAGTTGGCCTGCTCGATCAGCGCGGCGTCTTCGGCCACGCCGAGCGGCGCAGGCTTGATTCTGTCGAGGTTGCCGATCGCCTTGGCGACGATGCCGTTCTTCGGTCCTTCCTTGGCCGGAAGGTCGAACAGGACCACCGGCACCTTGCAGTTGACGAGGTGGGCGGCGATCTGCGCGCCCATCACGCCGGCGCCGAGCACGGCCGCCTTGCGCACGGGAAAGCGATTCATGGCGAACTCCAGGGCGCGATTACTCGACGCGGATCCAGGTCTGGTTGCGGTAGAACGGCCCGATGAAGCCGCGCACCTCGAGCGTCTTGCCGCCGTCCTTGGGCGTCAGGCGCACGCGGTAGGTCTTGCCGTTGTTGGGGTCGAGGATGGTGCCGCCGTCCCAGTAGGGCTCGTCGGGGTTCTTCCTCACGCCTTCGAGGATCGTCATGCCGAGCACCGGCTGGTCCTTGCGCGCGTCGGTGCACTTGTCGCACTTGCTGTCCTGCTTGCTCGGGTCGAGCAGCTTGTCGATCCTGCCGGCGAGCACGCCGCCGGCCTCGCTGATGCGCACGTAGGACTTCTCCTGCCTGGTCTCGTCGTCGACCGTCTTCCACAGGCCGACCGGCGTGGCCTGGGCCAGGGCGGCGCCGGCGGCAAAGACGAGCGTGGCGGCAAGCAAGGCGGCGGGGCGGACGATCCGGCCGGCGAGCCGGTGCGCATGGGGGTGCATGGCGATCTCCTCGTGGTGATGTCGGGGTGATGTCGGGGTGATGCCGGTGGGCGGGATGGCAGATGCGGACTCTACTCAGTACTAGAACAACGCCTCGTCCATCGCCATCAGCGGCGCGGCCCCGGCACGCGCGCTGCGGATCAGCCCCGCCGTCTCGGGCAGCAGCTTGGCGAAGTAGAAGCGCGCGGTGGCGAGCTTGGCGGTGTAGAAGGGGTCGCCGCCGGCCTGCCGGGCCAGCGCCACCTTGGCCATGCGCGCCCAGAAGTAGGCGAACACGAGGTGGCCGCACACGCGCAGGTAGTCCACCGCCGCGGCGCCCACCTCGTCGGGGTTGCCCATGGCCTTCATGCCGAGCTCGGTGCTGAGCTTGGTCAGCTTGTCGCCGAGATCGGCCAGCGGGTTGACGAACTCCTGCATGGCCTCGTCGGTGCCGTTGTCCTCGACGAAGTCGGCGACGATCTTGCCGAACTTCCTCAGCTTGGCGCCGCTGTCGCCCAGCACCTTGCGGCCGAGCAGGTCCAGGCTCTGCACGGCGTTGGTGCCCTCGTAGATCATGTTGATGCGCGCGTCGCGCACGAACTGCTCCATGCCGTTGTCGCGCACGTAGCCGTGGCCGCCGAACACCTGCATGCAGTGGCTGGCGGCGATCCAGCCGTTGTCCGTGAGGAAGGCCTTGACGATGGGCGTGAGCAGCGCGGTGAGGTCGGCGCACGCGCGGCGCTCGTCCTCGTCGTCGCTGGCGAGCATCTTGTCGATCAGCAGCGCGATGTACAGCGCGAGCGCGCGCCCGCCCTCGGCATAGGCGCGCGCCGTGAGCAGCATGCGGCGCACGTCGGGGTGCACGATGATCGGGTCGGCCGGCTTGTCCTTGGCCTGCGGGCCCGTGAGCGCGCGCATCTGCAGCCTCTCCTTGGCGTAGGCGGCGGCGTTCTGGTAGGCCACCTCGGTCAGGCCCAGGCTCTGGTTGCCCACGCCCAGGCGGGCGGCGTTCATCATCACGAACATCGCCGCCAGGCCCTTGTGCGGCTCGCCCACCAGCGTGCCGATGGCGCCTTCGAGCTCGAGCTGGCAGGTCGCCGAGCCGTTGATGCCCATCTTGTGCTCGAGGCCGGTGCACCAGATCGCGTTGCGCGCGCCCGGCGAGCCGTCGGCCGCGACCAGGAACTTGGGGCAGACGAACAGGCTGATGCCCTTGCTGCCGGCCGGTGCGCCGGGCAGACGCGCCAGCACGAGGTGCACGATGTTGGCGCTCATCTCGTGGTCGCCGGCGCTGATGAAGATCTTCTGGCCGGTGAGGCGGTAGCTGCCGTCGGGCTGCGGCTCGGCGCGCGTGCGCAGCAAGCCCAGGTCGGTGCCGCAGTGCGCCTCGGTCAGACACATCGTGCCCATCCACTCGCCGCTCGTGAGCTTGGGCAGGTAAGTCGCCTTCTGCGCTTCGGTGCCGTGCGCGTGCAGGCACTCGAGCGCGCCGTGCGACAGGCCCGGGTACATCGCCCAGGCCTGGTTGGCCGAGTTCATCATCTCGTACAGGCACTGGTTGAGCAGCACCGGCAGGCCCTGGCCGCCGTACGCCGGGTCGACCGAGAGCGCCGGCCAGCCGCCTTCGACGTAGCGCGCGTAGGCCTGGTCGAAACGGCTGGGCGTGCGCACCTTGCGCGCGGCCGCGTCGAGCGTGCAGCCCTCGCGGTCGCCGATCTGGTTGAGCGGCAGCAGCACCTCGGCGGCGAACTTGCCGGCCTCCTCGAGCACGGCGTTCATCGTCGCCGCGTCGACCTCGGCGTGGCGCGGGCACAGCTTGAGTTCGTCGACGACCTGCAGCACTTCGTGCATCACGAACTGCATGTCGCGCAGAGGGGGCGTGTAGCTGGGCATGGAGGTCTCCCTGGTGACGATGGCTCGGGACGATGGCTCGGGACGATGGGTACGCGGCGTTTCGAAGCGGCGGCGCACGCTTCACAGCCGCGCCGGCCTGCGCTGCGCGGCCGCCGGCGGAGCCGGCGCGACAGGCTGGTAATGCGCCAGCACGCGCTCGAAGCCGCGGCGCGCGCGCTCGAGCACGCCGGCGTTGCGCAGGAAGCGTGCGTCGTGGTGCAGAGCGAGGATCAGGCCGTGGATCTCGAACAGCATCTGCTGGGCGTCGGTATCGGCGGCCAGATGGCCCTCGTCGACGGCGATGCGGATCGCGCGCTCGAGCGCCGCCTGCCAGGCCCCGACCATCGACGCCAGCGCGTCGCGCACCGGGCCCGGACGGTCGTCGAAGTCGACCGCGCCGCTGATGTAGATGCAGCCCGAGTCGAGCTCGACCGAGACACGCCGCACCCAGCGTTCGAACAGCGCACGCAGCCGGGGCAGGCCGCGCCGCGTGCGCAGCGCCGGGAAGAACACCTCTAGCTCGAAGCGCGCGTGGTACTCCCGCACGACCGCGATCTGGAGCTCCTCGCGCGAGCCGAAGTGCGCGAAGACGCCGGACTTGCTCATGCGGGCGACTTCGGCCAGGGCGCCGATCGACAGCCCCTCGAGGCCCACGTGCGAGGCCAGGCCGAGCGCGGCGTCGAGGATCGCGGCGTGCGTCTGGTCGCCCTTGCTGCGGCCGTTGCGCGCCGCCTCGGTCGATCTGGCCGGCCGCTTGGCGGCGCCCGGGCCGCCGGGCCCTGACCGCCCGCCCGGCACAGGGCCCGGCGGCACCTTGGCTGCGGCAGGCGGCGCCGCGGCGGCGACCGCCGGCCGCGCCGCGGACGCGGTCGGCACTGGCGATGAACTGGTAGACGGGCGCATGGGCATCGCACGAACGATCGTGCTATTTTGCGCAAGAACCAAGCCGCCCGCTGCGCTGCGCCGGGAACATTTCTAGGGGCCGGCGCCTAATCCGCGTCGGTTGCCGACGTGACCCGGGCGACGCTGCGATCCGGCGCCTGGCCCGTCACGCGTGCAGCGGCCAAGCGGCGTGCGCGTCGGCTCGGAGCCCGTGACGATTTGAATCACGCCCGCGATTCATGTCTTCACAGGCTCTCAGTCCCCCTCGTCGTCGCGCACGGCCGCGGCGTCGCGCACGGCGGCATCGAGCGGACCGCGCAGCCCCGCGGCGCTGCGCACGAAGGCGTCGATCGGCACCGGCCGCACCCAGCCCAGCAGTTGCGGCGGCGGCAGCGCCGAGACGTAGAGCTCGGAGAACCAGCGGTCCTGCCGCTGCTGGTTCAACGCGAGCAGCACCAGCGCGCCGGCGGCGAAGGCGCTCCAGCCGACGACGGCGAGCGCGCGCCGCTGCTGCGGCGCCACCAGCCGCGCGTGTGCGAGCAACATCGCCGCGCCGCAGGCCGCCGCCGCGGCCGGCGCCAGGCGCGACAGCGGCGCAAACGCGCCGAGCGCTGCCGCCCAGGGCAGCACGAAACCGGCGATCTCGATCGCGAGCAGCCCGCGCACGGCCACCGCCAGGTGGGGCCGGAAGTCGAAACGGTGCTGGAACAGCTTCGAGGCCAGGCCCCACAAGGTGCACCAGCCGGCCAGCGCCACCGGCACGCCGAGCAGCGGCACCAGCCAGTCGGTGAGGCGGCTGCCCGGGTCGAGCTGGATCGCAAAGCCGGCCAGGACCCAGCCCCACAGCAATGCGGCCAGCAGCAAGGTACGCGCCTGCCGCGGCGCCCGCGCCAGCGGCCGCTCGGGCGCCAGCGCCTCGCCCGCCAGCCGCAGCCGCAGCCGGGTGGCGCCGAGCGTGAAGCCCTCGTCGCCGGCCGGCAGGCCCGCCTGTTCGCCGGCGGCCAGGCGGACGCGGCCGACCTGCACGCCGTTGACGCTGGGCAGCGCGAACAGCCGCGGCGCGCCGGCTCCGTCGAGCTCGAGCCGCGCGTGGTAAGGGGCCACGTGCGGATCGTCGAGGACGAGGTCGTTGTCGATGGCGCGGCCGATCGTCAGCGGCCAGGCCGTCACCGGCAGCGCGCGCCGCACGCGGCCGTCGCGCTCGAGCCACTCCACGAGAGCGAGCACGCCGGCGTTCATCGCCCGGGGCGCCTTGCATTGGCCGACGCGGCCGGTGCAGCCGACGAGGGCGATGCGGGCGATGCAGCCGGCGCAGCAGGCACGGCGGGTGCAGCGACGCCGCCCGCGCCGAAGCCCGCGAGGTAATGCGCGGCCAGCCGCTCGGCGTTGTCGAACGAGATGCCGTAGGCGTCGAAGCGCCCCTGCACGCCGCTGTCGGCCGCATCGAGCGTGGCCACCAGCAGCGACAGGTCGTACAGCCCGGGCAGCCGCTTGTACGCGCGCATGCACAGCACGGCGCGCAGCGGCAGGCCCTCGCCCTGCACGTAGCGCTCACGGCATTGCGGCGCCGTGCGCTGCGGGCCGCCGCCGAAACCCTCGTTGCGAAAACTCCTCGAGTAGCGCTCGGCGAAGCGCAGCCAGCCGAGCCGGCGGCCGTCGTAGGCCTCGTGACGCACGGTGATGTAGCCGGTGAGCAGGCCGGCGTTGACGAAGACGCGGCTGTCCATCGCGCAGTCGGAGCGCTCGAACTGCAGCCCGCGCGCTTCGGCCGGCGTGCTCGAGCCCCAGCAGCGCATGAAGCGCTCCTGCGGCACCGGCACGCGCACGCGCGCGTTGCCCGCGGCGCGCCAGGCCAGGGCGACGAAGGCGTCGACGAGTGCCTCCTGGTGCGCGCGCAGCTGGGCCGCGAGCCGGGCGTGCATCGGCTCGCGCAGCGGCGGCGCGTCGCGGCCGCGCGCATAGAGCCGCTCGGCGAACACGGCCGGCACGAGAAAGCTCACCTGCTCGCCGTCGCGCCGCGTGGCGACGTTGATGCCGATCACGCGGCCGGCATCGTCGAGCGCCGGACCGCCGCTCATGCCGGCCGACAGCGAGCCGCCGAAGAAGATCGTCGGCAGGAAGCTGCGCTCGGCCAGGCCGTTGTAGGCGCCGCCGACGACGGCGAAGCCGACGTCGAGCGGATTGCCCAGCGCGTAGATGCGCTCGCCGCGCTGCAGCGGCGCGTCGGCCGGCCGCCAGGCGAGCGCGCCGCGGCCGGCCAGCGCACCGGCCTCGGCCACGCGCAGCAGCGCCACGTCGTGCACGATGTCGACGTCGAGCAGCTCGAGCGCGCCCTGCCGGCCGTCGGCGGCGGCGAACACCAGCCGGTACTGCGCGGGCCGCAGTGCGAACTGGCTCACGACGTGGTAGTTGGTGATGAGGTGCCCCTGCTCGCTCACCAGGAAGCCCGAGCCGACCGAGGCCTGGCTGTCCTGGTCCTTGAGCAGCGTGCGCACCTGCACGAGCCGATCACGGGCCCGCGCAAAGGCAAGCTGGCTGGCGTCGGCGCGCGCCGCGTCCGGCGCGGCCGACGCCGCGGCAGCCGCGCGCGGAGCGCCTGCAGCGGCGGCCGCGACCGCGAGGGCTGCGCCCAGCGCACCGGCGACGACGAGCCGGCACAGGGCATGGGTGCGGGGCATCGGCGCATTGTGGATCAAGGCCCGCGCCCGCCAGGAGCGTGGGCGCACCTCGTGCGGCGGCATGCGACCGCGCCGGCCATTGCATCGTTCTTGCTATGCTTGACGCGACGGCACGGAGTTTATGGACGTACTGCAGCTCGACGTGTCCGGGCGCCCGCAGGCCTGGATCTCATCGAAGGAGGCCGCCGTGCTCTACGCGAGCGACGGCATCGCGTGGACGCTGGGCGCGGCCTGCCAGGTGCTGCGCGGCGGCGTGCAGCGCTGCAGCGGCCGACAGTCGCTGATCGAGTTGCACCCCATCGTCGCGGTGCGCGGCGCGGTGCCGAGCCGGGCCTGGCGCAGCGAGCCGGCGCTGACCAATCCGAAGCTGTTCGCGCGCGATCGCCAGCTGTGCGCCTACTGCGGCGGCCAGTTCCACTTCGACGAGCTGACGCGCGAGCACATCCGCCCCGTCTCGCGCGGCGGCCGCGACCGCTGGATGAACTGCATCACCGCCTGCCGCCTGTGCAACGGCCGCAAGGGCAACCGGCTGCCCGAGGAGGCGCGCATGACGCTGCTGTACCTGCCCTACGTGCCCAGCCTGCACGAGGACATGATCCTGCGCGGGCGGCGCATCCTGGCCGACCAGATGGATTTCCTGCTGGCGAGCGTGCCGCGCAACTCGAGGCTGCATGGCTGAAACCGCGTGCCGTGATGGGCGTGCCCGCAGCGCCGCGTTATGGGCGCGCAGCAAGGCGCGGCGCGCCGGGCCCGGCTGGCGCGCGAGCCCAAGCGGCCGTCGCGGAACTCCGGCTGCCGCACCGTATCAACTCCCACAGGATGAGGATGCGCAAGGCGCGCGGAGGTCCGCACGCAGCACATCGACCGGCGGGAAAGAGGAGAGGCCCATGCTGCGCACGTTGAATACCCTGGCCCTCGCAGCGGCGCTGGCGCTGGCTGCGGGTTGCGCGACCACCAGCCCCGATGTCGTGAGCCGCAGCGATGCCCAGCGCATGTCGAGCGTGACCGACGCCGTGGTGCTGTCCACGCGGCCGGTGGTGGTCGACGGCACGCAGTCGGGCATCGGCGCCACCAGCGGCGCCGTGGTCGGCGGGGTGGCCGGCTCCTCGGTCGGTGGTCACCGCGAGGCGATCGCAGTCGGCGTGATCGGTGCCGTCGTCGGCGGCGTGATCGGCAACGTCACCGAGCGGCTGACGACGCGCGAGGATGCGCTCGAGATCCTCGTCCAGCTCAGGAACGGCGAGCGGCGTGCGATCGTGCAGGCCAAGGGCGCCGAGACCTTCGCGCCGGGCGAGCCCGTGCTGCTCGTCGCCACCGGCGGGCGCGTGCGGGTCATGAAGGCGCCGGGCGCCGGCGCGGCGCCCGCGCCGGTCGCTCCGCAGTCCGACCGGCCGGGTTGACGCGCGCACGCCGCGCGGCATGTTTCGCGCCGTGTGCGCCGAGGCGCCACGTCGTGGCGCCTTGTCCGAACTCCGTCACGCCCTGGGGCGCCCGCTGCCGCCATTGCCGCCGCTATGATGCGGCGCCGATCGACCCCATGTGGCGCACTTTGACCCCCGAAGTCCTGCTGCTGACTTCGCAGCTGCTGCTGCTGGTCGCGACCATCCCGCTGCTCGCCGCTTCCGTGTGGGTGTCGCGCACGCACAAGCTCTGGCACCGGGGCTTCAAGCTGGCCGCGGTGGTGATCGCCGTCGCCGCCGTCGCGCTGGCGCTGTTCGCCAACTCCACCTGGTCGGCCGACGGCGGCTGGCTGGCGTCGTTCCTGCCGATGCTGGTCAACCTGGGCGCCTGCGTCTGGATTCTGTATCGCAGCCGCAGTTCCGCGCGCCTGAGGCGGCGCGGGTAAGCGCCTCGGCGTGTCCGCGCCGCCCGGCGCGGCGGTGCCGTCGACGAGGGGCGTGAACGACTCCCCTCACCCTGCCCCGATGCCGCGCCGGCCCTCGTCGCAGCGGCACGGCCCGGGCGCGGCGTCGGCGACGCGCTCGATCTGCGCTCGCATTGCGCGGAATTGTGCGTAAGCGCGAGCAACAGCGGCCGGCGCCGCGGCCCCGATGCAGCCCGCCGTGTTAGGGTCGCAACCGTCCACATCGACTTGCAGCATCCACTGGCAGATCGACCGCGATGCGCACACCACCGACACCGGCCCGCAGCGGCCGCACGCCCGAGCCGATCGTCGGGACATCGACCATGGCGGCACGGTCGAGGTCGCGCCGACGACGGACATGACGCAGCTGCCGCCACGCGGGCCCGGCGGGGCAGGATCTCATGCGGCTTGGCGCTCGCTCGCGCCAGGCAGGGACGCTGCGCAGGCAAGGACGCCGCTGCGCGACGATCGGACACAGCCCGAGCGGCGCGTGCAATCGGCCCCCGAGGCATCGCCGCACGCCGCCGCGGCCGACGCGATCCGCCTGTCCTTTGCCGTGTGCACCTACAACCGTGCCGAGCGGCTGCCGGCGCTGCTGGCGGCGATGCGGGCCCAGGAATGCCCGCTGCCCTTCGAAGTGCTGGTGGTCGACAACCGCAGCAGCGACGACACGCCGGCGGTGATCGCTCGCTGCGCGCGCGCGAGCGGGCCGCCGGTGCGCTGCGTGCGCGAAGAGCGCCAAGGCATCCCGCACGCGCGCAACCGCGCGCTCGCCGAGGCCATGCAGCGCGACGTGCTGGTGTTCATCGACGACGACGAACTGCCGCAGCCCGGGTTGCTGGCCAGTGCCGTGCGCGCACTCGGCGCAGGCGGCGCACGCTGCGTCGGCGGCAAGGTCAAGGTCCGCTTCGCGCCCGGCGCCCGACCATCCTGGCTGGGCGACGAGTTGCTGGGCTTCCTCGCCGAAGTCGACTACGGCGAGCGGCCGTTCCCGATCACCGACCTGTCGACCCCGGTGTGGACGGCCAACGTCGCCTACGACATGCGCCTGTTCCGCGACGACCCAGGCCTGCGCTTCGACGCCCGCTACAACCGGCGCGGCGTCGGCGTGGGCGGGGGCTCGGATGCAGTGATGTTCCGCGAACTGTTGGAGCGCGGCGAGCCGATCGCCTACTGCCCGCAGATGGTCGTCGACCACCATGTCGAGGACTGGCGGTTGCGCCGGCGCTACTTCCTCAGGCTGCGCTTCGTCGCCGGCCGCAAGCAGGCACAGTACGAGACAGGTGAGTATCCGCGCGCGCTTCTCGGCGTGCCGCCGTTCATGCTCGTGCAGGCGGCCCGTCACGCCTGGCGCACGGCGGTGATGCTGGTGCGGGGCGACGCCGGGCTGCTGCGCCAGGCGATGAACCTCACCCACGCAGCCGGCATGATCTGGGGACGCATGCTGCGCTGGCGCGAACTGCGGCGGGCGCCCCAAGGGCTGCGGTAGGCCGTGTTGGGATCGAACCAACGACCAAGGGATTATGAGTCCCCTGCTCTGACCACTGAGCTAACGGCCCGGCGCGGGCGATTCTAGGGACGCTGCCGCGCTGCAGGCAGCGCGGCCGGCGGCTCACCTGGCCGACAGCGCGTGGCTGACGAGGCGAGCGGTGATGTCGACGAGCTGGATCATGCGCTCGTAGCGCATGCGCGTCGGGCCGATCACGCCCAGCGTGCCGACGACGCGGCCGTCGACCTCGTAGGGCGCCGTCACCACCGACAGCTGCTCGAAGGGCACGACCTGGCTCTCGCCGCCGATGTAGATGCGCACGCCTTCGGCGCGGCTGCTGACGTCGAGCAGCCGCATGAGCTGCGTCTTGTGCTCGAAGACGTCGAACAGCCGGCGCAGGCTGCTCATGTCGTTGCCGAGCTCCTGCACGCCCAGCAAGTTGCGCTCGCCGGAGACGACGACGTGGTCGCTGCTCTCGGCCAGCGCCTCGCTGCCGGCGTCGACCGCGGCCTGCATCAGCGCGGCGATCTCGCCGCGCAGCGCCTCGATCTCGCGCTTGAGGCGGGCGCGCACCTCGTCGATCGTCAGGCCCGCATAGTGCGCGTTGAGGTAGTTCGTCGCCTCCTGCAGCTCGGCCGCGCCGTAGTCGTGGGCGGTGAAGATGACGCGGTTCTGCACGTCGCCGTCCGGGGCCACCAGGATCACCAGCACGCGCCGCTCGCCCAGGCGCAGGAACTCGATGTGGTGGAACACGCCGGCCTTGCGCGGCGCGCTCACGACGCCGACGTAGCGGCTCAGGCTCGACAGCAGCGAGGCGGCCTGCGCGATCACGCGCTGCGGCTGGTCGGGGTGCAGCTGTTCGCGCGCCGCCGCCAGCTCGCCGCCGGCCGCCTCCGCCTCGAGCGGCTGCACGGTGAGCATGGTGTCGACGAACAGGCGGTAGCCGCGCGCGGTCGGCACGCGGCCGGCGCTGGTGTGCGGGCTGGCGATCAGGCCGAGCTCCTCGAGGTCGGCCATCACGTTGCGGATCGTGGCCGGCGACAGGTCGAGCCCCGAGGCCTTGGACAGGGTGCGCGAGCCCACCGGCTGGCCGTCGGCGATATAGCGCTCGACCAGGGTCTTGAGCAGCGTGCGCGAACGATCGTCGATCATCGTCGGTCGCCCCGAGAGGCGGCCCTCATTGTACGAACCGGCCCACTGCGCGCCCGGGCGCGGGGCGGCCCGCGCACAGGCCGCTATGGTCTAATGCGCCGCATGCCGGCACGCTTCACCCACGCGGCCATCGTAGGCAAGTTCGAGGCCCGTGGCATCGGCCCGGTGCTGGAGCAGATCGCGCGGTTCCTCGTCGCGCAAGGGCTGGCGGTGGCGTTCGAGCGCGCCACGGCCCAGGCCACCGGCATCACCGGCTTCGACGCGCTGACGGTCGAGCAACTGGGCCGGCAATGCGACCTCGCCGTCGTGGTCGGCGGCGACGGCACGATGCTCGGCATCGCACGCGAGCTGGCGCGCTTCCAGGTGCCGCTGATCGGCATCAACCAGGGGCGCCTGGGCTTCATCACCGACATTCCGGTCGGCCAGGTGAAGGAGGCGCTCGCACCCATCGTCGCCGGCGACTTCGAGAGCGAGCACCGCTCGCTGCTCGAAGGCGAGGTCCGGCGCGACGGCGAGCGCATCTACGAGGGCCTGGCCGTGAACGACGTGGTGGTGCGCAGCGGCGCCAGCGCCGGCATGGTGGAGCTGCGCGTCGACGTCGACGGCGACTTCGTCGCCAACCTGCGCGCCGACGGCCTCATCGTCGCCACGCCCACCGGTTCCACGGCCTACGCGCTGTCGGCAGGCGGGCCGATCGTGCACCCGGCGATCGGCGGCCTGGTGATGGTGCCGATCGCCTCGCACACGCTGACCAACCGTCCGATCGTGCTGCCCGACCTCGGCGAGGTGCACATCGGCGTCGTCGGCGGCAAGGGCGTGTCGGCCAACTTCGACATGCACCACCTCGAGAGCCTGGCGATCGGCGATCAGGTCCAGGTGCGCCGCTCGGCGCACCAGTTGCGCTTCCTGCACCCGCGCGGCTGGAGCTACTACGCCACGCTGCGGCGCAAGCTGCGCTGGTACGAAGGCGTCGTGTAGGGGCCGCGCGCGATGTTGCGCCGCCTCTCGCTGCGCGACGTGGCCATCGTCGCCGCGCTCGAAATCGAGCTCGCCGACGGCTTCACGGTGCTCACCGGCGAGACCGGCGCCGGCAAGTCCATCCTCGTCGATGCGCTGCAGCTCGCGCTCGGCGGCCGCGGCGACGCCGCGGTGGTGCGCGAGGGTGCGTCGCGCGCCGAAGTCGGTGCCGAATTCGACGCACCGGCCGCACTCGCGTCCTGGCTCGATGCGAACGGCTTCGCATCCGAGGAAGGCGGCACGCTGCTGCTGCGCCGCACGATCGACGTCCAGGGCAGGAGCCGCGCCTGGATCAACGGCAGCCCGGCCACGCTGGCGCAGTTGCGCGAAGCCGCGGAACGGCTGGTCGAGATCCACGGTCAGCATGCCTGGCAGAGCCTCACGCGGCCGGCCGCCGTGCGCGCCCTGCTCGATGCCGAGGCCGGCCTGGACGGCCGCGGCGGGCCGCTCGAGGCCATGCATCGCGCCTGGCGCGCCTGGCGCGAAGCGCTGGCCGCGCTGGCCCAAGCGCGTGCGCAGCGCGATGGCGCCCTGCGCGAGCGCGAGCGCCTGGCCTGGCAGATCGCCGAACTGGACAAGCTCGCACCCGGCGTCGACGAGTGGGAGGCGCTCAACACCGAGCATTCGCGCCTGGCGCACGGCCAGGCGCTGCTCGACGCGGTGCACGCGGCGATCGCGGCGCTGGCCGAGGACGAAGGCAACGCCGGGGCCGCGCTGGCCCGTGCCGGCAGCGCACTGCGCGACGTGCTCGCCTACGACCCCGACCTGCGCGGCGTCGCCGATCTGCTCGACAACGCCGCCGCACAGGTCGAAGACGCCGCGCACACGCTCGGCAGCTGCGTCGGCCGTCGCGAACCCGACCCCGAACGCCTCGCCGAGCTCGATGCGCGCCTAGCGGCCTGGGTGGGCCTGGCGCGGCGCCACCGCCGCACGCCGGCCGAACTGCCGGCGTGGCTCGCACGCTGCAAGGAGGAACTGCATGCACTCGACGCGGCCGCCGACCTCGAGGCGCTGGAGCGCAGCGTCGGCGACGCCGAGCGCCGCTGGCACGCCGCTGCCGGGGTGGTCTCGCAGGGCCGAAGACGTGCCGCCGCCACGCTGGCCGATGCGGTGAGCGCCGCGATGCAATCGCTCGGCATGGCCGGCGGCCGATTCGAAGTCGCGCTGCTCGCGCAGAGCGAGCCGCAGGCGTTCGGCGCGGAGAACGTCGAGCTGCGCGTCGCGGGCCACGCAGGCAGCGCACCGCGGCCGCTGGCCAAGGTGGCCTCGGGCGGTGAGCTGTCGCGGCTCGCGCTGGCGATCGCGGTGTGCGCGTCCGGGCGCGCCGAGTGCGCCGATCCGGCCGATGGCATCGCCGGGGCCGCCGATGGAGCCGCGGGCGCCGATGGTGCCGACCAGGCCGACCAGGCCGACCAGGCCGTACCGACCCTCGTCTTCGACGAGATCGACGCCGGCATCGGCGGCCGCGTCGCCGACAACGTCGGCCGCCTGATGAAACAGCTCGGCGCGCGCGTGCAGGTGCTGGCCGTCACGCATCTGGCGCAGGTGGCGGCCTGCGCCGACCACCACTTCGTCGTCGCCAAGGCGTTGCACGCAGGGCGCACGCTGGCCGGCGTCACGCCGGTCGACGGTGCGGCGCGCGTCGCCGAGCTCGCGCGCATGCTCGGCGGCGAGCGGCCGTCGGGCACGGCGCACGCCGAGGCGATGCTGGCCTCGGGCGGCGCCGGCTCGGGCACGGGAGACCGACGATGAGCGAATGGATGCCGCTGGCAGAACCCGGCCGCCAGGAGGTCGTGCTGATCACCGGCATCTCCGGCTCGGGCAAGTCGATCGCCCTGCACGCACTCGAGGACGCGGGCTTCTTCTGCGTCGACAACCTGCCGCCCGAGCTGCTGCGCGAGTTCATCCGCCTCGAGCACGAACGCTTCACGCACCGCGTGGCGGTGGCGGTGGACGTGCGCAGCGCGGGTTCGCTGCCGCAGATCGTGCCGCTGATCGCGTCGCTGCGCGCCGAAGGCATGACGGTGCGCGCGCTCTTCCTCGACGCCAGCAACGACGCGCTGCTGCGGCGCTTTTCCGAGACGCGCCGCCCGCATCCGCTGGGCGCCGTGCCGGCGGGCTCGGACGCGCGGCGCGCGCTCGTCGAGGCGATCGACCTCGAGCGCGAGCTGCTGGCGGGCCTGCGCGAGTCGGCCACCGTCATCGACACCAGCCAGCTGCGCCCGGCGATGCTGCGCAGCTGGGTGCACCAGCTGGTGGAGGCGCGCGCCTCGGCACTGACGCTGGTGTTCGAGTCCTTCGCCTACAAGCAAGGCGTGCCGCTGGACGCGGACTACGTGTTCGACCTGCGCGTGCTGCCCAACCCGCACTACGTGCGCGAGCTGCGCCCGCTCAGCGGGCGCGATGCGCCGGTGGCCGCCTATCTCGAGCAGCAGCCCGAGGTGGCCGAGATGCTCGCGCAGATCCACCACTTCCTCGCGCGCTGGCTGGCCGCATTCGAGGACGACCAGCGCAGCTATCTCACGGTGGCGCTGGGCTGCACCGGCGGCCAGCACCGCTCGGTGTACGCGGCGGAATGGCTGGCGCGGCGCTTCGAGGGGCAACGCGCGACGCTGCTGCGCCACCGCGAGCTGGACGCGCGCGAATGAACCGCGCCGCCGTGCCGGCGCTGCCCGAGCCGCTCGCGCTGTTCCCGCTGCAGACGGTGCTGTTTCCGGGCGCCCGGCTCGGGCTCAAGGTGTTCGAGGCGCGCTACGTCGACCTCGTGGCCCGATGCCTGCGTGCGCGCGAGCCCTTCGGCGTCGTCTGGCTGCGCGAGGGCCGCGAGGCCGGAAAAGGCGGCCCGCCGGCACGGTTCGAGTCGGTCGGCGTGCTCGCGCACATCGACGCGGTCGACGCCGACCAGCCCGGCATCCTCGAGCTGCGCTGCAGCGGCGGCCTGCGCTTTCGGCTGGACAGCGCCGCCGAGCAGCACGACGACGGCCTGTGGGTGTGCCGCGCCGCGCCGATCGCGGCCGACCCGCCGCTGCGCCCGCTCGCGGCGATGATGCCGACGGTGGACGCCCTGGCCGAAGCCATCCGCAAACTCGACCAGCAGCAGCGCGCGCCGTTCACGCCGCCGTATCGGCTCGACGACGCCGGCTGGGTGGCGAACCGCTGGTGCGAACTGCTGCCCGTGCCGCTGGCGGCCAAGCAAAAGCTGATGGAGCTCGACGATCCGGCGCTGCGGCTGGCGATCGTCGACGGCTACCTGCGCGACAAGAAGGTCGTGGCGGGCTGAGCCAGGCCATCGACGGGCCGATCCGGCGTCGATTCGAACCAGCGCCGCACCGGAGCCGGCAGCCCGAGCGCCAGCGCTTCCTCGGCCGTGAACCAGCGCCCTGCGCCGAGTGCGCGCACGACCTCGGCCGCGCCGCGCGCGGGCAGCCGCCAGTGCAGCGGCTGCAGCGTCCAGTCGACATGCGTCAGCCGGTGCTCGAGGGGCGGCAACCATTGCCCGCGGCCCGGCCAGGCGCGCACCAGCGCCTCGAGTTCGGCTGCCGATGCGAACTCCGGCAGGCTCCACAGCCCGGCCCAGACGCCGCGCTGCGGCCGCTGCACGAGCCACCAGCGCGGGCCCCGCGCGAGCCACAGCAGCGCGTGCACGCGGCGTCGGCGCAGCGCGCGCCGCGTGCGCACCGGGTACGCCTCGGGCCGCCCGGCGCGCCGGGCCGCGCAATCGCCGGCCAGCGGGCAGGCGGCGCAGCGCGGCGCACGCGCCAGGCACACCGTGGCGCCCAGGTCCATCAGGCCCTGCGTGTAGACATCGACATCGCGCGCCGGCAGCAGTTCCTGCGCCAGGCGCCGCAGCGCGTGCTGCGGCGCCGCCAGCGTCAGGTCGCCGTCGAAGCCGAGCACGCGCGCCAGCACGCGCTGCACGTTGCCGTCGAACACGGCGGCGCGCTCGCCGAAGCAGAAGGCGGCGATCGCCGCCGCGGTGGAGCGGCCGATGCCCGGCAGCCGCGCCAGCGCCTCGGCGCTGCGCGGCAGCGCGCCGCCGTGCTCGGCCAGCACCTGCTGCGCCGCCCGCTGCAGCAGGCGCGCCCGGCTGTAGTAGCCCAGGCCGCTCCACAGCGCGAGCACCGCGTCCGGCGGCGCCTCGGCCAGCGCACGCAGGTCCGGGAAACGCTGCACGAAGCGCGGGTAGTAGGTCAGCACCGTCGCCACCTGCGTTTGCTGCAGCATCACCTCGCTCACCCAGACGCGGTACGGATCGCGCGTGCCCTGCCAGGGCAGATCGTGGCGGCCGGCGCGGCGCTGCCAGCGCACGATCTTCGGCGCCAGCTTGGGCAGCAGCGCCTTCACGGCAGGCGGGCAAGGGCGTCGCGCGCTCTGCGGCGGCGCCGCACCGGCACGCTCACGCCGCGACGTGGCGCGCCGGCCCCGCCGCCGCGCCCGCGGCCGGCACGTCGGCGTACAGGCGCTGCATGGCCGCCGCGGCCGCGTCGGCGAGCTGCTCGATGCGGGCGTGCACGGCGCCGAGCTGCTCCTCCTGCTGCTGCACCTCGGTGATGCGCTGCTCGAGCTCGCCGGCGGCGTCGCGCACCCGCTGCAGCGCCTCGCGCCGGCGCACGAAGGCGCGGCGGCGTTCGCGCAGCTGCAGCTCGACCTGACCCGAGGCTGCCTTGCTCCAGAGCTCGATCTCGCCGACGGCGTTCTCGAACACCATGCGCAGCTTGGACAGCAGCATGCGGCGAAACTGCTCGGCGAAGCCCGGCGTCGCCATGCGCCAGGCCTGGCGCAATCCGAAGTAGCGGCCGTAGTTCTCCTCGATGCGCTCGAGCTCCTTCACGTACGCCGCGAGCGTGGGCAGCGGCGCGATCGCGAAGGCGAAGCCGAACTCGGCGTTGAGCTGGGCGAAGCTCGCCACGAGCATCTGCCGCATCTCCTCGCACTGCGTCTCGGCGCGCTGCAGCGCAGCGTGCAGCCGCTGCATGAGCTGGGCGAAGGCCGAGCGGCCGCCCAGGCCGAACAGCCGGGCCGCGCCGGCGGCGTGCATCGCCGCCACCTCCACGCGCAGCGCGTCGCTGCCCAGCAGCGTCGTCAGCGCGCGCAGCTGGCGCATCTGCACCGCGCGCAGCGCCGCCAGACGCGCGGTGCAGCGCTCGAACTCGGCGGCCTCGGCGTCGACGCGCTCGACCATCATGCGCAGCTTGGCGCCGCTCTTGCCGCGCAGGCCGCGCAGCTCGAGCAATTGCTCGGCGCTCTGGCGGCGCCGGTCGGCCAGGCGGCGCTGGCCCGAGCCGCGCAACCGCTGCACCACGGCCAGCGCCGATTGCGCCAGCAGCTCGCGCCGGCGCTGCAGCAGCTCGGCGGCGAGCACCCGCTCGAGCGGCGGCAGGCCGCTCGCGGCGAGCGCATCGGCATCGGCACCGTGCTCGACGCGCGCGGCCAGCGCGGCGCGCGCCGACAGCGCGAACACGCGCTCCAGGGGCACGCCGAGCGTGTCGGCCGCGACGGTACGTTGATGCTCGATCTGCGCGGCCACTTCCGCCGGCGTGGCCAGGGGGTCGGCCAGCGTGTCGATCTTGTTGAGCACGACGAAGCGCTCGAGGCTCGCGGCGCCCAGGTGCTCGCGCCAGATCGCGAGGTCGGACTTCGTGACGCCGGCATCGGCGGCGAGCACGAAGATCACGGCGTGCGCGTTGGGCAGCAGCCCGAGCGTGAGCTCGGGCTCGGCGCCGATCGCGTTGAGGCCCGGCGTGTCGACGACGACGAGCCCGCGCTCGAGCAGCGGATGCGGGTAGTTGATGAGCGCGTGCCGCCAGGCCGGCACCTCGACCGAGCCGTCGGCCGCCTGCGGCGGGTTGTCCTCGGGCTGCTCGTCGTGCCAGAAGCCCAGTGCGCGCGCCTGCTCGACGCTCACGCGCCGGGTGCGCGTGACGGCAGCCAGTGCCGAGGCGAGCGAGCGCGCGTCGCGCGCATCCAGCGGCACCTGCACCCACGGCTCGTCGCGGCCGCGCAGTTCGGCCAGCGACAGCCCGCGCAGCCGCGTCTCGATCGGCAGCAGCGCCAGGCGCGCCGGCTCGTCGGCGTCGCAGCGCAGCTCGACCGGGCACATCGTGGTGCGGCCCGGCGTGGCCGGCAGCACGCGCCGGCCGGCGTCGGCGAAGAAGATCGCGTTGATCAGCTCGGACTTGCCGCGCGAGAACTCGGCCACGAAGGCCAGCACGACCTTGTCGGATGCGAGCCGCTCGCGCAGCGCGGTGACGCTGGCGACGTCGGCGTCGTCGAGCAGTTCGTGGTCGGCCAGCAGGCGGCCGAGGCCGCTGATGTGCTCGCCGAGCTCGCCGCGCCAGGACGACAGCAGCTCCAGGCTCTGGGCGATCGCGCCCCTGGCGGGAGCCGGGCTGGCAGCAGACATCGGCATGGGGGTCGGCGTGGACGCCGCAGGCGCAATGAGTAGGCTCGCATCGTAGTGCAGCGCCCGCGTGTCCCGCCTCGGAAATCGACCCCTTTCGGGCACCAGCTCGGGGCCGCAGGTGCAAGCAGCGGTAACGCCGGCGGCCGGGCTCGGGCCGCGCGGGCCGGCTAGGAGCGTGGGCGGCGTTCTCAGCGCTTCTGGCAGCGGCTGCAGAAATACGTGGAGCGCTGCCCGATCAGCCGGCGTCGGATCGGCGCGCCGCAGCGCACGCAGGGCTGGCCCGCGCGTGCGTAGACGGCCGCCTGGGCCTGGTAGGCGCCGGCCACGCCGTGGGCGTCGGCGAAGTCGCGCAGCGTCGAGCCGCCCAGTTCGAGCGCGCGCCCCAGGGTCTGCCGCAGCGCCGCGAGCAGGCGTGCGGCGCGCGGCCGGCTGATGCGATCGGCCGCCAGCGCCGGGTGGATGCCGGCCGCGAACAGCGCCTCGCAGGCGTAGATGTTGCCCGCGCCGACCACGACGTCGCCGGCCAGCAGCACCGACTTGATCGGCGCACGACGCCGTGCGAGGCGGGCATGGAACGCCGCCGGCGTCAGCCCCGGATCGAAGGGTTCGGCACCGAGCCCGGCGAGCAGGCGCGCCGCCGGATCGACCTCGAGGCCGCGCGAGAACACCACCGCGCCGAAGCGACGTGGGTCGGTCAGCCGCAGCGTGCCGCGCTCGGTCACGAGGTCGAAGTGGTCGTGCCGGCCGGCGGCAGGCGGCGCGCGCAGCAGCGCGAGCGAACCGGACATGCCCAGATGCCACAACAGCCCGCCGGCAGCCTGGCCGCACGGCTGCGCCAGCGGCATCCACAGGTACTTGCCGCGGCGCGCGATCGGGCCGACCACGAGACCGCGCAGACTCCCCGGCGTGCAGCCGAGCGGCCAGCGCAGCGCCTTGCCCTGGCGCACGCGCTCGATGCGCGCGCCACGCAAGGGCGCGTCGATGCCGCGTCGCGCGACCTCGACTTCGGGGAGTTCGGGCACGAAACCATTATGTGAGAATGAAATCGGATGGAGCAGATCGCCCGATGAAGCACATGCGTCGCCGCCCGCACCCGGACGCCCCGCGCCGCCGGCTGTTGCGCTTCGCGCGGCGGCTCGCGCTGACGGTCGGGCCGTTGGTGCTCGCGCTGACGGCGGTTGCGGCCACGGAGACGCCGGGCCCTCAGGCGCAGCCCGCTTCAGCCCCCGGTTCGACGCCCAACTCGGCGCTCGATGCGCCGCTGTTCTACCAGCTGCTGATCGGCGAGATCGAGTTGCGCGCCGGCGAGGCCGGCACCGCATACCAGGTGATCCTCGACGCCGCGCGCCGCACGGGCGACGAAGCGCTGTTTCGCCGCGCGGTCGACATCGCGCTCGGCGCGCGCGCCGGCGAGCAGGCGCTGGCAGCGGCGCGCGCTTGGCGCACGGCCAAGCCCGAGTCGCTCGATGCCTTGCGCGTGCAGCTGCAGATCCTGGTCGCGATGAATCGCCCGGACGAATTGGCCGAGCCCATGGCCAGGCTGCTCGCGCTCACGCCCGAGGCCGAACGCGCCGCCGCGCTGGCGGCGGTGCCGCGCTTTGTGCAGCGGCTGCCCGACGCGAAGCGGGTCGTGCAGCTCGTCGAGCAGGTGGCGCAGCCCTACCGCGACCAGCCCGCGACGCGCGTGGCGGCGCGCATCGCGCTCGGCCGCGCCTGGCTCGCGGCGCGCGACGGCGCGCGCGCCCTGGTGCTGGCGCGCGAGGCCGCCGCGCTCGAGCCCGCGTCGCCCGGCCCGGCGGCGCTGGGCATCGAGTTGATGCGCGAGCAGCCCGCGGCCGAGTCGCTGGTCACGGGCTATCTCGCGCAACCGGCAGCCGAAGTCGAGCTGCGGCTGGCCTACGTGCGCGTGCTCACCGACGCGCAGCGCTATGGCGACGCGATCGCGCAGCTTGCCGTCGCCACGCGCCAGCAGCCCGACGAGGCCGCGCCCTGGCTCACGCTGGGAGCGCTGCAGCTCGAGCTGCGCCACCCCGACGAAGGCGAAGCGGCGCTGCGGCGCTATCTGCAGCTGGCCGAGCGCGAGGCCACCGGCCGCGCGCCGGCGCCGGACAGCGAAGACGCCGGCGACGACGCGGCGCCGCCGCCGGCCGAGCGCGGCATCGTGCAGGCCTGGCTGATGCTGGCGCAGGCCGCCGAGCAGCGCGGCGACTACGCCGGCGCCGAGTGCTGGCTGCAGCGCATCGACGACCCGCAGCGCGCGCTCGAGGTGCAGACGCGGCGCGCCTCGATCCTCGCCCGCCAGGGCCGGCTGGCGCAGGCGCGCGAGCTCGTCCAGCGCGTGCCCGAGCGTCGCCCCGAGGACGCGCGCGCCAAGCTGCTGGCCGAGGCCGGCGTGCTGCGCGAAGCCAAACAGTGGCAGGACGCCTTCACCGTGCTCTCCGGCGCCAACCGCCAGTTCCCCGACGACAGCGAGCTGCTGTACGAGCAGGCGATGCTGGCCGACAAGCTCGGACGCCTGGACGAGATGGAGCAGCTGCTGCGCCGCGTGATCGAGCTCAAGCCCGACAACGCGCACGCGTACAACGCGCTCGGCTACTCGCTGGCCGATCGCAACCGGCGGCTGCCCGAGGCGCGCACGCTCGTGCAGCGCGCGCTCGAGCTGGCGCCGGGCGACCCCTTCATCACCGACAGCCTGGGCTGGATCGAGTACCGCATGGGCAACCACAGCGAGGCGCTGCGGCTGCTGCGCACGGCCTGGTCGGCCCGGCCCGACACCGAGATCGGCGCCCACCTCGGTGAAGTGCTGTGGGCGCTCGATCAGAAGGACGAAGCGCGCCGCGTCTGGCGCGAGGCGCGCACGCGCGACGCCGGCAACGAGGTGCTGCGCGAGACGCTGGCCCGGCTGCGGGTCGAGCTGTGAGTCGCGCCGGGTGCGCCGGGCGCGCCGCGCCGGGCCCCGCCTTCGCCGCGCTGCGCGGCGCGGCGCTCGCCGCCGCCGCCGCCCTGTCGGCCTGTGCCAGCGTGCCGCGCGAGAACGCGGGCTGGATCAGCGGCCGACTGGGCCTGAGCGTCGCGGCGCAGGATGCGCAACCCGCGCAGCAGTTCAGCGCCGGTTTCGAGTTGCGCGGCGACGGCTCGAGCGGCGAGCTCAGGCTGTACACGCCGCTGGGCACACAGATCGCCGCCGCGCAATGGGCGCCGGGCCACGCCACGCTGCGCCGCGCCGAGGGCGAGCGCTCGTTCGCCGACCTCGACGCGCTGGCGCTCGACGCGCTGGGCGAGCCGGTGCCGCTGGCGGCGCTTCCCGACTGGCTCGCCGGGCGCGCCTGGGGCGCAGCCACGAGCAGCGCCAACGCCGTCGGCTTCGAGCAGCTCGGCTGGAGCGTCGACCTGAGCGCCCGGGCCGAAGGGCGGATCGTCGCGCGCCGTGCCGCGCCACCGGCCGTGGTGTTGCGCGTGCAGCTCGAACGCAACCCGGGCTGAGAGCCTGCCATGACCCTGCGCGCCCTGTACGACGTGCCGGCGCCGGCCAAGTTGAACCTGTTCCTGCACGTCGTCGGGCGGCGCGCCGACGGCTATCACCTGCTGCAGTCGCTGTTCGTGCCGATCGACTGGGCCGACCGCCTGCACTTCGAGCGCCGCAGCGACGCACGCCTGGCGCGCCACGATCTCGGCGCGGAGCTGCCGGCCGACGACCTCAGCCTGCGCGCGGCGCGCGCGCTGCAGCAAGCCAGCGGCACGGCGCAGGGCGCCGACATCACGCTGGACAAGCAGGTTCCCTGGGGCGCGGGCCTGGGCGGGGGCAGCTCGGACGCGGCCAGCACGCTGCTCGCGCTCAACCGCCTGTGGGGGCTGCGCTGGCCGCGCGCACGGCTGGCCCGGCTCGCGCTCGCGCTCGGCGCCGACCTGCCCTTCTTCCTCGGCCCCGGCCCGGCCTTCGTCGAGGGCATCGGCGAGCGCCTCACACCGCTCGAGCTGGCCCCTGCCGAGTACCTGGTCGTCAAGCCCGAGCCGGCGCTCGCGACACGCGACATCTTCGCCCACCCGCTGCTCGGGCGTGACTCCGAAGCCCTTATACTTGCGGGCTCTCTCGCCGACAGTGCGCTGCGCCCGGACTACGGCCGCAACGACCTGCAGGCCGCCGCCGAGGCCATGTGCCCGGAGGTGGCACAGGCGGCCCGCTGGCTCGAGGCCCGCTTCGGCTCGAGCCGGATGTCGGGTTCGGGCAGCGCGGTGTTCGCGAGAGTGGATGAGTTCTACGGCAGCGCCCCGTCACCCGTGGCGACGCCCGTGGTGCAGGCGCTGGACGATCTCCGGCGCACGCACCCGGGGTGGGTGGCGAGGCGGTGCCGCAGCCTGGCGCGGCATCCGCTCGCCGATTGGTAACGGTCGGCTGGGGTGCAGCGGCAGGCTGGCGCGGATACGAGGGCATCGGCTGCCCACGCGGCCGGTGTCCTGTGTAGGGGAGTAGCCAAGTTGGTCAAGGCATCGGATTTTGATTCCGACATGCGAGGGTTCGAATCCTTCCTCCCCTGCCAAACCCCTGTCTGACCGTGAGACCGGCGCGCCGCCGGCGCGTCACGCCCTGAAGGCCGCCGCGAGCGGACCGCGACGGAGACCCAGCGTGCTGTTCAACACCGTGCTCTTCACCGGCAACGCCAATCCGGTGCTGGCGCGCGAGATCGCCGCGACGCTGGGCATCGAGCTCGGCCAGGCCGCGGTTGGCCGCTTCTCCGACGGCGAGGTCACGGTCGAGATCCGGCAGAACGTGCGCGCGCGCGACATCTTCATCGTGCAGTCCACCTGCAACCCCACCAGCGAAAACCTGATGGAGCTGCTGATGATGGTCGACGCCCTCAAGCGCGCCAGCGCGCGCCGCATCACCGCCGTCATCCCCTACTACGGCTACGCGCGCCAGGACCGCCGGCCGCGCAGCACGCGCGTGCCCATCAGCGCCAAGGTGGTGGCCAACCTGCTCGAGACGGTGGGCGTCGAGCGCGTGCTGACGATGGACCTGCACGCCGACCAGATCCAGGGCTTCTTCGACATCCCGGTCGACAACATCTACGCCAGCCCGGTGCTGCTGTCCGATCTCAAGAGCAAGGCCTACCCGAACCCGGTGGTGGTCTCGCCCGACGTCGGCGGCGTGGTGCGCGCGCGTGCACTGGCCAAGCAGCTCGGCTGCGACCTCGTCATCATCGACAAGCGCCGCGCCGCGGCCAACGTGTCCGAGGTGATGCACGTCATCGGCGAGATCGAAGGCCGCAGCTGCGTGATCATGGACGACATGATCGACACCGCCGGCACGCTGGTGAAGGCCGCCGAGGTGCTCAAGGAGCGCGGCGCGCGGCGCGTGTACGCCTACTGCACGCACCCCGTGTTCTCGGGCCCGGCGGTGGAGCGCATCGCCGGCTCGAAGCTCGATGAAGTGGTGATCACGAACACGATCCCCCTTTCCGCCGCCGCCAAGGCCTGCCCGAAGATCCGGCAGCTCTCGGTGGCTTTCCTGTTCGCCGAGACCATCCGCCGCATCAGCGACGGCGAATCGGTGACCTCGCTCTTCGCGGAGCAGAACAGCAACTTCTAGGACGCCCACAGGGGTGCCGCTGTGCGGCGCCCCGCTGAGCGAAGCGGGCCTGCCGCCCGTTCAGACCGGCGGGACATCCGTCCCGCCTTTTCTCGGCGCCTGGTCGCGGGCGCCTCATCACTTGGAGCCGAAATGAAATTCACCGCTTTCGAGCGTACGCAGCAGGGGACCGGAGCGAGCCGCCGCCTGCGCAACGCCGCCAAGGTGCCGGGCATCGTCTACGGTGCCGGCACGCCGCGCATGATCGAGCTCGATCACAACGCGCTGTTCTTCGCGCTGAAGAAGGAGGCCTTCCACTCCTCGCTGCTCGAGATGGAGCTGGCCGGCAAGGTCGAGAAGGTGCTGCTGCGCGACTTCCAGATGCACCCCTGGAAGCAGCAGGTGCTGCACGTCGACTTCCAGCGCGTCGACGAGACGACGCGGCTGCGCAAGAAGGTGCCGCTGCACTTCGGCGGCGAGGAGAACTCGCCCGCGGTGAAGACCGACAAGTGCCTGGTCAGCCACGTCGCCAACGAGCTCGAGATCGAATGCCTGGCCGCGCAGCTGCCCGAGTTCGTCGCCATCGACCTGTCGGGCCTGGTCAAGGGCCAGAGCCTGCACGCGAGCGACCTGAAGCTGCCCGCGGGCATCAAGGCCGTCAAGCACGGCACGCTCGATCCGGTGATCGTCTCCGTGGCGCTGCCGCGCGTCGAGGAGGAGGCGCCCGCCGCCGCGGCGCCGGTGGTGGTGGCCCCCGAGAAGAAGGCCAAGCCCAAGAAGGACGAGAAGCAGAACAAGAAGTAGACGACCGTTGCCGGGCTCCGCTCGGACGCGCGTCGGCGGCCGGGCCGGCGGCGGCTCCCCCTTTGCGGGGACGCCGCGCCGGCGCGGCGCCTCCCTCCAAGGCAGGCCTCACTTCGGTGAGGCCTGTTCGCTTCGCGGCTCCGGATAATCGCGCCTCATGATCCGACTCTTCGCAGGCCTGGGCAATCCCGGGGCCGAGTACGAAGGCACGCGCCACAACGCGGGCTTCTGGTGGCTCGAGGCGTTCGCGGCCAAGCTCGGCCTGCGGCTCGTGCCCGAGCGCGCCTACCAGGCACGGGTGGCGCGCGCCAACCTGCCCGCCGGCCCGGTGTGGCTGCTCGAGCCGATGACCTACATGAACCGCTCGGGCGTGTCGGTCGCGGGCCTGGCGCGCTTCTTCAAGATCGAACCGCGCCAGATCCTCGTCGTGCACGACGAGCTCGACCTGCCCCCCGGCGAAGCCAAGCTCAAGCAAGGCGGCAGCGCTGCCGGCCACAACGGCCTCAAGGACATCCAGGCCATGCTCGGCACGTCCGATTTCTGGCGCCTGCGCCTGGGCATCGGGCACCCGGGCGTGCGCGACGAAGTGGTCGACTACGTGCTGCGCAAGCCCGCGCCCGCGCAGCGCGAAGCCATCCACCTGGCCATCGAGCGCTCGCTCGCCGCCGGCGACGCGCTGATCGCCGGCGACATGGCCAAGGCGGTGGCGCTGATCCACGCCAGGCCGCCGCGCCCCAAGCCGCCGCGTCCGCCCGCCCAGGCCGCGCCATCCGCACCGGCCGCCGCGGCCGGCGCCGCGCCGGGCGCGACGCCCGCATCACCCGTCGCCAAGGAGGACCCGAGATGAAAGCCTTGCTCGCATCCATGCTGATCGCGGCCGGCGCGGCCGGCACCGCCGGCGCGGCCGAGGTCTACCGCTGCGGAGCCGACGGCCGCGAGTACCGCGACCAGCCCTGCGCCGGCGGCCGCATCGTCGACGCCGCCGACGCGCGCAGCACCGAGCAGGTGCAGGCCGCGCGCCAGCTGGCCGCGCTCGACCGCCGGCTCGCCCTGCAGGCCGCCGCCGAACGGCGCGCGGCCGAGCGTGAGCAGACGCAGTGGCCGGGCGGATTCCGTCTCGGCGCGCCGGCGGCTGCACCGCTGAAGTCCTCGAACGCGAGGGCGCACCCTGATCCGCGCGCGCCGCATCCGCAGCGCAAGGCCAGGCGGTCGCCGGGCGCCGACGATGCGGTCTTGCGGGCCGTCGTGCCGGCGTCGCCGCGTGCACGGAGTTGACCGGGGGCGATCTGGTGCTGAGAGCGGCTCGAAGCGGCTCGCACCGTCGGCGCGCGAAACCAGGCCCCGGTGCGGCGCAAGGCCGTCGGGGATCCGAGCGCCGGAGCTACTCCTCGGGCTGGGCCACGCGCTCCTTGAGCCGCCGCAGCACCGAGGGCGCGACGAACTTCGAGACGTCGCCGCCCAGGCTGGCGATCTCGCGCACGAAGGTGCCGCTGACGAACTGGTACTGGTCCGACGGCGTCAGGAAGACCGTCTCGACCTCGGGCATCAACTGGCGGTTCATGCCGGCCATCTGGAACTCGTACTCGAAGTCGCTCACGGCGCGCAGTCCGCGCACCACGACCTTGCCGCCTTGCTCGACGACGAAGTCGCGCAGCAGGCCGCGGAAGGCCGTGACCTCGACGTTCGGGTAGGGCGCAGCGATCTCGCGGGCGATCTCGAGCCGCTCGGCGATGGTGAACATGGTGCGCTTGTGGTGGCCCGCGGCCACGGCGAGGATCAGGCGGTCGAACAGGCGCCCGGCACGCTTCATCAGGTCTTCGTGGCCGAGCGTCATCGGGTCGAAGGTGCCGGGATAGACGGCGGTCAGCGGGAAGGATTGGGTCACGTCGCGGTCCTCGGCGTGGCGGACGGGCGCAGTTTATCCGTGCGCATCGTGCGGGCAACGCGGGCTCAGCCGTCGCGCCGCAGCAGCGCGGCATGCACCGCGCCGGCACGCAGCCGGCGGTGCATCTGCAGCCCCGGCGGCGCCTCGGCCAGGGGCTGGCCGCTCTCGACGTAGATCCAGCCGCCGCCGGCCACCAGCGGCAGCGCCGCCGCCAGTGCCGGCGCGAGCAGCCCGGCGTCGAAGGGCGGGTCGAGCAGCACGAGGTCGAACGCCGCCGGCCGCGCGCGCGCGGCCTCGGCCATCCAGGCGATGGCGTCGGCGCATTCGACGCGCAGCGCCTGCGCACCCAGGCGCCGGCGCGCCGCTTCCAGCGCCCGGCCGAGCGCCGCGTCGCACTCGAGCAGCACGACCTCGGCCGCACCGCGCGAGGCGGCCTCGAAGCCGAGCGCGCCGCTGCCGGCGAAGGCGTCGAGCACGCGCCAGCCCGACAGATCCTGGCCGAGCCAGTTGAACAGGGTCTCGCGCACGCGATCGGGCGTCGGCCGCGTGCCCGGCTGCGCGGGCACGGTCAGCTTGCTGCCGCGCCAGCGGCCGCCGACGATGCGCACGGCGCCCGGCCGCGCCGCGCGGCCGGCGGGCGTCACAGGCGCACCGGAATGCCCGCGCGCGCCATGCGCGTCTTGGCCTGCGCGACGCTGAACTCGCCGTAGTGGAAGATGCTCGCCGCCAGCACCGCGTCGGCGCCGCCCAGGCGAATGCCGTCGACCAGGTGCTCGAGCGTGCCGACGCCGCCGGAGGCGACGACCGGCACCGGCACGGCGTCGCTCACCGCGCGCGTGAGTTCGAGGTCGAAGCCGCTCTTGGTGCCGTCGCGGTCCATGCTGGTGAGCAAGATCTCGCCGGCGCCCAGCTCGGCCATGCGGCGCGCCCAGGCCACGGCGTCCAGGCCCGCGTTGCGGCGGCCGCCGTGCGTGTACACGTCCCAGCCCTCGCCGCGCAGCGCGCGCTCCTCGGGCCCGCGGCGCTTGGCGTCGATCGCCACCACGATGCACTGCGCGCCGTAGCGCTCGCTGGCCGCGCCGATGAGCTCGGGGTCGGCCACCGCTGCCGAGTTGAAGCTCACCTTGTCGGCGCCGGCGTTGAGCAGCCGGCGCACGTCGGCCACCGAGCGCACGCCGCCGCCCACCGTGAGCGGGATGAAGACCTGCGCGGCCACCGCCTCGACGATGTGCAGGATGAGGTCGCGCTGGTCGCTGGTGGCGGTGATGTCGAGGAAGGTCAGCTCGTCGGCGCCCTGCTCGTCGTAGCGCGCGGCGATCTCCACCGGGTCACCGGCGTCGCGCAGCGCGACGAAGTTGACGCCCTTGACGACACGTCCGCCGGTGACGTCGAGACAGGGGATGATGCGCTTGGCCAGCATCGGCTGCATCGGCGCCGGCCTAGGCCCTGCCGCCGAGCTCGTCGGCGCGCCGCTGCGCCGCCGCGAAGTCGAGCGCGCCGCTGTAGATGCTGCGGCCGCAGATGACGCCGGCGACGCCCTCGCCCTCCACCGCGCACAGCGCTTCGATGTCGGCGATGCCGGCCAGACCGCCCGAGGCGATGACCGGGATCGAGATCGCCTGCGCCAGCCTCAGCGTGGCCTCGACGTTGATGCCGGCGAGCATGCCGTCGCGGCCGATGTCGGTGTAGATCACCGCCTCGACGCCGTAGTCCTCGAACTTGCGCGCCAGGTCCGTCACCTCGTGGCCGGTGAGCTTGCTCCAGCCGTCGGTGGCCACCTTGCCGTCGCGCGCGTCCAGGCCGACGATGACATGGCCGCCGAAGGCGCTGCAGGCGTCCTTCATGAAGCCGGGGTTCTTGACCGCCGCGGTGCCGATGACGACGTAGCTCACACCGTCGTCGAGACAGCGCTCGATGGTGTCGAGGTCGCGGATGCCGCCGCCCAGCTGCACCGGGATGCGCTCGCCGACCGCGCGCAGGATGGCCTTGACCGCGCCCTCGTTCACCGGGCGGCCGGCGAAGGCGCCGTTCAGGTCGACGAGGTGCAGCCGCCGGGCGCCGGCGTCGAGCCAGCGCCGCGCCATCGCGGCGGGGTCGTCGCCGAAAGTGGTGGCGGCATTCATGTCGCCTTGCTCGAGTCGGACGCACTTGCCGTCCTTGAGGTCGATGGCCGGAATCAGCAGCATGGCGCGGGCCGAGCGGGGTTGGGAAAGTGGGGTGATGCGCTGCGCTGAGCCCGTCGGCAAGCCGTCTGCGGTGCGTCTCGGTGGCCGATCCTACGGAGACCAGTGCAGGAAGTTGCGGTACAGGACGAGGCCGTGGCGGGCGCTCTTCTCGGGGTGGAACTGGGTTGCGAAAATATTATCCCGCGCCAGTGCGCTGGTAAAGCGCACGCCGTACTCGGTCTGGCCGACGCCGTGGCGGCTGTCGCTCGGCGCGGCGTGGTAGCTGTGCACGAAGTAGAACCAGGCGTCGTCGGGCACGCCGCGCCACAGCGCGTGCGGCCAGCCGGCGGGCCCCTGCTGCACGCGGTTCCAGCCCATGTGCGGCACCTTGCAACGGCTGCCGTCGGGCTGGCGCAGCGCGTCCACGGGCAGGCGCAGCACGCGCCCGGGCAGCAGCGCCAGGCCCGGCGTGTCCTGCTCCTCGCTGTGCTCGAGCAGCATCTGCATGCCCACGCATACGCCGAACAGCGGCTTGCGCCGGGCGGCGTCGAGCACCGCCTCGCGCAGGCCCGAGGCCGCCAGCTCGCGCATGCACGCGCGCATCGCACCCTGCCCCGGCAGCACCACGCGCGTGGCGGCGTACACCTCCTCGGGGTGGGCGGTGACGATCACCCGCACGTCGGCATCGCGCGCGGCGTGCGCCAGCGCCTGCGACACCGAGCGCAGGTTGCCCATGCCGTAGTCGACGACGGCGACGCTGTCCATGCGCCGCTACAGGATGCCCTTGGTGGAAGGGATCGCGCCGGCGCTGCGCAGGTCGGGCGCCAGCGCCATGCGCAGCGCGCGTGCGAAAGCCTTGAAGATCGTCTCGCACTGGTGGTGCGCGTTCGCGCCCTTCAGGTTGTCGATGTGCAGCGTGACCTGCGCGTGGTTGGCAAAGCCCTGGAAGAACTCGTGCGCGAGCTGCGTGTCGAAGCCGCCGATCGTCGCGGCGGCGAAGGCCGCGTCCATGTGCAACCCGGGGCGGCCGGAGAAGTCGACGACGACGCGCGTGAGCGCCTCGTCCAGCGGGACGTAGGCGTGGCCGTAGCGCGCGATGCCGCGCTTGTCGCCCGCCGCCTGCGCCACCGCCATGCCGAGCGCGATGCCCACGTCCTCCACCGTGTGGTGGCCGTCGACATGCAGGTCGCCTTCGGCCTCGACCTCGAGGTCGACCAGCGCGTGGCGCGCGATCTGCTCGAGCATGTGATCGAAGAAGCCGATGCCGGTGGCCAGCCTGGCCTGGCCGCTGCCGTCGAGGTCGAGCGCGACGCGGATGCGCGTCTCCTTGGTGTCGCGGCGCAGTTCGGCCCTGCGCTTGGGTGCGGTCGTCACAGCGATTCCTCCAGGGCCCGCAGCAGCTGCCGGTTCTCCTCGGGCGTGCCCACCGTCAGGCGCAGGCAACCGGCCAGCAGCGGGTGCATGCCGGCGACATTCTTGACGAGCACGCCGCGCGCCTTCATGCCGGCGAAGGCGCGCGCCGCGTCGGGCACGCGCACGAGGATCATGTTGGCCTCGCTCGGGAACGCCTGTACGCCGGGCATGGCGGCCAACGCCTGCTGCAAGCGCGCGCGCTCGCTGCGCAGCAGCGCCGCCTGCTGCGCGTACGCCTCGGCATGCTCGAGCGCGAAGCGCGCCGCCTCGGCGTTGAGCACGCCGACGTTGTAGGGCGGGCGCACCTTGTCGATCTCGTCGATGAGCGCGGCGGCGCCGGCGAGGTAGCCCAGCCGCACGCCGGCCAGGCCGAACTTGCTGAGCGTGCGCAGCACCAGCACATGCTCGTGCGCGCCCATGCGCTGCATCCAGCTGCGCGCCGCGAACGGCTGATACGCTTCGTCGAAGACGACGAGACCTTGCTGCGCGCCGACCGCGGCGACGATGCGCTCGATCACGGCGTCGTCGAACAGATTGGCGCTCGGGTTGTTGGGGTAGGCGAGGTAGGTGAGCGCCGGCCGGTGGCGCTCGACGGCCGCGAGCATCGCCGCCTCGTCGAGCTCGAAGTCGGGCCTGAGCGGCACGCCGACGAAGGCCAGCCCGCGCAGCCGCGCGCTCATCTCGTACATCACGAAGCCGGGCAGCGGCGCGAGGATGGTCGCGCCGGGCCGCGCGCAGGCGGCGGCCAGCAGGTCGATCAGCTCGTCGCTGCCGTTGCCGAGCATCGTCTTGCAGCCCGGCGGCACCCCGGCGTGCGCGGCGAGCGCGGCGGCCAGCGCGCCGATGCTCTCGCCCGGGTAGCGGTTGATCGCCACGCGGCCCAGGCGCGCGCCGAGTTCGCGCTGCAGCGCCTCGGGCAGGCGGAAGGGGTTCTCCATCGCGTCGAGCTTGACGAGGCCGGCGCTCGGCTGGATCGCGTAGGCGTGCATCGACTGCACGTCCTGGCGGATCGTGTGCCGCAGGCGCTCGGCCAGCGTCGGGGGCGGCGCGGTCGTGGCGTCCTCGCCGGCGGCCAGGCGCAGCTCGGCGGCACGCGCATGCGCCTGCAAGCCTTCGCCATGGGCCAGCTCGGCCGCGATCGGCCCGAGCCGGGCGGCACCGAGCGCACTCACCTCGATCAGGCTGGTGCGCTTTTGGAAGTCGTACACGCCCAGCGGCGACGAGAAGCGTGCCGTGCCCGAAGTCGGCAGCACGTGGTTGGGGCCGGCGCAGTAGTCGCCCAGGCTCTCGCTCGTCCAGGCGCCGAGGAAGATGGCGCCGGCGTGGCGCAGGAGCGGCTCCCAGCGCGCCGGCTCGCGCACGCTCAGCTCGAGGTGCTCGGGCGCGATGCGGTCGGCGATTTCGCACGCCTCTTGCATGCTGCGCACCTGGACGAGCGCGCCGCGCCCCTCGAGGCTGGCGCGGATGACCTCGCGCCGCGCCATGCCGGGCAGCAGGCGCTCGATCTCGGCCGCCACGGCGTCGAGGTAGGCGGCGTCGGGGCTGAGCACGATGCTCTGCGCCAGCTCGTCGTGCTCGGCCTGGCTGAACAGGTCCATCGCCACCCATTCGGGCGGCGTGCTGCCGTCGGCCAGCACGAGGATCTCGCTCGGGCCCGCGATCATGTCGATGCCGACCGTGCCGAACACCTGGCGCTTGGCCGCCGCCACGTAGGCGTTGCCCGGGCCGGTGATCTTGTCGACGCGCGGCACGCTGGCGGTCCCGTAGGCGAGTGCGGCCACGGCCTGCGCGCCGCCGATCGCGAACACGCGCTGCACGCCCGCCAGTTGCGCCGCCGCCAGCACGAGCGCGTTGCGCTCGGGCGCAGCGCCGGCGCGCGCGGGCATCGGCGCCACCATCACGATCTCGCCGACGCCGGCCACCTGGGCCGCAACGGCATTCATCAGCACGCTCGACGGATAGGCCGCCTTGCCGCCCGGTACGTAGATGCCCACGCGCTCGAGCGGCGTCACCTTCTGGCCGAGCAGCGTGCCCTCGGCGTCGCGGTAGCTGAAGCCGCGCCCGCAGGCTTGCAGCTGACGGCAGTGGAAAGCACGCAGACGCTCCGCCGCCGCCTCGAGCGCCCGGCGCTGCGCCGGCGTGACGGCGTCGAGCGCGGCGCGCAGATCGGCCGCCGGAACCTCGAGCTCGGCCATCGCAGCCGCCGCGACGCCATCGAAGCGCGCCGTGTATTCGAGCAGCGCCGCGTCGCCGCGCGCACGCACGTCGGCAACGATGGCGGCCGCGCGCTGCTCGATCGCCGCGTCGGCGGCATCGGACCAGTGCCGCAGCGCGGCCAGGGCGGCGTCGAAGCCCGGCCGCGAGCTGTCCAGGCGGCGGATGTTCAGGCGCTCATTCATGCTCGTGCCGAGTGAGCAGCGCACGCTCGAAGGCTTCGATGAGCGCGCGCAAGGGTTCGCGCTGCAGCTTGAGCGCCGCCGGGTTCACCACCAGCCGCGCCGAGATGTCCATGATGCGCTCGACCTCGACGAGCTGGTTCGCGCGCAGCGTGCTGCCGGTGGACACCAGGTCGACGATGGCGTCGGCCAGGCCGGTGAGCGGCGCCAGCTCCATCGAGCCGTAGAGCTTGATGAGGTCGACGTGCACGCCCTTGGCGGCGAAGTGCCGGCGCGCGGTCTGCGTGTACTTGGTGGCGACGCGGATGCGCGAGCCCTGGCGTGCGGCGCTGGCGTAGTCGAAGTCCCGACGCGTGGCCACGCTCAGGCGGCAGCGCGCGATGCCGAGGTCGAGCGGGCGGTACAGGCCGTCGTCGTGCTCGAGCAGCACGTCCAGGCCCGCCACGCCCAGATGCGCGCCGCCGTGCTGCACGTAGGTCGGCACGTCGGCCGCGCGCACCAGCACGACGCGCAAATCGGACCGGTTCGTGGCGAGGATGAGCTTGCGGCTCTTCTCGGGGTCGTCCAGCACCTCGATGCCGGCCGCCGCCAGCAGCGGCAGCGTGTCGTCGAAGATGCGTCCCTTGGACAGCGCGAGCGTGATCATCGGTGACGTCTCTGGCCGGCGCGCCCGCGGGCGGCTGAGCCGTGCGGCCCTGGAACCCGATCGGGACTGCGGCGCGCGCCGCTCTCCCCGCGGCGCAGCGCGGGAACTTCAGTGGTCGTGCAGGCCCGCGGCCGACGGCGGCTGCGCCGCCGCGGGCGAAGCGGCGGCATACTCGGCGGGGGTCAGGGTCTGCATGGAAAGCGCGTGCACCTGTGCGCGCATTCTATCGCCCAGCGCGGCATAGACGCGCTGGTGGCGGCGCACGCGCGTCAGGCCCTCGAACTCGGCCGAGACGATGGTGGCGAAGAAGTGCCGCCCGTCGCCCTCCACCTGCAGCGCCGTGCAGGGCAGCCCGGCCGCGATGAAACGGCGCACGTCGTCGACGGTGGGTTCGGTCATCGCGTTCACCCCAGCTCCTTGTGACGTTCGACGATGCGCGCGACGATGCCGTAGGCCACCGCCTCCTCGGCGCTCATCCAGTAGTCGCGCTCCATGTCGGCCAGCACCTTGGCCTGTGCCTGGCCGGTCTCGCGCGCGACGACGCGCGCGATGCGCTCGCGCGTCTTGATGATCTCCTTGGCCTGGATCGCGATGTCGCTGGCGCGCCCGCCCGCGCCGCCCGCGGGCTGGTGGATCATGAAGCGGGTGTTGGGCAGGCACACGCGCCGCTCCCGGGCCGCGGCCAGGAAGACATGCGTGCCGGCGCTGGCCACCCAGCCGCTGCCGATCGTCGTCACCGGCGCGCGCACGAAGCGCACGACGTCGTGGATGGCGTCACCGCTCTCGACATGGCCGCCGGGCGAGCTCACGAGCAGGTGGATCGGCGCCTCGGACTCCTGCGCCAGCAGGATCAGCCGCTCGCAGGTGCTGCGCGCGAGCTTGTCGTCGATCTCGCCGAACACGAAGACGAAGCGCGACTTGAAGGCGAGCTGTTCGGCCAGGCTGCCGGCGGCGCGCTCGCTGCCGCCCTTGGCGGGCTTGTCGTCGGTGGCGTCTCGGATGGGGTGCATGCGGAGGGTTTCCCGGTAGACCGGCGGCGATTATCGAGGCTGCGGCGCGCCCGGCGCCGCCGCTGCGATCGACACCCCTACTGGCGCAGCTTGTAGCCGCTGGCGAGCAGGCGCAGCGCGAAGGCGGCCACGGCGACGAAGGCGCTGCCGACCACGGCCAGGCTGATCCAGGGCGAGATGTCGCTCTGGCCGAAGAAGCCGCGCCGAAAGCCGTCGATCATGTAGAAGAACGGGTTGAGGTGGCTCACCGCCAGCCACACCCCGGGCAGCGACTTCACCGAATAGAACACGCCCGAGAGGAAGGTCATCGGCATGACGATGAAGTTCTGGAAAGCGGCCAGCTGGTCGAACTTGTCGGCCCACAGGCCCGCGATGAGCCCGAGCGAGCCCAGCAGCGCGGCGCCGAGCGCGGCGAAGACGACGATCCACAAGGGCTCGGCCAGCCGCAGCGGCACGAACCCGGCGGTGACGAGCAGCACGCCCAGCCCGACCACCAGCCCGCGCACGATCGACGCGCCGACGTAGGCCGTGTACCAGGCACGGTGGTCCAGCGGCGTGACGAGGAGGAACACCAGGTTGCCGGTGATCTTGCTCTGGATGAGCGAGCTCGAGCTGTTGGCGAAGGCGTTCTGCAGCACGCTCATCATCACCAGCCCCGGCACGAGAAAGCTGGTGTAGCCGACGCCGGGGTAGACCTGCACGCGGTCTTCCAGCACATGGCCGAAGATCAGCAGGTACAGCAGCGCCGTCAGCACCGGCGCGGCCACGGTCTGGAAGCTCACCTTCCAGAAGCGCAGCACCTCCTTGCGGAACAGCGTGCCGGCGCCGGCGAGGCTCATGCCGCCTCACCCCGGGCGGCGGCCGCGCGGTCGGCCGGCGCGGCGGTGCGGGGCAGCGCGGCGTCTTCGCGCATGATCTCGACGAACACGTCTTCGAGGTCGGCGCGGCCGATCTCGAGGTCCTCGACGTGCACGCCGGCGGCGCGCAGCGCGCCGAGCTGACGCTCGATCGCGCCCGCGTCGCTCGCCTTGAGCTGCACGATGCGGCCGGTGATGCGCGCCGCCTGGGCCAGCTCGGGCGGCAGCGCGTCGTCGGTCTTGAAGCGCAGCATCGTGCTCGCGGCGCGCGCCAAGAGCGCCGAGGTGCGGTCGAGCGCGACGACGCGCCCTTGCTTGAGCATCGCGATGCGGCCGCACAGGGCCTCGGCCTCCTCCAGGTAATGCGTCGTCAACAGCACCGTGTGGCCCTCGCGGTTCAGGCGCGCGATGAAGCGCCACAGCGTCTGGCGCAGCTCGACGTCGACGCCGGCGGTCGGCTCGTCGAGCACGATCACCGGCGGCCGGTGCACCAGCGCCTGCGCCACCAGCATGCGCCGCTTCATGCCGCCCGAGAGCTGGCGCGTGTTGGCCTCGGCCTTGTCGCCGAGGTCGAGCTCGGCCAGCAGCTCGTCGATCCAGGCCTCGTTGCGGCGCACGCCGAAGTAGCCGCTCTGGATGCGCAGCGTCTCGCGCACGTTGAAGAAGGGGTCGAACACCAGTTCCTGCGGCACGATGCCCAGCGCGCGGCGCGCGGCGGCGAAGTCGGCCACCACGTCGTGGCCCATCACGGTGACGCGGCCCGAAGTGGCGCGCGCCAGGCCGGCCAGCACCGAGATCAGCGTAGTCTTGCCCGCGCCGTTGGGCCCGAGCAGGCCGAAGAACTCGCCCGCCTCGATGTCGAACGAGACGCCGTCGAGCGCGCGCAGCGGCACACCGCGGGCGCCGCCGAAGACCTTGGTGACGTTGTCGAAGCGGACCGCCGGCATCGCAGCGCGGGATTGTAGGCAGCCTCACGCGCGCGGCCCGGTGCCAGAATGCAGCCCGCCATGGCGCCCTCCGCATCGCGCAAGAAGAAGCCCCGCCGCACCGCCGAGCGCATCCTCGAGGTGACGCTCGACCTGTTCAACCGCTTCGGCGAGCCCAACGTCAGCACGACGCTGATCTCGGCCGAACTGGACATCAGCCCGGGCAACCTGTACTACCACTACCCGGCCAAGGACGAGCTGATCAACAGCCTGTACGACCGCTACGAGCGTGCGCTCGGCGAGCTGCTGGCCAGCGCCGACGGCGTCGAGAACGTCGAGGACGCCTGGCTGTTCGTGCACATGCTGTTCGAGCTGATCTGGAAGTACCGCTTCCTGTACCGCGACCTCAACGACCTGCTGAGCAAGAACCGGCGCCTGGAGACGCATTTCCAGGCCGTGCTGCGCCACAAGAGCCGCGCGATGCACGCGCTGCTCGACGGCCTGTCGCGCAGCGGCGCGGCGCGCATCACCGGCGAGGAGGCCGCGCCCTGCGCCAGCGCCATGGTGGTGGTGCTGACCTACTGGCTGAGCTACGAGTACGTGCGCGACCCGCGGCGCGCGCTCGAGCCCGAGCGGGCCGCCGCGGCGCTCGGGCGCGGCGCGTACCACGCGCTGGCACTGCTGATGCCGCACCTGGACGAGACCTCGCGCGCGCACCTGCGCAGCTTGGCCGCGGCCTATGTGACGGAGTGAGCGCGGCGCGTGCTGTCGGCCCTGCGGCGACCCCCATCGATGCCGGCCCCACAGTCGCGTTGAGGCACACTCGCGCCCGCCATGCTCAACTGCCTTGTCCGCCGCCTGCTGGCCGTGCTGTGGATGCTGCTGCTCGTCTCGCTGCTGGTCTTCCTGATGCTGCGGCTGACGCCGGGCGACACGGCGATGGCGCTGGCCGGCGAGACCGCCTCGCCCGAGCAGATCGACCGCGTCAACCAGGCCATGGGGCTGGACCGGCCGCTGCCGACACAGTACCTCCTGTGGCTGGCCCACCTCGCCCTGGGCGACCTCGGGCACAGCACGCAGTTCAACGCGTCCGTCACCAGCCTCGTGGCGCGGCGGCTCGGCCCCAGCGTCGCGCTGGTCGTGCCCGCCGGCGCGCTCGCCTTGCTGGCGGCGCTGCCGCTGGGCATGCTCGCGGCCCGGCGGCACGGCGGCTGGCTCGACCGCACGCTCGCGGCGCTGTCGCCCGCGGCGCGCGCGCTGCCCGGCCTCGTGTTGGCCTACGTGCTGATCTGGCTGTTCGCGCTGAAGCTCGGCTGGCTGCCGGTGCCGGGCGAGGCGCAGCCGGGCGCAGGGCTCGGTGCCGGCTTGCGCCGCCTGCTGCTGCCCGTGCTCGCGCTCGCGCTGCCCGCCGTCGCGCCGCTCGCCGCAGTCACGCGCCAGGCGCTGCGGCATGCGCTGCACGCGCCCCATGTCCGCAGCGCGCGCGCCTTCGGCCTGCCCGAGCGCACGCTGCTGCTGCGGCATGCGCTGCGCAGTGCCGCGCTGCCGATCGCTGCCGCGGTCGGCCGGGGTTCGGGCTGGCTGCTCGGCGGCCTCGTCGTCGTCGAGCCGCTGTTCGCGCTGCCGGGCCTCGGGCAGCTCGCGGTCGAGGCGGTGCGGGCGCGGGATTTCGCTGCCGTGCAGGGCGTCGTGTTCTTCTTCGCCCTCGCCCACCTGCTCGTGCGCCTGCTGATCGCGCTCGCGTGCGGCATCGTCGATCCGCGCCGCCGTGGCTGAGGACAGGAACGCCATCGGCGCCTGGCGGCGCCCGCGCTGGAACGGCGCGCTGCTCGCCGGCACGGCGCTGCTGCTGCTGCTGGTGCTGATCGCGCTCGCCGCGCCCTGGCTGGGTACGGTCGACCCGCTGTTCGCCGGCCCGACCAGCCGCGACCGGGCGCCGCTCGCCTACGGCGAGCTCCTGGGAGCCGATGGCGAGTCGATCAAGCACCGCTTCGTCATGGGCAGCGACAGCTCGGGGCGCGACATCTACAGCGAGGTCGTGTACGGCACGCGCGCCGCGCTCGCGATCGGCGCGCTCGCGGCCGCCATCGCCCTGACTGCGGGTCTGGCCCTGGGCGGCGTGGCCGGGCTGGTGCGTGCCGTCGACCGGCTGCTCGGCCCCCTGCTCGAAGCGCTGGCGGCCATCCCGGCGCTGCTGGTCGCGTTGACGCTGGTCGCGGTGCGGCAGGGCACGCTCGCCAGCCTCGCCACGGCGGTCGCGCTGGCGGCCGTTCCGGGCGCGGCGCGGCTGGTGCGCACGCGCGTGCGCGCGCTGCGCGACGAGCCCTACGTCGAAGCCGAGCTCGCGCTCGGCACGCCGCTGTGGCGCGTCATGTGGCGCCGCGTGTCGTGGCGGGCGGCAGCACCGCTCGTCGCGCGCGGCTCGAGGATCGCCGCCACCGCCGTGCTGGCCGAGGCCGCCCTGTCGTTCCTGGGCGTCGGCCTCGCGCCCGACATCGCCAGCTGGGGCCAGGTGATGGGCGAGGGGCGCGCCCACTTCGAGGCGGCCGCCTACCGCATCTTCTTTCCCGCGCTGTTCCTCACCGCCACGCTGCTCGCGCTCGAGCTGCTCGCGGCGGGCCTGCACGACGCGCTCGATCGTCCGGCGCTGGAGGACGCATGAAGATGGCCGGCACGCGCACCCCGGCGGACGTGCCCGACCCGGCCGGCGTCGCCCAAGCGGCTGCGCGGGCCGACCCGCCGGTCCTCGAGCTGCAGGGCCTGACCATCGCGCTGCCCTCCGGCGGCGCACACCCGGCCGCCGTGCGCGCGCTGTCGCTCGCCGTCGCGCCCGGCGAGGCCGTCGGCCTGCTCGGCGCAGCGGGCGCCGGCAAGTCGGCCGTCGCCGACGCCGTGCTCGGCCTGTTGGCGCCGGCCCTGCGCGTCGACGGCGGCCGCATCCTGCTCGAGGGCGAGGACATCATGCGCGCGCCGGCGGCGCGTCTGCGCGCGCTGCGCGGCGCCCGCGTGAGCCTGCTGCGCCCGGAGCCCGCGGCTGCGCTCGACCCGCTGCTGAGCTGCGGCGCGCAGCTCGAGCTGCTGCTGCAGCGGCGCACGCGGCTCGGCCGGGCCGCAAGGCGCGAGCGGGCGCTCGCGGTCCTCGCCGAGGTGCGGCTGCCGGCGCCCGAACGCATCGCGGCGCGCTATGCGCACCAGCTCGGCAGCGACGAGCGCCTGCGCGTGCTGACCGCCATGGCGCTGGTGCTCGATCCGGCGCTGCTGGTGGCCGACGACCCGCTGCGCGCGCTCGATCTGCCCGAACAGGCCGCCTTCGTCGCGCTGCTGTGCGAGCTGCAGCGACGCCGCGGCATGGCGCTGCTGTGGCTCGGCGACGACTTCGCGGTCGCCGCCGCGCTCGCGCAGCGGGTCTGCGTGCTGCACCGGGGCGAGCCGGTCGAGGCCGGAACGCCACGCGCGCTGATCGAGCACGCGCAACATGAGCAGACCCGACAGCTCGTCGCCGCCGTGCCCAGGCTGCAGGTGCGCGAGCGCCCGGCGCGCGCGCAGGCGCCGGTGGTGCTGCGGGTGAGCGGCCTGGCGATGACCTATCGCCAAGGGCGCTTGCCGGGCCGACGGCGCACGGTGCAGGCGCTCGAGGACGTCGGCTTCGAGGTCCGCCGTGGACAGTCGCTCGGCCTGGTCGGCGTCGCCGGCGCGGGCAAGAGCACGGTCGCGCGCTGCGTCGCGCGGCGGCTGCAGCCGAGCGCCGGCAACATCCGGCTCGGCCGCGACGACATCACGCAGTTCCGCGGCGGCGAATCCCGGCCGCTGCTGCGGCGCGTGCAGATGGTGCTGCCGGACCAGGGCCGCCTGCTCGATCCGCAACGCACCGTGCGCGAAGCGCTGGTCGAGGGCCCGCTCAACTTCGGCATGCCGCGCGACCTGGCCGAGGACCGCGCGCGCGACCTGCTCGAGCTCGTGCAACTGCCGGCCGATGTCTTCGAGCGCCCTGCGCAGCGCCTGGGCACCGCCGAACGCCAGCGCGTCGTCATCGCGCGCGCGCTGATGCTCGAGCCCGAACTGCTGGTGGCCGACGAGGTGTGCTCGGCGCTCGACCTGCCGGCCCAGGCGCAACTGCTGGCGCTGTTCGAGCGGATCAGCCTGCGCCTGCCGGTGGCGCTGCTGTTCCTGACGCGCGACCTGCGCATCGCGTCGCAGGTCTGCGACGAGATCGCGGTGATGAGCGCCGGCCGGATCGTCGAGCAGGGCCCCGTGGAGCGCCTGTGCGGCAACCCGCAGCACGAGTGCACGCGTGCGCTGCTCGCCGCGGCGCGCGCGCCGGGGCTGGCGCTCGACGCTTGAACAGCCCCGCCGACCTGCGCCCGCCGACCGACGCCCGCCATGCCCGGTTCGCCGCCTGCCCTGCCCACCGGACGCCTGGCAGCGCTGCTGCGGCGCATGCCCAAGGCCGAACTGCACATCCACATCGAGGGTGCGCTCGAGCCCGAGCTGATCTTCCGCCTGGCCGAGCGCAACGGCCTGGCGCTGGCCTGGCCGAGCGTCGAGGCGCTGCGTGCCGCCTACGCCTTCGGCGACCTGCAGAGCTTCCTCGACCTGTACTACGCCGGCGCCGCCGTGCTGCGCACCGAGCAGGATTTCTTCGACCTCGCCTGGTCCTACCTCGAGCGCGCCGCCGCCGAGCAGGTGCTGCACGCCGAGATCTTCTTCGACCCGCAGACCCACACCGCACGCGGCGTGCCGATCGCAGCCGTGATCGCCGGCCTCGAGCAGGCCTGCCGGCGCGCGCACGCCGAGTTCGGCCTCTCGGCGCGGCTGATCCTGTGCTTCCTGCGCCACCTGAGCGAGGAGGAAGCCTTCGCCACGCTCGAGCAGGCGCTGCCGCACCGGCGCCACTTCATCGGCGTCGGCCTCGACAGCTCCGAGTGCGGCCATCCGCCGGCGAAGTTCGCGCGCGTGTTCGCGCGCTGCCGCGCGCTCGGCCTGCATGTGGTGGCGCATGCCGGCGAGGAAGGCCCGCCCGCCTATGTCGCCGAGGCGCTCGACTTGCTGCGCGCCGAGCGCATCGACCACGGCGTGCGCTGCGTCGAGGATCCGGCGCTGGTCGAGCGCCTGGCGCGCGAGCGCGTGCCGCTCACGGTGTGTCCGCTCTCGAACGTCAAGCTGCGCGTGTTCCCCACGCTGGCCGCGCACGAGCTGCCGGCGCTGCTCGACGCCGGCCTCGTGGTCACCGTCAACAGCGACGACCCGGCCTACTTCGGCGGATATCTCAACGCCAACTTCGTCGACACCTTCGCGGCGCTGCCTCAGCTCGACGCGCGCGACGCGTACCGCCTGGCGCGCAACGGCTTCGAGGCGAGCTTCGCGCCGGCCGAGGACAAGGCGCGCTGGATCGCCCGGCTGGACGCGGTGTTCGCCGAGGCGGGCGTGCGCGTGTAGCGCGCCGTTCGGCGGCCGGGCGGTCGCGCGGCAGCGCAGCGGCCTGCGCCGCCATCGAGCCGCAACGAAGCGGCCCGCGCCGCCTGCGAGGCACTCGATCGAGCGTCGTTCGGCCTCGCGTCAGCCTGCGGCCTTGCCCGCTGCGCCGCTGCGGTCCGCCAGTTCGGCCGCGCCGGGCCCGAATGCGTAGGCGTCCATGCCCAGATCACCGTAGGTCTGGCTGGCGTGCACGCGCAGCCCGGCGGCGCCTTCGCCGGCGGCACCGGCGGCCACGAAGAAGGGCAGCAGGTGCTCGTCGCTCGGGTGCATCAGCGCCGCATGCGGCGCGCGGCGGCGGTAGTCCTCGAGAGCCGGCCAGTCGGCGGCCGCCGCATGCTCGGCCCACCAGGCGCGGAAAGCCTTGCTCTCGGGCGTGGCCGGCGCGTCCACGCGGCCAGCCGCGCCCCCCGCGAACACCCGCCGCAGGTTGTGCGTGATGCTGCCGCTGGCCATCAGCCACACGCCGTCGGCAGCCAGCGGCGCGAGCGCACGGCCCAGCTCGAACAGCCGCGCCGGCGTCCAGTCGGGCGGCCAGCCGAGCGGCAGGATCGGCACGTCGGCCGCCGGGAAGGCGTAGCGCAGCGGCGTCCAGATGCCGTGGTCCAGGCCGCCCTCGGCCAGCACATGCACCGGCAGCGACGCGCCGCGCAGCAGCCCGGCGACGCGCGCGGCGAGCTCGGGCGCGCCGGGCGCGTCGTAGCGCAGCTCGTACAGCGCAGCGTCGAAGCCGCCGAAGTCGTAGACGGCCTCGTGGCGCGGCGCAGCCAGCAGCACCGGCTCGCGCGTCAGCGTGTGCGCCGACACCGCGACGATGGCGCGCGGGCGGCCGAATGACCGATCGAGCATTCGGCCGAGCTCGGCGAAGTACCGTCCCGCCGCACCCGGCTCGAGAGCCGTCATCGGCGAGCCGTGCGAGACGTAAACGGGCGGCATGTGCGGGTTCATGAAGCGATTGGACTCGCGCGCAGGTTCTTGCGGCTTCAGGGCCCTTGCATGGTCGGTTCAGTGCGCGACGTCGCGGGCGCAGGCTTTGGGTTACCGTGCCGCCATGCCCAAGCCCTCGAATCCCGACCCGAAGCCGCCGTCGATCGTCGTGCTGGCCGCGCGCCAGACGCGGCGCGACCTGCGCGCCGGCGAGCTGCGCCTGCTCGCGCTGGCGGTGCTGCTGGCCGTGGCCGCGCTCACCGCGGTCGGCTTCTTCGCCGACCGGCTGGCCAGCGGCCTGCAGCTCAACGCGCGCCAGCTGCTGGGCGGCGACGCCGTCGTCGCGAGCGACCAGCCGACGCCGCCCGAGCTCGCCGCCAAGGCGCGCGCGCTCGGTCTCGCGCTGGCCGACAACGCCACCTTCCCGAGCATGGCGCGCGCGCCCGACGCCAAGGGCGGCGCGACGCGGCTGGCGGCCGTCAAGGCCGTGAGCGCCGGCTATCCGCTGCGCGGCCAGCTCACGCTGCGGCGCGCGGCGGACGGCGCCGAGGAGAAGCTGGCCGCGGCGCCGGCACGCGGCGAGGCCTGGGTCGACCCCGGCCTGCTCGACGCCCTCGGCCTCGCGCCGGGCGACACGCTGCTGCTGGGCGACGCGGGCTTTCGCATCACGCGCCTCATCGTCGTCGAGCCCGACCGCGGCGCCGGCTTCAGCAGCTTCGCGCCGCGCGTCATGATCGACGCGGCCGATCTGCCCGCCACCGGCCTCGTGCAACCGGCCAGCCGCGTCACCTACCGCCTGGCGGTGGCCAGCCGCGAGGGCGGCGCGCGCGGCGAGGCCGCCGTGCGCGCCTACGTGCGCTGGGCCGAGGAACGCATCAAGAGCGTGCCGCTGCGCGGCGTGCGCGTCGAGTCGCTCGAAGGCGGCCGCCCCGAGATGCGCCAGACGCTCGAGCGCGCCGGCAGCTTCCTCAACCTGGTGGCGCTGCTGGCGGCGCTGCTCGCCGCAGTGGCGGTGGCGATCGCCGCGCGCGACTTCGCCCAGCGCCACCTGGACGACTGCGCGATGCTGCGCGTGCTCGGCCAGTCGCAGCGGCGCATCGCCGGCGCCTACGCGCTCGAGTTCGGCGCGGTGGGGCTGGCGGCCAGCGCCGCCGGCGTGCTGCTCGGTCTGGCGACGCATTTCGTGTTCGTCGCGCTGCTGTCGGGCCTGGTCGGCGCCGAGCTGGCGCCGCCCGGGCCGCGACCGGCGCTGTTCGGCCTGGGCATCGGGTCGACGCTGCTTGCCGCCTTCGGGCTGCCGCCGGTGCTGCAGCTGGCGCGCGTGCCGGCGCTGCGCGTGATGCGGCGCGACGTCGGCGCGCTCGAGGCGTCGTCGCTCGTCGTGCTGGGGTTCGGCAGCGCGGGCTTCGTCGCCTTGCTGCTGGCGCTGAGCGCGAACCTCGAGCTCGGCCTGATCGCGGTCGGCGGCTTCGCGGCGGCGGCGCTCGTGTTCGCGCTCTTCGCCTGGCTCGCCGTGCGGCTGCTGCGCGCCGCTGTGCCCGAGGCGCGCGCGCCGCGCTGGCTCGTACTGGCCACGCGCCAGCTCGCGGCACGGCCGGCCTTCGCCGTGGTGCAGGTCTCGGCGCTCGCCGTCGGCCTGCTCGCACTCGTGCTGCTGGTGCTGCTGCGCACCGACCTCATCGGCAGCTGGCGCCGCGCGACGCCGCCGGATGCGCCCGACCGCTTCGTCATCAACCTGCAGCCCGAGCAGGGCGCGGCCTTCCGCCAGCGCCTGGCCGCCGCCGGCGTGACGCGCTACGACTGGTACCCGATGATCCGCGGCCGGCTCGTCGCGATCAACGGCCAGGCCGTCGGCCCCGGGCGCTATGCCGACGAGCGCGCAGCGCACCTCGTGGAGCGCGAATTCAACCTCAGCCACGACGCCGCGCTGCCGGCCTACAACCAGATCGCGGCCGGGCGCTGGAGCGCGGGTGAACCCGGCACCATCTCGATCGAAGAGGGCCTCGCGCGCACGCTCGGCCTGGCGCTCGGCGACCGCCTCGAGTTCGATATCGCCGGCCACAGCGTGCAGGCGCGCATCACCAGCCTGCGCCGCGTCGACTGGGGGTCGTTCCGCGTCAACTTCTTCGCCATGTTCCCGCTCGCCGAGATGCCCGATCTTCCGGCCACCTACATCAGCGCCTTCCGCGCCCCCGACCCGGCGCACGTGCCGGGCTTCGACCGCGCGCTGGCGCGCGAATTCCCCAACCTCACCAGCGTCGACGTGTCGGCCTCGATCGGCCAGGTGCAGCAGGTGCTCGACCAGGTGATCCGCGCCGTCGAGTTCCTGTTCGGCTTCACGCTCGCCGCCGGCCTGGTGGTGCTGTTCGCCACCGTCGCCGCCACGCGCGAGGCGCGCGCGCGCGAGTACGCGATCATGCGTGCGCTGGGCGCGGGCGGCCGTCTGCTGGCGCAGGTGCAACGCGCCGAGCTGCTGGGCGTGGGCGCGCTGGCCGGCACGCTGGCCTCGGCCGCCGCGCTGGCGGTCGGCTGGCTGCTCGCGCGCCGCGTCTTCGAGTTCGCCTGGACGCCGGCGCCCTGGGTGCCGCTGGCCGGCGCCGCCGCAGGCGCGCTGCTCGCGCTGGCGGCAGGCTGGTGGGGGCTGCGCGACGTGCTGCGGCGGCCGGTGCTGCAGACGCTGCGCGGCGCCGGCGCCGAGTAGCCCGAGCGGCTGCAGCGGCTGCAGCCGCCGCCCGCCGCACGACCGGCCGAACCCAAGCGGCGACGCCGGCAGCGCGCCGGCGTCGCGACCAGGGGGGATGCGCGCTACGCCGGGCCCGGCTCCGCCGCAGCCTGCCCGATGCGGAACGAGGCCACCACCGCCGCCAGCTGCTGCGTCTGCGCGCGCAGCGAGTCGGACGCGGCGGCGCTCTGCTCGACGAGCGCGGCGTTCTGCTGCGTCGCCTGGTCGAGCTGCGCGACGGCGCCGTTGACCTGGCCGATGCCGCTGCTCTGCTCGGCGGCGGCCGCACTGATCTCGGCGATGACGTCGGTCACGCGCTGCACGCTGGCGACGATCTCGTTCATCGTGCTGCCGGCGTCGGCCACCAGGCGCGCGCCCGACTCGACCTTGTCGACGCTGGCGCCGATCAGGCCCTTGATCTCGCGCGCCGCCTCGGCGCTGCGCTGCGCCAGGCTGCGCACCTCGCCGGCCACCACCGCGAAACCGCGCCCCTGCTCGCCGGCGCGCGCCGCCTCCACCGCGGCGTTGAGCGCCAGGATGTTGGTCTGGAACGCGATGCCGTCGATGACGCCGATGATGTCGGCGATGCGCTTGGACGCACCGTTGATCTCGTCCATCGTCGAGACCACCTGCCCGACCACCGCGCCGCCGCGCTCGGCCACTTCGGCCGCCGAGGCCGCGAGCTGGCTCGCCGTGCGCGCCGACTCGGCGGTGTGGCTGACGTTGCCGGTGAGCTGCTCCATGGCGCTGGCCGACTGCTGCAGGCTGCTCGCAGCCTGCTCGGTGCGCTGGCTCAGGTCGGCGTTGCCCGAGGCGATCTCGCGCGCCGCCGTGCCCATGCTCTGCGTCGCCTCGTGCACCGTGCGCATCGATTCGCGCAACTGCGCCACCATGCGGCCGAGCGCCTGCAGCAGATCGCCCACTTCGTCGTCGCGCCGGCTCGGCGCCTCGGCCGTCAGGTTGCCGGCGGCCACCTCGCGGCTGAGCGCCAGGGCGCGCGCGATGTCCGCCGTCAGCCGCCGCTGCATCAACCACGAGCCGGCGACGACGCCGCCGATGGCCAGCGCGACCAGGGTGCCGACCACCAGCGCCAGGCGCAACTCGCCCGCCTGCTGCGCGTCCTGCCGGGCGTCGTAGGCCTGCGCCGTCTGCGCCGTGATGTCGCCGATCGCCTTGCGCAGCGCGTCGAAGCTCTGGTCGGCCGCCTTCATCGCGGCCACGCCCATGTTGACCTCGACCGACGCGAGCTCGACCGCCTTGCCCAGCTGCTTCGTGTACTGCGCCAGCAGCGGCGCCAGCGTCTCGGCGCTAGCGCGCAGCGCGCTGCCCTGCGGTTGTCCGGCCGCGAGCTTGGCGAGCACGACGCGCACGCCGTCCAGATCCTTGCGCAGGCCGGCCGCGAAGGCCTCGAGCTGGCGCTGATCGAACGAGTTGAGGATCGCCAGCGTGCGATAGACGTTGGCGTGCGTCGTGCCGAGCGTGCCCTGCGCCGCGCCGAGCGCGCGGTAGCTGGCGATGTCTTCACCCGTGGCTCGGCGCTCGCGCTGGCCGTTGAGCTGCATCGTCAGCGCGAAGGCGCCGCCGGCGGCCAGCGCGACGACGGCCGTCGCGAGCGGGGCGGCGATGAGCTTGGTGCTCAGTTTCATGCTTGGGCCTTTTCGTGGCGGCAGCCGCCATGCGGCGTGCCGATGCGAGCGGCGCGACGCCCGGCGCCGCCCCTGCTTGGATGCGCCGGCGCGGCGGCTTACTTGTAGACGCCGCCGCAGACCGCGGTCTCGCCCAGCTTCTCGCAGTACATGACCTTGGGCTCGATCTTCTTGCTCACCGGGTTGGTGAACTTGTACTCCTGCCAGGCGCCGGCGGGCTTGGCCTTGACCATGGCGACGCGCTCCTTGACGAAGTACTTGCCGTCGACGTCGGTGAGCTCGAGCAGGTCCTTGCCGACCTGCTTGTCGTTGGCGCCGTGCGCAAGGACCTTGCCGTCCAGACCGTAGACGACGAGGTAGAGGTCGTCCTTGACGAACTGCGCTTCCTTGCCGGTGATCGCGCCGTAGCCCTTGTCGGTGCCGCTGGCCTTGATGTACGCGACGCCCTTCTTGACCATCGCCACCGCCTCGTCCTTGGTGGCCATGCCGGCGAGGGCGGGAGCGGCAGCGGCAGCGAGTGCCAATGCGGCGCTGCGGAGTGCGAGCTGTTTCATGGGATGTTCTCCTTGACGATGCGGCCTGGATGGGAAAGCCGTTTCAGCCGGCGCGGCGGCGGACGCCGGTCGACGCGTGAATGTGCTCAGACCAGACCCATGTCGGCGCTGCTCATCAGCGCCTCGATGTCCATCAGGATCAGCATGCGCTCGGCCTCGGCGTCGCCCTGGCCCGACTTCACGGCGCCGATGCCGGTGATGAAGCTGGCGTCGACGCTGGAGTTGAGCTCGGGCGCGGGCTTGATCTGCTCGCGCCGCAGTTCGAGCACGTCGGACACCGAGTCGACCACCGCGCCGACGACGCGGCCCTTGACGTTGAGCACGACGACCACCGTGAAGTCGTTGTACTCGGCCTTGTCGCAGGCCAGCTTCAGGCGCAGGTCGATGATCGGCACGATGACGCCGCGCAGGTTGACCACGCCCTTGATGAAGCCGGGCGCGTTGGCGATGCGCGTCGGCGGTTCGTAGCTGCGGATCTCCTGCACACGCAGGATGTCGATGCCGTACTCCTCGGCGCCGAGGCGGAAGGTGAGGTACTCGCCCGCAGCGCTGCGGGCCTCGGCCTCGGTGCGCCCGGCGGCGGCGCCGGCATCGGCGGCCGACGCTTGGCTGCGCGTGACGGGACGGGTTTCGACCATCGTGTCCATGTGGGCTCCTGTGTGCGCGCCGTGGCGCAGGATTCGTGGCTCTGCCTGTGCTATCGGCGCCGGGTGGCGGTGCTGTAGCGCGAGCAGCGCTCAGAAAGTCTCCCAGTCGCCTTCGCCGCCCGGCGCAGCCGGCGCTGTCGGCAGGGCCGGCGCGGCCGGCGACGCCGCCGTGGCCGACGGCGCGATCGGCTTCGCGGGCGCGGCAGCGACCTCGCGCGGGCGCTGCCGGGCGCCTGGCGCGGCCGGCGCGGCAGTGGTGCGGCGAGCCGCCGCGGGCCTGGCCGCCGGCGCCGTGGCCTTGGCCGAGGTGGAGGTCAATGCCGAGGCGATCGCCCGCTGCGCCACGGCCTGTGCGCTCGGCTGCACGGCCGGCAGCGGGGCAAGATGGTCTGCCGCCGGCGCCCCAGCCCCGAGGCGGAAACCGCCGACGAGCTGGCCGAGCCGGCGCGCCTGATCCTTGAGCGACTCCGCGGCTGCGGCCGATTCCTCGACGAGCGCGGCGTTCTGCTGTGTCGCCTGGTCGAGCTCGTTCATCGCCTGGTTGACGCTGCCGATGCCGGCGTTCTGCTCGGCCGCGGCCGCGCTGATCTCGGCGATGATGTCGTTGACGCGCCTGACGCTCGCCACCAGCTCGTTCATCGTGCTGCCGGCGTCGGCCACCAGGCGCGCGCCCGACTCGACCTTGTCGACGCTGGCGCCGATCAGGCCCTTGATCTCGCGCGCCGCCTCGGCGCTGCGCTGCGCCAGGCTGCGCACCTCGCCGGCCACCACCGCGAAACCGCGCCCCTGCTCGCCGGCGCGCGCCGCCTCCACCGCGGCGTTGAGCGCCAGGATGTTGGTCTGGAACGCGATGCCGTCGATGACGCCGATGATGTCGGCGATGCGCTTGGACGCGCCGTTGATCTCGTCCATCGTCGAGACCACCTGCCCGACCACCGCGCCGCCGCGCTCGGCCACTTCGGCCGCCGAGGCCGCGAGCTGGCTCGCCGTGCGCGCCGACTCGGCGGTCTGGGCGACGCTGCCCGTGAACTGCGCCATCGACGCCGAGGCGCGCTGCAGGTTGCTCGCGGTGTGTTCGGTACGCGTCGACAGGTCGGCGTTGCCCTGCGCGATTTCGTTGGCCGCCAGTGCCACGCCCTCGGCGCCGCTGCGCATCGCGCCGATCGACTTGCGCAGCTCGCCCTGGAGCTGGCGCAGCGCCTGCTGCGCTTCGGGCTCGTCTGCGCCGTCGTCGGCGAGCGGCTGCGTCAGGTCGCCCGCGGCCAGGGCGCGCAGGCTCGCGCCCAGGCGCGCCGAGGCCGCGCCGCCGCGCCCGCCGCCGGCGGCGGCGAGCGCGGCGAGCACGGCGCCGGCGAGGCTGACGCCGATGGTCAACGCCGGCGCCCAGCCGAGGGCGACGCCGGCGACGACGGCCGCCTGGCCCGTGCCCAGCAGGGCGAGTGCGAGCAGCGTGCGCGGCCGCGTCGAAAGCAGGGTGTTCATCGCGTTGCGTTCCTTCTTGCAGTGCCGGAGCCGGGGCTCAGTGGCGCGAGCGGCGCACCAGCGAGCCGATGTCGAGGATCAGCGCGACGCGGCCATCGCCCATGATCGTGGCGCCCGAGACGTCGGGCACCTTGCGGTAGTTGGCCTCGAGGTTCTTCACCACCACCTGCTGCTGGCCGAGCAGTTCGTCGACCAGCAGCGCGATGCGGCCGCCCTCGGCCTCGACCACCACCATGATGTTGCTGGCATGCTCGAAGTCGAAGCGCGGCACGTCGAACACGCGCTCGAGGTCGATCACCGGCATGTACTCGCCGCGCACCTCGACGACGCGGCCGTGCGCGCCGATCGTGCGGATCATCCCGCTGCGCACCTGGAACGATTCGACGACGCTGGCCAGCGGCAGGATGTAGCACTCCTCGCCCACGCCCACGCTCATGCCGTCCATGATGGCCAGCGTCAGCGGCAGGCGCACGCGCACCGTCATGCCGTAGCCCTCGGCGCTGTCGATCTCGACCGTGCCGCCCAGCGCCGTGATGTTCTTCTTGACCACGTCCATGCCGACGCCGCGGCCCGAGACGTCGGTCACGACGTCGGCGGTGGAGAAGCCGGGCGCGAAGATGAGGCCGTAGACCTCGGAGTCGGCGAGCGAGTCGGGCGCATCGAGCCCGCGCTCGCGCGCCTTGGCCAGCAGCTTGGCGCGGTTCAGACCCTTGCCGTCGTCGCGCACCTCGATGACGATGCTGCCGCCCTGGTGGCTGGCCACGAGCGTGATCGTGCCGTGTTCGGGCTTGCCCTTGGCGGCGCGCTCGGCCGGCGACTCGATGCCGTGGTCGACGCTGTTGCGCACGAGGTGCGTGAGCGGATCGGTGATCTTCTCCACCAGCCCCTTGTCGAGCTCGGTGGCCTCGCCCACCTGCACCAGCTCGACCTTCTTGCCGAGCTTGGCCGCCAGGTCGCGCAGCATGCGCGGGAAGCGGTTGAACACCAGCGACATCGGGATCATGCGGATCGACATCACGGCTTCTTGCAGGTCGCGTGTGTTGCGTTCCAGGTCCGCCAGGCCCGAGGCCAGCTGCTGGTGCAGGCCGGCGTCGATGTTCTTGCCGTTCTGCGCCAGCATGGCCTGCGTGATGACGAGCTCGCCGACGAGGTTGATGAGCTGGTCGACCTTCTCGACCGAGACGCGCAGCGTGCTCGACTCGGGGCTGCCGCCGGCGGCGGTCCCTCGCTCGGCCGCCCTGTCCGCCGCCTTGTCGGCGGCCGCCTTGGGCGCAGCCGGCGCCGCACCGCCCGCGGCCGTTGCGACGGCCGCCGGCGCCGCGCCGCGCGGCGCGCCGGGGGCGTCGGCGAAGAAGCCGTAGCCCGGGTCGGGCGGCACCTGCGGCTCGGGGGCGCCCGGGTTGCCGTGGTGGAAGCCGTAGCCGTCGTCGGCGGGCTTCAGGCGCACCTGCTCGCGTGCGACATGGAAGCCGAAGAGGTCGACCAGATCGGCGTCGCTGCTGGCGGTGACGACGAGGAAGCGCCGCATGCCGTCGGCCGCGCGGCCGCCGTCGAGCGGCTCGATCGTGCCGAGGTCGGTGATCTCGCGGACCAGCTCGACGAGGTTGTCGGCCAGCGACGGGTCGGCCAGCGGCCCGACGGTGAGCTCGAGCGCGCGCGCCGTCGTGCGGATCGGCGCCGCGGGCGCAGCCGGCGGCTCGGCCGGCGCCGCCGCGACCGCGGCCGCCGCGGCCGGCGTCGGGAAGCCCGGCGCCCGCCCTTCGACCAGGGCGCGGATGGTCACCAGCAGCTCGCGCGTGTCGATCGGCGCCGCACCGTTGCCCTGGTGGCGCGCCAGCATCGCCTTGAGCGCGTCGCCGGCGGCGAGCAGCGCGTCGACCATCGGGTTGGTGGGCGCGAGCTCGCGGCGGCGCAGCTTGTCGAGCAGCGTCTCCATCTGGTGCGTGAGCTCGGCCACGTCGGCGAAGCCGAAGGTTGCCGCGCCGCCCTTGACCGAGTGCGCGCAGCGGAAGACGGCGTTGAGCTGCTCCTCGTCGGCCTGCTCGAGGTCGAGCCCGAGCAGCATCTGCTCCATCGACTCGAGGTTCTCGGCGGCCTCCTCGAAGAAGACCTGGTAGAACTGCGTGAGATCGATGCCGGCGGATCTCTGCGCGCTGTCCTGGCGGGTGTCGGCCACGGTGTTGCTCCCCTCGCGCCTGCGCTCAGCGGATGACCTTGCCGATCACCTCGACCAGCTTGGCCGGGTCGAAAGGCTTGACGAGCCAGCCGGTGGCGCCGGCGGCGCGGCCGGCCTGCTTCATCTGGTCGCTGCTCTCGGTGGTGAGGATGAGGATCGGCGTGGCCTTGAACTTCGGGTTCTCGCGCAGCTTGCGCGTCAGGCTGATGCCGTCCATGCGCGGCATGTTCTGGTCGGTGAGCACGAGGTGGAAGTCGTTCCTGGCCGCCTTCTCCCAGGCGTCCTGACCGTCGACCGCCTCGACGACGCTGAAGCCGGCGTTCTTCAGGGTGAACGAGACCATCTGGCGCATCGAGGCGCTGTCGTCGACGGCAAGGATCGAGTGCATGAGTTCGCTCCGGACTGGTGTCTGCGGTGGAGGATGCTGGGCTTCAGAACAGCTCGATGGAACCCGCGTCCATCTCGTCCTGGGTCACGGGGTTGGGGCGCAGCGGCGCCGCCTCGACCAGGGTCTCGCCCTCGTCGTCGTCGCCCATCGCGTCGCGCGCCAGGCGGTCGGCGCAGTTGCGCAGGCGCCGCGAGGTGTGCGTGATGAGCTGGCTGGCCATGTCCTGGAACTGCAGCGCCGTGATCGCGTTGCCGAGCGAGGCGTGCACATGCCGGATGTGGCCGGCGGCGTCCGCGGCCAGCGCCACCTCGATGCGCGCGCTGGCGTCGGTGAAGTGGGCGAGCAGGCTGCGGCTGGCATCGTCGAGCAGGCGCTGCAGACGCTCCAGATCGTTGCTGGCCACCATCAGGTGGTCCTGCAGATCGGCGGCGACCAGCAGCGGCAGCATGCCGTCCGGCGCGGGTGCTGGCGAGTCCTGAACGAGCATGTGCGCTCCGGCGGGATCGTGGTGGTTCGGCTGCCTGGGGCATGGCGATGACCGGCCGCCGCCCGCAACTCGCCGGCGGCACAGGGCATCCAGGGCCGTTTTCGGCAGCCCCGCCGCGACATTGAGTGCGAGACGGGGCCCTTGGGCGGCGCAATTCGCGGCCTGCGCCGCGCAGGGCGGCGGCGGCGCCCGCCGCTGGGCGATACTGGCCCCATGAGTTCCGCCCGCGACCAGCGTGCGCCGATCCGGCTGCTGCACCTGGAGGACTCCGAGCCCGACCACGCGCTCGCGCTGGCGCATCTGCAGCGCAGCGGACTGCGGCTGCGCACGCGCCGCGTCGAGACGCGGCTCGAGTTCGAGCGTGCGCTGGCCGAACCCTGGGACCTGGTGCTGTCGGACTACCACCTGCCGGGCTTCTCGGGGCTGGAGGCGCTGGCGCTGCTGCGCGAGCACTCGCCCCTGGTGCCCTTCATCCTGGTCTCGGGTCAGATCGGCGAGGACACCGCGGTCGAGGCGATGCGCCTGGGCGCCGCCGACTACCTGCTGAAGAACAACCTCGCGCGTCTGGCGCCGGCCGTCGAGCAGGCGATCGCCGCCAACGAGGCCAGGCGCGCGCGCGCCGCCGCCGACCGCGAGCTGGCCGCCTCGCGCCAGCGCCTGTCGGAACTGGCCCAGCACCTGCAGACCAGCGTCGAGGCCGAGCGCCAGGCGATCGCGCGCGAGATCCACGACGACGTCGGCGGCTCGCTCACCGCGCTCAAGTTCGAGCTCGACTGGATCCGCCGTCACGCCGGGCAGCCCGCGCTCGAGCAGCGCGCGGCGTCGGCGCTCGAGACGCTGACGGCGGCCATCGAGGCCAGCCAGCGCATCATGCAGAACCTGCGGCCGGCGATCCTCGAGCAGGGGCTGGTCGCGGCGCTGCAGTGGATGAGCGCGCGCTTCGAGCGCCGCACCGGCGTCGCCTGCGAGCTGCGCACCCGGCTCGACGCCGCCGGCGAGCCCCTGCAACTGCCCCCCGGCGTGCCGCTCGTCGCCTACCGCACGGCGCAGGAGGCGCTGACGAACGTGAGCAAGCATGCGGGCGCCACCAAGGTCGTCGTCGACCTGTCGCTGTCGGGCAGCGTGCTGTCGCTCGAGATCGTCGACAACGGCCGCGGCATGACGAGCGCCGATCTGGCCAAGGCGCAGAGTTTCGGCATCCGCGGCCTGCACGAGCGCGCCTCGACGGTGGGCGGCTGGATCGACCTGTCCAGCGGCAGCGGCGGCACCTCGATGATCCTGTCGGTGCCGCTCGCCGAGTTCGCCACCACCGAATTCGATCGAGGCGAGAATGCCGACCCGGGCGACGACCGCGCCTGGACCATCTACTGACGATGATCGACGTCATCCTCTGCGACGACCACGCGCTGATCCGGCGCGGCATCCGCGACACGCTGTGCGACGCCAGCGACATCCGCGTCGTCGGCGAGGCCGGCGACTACGGCGAGTTGCGCTCGCTGCTGCGCCAGACCGGCGCGCAGCGCGCCGGCAAGGCCGGGCCCTGCGACGTGCTCGTGCTCGACATCAACCTGCCCGGGCGCAGCGGCCTCGATGCGCTGCACGCGCTCAAGGACGAGGGCTCGCCGGTGAAGGTGCTGGTGGTGAGCATGTACCCGGAGGACCAGTACGCCCTGCGCGCGCTGCGCGCCGGCGCCTACGGCTACGTCAACAAGGGCGGCGACCCGCAGCTCATCGTGCAGGCGGTGCGCACGGTGGCGCAGGGACGCAAGTACGTCACGCCCGAGATCGCGCAGATGCTGGTCGAGAACCTGACGGCGCCCGCGCTCGAGACGCCGCACGCCAACCTCTCCGACCGCGAGATGCAGACGCTGCAGCTGATCGCCAGCGGCAAGCGGCTGTCGGACATCGCCGAGCAGCTTGCGCTGTCGCCCAAGACGGTGTCGGTGTACCGCGCGCGCGTGCTCGACAAGCTGCAGCTGGCCAACAACGCCGAGCTCACCGTCTACGCGATCCGCAACGGGCTGGTGGGGCAATGAGCGGGCCCGTGGCGCGCCCGCCCGCGGCGGCGGCGATCGACGAGCCGCTGGCCATGCGCAACGCCGGCCGCGAGCTGCTGTCGCTGGCGCTGATCGACGCGCGCAACCGCCTGCTGGCGCGGCTGGCCGAAGACGAGTCGCCGGCGGCGCTGCGCCTGGCCGCGCACGCCGGCTGGTACCAGGAGCGCTGGATCGCGCGCAACCTGCAGCGTCGGCGCGGCGAGGCGGCCGACGCCGGCGCCGCGCCGCTGGCGGGCATCGAGCCGGCCGCCGAGCGCTGGCTCGACGGCGACGCGCCGCCGCCGGCCTCCGAGCCGCTGCGCGCCTACCTGTGCGAGACGCTCGAGACCACGCTCGCCCTGCTCGCGCAGGCCGACGAGGACGACGCCGGTCTGTACTTCTACCGCCTCGCCCTGCTGCACGAGGACCGGCTGGCCGAGACGCTGGCCGAGCAGCGGCGTGCGGCGGCGCCGACGGCGCGCAGCCAGCGCGAGGCGATCTGGCTGCCGGCGCGTCGCTGGCGGCTGGGCAGCGAGCGCGGCAGCGGCCTCGTGCCGCACAACGAGCGCTGGGCGCACGAAGTGGCGGTGCCCGAGTTCGAGATCGACGCGCAGCCCGTGAACTGGCAGCAGTACGCCGAGTTCGCCGAGGACGGCGGCTACGACCGCCGCACCTGCTGGAGCGACGAAGGCTGGGCCTGGCTGCAGGCCGGCGCGCGCCGCGCGCCGCTCGGCGTGGAGCAGCTCGCCGGCGGCGTGCTCGTCGAGCGCGGCGGCCGGCTGCAGCGTGCACCGGCCGGCCAGCCGGTGATGCACGTGACGCGCCACGAGGCCGAGGCCTGGTGCCGCTGGGCCGGGCGCCGCCTGCCCACCGAGCCGGAGTGGGAGCAGGCTGCCGCCACCGCCGCGAGCCGCGGCTTCGTCTGGGGCGATGTCTTCGAGTGGGTGGCCGGCAGCGCCCGCGCCGGGCCCGACGCGGGCGCTGCCGGCCCGGCCTGCCTCGACCGCATTCCGCCCGCCGGCACGATGGGCGTGCTGCGCGGCGCTTCGTTCGCCACCTGCACCCGGCGCCGCAGCGCCAAGGCCCGGCGCTTCGCGCCGCGCGAGCGCGACGCGATGTTCTGCGGCTTTCGCAGCTGCGCGCCGTAGCCCCGGCTGCCGGCGCCCGCGCCCGTCGTCGCATCCGCCCTGTCTCAGCCGGGGTCGCACGCATGGCCGAACTCGCCTTCACGCTCAACGGGCGGCCCTGCCGCGTCGAAGTCGAGCCGCGCACGCTGCTGCTCGACTTGCTGCGCGGCCCGCTCGGGCTCACCGGCACGCATGCCGGCTGCGACACGGCGCAGTGCGGCGCCTGCACCGTGCTGCTCGACGGCGCCGCGGTGCGCAGCTGCAGCCTGCTGGCGCTGCAGGCTGCCGGGCGCAGCGTGACGACGGTGGAGGCGCTGGCCGCCGACGGCCGCCTGCACCCGCTGCAGGAGGCCTTCGTCGCCTGCCACGGCCTGCAATGCGGCTACTGCACGCCGGGCATGCTGATGAGCGCGCTGGCGCTGCTCGGCCGGCAGCCGCAGCCGAGCGAGGCCGAGATCGTTGCCGCGCTCGAAGGCAATCTGTGCCGCTGCACCGGCTACGTCAACATCGTGGCCGCGGTGAAGCAGGCGGCAGGCGCGGCCAGCGAGGGCGGGCCGGCGCGCGCGCCGGGCCGCCCGCGGGCGCCCGTCGCGCCGGGTGCGGCGCCGGAGGCTGGACCGTGAGCACCGCATTCGAGCAAGCGCTGCGCTTCGGCAGCGGGGCCGCGGTCCGGCGCGTCGAGGATCCGGCGCTCGTGCAGGGCCAGGGCCGCTTCACCGACGACGTGACGCTCGCGGGCCAGACCTGGCTCGCCTTCGTGCGCTCGGACCGCGCGCACGCGCGCATCGTGAACGTCCGCCTCGACGCGGCACGCACGCTGCCGGGCGTGCTCGCCGCCTGGACCGGCGCCGATCTGGCGGCCGCCGGCGTGCAGCCGCTGGCCTTCCCGGCCGGCTTCAGCCGGCCCGACGGCACGCCGGCCACTGCGCCGCCGCGGCGCGCGCTCGCGCACGAAGTGGTGCGCTTCGTCGGCGAGGCGGTGGCAGCAATCGTCGCCACGAGCCGCGAGGCCGCGCGCGACGCCGCCGCCGTCGCCTGGGTCGAGTACGAGGAGCTGCCGGTGGCGGCCACGCTCGCTGCGGCGCTCGCGCCCGGCGCGCCGCAGGTCTGGCCCGACGCGCCGGGCAACGTCCTGGCCGAAGCGCGCTACGGCGACGCCGCAGCCGCCGCGACGGCCTTCGCGCGCGCCGCGCACCGCGTCGCGCTCGATCTCGTCAACCAGCGCCTGGCGCCCGCGCCGATGGAGCCGCGCAGCGTGCTCGCCTGGATGGACGGCGAGCGCCTCACGCTGCGCATGAGCAGCCAGATGCCCACCGGCGTGCGCGGCGCGCTCGCAGCCTGCATCCCGGGGCGCACGGCCGAGAACACGCGCGTCGTCGTCGGCGACGTCGGCGGCGGCTTCGGCATGAAGACCGGCGCCTACCCCGAGGACATCGTGCTCGGCTGGGCCGCACTGCAGCTCGGCCGGCCGGTGAAGTGGCAGGCCGAACGGCTCGAGGAGTTCAGCGCCGCCGTGCACGGCCGCGGCACCGAGAGCCGCGCCGAACTCGCGCTCGACGCCGCCGGCAAGGTGCTGGCGCTGCGCCTGCGCTCCTGGGCCAACGTCGGCGCCTGTCCGGGCGGCTCCTCGGTGGCGATCCCGCTCGTCGTCGGGCCCTGGGTCAGCACCAGCATCTACGACATCGCGCTGGTCGACCTGCAGCTGCAGGCCGTGCTGACGCACAACGCGCCCACCGGCGCCTACCGCGGCGCCGGGCGGCCCGAGGCCATCTACATCGTCGAGCGCCTGATGGACGCGGCGGCGCGCGCCATGGCGCTGGACCCCGCCGAGCTGCGCCGCCGCAACCTGATCCGGCCCGCGCAGATGCCCTACCGCAACGCGCTCGGCCAGGTCTACGACAGCGGCTGCTTCGAGCGCATCCTCGACCAGGGGCTGGCGCTGGCCGACTGGCCGGGTTTCGAGGCGCGCCGTGCGGCTGCGCGCGCGCGCGGCCGGCTGCGCGGCCGCGGCATCGCCACCTTCCTCGAGTGGACCGGCGGCAACGCGCTCGTCGAGAACGTGCGCGTCGACGTCACGGCCGACGGCTTCATCGAGCTCGTCTCGGCCACGATGGCGATGGGCCAGGGCATCGCCACCAGCTATGTGCAGCTGGCGCACGACGTGTTCGGCGTGCCGCCCGAGCGCATCCGCGTGCTGCAAGGCGACACCGACCGCGCCAACGGCTTCGGCAGCGCCGGCAGCCGCTCGCTGTTCACCGGCGGCGCCGCCGTGCGGGCGGCCAGCGAGCGCACCGTCGACGCGGCCAGGGCGCTCGCCGGCGAGGCGCTCGAGGTCGCCGCCGCCGACATCGAGTACGCGGCCGGGCGCTTCACGGTGGCCGGCACCGACCTCGGCATCGGGCTGTTCGAGCTGGCCGGACGCCAGGGCGAGCGCCGCATCTCGGTGAGCGCCGACGCCGAGGCCGCAGGCCCGAGCTGGCCCAACGCCTGCCATGTCTGCGAAGTCGAGATCGACCCCGAGACCGGGCTCGTGCAGATCGTCGCCTACGCCTCGGTGAACGACATCGGCCGCATCGTGAGCCCGACCATCGTGCGCGGCCAGATCGAGGGCGGCGCGGTGCAGGGCATCGGCCAGGCGCTGGGCGAGGGCATCGTCTACGACGCCGACAGCGGCCAGCTGCTGACGGCCAGCTTCATGGACTACGCACTGCCGCGCGTGGACGGCTTTCGCGACTTCCGGACCGTGTTCGACGAGTCGGTGCCCTGCCTCACGAACGCGCTCGGCGCCAAGGGCGTGGGCGAGCTCGGCACCATCGGCGCCACGCCGGCGGTGGTGAACGCGGTGGTCGACGCACTCGCCGCGGCCGGGCTCGGGCGCGCGGCCGAGCAGGTGCAGATGCCGCTCAGCGGCGAGGTGGTGTGGCGCGCGTTGCGATCCGCGCCTGCCCGCAGGCCGCCGCCCTGACGCGCGCCTGGCGCTTCAGCGGCGGGCGGCCGAGCCGCTACGGGCAGCCGGCGCTGGCGTTGACCGCGCCGCCGGGCGCGGCATCCATCGTGAGGTACTGCGACACGGTGGTGGCCAGACCAGCCGGCGACGTGAAGGTGACGGTCAGCGTGCCGCTCGTCGTGCCGGTGGCGAACGAGTAGCTGATCGTCGCGCTGCTGGGCGAGGGGGTGCTCGGCACCGGGCTGCCGCCGACGACGTTGACCGTCAGCCCGGTGGTCGCGCTGGCACTGATCGTCGTACCGGCCGGCATCGGGTTGAAGGCCACCGGGTTGGCGTCGGCGACGAAGAAGCTCAAGGCGCCAGCATTGCCCAGCCCGTACAGGCCGAGCGCACCGAAGGGCCGGTAGTAGTACTGGTTGGCCGAGCCGTCCGCGTTGTAGGCCGGCACGGCGGGGTTCGGTGCGCCGAAGTTGTCCTTCACCAGCATGTGGTTGGCCGGGTTCGGGCATTGGCCCAGGTCGCCCGCGTAGGCGGCGAGCGGCCACCACTGACCCCATCGCGGCCGGGCGCTCGAGGTCGAGAAGATGGTCTGCACCGCACGGCGCACGTAGGCGCGGCCCCAGGCGCCGGTGCAGGTGCCGGGACGGCTGGGGATCGAGGCGTCGAGCGCGAGCAGCGGCGAGGCGGCCGCCACGCAGCCCTTGGTCGCGTTGGGATCGCCGAGCGAGAAGTACTGGTCGTTGGCCGGATCGAAGATGCCGTTGAAGCGGCGATTGAGGACCGGATCGCCCAGATCCTGGAACGCCTCGCCCGGCGCAGGCAGCGCGTCGTAGACGTTGTTGCCGTTGGTGTCGAGGAAGGACTTCTCGCCGATCGCGTACGCGAGCACCGTGACGCGGCCGTCGCTCGGCCGCGGCTGCGAACTCTGGAACGCGGCCGTCGCCTGCGACAGCCCGCCGGCAGAGGCCGTCTGCACGATCGACTGCACCTGCCCGCCGGTGGTCACGAAGTTGATCGCGGTGCCGTCGGGCACCGGGTTGCCGAGGCGGTCGGAGGCGATCACCGTGTAGCTGTTCTTCGTGCCGTCGAGGTTGTAGCCCTCGATGTTGATCGTCTTCTGCGCGAGCGAGAAGTTGAGCTCCGAGGGCAGGCCGACGGCCACCGCCAGCGTGCTCGAGACGGTGGAGATCGCGACCCCGCCGACGGTCGTCGCGGCCACCACGCGCACCGGCGTCGGCACGGTGCCCGAGTTGACGCGCACGATGACGTTGCCGTTGGCGTCGCTCACGCGCGTGATCGGAAACTGCGCGATGTCGGAGATGCCCTCGAGCTGCAGCCCGCCGGCCACCGTGCTGGGCGACAGGTTCACGCTCTGGCCGCGCACGCCGTTGCCGTTGGCGTCGGCGACCTGGAAGATCACCGTGGAGTTCTCGACGAAGCCCGAGCCCTTGAGGTAGATGCTCGCCGGCGACGCCGAGACGAAGCGGATGCTCGAGACCGTGGGTGCGGTCAGGTTCAGCGACAGCGTTCGCGTCGCGGCGCTGCCGGTGATCGAGGCCTGCAGCGTGTCGGTGCGATCGGCGCCGCAGCCGTTGTCGCGGTACATGAACGTCGCGCTGCCGGTCGACGTGGTCGCCGATGCCGGCGTCAGCGTCGCCAGGCCGCGGCTGACGCAGGACGAGGACACCGCGATGTTGACCGGATTGCCCTGCGCGCCGTTGGACAGCGCGACCGTGAGCGTGGTCTGGCCGTAGGGCGCGAGTGCCGCGGCGCCGATGTCGGCCGTGAAGCCGTCGATGGTCACGTTGGTGGCGGTCAGCTGAAAGCCGGCCGACGCGCTGAGCTGCGTGCCGCCGACGGTCGACTTCGCCACCACGAGATCAGCGCCGACGGTCTGGTTGGTGGCCGGCGTCACGGTGACCGAAGCGGTGCCGTCGGCATCGGTGAGCGCGCTCGGCGCGCTGAACCTGCCCAGGCCGAGCTGGCTGGAGAACTGCACCATCTGGCCAGCCACTGCCGCGCCGGTGGACGACACGACGCGCGCCTTCACGGTACCCGGCGAAGCCGCCGTGACCGTCGTCGGCGCGACGCTGACGGTGATCGCGGGCTCGGCGGTCGGCGCGGCCGTGGCGACCATCTGCACGCCGGCGGCGCCGCTGATCGCCGTGCCGCCGACGGTCGTCGTGGCCAGCACGAGGTCGCCGCCGGCGGTCTGGTTCGTCGCCGGCCTGATCGTCACCATGGCGACGCCGTCGGCACCGGTGAGCGCGCTTTGCATGTCGAACTTGCCCAGGCCGAGCTGCGTCGAGAACTGGACGAGCTGGCCGGCCAGCGCCGTGCCCGATGCCGACAGCACGGTCGCCTTCACCGCGCCCGGCGCCAGCGAAGTCACGCTCGCCGGAGCGACGCCGACCGTGATCGTCGGCTGCGCCGCGGTGCCGCCGCCGCCGCCCCCGCCGCCACCCCCGCCGCTGAAGGCCGAGGATCCGGTATTGCCGCCGCCGCCGCCGCAGGCGCTCAGCCAGAGCAGTACGAAGGCAGCGAGAAGACGTCCAAGCATCGCCATGACAGGGGTTCCTTGGGGTGCGTCAGCGTGCCGCCACGCGGTCGGTGACGACCTTCGGCGTGATGAAGATCAGGAGCTCGGTGCGGTCGGCCGTGCGCACCTTGTTCTGGAACAGCAGGCCCACGAGCGGGATGTCGCCCAGCAGCGGCACCTTGTTGATGGTGTCCTTCTCGGTCTGCGTGAAGATGCCGCCGATGACGACGGTGCCGCCGTTCTCGACCAGCACCTGGGTCTTGACGTGCTTGGTGTCGATGGCGAAGCCGGCGGTGGTCGGGATGCCCACGCTGTCCTTGTTGACGTCGACGTCGAGGATCACGTTGCCTTCGGGCGTGATCTGCGGCGTCACCTCGAGCTTGAGGTTGGCCTTGCGGAACTGCACCGAGGTCGCGCCGCTCGAGGTGGCGGCCTGGTAGGGCAGCTCGGTGCCCTGCTCGATCAGCGCCTTGACCTGGTCGGCGGTGATGACGCGCGGGCTGGAGACGATCTTGCCCTTGCCCTCGGACTCGAGTGCCGAGAGCTCGAGGTTCAGGAAGCGGTTGGCGGTGGCGCTGAACAGGCTGAGCGCGAAGCTCGCCGCCGCCGCGCCGCCGAAGGCGCTGCCGCTGACGTTGGCCGGCAGGTTGACGAACTGCGTGTCGGTGTAGTTGGCCGGTGCGCCCGGCTGCAGCGTGGTGTTGCCGATCGCGCTGTAGTTGCCGCCGGGCACGATGTAGTTGCCGCCGCCGACGTTGTAGCCGGGCACGCCGCCGCGGATGCCGCGCAGATCGTTCGAGCCGAGCTTGATGCCGAGCGCGCGGCCGAAGGTGTCGTCGGCCTCGACGATGCGCGCCTCGATCAGCACCTGGCGCACCGGGATGTCGATGCGCTGGATCAGCGCCTGGATCTCCTCGAGCTTGCCCGGGATGTCGCTGACGAAGAGCTGGTTGGTGCGCGCCTCGAAGATCACGCTGCCGCGCGCCGAGAGGATGCGCGAGGTCTGCTGGCCGCCGGCGCCGCCCTGCTGGGCCTGCGTGTTGCCGAGCAGGCCGCGCGCCACTTCCTCGGCCTTGGTGTAGTTGAGCTGGAAGGCCTGCGTGCGCAGCGGCTCGAGCTCGGCCACCTTCTTCTTGGCCTCGAGCTCCTGCTGCTCGCGCGAGGCGAGCTCGTCCTTGGGCGCGATCCACAGCACGTTGCCGTTCTTGCGCACGCCCAGGCCCTTGCTCTGCATGATGATGTCGAGCGCCTGGTCCCAGGGCACGTCCTTCAGGCGCAGCGTCACGTTGCCGGTCACGGTGTCGCTGGTGACGACGTTGAAGTTCGTGAAGTCGGCGATCACCTGCAGCAGCGCGCGCACTTCGATGTTCTGGAAGTTCAGGCTCAGCTTCTCGCCGGCGAAGCCCTGGCCCTGCACGAGCTTGTTCGGATCGACCTTGACCGGCCGCACCTCGAGCACGAACTGGTTGTCGGTCTGGTAGGCGGAATACTCCCAGGCGCCGGTCGGCTCGACCACCATGCGCACGCGGTCGCCGCTCTGCACCGTGGCCACCGTCTTGACGGGGGTGCCGAAGTCGGTGACGTCGAGGCGGCGGCGCAGGTTGTCGGGCAGCGTCGAGCGCAGGAACTCGACCACCAGTGCCTGGCCCTGCTGGCGGATGTCGACGCCCACCTGCGTGCTGGGCAGCGCGACGATGACGCGGCCGGCGCCGTCGGCGCCGCGCCGGAAGTCGACATCGCGCAAGGCCTGCGGCGTCGCGTTCTGCGCCGGCGCGAAATGCACGCCCTGCTCGGCCGCCGCCGGTCCGGCGGCGGCGACGCCGGCGCCGCTGTCGAGCACCAGCAGCAGCGCCTTGCCCTGCAGTTGCGCGCGGTAGCCCGAAGCCTGCTTGAGGTTGAGCACGAGCCGCGTGCGGTCGGTCGTCTGCGCGATGCTCACCGAGCGCAGGCTGCCCTGGTTGATCTCGACGCTGTTGCGCCCCAGCGCGTTGCCCACGCCGGGCAGGTCGATCGCGATGCGCGGCGGCTGCTGGATCGAGAAGCCGTTCGGCACCGCCGCCAGCGGCTCGGCGAGCTCGACGCGCACCACCTCGGTGCCCGCCTGCTGCGTGCTCGTGATCGACTGGATCGCGTTCTGCGCCCAGGCTGCCGGCGGGCAGGCGAGCAACGCGGCGACCGTGGCGGCAAGGGCGGCACGCGCGGCGCGGACGCTGCGGCTCGGGAACGTCATGTTGCGGGACTCCTCTCGCGTGGTGCTCATCGCGCCTTCTCCTGCAGCTGCAGCGTCGTCGGGCGCTCGATCCATTCGCCGGCCGCGTCCTGCACGATCTCGCGCAGCTTGATCTCGGTCTCGTCGATGCCGCTGACACGCCCGAAGTTCTGGCCCAGGTAGTCGCCGGCCTTCACCTGGTACAGCAGGTTGTCCACGCGCAGCAGCGCGTAGCGCGTGCCCTGCTTGGTGATGCTGCCGACCATCGTCATGCTGTCGAGCGGATACGCCTCCAGCGGCTCCTTGCGCCGGTTGAGCTCGCCGGCCAGCAGCGAGTTGGGCTGCCGCGCCTCCTGCTTGAGCGCCACGGCGAGCTTCTGCGCGCTGAACGGATCGACGCTCTGCGCCTGCGCGTAGGGCTGCGGATCGAACTTCTTGGGCGGCACGAGCGGCGTGACGGCCGGCTTGAGCTCGCGCCGCTGCTGCTCCATCCACTGCGCGAGGTCGTCGTGGTCGGCGCTGCAGGCCACCAGCCCCAGTGCGGCGGCGAGCAGCGCGGCCGCGCGCCGGCAGGCCAGCAGGCGCGCGCTCACTTGGGTGCCCCCGGCTTGGCGCCGCTCTTGGCCTGCTTCTGCGCCTCGACCTCGGCTGCGTCGAGATAGCGGAAGGTGCGGGCGGTGGCATCCATCGCCAGCAAGCCGGTGCTGTCCTTGGCCGCCGGCATGATCGTCAGGTTGTTGAGCGTCACGATGCGCGAGAGGTTGGCCACGTCGGCGGCGAAGGCGCCGATGTCGTGGTAGCGGCCGCTGACGCGGATCGCGATCGGCAGCTCGGCGTAGTAGTCCTTGACCTGCACCTGGCCGGGGCGGAACAGCTCGAACTGCAGGCCGCGGCCCAGGCCGGCCTGGTTGATGTCGGACAGCAGCGCGTCCATCTCGGCCTTGCCGGGCAGCTGCTTCTCGAGCTGCGTCACGAATTCCTGCACCTGGAGCTTTTGCTTGCGCAGCTCGGCCAGGTTGACGGCCTGCGCCAGGCGGCTGCGGTAGTCGGCCTTGAGCTGCGGCTCGCGCTCGCGCGCCGCATCGAACTCGTCGTGCGCGCCCGAGAGCAGGCCGAACCAGCCGCCCGCCACCACCGCCGCCGCGACGCCCAGCCAGGCGGCAAACTTGGGCAGCACCGGCCACTGGCCGGGCTCGCGCGTGTTGAGGTTGCGGAACTGGCCGGCGGCCTGCTCGAACAGGCTGCTCAGTTCGAATCCGAAGGTCGAGGACTTGCTGGCCATGGCGCCCTCACGAAGACTTGGCGCCCGCCGCGGGCGCGCTGGCAGCGGCGGCGGCTGCGGCGGCCGCCGGGCGCTTGAGCTGCACGCGCATCGAGAACTCGTACAGGCGCCGCTGCTCGCGGTTGGGCAGCTGCTGGGTCGTGGCCTTGATCTCGACGAGCTCGGGCTTCTCGAGCCAGTTCGCGTTGTAGGCGGTGTTGCGCAGGAACTCCGAGACGCGCTCGTTGCTCTGCGCCACGCCGCTCACCGCGACCACCAGGCCGTTCTGGCGGATCGCGCTCAGGTACATGCCCTCGGGCGTCTGCGCGGCCAGGTCCGACAGCAGGTGCACCGGCAGGTTGCGGTCGGTCTGCAGGTCCTCGACCGCCTTCTGGCGCGCCTTGAGCGCGTCGATCTCGGCGCGCAGGTTGGCGATGTCCTTGATCTGCGCGTCCAGGCGCACGATCTCGGCCTTCAGGAAGTCGTTGCGCGACTGCTGGGCCGCGGTCATCTGCTGGACGATCGTGTACCAAAGCCCGACGATCGCCGCGCCGGCCAGCGCCGCGGCGCCCACGCCGGCGAAGAAGGCGCGTTTGCGCTGGCGGCGCTTCTCTTCGCGGTGGGGCAGCAGGTTGATCAGGATCACTGCATGAACCTCCGCATCGCCAGCCCGCAGGCCGTGAGGTACGACGGCGCCTCGCGCCGCAGGCGGTTCTCGCGCACCTCCGAGCCGATCTGCATGTGGTCGAAGGGGTTGACCACGCTCGACGCGAAGCCGGTGAGGTCGGTGACGCGCTCCTTCAGGCCCGGCAGCGTGGCGGTGCCGCCGGCCAGCATCACGTAGTGCACCTTGTGGTGCGGCGTGCTGGTGAAGAAGTACTGCAGCGCGCGGCCGATCTCCTGCGACAGGCCGTCGACGAAGGGGCCGAGGATCGCGCCCTCGTAGTCCTCGGGCAGGTCGCCCGAGAGCTTCTTGCCTTCGGCCTCCTCGAACGAGAAGCCGTACTGGCGGCTGATGAGCTGCGTGAGCTGCGCACCGCCGAAGGCCTGGTCGCGGTCGTACAGCAGTTCGTCGTCGCGCAGCACCTTCAGGCTGGTGCTGTCGGCACCGATCTCGAACAGCGCGACGAGCGCGTCGCGCCCCTCGTTGGGCAGTTGCGCGACGACGCGGCTCATCGCCAGGCGCGCGGCGTGCGACGCGATGTCGAGCACCACCGGCTTGAGACCGGCGGCCTCGGCCAGGCCCTGCCGATCCTGCACGCGGTCCTTGCGGCTGGCGGCGATCAGCACCTCGACGTCGCCGGCCGAGGTCGGGCTCGGGCCGATGACGCAGAAGTCCAGGCTCACCTCGTCGAGCGAGAACGGGATGTACTGGTTGGCCTCGCTCTCGACCTGCAGTTCCATCTCCTCCTCGCGCAGGCCGGCCGGCAGCATGATCTTCTTGGTGATGACGGCCGACTGCGGCATCGCCATCACCACCTGCTTGGTCTTGGTGCCGCTCTTGGCGACCGCGCGCTTGACCGCCGCGGCCACCTCGTCGAATTTCTCGATCTGACCGTCGGTGATCCAGCCCTTCTCGAAGGGCTCGGAGGCCAGGCGCTCGAGCACGTATTCGCCGCTGCCGGACCGGCCGAGCTCGACCAGCTTGGCGCTGGACGAGCTGATGTCCAACCCCATCATCGGGGGATGCTTGCGGCCCAGCAGGGTGTCCAGAAAGCTCAAGTCGCCACTCCTTCGACCCGCGACGACGCGGCGGCCGCCCAACCCCGGGCTTGTTAAGAAGTTACTTCAATGCTAGCAATAAAACCCTTGTGGTCCAAAGAAAAACGGGCCCTGACCGGTAAGGGGACGTTGCCGCAGCCCGACGGGTTGTCGGCCGTCGCGGGCGCCGGCGGGAGGCCCGGATGCGGGCCCGGCGTGGCAAGCTGCACCGATGCCGGCCGCCGACGTGCAGGAATTCACGCGCCGCAGCCGCGCCCCGGTCGGGTTGCGTCGCAGCGAGGGCGGCAGCGCCCGCCGCGGCGCGCGAACAACAGGTCACCAATCCCGCGCCACCGCAGCCGCGATGGGAGCGCAACCCGCACACCCGGATAATGCGCTCCGTCCATGGCCCAAGACGACGAAGCCCCGCGCCCCGGCTCCGCGGCCGCAGGCCGCGCGCCCGCAGCGCGCCGGAGCGGGGCGCGCGCCCTCGCGCGCCTTGCGGGCTGGACGATCGGGCTGGCCGCCGGTGCCATGGCCGCACTGTTGCTGGTGGTGGCCGTGGCACTGGCCGTGGCCTACCCCAACCTGCCGCAGATCGACGCGCTCACCGACTACCGGCCCAAGTTGCCGCTGCGCGTGTTCTCGGCCGACGGCGTGCAGCTCGGCGAATACGGCGAGGAGCGGCGCAACTACACGCCGATCGGCGAGATTCCGCAGGTGATGAAGGACGCCGTGCTGGCGGCCGAGGACGCGCGCTTCTACCAGCACGGCGGCGTCGACTACAAGGGCGTGGCACGAGCCGCGCTGGAGAACCTGCGTGACGCACGCAGCCAGGGCGCAAGCACGATCACGATGCAGGTGGCCCGCAACTTCTACCTCAGCACGGAGAAGACGTTCACGCGCAAGATCTACGAGATCTTGCTCGCGCTCGAGGTCGAGCGGCGGCTCACGAAGGACCAGATCCTCGAGCTGTACATGAACCAGATCTTCCTCGGCCAGCGCGCGCACGGCTTCGCCGCCGCATCCGAGGTCTACTTCGGCAAGAAGCTCAAGGACATCACGGTCGCCGAGGCGGCGATGCTGGCCGGCCTGCCCAAGGCGCCCTCGGCCTACAACCCGATCGCCAACCCCAGGCGGGCGACGGCGCGCCAGCGCTACATCATCGACCGCATGTACGAGACGGGCTTCATCACCGAGGCCCAGCACGAGGAGGCGCTGGCGCAGGCGCTGCGCTATCGCGTGCCGCCGGAGAACCCGGTGCATGCCGAGTACGTGGCCGAGACGGCGCGCCAGCTCGTCTTCGCGCAGTACGGCGAGGAGGCCTACACGCGCGGGCTCAACGTCTACCTGGCGCTCGACGCTGCCGACCAGGCCGCCGCCTACCGTGCGCTGCGCAAGGGCCTGATGGACTACGAGCTGCGCCAGTACTACCGCGGCCCCGAGGCCTACGTCGACCTGCCGGCCGACGCCGCGGCGCTCGACGCGCGCGTCGCCGAAGCGCTGGCCGACCACCCCGACAACGACGACCTGCGCGCCGCCGTCGTGCTCGAGGCCTCGCCGCGCAAGGTGGTGGCGATGCTGCAGTCGGGCGACAGCATCACCGTCACCGGCGAGGGCCTGAAGCCGGTCACCTCGGGCCTGGCCGACAAGGCCGCGCCCAAGGTGCAGATCCGCCGCGGCGCGGTCGTGCGCGTGATGAAGAACGGCAAGGGCGAGTGGATGCTCACGCAGCTGCCCGAAGTCGAAGGCGCGCTCGTCGCGATGGACCCGCGCAGCGGCGACATCCGCGCGCTGGTCGGCGGCTTCGATTTCGGCAAGAGCAAGTTCAATCACGTCACGCAGGCCTGGCGTCAGCCGGGCTCGAGCTTCAAGCCCTTCATCTACTCGGCGGCGCTGGAACGCGGCTTCACGCCCAACACGGTGGTCAACGACGCGCCGCTGTTCTTCGACGCCGGCGCCACCGGCAGCCAGCCCTGGGAGCCGAAGAACTACGACGGCAAGTTCGAGGGCCCGATGCCGCTGCAGACGGCGCTGGCCAAGTCCAAGAACATGGTCTCGATCCGCGTGCTGCAGGGCACCGGCGTCGGCTTCGCGCAGGAGTGGCTGGCCAACTTCGGCTTCGAAGCCGACAAGCACCCGCCCTATCTGACGATGGCGCTCGGCGCCGGCTCGGTGACGCCGCTGCAGATGGCCGTCGCCTACAGCGTGTTCGCCAACGGCGGTTACCGCGTCGAGCCGCGCCTCGTCACGCGCATCACCGACCAGCGCGGCAAGCTGCTGCTCGACGTGCCGCGCCGTCCGCTCGACGAGTCGATGCACGGCCTGCCCGAGCGCAACGCGTTCGTGATGTCGACGATGCTGAACGAAGTCACGCGCTCGGGCACAGCGGCGCGTGCGCAGGCCACGCTCAAGCGCACCGACCTCTACGGCAAGACGGGCACGACGAACGACTCGATGGACGCCTGGTTCGCCGGCTTCCAGCCCACGCTCACGGCCGTCGTCTGGATCGGCTACGACACGCCCCGCAAACTCGGCGACCGCGAGACCGGCGGCGGCCTCGCGCTGCCGGTGTGGATCGAGTTCATGGCGCACGAGCTGCGCGGCGTGCCGGTGACGCCGCTCGAGCCGCCGCCCGGCGTCGTCCAGCAAGGCATCGGCTGGGTGTTCGACGAGTACGCCGGCGCAGCCGGCATCCGCAGCGTCGGCCTGGACGAATCGGTGCCGGCGGTGCCGAGCAAGGAGGAGCGCAGCAGCATCCTCGACCTGTTCCGGCGCTGAAGCGTGCCCCCAGGCGCGGGCACGACCGAGCGGCGCGCCACTGCCGCAGCGGCGCTCGCCATGGGTGCGGGTCCGGCGCAGGCAGCGTGCCCGCGGCGGTGGGTCATGGGCGCCGAGCCGGGCGCGGCATGCAGCGCGCTCGACTCCCGGGCTGCGGCTGCGGCCGACCATAGAATGCCCGGCATGCGCAATCGTGGTGCCGATCCCGTGACGCGGGCCTGTCGGCACCTGGCCGCGGCGCTCGCGCTGCTGGTGCTGCTGGTCGGCTGCGGCCAGAAGGGGCCGCTCGTGCTGCCGGCCGCCAAGGCGGCACCGGCACCGGCTTCGGCGGCGGCTGCCGCGCCCAGGCCATGACGCTGCCCGGAGCGCCCTTCGTCGAGCGCCGCGCTGGCGAGCTGCTGCTCGAAGGCCACGCGCTGGCCGCGCTGGCGCGCGAATTCGGCACCCCGCTGTACGTGTACTCGCGCGGCGCGATGCGTGCGGCGCTCGCCGGCTACCAGCGCGCGCGGGCCGGCCGGCGCCATCTGCTGTGCTACGCGATGAAGGCCAATTCGAGCCTGGCCGTGTTGCAGACCTTCGCCCAGGCCGGCTGCGGCTTCGACATCGTCTCCGGCGGCGAGCTCGAGCGCGTGCTGGCCGCCGGCGGCGCAGCGGACAAGGTGGTGTTCTCCGGCGTCGGCAAGACGCGCGCCGAGATGCAGCGCGCGCTCGCGGCCGGCGTGCGCTGCTTCAACGTCGAGAGCCGCGGCGAGATCGACCGCCTGGACGACGTGGCGCGCGCGCTCTGCAGGCGCGCCCCGGTGAGCCTGCGCATCAACCCGGACATCGATGCGCGCACCCACCCCTACATCTCCACCGGGCTGAAGTCGAACAAGTTCGGCATCGCGCACGGCGAGGCGCTGGCGGCGTACCGGCACGCGGCGGCGCTGGCCGGGCTGGAGGTCGTCGGCATCGACTGCCACATCGGCTCGCAGATCACGCAGGCCGAGCCCTACCTCGACGCGCTCGACCGCCTGCTCGACCTCGTCGAGGCGGTGGAGGCCGCCGGCGTGCCGATCCGCCACGTCGACCTCGGCGGCGGCCTGGGCATCACCTACACCGACGAGACGCCGCCCGAGGCCGCCGAACTGGTCGGCCGCATCCTCGAGCGGCTCGACGCGCGCGGCCACGGCGCGCGCGAACTGCTGCTCGAGCCGGGCCGCTCGCTGGTCGGCAACGCCGGCGTGCTGCTCACCGAAGTGCAGTACCTCAAGCGCGGCGCGCCGGCCGAAGTCGCAGCGGGCAATGCGAAGAACTTCTGCATCGTCGACGCGGCGATGAACGACCTGCTGCGGCCGGCGCTGTACGAGGCCTGGATGCGCATCGAGCCCTGCGTGCTGCGCGACGGCCAAGCGGAGCGCTGGGACGTCGTCGGCCCGGTGTGCGAATCGGGCGACTGGCTCGGGCGCGATCGCATGCTGGCCGTCGTGCCGGGCGACCTGCTCGCGGTGCTCTCGGCCGGCGCCTACGGCATGGCGATGGCGAGCAACTACAACACACGCGCGCGCGCTGCTGAATTGATGCTCGACGGCACGAAGGTGCACCTGATCCGCGAACGCGAGGCGCTGCGCGACCTGTACGCGCACGAGCGCCTGATCGACGGCTGAACGCGCGCCGAGCGGGCCCGTACTCGCCCGTCGCGCGGCGCCGATCCGGTCTTGCCGCGCGCGACCGGGCCGCGGGCGTGCTCACAGCCCGTGAAGACATGAATCGCGCCCGGGATTCATGTCTTCACACGCTCTCAATGCGGGGCCAGTTGCACCGGTCCGTACCAGCAACGGGCGCGCGAGCGCGTGTTGTCGCTGTCGGTCATGTACGCGATCGAGACGAGCGGCCCGGGCTCCTCGCCGAAGGCATGCCGGAAGTCCGCTGCCAGGTCGCGCCGGTGCTCGCGCCAGCGGCGCAACTCGCCGGCGCCGGAGTCGACGACGATCTTGCGGATGCGGTCGCTGCGCCGGCTGACGACGACGGTGCCGACGGGCAGCTGCGCGTCCCAGACGTACATCAGGGTCGCGTACGGCGGCATCTCGCCGGTGAGCGCCTGCACCAGCTCGAACTGCATGCGCGTGCGCAGCGGCAGGCGGCGCAGCTCGCCGTCGAAGCCGAACAGCACGCGCGCCGGCGCATCCTCGCGCTCCGGGTCGTCGACGCTGGCGCCCGGCACCAGATCCTGAACCCACCACGAGAAGCTCACCGCCCCGAGCCGGCGCGCGTCGACCGACAGGCGCTTGCGCAGGATGGAAGCCGAGCGCTCGGAGTCGGCCAGCAGCGCCGGCCGGCCGTCCTTGGCCGACCACTCGTAGCGCGTGGGCGGCTTGCCGGGCAGCGTCACGACCTGCCAGTCGGCGCCGTCGGGCGGCGGCGGCGTCGTGCAGGCGGCCAGCGTCGCGGCCAGGACGGCAGCGATGGCCGCGCGCAACGGCATCGGTCGCGGCACGCAGCGCGATGGGGACAGCTCGGTCATCGCACAAGAAAAAAGGGGTCGCCCGCGGGCGACCCCTTGCTGCATGAGAGCCGGTCCGATCAGAACGCGTGACGCACGCCGATGGCCAGACCCTTGGAGGAGTCGCCGCCCTGCACTTGAGCCGGGGCCGATGCGCCGACGGTGTAGCGCGCGCCGGTCTTTGCATCGCCGCCGTTGTTGAGCGACGAGAACGTGCCGTACAGAGAGGTGCGCTTGGACAGGTCGTACTGGTAGCCGACCGCGACCTGCTTGGCCTCGTACAGCGAGCTGCTGCCGGTGGACTTGGTGAACGACGCCTTGAGCGTGCTGGCGCCGAAGGCATAGGTGCCACCGATCAATGCAGTCTTCTGGTTGAAGGTCGAGTAGTCGCGCTTGCTGTACTGGGCGATGATGGTGGCCGGGCCGATGGCGAAGGACGCGCCGATGTTCCTGTCCTTGAAGTCGTCCACGTCGGCGCTGCCATCCTTCGAGGTCTTGCCGTAGGCAGCCGCGACGTTCAGCGGACCGGCTGCGTAGCCGATACGGCCGCCGGTGTACTTGTTGGTCGGCGCCTTCACGCCCTCACCTGCGGCGACCATCAACTGGCCGTACAGCCCGCCCATCGCCGGCAGGAAGTAGCCGACCGTGTTGTTGGCGCGCACCAGGGTACCGGCAGACGAACCGACGGTGGAAGCCAGGTTCAGCATCGAGCCCGGGCCGTTGGTGCCGAACGGATCGAAGACCGTGTAGTTCCAGAACGAGGGCGTGTAGTCGCGGCCGAGGCGCACTTCACCGAAACCGCCCATCAGGCTGACGGTCGAACGGCGCTGCCAGGTCTGGCCGCCGGCGGTGCCCGTGTCCGGGGCCATCGCGCCTTCGATCCAGAAACCGGCCTTGAGGCCGCCGCCCAGATCCTCGACGCCGCGGAAGCCGAGGCGGTTGCTGCTCAGCTGGTCGCTGGCGACACCCTTCAGCGAGTTCGGGCCGCTCTTGCCGCTGGTCACCGACACGTCGACGATACCGAACAGCGTCACCGACGATTGGGCCGACGCCACACCGGCGAACGCAGTGAGCGCAGCCAGGGCGAGCAGTGATTTTTTCATTGCAAAGATCTCCTAGGTTGAAAAGAGAGGTCCCGATCGTGGGAGGTCACCCACCGGCCGTCGGCAGTGGGCTGATCAGGCCAACCTCCTCAGCGGAAGCTGGGCGTATTGCACCAGACCGCTGCCGGGATTGCCAGGGACTGGCCCCCAAACACCCAGGATATGTTGCCTTACAACAACGCGCAACCAGGCTCGGCCGCCTCTGCGTGTGGGCTATCCTTCTACGTTATGAAATCGTCGGATCGATGGTTGATCGCCGCGGACAACGCGCTGCGCACGCTGGCCGGCGCTTCGCATGCGGCAAGGGCGCGACCGGGCCTGGACACGCCCGAAGCCGAGCTCAGCGAAGCCGAGCGGCGCCTGGCCGGCGCGCTGATGCGCGTGAACCATGTCGGCGAGGTCTGTGCCCAGGCCCTGTACCAGGCGCAGGCGCTGGGCGCGCGCGACGCGGCGCTGCGCACGCAGATGGCCGCGGCCGCGCGCGACGAGGTCGACCACCTGGCCTGGACGCAGCAGCGGCTGGCCGAACTGAACGACCGGCCGAGCCTGCTCAATCCGCTCTGGTACGCCGGCGCGTTCGGCCTGGGCATGCTGGCCGGCCGCCTGGGCGACCGCGCCAGCCTGGGCTTCGTCGTCGAGACCGAGCGCCAGGTCGAGGAGCACCTGGCGGGCCACCTCGACCGGCTGCCCGCCGCCGACCGGCGCTCGCGCGCCATCGTCGACCAGATGAAGGACGACGAGCGCCGCCATGCCGACGCCGCACGCGCCGCCGGCGGCATCGAGCTGCCGCTGCCGGTGCGCGCCCTGATGCGGGCCGCGGCCAAGCTGATGACGACGACGGCGCACCGGATCTGAAGCGTCCGCTCGCTTCCGGCCTTCGCGCCGCATCGAGAGATCAGGCCTCGACGACCTCGAAGCTCGTCTCGATTGCCGCCGTCTTGCCCAGCATGATGCTGGCCGAGCAGTACTTCTCGTGCGACAGCGCGATCGCGCGCTCGACCGCGGCCGCGCTCAGTGCGCGCCCGGCGACGACGAAGTGCATGCGGATGCGCGTGAACACCTTGGGGTCTTCGCCGGCGCGCTCGGCTTCGAGCCGCACCTCGCAGCCGCGCACGTCGTGGCGGCCGCGCCTGAGGATCTGCACGACGTCGTAGGCGGTGCAGCCGCCGGTGCCGGCGAGCACGGTCTCCATCGGCCGCGGCGCGAGGTCGCGCCCGCCGCCTTCGGGCGCGCCGTCCATCGCCAGCAAGTGGCCGCTGCCGGTCTCGGCGACGAAGCCCATCCCGAGGCTGGGCGTCCAGTGGACGGTGCATTTCATCTCGTCTCGCTCCTCTTGGATCCGCGCGTGCCATTGTGGAGTCGGCACTCCAAACACGCCCCGGTTCCGCTACTGCAGCGCAGCAACGAGCTGCTACACTGCCCAGCAGGAAGTGGCGCGGGCTGGCACTTCACCGATTGTCTCCTCCACCTCCAAAACTGGTGGATTGGGGCCGGTGTCGCAAGGCATCGGCCCTTTTTTCGTCCGGCGGCGCCTGCCGCCGCGGCGCAGGCGGCCTGTCGGGCGTCGGCCGGGCGTCGGCGATGGCGCGTTCGGCCGCTCGCATATCATCCGGCGCCCCGCCAGGGGCTGCGCTGCCTCGACAGCCCGGCGGCCCCGCCTGACCGACGCCGCCGCCGACATGCCCATCGCCCCCGACACCCCCGATCGAGCGGCGCCCCCGCCTGCCGCCAAGCCCGGCCAGCGCGGCCGGCGCATCGCCGCCGACTACCTCAAGCGCATCCTCACTGCGCGCGTGTACGACGTGGCCCGCGAGACGGCCCTGGAGCCGGCGCGGCTGCTGTCGCGCCGGCTGGGCAACCAGGTGCTGCTCAAGCGCGAGGACCAGCAGCCGGTGTTCAGCTTCAAGCTGCGCGGCGCGTACAACAAGATGGCGCGTCTGGATGCCGAGGCGCTGGCGCGCGGCGTGATCTGCGCCTCGGCCGGCAACCACGCGCAGGGCGTCGCGCTGGCGGCGCGGCGCCTGGGCTGCCGCGCCGTGGTCGTGATGCCGGTGACCACGCCCAAGCTCAAGGTCGACGCCGTGCACGCGCTCGGCGGCGAAGTCGTGCTGCACGGCGACAGCTACTCCGACGCCTACGCGCGCGCGCTCGAGCTGCAGCGCGAGCGCGGCCTCACCTTCGTGCACCCGTTCGACGACCCCGACGTCATCGCCGGCCAGGGCACGATCGCGATGGAGATCCTGCGCCAGCACCAGGGTCCGCTCGACGCGGTGTTCGTGCCGATCGGCGGCGGCGGTCTGATCGGCGGCGTCGCGGCCTACGTCAAGGCGGTGCGGCCCGAGGTGCGCGTGGTGGGCGTGCAGACGGTCGACTCCGACGCGATGCGCCGCTCGGTCGAGCGCGGCCGGCGCGTGACGCTGGCCGACGTCGGCCTGTTTTCCGACGGCACCGCCGTCAAGCAAGTCGGCGCGGAGACCTTGCGCATCGCGCGCGAGCTGGTCGACGAGTTCGTGCTCGTCGACACCGACGCCGTCTGCGCCGCCGTCAAGGACATGTTCCAGGACACGCGCAGCGTGGTCGAGCCGGCCGGCGCGCTGGCGGTGGCGGCGGTCAAGCAGTACGTCGAGCGCCAGCGCTGCAAGGGGCGTACCTTCGTCGCCGTGACCAGCGGCGCGAATATGAACTTCGACCGCCTGCGCTTCGTCGCCGAGCGCGCCGAGTTCGGCGAGCAGCGCGAGGCGCTGTTCGCGGTCACCATCCCCGAGGAGCGCGGCTCGTTCCGGCGTCTGTGCGAGCTGATCGGCGCGCGCGCCGTGACCGAGTTCAACTACCGCATCAGCGACGAGCGCGTCGCGCATGTCTTCGTCGGCCTGGCGATCGGCCGGCGCGACGAGGCCGAGCGCATCGCGCGCCACTTCGTGCGGCACGGCTTCGCCACCGTCGACCTCACCGACGACGAGCTGGCCAAGGAGCATGTGCGTCACCTGGTGGGCGGGCGCAGCGGGCTGGCGGTGGACGAGCGGCTGTTCCGCTTCCAGTTCCCCGAGCGGCCGGGCGCGCTGATGCGCTTCCTGGGCGCGATGGCGCCGAGCTGGAACATCAGCCTGTTCCACTACCGCAACCAGGGCGCCGACTACGGCCGCATCCTCGTCGGCCTGCAGGTGCCCGGCAGCGACGCGGCCGAGTTCGCGCGCTTCCTGCGCACGCTCGCCTACCCCTGCGTCGAGGAGACCGGCAATCCCGTGTATGCGCTCTTCCTGCGGTAGTCGCGCCGCATCGATAATCCGCCGCCGATGATCACCGCCCGCTCGCTCGTCGCCCCGACTTCCAACCCGCTGCTCGAGCGCGCGCTGGCCGACAAGCTGCAGCGCCGCAGCGAGATCGGCGGCAGCCTGGGCGAGCTCGAGCCGCTGGCGGTACGCCTGGGCCTGATGCAGAACACGCTCAAGCCGCGCTTTCGCGACCCGCAGCTGCTCGTCTTCGCGGCCGATCACGGCCTGGCGGTCGACGGCATCGTGTCCGGCGGCGCGCCCGGCGGCCACCTGGCCCGGCCCACGCGCGACACGGCGCAGGCGCTGCTCACCAACCAGTTGCCGCTCACGGTGTTCGCGCGCGCGCAGCAGCTCGAGGTCACGGTGATCGACTGCGGCATCGCCGACAACATGCCGGCGCACGACCGGCTGCTGATGCGCAAGATCGCGCACGGCACGCGCAACGCGCGCGTCACGGCGGCGATGAGCCTGGAGCAGGCACATGCGGCGATGCGCGCCGGCATGGAGATCGGCGAGCACCTGCGCGGCAACGCCGTCGTGCTGGCCGGCATCGGCGTCGGCGCGCACGAGAGCGCGGCGCTCGTGCTGGCGCGGCTCACCGACAGCCCGGTGCGCGACCTCGTCGTCTCCGGCCCGACGATGGACGGCCAGTACCTCGCGCATCTGCTGGCCGTGCTGCAGGCGGCGCAGGTGCGCCACCGCGACGTCACCGGGCCGATCGAGGTGCTGGCCGCGTTCGGCGGCTTCGAGCTCGCGGCGATGGTCGGCGTGATGCTGATGGCGGCGAGCAAGCGCCACCTGCTCGTCATCGACGGCCTGCCGGCCTGCGCCGCTCTGATGGTGGCCGCGCGCATCGCGCAGCCGGTGACCGACTACTGCGTGTTCTGCCGCAGCCACGGCCACCGCGGCCTGGACCAGGCGCTGAACCTGTTTCGCGCCTCGGCGCTGCTCGAGCTGGGCATGCAGGCCACCGACGGCACCGGCGCCACGCTCGCCTGGCCGATGCTGAGGAGCGCCGCCGCCCTGCTCACCGAGGTGGCCGACGGCGAGGACCCCGGGCCCTCGCATCCGGCTCCGCTCGGCGAACCCGAGACGCAGGGCGCGCCCACCGAGCCGATGCCGCTGCCGTTCGGCAAGGGCTTGTAGACGCGGCACGCGCCGCCGGGGCCGCGTTCCGTCCGGCAGGCTGCGTCGGGTTCGCCCGGCTCATGCCGTCCGCGCCGCCGCGCACAGATCGTCGCGCACCAGCAGCGCCGACTGTGCCGCCCCCATCGAGCCGGCAAAGCCGCGCGGGCAGCTCGCATCGCCGACGTTGAACAGGCCCAGCACCGGCGTCCGGTGCGACACGGGCGAACCGGGCACGGTGCGAAAGCCGGGCCACTTGCCGCGGTAGCAGGTCTTCGTCAGCAGGCGGCAGCGCGCATCGAAGCCGGGGATGATGTCGCGCAGATCCTGCATGACGAGCTCGAATTCGGCATCGATGTCGCCCGGCGCCAGGGTGTCCAGCGGCGCCGCGCCGACCGTGTAGAGGTGCCGGCCCGGCGGCGCGATGTCGGGGCAATCGGCCGATGGCATGTCGATCATGTTGATGCGCCGCGTGCCGCACACCGCGATCGCCGAGTAGTCGAGCACGGGCTCGTCGCTGGCGAAGTGCAGCCACAGGATGGCGGTCGAGCGCACCGCACGCTCGAGGTAGGCCAGATGGCTGCGCTCGAACGGCGCGCGGCCGGCCAGCGCGACGGTCGCATGCGGACCCAGGTTGCTGACGACGACCGGAGCCCGGACCTCGACGTCGCCCGCGCCCGAGCGCAGCACGGCACCCGTGACCCTGCCGCCCTCGACGCAGATGCGCGTGGCTTCGCAGCGCGTCAGCGCCTCACCGCCGCGCGCACGCACGAAGTCCGCCATGCGCTGCCACAGCTTCAGACTGCCGCCTTCGACGTAGCCGAAGCGCAGCGGCGCGATGTTGCGCGTGAGCTTGAAGTATTCCGCCGCCGGCAGCTCCCAGCCGTTCACCGTCAGCAGCGAGGCGATCGTGGCCTGGAAGATGCCGTGGATGCGCGGGTTCGTCGTGTACTGGTTCAGCCAGTCGCGGAAGCTGATCTCGTCGGTGGGCTCGAGCCAGTTGAGCGCTGCGGTCAGCGCCTCGCCGACGCGCCGCGCCTCGTCCTCGGACGCCGCGACCTTGCGGATGGTCGAGCGCAGGCTGCCGCCGCTGGGTGAGATCTCGTGGAACTGCCCGTCGATCCACCAGGCGGCGCGGCTGGCAGGCCGCACGCCCGATGCGACGCCGATCTCGGCACAGACCCGCTCGATCGGACCGCCGACCTGCACCGCCAGCCCGCCGGTCGCGCACAGGTAGCCGTCGTGGTTCGTCGTCGAGAAGCGCCCGCCGAGATAGGCACGCTTCTCGACCAGCAGCACCTTGCGTCCTTCCTTGGCCAGCAGCGCCGCGGCACAACTGCCGCCGACTCCGGAGCCGAGCACGATCGCGTCGTAATTCAATTCCATGTCCTGCCCTTCGACGATTCCGTGTCCTGCCCTTCGGCGCGCCGGGCAACGCAGCTCGCGCCGCGTCTCAGCCGCCGGCGCCGAACCGACGCAGCGGCACCTTCCCGGTGGCGATCGCCACCGTCTTCTCTTCCGAATAGAAGTTGCGCAGGCTCTCGATGCCTTCGCGCCCGACGCCGGAGTCCTGCACGCCGCCGAAGGGCATGCGCAGATCGGACCACATCGGCGAATTCACCATGATGCTGCCGGCGCGCAGTCCGGCGGCGGCCTGCGTGCACTCGTCCAGCCGGTTCGTCCAGAGGTAGGCGGCCAGACCGTAGCGCGAGTCGTTGGCGATCGCGATCGCCTCGTCGAAGCGCTCGTACTTCATGATCGAGGCCACCGGGCCGAAGATCTCCTCGCGAACGCAGCGCGCGGCGGCCGACTGCGCGAGCAGCACCGTCGGCTCGACGAAGAAGCCCGGGCGGTCGAGCCGTCTGCCGCCCGCGATGAGCTGCACGCCTGCGCCCGCATCGCTCGCGCAGAAGGACAGCACGCGCTCGCAATGCGCCTCGTAGGCCAGCGGGCCCATCTCGGTTTCGACGGCATGCGGGTCGCCGACGCGGATCGCGCGCGCGCGCGCGACGAAGCGCTCGATGAATGCGTCGGCCACCGCCGCCTGCACCAGGATGCGCGAGCCGGCAAAGCACATCTGGCCGCTGTTGGTGAAGATGCTCGCCAGGCTGCCGTCGACGGCCGCCTCGAGGTCGGCGCCGTCGCTCACGATGTTGGCCGACTTGCCGCCGAGTTCCAGATCGCATTTCTTGAGGCCGGCGCCCGCCGCCGCGGCGATCTGGCGCCCGGCGACGCCGCCGCCGGTGAACGAGACCAGATCGACTTGCGGATGCGCGACGAGCGCGGCGCCGCTCACCTGCCCGCGGCCATTGACGAGATTGGCCACGCCCGGCGGCACGCCGGCCTCGACGAGCAGCTCCATGAAGCGCGCCAGGGCCAGCGGCGTGTACTCCGAGGTCTTGACGACGAAGGAGTTGCCGAAGGCCAGCGCGGGCGCGATCTTGGACGAGGCCAGCATCAGCGGCGCGTTCCAGGGCGACAGCAGCGCGCACACGCCGACCGGATCGCGGTACACGTACTGCTGGTACAGCGCATCGCTGCGCGCGGCGCGCTCGGCAGCCTGGCTCAGATGGTCGGCGTAGAAGTTGAAGTTGCGCACCACGAGCGCCGTGACGACGGCCGGCGCGAGCGAGCGGGGAACGCCCAGATCCATGGTCTCGAGCCAGCACAGCTCCTCGGCGTGCGCTTGAACCAGCGCCGCGATCCTGCGCAGCACGGTGGTGCGCTGGCGCGTGGTGGCGTTGCGCCAGCTGCCGCGCTCGAAGCTGCGCCGGGCCGCCCGCACCGCGGCGTCCACCTCCTGCGCATCGGCCTCGTACAGCGTGGTCAGCGGCTGCGCGGTCGAGGGGTCGATGACTGCGATCGGGTGCGCCTGCACGGACGGGTCGACGAAGTGCCCGTCGATGAAGCTGGTGACCCGCGGCCTGATCTCGAACTTGCTCATGCGCCGAATCCGTTTGCCCTGCGCAGCCTCAGGGCGCCCAGGAGCCGCCGTTGACGTGCAGCACCTGCCCGGTGATGTAGCTGGCCGCAGGGCTGGCCAGGAACAGGATCGGGCCGACGATTTCCTCGGGGTCGCCCAGGCGCCGCAGCGGAAGCGTCTTGGCCCAGGGCTCGAAATCGAAGTCCTTGGCGCGCCGGTCGCGTCCGGTGCCGCCGTCGAGGAAGGGAGTGCGAAACACGCCCGGGGAAACGACGTTGACGCGGATCGCCGGGCCGCACTCGAGCGCGAGCGCCTTGCCCAGCGACACGACGCCGGCCTTGGACGCCGCGTAGGCCGCGCAGCCCGGCAGCGCCACCTGGTGGCCAAAGGTCGACGCCACCAGCACCATGCTGGGGTCGTTGCCCTTCTTCAGCAGCGGGATCGCCGAGCGCGCCGCCAGGAAGTGGCCACGGACGCAGCAGTCGGTGATCTCGTCCCATTCCCTGGTGCTCAGGTCCTTGACGTAGACGCGCTCGCCGGTGAAGCCGGCCAGGTTCACCAGGCAGTCCATGCCCCCCCAATGCGCCGCGATGCGATCGAACGCGGCCACGACCGAATCCTCGGCGCTCAGATCGCAAGGCAATGCCAGCACTTCGGGCGGTGGCGGCGTCTGTTCGATGGAGCGCGCCAGGTCGAGCACCGCCACCCTCATCTGCGAATCCAGCGCGGCGCGCACCAGCGCCCGCCCCATGCCGCCGCAGCCGCCGACGACGACGATTCTCGTTGCCGGCCGCGGCAGGTTCTCAACTGGTTTCATGGAACTCCTTGCTGTCGATTCGAGCCATTGCCTTCGAGCGCCGCGTCATTCCCGTGCACCGATCGGCTCACCGGGCCGTGGCCGGGATCGCCGCGCTGCGGCACGCGGACTGGCGCACGAGGCACGGACGGGGTCCGTCAGTGCCGCTTCGCCGAGCGGCTTCGGCGCAACTCCTCGGAGGTCTTCATCTCCAGTCGCGCCACCGAGCGCAGGTGCACTTCGTCGGGCCCGTCGGCGATGCGCAGGATGCGGCCCCACATCCACAGCGACGCGAGCGGCGTGTCGGGCGACAGGCCCATCGCGCCGTGGATCTGGATCGCGCGGTCGCAGACCGCGGTCTGCACGCTCGGCACCAGCGCCTTGATCATCGCCACTTCGCGCGCCGCGGCCTTGACGCCGTGGCGGTCGATCAGCCAGGCCGCCTTCAGCACGAGCAGGCGCGCCTGGTCGATCTCGATGCGCGAGCGCGCGATCCAGTCGCCGATGTTGGCGTGCTGGTGCAGGTAGCGGCCGAAGCTCTTGCGCTCGGCGGCGCGCTCGCACATCAGCTCGAGCGCGAGCTCGCACTGGCCGATCGAGCGCATGCAGTGGTGGATGCGCCCCGGCCCGAGCCGGGCCTGCGCGATCGCGAAGCCGGCGCCCTCCTGGTGCAGCAGGTTGGAGGCGGGCACGCGCACGTCGCGGAACACGAGCTCGCAGTGGCCCTCGGGCGTCGTGTGGTGCATCACCGGGATGTTGCGCACGACGGTCAGGCCGGCAGCGTCCATCGGAACGATGACCATGCTCTGGCGGCCATGCGCGGCGGCGTCCGGATCGGTGACCCCCATCACGATCGCGAGCCGGCAATGCGGATGCGCGGCGCCCGAGATGAACCACTTGCGCCCGTTGATCACGTACTCGTCGCCCTCGCGCCGGATCGAGGTCTGGATGTTGGTGGCGTCCGACGAGGCGACGTCGGGCTCGGTCATCGCGAAGCACGAGCGGATGCGGCCCTCGAGCAGCGGCACGAGCCAGCGCTCGCGCTGCGCGGGCGTGGCGAACAGGTGCAGGATCTCCATGTTGCCGGTGTCGGGCGCGGCGCAGTTGAACACCTCGGACGCCCAGACGACGCGCCCCATGATCTCGGCCAGCGGCGCGTACTCGAGGTTGGTGAGCGCCTGGCCGGGCTCGTCGGCGTGCAGCCCGGGCAGGAACAGGTTCCACAGGCCCTCGTCGCGCGCCAGCGTCTTCAGGTCTTCCATGAAGGGCGGATGCGGATCGCCGGCCGCCGTGAGGCGTTCCCACTCGGGGATCTGGGGTACGATGTACCGATCCATGAAGGCAGCGACGCGGCTGCGCAGTTCCTCGACCTTCGGGCTGTAGGCAAAGTCCATCGATCAACTCCGCTGCTGTGGTTGCATGCTGCCGCTCAGAGGCCGTGAAGACATGAATCGCCCCCGATTCCTGTCGGCGCGGCCGCGCAGCGTCCCGCGGTCATGACGCCGGCGCGCCGTGCGGCGCGGCTGGTGCCCGCCAACTCGGTGGCGCGCGCGCTCGCGCAGGTGGGCGACCGCTGGTCGATGCTGGTGATCGCAGGCGCCTTCTGCGGCGTGCAGCGCTTTTCCGACTGGCGGCGCGGGATCGGCATCGCCACCAATGTGCTGTCCAACCGGTTGGCGCATCTGGTTGCCATCGGCTGCCTGCGCAAGGTGCCTGCGGGCGAAGGCGAAGCTCAGGCCTATGAGCTCACCGCGAAGGGCGCCGACCTGTTCCCGACCGCCTTGATGTTCTGGCGCTTCGATCGGCTGTGGTCCAAGCGCCATCCGATGCAGGCAGACGAACTGATCCACCTGCGCTGCGGCCGCTCGATGGTGCCGGCGATCGTCTGCGCGCATTGCCGCGCGCCCGCCTTCGCGCGCGAGGTGCGCTTTGCGGACGGGCCGGGCGCGGGCATGGAGCAGCTGCCGATGCCGCGCACGAGCCGACGCGCCGTCACGCCGTTCGAGGACGGCACGGCCACGAGTCTGCTCACCGGCTGCTCGGTCGACGCGATCGGCGACCGCTGGACGCAGCTCGTGCTCGCGTCGTTCTTCCTGGGCGAGCGCCGCTACGAGCAGATCCGCGCGCGCTGGCACATCGCGACCAACATCCTGGCCGACCGCCTGAAGCTGCTCGTCGCCCAGGGCATGCTCGAACGCCGCCTGTACAGCATCAGCCCCGAGCGCAGCGAATACGTGCTGACCGCACGCGCGATGGACATCTATCCGACCGTGCTCACGCTCACCAAGTGGGGCGACCGGTGGCTGGCCGGCCGCGCCGGCAAGCCGATGCGCCTGACGCACGCGCGCTGCGGGGCCGAGCTCGACCCGCTGGTGGTGTGCGGCCATTGCGGCGAAGAGCTCGATCGCCACGAGATGAGTTTTCGGGCTAGCCCGGCTCCTTCACCGTGAGGCCGCCGTCGACGACGATGGTCTGCCCGGTGATGTAGGCCGCGGCGCGCGAGGCGAGGAAGACGGCCACGCCGCCGATGTCGTCGGGCATGCCCATGCGCCGCACCGGCGTGCCCTGCTCGACACGCGCCAGGATCTCGGGGTTCTCCCACAGCGCGCGCGAGAAATCGGTCTTGATCAGGCCCGGGGCGATGCAGTTGGCGCGCACGCCCTGCGAACCCCACTCGATGGCGAGATTCCTGGTGAGCGAATAGTCGGCCGCCTTGGACATGCCGTAGGCGGCGAGCGTGGCGCTGCCCTGGTTGCCGCCGATCGACGAGACGATGATGATCGAACCGCCGCCGGCGGCGGCCATCTTGCCCGCGGCCAAGTTGGCGAGCAGGAAGTTGGCCTTGACGTTGCAGTTCATCACCTTGTCGTAGGCTTCCTCGGGCATCGAGGCCATCGGACCGTAGTACGGGTTGACCGCCGCGTTGCACACCAGGATGTCGAGCCGCCCCCATTGCGCCATGGTCTTGTCGACCAGTGCGGCGAGCTCGGCCTTGTCGGAGATGTTGCAGGGCACGGCGAGCGCCTCGTGGCCCTCGGCGCGCAGTGCCTCGACCACCTTGTCGCAGGCCGCCTGCTTGCGGCTGGAGATCACGACCCGCGCGCCGGCGCGCGCCATCAGCGTCGCGATCGAGCGGCCGATGCCGCGGCTAGACCCGGTGACGACAGCGACCTGGCCCTTCAGATCGAACATGGATGATCCCTCCGCAGACAAAGACGGCAGAGCCTAGCCGATATCCTTGCGATTTGCAAGTGATGGGCAGAGAATGCGAGGCAGGCGCCGGCCTGCGGCGGGCAATCGGAGCTTCGTGCGCCGACCCGCGCACGACCGCCGCGCTCGCGCGCCACGGGGAGCGGGACTTGTCTGCGCTGCGCCGGCGGCCACCGGGGCGGCGAGGCCGACCGGGCGCGCAGCGAGCAGGTACGGCCCGGGCCGGCTTTTCCAACCCTTTGCAAGGAGCGCGAATGTCCACGCAATGCGATCTGCAGCCGCCGGGATCATCGGACCCGGCGACGGGGGGCGAGACCGCTCGAGCGAAGGCGCACGATGCGCAGTCCGGCGCGGCGCAGACCGGCGCCGAGCGCGCGCCGCACGCGGCCTTCTGGCCGCCCTACCTGCCGCGCACGCTCACGATTCCCGAGACCACGCTGTGGTTCAACCTCGAGGTCACGGCGCGGCGCTATCCGCGCAAGGCGGCGTACATCTTCTGCGGCCAGGCGCTCAGCTTCGGCGAACTGCACCGCCGGGCCGAGGCGCTGGCCGGCTGGCTGCAGCGCGCCGGCGTGCAGCGCGGCGAGCGCGTCGTGCTGTTCATGCAGAACTGCCCGCAGTTCGTGGTCGCCTTCTACGCCATCCAGCGCGCCGACGCCGTGGTGGTGCCGGTCAACCCGATGTACAAGGCCGCGGAGCTGGGGCACTGCATCGGCGACGCCGGGGCGCGCATCGTGCTCACGAGCGCCGACCTGGCCGCCGTCGTGGCCGAGGCGGACGCGCAGCTGCCCGCGGCGCAGCGGCTGACGCAGATCGTCGTGGCGCGACTGGCCGACGCGCTGCCGGCCGAGCTCGTGCCCGAGGAGACGCCGGCGCCGGCGGTGCTCGAGTGGCTGCGCACCGAGGTGCGGCTGCCGCCGCGCGGCGTGCACTGGAACGAGGCCGTCGAGGCCGGCTGCCGGCCCGGGCCGTGCATGGCGCAGCCCGACGACCTGGCGCTGCTGCCCTACACCGCGGGCACCACCGGGCTGCCCAAGGGCTGCATGCACAGCCACCGCACCTTGATGGGCCATGTCGCCGGCAACGGCCTGTGGTTTCGTGCCACCGTCGAGGCGGTGGCGCTGGCGGTGACGCCGATGTTCCACATGACCGGCCTGATCGGCAGCGTCATCGGCGGCGTCTATCTCGGCAGCACGCAGGTGATGCTGCCGCGCTGGGACTGCGAGCTGGCGGCACGCCTGATCGCGCGCCGGCGCGTCACGCACTGGACCTGCGTGCCGACGATGATCGTCGACCTGCTGGCGAGTCCGAACTACGCGCAGTTCGACCTGCGCAGCCTGCGCCATCTCGGCGGCGGCGGCGCGGCGATGCCGCAGGCGCTGGCCGAGCGGCTCGAGCGCGAATACGGCATCGGCTTCGTCGAGGGCTACGGCCTCACCGAAACCGCCACCGCGACCCACATCAACCCGCCCGGCCGCGCCAAGCTGCAATGCGTGGGCATCCCGTTCTTCGGCGTCGACAGCCGCATCGTCGATCCCGACACGCTGCGCGAGCTCGGCCCGGGCGAGGTCGGCGAGATCGTCACCCACGGCCCGATGGTGTTCAAGGGCTACTGGCACCAGCCGCAGGCCACCGCCGAGGCCTTCGTGCAGATCGACGGCATGGCGTTCTTTCGCACCGGCGACCTCGGCCGGCGCGACGAGGAGGGCTATTACTTCCTCGTCGATCGCCTCAAGCGCATGATCAATGCCAGCGGCTTCAAGGTCTGGCCGAGCGAGGTCGAGCTGCTGCTGTTCGACTGCCCGCTGGTGCAGGAGGCCTGCGTCGTCGGCGCGCGCGACGCCTACCGCGGCGAGACGGTCAAGGCGCTGGTCGTGCCGCGCGTCGACGTGCGCGCCTCGGTGACTGCCGAGCAGGTGATCGACTGGGCGCGTGCCCACATGGCCGCCTACAAGGCGCCGCGCATCGTCGAGTTCGTCGACGCGCTGCCCAAGAGCGCCGCCGGCAAGGTGATGTGGCGCTTGCTGCAGGAACGCGAGGCCGCCGCCGCCGGCGGCGGATCGAAGGCGCCGGATCAGGGCGCGCGCAGCTTGACCCCAGGGCCCGCAGAGGGTTGATGGCCGCCGGCCGCCGGGTGTGGCGGCGCGGCGCCGGCCTCATCCCTGCAGGCCGCGCCCTCGCAGAGCTCGGGCCCTTCGATCGGCGAACAGGTCCGCGCAGGCGGACCTGTACGTCCGATCTCAGCGGTTGCGGCCGTACTGCTCGTGGCTCGACACCCACTCGTCGGACACCACGGCCGAGGCGAGCGACAACTCGCCGCACAGCACCGTCGCGGCGACGATCTCGGCAAACTTCAAGGCCTTGCCCCTGCCCACGCAGCCCAGCAGTTCGAGGCACTCGCGCTGGGTCGGCAGCGCGGTGCCGCCGCCGTGGGTGGCGACGATGAGCGCCGGGATCGTCGCCGAGTAGTAGTAGTCGCCGTTGTCCTTCAGCTCGCCGTAGACGAAGCAGATCGACGACTCGGAGACGTCGGCCGCGTCCTGCCCGCAGGCGATGAAGACAGCGGTGATGCCGTTGCCCGCATGCGTGCAGTTGCTCGTGGCGCCCGACAGGTAGGCGCCCATGTTGGCGAATTGGCGCTGGCGGTGGATGGCCGCACCGCTGGTGTGCATCACTTCGCGCATGAGGGCCGCGGGCAGCGTGACTTCGGCCACCACGCGCTTGCCGCGCGTGCGCAAGGTGTTGAGCGCCGAATGCTTCTTGTCGGTCTCCATCTGCGCGGCCAGCGTGAAATGCTCGAGCCCCGGGATGCCTTGCTCCTTCATCCACATGCAGGCGTGGCGCGTCGCCCGCGTCACCATGTTCTGTCCGGCGGCGTCGCCGGTGGTGTAGTTGAAGCGCAGCCAGCGCATCTTGCCGATCGTGTACTGCTCGATGTCGCGCAGCTTGCCGCTGGACGTCGTCTCCTCGGCCTTGGCCTTGATGGCGGCGAAGTTCGCCGTCACCCATTCGCCGAAGGCGCGCGAGGCACGCGGGTCGGCAAACACGAACAGAGGCGCGCGCTGCATCGCGTCGTCGAGCACGGTGGTGCGGATGCCGCCGGCCTCGCGGCACAGACGCATGCCGCGCGAGTAGCTCGCCACCAGCGTGCCCTCGGTGGTGGCCATGGGCACGTAGAACTCGCCTTGGGCATGCTCGCCGTGCACGAGCATCGGACCGGCCAGCCCGATCGGCACCTGCGCGACGCCGACGAAGTTCTCGATGTTGCCGGGCAGCACGGCCGGGTCGAACGAGTAACTTCCGACATGCGTGAGCGCGGCGCCGGTCTCGGCCGCGACGACATCGCGGCGCGCCTTGGCCATGTCGCGCGTGTAGTCGTTGTCCTTGTCGCGGGGCAGCTTGATCACGTGGCCTCCTGCTGGGTCGCATCGTTGCGGTCCGAAACCGCAACATGAGCCGGCGACGACTGCCGCCCGGCGGTCCGTCCGACCATCACCCGCTAGGAGCGTGGGCGGCAGAAATCCGGCCCCGCTCCCAGCGCGGTCGACACAGAGAAATCCTAGGCTATATACTTGCTATACGCAAGCTGATGCGGGCCGGAGCGGGCGTCCGGGCGCAGGCGCTGCCCTCGCCTTGCATGGCAGGCGCGGCGGCGACGCAAGCCGTGCGGCGCGCTCGCACGGCCGGGAAAGCACTCGCTTGCAAGTCCAGACCGTACTGACTAGCCTGTCTGCGCTGCAGTCAATCGCCGCCGGGCGAACCCGGCTCTGCCTTCGGAGAACGCACCATGGATCGCCGCCGCGTCGTACTCGCCCCTGCCGCTGCGCTTTTCGCCTCGGCCCTGCCCTTGCGGGCCCATGCTCAGAGCGACACCGAGCTCGTCGTCGGCTCGATGCTCGATCTGTCGGGCCCTACGGCATCGGCCATGGGGCAGATCCGCTACGCGATGCAGTTGCGCAGCGACGAGCTCAACGCCGCCGGCGGCATCAATGGCCGCAAGATCCGCCTCGTGTTCGAGGACAACGCGGGCCAGCCGCAGCAGGCCGTGCGCGTGGTGCAGAAGATGCTGCGCCAGGACAAGGTGTTCGCCTTCGTCAACAACTTCGGCTCCGGCACCAACGCCGCGACGGTGAAGATGATCGCCGAGGCCGGCGTCCTGAACTTCGCGCCCTGGGCCGCCTCGGGCGTCATGCGCAAGATCAGCGGCGACAGTACGCTGCTGTACACGACGGTGCCGGACTACGACCACACCACCGCGTTCGGGCTGACCTGGGCCATCCAGAACTGGAAGCCCAAGAAGATCGGCCTCATCAACATGGAGGGCCCGCTGGGCGACCTGATGAAGGCCGGGGTCGACGCCGCGCTCAAGAAGACCGGCATGACGCTGGCCGCGAGTTCGAGCTACAAGCCCGGCGAGATCGACTTCTCTTCGCACGTGGCGCGCATGAAGGCGGCCGGGGTCGACCTGATCTTCGGCGGCACGATCGTGCGCGAGAACGTCGGCATCATGTCCGAAGTCAAGAAGCTCGGCTGGAACGACGTCAAGGTGCTGGTCGGCACGCCGGGCCGCGCCGGTTCCGTGCCCAAGCTCGGCAAGGAGCAGGTCGAAGGGCTGTACGGCATCGGCCAATGGAATCTGCTCGACCTGGACAGCACCGATGCCGCGCAGCGCAAGTTCATCGAGGGCTTCCGCAAGGTCGCCGGCGGCGCGGTCGAGCCCGACGAGAACGGCGCGATGGCGTACTTCTTCACCAGCTGGTTCCTGCAGATCGTGCAGGCGGCCGGCGCCAAGCCCGACAACGCCGCCTTCGCCAAGGCCGCCGCGGCCACGCCCGGCGAAGGCTTCGCCCCCTACGCGACCATGAGATTCAAGTCGCACCACATCGAGCCCGAACTCGTGAAGATCAGCGAGATCAAGGGCGGCAAGTGGATCGACGTCACGCCCAAGGCGTTCGGCGCCTAGCGCGGGCAGCGCTCGCGTCGGCGCTCTTGCCCAGAATGGCCGCGCTGCCGCCGCGGGTTGCCGCCGGGGCAGATTCGCTTCACCAAAGGAGATCAACATGGATCGTCGTCGTCTCTTGATCGCTCCCGCCGCCGCGCTCTGCGCGGCGGCCCTGCCGTTGCGGGCGCGCGCCCAGGGCGCAGGCGAACTCCTGATCGGCTGCATGCTCGACCTGTCCGGCCCCGCCGCGCCCGGCATGCCCAAGATCCGCTACGCGATGCAGTTGCGCAGCGACGAGCTCAACGCCGCCGGCGGCGTCGCCGGGCGCAAGATCCGCCTCGTGTTCGAGGACAACGGCGGCCAGCCGCAGCAGGCCGTGCGCGTGGTGCAGAAGATGCTGCGCCAGGACAAGGTGAACGCCTTCGTCAACAACTTCGGCTCCGGCACCAACGCCGCGACGGTGAAGATGATCGCCGACGCCGGCGTCGTGAACTTCGCGCCCTGGGCCGCTTCGGGTTCGATGCGCAAGATCAGCGGCGACAGCCCGCTGCTGTACACCACCATCCCGGACTACGACCACACCACCACCTACGGCCTGACCTGGGCCATCCAGAACTGGAAGCCCAAGAAGATCGGCCTCATCAACATGGAGGGCCCGCTGGGCGACCTGATGAAGGCCGGCGTCGACGCCGCGCTCAACAAGACCGGCATGACGCTGGCCGCGAGCTCGACCTACAAGCCCGGCGAGATCGACTTCTCTTCGCACGTGGCGCGCATGAAGGCGGCCGCGGTCGACCTGATCTTCGGCGGCACGATCACGCGCGAGAACGTCGGCATCATGTCCGAAGTCAAGAAGCTCGGCTGGAAGGACGTCAAGGTGCTGGTGGGCACGCCCGGGCGCAACGGTTCGGTGCCCAAGCTCGGCAAGGAGCAGGTCGAGGGCCTGTACGGCATCGGCCACTTCAACCTCCTGGAGCCCGAGAGCACGAATCCGGTCGAGCGCAAGTTCATCGACGGCTTCCGCAAGATCGCGCCCGCTTCGATCGAGGCCGACGAGAGCGGCACGATGGCCTACTTCTTCGCCAGCTGGTTCCTGCGCATCGTCGAGGCCGCGGGCGGCAGCACCGACGCCGCCGCGTTCGCCAAGGCGGCCGCAGCCACGCCGGGCGAGGGCATGGCGCCGTACGCCACCTTGCGGTTCAACAAGGCGAACCACATCGAGCCCGAGCTCGTGAAGATCAGCGAGGTCAAGGGCGGCAAGTGGGTCGACGTCACGCCCAAGGCTTTCGGCGGCTAGGAGCGTGGCGTGATACCCGCCCTGATCCGCGAGCGATGACGCCGGCCTGGCAGCTGTTCGACCTCGCCGGCCGCGTGGCGCTCGTCACGGGCGGCTCGCGCGGGCTGGGCCTGCAGATGGCGCATGCGCTGGGGGATGCCGGCGCGCGCATCATGCTCACCTCGCGCAAGGCAGCCGATCTCGAGGCGGCCGCAGCCGAGTTGAGCGCGCGCGGCATCGACGCGCAATGGCTCGCCGCCGACGGCGGCGACGCGCAGCAGATCGAGCAATGCTGCGCGCGCACGCTGCAGCGCATGGGTCAGGTCGACATCCTGATCAACAACGCCGGCGCCGCCTGGAATGCCCCGGCCGAGGACCATCCGCTCGGCGCCTGGGACAAGGTCATGAATCTCAACGTGCGTGCGGCCTTCCTGTTCGCGCGCGAAGTCGCCAAGGCGAGCATGATCCCGCGCCGCCGCGGCCGCATCGTCAACATCGCCTCGATCGCCGGCCTGGGCGGCAACCGGCCCGGGCACGGCACGATCGCCTACAACACCAGCAAGGGTGCGGTGCTGAACTTCACGCGCGCGCTCGCTGCCGAGTGGGGCGCACACGGCATCACCGTCAACGCCATCGCGCCGGGCACCTTCCCGACCCGGATGATCCAGGGCGTGATCGACCAGGTGGGCAGCGAGGCGATGGCCGCACGCGCGCCGCTCGGCCGCCTCGGCGACGACGACGACATGAAGGGCGCGGTGCTGCTCTTCGCCTCCGACGCCGGCAAGCACATCACCGGGCAGGTGCTGGCCATCGACGGCGGCGTCTCGATCGTGACCACCGGCTGAGCGCCGCCGGCCTGCCGCCGCAGGCGCAGCGCCGCGCGCTGCGCGGAGACTACGCCGCAGTCTCGATCGCGGCGAAGCGTGCGCGCGCCGCGCGGTACTCCTGCTCCAGCCGCAGCACCACCTCGGCCACCGGCTCGACGGCGTGGATCGTCGTGATCCCCTGGCCGGCCGACCAGATGTCGCGCCAGCGCCTGGGCTCGTTGGCCCGCTTGACGTCGACGTCGGGCCGCTCGGGCATCTTCTGCGGGTCCAGGCCGGCGGCACGCAAGGACGGCGTGAGCCAGCTTGCCGCCGCGCCGGTGATTCCGGCCGATACCAGCAGATCCTCGGCCGTGTGCTCGACGATCATCTGCTTGTGCCCGGCCGGCGCCAGGCTCTCGGGCGTCGGGATGAAGCGGGTGCCCATGTAGACCAGGTCGGCGCCGGCCGCAACGGCGCCCGCGACGCCCCAGCCGTCGCTGATGCCGCCGCCGACGATGACGAGCCCGTCGAAGTGCTCGCGCACCGCCGAGATGAAGGCGAACGGCGACAGATGCCCGGTGTGGCCGCCGGCGCCGACCGCGATGCAGGCCAGTCCGTCGCAGCCGGTGGCCGCCGCCTTGCGCGCGTACTTGAGGTTGATCACATCGGCGATCACGAGCCCGCCGTACGCGTGCACGACGTCGAGCGCCGGTTCGGGGCTGCCCAGCGCCGTGATCACCAGCGGCGGCCGGTAGCGCGCGATCAGGGCCAGATCCTGCTGCAGGCGCACATTGCTGCTGTGCGTGATGAGGTTTGCCGCCCAAGGCGCGATGCGGGCGGACGGATCGGCCGCACGCGCCTGCGCGAGCGCGTCGGTGACGCGGCGCATGCAGTCCTCGTACTCCTCGATCGTGCGCGCATTCGTGTTCGGAAACGAGCCGACGATGCCGGCCTTGCAGGCCGCCACCACCAGCTCGGGGCCGCTGACGAGAAACATCGGCGCGGCCACCACCGGCAGCCGCAGGCTGGCCCACAAGGCGCGTCGCGCGGGGTCGATGTTCGTCCTCGGCATGGATGTGCTCGATTCAGGCTGCGCGGCGCGCGGCGCCGCCTTCGACGCGATGCGCCGATGCGGCCGGCAGCGGGTATTTCGCAAGCACCACGCGCCGCCTGAGCTCGAACACCGGCGTCAGCTCCTCGTCGTCGGCGCCGAGCGTGCGCTCGAGGATGTGGAACCCCTGCACCCGCTCGTGCGGCGCGAGCTCGGCATTGGCCGCCTGCAGCAGGCCGCGCACCAGCTCGACGATCTCCGGGTGCCGGCTCAGGCCGGCGAAGTCGGCGAACTCGAAGTGGCGATCGCGCGCATGCTTGGACACCACGTCGCCGGCCAGCACCAGCAGGCAGCGGATCTCGCCCTCGGGCGCAGCCAGCAGCAGCGCATGCGTCAGGAAGGGGCTGGCCTCGAGCCGCATGGCCACGCGCTCCTGTGCCAGGAGCGGCGCGTTGGCGTGCATCGCATCGTCGGCCCAGCGGCCGTCGAGGACGACGCCGGCGCCGGCCTGCACCCGGCCGCGATCGCCGCTGCGCAGCCAGCCTGCGGCGTCGCGCAATTCGGTACCGGCCGCAGCGCCGACGAAAGCGCCGCGGAACAGCAGCTCGCCGCTCGCGTCGCCCTTGATCTCGACGCCCGGCATGGTGCGCAGCAGCCGGGTGCCCTCGGCCGGCGCGCCCGAGGCCAGCGCGCACAGGCCGCCGAGTTCGGCACTGCCGTAGCCCTCGCACAGCTCCAGCCCCAGCGCCTGGTACCAGGCGGCGAGCTGCGGCGCCAGCGGCGCCGCCGTCGTCACGCCGCGGCGCAGGCGGTCGAGGCCGATGTAGCGCCGCACGTTGGGCAGCGCCAGGCGCCGTTGCCACGAGCCGCTGCCGCTCGCCAGCGCGCGACGGTAGATGCGCTGGGCCAGCGGCATCGCCTCGGCCATGAAGCCCTCGACCGTGTCGTGCAGCTTGCGCCACCAGCGCGGCTGCGCCAGCAGGAATTGCGGCTGGGCTTCGCGCAGATCGTTGAGCACGGTGCCGCCGTTCTCCGGGAAATGCACCACGTGCCCGGTGGCCAGCGGATGCACCAGCGTCGAAACGCGCTCGAAGACGTTGGCCAGCGGCAGCAGCGACAGCGAGTGCTCGCCGGGCTGCAGGCCGGTCAGCGCCGGCGCCCATTCGATCTGGTGCGCGAGGGCGCGCTGCGTGATCGCCACCGCCTTGGGCGCGGCGGTGGTGCCCGAGCTGTAGACGACGAGGGCGGTCTGGTCGGGACCTGCGGCATCGATGGCGGCCTCGAACGCCGCGGCCGCGCCCGCGGCGCGCCCGCGCTCGAGGAGCTGGCCGTAGTCCGTCACCATCGGATCGGAGAACCCGCGCAGCGCGCCGTCGACCTCGATGACGACGATGTGCGCCAGGCGCGGGCACGAGCCGCGCACCGCGAGCACCTTGCGCAACTGCGCCTCGTGCTCGACGACGACCAGGCGCGAGCCGCTGGCGGCCAGCTGGCGCCCCACCTCCTCGGCCGTTTCCGTCGGCGCCAGGCCGTGGCCGACCAGGCCCATGGCCTGCGCGCCCATCTCGACGACGAGCCACTCGGGGCGGTTGGCCGAGAGGATCGAGACGACGTCGCCGCGCTGCAGCCCCATGGCCTGCAGGGCCAGACCGGCGCTGCGCGCACGCTCGAAGTACTCGGCCCAGCTCGTGCTGCGCCAGATCCCGTGCCGCTTGTGGCGCAGCGCCGGACGATCGCCCCATTCGCGGCAGCGTTGCCGCCAGAGCTGGGGCAGGCTCGGCGCCCTCGACGAAGCCGCGCTCACAGCCATGACACGCTCCTGCGGCGGCGCTGGCCGCGCTCGGGCTGGCCGTGCGCGCCGACGCCGAGATAGGCATCCTTGATGTCGTCCTTGGCCGAGAGCTCGGCGCTGCTGCCCGAAGCGGCGATGCGCCCGAGCTCGAGCACGTAGCCTTCGTGCGCCGTTGCCAGCGCGACGGCCGCGTTCTGCTCGATCACGAGGATGGTGACGCCGGCCTCGGCGTTGATGCGCCGCACGATCGCGAAGATCTCCTGCGTGAACAACGGCGACAGGCCGAGCGAGGGTTCGTCCAGCAGCAGCAGGCGCGGCGCCGCCATCAGCGCACGGCCGATGGCGAGCATCTGCTGCTCGCCGCCCGACAGCAGCCCGCCATGCTGCTGCTCGCGCTCCTTCAGGCGCGGAAAGAACTGGTACACCATGTCCAGCGTGTCGTGCAGGCCGTGCTTGTCGGCGCGCGCGATGCTGCCCATCATCAGGTTCTCGCGCACGCTCAGGAACGGAAACACCTGCCGCCCTTCGGGCACCAGCACGACGCCGGCGCGCGCCACGCGGTCGGGATCCCAGCCCTGGATCGGCTGGCCGTCGAAGGTGACCGAGCCCTTGCGCGGATCGATGACGCCGGCGATCGTGTTGAGCAGCGTCGTCTTGCCCGCGCCGTTGGCGCCGAGCACGGTGACGATGCGCCCGGCGGCGACGTCGAAGGTCAGGCCGCGGATGGCGCACACCGGCCCGTACCAGGTCTCGAGATCGGCCACCCGCAGCAGCGCGCCGCTCATTGCACTGCCTCCTGCGTCGCGCCGGCCGCCGTGCCCAGGTACGCCGCCAGCACCTCGGGATGCGACTGCACCTCGGCCAGCGTGCCTTCGGTCAGCACGGCGCCCATGTTCATGCAGATGACGCGGTCGGCCACGGCCCCGACGAGCGACATGTCGTGCTCGATCATCAGCACCGTCACGCCCAGGTCGCTGCGGATGTCGTCGATCCAGACCGCGAGTTCGCGCGTCTCCTCCGGGTTCAGGCCCGAGGCCGGCTCGTCGAGCAGCAGCAGGCGCGGCTCGCAGGCGAGCGCGCGGCCGAGTTCGATCACCTTGCGCACGCCGTAGGGCAGGCCGGCGACCAGCGTGTGCCGATAGGGGCTGAGGCCGAGGCGCTCGATCACGGACTCGACCTTCTCGATCGCCTGCTCCTCGTCGTCGCGGATCGAGTTCAGGCCGAGGCATTCGCGCGCGATGCGCCAGGCCTGGGCCGCCGGCCCGCCTGCGTGCGCGAAGCGATGGCGTCCCAGCAGCAGGTTGTCGCGCACGGTCGCGCCCTCGAACAGCTCGATGTTCTGGAACGTGCGCGCAACGCCGTGGCGCACGACCTGATGCCGCGGCAGTGCCGTCAGCTCGACGCCGTCGTCGAGCACGGCGCGGCCGGTGGTCGGCGCGAAGACGCGCGTCAGCACGTTGAGCACCGAGGTCTTGCCGGCACCGTTGGGCCCGATGATCGCCAGCACTTCGCCGGCGCGGATCTCGAAGCTCACGTTGCGGATCGCGTGCACGCCGCCGAACCTGAGCGACAGATCCTGCGCCGTCAACAGGGCTCGCCCGCTCATTTGTAGCGCTCCGACTTCATGTAGCGCTTGACGCGCTGGCGGCCCGCGCTGCGGTACAGCGGGAAGAACTGGAAGAAGCCCTTGGCCCGCACCCAGCGCCCGTTCATGCCGGTCGGCTCGAGCAGCACGAACGCGGCCAGCACGAGACCGAAGATGAACAAGTCCAGCCCGGACTGCTTGCCGATCGCCTCGGGCAGCCGCGCCTTGACGAGCGAGATCAGCGTCGGCAGCAGGCTGATCAGGGCGGCGCCGAGGATGGCGCCGCGCAGGCTGCCCAGGCCGCCGATGACGACCATCAGCACGAGCTGCAGCGACAGCATCAGGTTGAAGGCCTCGGGCGTGAGGTACTTGACCTGGTGCGCCATCAGCGCGCCGGCCAGCCCGCACAGCGCGGCCGAGACGACGAAGGCCAGCACCTTGTAGCCGGCCACCCACAGCCCCAGGCTGGCCGCCGCAGCCTCGGAGTCGCGCACCCCCACCAGCGCGCGGCCGGTGGCGCCGCGCAGCAGTTGCAACAGCAGCAACAGCACGATCACGAGCAGCGCCAGGCACAGGTAATAGAACGACTTGAGGTCGCCGAGTCCGATGCCGAACAAGGTCGGATCGGGCACCGGCAGCCCGGTGAAGCCGCCGGTCACCGAGCTCCACTGCCCCATCACGTGCTCGACGAGCATCGCCAGCGCCAGGGTCACCATCGCCAGGTACAGCCCGTGCACGCGGATCGCCGGCACGCCGGTTGCCAGCCCGACGAGGGCGCACAGCACGACCGTGGCCAGCAGCGACAGCGGCAGCGGCACGCCGAGCGCCAGGAAGTTGACGTGCGCATAGGCGCCGATCGCGAGGAACGCCGAATGGCCGAGCGAGACCTGGCCCGAGAAGCCCGTGAGCACCATCAGGCCGAGCGAGGCGATCGACATGATGAACACGTAGCTCAGCTCGCCGACGTAGAACGACGGCAGCAGCCAGGGCGCCGCGAGCAGCGCAACGGCCAGCACGCCATAGGCGACGCGGCCGCCGCGATAGGGCAGCAGCCGCAGCGAATCCGACTGGCGCAGGTTGTAGGCGAAGCGCATCTGCCCGCTCCTCTGGTGTGCGCTGCCGGCTCAGACGCGCCGGCCGCTGGCCTCGCCCAGCAGCCCGCGCGGCCACACCATCAGCACGCCGATCAGCACGACGTAGGAGACGATGTCCTTGGCGCCTTCCATCAGGTACACGCCCGAGAACTGTTCGACCAGCCCGATCACGAGGCCGCCGACGATGGCGCCCGGGATGCTGCCGAAGCCGCCCAGCACGAGCGCCGCCAGCGCCTTGAGCAGCACGATCCACAGCCCGGTGTCGACCAGCGTGATGGCCGCCAGCAGTACGCCGCACAGTGCGGCCAGCGCACCCGACAGGGCCCAGATCAGCGTGTTGAGCCGCTTGACGCGGATGCCGCACAGGAAGGCCGCCAGCTGGTTCTGCGATGCCGCCTGCACCGAGACGCCGAGCGAGGTGCGGCGCAGGAACCAGAACAGCACCAGGGTCACGACGACGGCCGCCGCCAGGATCACGAGGCTCAGCTCGTTGACGACGAGCGGGCCGAGCTGCACCGTCTGCCCGGTCCAGGGTGTCGGGTAGCTGCGCGACTCCGGGCCGAAGATCATGCTCGTCGCGCCGCGCAGCATGAACGCGAGCGCGATCGTCAGCAGCACGCTGGCGAACTGCGGCTGGCCGACGATGCGCCGCATGACGCCGGCCTCGAGCAAGCCGGCCAGCAGGGCCAGCAGCGCGATCGTCAGCAGCGCGGCCAGCCAGAAGGGCGCGCCGAGGCCGACGATCAAGGCCCAGGCGACGAAGGTCGAGAACATCAGCAAGTCGCCGTGCGCGAAGCTGAGCACCTCGGTGGCCTTGTAGGTCAGCACCATGCCGAGCGCGATGAGCGCGTAGATCGCACCCACCGCGACGCCGTTGATGGCCAGTTGCCCGATCTGAATGATCTGGTCGCTCATGGATCACTCCTCGATCGGCCAGGCACGCGGCCGGCCTGCTCGGTGGCAGCTCGACTTCATGCAGCCGCCGCCTGCTTCGGACGCGCCGGGCGCGCGGCCGTCTTGCGCGACGCGGCGGCGCCCTTGCCGCCCTTGCCGCCTTTGCGCGAGCGCGGCCGCGCCGCCGCAGCAGGATCGGCCGCCGCTGCGGGTGTGGCCGCCGCGCGCGGCTTGCGCGCTCGCGCCGGCGGCGGCACAGGCGCCGCCGGCTCGGCCGGCGCGCTCTGCACGCTCTGCTTCAGCTCCTCGAAGCTCGCCAGCAGATCGCCGGCGATGTCGGGCGCGTCGGGCACCGCACGCCGGCAGCCGACCACGCCCCATTCCATCGAGCCGGCGTAGCTGTGGACCGACATCGCCAGCCCCTGTCCGTGCGTGAGGATCAGCATCGGCCAATAGCTCAGCACCCTGGCCCTGGCGATGTACAGCGGCACCGGCGAGGTGGGCACGTTGCTGATGACGATGTTGCCCATCACCGGCACCAGATCGGCCAGCTTGAGCTTGCCGGCGAGCGACACCATCCCGGACACCAGCCAGGGCACGCCGAACGACGGGATGTCGGTGATCAGGAGGGCGCGGTTCTGCGCCAGCCGCTCCTTGATGACCGAGGTGGAGCTGCTGATCGCGCGCAGACGCTCGAGCGGATCGGCGATATCGGTGTGCAGATCGCAGGGCGCCACCGTGACGCGGTTGGTCATGTCGACGTCGTCGGGCTCGCGCAGCGACATCGGCATCAGCGCGGTCAGAGAACGCTCGGGCAGTTCGCCGCGGCGCTTGAGGTAGCGGCGCAGCGCACCCGACGCGACGGCCAGCACCATGTCGTTGATCGTCGCGGCGCCCGCCTTGGCCACCGCGCGCAAGTCGCTCATCGGGATGCTGGCCACGCCGAACAGCCGCTGGTTCGTCACCGAGGTGTTGAACGGCAGGCGCGGCGCGCCGATCGCCCTCGGCCTGCGCGCGCCGCCGTCCTCGGGCTTGTGGTCGGACGCAATCAACCCGCGCAGGGTCTCGACCAACTGCGTGCCGGCCTTGTACAGCTGCGGCAGGTTGGCGAAGGTGCGCACCGTGTGGATCGACTGCGCGACGGCGTGCCGCGCGCTGGCCGCGAACAGCTCGGCGCTGCCGGCCGGCGCGGCGCGCGGCCGCAGCGGCGGCGGCGGCACCTTGCGCGGCTCGGGCGTGGTGTCGAACAGGGCCTCGACCATCACCCGCCCCGACATGCCGTCGATGCCGGCATGGTGCACCTTGATGAACAAGGCGTAGTCGCTGCCGTGCAGGCCTTCGATCAGCACCAGTTCCCACAGCGGGCGGGTGCGGTCCATGACGATCGAATGCAGGCGCCCGCACAGCGCGAGCAGTTGCTCCATCGAACCCGGCGCCGGCAGGCTCAGGCGCCGCACGTGATAGCTGATCTCGACGTCGTCGTCGTGGACCCAGACCGGGTTCGCGAGGTCGAAGGGCATCGGCGCGAGCTTGCGGTTGAGCATCGGCGCCAGATGCACGCGGCCGGCGACATGCTCCATGAACTCGCGCGGGAAATCGCCCTGGTAGCCCTCGGGGAGCTGCAACAGGTGCACCGACGCCAGATGCATCGGCGTCTCGGCCGTCTCCATCTGCAGGAAGGCCGCGTCCAGCGCGCTCAGGTTGTGCATCGCCTCAGCCCACGCCGCCCTCGTCGGCCAGCGCCTTGGCACGCTCGCGCAGCGTGCGCTTGACGATCTTGCCCACCGGGTTGCGCGGCAGTTCCTCGACCAGCATCATGCGCTCGGGCAGCTTGAACGCGGCGATCTTCTTGTCGTCGCGCAGATAGGCGATCAGCTCGTCGAGCGTGACCGTCACCCCCGGCCGCGGCGCCACGCACACGCACACCCGTTCGCCGAGCACCGCGTCGGGCCAGCCGATGACGGCCACCTCGCGCACCTTCGGGTGCCCCTGCAGCAGCGTCTCGATCTCCTCGGGCGAGATGTTCATGCCGCCGCGGATCACCAGGTCCTTGGAGCGGCCGACGAACTTGTAGTACTGCAGCTTGTCGCCGGCGATCTCGAAGGTGTCGCCGGTCTTGAAAAAGCCCTCGGCGTCGAAGGCCTTGGCGGTGAGCTCCGGCGCGCGCCAGTAGCCGCTGAGCACGGTCGGCCCCTTGATGCGCATCTCACCCGGCCGCCCGGCCTCGGTGATCACCTCTTCGGTGGCCAGATCGACGAGCCGCGTCTCGAGCTTGTCGGCCACCGTGGTGTCCCACTGGTAGCCCTTGACGCCGACGCGCGGGAAGTACGCCGCGCGCATCGCCGGATCGGGAATGTCGCGGTGCGTGCCGGGCAGGCAGATGCCTTCGTTGGAGCCGAACAGGTTGACCACCTGCACGCCGTAGCGCTTGTTGAACTCGCTGATCATCCACTCGGACAGCGGCGCCGAACCCGAGCCGAGGTGGCGCATGATGTCGAAGCGCACGCCCTCGAGCAGCGCCGGCTGCTGCAGCAGCAGGTTGAGGATTGCCGGCGGCACCGTCGTGTAGTTGATCGATTCGGTGCGGATCTGCGCGAGGAAGACCTTCAGGTCGAAGGGATGGTGCTGCACCATCGTCACGCCGCCCAGCAGCCAGGCGAAGAAACCGCTGGCCACGCCGGCCATGTTGACCATCGGGAACGGGCACAGCACGCGCTGCCCCTCCTGCAGCGGCGGGCCGTCGACCACCGTCTGCGACAGGATCAGCCATTCGTTGGTGCTGCGCGGCACGCCCTTGGGGAACGATTCGGTGCCCGAGGTCCAGCAGATCGTGAACACGTCATTGGCCGTGACCGCGGCACGCCTGGCCTCGGCCTCGGCCGCGCCGCCGTCGGCGGCCGCCGCCACTGCCGGCACCAGCGCCAGCGCGCCCTCGGGCACCGACTCGCCATAGGCGAGAACGTGCGCGAGCGTCGGGCAGGCGGCGCGCAGCCCCAGCATCATCGCTGCGTGCTCGTGCTGGCCGATGCGCTGCGTCGTCAGCGCCGCCTTGGCCTCGGTGCTGCGCACCACATGCTCGAGCTCGTGCTCGCGGTACTGCGCCGGCACCGGCGTGACGATGAGGCCCAGCCGCGCGCAGGCCACGTAGACGATGAACTGCTCGACCGTGTTGGGCAACTGCACGAGCACGACGTCGTCCTTGCGCAGCCCCAGGCCGTGCAGCACCATCGCCGTGCGCGCGACTTCGTCGGCCACCGCGTTCCAGCCGAGGCGCCGCTGCGGCGTGCCGGTCAGCTCGGCGCGGTTGGGCGGATCGACGAGGGCTTCGCTGTCGCCGAACTCGGCGACCCTTGCGCGGAAGCGATCGTCGACCGTGGTCGTGCCCCACCAGCCCTTGGCGGTGTACTCATCGATCTTGGCCTGGGTGACGAGGATCATCGTTGACTCCTGATGGTGGTGGTGGTTGGAACGATGCGCGATCGTAGGCAGCACCGGTGCGGCAGCACAAGCCGCTCGACCCTGCCCGGCGCGGGGACGCTGCCGCCATCGCAGTCTGCCGCAGGACCCTGCCCGCCTGAATTCAGAACCCGTATTCGGCCCAGCGCCGATCGACCAGTGCGTTGATCTCGGGCGGCGACACCGTGCAGTTGACCGGCTTGCGCTGGTTGCGCCACTCGGGACGCACCGGATGCGTGGCCCATTCGACGGTGGCGTCGATCAGCATCTTCGAATGCATGCCCGAGCCCCACTTGATCTCGTCGCTCGCCTCCTCGGGCAGCGCGGTGTCGCCCGAGCCGCCGGCCAGCATCGGGAAGGCGATGAAGTCCTTGGCCGGGTCGGCGTAGGCGCGGATCGCGATCTGCACCGCGCGCGCGTCGTGGATGTCGACGTCCTCGTCGACCACGACCAGGATCTTGCCGATGTAGGTGATGAGCTTGGAGCCCCAGATCGCCGCCGCGATGTGGCGCGGCTGCCCTTCGTAGGCCTTGCGGATCTTGATCACCGTCCACGGACCGGCGACGACGTCGAGCACCGACTCGGCATGGCCCTGCGACTCGAGCACCTCCCACATCGCCGCCGCCCAGCCGACGTAGAACATCAGGCTGCTCTCGGTCGGCGAGCCCTGCGTCGGGCCCTCGAGGTTGCCGCGGTAGATCGGGTCGGTGCGGTGCGTGATGCGGCTGACCTGGATCACCGGGCGCGGCCGCGGAAAGCCGCCGTAGACGCCGCTGAATTCGCCGAACGGGCCTTCGGGCAGGAAGGTGTCGGGGTCGGGCGAGATGCTGCCTTCGATGACGATCTCGGCGCTGGCGGGCACCGGCAGGTCGTTCGTGTCGCACTTCACCAGCTCGACCGGCTGCTGGCGGATGGCGCCCATGATGCCGTACTCGTCGTGCGCGAACGGGTGGCCCGCCGCGTACACCATCGAAGGATCCCAGCCGTAGACCACCGCCACCGGCATCGGCGTGCCGCGCGCCCGATGCTTGGCGAAATGCTTGGCCCAGTCGCGCGTGGCTTCGAGGAAGACCGAGATGCGGTCGCGGCCGGCGATCATGCCGCGATAGGTGCCGACGTTGACGGCGCCGGTGTCGGGGTCGCGCGTGACCACGGCGCACCAGGTGTTGATGTAGCGCCCGCCGTCGAGCTCGTGCCAGAACGGCACCGGCAACTGGGTGAGGTCGATCGCGGCGCCCTCGATCACGTTCTCCTTCACCGGGCCGGTGGCGACCATGACCGGCGCGATCGGCTCGCGCAGGCGCCGGCGCGTGAGCGCCACCAGCTCGGCGTAGCTGGCGCTCTTGGGCAGCCCGAACATCAGGTTCAGGCGCGCGCGCGAGCCCAGGCCGTTGACGAAGAGCCGGCGGCACCAGCCGTCGCGATAACCCTTGATGTTCTCGAAGACGATGGCCGGCGCGCGCTTGATGAGCGCCCGGCGCGTGATCTCGGCGATCTCGAGGTTCCAGTCGACCTCGGCGCCGACGCGCATCAGCTCGCCTTCGGCGGCCAGCAGGTCGAGCCAGGAACGCAGGTCACGGGGTGCAGTCATGGACGATCGATGCGCGCGCGGCGCGCTGTTCTCTAAACGGGAAGCGCATGCTAGAGTAGTTCGTCGTTGCAAGCGACACCATCGGGTAGTTGCCCGGATCGAGACGGCGATGATGACTTCGAGCGAAGGGCTGATCAAGGCGTACAGCCGCCACGGCTGGTGGGCTGAGTCGACGTTGCACGGCCTGGCCGCGGCGCACGCCGCCCGCACGCCGCAGCTCGAAGCGCTGGTCGATCCGGTCAACCGGCCCAAGCTCACGGGGGAGGCGCCGGCGCGCCTGACCTGGTCGGCGCTGCACGACAAGGTGCTCGCCTTTGCCGCCGCCTTGCACCGAAACGGTGTCGGCCCGGGCGACGTCGTGGTCGCGCAGCTGCCCAACACGCACGAGGCTGCCGTCATGCTGCTCGCCTGCGGCCATCTGGGTGCGGTCCTGAGCCCGATCGCGCTGCAGTTCCGCGCCAGCGAGATCGGCCGCGTCGTCGAGGCGACCCGGGCGCGCGTGTTCGTCACGCTGGGCCGGGTGCGCGAGTTCGAACATGCGGCCTATGCGCGCGCGCATGTGCCGGCCCAGGTGCGCGTGCTCGGCCTCGGCCCTGCGCTGCCGGACGGCGTCGCGCCCCTGCTCGACGGCGATGCGCCCGCCGACGCGCCGCCCGCGCGCAGCGGCGCCAACGACATCGTCACCGTCTGCTGGACCTCGGGCACCGAGGCCAGGCCCAAGGGCGTGCCGCGCAGCCACAACCATTGGCTGGCGATTGCGCGCACCAAGCCCCAGCAGCGCGCCGACGAGGTCTATCTGTGCGCCTTCCCGCTGGTGGCGATGGCGAGCATCGGCGGACAGCTCGTGCCCTGGCTGCACGGCGGCGGGCGCTTCGTGCTGCATCACCCGTTCGACCTCGATCTGTACCTCGAGCAGATCCGCAGCGAGCGCGTCACGTACACGAGCGCGCCGCCGGCCATCTTGCTGCGGGTGCTGGACGCCAGGCCGGCAGCGGCCGATCTCGCGTCGCTGGCGGCGATCGGCACCGGCTCGGCACCGCTCGCCCCCGACATGCTGGCGGCCTTCGAGGACGGCTACGGCATCGAGATCCACAACAACTTCGGCTCCAACGAAGGCTGCTCGATCTACGCACGCCGGGCCGAGATCGCCGATGCGCGCGTGCGCGCCACGCATTTCCCGGCCGCGAGCTGGCGCCCGGCCGCCGCGCCCTACGACGGCAGCGCGATCGAGTCGCGCCTCGTCGATCCGGCCACGGGCGCCGACGTGCAGGACTTCGGCGTCGCCGGTGAACTGCTGATCCGCGGGCCCACCGTGTTCGACGGCTACTGGGGCGACGACGGCCGGCCCGACCGGCGCGGCTTCGACGCCGACGGCTATTTCCGCACCGGCGACTCGCTCGAGCGCGTGCGGGCCGACGGCGCGCCGATGTACCGCTTCGTCGCCCGGCTCAAGGAGGTCATCGTGCGCGGCGGCATGAAGATCTCGCCGGCCGAGCTCGAGGAGCACCTGGTCTCGCACCCGCGGCTCGTCGAGGCGGCCTGCATCGGCTATCCCGACCCGATTCTGGGCGAGCGCGTCGCGGCCTTCGTCGTCGCGCGCGACGGCAAGCCGGTCGAACTCGACGCCGTCACCGCCTTCCTGCGCGAGCGGGGCGTCGCGACCTACAAGCTGCCGGAGAAGGTCCGCAACGTCGCCGCGCTGCCGCGCAACCCGAACAACAAGGTGGTGCGGGCGGATCTGCGTCGCTTCCTCGACGAAACCAATCCGGGCTGATCCGGAGCGCTCGCCGCCTGCCGTGCGGCCGCGCCCGGGCACCTGCGCCGCAGGCGCTCCGGCGGCGGGCCAGCGGCGCCGGTCGCGCGGCGCCGGCCCGACGCGGGCAAGCTCAGGCGGGCGCCCGGCTCAGCCGCTCGGCGACCGCGGCGACCATCCGATAGCTCTCGCCGAACTGCTCCGCGGTACTGGACGCGGCGTTGCCCTTGAGTGCCCGCGCATAGACCCCTTGCTGGATGGCGGCCGTGCGGTACAGGCTGAACACCATGTAGAAACGCCAGTGCGGGCGCGGGTCGATGCCGCTGGCGGCGGCGTAGGTTGCCAGGTACTCGTCCTCACTCGGAATGCCCTGCGTCGCCAGGTCGACGCCGACGAAGCCGGCGGAGATCGGATGCCCGGCCGGCAGATGGTAGGTCATGCAGTTGTAGGCCAGGTCCGCCAGCGGATGGCCGATCGTCGACAGCTCCCAGTCGAGCACCGCCACGATGCGCGGCGCGTCCTCGGCATAGATCAGGTTGCCGATGCGATAGTCGCCGTGCGTGATCGCGGCATGGTCGTCGGCCGGCATGTGCTCGGCGAGCCAGGCGCCGAGCCGCTCCATCGCCGGCACGTCGTCGCTGCGGCTGGCCTCGTACTGGCGGCTCCAGCGTGCGAGCTGACGCTCGATGAAGCGCTCCGGCCGGCCGTAGTCGGCCAGCCCCAGGGCACGCCAGTCGAGCGCATGCAGGCGCGCCAGCGTGGTGCCCATGTCGCGGTAGGCGGCGCCGCGCTCGGCGGGGGTGAACGTCGGCAGCAGGGGATCGGTGAAGATGCGCCCCGCCTGATAGTCCATCAGATAAAAAGGCGTGCCGATCACGCCGGCGTCTTCGCACCAGCCGCGCAGCGTCGGCACCGGCACCCCGCTCGCGGCCAGCGCCTGCAGCACGCGGTACTCGCGATCGATGGCGTGCGCGGTGGCGAGCAGCTCGCCCGGCGGCTTCTTGCGCAGCACGTATTCGGCCGCCGGCGTCGACACCAGGAAGGTCGGATTGGACTGGCCGCCGGCGAACTGCGCCACCTCGAGCGGCCCCGAGAACCCGGCAAGCTCGCCGGCCAGCCAGCGCTCCAGCGCCGCCGTGTCGAACGCGTGGCGCGCCGCCACCGGCCGGGTGCCGGGCCGCGCCGGACGGGCGGCGGCGCTCATCGCCGTCACGGGTGAAGCTTGCCGCGCGCTCATCCCAGGTCCAGCCGGCCGGCGATGTTGTTCTTCTGCATGTTCGACGAGCCGCCGACGATCGGCATGCAGACGATGTCGCGCACGTAGCGCTCCATGTCGTACTCGCGCGCGCAGCCGTAGGCGCCCATCACACGCTGGCAGGCGAGCACGATGTCGACCGCGTTGTCGGCCACGAACAGCTTGGCCATCGAGCTCTCGACCGCGCAGTCGCGTCCCTCGGTAGCCAGCCAGGCCGCGTGGTAGAGCATGTGGCGGCAGGCCACGAGCTTGGTGCGCGCCTCGACCAGCATGTTGCGCACCGCCTGGTGGCCCGCGATCTTGCGCCCGAACTGCTGGCGCTCCTTGGCATAGCGCCAGGCATCGTCCACCGCGGCGCTGGCGATGCCGAGCGTGCTGGCGGTGATCTCGAGGCGTTCGACGTCCAGGCCGCGGCCGACGAGCATCTTCCAGCCCTTGTTCCAGGCCTGCATGCCGCCGACGATGTGGGCCGCCGGCACCTCCACCTCCTCGAAGATCACGTCGGTGGTGGCGGCGTAGCGCAGACCCAGGTGGTCGATGTCGACGATCGTGATGCCGGGCGTGCCGGGCGGCACGAGCACGAACGACAGGTTGCGGTAGCGGTCCTCCTTGGCGCCGCTGCGCACCAGCGTGTAGATGTAGTCGGCAAAGCGCGCGCCGGTGCACCAGCGCTTGGTGCCGTTGATCACCACCTTGGAGCCGTCGGCCGACAGGCGCGCGGTCACCCCTGCGGAGGCGAGGTCGCCGCCGACATCGGGCTCGGACAGGCCGTAGGCGAAGGTCAGCTCGCCGCGCGCCAGCCGCGGCAGGAAGGCGCGCTTTTGCTCCTCGCTGCCGTTCTCGAGCATGTTCATCGAACCGTAGAAGGCGCAATGCGTGAACGGACCGGCAAGCGAGCTGCCGCGCTTGGCGAGCTCCTCGATGACGACGATGGCCGACAGGATGTCGACGCCGGCGCCGCCGTATTCCTCGGGCACCGTGAGCCCGGTCACGCCCAGTTCGCACAGGCGCCGGAAGGTCTCGCGGTCGAAGTCGGCCTTCTGGTCTAGTTCGCGTGCCTTCTCGCGCGGCAGCTCGCGCTCGACGAAGCGCCGGATCGTCTCGCGCAGCAGCGTGGTCTGTTCTGATTCGTCGAAGTTCATGGTCCTGGCTCCCCTGCGTTGCCGCAGCGCTCAAACGTTGCGGGTGCGTCCGCCCCAGTAGCGGGTGCGGATCGCCTTCTTGTCGACCTTGCCGAGGTTGGTGAGCGGGATCGCGTCGACGAACTCGACGCTCTTGGGCGCCATCAGGCTGCCCTTCCTCGTCTTGACGAAGTCGATCAGCTCGTCCGCCTCTGCGGCAGCGCCCGGCTGCAGCACCACCAGCGCCTTGACTTCCTCGCCCCATTTCTCGTGCGGCACGCCGATCACCGCCGCCTGGCGCACGGCCGGGTGCTCGAACAGCGCATCCTCGACCTCGCGCGGGAAGATGTTGAAGCCGCCCGAGACGATCATGTCCTTCTTGCGGTCGACGATGGTGATCAGGCCCTCGGCGTCCATGCGCGCGATGTCGCCGGTGTACAGCCAGCCGTCGCGCACGGCGGCGGCCGTGGCCTCGGGGTTGTCGAGGTAGCCGCTCATCAGGTTGGGCGCGCGCGCGATCACCTCGCCGGCCTCGCCGGCGGCGACGTCGCGGCCGGCCTCGTCGATGAGGCGGATCTGCACGCCGTAGATCGCGCGGCCGGCCGAGGTGAGCACCTCCTGCTCGCGTGCCGGGTCGTCGACGAGATGGTCCTCGCGCGCGAGCGCGGTGAGCGTCATCGGCGCCTCGGTCTGGCCGAAGAACTGCGTGAACACCGGCCCGAACACCTGCAGCGCCTGCTTCAGGCGCTCGGGCGCGATGGCGGCGGCGCCGTACAGGACGTTGCGCAGGCTCGAGCGGTCGAAGGCATCGCGGCGCGGATGATCGAGCAGCAGGTAGATCATCGTCGGCACGAGCAGCGTGGCGGTGGCGCGCTCGCGCTCGATCGTGGCCAGCAGCAGCTCGGGCTCGAAGTGATCGAGGATCACGCAGCGCCCCTGGCGCAGCAGCACCGGCAGCAGCAGGCAGCCGCCGGCGTGCGTGAGCGGCGTGGCGAAGACGAACACCTCGCGCGGCGCGACCGCGAAGTCGATCAGCTCCTGCGCATAGGTGTGGAACCACGAGCGATGCGACAGCATCACGCCCTTGGGCCGGCCGGTGGTGCCGCCGGTGAAGTAGATGCCGGCGATCTCTTCGGGATCGATGTCCAGGGCCGGCACCTCCGGCGCGTCCGACGCGAGCAGGGCCTCGAGCCGCAGATGCCCTGGGGGCAGCACGAGCGCCGCCGCGGCGCCGACGCACACGAAGCGCTCGACCGTCTCCAGGCGCGGCAGCATCGCGCGCACCCGCTCGGCGAACTTGGCGTGGTAGACGAGCGTGCGGCAGCGCGCGAAGTTCATCATGTAGGCATGATCGTCCTCGCCCAGCAGCACGGCCAGCGGCACGCGCGTCGCGCCGAGCCGGGCCACCGCGTACTCGCAGGCCACGTACTCGGCGCAGTTGGCCATCAGGAACGCGATGCGGTCGCCGCGGCGCAGCCCGAGCGCGCCGAAGCCGGCCGCCAGGCGGGCGGCCTGCGTGCCGAGCGCGCGGTAGCTGATGCGGCGCTCGCCGTCGACGAGCGCGATGCGCTCGCCGCCGTGCAGCACCGCGCGCTCGTACAGCGCGCCGACCGTCATCGGCCGCAGGGCCGGATTGCTCATGCTCCGCCCCGCATATGGAACATCATCAGGTAGTCGAAGCTCATCACCGGCTCGCCGCGTTGGTTGAGCACCGTGTAGAGCCAGGTCTGCACGCCCTTCTTCGGATCGCGCGTCGCCTTGTGCTCCTTGACTTCGACGCGCACCGTGATCGTGTCGCCGATGCGCACCGGCGCCGTCATGCGCATGTCGTTGGCGCCGAGCCAGGCGATCACGGAGTCGCCGCCGAAGCCGGCCTGCGCCGCCAGCCCCACCGCCAGCGCGAAGATCATCGGCCCGTGCACCAGGCGTTCGCCGAACTGCGTGGCCTCGGCGTAGACCTTGTCCATGTGCAGCGGGTAGAAGTCGCCCGTGAGCCCGGCCCAGTTGACGACATGGGTCTCGGTGACGGTGATGCGGGCGGTGGTGTAGACCGCGCCGACGGGGAAATCGTCGCCGTATTTCTGCTGCGCCATCGCGGCGGCTCCTAGAGGGGACGGAACTTGGGCAGGGTGAACTCGTCGTTCAGACGCTCGAACACCACCTCCACCGGCTGCTCGCAGCGCAGCTGCCGCGGGTCGCACTGGACGATGTTGGACAGCATGCGCACGCCCTCGGCCAGCTCGACGACAGCCACGACGTAGGGCATGTCGGCGATGAAGGGCGTGGGCGCGTTGCTCAGCACCGTGGTGAAGCTGTAGATCTTGCCCTTGCCGCTGGCGTCCTGCCAGCCCAGGCGGTCGGAGCCGCAGTGCGGGCAGGCCGCGCGCGGATAGAAGATCGGCTTGCTGCAGGCCTGGCAATGCTGCAGCACGAGCCTGTGCTCGCGCGCGGCGTCCCAGAACGGTTGCGCCCAGGGCTGCACCACCGGCAGCGGTTTGGCGGGTACGGTATTCACACGTGCCTCCTCGTCAGGGGATCTCGTTGCCGAGGATGGTGACCTGCGCGTCGACGTAGGTGCCGCCGACGGCCGTCTCGACCGCGAAGCGGCAGTCCGGCACCTGGCGCGGCCCGGCGCGGCCCATCACCTGGCGCGCCGCCTCGACCAGCAGCGAAACCGAGCCGCCGGCGCCGATGTGCCCCTTGGACAGCATGCCGCCGTCGGTGGTGGTCGGCAGCCGCGCGCCGGGCCAGGTCTCGCCGCGCAGGAACATCCTGCCGCCCTCGCCGCGCGGCGCCAGGCCGATCTCCTCGAACGCGATCAGCTGGTAGATCGGGTACGAGTCGTAGATCTCGGCCACGTCGACGTCGGCCGGCGCGATGCCGGCTTCGGCGAAGGCCTGGCGGCCGGCCTCGGCCCAGCCGAAGCGCGTCAGGTCGGGCTCCTGGTGATAGGCGAAGTGCGTGACGAGGCCGCCTTCGCCCAGCACGTAGGCCGGCCGGTCGGTGAGCTCGCGCGCGCGCTCGGCGGTGGTGACGACGAACGCGGCGCCGCCGTCGAACAGCATGTTCGAATGCTTGGCGCGCAACGGCGTCGACAGCATCTTCGAGCGCATCACCTCTTCCAGCGTGAGCGGGGTGCGGAAGAACGCGTTCGGGTTCAGCTCGGCCCACTTGCGGTTGGACACGCAGATCGCCGAGAACTCCTCGTCGGTGGTGCCGGTCTCGAACTTGTAGCGCTCGGTGGCGAGTGCGGCGACGGTCGAGTAATGCTGGCCGTAGGGGATCTCCCATTCCATCGAGATGCCGGCGGTGGCGAACAGGTCGATTCCGCCCTGCGCGCTCACGCCGGTGCCCAGCTTGTCGCAGTGCACGAACAGGATCGTGCGCGCGCGGCCCGTCTCCAGCAGCGCGCTGGCGACGCGCAGCGCGTTGGTGCTCGACGAGCCGCCCGAGAACACCGTCGCGTTGGCGCTCACCTTCTTCAGCCCGAGTTCCTCCACCAGGCGGCTGGCGCTCAGCTCGTTGGAGAACTGGAAGCTGAACACCGGCACCGTCGGGATCACGAAGTCGATCTCGTCCTTGTCGATGCCGGCGTCGGCGATCGCCATGCGCGCCGCGTCCAGGGCGATCGCGATCGCGCCGCGGTCCGGGTAGCGTCCGGTCGGCACCTCGCCGACGCCGACGATCGCGGTCTTGCCTCGATTGCGGCTCATCGGTGCCTCCTCAGGCGGCGAGTTCGGGAATGCCGCGGTGGTACTCGGGCATGATGATGTCCTCGTAGTTGCTGCGCATCATCTTGTCGACGCACAGCACGGCCGAGAGCGCCGCGCCGTCGACGCCGCCGCCCCACAGGCGGGCGCCGTACTGGTCGCCGGCGAAGTACAGGCCCTCGACCCAGGGCGACTTCACGTCGGGCCGGTCGGTGCCCACAGGACGCCACAGGCCGTAGGCCTCGGGCCCCGGCGTCCAGATGCAGAACTCGAAGTCGCGCTTCCAGTTCGGGAAGGTGCGCTCGGCCCAGTCCTCGCAGAGCTGGACCACGCGGTTGACGCGGTCGGGGTTGCGCATCTCCTCGTCGGTGAGCGCGGTGGAGAAGTAGTACTCGTGCTGGTCGCGCGGGGCGCGGCGCGCGTCGCCGCCGCCCCAGGCCTGCATGTTCGTCATCACCATGTCGACCTGGCCGATGAAGCCCTCGTCGGGCCGAGTGATGGCGGGCATGTAGACGAAGCTGCCCGGCTCGATGCCGATGTCCGGGAACTGCGGGCGCTTCATGCCGTACCAGCCGGTGAGCAGGCCGGCGCCCCAGAAGCGCTTCTCGAGCGTCTCGACCCAGTCGCTCGGGAACCATCGCTTGGGCAGCACGCGGAACATGTACTTCGGCGGAATCGTGCAGATCACGCTGTCGGCGTAGATCGCGCGCGTGCCGTCGTAGTCGTTGTCCTCGCCGCGGATGCGCACGCCGCGCACGCGGCCGTCCTCGATCAGCACCTCCTTGACCGGCGTGTCGCGCCGGACCTGGCCGCCGCCGGCGAGCACCACCTTCTCGAACTGCTGCGCGATCGCGATCGTGCCCGGCTCCTCGGCGGTGGCCACCGAGCCCGAGACCAGGTTCATCTTGATCTGACCGGCGATCGCCATGTAGCCCAGGAAGTCGCCCGCGGGCGTCATCGCCGGCTCGGCCTGCGCGGTCTGCGACGCCGCCAGCACCTTGATGTACTCGTAGGCCTCGGGATGCATGTGCTGGCGCTCGAGCCAGTCCTGCAGCGAGGTGCGCATCTCGCGCGCCATGTCCGCGAAGCTCGTCTTGCCCATCTCGCGCAGCTGCGCCATCGTGGCGGCGAAGCCCTCCTCGCTCATCCATTGGTAGGGCTCGCCCTTGTGCACCTGGTAGACCTTGGACGGCTTGCCCTCGCCTTCCCACTTGATGAAGCCCAGGCCCTTGTTGATGGGCAGGTTGTGGTGCACGCCCAGATGGTTCATCAGGCAGGCGACGCGGCTCTTGTTGCCCCAGAACAGGCCGTGGCCGCCGGCTTCGATGGTGCGGCCGTCGAGCAGCCCGCGCGCGAAGATCTCCTCGAGCGAGGGCTCGGTCTTGCCGAGGTAGCAATGGGCGAAGGGCAGCGACTTGCGAAACGCATGCGCGTCCATCTCGACGCCGTCGGCCACCACCTTGTTGCCCTTGCCGACGTACGACAGCGCGCGCCCGCCGATGAAGGGCGCGCGTTCGAGCACGAGCACGCGCTTGCCGTGGTCCTTGGTGAGCAGCGCGGCGGCGCCGAGACCGGCGATGCCGGCACCGATGACGATGACATCGAATTTCTGACTGGCGGACATGTGGCTTGGTTCTCCTCGGGTGGATGGTGGAGGTGATGGCGGAGGGGACGGTGCGCTACCCTAGCATCATCGCTTTCATTATGCAAGCACAACGCAGCCTGAGGGTCGCGCGGCACAGCCGGCGACCGGCCCCCGGGGTGGGCTCTCAGGCTGGCGGCGTCGGTTTGCAGGGCCGTTTGCGGGTCGCTTGCGGGCCGCCTGCAGGACGGCTTGCGGAGGGCGGCTAGCGGCGCCGCGCCCCAGGCGGGATGCCGGGTGACCTGCGGACTTCGATCGCGGAGCGCGCCGGCGCGGTACGCGGCCGGCAGCGCCGGCTCAGCGCAGCAACGCAGCAGCGTCGCCGCCGCCGGAGGGCGACGGCGCCGCACCGGGCGGCGTGGGCGCCGGTGCGCCCGACGAGGTGAGCGGCGGCGCGGGCAGCACCGTCGGCGCGGTCACGAGCGGCGGCGCGTAGCGCCCCGTGCCGCGCGTGCGCGGCGCTGGCGGCAGCGCCGTCGGTGCTGCGGCCGGCGATACGGCCGGCGATACGGCCGGCGATACGGCCGGCGATACGGCCGGCGATACGGCCGGCGATGCGGTCGGTGGCGGCGCCGCTGCGCCCGGCACGGCGCCGGCCGGCGGCAGCGTGCCGGTGGCCGCCGGCGGCGGCGGTGCGATGTCGAGCGCGATCGTGACGGCACCGTCGCGCGGCCCGAGATCGGCGCCGCGGGCACGCACCGACTTGAGCACCGTCGCGCCGTCGACCGCCGCGCCGACGCGGAACGCCTTGGCCGGCTTGCCGTCCACCGCGATCAGTGCCACGCCTTCGCGCAGCGGCTGGCGGCTGCGCGGCGCGACGACGCCGATGAGCTGGAAGCGCGCGTCCGGCGCGGGCCCCGCCTCGGCCTGCACCGGCGGCGGTGCGTCGGCGCCGAGCACGCGCGCGAGGTCGCCGCGCGGCGCGCCGCCGGCGTCGGCCAGGCGCGCCTCGCGCGGCATGGGCGGCGCGGCGACGAAGAGCTTCAGTCCCCAGGCGACGGCGCTGGCCGCCACGGCCGCCCAGAGGAAGAATGTCACCCAGCGCGCCAACATGCGGCCATTATCATTCACCCCCCTACGCTGCCGGCCCGCCGACCCATGCCCAAGCGCCCTCGAAAGCGTCCGCTCGCCAGGCGCGCGCAAGGCTTCACGCTGATCGAGCTGATGGTGGTGCTGGTGGTGATCGGCATCCTGGCCGCGCTCATCGTGCCCAACGTCATCGACCGCGCCGACGACGCGCGCGTCACCGCCGCGCGCACCGACGTCAACAACCTGATGCAGGCGCTCAAGCTGTACAAGCTCGACAACCAGCGCTACCCGAGCGCCGAGCAGGGCCTGGACGCGCTGGTGCACAAGCCGACGGCGAGCCCGGTGCCGCCGAACTGGAAGCCCTACCTCGACAAGCTGCCGAACGACCCCTGGGGCCACCCCTACCAGTACCTGAACCCGGGCGTCAAGGGCGAGATCGACGTCTTCAGCTTCGGCGCCGACGGCCAGCCCGGTGGCGAGGGCAAGAATGCCGACATCGGATCGTGGCAGTGAGCGGCGCGCGCCCGCAGGCCGCCGCGCGCGCGGCTTCACGCTGATCGAGCTGCTGATCGTGATCACGCTCGTGGCCCTCGGCACGAGCGTGGTCAGCCTGGCGCTGCGCGACCGTACGGAGACGCGGCTGGAGGAGGAGGGCGCGCGCCTGGCGCTGCTGCTCGAGAGCGCGCGCGCCGAGGCGCGCGCCGCCGGGCTCGAGGTGCGCTGGCGGCCGGCCGCGCCGGGCGACGCCCCCGGCCTGGCCGCGGCCGACGCGGCGGCATTCCGCTTCGTCGGGCTGCCCGCTTCGCTGTCGCTGCCCACGCGCTGGCTCGACGCACGCACCAGTGCGCAGGTGGCGGGCGCGAGCGCGCTGCTGCTCGGCCCGGACGCCATCTTGCCGGCGCAGCGCGTGCTGCTGCAGCTCGACGATCGCCGCATCGAGGTCGCGAGCGACGGCCTCGCGCCGTTCGCGGTGCGGCCGGCGGCCGCCGCCGGGCCGTGAGCGCGGTCCGACACCCCGTCTTGTGCGCGTGAATCACGGCTTCACAGGCTCGGCCATGCCCGCAGCCGGCACCTGCGCCGCCCGCCGCGGCTTCACGCTGCTCGAGGTGCTGGTGGCGCTGGCCATCGTCGCGATCGCGCTCGGCGCCGGCGTGCGCGCGGCCGGCGCCCTCACCGACAACGCGGCGCGCCTGGGCGAGGTCGTCGCCGCCCAGTGGTGCGCCGACAACCAGCTCACGCAGCTGCGCGTGACGCGCACCTTCCCCGGCATCGGCGAGAGCGAGTTCGCCTGCGAGCAGCTCGGCCGCGCCTACCGGGGCCGGCTGGTGAGCCGGCCGACGCCGAACCCGTCGTTCAACCGCGTCGACGCCATCGTGAGCGACGCCCAGGGCCGGCCGCTGCTCACGCTGTCGACCGTCATCGGCCGACGCTGAGCCTGGACCATGCCGCAACGCGCCCGCCGCCGCGGCTTCACGCTCGTCGAGGTGCTGGTCGCGCTGGCCGTCATGGCGCTGCTCGCGGCGCTCGGCTGGCAGGGCCTGGCCGGGATGCTGCGCGCGCGCGACGGCAGCAACGAGGCACTCGAGCGCGTGCAGCGGCTCGACACCGGCGTCGTGCAGTGGCAGCAGGACCTGCAGGCCGTCGTCGACGTCGGCGTCGTCACGCCGCTCGCCTTCGACGGCCAGACGCTGCTGCTCACGCGCCGCGTACCGGGCGGCGTCGCTGTCGTCGCCTGGGCGCTGCGCGAGGGCCGCTGGCAGCGCTGGATCGGCGCGCCGCAGGTCGCGGTCGGCGCGCTGCAGGACGCCTGGCTGCGCGCCCAGGGCCTGCTCGGCAACGAGCCCGGTCAGGTGACGGTGGCCGAGCGCGCCAGCGAATGGCAGCTGTACAAGTACGTCGGCGGCAACAAGACCAACTTCCAGAGCACGGGCGAGCTGGCGCAGGCGCCGGCCGGTGCGGCCAGCGGCGCCGCCCCGCGCGAGGCGCTGCCCGAGGCGGTGGAACTCGTGCTCACGCTCGACGGGCAGCGGCTCACGCGCGTGGTCGCGCTCGTGCCGGGCGGAGCCGGCGCGTGATGCCCGGGCAACGCAGCGGCCGCGCGGACGGCGCGCACCGCGGCGCGGCGCTGCTGCTGGCGATGATCGTCCTCACCCTCGTCGCCAGCGTCGCCGCCGGCATGGTGTGGTCGCAGGAGCGCGCGGTGCGCGTCGAGGCTGCCGAACGCGCGCGCGTGCAAGGTGCGTGGATGCTCAACGGCGCGCTCGACTGGGCGCGCCTCATCCTGCGCGAGGACCTGCGCGCCGACCGCGAGCGCCAGCGCGGCGCCAACCCGCGGCCGCTGGTCGACGGCCTCGGCGAGACCTGGGCCAGCCCGCTGGCCGAGGCGCGTCTGTCGAGCTTCCTCGCCGCCGACCAGGACAACAGCGCCGACGCCTCGCTCGAGGTCTTCCTCTCCGGCGCCATCAGCGACGCGCAGGCGCGCTGGAACCTGCGCAACCTGCTGGGCACCGACGGCAAGGTCGACGCGGCCCAGCTCGCCGCGCTGCGCCGTCTGGTCGACGAGGCCGGCGTGCCCGCCGACACGGCCGATCGTCTGGCCGAGGGCCTGCGCGCCGCCTGGGCCCCGGCCAGCGAGGAGGCGCGGCGCGCGGCGCCGCTCGCGCCCGAGCGCTTCGCCGACCTGGCCTGGCTCGGCCTGGACGCGGCGACGCTGGCACGGCTCGAGCCGCTGGTCACGCTGCTGCCGGTGCGCACGCCGGTCAATGCCAACACCGCCGAGCCCGAGGTGCTGGTGGCCGCCATCGACGGCCTCGACCTGGGCAGCGCCGAGCGCATCGTGCAGGCGCGCCGGCGCAAGAGCCTGGCCGCGCTCGATTCGCTCGAGGAGATCAAGGCGCTGCTGCCGTCGAACCTCGAACTGCGCCCGGACCGCGTCGCCGTCAGCACCAGCTGGTTCGAGGTGCGCGGGCGGCTGCGCATCGACGATCGGGTGCTCGAAGAGCGCTCGCTGCTGCAGCGCACCGACACCGAGGTCGTCGTACGCCGGCGTGAACGCCTGCACGCGATCGAGGGCGGCTGAGCGCCACGGTTGGCGGCCACAATACGCGCCGCGCCGGCCCACCGCGGCGGCGAAGACCAAACCGCCCACGAGCACGAGATGTCCATCCTGGTCCTGCCTCTTGCACCCCGCAGCCGTACCGGCAGCGGCGAGGCCGCCGCGCCGGGCGAGTTCGACTTCGTGTTCAGCATCGACGGCCGCAGCGTGACGCAGACCGGGCGCGCGGCCGCGGCGGCGCTGCCGCGTGCCGACCGCATCGCGGTCGTGCTCGCCGACGGCGACGTCGGCTGGCATCGCATCGACATCCCCAGGGCGCCGCCGGCCAAGCTGCGCGCCGCGCTCGCCGGCGCGATGGAGGAAGCCCTGCTCGACGACGCGGAGGCGCTGCACTTCGCCCTCGGCCCGCAGGCCGCCCCCGGCAGCAACGGCTGGGTCGCGGTGATGCAGCGCGGCTGGCTGGCGGCCGCGCTGGCTGCGCTCGAAGGCGCCGGCCGCGCGGTCGAGCTCGTCGTGCCGGCCAGCCGCCCGCGCGCGGGCAGCGCCGGGCATTTCCTGGCCCGACACGGCGACGCCGCGCCGCTGCTCGTGCTCGAGCAGCGCGACGGCGTCGTCTGCGTCGGCCTCGAAGGGACGCTGGCGCGCAGCTTGCTGCCCGCGGGCGGCGAAGCGCCGCGCTTCACGGCCTCGCCGGCGGCGGTGGCGGCGGCCGAGCGCTGGCTGGGGGCGCCCGTGGGCGTGCTCGGTGACGCCGAGCGCGCGCTGGCAGCCAGCAGCGAGGACGTCAACCTGCGCCAGTTCGACCTCGCGCCGCGCCACCGCGGCCTGCGCGCGCTGCGCCACGCCTGGTGGCGCCTGCACAGCCCGCAATGGCGCGCGGTGCGCGTGGGTGCGGTCGCGCTGGCCGCGGTGCAGCTCGTCGGCCTGAACGCCTACGCCTGGCAGCAGCAGCGCACGCTCGCGCACAAGCGCCAGGCGATGGACGAGCTGCTGCGCAGCACCTTCCCCGGCGTGCGCACGGTGCTCGACGCGCCGCTGCAGATGCAGCGCGAGGTCGACCGCGCGCGCGTGCAGGCCGGCCGCACCGGCGGGGCCGACCTCGAGGCGCTGCTCGGCGTCGCCGCCGCCGCCTGGCCCGACGGCGCCGGGCCGCCCGCGTCGCTGCGCTTCGAGGGCGGCAAGCTCACGCTGGCGACGCCGGGCTGGGGCAAGCCGCAGCTCGAGCAATTCCGCGAACGGCTGCAGGGCAGCGGCTACGCGGCCGAGTCCGGCCAGGGCGGCGTCACGGTGGCGCTGCGCCGAGGCGCCGCATGAGCGCCGCGCGGCCGCTCCGAAGGCGCTCATTCCCCCTCGGGGGGACGGCGCGCAGCGCCCAGGGGGCAGCATGAGCGTCCCACGGCCGCTCCGAAGGTGTTCACTCCCCGTCGCGCGGACGGCGCGCCGCGCCAAGGGAGCGTCATGAGCCAGGAGACCGCGGGCGCGCGCAGCGGCGCACAGGCGCGCGCAGCCGGAGGTTCGGCGCCGCACCTGGCGCAGGCGGCGCTGGCGCCGCTCGCCGCCTGGTGGCGCGAACGCGCACCAAGAGATCGCCGCGCGCTCGCGTTCGTGGCGGCTGCGGCGGTGCTGGCTCTGCTGTGGTGGGCCGCCGTGGCGCCGGCCTGGCGCGTGGCGCAGGGCGCGCCCGCGGCGATCGACGCCGCCGAGGCTCAGTGGCTGCAGATGCAGCGGCTGGCCGCGGAGGCGCGCGAGCTGCGCGCCGCCGCGCCGGTGAACGCCGAGCAGGCCGCCGTCGCGCTCAGGCTCGCCACCGCCCGCCTGGGCGACAAGGGCCGGCTGATGCTGCAGGGCGATCGCGCCGCGCTCAGCATCAAGGACTTGGGCAGCGGCGCGCTGCGCGACTGGCTGGCCGAAGTGCGCACCGGTGCGCGCGCACGCGCCGTCGATGCCAACCTGACGATCGGCCCGAACGGCCTTTCGGGGACGGTCGTGGTGGCGCTCGGGGGCGGGACGTGATGCGCTGGCTGGTCGCCGGTGCGGCGCTCGGCGCGCTCGGCGCTGCGGTGCTGTTCGCGCCCGCGGCCTGGCTGGCGGCCTGGGTCGGCGAGGCCACCGCCGGCCGCCTGCTGCTGGCCGACGCACGCGGCACGCTGTGGTCGGGCAGCGCGACGCCGGTGCTCGCCGGCGGCGCCGGCAGCCGCGACGCGAGCGCCCTGCCCGGCCGGCTGCACTGGCGCATCGGCATCGACGGCCAGGCCCTGCTGGTGCAGGCCGAACAGGCCTGCTGCCTGGCCGGCGTGCTGCGTCTGCGCGTCGTGCCCGGCCTCGGCGGCCTCACGCTCGAGCTGCCGCCGCGCGCCGGCGGCGCCGCCATCGGGCAGTGGCCGGCGGCCTGGCTGGCCGGCCTCGGCACGCCCTGGAACACGCTCGAGCCGGCCGGTTCCGTGCAACTGTCGAGTCCGGGCCTCGCGCTGCGCTCGGCAGGCGGGCATTGGCGCTTCAGCGGCCGCGCCGACATCCAGCTCGTCGCCTTCTCCTCGCGCCTGTCGACGCTCGACGTGCTCGGCAGCTACCACCTCGCGCTCAGCGGCAGCGCCGAAGGCGACGCGCCGGCCAGGCTCGCGCTGCGCACCACCAGCGGCCCGCTGCTGCTCGACGGCAGCGGCGAGCTCGCGGGCGCCGGCCTGCGCTTTCGCGGCACGGCCGGTGCCGCGCCCGGCCAGGAAGGCGTGCTGAACAACCTGCTGAACATCATCGGTCGCCGGCAGGGCGCGACGGCCATCATTTCGATCGGATGAGCATGAACCGAATGCCCTCGCGCGGCGCCGCCGCCACGCTCGCCGCCGCCGCGCTGCTGCTGGGTCTGGCCGGCACGGCCGCGGCGCAGAACATCGCGTCGCGCGCGCGCGCGCCGGTGACGGTGAACTTCGTCAACGCCGACGTCGAGGCCGTGACGCGCGCCTTCGCGGCGATGATCGAGCGCCCGATCATCGTCGACCCGCGCGTGCGCGGCCAGATCACCGTCTACAGCGAGCAGCCGCAGAGCGTGCGCGAGGCCTTCCAGAGCTACCTCGCGGCTTTGCGCGGCCTGGGCTTCGCGCTGGTGGAAAACAGCGGCGTGCTCAAGCTCGTGCCCGAGGCCGACGCCAAGCTGCAGGCCGGCACGGTGGGCGTGGGCGAGGTGCCGGTCCGCGGCGACACCGTCATCACGCAGATCTTCCAGCTGCGCTACGAGAACCCGAACAACCTGGTGGCGGTGCTGCGCCCCCTCATCAGCGCCAACAACACGATCAACGCCAACACCGGCACGCAGTCGCTGGTGATCACCGACTACGCCGACAACCTGCAGCGCATCGCCAAGGTGATCGCCGCGCTCGATCAGCCGGCCAGCACCGACGTCGAGATCGTGCCGCTGCGGCATGCGGTGGCGGCCGATCTGGCGCCGCTCGTGCAGCGGCTGACCGAAGGCGGCATCGGCGGCATCGTGACCTCGCCGCAGTCGCCGCTGGCCGGCGGCAGCTCCACCGTGATCGCCGATTCGCGCAACAACGCGCTCATCGTGCGTGCGCCCAGCGCGGCGCGGCTGGCGCAGATGAAGGCCACGATCGCCCAGCTCGACCGGCCGGCCAACCTGGTCGGGCCCGGCGGCGGCATGTGGGTGGTGCACCTGAAGAACGCCGACGCCACCCGCCTGGCGACGGTGGTGCGCGCCGCCTTCGCCGCGCTCGGCGGCCCGGCCGGCGCCGGCGGTGCCGGCGCTGCCCTCGGCGCGGCGGCGGTCGCGCTGGCCGCTGCGCCGGCGGCACCGGCCGCGGCCGCCGGCGGCGGCGCCGCGGCGCCCGCGGCGGCGGCGGCCGCGCCCTCGGTGGGCGGCTTCATCCAGGCCGACCCGGCGACCAATTCGCTCATCATCACCGCGCCCGAGCCGCTGTACCGGCAGGTGCGCGCCCTCATCGACCAGCTCGACGAGCGCCGCGCGCAGGTCTACATCGAGAGCATGATCGTCGAGGTCTCGGGCGACAACGCGGCCGACTTCGGCTTCCAGTGGCAGGGCCTGCTCGGCAAGAGCGGCGACCGCTACGGCCTCGTCGCCGGCACCAACTTCAGCGCGCCGGGCGGGGCGGGCAACATCATCGACATCAGCACCGGCGCCGTGAAGGGCAGCGTCACGCTGGGCGAGGGCCTGAACGTCGGCCTGCTCAAGGCCTACAACGGCGTCACCACGCTGGCGGCGCTGGCGCGCGCGCTGCAGACGCAGGCCAACACCAACATCGTCAGCACGCCCAACCTGATCACGCTCGACAACGAGGAGGCCAAGATCGTCGTCGGCCAGAACGTGCCCTTCATCACCGGCCAGTTCACCAACACCGGCGCGGGCAGCAGCAGCGGCGCGATCAACCCGTTCCAGACCATCGAGCGCAAGGACGTCGGCATCACGCTGCGCATCCGGCCGCAGATCGGCGAGAACGGCGCCGTGCGCATGACGATCTTCCAGGAGCAGAGCGCCGTGCTCGCCACCACCGCGGCCGGCACCACCAACGCCGGGCCGTCGACGACCAAGCGCTCGATCGAGGGCACGGTGACGGTCGACGACGGCCAGATCCTGGTGCTGGGCGGCCTGATCCAGGATCAGGTCATCGTCAACAACAGCAAGGTGCCGCTGCTGGGCGACCTGCCGGTGCTGGGCACGCTGTTCCGCAGCGAAAGCCGCTCGCGCACGCGCACCAACCTGATGGTGTTCCTGCGCCCGATCGTGATGCGCGACGCCGACGCGGCCAACAAGTTCTCGGTCGACCGCTACGACCAGATCCGCGCCAGCCAGCAGCAGACGCAGCCGGCGCCGAGCGTGGTCGTGCCGATCAACGAGGCGACCGTGCTGCCGCCCGGCCCCAAGGGCCCGGCGCCGACGATCCCGATGACCCCGGAGCAGAACGCGCCGGGCAGCCCCGGCAACCCGCTGGCACCCTGAGCGCCGCCGGTCCGCCATGCGTCACCCGCTGCCCTACGCCTTCGCCAAGGCCAACACGCTGCTGCTGGAAGACGACGGCCGGCACTGCGTGCTGTGGGCCGGCGAGGGCACGCCGGCGGCGGCGCTGGCCGAAGTGACGCGCGTGTTCGAGGTCGCCCGCTTCGAGCGCGAGGCGCAGGCCACGCTGGCCGGCCGCATCGCCGCGGCCTACGCCGGCGGCGAGGCGAGCGCGGCGGCGGTGATCGGCGAAGTGGAAAGCGGCGTCGACCTCAGCCGCATGATGCAGGACCTGCCGGCGGTCGAGGACCTGCTCGAAGCCGCCGACGACGCGCCCATCATCCGCATGCTCAACGCGCTGCTCACGCAGGCGGCCAAGGACGGCGCGAGCGACATCCACATCGAGCCCTACGAGCGCAGCTCGAGCGTGCGCTTTCGCGTCGACGGCGCCCTGCGCGAGGTGGTGCAGCCCAACCGCGCGCTGCACGCGGCGCTGATCAGCCGCCTGAAGATCATGGCCGAGCTCGACATCGCCGAGAAGCGCCTGCCGCAGGACGGCCGCATCGGCCTGCGCATCGGCGGGCGCGCGATCGACGTGCGCGTGTCCACGCTGCCCTCGGCGCACGGCGAGCGCGCCGTGCTGCGCCTGCTCGACAAGACCGAGTCGAAGTTCACCCTCGAGTCGCTGGGCATGAGCGGCGAGGTGCTGGCCGCCTACCAGCGCCTGATCAACCAGCCGCACGGCATCGTGCTCGTCACCGGGCCCACCGGCTCGGGCAAGACGACCACGCTGTACGCCAGCTTGCAGCGCATCGACACCGAGCACACCAATGTGCTGACGGTGGAAGACCCGATCGAGTACGAGCTGCCCGGCATCGGCCAGACGCAGGTCAACCCGAAGATCGAGCTGACCTTCGCCAAGGCGCTGCGCGCCATCCTGCGCCAGGACCCGGACGTCATCATGATCGGCGAGATCCGCGACTTCGAGACCGCGCAGATCGCGATCCAGGCCTCGCTCACCGGCCACCTGGTGCTGGCCACCGTGCACACCAACGACGCCGTGGCCAGCATCACGCGCCTGATCGACATGGGCGTCGAGCCCTATCTGCTGTCGTCGAGCCTGCTCGGCACGCTGGCGCAGCGCCTGGTGCGCAAGCTGTGCCCGCAGTGCAAGCGCCGGGGCGACGACGGCAGCTGGCACCCGGTGGGCTGCGCCGAGTGCAGCCACACCGGCTACAAGGGCCGCACCGGCGTCTACGAACTGATGGTGGCCGACGAACGCGTGCGTGCGCTGGTCCACGGCCGCGCCGCCGAGGCGCAGATCGCCGCCGCCGCCGAGGCCGCCGGCCTGCGCCCGATGGCCGAACACGGCCAGCGCCTGGTCGACGCGGGCGTCACGTCGCGCGAGGAGGTGCTGCGCGTCACGGGCGACGTGGCCGCCGCGGCCGAGGAAGGCGGCGAGCCCTCGCGCCCGGGCGAGCTGAGCGCGCTGGCGCCGGCGGTGCGCGCGCCCAGGGTGCGCTGAGCGCGCGGCGTCGATGCCGGCCTACCGCTACGAGGCGCTCGACGCCGCCGGCAAGAGCCAGGGCGGCCTGGTCGAGGCCGACAACGCCAAGGCGGCGCGCGCGCAGCTGCGCGCACGCGCGCTGGTGCCGCTGGCCCTCACGCCGGTGGCCGCCGGGGGCGGCGACGGCCAGCCGCGCTTCACGCGGCGCGTGTTCGGCGGCACCGGGCTCGCGATCTGGACGCGCCAGCTCGCCGGCCTGGTCGCCTCGGGCCTGCCGCTCGAGCGCGCCCTGGCCGCGCTGGCCGAGGAGGCCGAGGGCGAGCGCCAGCGCGAGCTGGTGGCGCACCTGAAGAGCGAGGTCAACGCCGGCAGTCCGTTCGCGCGCGCGCTCGCCCCGGCGCCGCGCGAGTTCGACGACATCTACCGCGCCGTGGTCGCCGCCGGCGAGCAAAGCGGCGCGCTCGGCCAGGTGCTCGAGCGCCTGGCCGACGACCTCGAGCAGCGCCAGGCGCTGCGCGCCAAGGTGCTGGGCGCGATGCTCTACCCGGCCATCGTGTCTCTGGTGGCGCTGGTCATCGTCACCGTGCTCGTGACCTACGTCGTGCCGCAGATCGCCAACGTCTTCACCAGCTCCAGGCGCGCCCTGCCGCTGCTGACGACGGCGATGCTGGCCGTGAGCGGCTTCGTGCGCGCCTGGGGCTGGGCGCTGCTGGCGGCGCTCGCGGCCGTGGGTGCGGCCTTCGCCGCGGCCCGGCGCGGCGCCGCCTTCCGCGCGCGCAGCGACGCGCTCGTGCTGCGCCTGCCGCTCGTCGGCCGGCTGGCGCGCGGCTACAACGCAGCGCGCTTCGGCGGCACGCTGGCCATGCTGGCCGGCGCCGGCGTGCCCATCTTGAAGGCGCTGCAGACGGCGGCCGAGACGCTGGGCAACCGGGCGATGCGCGCCGACGCGCTCGACGCGCTGGCCCAGGTGCGCGAAGGCGCGCCGCTGGCCGCCGCGCTGGCCGCCAAGCCTCGTTTTCCGGGGCTGCTGGCGATGTTCGCGCGCCTGGGCGAGCAGACCGGCCAGCTGCCGGTGATGCTGGCGCGCGCCGCGCGCCAGCTCGCCGACGAGGCGCAGCGCCGCGCCCTGGCCATCGCCACCTTGCTCGAGCCGCTGCTCATCGTCGCGATGGGCGTGGTGGTGGTGCTGATCATGCTGTCGGTGCTGCTGCCGATCATCCAGCTCAACACCTGGGTGCGCTGAGCAAGCCCGGACGAAGCCCGCCCGGCAACGGGGATCGCGCGCCCGCATGCGGCCGGCCGCAAGCCGGCTCACACCAGCCGCCGCACCAGGGCCTGCGCCAGCCGCTCGGCCGCTTCGTCCCAGGTGGCGGCAACGCCGAGCGAACGCAGGTCGGTGGTCACGAGGCCCGGGTAGCCGCAGGGGTCGATGCGGCCGAACGGCTCGAGGTCCATCGCGACGTTGAGCGCCAGGCCGTGGTAGGCGCGATGCCGGCTGACCTTGATGCCGAGCGCGGCGATCTTGGCCAGACCGCGCAAGGGGTCGGCGGCGTCGGGGCGCAGCACGGCGTGGCCGAAGGGATCGTCGCGCCGCACGTAGATGCCGGGCGCCGAGCGCACGCGGTGGCCGGCGACGCCGTAGGCCCCGAGCACGTCGAGCGCCGCCTGCTCGAGCCGGAAGACGTACTCCTTGACGTAGATGCCCAGGCGGCCCAGGTCGACCAGCGGGTAGGCCACGACCTGCCCCGGCCCGTGATAGGTGACCTGGCCGCCGCGGTCGGTGCGCACGACCGGGATGTCGCCGGCCGCCAATACATGCGCCGCGCGCCCGGCAATGCCCTGCGTGAAGACCGCATCGTGCTCGACCAGCCAGAGCTCATCCTCGGTCGCCTCGGCGCGCGCGGCGGTGAACGCGCGCATCGCCTGCTCGACCTCGAGGTACGGGCGCCGGCCCAGCTGCAGCACGCGCATCGGCACCCTGCGATCAAGCGCGACGGCGTCGCGTACGGCCCGCCCTACCTGTAGACCAGGTCGCGCAGCGTCAGCGTGAGCGCCGGGAAGTAGGTGACGACCATCAGGCAGGCGAGCACCACCAGCACGAAGGGCACCAGCTCGGTGACGATGCGGTCGAGCGAGATGCGCGCCACCGTGCAGGCGGCGAACAGGTTGACGCCGAAGGGCGGCGTGATCATGCCCAGCGCCAGGTTGACGACCATGATGGTGCCGAAGTGCACCGGGTCGACGCCGAAATGCGCCGCCACCGGCGCCAGGATCGGCGCCAGCACGATGATCGAGGCGCTGGTCTCGATGAACATGCCGATCACGAACAGCGCCGCGTTGACGCCGAGCAGGAACAGGAAGCGGCTCTGCAGCACGTCCTTCAGCCACTGGCCGATCGCGTCGGGCACGCCGGCGCGCGTGATCAGGTAGGCGAACAGGCCGGCGTTGGCGATGATGAACATGATCACGGCCGAGCTGATGACCGATTTCTCGAGGATCCGGTACAGGTCCGACCAGCCGATCTCGCGGTGGATCAGGGTGCCGACGACGAGCGCGTAGAACACCGCCACCGCGCTCGCCTCGGTGGGCGTGAACACGCCGCCGTAGATGCCGCCGAGGATGATGACCGGCATCGCCAGCGCCCAGCCCGCCTGCCAGGCGGCGCGGCCGACCGGCAGCCGGCCGTCGCCGTCGTTGCGGCCCCAGCCCTTGCGCTTGCAGTGCAGCCAGACGTAGAGCATGAGCGCACCGCCGATCAGCACGCCGGGGCCGAAGCCGCTGATGAAGAGCTCGCCGATCGAGACCTCGGCCGACACGCCGTAGAGGATCATCGGGATCGACGGCGGGATGATCACGCCCAGCTCGGCGCTGGTGGCCTGCAGCGCGGCGGCGTAGTTGGTCGGGTAGCCGTGCCTGACGAGCGCCGGGATCAGGATGGCGCCGATGGCGAAGGTGGTGGCCACGCTCGAGCCCGACACCGCGGCGAAGATCATGCAGGTGAGCACGCAGGTCATCGGCAGCCCGCCCTGCACGCCGCCGACCAGGCTCTTGGCGAACTCGACCAGGCGCCGGCTGATGCCGCCCGTCTCCATCAGGTTGCCGGCGAGGATGAAGAAGGGGATCGCGGCGAGCGGGAACTTGTTGATCGAGGAAAACATCTCCTTGGCCGCGACCAGCATGTTCACGTTCGTGATCTGGATGCCGACCAGCGCCGCCAGCCCGATCGACACCGCCACCGAGACGCTGAGCGCGAAGCACAGCACCATCGTCACCAGCATCGTGCCGGTCATGCCCGCCCCTCCCCGGCGCCGGCGCCGCGCGTGCTGCGGCTCATTGCGCGGTCTCGAGCTCGAGCCGCTGCGGGTCGAGCCAGTTGCCGACGATGCCGATGGCGGCCAGCACGCCGCCCACCGGCAGCGCGAGATAGGCCCAGAACATCGACACGTCCTCCAGCCCGATCATGGTCTGCACGCGGCCGCGCAGCGCGTAGTCCCAGCCGACCCGGACGAGCACGCCCACCAGCACGAGGGCGGCCAGCGCGACGGCGCCGTCGAGCACGCGCCGCAGCCGCCGACCCGACAGGCGGTAGAGCAGATCGACGCTCACCATCGCCCCGATGCGGAAGGCGCGCGCGATGCCGAGGAACACCATCCAGATCAGGCTGAAGCGGATCAGCACCTCGGTCCACTCGGCCGGCTCCTGGATGACGAAGCGGGTGACGATCTGCCACATGCCCAGCGCCGAGGCCAGCACCAGCATCAGGCAGGCGCCGAAGGTGGCGAGCGCGGTCGTGCCGCGCTCGAAGCGGAGGAAGAGCGCCTTCACCAGCCGGCCACGCGCGCGGCTACTTGTAGCTGCGGATGCGCTCGATGTTGGCCTTGCCGAACTGCTTCTCGAACTCGACGTACACCGGCGCCAGCGCGGCCTGGAACCGGGCGCGGTCGGGGTGGTCGACGACCTGCATGCCCTTGGCGCGCAGCTCGGCCACGCCCTTGGCGTCGTCGTCGTCGACGCGCGCGCGGTTGGCCTTGACGGCCTCGCGCGCGGCGTCGAGGAAGGCCTGCTTGTCGGCCGCCCCGAGCTTGTCGTAGGCCGCCTTGTTCATCAGGAACAGCGCCGGGCTGTAGACATGGCCGGTGAGCGTGAGGTACTTCTGCACCTGATCGAACTTGGCCGACATGATCACCGACAGCGGGTTCTCCTGGCCGTCGACGGTGCCCTGCTGCAGCGCGGTGAAGACCTCGGGGAAGGCCATCGGCGTGGTGACGATGCCGAAGCCCTTGTAGGCCGCCACGTGCACCGGGTTCTCCATCGTGCGCATCTTCAGGCCCTTGAGGTCCTCGGGCGTGTTGACGGCGCGCCTGGAGTTGGTCATGTGGCGCACGCCGTTCTCGGCCCAGGCCAGCGCCTTGAAGCCCTTGGAGTCGAACTCCTTGAGCAGGTCCTGCCCGATCGGGCCGTCGAGCACGGCGCGCGCGTGCGCCTTGTCGCGGAACAGGAAGGGGATGTCGAGGATGCGCGTGGCCGGCACGAAGTTGGGCACCGGGCCGGTGGAGCTGAAGGCGAGCTCCTGCGTGCCGAGCTGCACCGCCTCGATCGACTCGCGCTCGCCGCCGAGCGCGCCGGAGTAGAAGTTCTGGACCTTGTAGCGCCCGCCGGTGCGCTTTTCCACCTCCTGCGCGAAGACGTCGATCGCCACGCCCTGGTGCGAGTTCTGCGCCACCGAGATGCTGTTCTTCATCACGGTCTGCGCCTGGGCGGCGAGCGATGCCGCGGCGAAGGCGAGCGCGGCAACGGCAAGGCGGAGGGGGTTCATCGGGTCGGCTCCTGAGGGGATCGCAAAGATCCCTTCTTCTAGCGCATCTCGGCCGCTTCGTATCTCCGGACGATTCCGCATGGACGCGCCGCGCCCGGCACAACGCGCCGCCGCGCCGCCGCGCCCCCGCCCCGGCCGGCGCCGGCCGGGGCGTCGCTTCGGGCGCGCCACGCCGCGGCTGTGGCAGCATCGGGCCGCCAGCCGGAGCCCGCCACGTGAGCAGCACCCCGCCCGCCCCCGTCCACGTCGTCACGCATCCGCTCGTGCAGCACAAGCTCACGCTCATGCGCCAGCGCGACCGCAGCACGAGCAGCTTCCGCCGCCTGCTCTACGAGATTGCGGTGCTGATGGCCTACGAAGTGACGCGCGACATGCCCACCCAGCTCGTCGAGATCGAGACGCCGCTGGCGCGGATGAAGTCGCCCGTCATCGACGGCAAGAAGACGGTGTTCGTGGTCATCATGCGCGCCGGCGCGGGCTTGCTCGACGGCATGCTCGAGGTGGTGCCGGGCGCGCGCGTCGGCCACATCGGGCTGTACCGCGACCCGAAGACGCTGGCCGCGGTGGAGTACTACTTCAAGATGCCGCAGGGCATGGACGAGCGCGACGCCATCGTGCTCGACCCCATGCTGGCCACCGGCAACTCGGCGGTGGCGGCGGTGGAGCGGCTCAAGCAGACGCACCCCAGGTCGATCCGCTTCGTGTGCCTGCTGGCCGCGCCCGAGGGCATCGCCAACCTGCAGCGGCACCATCCCGACGTGCCGATCTACACCGCCGCCGTCGACGAGCGGCTCGACGCACACAGCTACATCGTGCCGGGGCTGGGCGACGCCGGCGACCGCATCTTCGGCACCAAGTAGGGTCAGCGTCGCGCGTACGGGTCGGCGAAGCCGAGCGCGCCGAGCAGCGCGCTCTCGCGCGCCTGCATGGCACGCGCCTCGCGCGCGCGCTCGTGCGCCCAGCCCTGCGCATGCAGCACGCCGTGCACCAGCAGGTGGGCGTAATGCGCCTCGAGCGCGACGCCGGCGGCGCGCGCCTCGGCCTCGAGCACCGGCGCGCACAGCACGAGGTCGGCGACGACGAGCGGCTCGCGCTGGTAGTCGAAGGTCAGCACGTTGGTCGCGTAGTCCTTGCCGCGGTAGCTGCGGTTGAGCGCACGCCCTTCCTCGGCATCGACCACGCGCACCGCGATCTCGGCGTCGCGCTCGAGGGCGGCGCGCAGCCAGCGCGCGACGCGCCGGCGCGGCAGATGCGCGCGATGCCGCGCATCGGCGAACTGCAGCGACAGCCGCAGCGTCGGTCGCGCGGCAGGCGGTGCCGGCTCTTGCGCCGGCCCTTGCGCCGGCCCTTGCGCCCGCGCTGCCGCCGGCCGCGCCGCCGTTGCCGCGCGCCGCGCCGCGCGCCCGGCACGCGGCGGCGGTGCTTCAGCGCGCAACTTCGTCCGCCCCCGGCGCCGACGCGCCCGCCGCCTGCGCCGCGCGCGCCGGCGTCGCGCGCTCGTAGGCCTCGACGATGCGCGCCACCAGCGGGTGGCGCACCACGTCGGCGGCGCTGAATTCGGTGAAGGCGATGCCCGGCACGCGCGCCAGGATGCGCGTGGCCTCGACCAGGCCGCTGGCCACGCCCCGGGGCAGGTCGACCTGGCTCGTGTCGCCGTCGACGACGCATTTGCTGCCGAAGCCGATGCGCGTGAGGAACATCTTCATCTGCTCGCGCGTCGTGTTCTGCGCCTCGTCGAGGATGACGAAGGCGTGGTTGAGCGTGCGCCCGCGCATGAAGGCGAGCGGGGCGATCTCGATCTAGCCGCGCTCGAAGGCCTTGGCCACGCGCTCGAAGCCCATCAGGTCGTACAGCGCGTCGTAGAGCGGCCGCAGGTACGGATCGACCTTCTGCGCCAGGTCGCCGGGCAGGAAGCCCAGGCGCTCGCCGGCCTCGACCGCCGGCCGCGTGAGCACGATGCGCTGCACCGCGCTGCGCTCGAGCGCGTCGACCGCGCAGGCCACGGCGAGGAAGGTCTTGCCGGTGCCGGCCGGGCCGGTGCCGAAGGTGATGTCGTGGCCGAGGATCTGGCGCAGGTACTGCTCCTGGTTGGGCGTACGGCCGGCCAGGTCGGCGTGGCGCGTGTGCAGCACCAGCGGCTCGGGCGCCGGGCCCCGCGCCGGCGCGGCGCGCGCGCCGCACGCCTCGACCAGCGCCAGCTGCAGCGCGCGCTCGCCGATCGGACGCTCGGCACGCGCGTAGAGCGCGTCGAGCAGCGCCAAGGCGCGCTCGACCGCTTCGCGCGCGCCCTCGACGCGCAGCGTGGCGCTGCGGCGCGCGATGGCCACGCCGAGCGCGCGCTCGATCGCGCGCAGGTGTGCGTCCAGCGGGCCGCACAGATGCGCCAGGCGGCGGTTGTCGGCCGGGGTGAAGGTGTGGCGGCGGATCAAAGGGCGCGCAGGCGCGGCAAGCGCGGAATTCGTCGCCCGCGATTGTCGCAGCGCCGGCGCCGAGCGCACCGCCGGCACGGCCGCGCCGGCACAATCGCCGGCCGATGGCCGACGCTCGCCCGCTCCTCCTCGCCTGGCTGCGGGCATGGCGCGCCGCGGCCGTGCTCGCGGCGCTGGCGATCGCCGCCGCGCTCACGCTGCCGGCGAGCCTGGACGATGCCCCGCCCTCGCGCAGCCACACGATCCGCTCGGCCCTGCGCGCGCCCGGCGACGCCGCGGCCTTTCCGGCCGACCGCCCCGCGCGCACGGTGGATCTGCCCGACCAATGGTCGCGCAGGCGCCCCGACTACGCGCCAACGCAGTGGTACCGCATCGGCTTCCGGCGGCCGGCCGAGCCGGGCCCGGACCCGGCGCTGGCGGTGACGATCCCGCAGCTGTGCTCGAGCTACGAGATCCACCTCAACGGCGCGCTGCTGGCGAGCGGCGGGCGCATGCGCGCACCGCTCACGAACAACTGCAACCACGCGCAGCTGGTGGAGCTGCCCGCGGCGCTGCTCGTGCCCGGCTCCAACCTGCTGGACATCAAGGTCGCCGGACACCCGCGCGAGGAGGTCGGCTCGCGCTGGCGCGCCGGCGGGCTGTCGGCCGTCACGATCGGACCGCGGGCCGAGCTCGAGCCGGGCTACACCCGCCGCCTGGCGCTCGGCGTCGACGCGCCGCTGGCGGCCAGCGCGACGCTGCTGCTGCTGGGCGGCTTCATGTTCGTGCTCGGCTTCATCCATCGCCACCAGAGCCACCTCGCCTACTTCGGTGCGCTGGCCATCGGCACCGCGCTGCTCGACGCGCGCCTGTGGCTGCGCCAGATGCCCCTGGGCCACGAGGCCGAGGAATTCGTGCTGCTGGCGCTGCTGGCCTTCGTGGTCTGGGCGGCGGTGCAGTTCCTGCTGCGCTACGCGGGCGCGCGCATCCGCTGGGTCGACAACGCGCTGCCGCTGCAGTGCGCGCTGGTGGCGCTGTCGATGCTGCTGGCCGGCCCGGCGCGGCTGGCGCTGCTGGCCGCGCTGTGGTACGCGGTGTTCGCGCTCGAGGTCCTTGCCGCCGCGCTCTACCACCTGCGGCAGCACGGGCGCTCGGCCTGGCTGATGGCGGCGCTGCTGGCCGCCGCGGCGCTGGCGCTGACGGTCGAGCTCGTCACGCAGTGGAGCGCCGAGCGCACGCCGCTCACGCTGGCCGCGCCGATGGTGATGCCGCTCGTGTTCGCGCTCGTCGGCCTGCGCCTGCTGCAGCAGCAGGGCCGGGCGCTGCAGCACGCGCAGGCCGACCGCCAGCAGCTCGAGCAGCGCGTGCGCGAGGCCACCGCCGAGATCGAGCGCAACTACCGCCAGCTCGCCGAGCTGCAGGTCGAGCAGGTGACGGAGCGCGAACGCAAGCGCATCGCCGCCGACCTGCACGACGACCTCGGCGCCAAGCTGCTGACGATCGTGCACACCAGCGAGTCCGAGCGCATCTCGACCCTGGCGCGCGAGGCGCTCGAGGAGATGCGCCTGTCGGTGCGCGGGCTCACCGGCCGGGCGGTGCAGCTGGGCGACGCCCTGGGCGACTGGCGCGCCGAGACGATGGCGCGCCTGGCGCAGGCCGGCATCGACGGCGAGTGGCAGGCGCCCGACGAGCTGCCGCAGCGCCTGTCGGCGCGCGCCTACGTGCAGACGACGCGCATCCTGCGCGAGGCCACCAACAACATCATCAAGCACAGCAACGCCACCCATTGCGCCGTGCGCTGCGGCATCGCCGAGGGCGACTTCCAGCTCGTCATCCAGGACAACGGCGAGGGCATCTCGCCGGCCGTCGACGCCCGGCTCGACCGCGGCCACGGCCTGGCGAGCATGAAGAACCGCGCCAAGCAGCTGCAGGGGCAGTGCCTGGTCGAGTCGGGCCAGGGCTACGGCACCGTGATACGGCTCACGCTTCCGCTCGATCGCGCCACCGACCCCTCATGAACCGCCCGGAAGCGGCCGATAACATCGAATCCGACCCCTGCGTCCCGGCCATGAAGAACATCCTCCTGCTCGAAGACCTGCCCGAGATCCGGGCCTGGCTGCGCAAGCTGGTGCTGCAGGTGTTCCCCGAGGCCGCCGTCAACGAGAGCGCGCGCGTGCACGACGCCGTCCAGCTCGTGAAGTCGGTGAAGTTCGACCTCGCGCTGGTCGATCTCGGGCTGCCGGACGGCTCGGGGGTGGAGGTCGTCGCGCGCCTGCGCGACGCCCAGCCCGAGGCGCAGAGCGTGGTCGTGACGATCCACGACGACGACGAGCACCTGTTCCCGGCGCTGCAGGCCGGCGCCTTCGGCTACATCCTCAAGGAGCAGGCGCGCGAGCTGATCATCGAGCAGCTGCAGCGCATCAGCCAGGGCGAGCCGCCGCTGTCGCCTTCGATCGCGCGCCGCGTGATGGCCCATTTCAGCGAGAAGGCCAGGCCGCGCCCGCACGCGGGCGCGATGCCCCACGTCGCCCTGACCGAGCGCGAGACCGAAGTGCTGTTGCGCGTGGCCAAGGGCTACACGCTGCCCGAGATCGGCGTGCAGCTCGGGCTGTCGCGCCACACGATCGCCGACTACGTCAAGCAGATCTACCGCAAGCTCAACGTGAGCTCGCGCGCCGAGGCGGCGCTGGAAGCGCAGCGCCTGGGCCTGTTCGGCTGACGAGCGCGGCGCGCGCGGCGGCGGCCGCGTCCGCATGGGATGATCGGCGGCTCCACAGGCGCCGAACGATGCCGCAGCCGCAACGCTACTTCCCGCCGCACGCCGCCGACGACCGCTTCAACCGCTGGGACTGGGCGCTGCTGCCGCTGGTGCTGACGCTGCTGGCGCTGCTCGCCTGGGGCGCCTCGCAGATGGCGCGGCCCTACCAGGTCGGCGAGCCGCTCGCGGTCACGCTCGACGCCTGGCAGCTGCCCTACTACCTGCTGCGCACGATGCTGCGCATGTTCCTCGCCCTCGTCGGCTCGCTCGTCTTCGCCTGCCTGTTCGCGGTGCTGGCGGCCAAGTACCGGGCCGCCGAGCGCGTGCTGGTGCCGATGCTCGACATCCTGCAGTCGATCCCGATCCTCGGCTTCCTGTCGATCACCGTCACCGGCTTCATCGCGCTCTTTCCGGGCAACCTGTTCGGCGTCGAGTGCGCGGCCATCTTCGCGATCTTCACCTCGCAGGCCTGGAACATGGCGTTCAGCCTGTACCAGTCGCTGCGCACCGTGCCCTCCGAGCTGAGGGAGGCCGCGGCCGTGTTCCAGCTCTCGGGCTGGCAGCGCTTCTGGCGCCTGGAGCTGCCCTTCGCGATGCCCGGGCTGCTGTGGAACGCGATGATGTCGATGTCGGGCGGCTGGTTCTTCCTCGTCGCCGCCGAGGCGATCTCGGTGGCGCACCAGGACATCAAGCTGCCGGGCGTGGGCTCGTACATCGCGCTGGCCATCGAGGCGCGCGACCTGGGCGCCATCGGCTGGGCCATCGCCACCATGCTGGCCGGCATCTTGCTGTACGACCAGCTGCTGTTCCGCCCGCTCGTGGCCTGGGCCGACAAGTTCCGCTTCGAAGAAAGCGGCTCCGAGACCGAGCCGCAGTCCTGGCTGCTCGACTGGCTGCGGCGCTCGCGCGGCGCGCGCCGGCTCGGCCGGCTGTTTGCCCGGCCGCTCGAGCGCAGCCTGGGCGTGATGCGGCGGCGCCACGACGGCACCTCGATCCGCGCGCGGCCGCGCCCGCCGCTGGCCGGGCTGGCGCGCGCCTGGGACGCGGTGCTCGCGGCCGTGCTGCTGTTCGCGCTGTGGCGCCTGTTCGAATTCGTCCACGCCGACGTCGGCTGGGCCGAGGCACGCCACGTCTTCGTGCTCGGCCTGTACACGCTGGCGCGGGTGCTGGTGCTGATCGCGCTGGCTGCGCTCGTCTGGGTGCCGGTGGGCGTGTGGATCGGCATGAATCCGCGCTGGGCCGGCCGCCTGCAGGCGCTGGCGCAGTTCATGGCGGCGTTCCCGGCCAACCTGCTGTTCCCGCTCGTCGTCGCGCTGCTCGTGCGCTGGCGGCTCGACCCCGACATCTGGCTGTCGCCGCTGATGGTGTTCGGCACCCAGTGGTACATCCTGTTCAACGTCATCGCCGGCGCCTCGAGCGTGCCCACCGAGCTGCGGCTGGCGGCGCAGAATCTGGGCCTCGGCGGCTGGCTGCGCTGGAAACGCTACTTGCTGCCGGCGGTGTTCCCGAGCCTGGTGACCGGCGCCATCACGGCCAGCGGCGGCTCCTGGAACGCGAGCATCGTCGCCGAGTACGTGAGCTGGGGCGACACCACGCTGCAGGCCGCCGGGCTGGGCAGCTACATCGCGCAGATGACGGCGGCGGGCGACTTCCCGCGCATCGCGCTGGGCATCGGCGTGATGTGCATCTTCGTGATGAGCCTCAATCATTTCGTGTGGCGGCGCCTGTACCGGCTGGCCGAGGACCGCATGCACCTGTGACGCGGGAGAGCGCCCACCATGGCCCAGGACATCATCGAGCTGCGCGCGGTCGGCAAATCGTTCCGCTCGGCCGACGGCCACCAGCGGCCGGTGCTCGACGGCGTCGACTTCACGCTGCGCGAGGGCGAGATCGTCGCCCTGCTCGGCCAGTCGGGCTCGGGCAAGAGCACGCTGCTGCGCATCATGGCCGGCCTGATCGGCGTCGACCGCGGCAGCGTCAGCTACCGCGGCCAGCCGCTGCACGGCCCGGCGCGCTCGATCAGCATGGTGTTCCAGTCCTTCGCCCTGTTCCCCTGGCTGACGGTGCAGCAGAACGTCGAGCTCGGGCTCGAGGCGCGCGGCATGCCGCCGGCCGAGCGCGCCGAGCGCGCCGAGGCGGCGATCGCCCTCATCGGTCTCACCGGCTTCGAGGGCGCGCTGCCGCGCGAGCTGTCGGGCGGCATGCGCCAGCGCGTGGGCATCGCGCGCGCGCTCGTCACCGAGCCCGAGGTGCTGCTGATGGACGAGGCCTTCTCGGCGCTGGACGTGCTCACCGGTGAGCGGCTGCGCGACGACATCCTCGAGCTGTGGACGAGCGGCAAGATGCCGACCAAGGCCATGCTCGTCGTCTCGCACAACATCGAGGAGGCGGTGCTGATGGCCGACCGCGTGCTGATCTTCGGCACCGATCCGGGCCGCATCCGCTTCCAGCTCGCGGTGCAGATCCCGCGTCCGCGCGACCCCGAGAGCGCCGATGTGCGTGCTCTCGTCGACGAGGTCTACGCGCTGATGACGGCCGGCAGCGGCCGCGCCGGCCGCGGCGCCGGCGCCGCGGCGGCACCGCTCGGCCAGCGCCTGCCGCGCACCGACGTCGCACGCATGGACGGGCTGCTCGAGTACCTCGTCGAGGCGCCGTTCGACGGCCGCGCCGACCTGCCCAAGCTCGCCGAGGCCACCGAGCTGGCCGACAACGAGCTGCTCGCGGCGGCACAGGCCCTCACGCTGCTCGGCCTGACGCAGCTCGAGAGCGGCGACCTGCAGATCACGCCGCTCGGCCGCCGCTACGTCGAAGGCGCGCACGTGCTGCGCCAGGAGATCTTCGGCCAGCAGGTGCTGGCTCATGTGCCGCTGGCGGCGCACATCCGCCACAGCCTCGAGCAAGAGCCGAGCGGCCAGCTGCCCGAGGAGCCTTTCCTGCGTCTGCTCAGCGAGCACCTGGCCGAGGCCGAAGCCGAGCGCACGCTGCAGACCGTGGTCGCCTGGGGCCGCCACGGCGAGGTCTTCGAGTACGACTACAACGCCGGCACCGTGCGCCTGCCCACCGGAGACGACCAAGCCGAGGCGGCAGGCGGCGGGCAGCTCTGAAGGCGGCGCGGCTTCAGCCTTCGGCCGGCGGCGCCGCGGCGCGCTTGCGCGCCGCGCTCTGGCGCGCGGGCCGCTGCCCCTGGGCGCGGGCCGCCGGCGCGTCCTGCGCCGCGCCGCCCGCGGCCGCAGCGCCGGGCTGCGCGACCGGCGGCGGCAGCACCGCGCGCAGCAGCGCGGCGGCGTCGGCCGGCGTCATGCGGCGCGGCACCGGATAGTTCAGGTCGGCCTCGTCGCAGGCGGCGAGCGCCAGCGCGGCGATGTCCGCCTCGCCCAGCGCGGCCACCGTGCGCGGGATGCCGATCCCCGCGGCCAGCGCGCTCACGTCTGCGACGAAGCGCTCGGCCAGCGCGGCGTCGTCGGCGCCGGCGAGCCCGACGTGACGCGCCAGCTGTGCCAGCCGCGGTGCGGCGGCCGGCAGCGCGAAGCGCAGCACGCCCGGCAGCAGGATCGCGTTGGCCAGCCCGTGCGGTACATGGCAATGTGCGCCGAGCTGGTGCGCCAGCGCATGCACGTTGCCGACGCTGGCGCGCGTGAAGGCCAGGCCGGCCCAGGTGCTGGCCAGCGCCATCTTTTCGCGCGCTTCGAGGTCGGCGCCGTCGCGGCAGGCGCGCGGCAGTTGTTGCCGGATGGTCGCCACGGCGGCGCGCGCCAGCCGGTCGGTGCGCGGCGTGGCCCAGCCGCTGACGTAGGCCTCGACGGCGTGCGTGAGCGCGTCCATGCCGGTGGCGGCCGTGACGTCGGGCGGCAGGCCGACCATCACCAGCGGGTCGAGTGCCGCCATCTCCGGCACGAGGCGGGTGTCGGCAACCATGAACTTGCGGCCCGCGTCGGGGTCGGCAATCATCGCCGCCACCGTCACTTCGCTGCCGCTGCCGGCCGTCGTCGGTACGGCATAGGTCGGCAGCGGCCCGTGCAGGCCGCGGAAGTAGCCGGCCAGTTCGCGCGGGCGCTTGCGGTTGGCCGCCGCCAGACCGATGACCTTGGCCGTGTCGATGACGCTGCCGCCGCCGAAGGCGACGATGCCGTCGCAGGCCTCGGCCCGCAATTGCGCCAGACCCTCCTCGATCATCGCGATCGGCGCGTCGGGCGTCACCGCGTCGAAGACGGCGAAGTCGACCTCGGCCGCACGCAGCGCCGCCGTGAGGGGGGCGGCGAGGCCCAGACGTGCGATGACGCGATCGGTGACCAGCAGCAGCCGCCGGTGGCCGAAGCCGGCGATCGTCTCGCCCAGCCGCGCCGCCGAGCCGGCGCCCACCAGCAGCAGCGGCTGCGGGATCGGCAGCCGGCGCGTAACGGCACCGGCCGCACGCTTGAGCAGCGGCAGCGAAACCGCACCCAACGAGCGCGCCATGTCGCCGATCAATTCGCTCTTCATCGCCCGCCTCCATGATGCGCAGGCCTGTCACTTTGCCCGAACACGCCATGAAGACCGTGATCGGCGTCAGCCTCGGCTCACGCCGCCAGGATTTCGAGTTCGAGACGCGGTTCCTCGGCGAGCCGATGCGCGTGCGGCGTCTGGGCACCGACGGCAGCACCGCCGCCGCCGCGCGCCTGCTGCGTCAGTGGGACCGCAAGGCCGACGCCATCGGCCTGGGCCTCGTCAAGGACAGCGAGCGCGCCGGCCGCGGCAGCCGCGACGGGGCCGACAGGCTCGCGGCGGCGGTCGAGCACGCCCCGCTCACCACCGGCGCGCGCCTGGCCGACATCTTCCTCGAGTGGGCGGTGCGCCACGCGCAGGCCGAGCTCGGCCGCTATTTCGACAACGCGCGCGTGCTGTTCTTCAGCGGCCTGGCGCATCACCGGCTGGCGGCCGCGATGGCCGAGTACACGCCCAACCTGCGCTTCGCCGACCCGCTGCTGCAGATGGGCGTGCCCAAGCTGCTGACCTCGCTCGACGCGCTCGGCCTGTACGCCAGCGGTGTGCACCACGTGGCCGAGTGGCTGCCGCCGCGCCTGCTGCCCGCGGCGCTGCTGCGGCAATGGGCGCAGTTCGCGCTGCGCCGCGCGCTGGCGCACGCGCATGTCGTCGTCGCGCCGGTGCACGAGCTCGACGCCTTCGGCCTCGAGGAGCTGGCCGGCAAGACCCTCGTCACCACCACCGTCAACGAGGCCCGCCTGGCGCGCTTCAAGGACGCCGGCGTGCACCTGGTGATCGACGGCGCGCCGCTGGTGCAGGGCCAGGCCGTCGATCCGGCCCTGCTCGACGCGATGATCGTCGCCGCCACCGGCAAGGCCGGCGACGAACTGCTCGACGACGACTACCTCGAGGTGCTCAGCGGCGAGGGCCTGGCGCCGCGGCTGCTCTATCCGAACGGCTTCAAGCGCGTGAACCGCTTCGCCTTCGTGATCCACCCGCTGTCGCAGGAGTATTTCAAGATCGTCAAGCCGGTGCAGATCCTCTCGCGCGTGTCGCCGCCGCTGGTGGCGCGGCCGGTGATGGATTCGCTCGAGAAGGTGATGGCCTGGGCGCCGCCCTTCGTCTACTCGCGCGTCGAGGGCATCAGGAGCCCGACCGGCGTCGAGGCCGAAGGCTGGCTGATCAGCGTCGGCGGCACGCCGCGCGAGATCATGGGCCACGCGCCCGAGTTCACCTACAAGCGGCTGCTGGCCGCGGCGGCGATGGCGCGCAGGCTGGGCGCGCAGATCATGGGCCTGGGCGCCTTCACCAAGGTGGTGGGCGACGCCGGCGCCACGGTGGCGCGGCGCGCGCCGCTGCCCATCACCACCGGCAACAGCTACAGCGCCTCGGGCGCGCTGTGGGCGGCGCACGACGCGCTGCTGCGCATGGCGCTGCTGCCCCGGCCCCGGGGCAAGGAGCGCGTCAAGTTCAAGGCCATGGTGGTGGGCGCCACCGGCTCGATCGGCGCGGCCTGTGCGCGCCTGCTGGTGCGCGCCGCCGAAGAGGTGTACCTGGTGAGCCCGGAGACGGCCAAGCTGCTCGCGCTCGAGGCCTCGATCCTGCAGGAGACGCCCGACGCGAAGGTGCACCTGTCGGCGCGCGCCGACAAGGACCTGGCGGCGATGGACATGGTGGTCACCGCCACCTCGGGCGCCGGCAAGAAGGTGCTCGACATCATGAAGGTCAAGCCCGGTTGCGTGATCACCGACGTCGCGCGCCCGCTCGACCTGCCGCCCGAGGAGGTGGCCAAGCGGCCCGACGTGCTCGTCATCGAGTCGGGCGAGATCCAGCTGCCCGGCGACGTGAAGATGAAGAACATCGGCCTGCCCAAGGGCGTGGCCTATGCCTGCCTGGCCGAGACCATCGTGCTCGCGCTCGAGGGGCGCTTCGAGAACTTCACCGTCGGCCGCCAGATCGAGTGGGCGAAGGTGCACGAGATCTACCAGCTCGGCCTCAAGCACGGCATGAAGCTGGCGGCGATCTCGGGCGTGAACGGCGTGTTCAGCGACGCGGACATCGCACGCGTGCGCGAGCTGGCGCTCGAGGCACGCGCGGCACATGCGGCACATGCGGCACATGCGGCACATGCGGCACATGCGGCACATGCGGCACATGCGGCACATGCGGCACATGCGGCACATGCGGCACATGCGGCGCGCCGCGGCCCGCGCAAGGCGGCCGCGGCCGCGCGCGCCGCCCGGCCTACGCCGCAGCCGCCTGCGGCTCGGCGCTCGGCGGCCGCACGACGGTGACCGGCACCGGACTGGCGTCGAGCACCGCGCGCGTGATGCGGCCCAGCCCACCGGCATCGGCTGGCGCGCCGCGGCCGCGCGCGCCCAGCACGATCGCGTCGCAGCCGTAGTTCTCGGCCAGGTCGACGATCAGGTGCTCGGGCACGCCGGCGGCCACTTCGCTCTCGTAGGCGGCGCCGGCGGCGTCGAGCAGCGCCTCGGCCGCCTGCAGCAGATCGGCACCGGCCTCGCGCTTGACCTCGGCGATGCGCTCGGCGTCGTGCGCCACCACCACCTCGTACAGCGAGGCCGGCTCCTGCACGTTCACGAGCACGAAGCTCGAGCCGGGCGGCGCCAGCCGCAGCGCATGGCGCACGGCCGCCAACGCATGCGGCGAACCGTCGACCGGCAGCAAGAACTTCAGCGGCGCATTCATCTTCGTCTCCACGGTTGCGTCAGGCCGATGATGGCAGCATCGCGCCGCCGCCGACCGCGTCCGCTCAACGCGGGCGCGCTGGGCCGGCCGCGCGCCGCGCCCGCCGCGAGTAGAGGCAGCCATCCAGCGCGCCGCCGCGCCTGCGCCTAGACTGGTCTGGGCAGGCGCAGCGCTGCTGCGACGAATCGCCAACAACACAGAAAGGCCGCCGTGAGCATCCGTCATCTGGACGACCTGTTCGATCCCGCCTCGGTCGCCGTGATCGGCGCGTCGACGCGCCCGGGCAGCGTCGGCGCCACCGTCTGGCGCAACCTGAAGCAGGGCCGCTACGCCGGGCCGCGCTGGCCCGTCAACCTGCGCCACCGCCAGGTCGACGGCGAGCGCGCCTACGCCAGCGTGGCCGATCTGCCCGAGGCGCCGGCGCTGGCCGTGGTGTGCACGCCGCCGGCCAGCGTGCCGCAGATCGTCGCCGAGCTCGGCGCCCGGGGCACGCGCGCGGCCGTCGTGCTGACGGCCGGCTTCACGCCCGGGCAGAAGCAGGCCATGCTCGACGCGGCGCGCCCGCATGTGCTGCGCGTGCTGGGGCCCAACGGCCTCGGGCTGCTGTCGCCGCCGGCCGGGCTGAACGCGAGCTTCGCGCACACCGACATCGGCGCCGGCGGCCTCGCCTTCGTCTCGCAGAGCGGCGCACTGGTGACCGCGATGCTCGACTGGGCGCGCAGCCGCGGCATCGGCTTCTCGCGCGTGGTGTCGCTGGGCGAGATCGCCGACATCGACTTCGGCGACATGCTCGACTGGCTGGCGAGCGACGTGCACACGCGCGCCGTGCTGCTGTACGCCGAGTCGCTGAGCGCGGCGCGCAAGTTCATGAGCGCCGCGCGCGCCGCCGCGCGCAACAAGCCGGTGCTGATGGTCAAGGCCGGGCGTTCGGCCGCCGGCGAGCGCGCCGCCGCCTCGCACACCGGCGCGCTGGCCGGCAGCGATCTCGTCATCGACGCGGCGGTGCGCCGCGCCGGCATGCTGCGCGTCGACACGCTGAACGACCTGTTCCTGGCCGCCGAGACGCTCACCTACTTCGGCGGCACGATGCACGCCGAAGACCGCGCTGCGCGCGCGCGCATCACGCTCGTCACCAACGGCGGCGGCGCCGGCGTGCTGGCCGCCGACGCCGCGGCGGCGCTCGGCGTCGAGCTGGCGCCGCTTGGCCCCGCCGCCGTGCAGGCGCTCTCGTCGGGCCTGCCGGAGAACTGGTCGCACGCCAACCCGGTGGACATCATCGGCGACGCGCCGGTCGAGCGCTACGTGCACACGCTGTCGACGCTGCTGGACACGCCGGACACCGGCACGATCCTGTTCATGCACGCGCCGACGGCCATCGTGCCGGCACTGGACATCGCGCGTGCGCTCGTGCCGCTCGTGCGCGACCACCCCGGGCGCCTGGCGAGCTGCTGGCTCGGCGACGGCGCGGTGGCCCAGGCGCGCGCGCTGTTCCACGAGGCGGGCATTCCCACCTACGAGACGCCCGAGCAGGCGGTGCACGCGCTCGCGATGCTCGGCGCGTACTGGCACAACCAGGAACTGCTGATCGAGACGCCGCCCTGGGCCGAGCACGCCGCCGCGGGGCCGCCGGCGCTCGACCTGGGCGCCGTGCGCAAGCTCGTCGACGACGCGCTCGCCGCGGCGCAGGATCCCGAGCGCGTCTGGCTCAGCGAGCCCGATGCCAAGGCACTGCTCGCCGCCTGCGGCATTCCGGTCGTGCCGACGCGCGTGGTCGCCGCGCAGCCCGAGGCGGCGGCGGCCGCGGCCTCGGCGCTGGGCTTTCCCGCGGTGCTCAAGATCCTGTCGCCGCAGATCACGCACAAGAGCGACGTCGGCGGCGTCGCACTCGACCTGGGCAGCGCGGCCGAAGTGCACGCGGCCGCCGCGGCGATGCTGGCGCGCGTGGCCGCGCGCCGCCCCGACGCCGCGCTCGAGGGCTTCACGCTGCAGCCCATGGTGCGCCGGCCGCAGGCGCTCGAGCTGATCGCCGGCACGCATGTCGACCCGCTGTTCGGCCCGGTCGTGCTGTTCGGCGCCGGCGGCACGCGCGTCGAAGTCGTGGCCGACCGCGCGCTCGCGCTGCCGCCGCTCAACGAGCCGCTGGCGCGCGCGCTGGTGCAGCGCACCCAGGTGGCCAAGCTGCTGGCCGGCTGGCGCGACGTGCCGCCGGCCGACACGGCGGCGCTCGGCCGCGTGCTGATCGCGCTGGCGCAACTGCTCGCCGGCGAGGCGCGCATCGCCGAGATCGACGTCAACCCGCTGCTCGCCGACGCCGCCGGCGTGATCGCGCTCGACGCGCGCGTGCGCGTCGCCGCGGCCGCGCCGGGCGGCGCCGAACGCTTCGCGATCCGGCCCTATCCGGCCGAACTGGCCGAGTCCTTCGTCTGGAGCGGCGCGGGCCGGCCGCGCACGGTGACGATGCGGCCGATCCGGCCCGAGGACGAGGCGCAGTATCTGGCCTTCATGGCGCGGCTCGATCCGGAGGACATCCGCATGCGCATCTTCTACTCGCGGCGCAGCATCGAGCGCAGCGAGCTGGCACGCCTGACGCAGATCGACTACGAGCGCGAGATGGCCTTCGTCGCCAGCGCGGCGCTCGAGCACGGCCCAGGCGAGGAGACGCTGGGCGTGGTGCGCGCGCAGGTCGACCCCGACAACATCGAGGCCGAGTTCGGCATCCTCGTGCGCAGCGACTTGAAGGGCAGCGGCCTGGGCCATCGCCTGCTCACCAAGATGATCGACTTCCTGCGCGGCCGCGGCACGCAGCGCCTGGTGGCCACGGTGCTGCTCGAGAACCGGCGCATGCGCGAGCTGGCCGCATCGCTGGGCATGCAGCCGGCGGCGACGCAGCCCGATGCCGAGTCGGTGCGGCTGGAGATGCCGCTGGCCTGATGCGCGGCGGCGCGCGACCTCAGGCAGGCGCGCGCTCGGCGACGCGCACGCCGTCGGCCACGGCAGCCGGCGGGTAGACGATGACCTGGGCGCCGGCCGCCAGCCCCTGCCGGATCCAGGCCAGGCTGCCGTTGCGCGCCGCCAGTTCCACCGGCTGCAGCCGCGCGCGCCCGCCTTCGACGCGGAAGACGGCGTGCTTCAGCGGCGCGCCGCGCTCGCCGCCCGAGGCCGGCACAGCCGACGGCGCAGCGCTTGCCGCAGCCGCCGCCGGCAGCGGAAACACCGCGCTCACCGGCACCGTGAGCACCTGCGGCCGGCTGATGGTGACGATGCGCACGCCCACGCGGTAGCCGTCGCCGAGCGCGGCCCAGCGTTCGCGCGGGCTGGCGAAGTCGATGACGACGTTGACGCGCTGCTCCTCGACGCCGAGCGCCGACACCTTGGTGAAGGCGGCCGGCTCGACGCGCCGCACGCGCCCTGCGAGCACTCCCGCGCCGCCCCAGCGCTCGATGTGCACGGCGCTGCCGGGTGCGGTCTGCACGGCGTCGGTGGTGAGCAGCTCGGCCACGATCTCGAGCGCGGCGACGTCGCCGACCTCGAGCACCGGCGTGCCCAGCGCGAGCACCGCCTCGCTCTGCACGCGCAGCTTGAGCACGCGGCCGGCGACCGGCGAACGCAGCGCGAAGGCGCGCGTGCCGGCGCCGGCGCGCACGGCGCCGAGCGCGGCGCGCGCCTGCTCGAGCTCCTGGCGCGCCACCTGCGCACCGGCGCGCGCGCCCTCTTGCTGCGTGGCCGCCGCCTGCGCGGCGAGGCGTTCGCCGTCGATGCGGCTCGGCGCCACGAAGCCCTGGCGCGCCAGCGCCTCCGTGCGCGCGAGTTCGGTCGACGCCTGCTGCAGCGTCACACCGGCGGCCTCGACGGCCGTGCGCGCGCGCGCGAGCGAGGCCTCGGCGGCGGCCACGCGCGCGGCCAGCTCGCGCAGCGTGCGCTCGTCGAGCAGCGGCGGCAGCGCCGGCAGCATCGTCGCCACCACCTGGCCGGCGGCGACGGCGTCGCCCTCGCGCAGCGTCACGCGCTGCAACTGGCCGGCTAGCGGCGCCGAGATCACGTAACGCTCGGCCAGCCGCGTGCGCGCGTCCTCGTCGATGGTGGCCTCGAACGCCCCGATCCGCGCGCGTGCCGTCTCCACCTCGAGCGGCCGCGGCGCGAACGCCCAGGCGAGCAGCGCCGCCAGGGCGACGCCGGCGACGATGGAGAGCAAGAGGTTCCGGCGCGTCATGTTCGTCCTCGTCGATCGGGGGGCACGCTCGCTCGCGGGTGTCATTCGCGCGTCTTGAGCGCCGCCACCATGTCCAGGCGGTCGATGCGCCGTCGCACGACGAGCGCGCTGGCGGCGCCGGCGGCGAGCACGCAGATCGCCGCCCAGGCATAGGTGCGCGGCTGGATCACCACCGGGAAGAAGAACTGGTCGCTCTTGAGCAGCGCCGTCACGACGTGCACCAGCGCCCAGCCCAGCCACATGCCCAGCGGCAGCGCGAGCGCGATCGCCAGCGCGAGCTCGCCCAGCAGCAGCGCCGACACCTCGGCACGCGTGAAGCCGAGCACGCGCAGGCTGGCCAGCTCCCAGGCGCGCTCGGCGAGCGCGATGCGCGCGTTGTTGTAGACCACGCCGACGGCGATGACGGCGGCGAACGCGGTCAGCACCGTGCTCATGATGCGGATGTTGCGCGCGCTCACGTCCTGCATGTTGCGCAGCAGCGTGGCCTTGCTGAAGGCGCCGGCCACGCGGGGCAGCGTGCGCGTCGCGGCCAGCAGCTCGTCCTCGCGGCCGCGCTCGACGGCGAGCGCGAAGCCGCTCGCCAGCTCGCCGTCGCCGAGCGCGCGGTCGAGCGCCGCGCGCCGCATGTAGGCGTTGAGCCCCATCATCTCCTGCACCGTGGCCTCGAGCGGCAGCGCCAGCACGCGCTCGCGGCCCTCGAGCACCTCGACGCGCGCCAGCTCGCCGATGCGCAGGCCGAGCTTGTCGGCCAGGCGGTCGGTGAGCACGAGGCCGTCGCCCGGCGGCAGGTGCACGCGGTTGTGCACGTCGACGATGCGCGCCAGCTGCGGCGCGTCGGGCACGCCGCGCAACTGGGCGCGCTCGCTGCGCTGGCCGTTGCCGATGCGCACCGGCACGTAGCGCGTCGGCTCGACCATCGTCACCCCCGGCAACCGCGCCACCTCGTGGCGCAGCGCGTCGCCGGCGGGCTCGGCCAGCCAGAGCGAGACGTCCAGGCGCATCGCGACGCCGAACTGCGAGTCGACGATGAAGTCCATCGCGTCGCGGAAGAAGTTGCCCATAACGACGATGGCCACCGCCGCCGCCACGCCGGCGATCGACAGCCCCGTGCGCACCGGCTTGCGCTCCATCTCGCGCAGGATCATGCGCACGCCGGTGCCGAGGCGGCGCAGGCCCAGCCGCTCGGCCAGCGTGCGCCGGTAGCGCCCCGGCGCCGGCGGCCGCATGGCCTCGGCCGGCGCCAGCCGCACGGTGGCCACGATGGCGTTGAGCGTGCCCAGCACGGCGGTCGCCAGCGTGAGCGCGAGCGCGCCCGCCACCAGCCCCGGCGCCAGCCGCAGCTCGAACTGCGGCAGGCGGAAGAACTCGGCGTACAGGCCGAGCAGCAGCGCGCCCAGCTCGCGGCCGAGCCAGACGCCGAGCGCGAAGCCGGCGAGCACGATGGCCAGCACCATCTGCAGGTAGTGCGCGCCGATGCGGCGGTTGGCGTAGCCCAGCGCCTTCAACGCCGCGATCTGCTCGCGCTGCGTGGCCACCAGGCGCGAGACGACGACATTGAGCAAGAAGGCGGCGACGCCGAGGAAGATCGCCGGCAGCACGGTGCCCATCACGTGCTGCTCCTTGATCTCGTTGTCGAGCATGGCGTGCGAAACCTGCAGCTCGCGGCCGAAGGCCTCGCGGCCGCCGTAGGGCGCGAGCCGCCGCTCGAGCGCGGCGATCACCGCGCGCGCGTCGGCGCCCGGCGCCAGCTTGACGGCGACGCGGTTGAAGGCGCCCGTCATGTCGTAGGCGGCGGCCAGCGCCTCGGCGTCGACCCAGAAGATGCCGAAGCCGCGCTGGTCGGGCATGCCGAACATGCCGGCGAAGATGTACTCGGGCGACAGCGCGATGCCGGCCACCACCAGCGTGCGCTCGCGGCCGTTGACGAGCGCCCGGACGCGCGCGCCCGGCACCAGGCCGCGCGTCGTGGCGAAGGCCTCCGACACCCAGGCCGGCAGCGAGCCGTCGGAGCGCGCCGCGCCGGGCGACATCGACAGCGGGTCGTCGGGCAGGCCGCGACGCAGCGTGATGCGGTTCATGCGCAGCGGACGGCGGCGGTCGATGCCGATCAGCTGGCCGGTGACGGGGTCGTTCGCGCCCTCGAGCTGCACGCGCACGTAGAACTCGGCCGTGGTCTGCACGTCGGCCACGCCGGGAATGGCGCGCAGCGTATCGGCCAGCGCGTCGGGCGCGCGCTTGACGGCGGCGAACAGGTCGGCGAAGCGGTTGGCGGCGTAGAAGCGGTCGCGCGCCGCCGCCAGCGAGTCGACCGCCGCCAGCGTGGTCAGGAAGCCGCCGACGCCGCTGGCGACGACGAGCGCGATCGTCAGCGCCTGGCTCCACATCGTGCGCAGGTCGCGCAGCAGCTTGCGGTCGAGCGCCCTCATCGCTCACCAGCTCAGTTCGGAGGGCGCGAGCCTGCGCGCGTTGCGCTCGATGCGCGCCACGCGGCCGTTGGCCAGGCGGATCACGCGATCGGCCATGCCGGCGATCGCCGCGTTGTGCGTGATCACCACCGCCGTGGTGCCGAGCTCGCGATTGACGCGCTCGATGACCTCGAGCACCAGCTTGCCGGTCTCGTAGTCGAGCGCGCCGGTCGGCTCGTCGCACAGCAGCACCTCGGGGCGCTTGACGATGGCGCGCGCGATCGCCACGCGCTGCTGCTCGCCGCCCGAGAGCTGGGCCGGGAAATGGTCGCGCCGCGGCGCCAGCCCGACCAGCGCCACCGCCTCGTCGATGTCCATCGGAGCGCGCGCGATGTCGGTCACCAGCGCCACGTTCTCGCGCACCGTGAGGCTGGGGATGAGGTTGTAGAACTGGAACACGAAGCCCACGTGGTCGCGCCGGTAGCGCGTCAGCTCGGCCTCGCTCGCGCCGCTGAGCAGGTGGTCGCCGAAGCGCAGCTCGCCGCGCGTGGGCACGTCCAGGCCGCCGAGGATGTTGAGCAGCGTGCTCTTGCCGCTGCCCGAGGGCCCGAGCAGCACGATGAACTCGCCGCGCGCGATCTCGAGCGAAACGTCGGCCAGCGCCACCACGTCCACCTCGCCGGTGCGGTAGATCTTGGCCAGCCCGCGCGCCACGAAGACCGCTTCGGGTGTCGACGACGTCACCGCTCGATTCTTGCCCGCGCCGCGCGCGCCCGCTTGAGGCCGGTCAAGGGCGGCCGCGGGCCATCCGAAGCGCGCGCTGGCAGCCCCGGGGCGCGGCGCCGGCTTATGCTCGCGCCATGACGATCATCGGCCCTGCGACCTCGCTCGACGGCGACGACGATGTCCCGCCGCTGCGCCTGCTGCTCGACCCGCGCGGCCGCCTCTCGCGCCGCGGCTGGTGGCTGTGGGGCCTGGGCGTGCCGCTCGGCCTGGCGCTGCTGCTGCACGCGCTGCTGGGCATCGCCCAGGTGAGCGAGGAGGACGCCGAGCGCCTGGTCAGCCTGCTGCTGGCCTGGCCGCTGGTGGCCGTGAACGCCAAGCGGCTGCACGACCGCGACCGCCATGGCGCCTGGGTGCTGGCGCTGCTGGTGCCGGTGTTCGGCTGGCTGTGGCTGGCCGCGGTGAACGGCCTGCTGCCCGGCACGCCGGGCGCCAACCGCTACGGGCCGCCGCCCGGGCGCTGAGCCGCGCCAATCGGCACTGCCGGCACTGCCGGCACTGCCGGCACCGCGCGGCGCCGATCGAACGCCGATCGAACGCCGATCGAACGCCGATCGAACGCCGATCGAACGCCGATCGAACGCCGATCGGGACACCGACCGCACGCCGGGCCACGGCGCAGGCGCACGCTTCAGTATCGCCCCGTGATGCCCGCCACACGCAGATAGACGTTGGCCAGCCAGGCCACCGCGGCGCGGCGCAGCCAGGCGCGCCAGCCGGCACGCATCGGGCGCTCGTCGACCTGCGACGAGACGGCCAGTGCCGCCTCGAAGCGAACGCGCAACGCGCGCGCGAAGCCCGCGTCGCGCACGACGACGTTGGCCTCGAGGTTGAGCAGCAGCGACAGCGGGTCGATGTTGGAACTGCCGACCGTGGCCCAGCTCTCGTCGACCACCGCCACCTTGGCGTGCAGGAAGGCCGGCGCGTACTCGAAGATGTGCACGCCGTGGCCGCGCAGCTCGTCGTACAGCGCGCGCGCGGCCAGCGCGGCGATGCGGTAGTCGACCTTGCCCTGCAGCAGCAGGCGCACGCGCACGCCGCGGCGGGCCGCGTGGCGCAGCACGCGGCGGAAGATGCGGCCCGGGTAGAAGTACGGCACGGCCAGATCGACCGAGGCGCGCGCGCCGCGGATCGCCTCGACGTAGCTGTGCTCGATGGCGCGGCGCTGGCGCAGGTTGTCGCGCACCAGGAACGCGGCGCGCATCGGCCGCCGGTCGTCGGCGCCGGGCAGCCGCGCCGCGCCGCGCAGCCGGCGCAGCATCGCCATCGTCTCGTCCACCGGCCGTGCGGCCTGCGCGAGCTGGCGCATGTCGTCGCGCCAGGCGTGCCACAGGTGCGCGCGCGCCCACATCGCACGCGCGGTCGCGTACACGGCCAGCACCAGCGGGCCGCGGCATTCGACGGCGAAGTCCAGGCGCGGCAGCTCGCTCCAGCCGTGGTGCAGGTCGAGCCGGTCGTCGATGATGTTGATGCCGCCGACGAAGGCCACCTCTTCGTCGCAGACGCACAGCTTCTGGTGCAGTCGGCGCAGTTGCCCCGGCTGGAACCAGGCGTACCAGCGCTCGAGCGGGCGGAACACCTCCAGCCGCACGCCCGCCGGCACGAGCCGCTCGCGCATCGCCGGCAACGTGCTCTTGCTGCCGAAGCCGTCGACCACCACGTGCACCGCCACGCCGCGCACGGCGGCGGCGACGAGCGCGTCCATCATCGCCAGCGCGGTGGCATCGTCGTGGAAGATGTAGCTGGCCAGCCAGACCTCGCGGCGCGCCGCGGCGATGGCCTCGTGCATGCGCGGGAACAGCGCCTCGCCGCCCTCGAGCAGATCGACCCGGTTGCTGCCCACGACGCGCGGCGCCGGCACCGCAGTCCAGCTGCTCAGGATGCGCGGGTCCAGCGGCGGCATCGCTCGCGGGGCGGGCCGGCGCGCGTCAGAGCGGTTCGAGCTCGGCCACCAGCGGCAGGTGGTCGCTCATGCGCGCCCAGGTCAGGCCGCGCGGCACCATCGTCGAGCGGCAGGCCAGGCCGCGCAGGTAGAAGCGGTCGAGCGCGAACAGCGGCGCCAGCGACGGGAAGGTGGCGGCGGCCGTGCGCTCGGCCCTGGGGTCGACGGCGCGCGCCAGTCCGAGCTCGGCCATCGACGCGTCGAGGCGCTCGCCCCAGTCGTTGAAGTCGCCGGCCACGACCAGGCGCGCGTCGCGCGGGATCTCGCGCCGGACGAACTCGGCCAGCCGCTGCACCTGGCGCACGCGGCTGCGGTGCGCCAGGCCGAAGTGCACCACCACCGTGTGCACGGTCTCGCCGTTCCAGGCGACGGGCACGTGCAGCAGCCCGCGCTGCTCGAAGCGGTGATCGCTCACGTCGTGCTGGGCGACATCGCCGATCGGCCAGCGCGACAGCAGCGCATTGCCGTGCTCGCCGTGGCGCGTGACGGCATTGGTGCGGTAGGCCGACTCGTAACCCACCGGCGCCAGGAACTCGGCCTGGCCGTCGGCCGGCCAGCCGAAGCTGGTGCGCTGGAAGCGGCGCGCCTCGCGCGTGTGAAACAGGCGCACCTCCTGCAGGAACACGAGGTCGGCGTCGAGCGCCTCGACGGCCAGGCCCAGGTTGTGGATCTCGAGGCGCTTGCGCGGACCCATGCCGCGCACGCCCTTGTGGATGTTGTAGGTGGCCACGCGCAGCGCACCGAAACCGCTGTACGGCGGCATCAGCGAGCTGTTCAGCGGGTTCGTGCGCGCGCCGGCGTGGCTGGGGAAGCGGCGACTCATGGCTCAGTATCGCGCTTCAGGTGGGGACGAAGCGCGGAAGTTGAAGGATCGCCTCGGCGTTGCTCGGCGAGAAGCAGCGGTCGGCCGCCTCGCGCCAGGGCAGCCACTGGTACGCGAGATGCTCGCGCGGCGCCAGGCGCACCGGCACGCGCGCGGCCAGCGTGAGCCCGTAGACATGCTCGGTGTTGTGCGTGACACCCGCAGCGTAGCGGTGCCGCCACACCGGGTAGATCTCGTAGACGTTGGTCAGCCCCCAGTCCACGAGCCGTGCGCCGGCGGCGTCGACGGCGATGCCGGTCTCCTCGGCCACCTCGCGCCGGCAGGTCTGCGCGAGCGGCTCGTCGGCGCGCGCGCGCGAGCCGGTCACGCTCTGCCACCAGCCGGGGTGGTCGGCACGCTCGATCAGCAGCACCTCGAGCGCGGCGGTGTGGATCACCACCAGGACGGACTCGGGGATCTTGCAGCGCCTTGGCTCGGCCACCGCCTGCCGTCCTCAGCCTGGCCCGACCGCGCCGCGCCTTCAGTCCGCCCGGGGCGGATTGCGCAGCCGGATGTGCAGCTCGCGCAGCTGGCCCTCGTCGACCGCGCTCGGCGCGCCGGTGAGCAGGCACTGCGCGCGCTGCGTCTTCGGGAAGGCGATGACGTCGCGGATGCTCTCGGCGCCGCTCATCAGCGTGGCCATGCGGTCCAGACCGAAGGCCAGGCCGCCGTGCGGCGGCGCGCCGTACTGCAGCGCGTCGAGCAGGAAGCCGAACTTGTGGCGCTGCTGCTCGGGCGTGATGGCCAGGGCCTCGAAGACCTTGGCCTGGACGTCGGCGCGGTGGATGCGCACCGAGCCGCCGCCGATCTCCCAGCCGTTGAGCACCATGTCGTAGGCCTTGGCCAGGCAGCGGCCCGGATCGGTGCCCATGTACGCCTCGTGGCCGTCCTTGGGGCTGGTGAACGGGTGGTGCATCGCGTTCCAGCGGCCGGCCTCGTCGTCGTACTCGAACATCGGGAAGTCGACCACCCACAGCGGCGCCCAGCCGTCTTCGGCCAGGCCGTGCGCGCGGCCGAATTCGCTGTGGCCGATCTTGACGCGCAGCGCGCCCAGCGCATCGTTCACGACCTTGGCACGCGCGTCGGCACCGAAGAAGACGATGTCGCCGTTGCACGCGCCGGTGCGCGCCAGGATCTGCGCCAGCGCCGCATCGTGCAGGTTCTTGACGATCGGCGACTGCAGGCCGTCGCGGCCCTTGGCGGCGTCGTTGACCTTGATCCAGGCCAGGCCCTTGGCGCCGTAGATCTTGACGAACTCGCCGTAGCCGTCGATCTCGCCGCGGCTCATCTCGCCGCCGCCGGGCACGCGCAGCGCCGCCACGCGGCCGCCGGCGGCGGCGGCCGGGCCGGAGAAGACCTTGAACTCGACGTCCTGCATCACGTCGGTGAGCTCGGTGAACTCGAGCTTGACGCGCAGGTCGGGCTTGTCCGAGCCGTAGCGGTGCATGGCCTCGGCGTAGCCGAGCACGCGGCAGGGCGGCAGCTCGACGCCGAGCGCGTTGCGGAACACCTGGCGCACCATGGCCTCGGCAATGGCGCGGATCTCCTGCTCGCCCAGGAAGCTGGTCTCGATGTCGATCTGCGTGAACTCGGGCTGGCGGTCGGCGCGCAGGTCCTCGTCGCGGAAGCACTTGACGATCTGGTAGTAGCGGTCGAAGCCGGCCACCATCAGCAGCTGCTTGAACAGCTGCGGGCTTTGCGGCAGCGCGAAGAACTGGCCGTCGTGCACGCGGCTGGGCACGAGGTAGTCGCGCGCGCCCTCGGGCGTGCTGCGCGTGAGCATCGGCGTCTCGATGTCGACGAAGCCCTCGCCGTCGAGGAAGCGGCGCACCTCCATCGCCACCTTGTAGCGCAGGCGCAGGTTCTTCTGCATCGGCGCGCGGCGCAGGTCGAGCACGCGGTGCGTCAGGCGCACCGTCTCGCTGAGGTTGTCGTCGTCGAGCTGGAACGGCGGCGTCACGCTCGGGTTGAGCACCTCCAGCTCCTGCGCCAGCACCTCGACCTTGCCGCTCGTGAGGTTGGCGTTCTCGGTGCCGGCCGGGCGCGGCCGCACGCGCCCCTTCACCTGCAGGCAGAACTCGTTGCGCACGCCCTCGGCGCGCGCGAACATCTCCGGCCGGTCGGGGTCGCAGACGATCTGCACCAGGCCCTCGCGGTCGCGCAGGTCGACGAAGATCACGCCGCCGTGGTCGCGGCGGCGGTGGGCCCAGCCCATCAGCGTGACGTCCTGGCCCAGCAGCGCTTCGCTGACCAGGCCGCAGTAGGTGGTTCTCATAGTGCTCTCGCTCGGGAATCGGGTTTGTCGACGGTACGAAGAGTGGCGCTGCAGCGGGCTGTGTCGCAAGCCCTCGGAGCCCGTGAAGACATGAATCGCGCCCGCGATTCGCATCTCCACGGGCTCTCAGGACGGGCCGGCTGCCGGGCCGGGCCGCGCCCGTTCAGTTTCGTGCCGGGGCCGGCAGCGGCGGGTTCGTGCCCGGCGCCACCACGCCCATCGAGATGACGTACTTGAGCGCCTCGTCCACGCTCATCGCCAGCGGCACGATGTCGCTGCGCGGCATCATCAGGAAGAAGCCCGAGGTCGGGTTGGGCGTGGTGGGCACGTAGACGCTGACGAAGTCGCCCGCCAGCCGCGCCGCCACCTCGCCGCCGGGCCTGCCGGTGACGAAGGCGATCGTCCACGAGCCGGTGCGCGGGTACTGCACCAGCACGGCCTCGCGGAACGCGTTGCCGTTGCTCGAGAACAGCGTGTCGGAGACCTGCTTGACCGAGTTGTAGATGCTCTTGACGATGGGGATCTTGCCGATGAGCAGATCCCACCAGCGCAGCCACCACTGGCCGAACATGTTGGCCGCGAACACGCCCGTCAGCAGCAGCCCGGCCGCCACCACGAGCACGCCCAGGCCCGGCACGTGGCGCAGCCCGTCGAGGGCAGCGAACCAGGACGCCGGCAGCACGGCCTGCGCCACCGACAGCAGCGAGGCGAATACGCCGTCGAAGGTGCCGACCAGCCACGACAGCACCCAGATCGTGATGGCCAGCGGCAGCCAGACGAGCAGGCCGGCGACGATGTACTTCCTCAAGGCGGCCCCTCGGGTGACAGCGGCACGCGGGCAGGCAGGCGCCGGCCTACTTGCCGGCGGGCGCCGCCCCGCTGCCCGGCGCCGCGGCGGGCGCAGTGCCCGAAGACGCGCCCGGCGCCGTCTTGGGCGCAGCGTCCGGCGCGGCGGCGGATTTCGCGTCGCTGCCTTCGCCCTTGCCTTCGCCCTTCGCGGCCGCCTTGTCCTCGCCCTTGCCCGCGCCGGTGTCGGCCGCCTTGCCGGCAGCGCCGCCGGCCGCATCGTCCTTCTTGGCCGCCGCGGCGCCATTGCCGCGGAAGTCGGTGACGTACCAGCCCGAGCCCTTGAGCTGGAAGCCGGCGGCCGTGAGCTGCTTGACGAAGGCCGCCGCGCCGCAGGCCGGACAGGTGTCGAGCACGGGGTCGGAGATCTTCTGCAGCACGTCCTGCGCGTGCCCGCAGGCGCTGCAGCGGTAGGCGTAGATCGGCATGGCTCGGGGCGCGGTTCGCGGCAGGGAAAAACGGCGGATTGTAGAGCGCAGCGGCGCCTTGCGCTGTCGGCGATCCCGGGCGCGGGGCGCCCGGCCGCCCGCGTTCCGGCCGGCCCGGGCGGCATGCGGGACACCCGCCTCGGCCGCTTCAGTAGCGCAGCGCCAGCCGCACGACGATGGCGCCGAGCACGAAGCCCAGGCCCAGCCACAGCAGCGCCTGCAGCAGCGCGCGCGTGCGCCGCTGCTCGACCAGCAAGGCGGCGAGCAGCGCCGGATCGGGCGCCCGCTGCCGCTCGGCCAGCGCCTGGTGCAGCAGGCGCGGCAGTTCGGGCAGCAGCTGTGCGTAGCGCGGCGCCTCGTTCTTCAGCCGCTCGAGCAGGCCGCGCCAGCCCACCTGCTCGTCCATCCAGCGCTCGAGGAAGGGCTTGGCGGTGCTCCACAGGTCGAGTTCGGGGTCGAGCTGCCGGCCCAGGCCCTCGATGTTGAGCAGCGTCTTTTGCAGCAGCACGAGCTGGGGCTGGATCTCGACGTTGAAGCGGCGCGAGGTCTGGAACAGGCGCAGCAGCAGCTGGCCGAGCGAGATGTCTTTCAGCGGCCGGTCGAAATGCGGCTCGCAGACGGCGCGGATCGCACTTTCCAGCGCGTCGACGCGCGTGCCCGGCGGCACCCAGCCGCTTTCGATGTGGAGCTCGGCCACGCGCTTGTAGTCGCGCCGGAAGAAGGCGATGAAGTTGTGCGCCAGGTATTCCTTGTCGGTCTCGGTGAGCGTGCCGATGATGCCGAAGTCGAGCGCGATGTAGCGCCCGAAGGTCTGCGCATCGAGGCTGACCTGGATGTTGCCCGGGTGCATGTCGGCGTGGAAGAAGCCGTCGCGGAAGACCTGCGTGAAGAAGATCGTCACGCCGTCGCGCGCGAGCTTGCGGATGTCGACGCCGGCGTCGCGCAGCCGCTGCACCTGGCTGATCGGCACGCCGTGCATGCGCTCCATCACGATCACGCTCTCGGTGCACAGGTCCCAGATCATCTCGGGCACGAGCACGAGGCCCAGCCCGGTCATGTTGCGCCGCAGCTGCGCCGCGTTGGCCGCTTCGCGCACGAGGTCGAGCTCGTCGTGCAGGTAGGCGTCGAACTCGCCCACCACCTCGCGCGGCTTCAGGCGCCGGCCGTCGGCCGAGAGCCGCTCGAGCCAGCGCGCCAGCGTGTGCAGCAGCCTCAGGTCCTGCTCGATGACCTGCAGCATCGCCGGGCGCAGCACCTTGACCGCCACCTCGCGCCCGCCGGCCAGGCGCGCGAAGTGCACCTGCGCGATCGAGGCGCTGGCCACCGGCTCGGCTTCGAACTGCTCGAACAGCGCCTCGATCGGCCGGCCGAAGGCGCGCTCGACGAGGGTGCGCGCCACCGGCGCCGGGAACGGCGGCACGCGGTCCTGCAGCTTGGCCAGTTCGTCGGCCACGTCGGGCGGGATCAGGTCGCGCCGCGTCGACAGCACCTGGCCGAACTTGACGAAGATCGGCCCCAGGCGTTCGAGCCCCTGGCGCAGGCGCTGCCCGCGCGGCGCGTCCAGGCGCCGGCCGACGGTGACGATGCGCACCAGCGCGCGCATCCAGCGCTGCGGGAAGGCCGACAGCGCGACCTCGTCCAGGCCGAAGCGCAGGACGGTGACGACGATGAAGACGAGGCGCCCGAACTGCCTCATCGGCCCGACCGCGGGCCGTAGCGCTCGGCCAGCGGACCCACGGCGCCGAGTGCGCTGCGCAGCGCGCCGGCCAGCGCACGCCCGGCCTGGTGCAGCTGCTGCGCGACGGCGCGGCCGAACAGGCGCTCGAGGTCGGCGGCGACGTCCCAGCGCAGGTTGGCGAGCAGCCAGCCGATGTCGGCCGCGAGCGCCGCGTCGCCCTCGATGCGCACCTCGGGTCGCTCGCCGAGCAGAACGCGCGCGAACAGCAGCGCCGGGTTCGACGCGTCGACATGCACCTGCAGCGCCGCCGATGCGTCGGGCGCGAGGCCGTTCCATTCGAGCAGGCCGGCCGGCGTCACGCTCCAGGCCAGCGGCGGCACCGGCGGCAGCAAGGCCGGCCAGCCGTCGAGGCGCAACACCAGCGCGCGCCCGGCATGGGGCTGCAGCCGCTCGGTCGCCACCGTCTCGCTGCCGAGCACATGGTTGAGCACCAGCGTGAGCCGCTCTAGCACCGGCGGCGCCAGCATGGCTGTGAGGCTGTGAAGCATTGCCGCATTGTAGGCAGCGCCCTGCGCCACGCCGCGGCCGCCGATGCCGTCCGCACCTGGGCATCGTGGACAATGCGCGCCGCGCCTGCCGCGCGCGCGCACGCCGCAGCCGCGATCGTGCCGCATGACGTGCATGGCATCGCAGCGCCGCAGCCGCCACGCTCCCTTATGCCGACCATCCTGCTTACCGGGGCCACCGGCTACATCGCCTCGCACACCTGGCTCGCCTTGCAGGAGGCTGGCTTCGACGTCGTCGGCGTCGACGACTTCAGCAACAGCTCGCCCGAAGTGCTGGTGCGCCTGCGCGAGATCGGCGGCCGCGCGCCGGTGTTCGAGCGCATCGACGTCTGCGACGCCGCCGCGCTGGGCGGCCTCTTCGAGCGGCGGCGCATCGACGCCGCGGTGCACTTCGCGGCGTTCAAGGCGGTGGGCGAATCGACGGCGCGGCCGCTCGACTACTACGCGAACAACCTTGGCGGCCTGCTCACCGTATGCCGCCTGCTGCAGCGCCACGGCGTCAAGCGCTTCGTCTTCAGCTCCAGCGCCACCGTCTACGGCCAGCCCGAGCGGCTGCCGATCACCGAGGCGGCGCCGCTGGCCGCCACCAACCCCTACGGCCACACCAAGCTCATGGGCGAGCAGATCCTGCGCGACCTGGCGGCGGCCGATCCGGCGTGGCGCATTGCCGCGCTGCGCTACTTCAACCCCGTGGGCGCGCACGCCAGCGGCCGCATCGGCGAGGATCCGCGCGGCACGCCGAACAACCTGATGCCCTACGTCGCGCAGGTAGCGGTCGGCCGGCGGCCCAGGCTGCAGGTGTTCGGCAACGACTACCCCACGCCCGACGGCACCGGCGTGCGCGACTACATCCACGTCGTCGACCTGGCCGAAGGCCATGTGGCCGCGCTACGTCATCTGCTCGATGCGCCGGGCTCCTTCACCGTCAACCTCGGCACCGGCCGCGGCACGAGCGTGCTCGAGCTGGTGCGCGCCTACGAGGCGGCGAGCGGCCGCGCCGTGCCCTGCGAGGTGGTGGCGCGGCGCCCCGGCGACGTCGCCGCCTGCTGGGCCGACCCTTCGGCGGCGCAGGCGCTGCTGGGCTGGCGCGCGAAACGCGATCTGTCGCAGATGTGCAGCGACAGCTGGCGCTGGCAGTCGATGAACCCCAACGGATTCGAGGCATGAGTGCGATCACCGTCGTTCCGGTCGTGATGGCCGGCGGCTCGGGCACGCGGCTGTGGCCGCTGTCGCGCGCCGGCTTTCCCAAGCAGTTCCTCGTGCTCTCGGGCAACACCAGCCTGTTCCAGCAAGCGGCGGCGCGCCTGCAGGGCCTGGCCGAGCCCGGGCTCGAAGTGGCCGGGCCCTTGGTGGTGGGCAATGAGGAGCATCGCTTCCTCGTGCTCGACCAGCTGCGCGAGATCCCGAGCGAGCCGGCCGCCGTGCTGCTCGAGCCGCTCGGGCGCAACACCGCACCTGCGCTCACGCTGGCCGCGCTGCAGGCGGTCGACAGCGGCACCGACCCCGTGCTCGTGGTCACGCCGGCCGACCAGACCGTCTCCGATGCGGTCGCCTTCACAAGCACCGTGCGCCGCGCGGTGCGCGACGCGGCCGCCGGCGCGATCGCGATCCTCGGCGTGCGGCCCGCACGCCCCGAGACCGGCTACGGCTACATCCTCGCCGAAGGCCCGGCGCCGGCGCAGCGTGTCGCACGCTTCGTCGAGAAGCCCGACCTCGCCACCGCCGAGGGCTACCTGCGGGCAGGCGGCTATTACTGGAACGCCGGCATGTTCGTGCTCAAGGCCTCGGTCTGGCTGGCCGCGCTCGAGCGCTTCCGGCCCGACATCGCCGAGGCCTGCCGCAGGGCCTGGGCGGCGCGCACGACCGACGCCAAGTTCGTGCGCCCGGGCCGGGCCGAGTTCGCCGCCGTGCCCGCCGAGTCGGTGGACTACGCGGTGATGGAGCATTGCCCCGGCACGCTCGACATCCGCATGTACGAGCTGGCCGCCGGCTGGAGCGACCTCGGCGCCTGGGACGCCGTGTGGCAGATGCTGCCCAAGGACGCCGCCGGCAACGCCGCGGTCGGCGACGCCATCGTCGCCGACAGCCGCAACACGCTCGTGCACGCGACGAGCCGGCTCGTGAGTGTGGTCGGCCTGGACGACGCGGTGGTGGTGGAGACGCCCGACGCCGTGCTGGTGGCCAGCCGCGACAAGAGCCAGGACGTGAAGAAGATCGTCGCCCAGCTCGGCGCCGAGCAGCGCGGCGAGCAGGCGCTGCACCGCAAGGTGCACCGGCCCTGGGGCTGGTACGACAGCATCGACGCGGGCCCGCGCTTCCAGGTCAAGCGCATCATGGTCAAGCCGGGTGCGAGCCTGAGCCTGCAGATGCACCATCACCGCGCCGAGCATTGGATCGTCGTGCGCGGCACCGCCGAGGTGACCAACGGCGACGCCGTCGTCCTGCTGGGCGAGAACCAGAGCACCTACATCCCGCTCGGCCACAGGCACCGCCTAGCCAATCCGGGCAAGGTCCCGCTCGAGATCATCGAGGTGCAGTCGGGCGGCTACCTGGGCGAGGACGACATCGTGCGCTTCGAGGACACCTACGGCCGGGTCACGACCTGAAGACCGTGCAACGGGAGCAAGACGCGATGACCAAGCGCATCGGGGAGCAGCAGCCGTGACGATCCTCGTCACGGGCGGCGCCGGCTTCATCGGCAGCAACTTCGTGCTCGACTGGCTGGCGCAGCCGGCGACGCGCGACGAACGCGTCGTCAACCTCGACGCGCTCACCTACGCCGGCAACCTGCGCAACCTGGCCGCGCTGGCGGGTGACGCACGCCATGTCTTCGTGCAGGGCGACATCGGCGAGCGCACGCTCGTCGAGCGGCTGCTCGCCGAGCACCGGCCGCGCGCGCTCGTGCACTTCGCCGCCGAGAGCCATGTCGACCGCAGCATCCTCGGGCCCGGCGCTTTCATCAAGACCAATGTCGAAGGCAGCTGCACGCTGCTCGAGGCGGCCCGCGCCCACTGGAGCGCGCTGCCCGAGGCCGAGCGCGCCGCCTTCCGCTTCCTGCACGTGAGCACCGACGAGGTCTACGGCAGCCTCGCGCCCGGCGCCCCGGCCTTCACCGAGGAGCATGCCTACGCGCCCAACAGCCCGTACTCGGCGAGCAAGGCGGCGAGCGACCACCTGGTACGCGCCTGGCACCACACCTACGGGCTGCCGGTGCTCACGACCAACTGCAGCAACAACTACGGGCCCTACCAGTTCCCCGAGAAGCTGATCCCGCTCGTGATCGTCAACGCGCTGGCGGGCAAGCCGCTGCCGGTGTACGGCGACGGCATGCAGGTACGCGACTGGCTCTACGTCGGCGACCACTGCAGCGCCATCCGCGCCGTGCTCGCCGGCGGCCGTGTCGGCCAGACCTACAACATCGGCGGCTGGAACGAGAAGCCCAACATCGAGATCGTGCGCACCATCTGTACGCTGCTCGACGAGCTGCGCCCGAGCGCCGCGGGCCCGTACGCGCGCCTCGTCACCTACGTCAAGGACCGCCCCGGCCACGACCGCCGCTACGCGATCGACGCGCGCAAGATCGAGCGCGAACTGGGCTGGCGCCCGGCCGAGACCTTCGAGACCGGCATCCGCCGGACGGTGCGCTGGTACCTCGAGCATGCCGACTGGGTGGCCGAGGTACAGAGCGGCAGCTACCGCGACTGGGTGGCGGCAAACTACGAGCAGCGATGAGGATCCTGCTGCTCGGCAAGAACGGTCAGCTCGGCTGGGAGCTGCAGCGCGCGCTGGCGCCGCTGGGCGACGTGGTCGCCTGCGACTTCGATTCACCCGGCGAGCTCGCCGCCGACTTCAGCCGGCCCGAGTCGCTGCGCGGGCTCGTGGCGCGCGCGCAGCCCGAGGTCATCGTCAACGCCGCCGCGCACACCGCGGTCGACAAGGCCGAGAGCGAGCCCGCGCTGGCGCACACGATCAACGCCGCCGCACCCGCGGTGCTGGCCGCCGAAGCCGCCGCGCGCGGCGCGCTGCTCGTGCACTACAGCACCGACTACGTGTTCGACGGCAGCGGCTGCGCGCCGCGCGACGAGGACGCGCCCACCGGTCCGCTGAACGCCTACGGCCGCAGCAAGCTCGAAGGCGAGCAAGCGATCCGCGCCAGCGGCTGCCGGCACCTCATCCTGCGCACGAGCTGGGTCTACGCGGCGCGCGGCGGCAACTTCGCGCGCACGATGCTGCGCCTGGCGGCCGAGCGCGACACGCTCGAGGTCATCGACGACCAGGTCGGCGCGCCCACCGGCGCCGAGCTGCTGGCCGACGTCAGCGCGCATGCGCTCTTGCGCGCGCGCGCCGAGCCGGCACTGGCCGGCACCTACCACTGCGTGGCCGGCGGCGAGACGAGCTGGCACGGCTATGCGCGCTTCGTCATCGAGGCGGCACGCGCCGCCGGGCAGCCGGTGAAGGCGGCAGCCGACGCGCTGCGCCCGATTCCGACCTCGGCCTATCCGCTGCCGGCGGCGCGCCCGCTCAACTCGCGCCTGGCGACGCGCAAGCTGCAGCAGGCCTTCGGCCTCGTGCTGCCGCCCTGGCAGCAGGGCGTGGCGCGCGTGCTCGCCGAGTGGTTCGCGCGCTGAGCGCGACACGGAACCCCCGCATGCCACAACGCAAGGGCATCATCCTCGCCGGCGGCGCCGGCACCCGGCTGCACCCGGCCACGCTGGCGGTGAGCAAGCAGCTGCTGCCGGTGTACGACAAGCCGATGATCTACTACCCGCTCACGACGCTGATGCTGGCCGGCATGCGCGACGTGCTGGTGATCAGCACGCCGCAGGACACGCCGCGCTTCGCGGCGCTGCTGGGCGACGGCAGCGCCTGGGGCATGAACTTCAGCTACTGCGTGCAGCCCAGCCCCGACGGGCTGGCGCAGGCCTTCATCCTCGGCCGCCGCTTCGTGGCCGGTCAGCCGAGCGCGCTCGTGCTCGGCGACAACATCTTCTACGGCCACGATTTCCAGCCGCTGCTGGCGCGCGCCGACGCGCGCAGCGAAGGCGCCACCGTCTTCGCCTACCACGTGCACGACCCCGAGCGCTACGGCGTCGTCGCGTTCGACGCCGCGCGCCGCGCCCTCAGCATCGAGGAAAAGCCCAAGGCGCCCAAGAGCCACTACGCGGTGACGGGCCTGTACTTCTACGACCGCGACGTGTGCGACATCGCCGCCGCGATCCGCCCGAGCGCGCGCGGCGAGCTCGAGATCACCGAGGTCAACGCCACCTACCTGCGCCAGGGCCGGCTCGAGGTCGAGATCATGGGCCGCGGCTACGCCTGGCTCGACACCGGCACGCACGACAGCCTGCTCGAGGCCGGCCAGTTCATCGCCACGCTCGAGAAGCGCCAGGGCCTGAAGGTGGCCTGCCCGGAGGAGATCGCCTACCGCAGCGGCTGGATCGACGCCGCCCAGCTCGAGGCCCTGGCCGCGCCGCTGGCCAAGAACGGCTACGGGCAGTACCTGCAGCAACTGCTGCGCGAGCGCAGCTGGTGATGCGGCTCGAGCGGACGGCACTGGCCGAAGTCGTGATCGTCGAGCCGCAGGTCTTCGGCGACGAGCGCGGCTGGTTCATGGAGAGCTGGAACCAGGCCGCCTTCGACGCCGCGCTGGCGCGCATCGGCCTGCCCGCGCCGCGGCCCTTCGTGCAGGACAACCATTCGTGCAGCAAGGCCGGCGTGATGCGCGGCCTGCACTATCAGCTGCCGCCGCACGCGCAGGGCAAGCTGGTGCGCGTGGTGCGCGGCGCGGTCTTCGACGTCGCGCTCGACATCCGGCGCGGCTCGCCCGGCTTCGGCCGCTGGGTCGGCGTCGAGCTGAGCGCGGCCAACCGGCGTCAGCTCTGGATTCCCGAGGGCTTCGCGCACGCCTTCCTCGCGCTCGAGGACGACACGCATTTCCTCTACAAGACGACCGACGTCTACGCCCGGGATTGCGAACGCGCGATCCGCTGGGACGACCCGGCGCTCGCCATCCGCTGGCCGCTCACGGCCGGGCTCGCGGCGCCGATCGTCGCGCCCAAGGACGCCGCGGCGCCGCTGCTGGCGCAGGCCGAATTGCCCGCGGTCTGAAGGCGCTGCGCGTGCTGTGACACGCGCAGCTCTTCGATCGGCGAACGGGTCCGCGCAGGCGGACCCGTATGTCCGATCTCAGCACTTGATGCCGACGTGCAGGGCGACGATGCCTGCGGCGAGGTTGTGCACGTCGACATGGCCGAAGCCGGCCGTCTTCATCATCGCCTTGAGCTCGGCCTGGTCGGGGTGCATGCGGATGCTCTCGGCCAGGTAGCGGTAGCTGTCGGCGTCGCCGGCGATCCAGCGGCCGAGCAGCGGCATGACGCGAAACGAGTAGAAGTCGTAGGGCCGCTGCAGCGGCGCCGCGGGCCGGGAGAACTCGAGCACGAGCAGCCGGCCGCCCGGGCGCAGCACGCGCGCCATCTCGGCCAGGGCGGCCTCCTTGTGCGTCATGTTGCGCAGGCCGAAGGCCACGCTGACGAGGTCGAACGCAGCGTCGGCGAAGGGCAGCCGTTCGGCGTCGCAGGCCACGGTGGGCAGCACGACTCCGCCATCGAGCAGGCGGTCGCGGCCGACGCGCAGCATCGCCTCGTTGATGTCGGTGAGCACGACGCGCCCGCTCGCGCCGGCCGCGGCGGCGAACTCGCGCGCCAGGTCGCCCGTGCCGCCGGCGATGTCGAGCACCTGCATGCCCGGGCGCACCGCGGCCACCGCCACCGTGTAGCTCTTCCAAAGCCGATGCAGCCCGAACGACAGCACGTCGTTCATCAGGTCGTAGCGCGGCGCCACCGAGTCGAATACGCCGCGCACGCGGCGCGCCTTGTCGCGCTCGTCGACGTCCTCGTAGCCGAAGTGGGTCTGTGCCACGACTGGATCGTCAGTGCGGGCCGCAGCCGCCGCCGGCGCGCGCCGCCGCCATCGGCGCGTCGCGCGACACGCCGGCCTTGGCCAGCCGCTCTTCGTAGCGCTGCCAGAGCTCGGCTTCGTGCGCGCCGAGGTAGTAGAGGTATTCCCACGAAAACAGGCCGCTGTCGTGGCCGTCGGTGAAGTGCGGCTGCAGCGCGTAATGGCCCACCGGCTCGACGCTGGCGATGCCGACCTCGCGCTTGCCGGTCTGCAGCACCTCCTGGCCGGGCCCGTGGCCCTGCACCTCGGCCGAGGGCGAGTACACGCGCATCAGCTCGAAGGGGATGCGGAAGGAGGCTCCGTCGTCGAAGCCGACTTCGAGCGTGCGCGAGGCTTCGTGGACGGTGACGGCGGTGGGCTTGGGGCTGGGCATGGCTCTCGTCGGGCGTGGAGCGCGGCCGCCCGATGCCTGCCGGGGCGTCGCCGCATGCGAGGGAGTGTATCGCCGGGCCTGGCGTGCGCCCTGCTGCCGCGCACCGCCGCCCCTGCGCGCGCAGGGGCAGCGCACTACAGCAGCACGCGTTCGATGCCGCCGGCGTTGGCGCGCGCCACGTAGTCCTCGAGCCAGGTCGGCCCGAGCAGCCGGCGCGCCATCTCGACGACGAGGTAGTCGGCCTCGAGCAGGCCGCCGGCCAGGTCGTCCTGGTAGCGCGTGAGCCCCTGCAGGCAGCTCGGGCAGCTGGTGAGGATCTTCAGCGGCCCGGCGCTGCCGGTGGCGGCGCGCAGCTCGGCCTCGTCGCGGCGCAGCCCCTCCTCCTTGCGAAAGCGCACCTGCGTCGAGATGTCGGGCCGCGCGACGGCGAGCGTGCCGCTCTCGCCGCAGCAGCGCTCGCTCTTGACCACCGGCACGCCGACGAGCGCGCGCACGGTCTGCATCGGCTCGCGCTGCTTCATCGGGCTGTGGCAGGGATCGTGGAACAGGTAGCCGGCCTCACCATCGGCCAGGCGGATGTCCTTTTCGAGCAGGAACTCGTGGATGTCGACGATGCGGCTGCCGGGGAAGATCTGCCCGAACTCGTAGTCCTGCAGCTGGTCGTGGCAGGTGCCGCAGCTCACCACCACCGTCTTGATGTCGAGGTAGTTCAGCGTGTTGGCCACGCGGTGGAACAGCACCCGGTTGTCGGTGATGAGCTTGTCGGCGCGCTCGGACTGGCCGCTGCCGCGCTGCGGATAGCCGCAGCACAGATAGCCCGGCGGCAGCACGGTCTGCACGCCGGCATGCCAGAGCATGGCCTGCGTCGCCAGAGCGACCTGGCTGAACAGGCGCTCGCTGCCGCAGCCGGGGAAGTAGAACACCGCCTCGGTATCGCTCGTCGTCGCGCGCGGGTCGCGGACGACGGGCACGTAGCGGCGGTCCTCGATGTCGAGCAGCGCGCGCGCCGTCTTCTTGGGCAGGCCGCCGGGCATCTTCTTGTTGACGAAGTGGATCACCTGCTCGACGAGCGGCGCCGCGCCCAGCGTGGCCGGCGGCCTGCGCGTCTGGCGCCTGGCCGCCGGCAGCAGCAGCGCGTGCGCCAGGCGCTGCGCCTTGAAGCCCAGACCCACCATCGCCCGGCGCATCGCCTTGATGGTCTGCGGGTTGGTGGCGTTGAGGAAGGCCAGCGCCGCCGCGCCGCCCGGGCGCAGGCTCTTCTTGCCCATCTTGCGCAGCAGCGCGCGCATGTTCATCGACACGTCGCCGAAGTCGATGTTCACCGGGCAGGGTGCGGCGCACTTGCGGCAGACGGTGCAGTGCTCCGCGACGTCCTCGAACTCGGCCCAGTGCGCGACGCCGACGCCGCGCCGCGTCTGCTCCTCGTACAGGAAGGCCTCGATCAGCAGCGAGGTGGCGAGGATCTTGTTGCGCGGGCTGTACAGCAGATTGGCGCGCGGCACGTGCGTCGCGCACACCGGCTTGCACTTGCCGCAGCGCAGGCAGTCCTTGATGCTGGTGCTGATGGCGCCGATGTCGCTCTGCTTCATGATGAGCGACTCGTGGCCCATCAGGCCGAAGCTCGGCGTGTAGGCCGCGCTCAGGTCGGCCGGCCGCGCGTCGGCGCCGGCGCGCGGCCCGGCCGGGGCGCGCAGCAGCTTGCCCTTGTTGAAGCGTCCCTCGGGGTCGATGCGGCGCTTGTACTCGGCGAACGGGGCCAGCTCCTCGTCGCTCATGAACTCGAGCTTGGTGATGCCGATGCCGTGCTCGCCCGAGATCACGCCGCCCAGGCCGCGCGCCAGCGCCATGATGCGCGCCACCACCTCGTGCGCGCTGCGCAGCATCGCGTAGTCGTCGCTGTTGACGGGGATGTTGGTGTGCACGTTGCCGTCGCCGGCGTGCATGTGCAGCGCCACCCAGACGCGGCCGCGCAGGACCTCCTGGTGGATGGCCTTGCAGCGCGCGACGATCGGCTCGAATGCGGCGCCGACGAAGAGCTGCTGCAGCGGCTCGAGCAGCTGCCTCTTCCACGACGCGCGCAGCGTGTGGTCCTGCAGCAGCGCGAACACGCTGCGCCCGCTCTCGCCGTGCTCGAGGTCCAGGTTGGCGAGCCAGGACTTCCACAGCGCACGCACCACGCGCAACAGCCCCAGCGCCAGTTGCACGCGGTCCTCCAGCAGCACGGCGCGCGAGATCTCGCCCGCGTCTTCGCTCCTGCCCAGCGGCATCTCTTCGTGCACGAAGAAGGCTTCCAGGCGATCGGCGAGCGCCAGCTTGTTGCGCAGCGACAGTTCGATGTTGATGCGCTCGATGCCTTCGGTGTACTCGCCCATGCGCGCCAGCGGGATCACCACGTCCTCGTTGATCTTGAAGGCGTTGGTGTGGCGCGCGATCGCCGCCGTGCGCTTGCGGTCGAGCCAGAACTTCTTGCGCGCCTCGGCGCTCACCGCGACGAAGCCCTCGCCGCCGCGCGCGTTGGCGATGCGCACCACCTCGCTCGCGGCACGCGCCACCGCGGCGTCGTCGTCGCCGACGATGTCGCCCAGCAGCACCATCTTGGGCAGCCCCGACGACCGTGCGGCCGGCGCGCGCTTGCTCTTGGTGGCGTAGCCGACCGCCTTCAGGTAGCGGTCGTCGAGGTGCTCGAGGCCGGCGAGCTGCACGTCGCGGCGCGCGAACACGAAGTCCTTGATCTCGACGATGGCCGGCACCGCGTCCTTGGCGTTGCCGAAGAACTCCAGGCACACCGTGCGCACCTGCGCCGGCATGCGGTGCAGCACCCAGCGCGCACTCGTCACGAGGCCGTCGCAGCCTTCCTTCTGGATGCCCGGCAGCCCGGCGAGGAACTTGTCGGTGACGTCCTTGCCCAGGCCCTGCGTGCGCAACAGCCGGCCCGGGATCTCGAGCAGTTCGGTGCGCTCGAGGGTGCGGCCGCCGGCGTCGAAGTGGCGCAGCTCGAAGCGCGCCAGCGCCGCGTCGTGGATCTTGCCGAGGTTGTGGTCCAGGCGCACGACCTCGAGCCACTTCGCCTCGGGCGTGACCATGCGCCAGCTGGCGAGGTTGTCGAGCGCCGTGCCCCAGAGCACGGCCTTCTTGCCGCCGGCGTTCATCGCGATGTTGCCGCCGATGCAGCTGGCCTCGGCGCTCGTCGGGTCGACCGCGAACACCAGCCCGGCACGTTCGGCGGCGTCGGCCACGCGCTGCGTCACGACCCCGGCGCCGGTGGTGATGGTCGGCACCGGCTCGCTCAGGCCCGGCAGGACGACCTGCTTGACCTCGCCCAGCGCGTCGAGCTTCTCGGTGTTGAGAACCGCGCTCTTCCAGGTGAGCGGCACCGCGCTGCCGGTGTAGCCGGTGCCGCCGCCGCGCGGGATCACGGTCAGGCCCAGCTCGATGCAGCCGGCCACCAGCGCCGCCGTCTCGGCCTCGCTGTCGGGCGTGAGCACGACGAAGGGATACTCGACGCGCCAGTCGGTGGCATCGGTGACATGCGCCACGCGGCTCATGCCGTCGAACGCGATGTTGTGCCTGGCGGTGTGGCGGCCGAGCACGCGGCGCGCCGCGCGGCGCAGCGCGCTCACCTCGTCGAAATGCGCCTCGAAGCGCTGCACCGCCGCATGCGCGGCGGCGAGCAGCTCGCCGACGAGCGCGTCGCGCCGCGCGTCCTGCGCCGGCGTGCGGCGCCTGTCGATCTCGCGCAGGCGGTGCTGCAGGGCCTCGACGAGCAGCGCGCGCCGCTTGGCGTTGGCCAGCAGGTCGTCTTCGAGGTAGGGGTTGCGCTGGACCACCCAGATGTCGCCCAGCACCTCGTAGAGCATGCGCGCCGAGCGGCCGGTGTTGCGCTCGCGGCGCAGCGCATCGAGGATCTCCCAGGCGCGCGCGCCGAGCAGCCGCAGCACGATCTCGCGGTCGGCGAACGAGGTGTAGTTGTAGGGGATCTCGCGCAGCCGCGGCGCCGCGCCGAGGTCGCCCTCGGCGGGTTGCCGCTCCGCCACGGCGGCGTTCGTCTCGAGGGGCGCGTTCATAGGGGAAAACGCGGATCCTATCGCACCGGACCGGCGCGCTCGGGTTATGGTCGCACCCTCGACGTCGGCCGCAGCGGGCGGATCCGCTTGCCCGGCGCCGTCCCGTTCATGACGCATGCCGGGTTGTCGCCGCGTCCGTCCGGCGCGCCAATCGTTTCGCTTCCAGCTCACGGAGAAACCATGAAGATCAAGCTGCTCATGCCGGCGCTCGCCGCCGCCGCGCTGTTTGCCGCCTTGCCCGCCCGCGCCGAGGTCGAGATCCAGTGGTGGCACTCGATGGGCGGCGCGCTCGGCGAATGGGTCAACGATCTGGCCAAGGACTTCAATGCCGGCCAGAAGGACTACAAGATCGTGCCCACCTACAAGGGCGGCTACGACGAGTCGATGACGGCCGCGATCGCCGCCTTCCGTGCCGGCAACGCGCCGCACATCCTGCAGGTGTTCGAAGTCGGCACCGCCACGATGATGGCCAGCAAGGGCGCCATCGTGCCGGTGGCCAAGATCATGGCCGGCGGCGGCCAGAAGTGGGATCCGAAGATCTACGTGCCGGCCGTCGCCGGCTACTACACGGCGCCCAGCGGCGAGATGCTGAGCTTCCCGTTCAACAGCTCGACCACCGTCTTCCACTTCAACAAGGACGCCTTCAAGGCCGCCGGCCTGAACCCCGACGCGCCGCCCAAGACCTGGCCCGAGGTGGCGCTGGCCGCGGCCAAGCTCAAGGCGAGCGGCCACAAGTGCCCGTTCACCACGGCCTGGGTGAGCTGGACGCAGCTCGAGAGCTTCAGCGCCTGGCACAACGTCGAGTTCGCCACGCTGCGCAACGGCTTCAACGGCCTGGGCACGCGCCTCGCGTTCACGACGCCGCTGCACGTGCGCCACATCGAGAACCTGGCCAACATGGCCAAGCAGGGCCTGTTCGTCTACAAGGGCCGCGGCAACGCCGCCGACTCGACCTTCGTCTCCGGCGAATGCGCGATGATCACCGGCAGCTCGGCGCTGTACGGCAACATCAAGCGCAATTCCAAATTCGCGAGCGGCATCTCGACGCTGCCCTACTACCCCGACGTGCCCGGCGCGCCGCAGAACACCGTGATCGGCGGCGCCAGCCTGTGGGTGATGTCGGGCAAGAAGCCCGACGAGTACAAGGGCATCGCGGCCTTCTTCGCCTACCTGTCCAGGCCCGACGTGGCCGCTGCCAGCCACCAGCGCACCGGCTACCTGCCGGTGACGATCCCCTCGTTCGAGCTCACCGAGAAGAGCGGCTTTTACAAGCAGAACCCGGGCACCGACGTCTCGGTGACGCAGATGATCCGCAAGACCACCGACAAGTCGCGCGGCATCCGCCTGGGCAACTTCGTGCAGATCCGCACCATCATCGACGAGGAGATGGAGCAGGTCTGGGCCGGCAAGAAGTCGGCCAAGGAGGGCCTGGAGGCGGCCAAGAAGCGCGGCGACGAGCAGCTCGAGCGCTTCCAGAAGGCCAACGGGGGCTGAGCGCGGCCGCGCGGTCGCGCCGGGGCCAGACGGTGCCGGCGCGCCGCGCACCCGTGCGCGGCGGCCCGCGCAGGCAAGGCCTGCAGGCGCAGCGTCCGATCCACCCCGAAGCAGCGTAATCCGTGGCCGTCGAAAAGCGCGTCCGCTTCCGCTCCTGGTGGCTGCCCTGGGCGCTGATCGCGCCGCAGATGGCCATCATCCTCGTCTTCTTCTTCTGGCCGGCGGCGCAGGCGCTGTACCAGAGCCTGCTGCTGCAAGACGCCTTCGGCACCTCGTACGAGTTCGTCGGCCTCGACAATTTCCGGCGCCTTTTCGCCGACGACACCTATCTCGCGTCGTTCCGCACGACGGCGGTGTTCTCGCTGCTGGTGGCCGTGTGCGGGCTCTCGGTGTCGCTGCTGCTGGCGACGATGGCCGACCGCGTGGTGCGCGCCGCCCTCCTCTACAAGACGCTGCTGATCGTGCCCTACGCGGTGGCGCCGGCGGTCGCCGGCGTGCTGTGGCTGTTCATGTTCGCGCCTTCGGTGGGCATCGTCAGCCACGTGTTGCAGGCGCTCGGCTACAACTGGAACCACCTGCTCGAGGGCCGCGACGCGATGGCGCTGATCGTGCTGGCCGCGGTCTGGAAGCAGATCTCGTACAACTTCCTGTTCTTCCTCGCCGGGCTGCAGTCGATCCCCAAGAGCCTGATCGAAGCGGCCGCGATCGACGGCGCCGGCCCCTGGCGGCGCTTCTGGACGGTGCAGTTCCCGCTGCTCTCGCCGACCACCTTTTTCCTGCTCGTGATCAACGTCGTCTACGCCTTCTTCGACACCTTCGCGATCGTCGACACCGCCACCCACGGCGGCCCGGGCAAGGAGACGGCGATCCTCGTCTACAAGCTCTATTACGACGGCTTCAAGGCGCTCGACCTGGGCGGCTCGGCGGCGCAGTCGGTGGTGCTGATGACGATCGTCATCGCGCTCACCGTGGTGCAGTTCCGCTACGTCGAAAAGCGCGTCCAGTACTGACATGGTCGAGAACCGCCCCGCCGCCACCGTGCTGTCGCACCTCGTGCTGATCCTCGGCGTGGTGATCGTCGCCTTTCCGCTCTACGTCACCTTCATCGCCTCGACGCAGACCTCGCAGCAGATCGTGCAGAACGCGCCCATGTCGCTGCTGCCCGGCGGCCACATGCTCGAGACCTACCGTGTCGCGCTCGGCGGCGCCGAGACGAGCTACGGCCAGAAGGTGCCGCCGGTGGGGCCGATGATGCTGGTGAGCCTGATCTCGGCGCTGGTCATCTCGATCGGCAAGATCGCGATCTCGCTGATCTCGGCCTTCGCCTTCGTCTACTTCCGCTTCCCCGGCCGCGGGCTGTGCTTCTGGATGATCTTCGTCACGCTGATGCTGCCGGTGGAGGTGCGCATCTTCCCCACCTACCAGGTGATCTCGGACCTGAAGATGCTCAACAGCTATGCCGGGCTCACGGTGCCGCTGATCGCCTCGGCCACGGCCACCTTCTTGTTCCGCCAGTTCTTCCTCACCGTGCCCGACGAATTGGTCGAGGCCGCGCGCATCGACGGTGCCGGGCCGATGCGCTTCTTCAAGGACGTGCTGGTGCCGCTTTCGGCCACCAGCGTGGCGGCGCTCTTCGTCATCCAGTTCATCTACGGCTGGAACCAGTACCTGTGGCCGCTGCTGGTGACGACCAGCGAGGACATGTACCCGGTGGTGATGGGCATCAAGCGCATGTTCGCCGGCGGCGACGCGGCCAACGAGTGGAACGTCATCATGGCCACCGCGATCCTGGCGATGATCCCGCCGGCGGCGGTGGTGCTGCTGATGCAGAAATGGTTCGTCAAGGGCCTGGTCGATTCCGAGAAGTGACGACGACATGGCAGCGATTTCACTGAGGGCCGTCGCCAAGACCTACGGCCAGGGCGCCAAGGCGGTGCAGGTGATCCACGGCGTGGACGCCGAGATCGCCGACGGCGAGTTCATCGTCATCGTCGGGCCCAGCGGCTGCGGCAAGAGCACGCTGCTGCGCATGGTGGCGGGGCTGGAGGAAATCACCGCCGGCGAGATCGCCATCGGCAGCCGCGTCGTCAACCGGCTCGAGCCGGCCGAGCGCGACATCGCGATGGTGTTCCAGAACTACGCGCTCTACCCGCACATGAGCGTGTACGACAACATGGCCTACGGCCTGAAGATCGCCAAGGTGCCCCGGGCCGAGATCGACGAGCGCGTGCACAAGGCGGCGAAGATCCTCGAGCTGGGCGGCTTCCTGGAGCGCAAGCCGCGCCAGCTCTCGGGCGGCCAGCGCCAGCGCGTGGCGATGGGGCGCGCGATCGTGCGCCAGCCGCAGGTCTTCCTGTTCGACGAGCCGCTGTCCAACCTCGACGCCAAGCTGCGCGCGCAGACCCGGCTCGAGATCCAGAAGCTGCACGGCGAGCTCGGCATCACCGCCCTCTTCGTCACCCACGACCAGGTCGAGGCGATGACGCTGGCGCAGCGCATGCTCGTGATGAACGTCGGGCGCATCGAGCAGATCGGCACGCCCGAGGACGTCTACCTGCGCCCGGCCACCACCTTCGTCGCCGGCTTCATCGGCAGCCCGCCGATGAACCTGCTCGAGGGCGAGGCCGGCGCTGCCGGTTTCGCCGTCGGCGAACAGACCCTCGCGCTGCCGCAGCCGGCGCCGCGCAGCGGCCGGCTCATCCTCGGCGTGCGGCCCGAGCACGCAGCCATCGATCCGGCCGGCCCCTGGCGCATGACGGTGGACGTGCTCGAGATGCTCGGCGCCGAGCGGCTCGTCTACGGCCGCATCGGCGGCGCCGCGTTCACGCTGCGCATCGAGGGCACGGCGCCGCCGCCCAGGCCGGGCGAAGTCATCGGCCTGAACGTGCCGCTGCGGCACCTGCATTGGTTCGACGCGGCCGACGGCCGCCGCGTCGGCTGAGAGCCTGCCCCGCCATGGACGCCTGGCCCTATCCGCTGTGGATCGCGCATCGCGGCGCCGGCAAGCTGGCTCCGGAGAACACGCTCGCGGCCTTTCGCGCGGGTGCAGGCTTCGGTTACCGCGCGTTCGAGTGCGACGTCAAGCTCAGCGCCGACGGCGTGCCGTTCCTGCTGCACGACACGACGCTCGAGCGCACCACCTCCGGGCGCGGCGTGGCCGGCGAACAGGCCTGGCAGGAGTTGTCGCGCCTCGACGCCGGCAGCTGGCATTCGCGCGCCTTCGCCGGCGAGCCGCTGCCCAGCCTGGACGCGATCGCGCGCTGCGTGCGCCGCAACGGCTTCGCGCTCGACCTCGAGATCAAACCCACCCCCGGCACCGAGCAGGCCACCGGCGAGGCCGTCGGCCGCGCCTGCCGCACGCTCTGGGCAGGCGACGCGCTGCCGCCGCTGCTCAGCTCGTTCCGGCCCGAAGCGCTGCAGGGCGCGCGCATGGCGGCCCCGGAGCTGCCGCGCGCGTTGCTGCTCGACACGCCGTGGTCCGGCTGGTTCGACGTCGCGGGCGCGCTCGGCTGCGTCGCCGTGATCACGAACTACAACCTGATGGATGCCGCCCTGATCGCCCGATTGCACGGCGCGGGCATGCGCGCGCTCTGCTACACCGTGAACGACCCGGCACCGGCGCGGCAACTCGTCGCGCTCGGCATCGACGGCCTCGTCACCGACGCCGTCGACCGCTTCGCGCCCGGCACGGCCGGCGTCATCGACTGAGAGCCGCGCCGCGAAGTTCCGCGCTCCGGCAGCTGCCCGCGCCCCGCGTCGCGCCGCGGGCCAGACCACGCGCCCGCCGGATGGGCAGCCCTTGCGCGCACGCATGTCGTAGACTTGCATCGTGCAAGCAATTAGCCCGACAGCTGCCGACGCGATGGCGGTCGCCCTGAGTCTCCTGTGGATCGTGCTCGCCGGCGTGTGGATGGCCGCGCTGCCGCGCGGCCGCTCGCGCTGGCTGGACTTTGCGTACCCGCTCGCGCCTTGCGTCGCGGCCGCGGCGTATTTCCTGCTCGCCGACGGCTCGCAAGCGGCCCGGCTGCTCGAGCTGGCGCTGGCGGCGGCATTGGCCATCTGGGCGCTGCTGACGCTGGTGTGGCTGGCGAGCCTCGTGCGGCGCGACACCAGCATCATGGACATCGCCTATCCGCTGGCGCCGCTGGCGGCGGCCGCCGTCGTCGCGGCGCGCGCCGGCCCCATCGGCGCGCACGGCTGGATCACGCTGGCGGCCTGCGCGGCCTGGGCGCTGCGGCTCGCGCTGCACGTGGCCATCCGCAACCTGCCGCACGGCGAGGACGCGCGCTATGCCAAGTGGCGTGCGCACTCGGGTGCGCGCTGGTGGTGGTGGAGCTACTTTCAGGTCTTCCTGCTGCAGGGCGTGCTGGTCTGGGGCTGGGCGTTGCCGCTCGTGTTCGCGCTGGCGCGGCCCGCTGCGCCGCTGGCCTGGAACGACGCCCTCGGCCTGCTGGTGCTGGCCGCCGGCGTCACCTTCGAGGCCGGCGCCGACTGGCAGCTCGCCCGCCATCGCGCCGACCCGGCGCGCCGCGGCACGGTGCTGCAGTCGGGCCTGTGGGCGCTGTCGCGCCACCCGAACTACTTCGGCGAGGCGCTGGTGTGGTGGGGGTTCTTCTTCTTCGCGCTGTCGCATCCCTGGGGCTGGATCGGCATCGTGAGCCCACTTTACGTCACCTGGTTCATGAACCAGGGCTCGGCCACGCGCATGACCGACGCCTACCTGCACAAGCACCGGCCCGACTACGCCGCCTACGCGGCACGCGTGCCGGCATTCTGGCCGCGCCTGTGGCGCTGAAGGAGACGCCGGTCATGCCCCGGCGTGTCATCCGATGGCCGGCGGCTCGATGGGCCGCACTGCCCTCAGGTCGGGCTCAGGTCGGCCTGACGTCCGCTTCCATGCCGAGCCAGTCGGACGCCGACTCGGGTTCGGGCAGGCGGCGCAGCTCGCGGATGAGCGGCAGCCGCCAGGCCAGCAGCACCAGCACGAGCGAGGTGGTGCCGGCGAAGGCCAGCGTCGCGCGCAGCCCCACATGCTCGCCGAGCCAGCCGCCGAACAGCGCCCCCGGCCCGGCGGCCAGCAGCGTGAGCCAGCGCATCGTGCTCGTCATGCGGCCGAGCAGCGGCTCGGGCGTCACCGCCTGGCGCAGCGCGAGGAAGTTGATGAAGATGAAGACCGCGCCGCCCGCGAACAGCATCATCATCGCCGCGAACGCCGCCATGCCGACGGCGCCCGCGGGCGCCGCCGCGGCCAGCAGCCAGCCGGCGCCGACGACACCGTAGCCGGCCACCAGGCAGGGCCCCGGCCCGAAGCGCTGGCTCAGGCGCCGGCCGACCACGCTGCCGGCGATGGTGCCGACCCCCACGCCCATGTAGCACAGGCCCACCTGCTGCTCGCTCAGGGCCAGCGTGCGCGTCGCGAACAGGATCTGCACCGTGATCGCGGCGTAGTGCGCCATCTGCCACAGCCCCATCAGCACGGCCAGCGTGACGAGCAGCCGCTGGCCGGCGACGAAGCGCAGGCCGGCGACGAGGGCGCGCCAGAACTGTGCACGCGGCTGGCCGTCGCGCCGCTCGACGACATGGATGCCTTTCAGGATCGCCGCCGATGCCACCAGCAGCACGGCATTGACCACCAGCGCCACCGGCGCGCCGAACAGCTTGATCAGCAGCCCCGCGAAGCCCGGCCCGGCGACCTCGGCGCCCGAGGATGCGAGCGCGTTCTTGGCGTGCGCCTCGACCAGGCGCTCGCGCGGCACCACCTGCATCAGCACGATCTGCGCCGCGCTGCCGGCCACGGTGTGCACGGTGCCGACGACGAAACCGACGGCATACAGCCAGTGCATCGACAGCCAGCCGAGCCACCAGGCCAGCGGCACGCTCGCCGCGACGGCGGCGACGGCGAGCTCGCCGATCACGTAGACGGGCAGCTTGCGCACGCGGTCGAGCCAGACGCCGGCCGGCAGCGACAGCAGCACGAAGGGGGCGAGCTCGATCGTGGTGAGCAGGCCCATCTGCGTCGGCGTGGCATGCAGCAGCACGGCGGCGGTGAGCGGCAGCGCCAGGATCATCACCTGGTTGCCGAAGCTGCTCGTGAGGATCGAGCTCCACAGCCGCGCGTAGGCGCGGTCGCGCCAGAGGTCGCCCTCGGGCAGCCGCAGCCAGGCGGCCAGTGCGCCCGGGCGCCGGCCGCTCACCGCGCGCGGCTTTCAGGAGCGGTAGTCGGCATTGATGCGGACGTAGTCGTGCGAGAGGTCGCAGGTCCACACCAGCGCCTGGGCGCCGCCGCGGTGCAGGTGCACCCGGATCGTGATCTCGCTTTGCTTCATCACGCGCTGGCCGTCCTCCTCGCGGTACTCGGGCCGCCGGCCGCCGCGCGCGACGACGTGCACGTCGTCGAGGAAGAGGTCGATCAGGCCCGGGTCGAGGTCGTCGATGCCGGCGTAGCCTACCGCGGCGAGGATGCGGCCGAGGTTGGGGTCGCTGGCGAAGAAGGCCGTCTTGACGAGCGGCGAATGCGCGATCGCGTAGGCCGCGCGCCGGCATTCGTCGGCGCTGCGCCCGCCCTCGACCTCGACGGTGATGAACTTGGTGGCGCCCTCGCCGTCGCGCACGATGGCCTGCGCCAGCTGCTCGGCCAGCGCGCCCACCGCGTCGGCGAGCGCGCGGCCCTCGGCGCTGTCGAGCGAAGTGATCTCGGCGTGGCCGGCGCGGCGCGTGGCCGCGAGCACGAAGGAGTCGTTGGTCGAGGTGTCGCCGTCGATCGTGATGCGGTTGAAGCTGCGCTCGGCCGCCTCCTGCACGAGCGGCTGCACGAGCGCCGGCGCCAGCACGGCATCGGTGGCGACGAAGCCGAGCATCGTCGCCATGTTCGGGCGGATCATGCCGGCGCCCTTGGCGATGCCGGTGACGGTGACGACGTGCCCGCCGATCGTGAGCCGGCGCGAGGCCGCCTTGGGCACGGTGTCGGTGGTCATGATGCCCTCGGCGGCCAGGGCCCAGCCATCGGGCGCGAGCGCCGCCAGCGCCGCCGGCAGGCCGGCCTCGATGCGCTCGACCGGCAGCGTCTCCATGATGACGCCGGTGGAAAACGGCAGCACCTGCTCGGGCGCGATGCCGAGCCGGGCCGCCAGCGCCGCGCAGCTGCGGCGCGCGCGCGCCAGACCGTCTTCGCCGGTGCCGGCGTTGGCGTTGCCGGTGTTGACCAGCATGGCGCGGATGCCGCCGTGCACAGCAGTGTGCGCCAGGTGCTCGCGGCACAGCTGCACCGGCGCCGCGCAGAAGCGGTTGCGCGTGAAGACGCCGGCCACTGCCGCGCCTTCTTCGAGCGCGAAGACGACGAGATCGCGCCGCCCGGCCTTGCGCACGCCGGCCATCGCGCTGCCGATGCGCAGGCCGGCGACCGGATGCAGCGAAGCGGGATCGGGGACCGGGAGGTTGACGGGCATGGCGGGCGGCTCGGGCGGTGGCAGCGGATGCGGGCGCGCGCGGCGCGCGGGCAGGCGGTCAGGCAGGCGGTCAGGCAGGCGGGCCGGCGGACAGCCAGGCGCTCAGGCGCTCAGGCCAGCTTGCCGTGGCAATGCTTGTACTTCCTGCCGCTGCCGCAGGGACAGGGGTCGTTGCGCCCGACCTTCGGCACGGCGGCAGCCACGGTGCTCGGGTCGGCCTCGTGGCTGACGCTGCCGTCCTCGTTCGGGTGCTGGTAGGTCACGTTGGCGAGCTGGCCGGCGCGCTCCTCGAGCTGCTGCGCCGCCTGCGACACCTGCTCCTCGGTCTGGATGCGCACCGTCATCAGGATGCGCGTGACCTCCATCTTCACGATGTCGAGCAGCTGGCTGAACAGCTCGAAGGCCTCGCGCTTGTACTCCTGCTTCGGGTTCTGCTGCGCGTAGCCGCGCAGGTGGATGCCCTGGCGCAGGTAGTCGAGCGCGGCCAGGTGCTCGCGCCAGTGGCTGTCGATGCTCTGCAGCAGCACCATGCGCATGAAGGGCGTGAACTGCTCGCTGCCCACCAGGTCGAGCTTGGCCTTGAACTGCTGGTCGGCGGCGGCGACGACGCGCTCCAGCACATCCTCGTCGGTGATCGACTCGCTGCCCTCGACGATCTGCCTGAGCGCGACGTCGAGCTGCCACTCCTCGGCCAGCACCTTCTCCAGGCCGGCCAGATCCCACTGCTCCTCGAGGCTCTCGGCCGGCACGTAGGTGCGCACGACCTCGGTCATCGTGGCGCGGCGCTGGCCGGCAATGCGCTCGTCGAGGCTGGCCGCCTCGAGGATCTCGTTGCGCTGCTGGTAGATCACCTTGCGCTGGTCGTTGGCGACGTCGTCGTATTCGAGCAGCTGCTTGCGGATGTCGAAGTTGCGCGCCTCGACCTTGCGCTGCGCACTCTCGATCGAGCGGTTGACGATGCCGGCCTCGATGGCCTCGCCTTCGGGCATCTTCAGCCGCTCCATGATGGCCTTGACGCGGTCGCCGGCGAAGATGCGCATCAGCGGGTCGTCCAGGCTCAGGTAGAAGCGGCTCGCCCCCGGGTCGCCCTGGCGGCCGGAGCGGCCGCGCAGCTGGTTGTCGATGCGCCGGCTCTCGTGGCGCTCGGTGGCGACGATGCGCAGCCCGCCCAGCGCCACCACCTGCTCGTGCAGGCTCTGCCATTCGTCCTCGAGCTTGCGCGCGCGCGCACGCTTGTCGTCCTCGGCCAGCTCGGGGTCGGCTTCGAGCAGCTGCACCTGCTTCTCGACGTTGCCGCCGAGCACGATGTCGGTGCCGCGGCCGGCCATGTTGGTGGCGATCGTGATCATCTTGGGCCGTCCGGCCTGGGCCACGATCTCGGCCTCCTTGGCGTGCTGCTTGGCGTTGAGCACCTGGTGCGGCAGCTTCTCCTTGGTCAGCAGCGCGCTCACCAGCTCGGAGTTCTCGATCGAGGTCGTTCCCACCAGCACCGGCTGGCCGCGCTGGTGGCAGTCGCGGATGTCGCGCACCACGGCGTCGAACTTCTCCTTCGTGGTCTTGTAGATGAGGTCGTTGTCGTCCTTGCGGACGGTGGGCTTGTTGGGCGGGATGACCACCGTCTCCAGGCCGTAGATCTCCTGGAATTCGTAGGCCTCGGTGTCGGCGGTGCCGGTCATGCCGGCGAGCTTGCCGTACATGCGGAAGTAGTTCTGGAAGGTGACCGAGGCCAGCGTCTGGTTCTCGCTCTGGATCTGCACGCCTTCCTTGGCCTCCACCGCCTGATGCAGGCCGTCGCTCCAGCGCCGGCCCGTCATCAGGCGACCGGTGAACTCGTCGACGATGATCACCTCGCCGGCCTGCACCACGTAGTGCTGGTCGCGGTGGTACAGCTGGTTGGCCCGCAGCGCCGCGTACACGTGGTGCATGAGGGCGATGTTGGCCGGGTCGTACAGGCTGGCGCCCTCGGCCAGCAGGCCGGCCTGCGTGAGCAGCTGCTCGGCCTTCTCGTGGCCGGCCTCGGTGAGGAAGACCTGGTGCGTCTTCTCGTCGACCGTGAAGTCGCCCGGCTCGACCACGCCCTCGCCGGTGCGCGGGTCGGCCTCGCCGATCTGCTTCTTCAGGCCCGGCACGACGGCGTTGATGCGCACGTACAGCTCGGTGTGGTCCTCGGCCTGGCCGCTGATGATGAGCGGCGTGCGCGCCTCGTCGATCAGGATCGAATCGACCTCGTCGACGATGGCGTAGGCGAGGCCGCGCGCCACGCGGTCGCCCACGTCGAGCACCATGTTGTCGCGCAGGTAGTCGAAGCCGAACTCGTTGTTGGTGCCGTAGGTGACGTCGGCGGCGAACGCGGCCTGCTTCTCCTCGCGCCCCAGGCCCGGCACGTTGACGCCCACCGTCAGGCCGAGGAAGCGGTACAGCCGACCCATCCACTCGGCGTCGCGCCGGGCGAGGTAGTCGTTCACCGTCACCACGTGCACGCCCTTGCCCTCGAGGGCATTGAGGTAGACCGGCAGCGTGGCCACCAGGGTCTTGCCCTCGCCGGTGCGCATCTCGGCGATCTTGCCCTGGTGCAGCGCGATGCCGCCGACGAGCTGGACGTCGAAGTGGCGCATCTTGAGCGTGCGCTTGCCGGCCTCGCGCACGGCGGCGAAGGCCTCGGGCAGCAGCTCGTCGAGCGTGGCGCCCTTGGCCAGGCGCTCGCGGAACTCCTCCGTCTTGGCGCGCAGCGCGGCGTCGTCCAGCTGTTCGTACTGCGGCTCGAGCGCGTTGATGCGCTCGACGCTCTTGCGGTAGGTCTTGAGCAGGCGGTCGTTGCGGCTGCCGAAGATCGCGGTCAGGAACTTGGGGACCATGCGGCGGGTGTCCGGTTCGGGGCGGCTCGGGGCGGCTCGGGCGGCGCCACGGTCGCCGACGCAGCGCGGTGTACGGTGGCGCGCAGCGGCGCGCTGCTGCTGCGCACACGCCGCCGAGCCGACGGCGGCACGGGGTCAGACCGCGCGCGGAAAAAAAACAGTGCAGTCTACCACCCGGAACCTCGCGACATCGGGGTTCACCCGATGCACGGGCGCTGCTGCAGCGCGGCGCGGACGCGCGGACAGGTGACGGGACTTTGCGCGACCGGGCGCGACCGGGCGGCATGGGCGTGCATGTGCGCCCAGGTGCCGCCGCCTCGGTGCCGCGCCGGCTCCACCCCGACTGCCGCGCCCTGACGGCAGCATCGCTAGACTTCGCGGGTGAGGTCTCCTCCAGCCCCTGCACCGGCCGCCGCACTGCCGTTGGCGCGCGCGCTCGACGCGAGCGCCTCGCTGGCGGGTTTGCTCGCGCGTGTGCGCGCCTCCGAGGCGCGGCTGACGGCCATCGTGCCCGTGCTGCCGCCCGAGCTCGCCGCCACGTTGCGCGCGGGCCCACTCGACGACAGCGCCTGGACGCTGCTCGTCGAGCACGCTGCCGCCGCGGCCAAGCTGCGCCAGTGCCTGCCGCGCATCGAGGCCGCGCTGGCCGAGCACGGCTGGGCCGGCGTGCCGGTGCGCATCAAGGTGCGGCCGCGCACCTGAGCACCGACGCAGCCTGCCGAGGCCCTGGCCCCACCGCACGCCGACCCGGTCCGCGTGGTGCCGGCTATCCGAATCGAACGGATGACCTTCCGCTTACAAGGCGGGTGCTCTACCAGCTGAGCTAAGCCGGCCGGGCCTCGGAATTCTAGGTGCCGGCCGCTCGCCGCCCTGCGCCGCGCACACCGGCGCTACTTGATGCGCTTGAGCGCCGGGCGTCCGCCGCCCGGGGCCGAGGGGTCGGGCGGCGGCTCGGGCTGGCCCTCGTCGCCGGCCGCGGGGGCGGGCACCTCGGCCGCAACGCCGGCCAGGCGCAGGCCGCGCGGCGCGCCGGCGGCCGGCGGTGCGTCGTGCGCGGCTTCGTCGGGCCCGGCCGGCATCGGGAAGGCCATGCCCTGGCCGTTCTCGCGCGCGTAGATCGCGACCACGTGATCCACCGGCACGACGATGTCGCGCGCGACGCCGCCGAAGCGGGCGCGGAACTCGACGAACTCGTTGCCGATCTTCAGCCCCGAGGTCGCTTCGAAGCCGATGTTGAGCACGATCTCGTCGTTCTTGACGTAGGCCGGCGGCACCTGCACGCTGGCGTCGACATGCACCGCGATGTAGGGCGTGAAGCCGTTGTCGGTGCACCAGTCGTGCAGCGCGCGCAGCAGGTACGGGCGCGTCGAGCTGCCCGGCGGGGCGGCTTCGGCAGTCATCGTGGATGCGCTCCGGACGCCGCGCGCTACTTGCGCATCACCTTCTCGGACGGCGTGAGCGCCTCGATGTAGGCGGGGCGCGAGAAGATGCGCTCGGCGTACTTCAGCAGCGGCACGGCGTTCTTGCTCAGGTCGATGCCGTAGTAGTCGAGCCGCCACAGCAGCGGCGCGATGGCGACGTCGAGCATGCTGAAGTCGTCGCCCAGCATGTACTTGTTCTTGAGGAAGATCGGCGCGAGCTGCGTCAGGCGGTCGCGGATCTGCTCGCGCGCGCGCTCGAGCTGCTTCTCGCTGGCCTTGACGCCGCGGCCTTCGAGCAGGTTGACGTTGCTGAACAGCTCCTTCTCGAAGTTGAAGAGGAAGAGCCGCACGCGCGCGCGCGCCACCGGGTCGCCCGGCATCAGTTGCGGATGCGGGAAGCGCTCGTCGATGTACTCGTTGATGATGTGGCTCTCGTACAGGATGAGGTCGCGCTCGACCAGGATCGGCACCTCGTTGTACGGGTTCATCAGCGCGATGTCCTCGGGCTTGGCGAAGACGTCGACGTCGCGGATCTCGAAATCCATGCCCTTCTCGAAGAGCACGAAGCGGCAGCGGTGCGAGTAGGGGTCGGTGGTTCCGGAGTAGAGCACCATCATGGCGTCAGGCCCTGTGCAGGGAGTTCGAGGTCGAGGGGGGCCGCAGGCGGCCCCGGCGTGCGGCGTGGCGCGCAGGCCGAGCGCCGCCGCGCGAGAAGCGCGATGCGCGCGGCGCCGCAGCGTCCGCGCCGCGATTGTCGACTACTTGACGTCCTTCCAGAACGCCGCGTTCAGGCGCCAGGCGATCAGCGTGAAGGCGGCCAGGAAGAGCATCACCCACACGCCGATGCGCATGCGCCGCTCGCGGTCGGGCTCGGCCATCCACTGCAGGAAGGCCACCAGGTCGGCGACCGCGCGATCGTACTCGTCGGGCTTCATCTTGCCCGGCGTGATCGGCTCGAAGCCCTTGAACACCTGTACCGTGCGGCCGGCCTCGTGCGGATCCTTCTCCTGCGCGAACAGCGCGCGCTGCTGGCCCTGCAGCTCCCACAGCACGTTGGGCATGGCCACGCTCGGGAAGGCGAGGTTGTCCCAGCCGGTGGGCTTGCTGTCGTCGCGGTAGTAGCTGCGCAGGTAGGTGTAGAGGTAGTCGGCGCCGCTGCCCTTGGCGGCATCGGCACGCGAGCGCGCGACGAGCGTGAGGTCGGGCGGCGTGGCGCCGAACCAGTCCTTGGCCTCCTTCGGGTCCATCGCGATGCGCATCGTGTCGCCGACCTTGGCGCCGGTGAAGATCAGGTTGTCCTTGATCTGCTGCTCGGTCAGGCCGATGTCGGTCATGCGGTTGTAGCGCATGAAGGCGGCGGCATGGCAGCCCAGGCAGTAGTTGGCGAACAGCTTGGCGCCGTACTGCAGCGCGGCCAGGTCGTTGGCGCGCGCCGTCGGGAACTTGTCCCAGGCGATGCCGCCTTCGGCAGCGCGCGCCGGGCCGCACAGCAGGGCCAGCAGCGCCGCCAGCGGCAGGAGGATCTTTCGCATCGTGTTCATGGATGGCACCCCGTCGCCCGGCCCTCAATGCGGCTTGCCGCCCACGCGCGCGGGCACGGGCTTGAACTGGCCGATGCGGCTCCACCAGGGCATGAGCACGAAGAAGCCGAAATAAAAGAGCGTGCCGGCCTGCGAGATCGCCGCGCCGAGCGGCGACGGCGGCTTCATGCCGTAGTAGCCGAGCACGAGGAAGTCGACCACGAAGGCGGCGTAGAGCACGAGGTTCCAGCGCGGCCGGTGGCGGATCGACTTGACCGGGCTGCGGTCGAGCCAGGGCAGCGCGAAGAAGATCAGCACCGCCGCGCCCATCACGACCACACCCCAGAATTTGGCGTCGAAGGTCTCGAGCAGCGCCGCCAGCACGAGCGCCGCCGAGCCGACCGCCGCCTTGCCGCGTGTCGACAGGCCGCCGAAGAGCAGCGCCAGCACGCCGCCGACCAGCGTCAGGCCGACCAGGACCGTGACCAGATCGCCGGTGGTCGCGCGCAGCATCGAGTAGTAGGGCGTGAAGTACCACACCGGCGCGATGTGCGTCGGCGTCTTGAGCGGGTCGGCCGGGATGAAGTTGTTGTACTCGAGGAAGTTGCCGCCCAACTCGGGCGCGAAGAACACGATCGCGCAGAACACGAGCAGGAACACGCCGACGCCGACCAGGTCGTGCACCGTGTAGTAGGGGTGGAACGGGATGCCGTCGAGCGGAATGCCGGTCTTGGGATCCTTCGTCGCCTTGATCTCGATGCCGTCGGGGTTGTTGGAGCCGACGTCGTGCAGCGCCAGCAGGTGCGCGACGACGAGCCCGAGCAGCACGAGCGGGATCGCGATCACGTGGAAGGCGAAGAAGCGGTTGAGCGTGGCGTCGCCGACGACGTAGTCGCCGCGGATCAGGATCGCCAGATCCGGACCGACGAAGGGAATGGCCGAGAACAGGTTGATGATGACCTGCGCGCCCCAGTAGCTCATCTGGCCCCAGGGCAACAGGTAGCCCATGAAGGCCTCGCCCATGAGCGCGAGGAAGATCAGGCAGCCGAAGATCCACACCAGCTCGCGCGGCTTGCGGTAGCTGCCGTAGACGAAGCCGCGCCACATGTGCAGGTAGACGACGACGAAGAACGCGCTCGCGCCGGTGCTGTGCAGATAGCGGATCAGCCAGCCCCAGGGCACGTCGCGCATGATGTACTCGACCGAGGCGAAGGCCAGCCCCGCGTCGGGCTTGTAGTTCATCGTCAGGAAGATGCCCGTGACGATCTGGATCACCAGCACCAGCAGCGCCAGCGAGCCGAAGAAGTACATCCAGTTGAAGTTCTTCGGAGCGTAGTACTCCGACATGTGCTTCTTGTACTCGGCGAACAGCGTCGGGAAGCGGTTCTCGAGCCAGACCGTCCCCTGCACGAGCAGCGGTGCGCCGGGGGGCGCTTGCTTGAATTCAGCCATTGCGACCTCGGAGGTGGGCGCGGCGCGGCCGGCCGGCGGCGCGCCGCGGCGGGTTCGTCACGCCTTCTTGTCCTCGCCGATGAGCAGCATCGTGTCCGACAGGTAGGTGTACGGCGGCACTTCGAGGTTGTCGGGCGCGGGCTTGTTCTTGAACACGCGCCCGGCCATGTCGAAGGTCGAGCCGTGGCAGGGGCAGAAGAAACCGCCCGGCCAGTCGTCGGGCAGCGAGGGCTGCGCGCCCGGCGTGAAGCGGTCCACCGGCGAGCAGCCCAGGTGGGTGCAGATGCCCACGGCGACGAAGTACTCGGGCTTGATCGAGCGCCAGCGGTTCTTGGCGTAGGCCGGCGTCGGAAACTGAGTGCGCGCGGAGTTCGGGTCGGCGAGTTCGGGCTCGTCCTTGGCCAGCGCGTCGAGCTGCGCCTTCGTGCGCCGCACGATCCACACCGGCTTGCCGCGCCACTCGACGGTGGCCTTCTCGCCCGGCGCCAGGCTGCTGATGTCGAACTGCACGGGGGCGCCGGCGGCGCGCGCGCGCTCCGAGGGCGCGAAGCTGCTGACGAAGGGCACCGCGGTGAACACGCCGCCGGCGGCGCCGGCGCCGCAGGTGATGGCGATCCAGGTGCGGCGGCTCGGGTCGGGCGGCACGGCCGCCGGGCCGAGCGCGCCGTCCGCTGCTGCGGCGACGTCACTCATGGGGGTCCTTCGGGAAAAAAAGGCGCCGCGGTGACGCGGCGGGGCGCAATTCTAGCGAAGCGCCCCCGCGCGCCCGGCCGTATTACCATGGCGCCGCCATAGCCAAACCGGCCGGCGACGAACCACGAACCACGAGGAGCACGCGTGAGCTTCACATCCGAATTCAAGGAGTTCGCCCTCAAGGGCAACGTCATGGATCTCGCCGTCGGCGTCATCATCGGCGGCGCCTTCGGCAAGATCGTCGACTCGGTGGTGGGCGACCTGATCATGCCGATCGTCGGCAAGATCTTCGGCGGCCTGGACTTCAGCAACTACTTCATCCCGCTCGCCGGGCAGACCGCCGCCACGTTGGCCGAGGCCAAGAAGGCGGGCGCCGTGTTCGCCTACGGCAACTTCATCACCATCCTTCTCAACTTCGTCATCCTCGCCTTCATCATCTTCCTGATGATCAAGCAGATGAACCGCCTCAAGCGCGAGGCCCCGCCGCCGCCGCCGGCGCCGCCCGCAGCCACGCCCGAAGACGTGCTGCTGCTGCGCGAGATCCGCGACGCCCTGAAGAAGTGAGGCAGCCGCGCGGGGGTTGCCGCATACTTGGCGGCCGCCCCCGCCCATGAAGCCGCATCCCGTCCACCGCCTGCCTGCGCCGCTGGAAGCGGCGGTGCAGACCCTCAAGCTGGCCGCGCGCGGCGCCGTCGAGCGCACGATCGAAAGCCTGGGCCTGGCGGCGCTGGCGGCGACCAACGTCTTCCAGCGCGACGGGCTGCTCGGGGCGCAGTTCGAGCTCAACCGCAAGTCGGCCGTCTTCGCGCTCACCTTCAACGACGCCTTCGACGAGCGCGTCACGCGCGAGCTGGGGCCGCGCGGCGGTGCGCCGGCACCGGCGCGGCCGGCCGCCTGGGACGCGCTCACGCTGGTCGAGGACCGCGAGGTCGAGCTGCAGATCTCGGCCGAGCGCTTCGGTCTCGAGACGACGCACAAGTGCGAGTGGGAGCTGCGCGAGCTCGACGCCTACGTCGGCGCGCTGCTCGATGCGCCGGCCGGCGAGCCGGTGCGCAACCCGCTGCGCCCGGAGGTCGTGGGCGACGCGATGATCCGTGCCGTCGATGCGGTGAGCGAACGCCCCGAAGTGCGCAAGGTGCTGGGCGCCGAGATCGGGCGCTCGCTGGCCGATGCGCTGCCCGCGGCCTACGGCGAGATCGTGGCCGATCTGCGCAACGCCGGCGTGCAGCCTTTGTCGCTCGCCGTGCGCCAGCGCGCGGCGCGCGCCGATGCCTCGGGCGTCGCCACCGACTTCGACACGCTGGGCCGCCCGCTCGATCCGCCCGGCACTGCGGCGCGCCCGGAGCGCGCCAGCAGTTTCGGCGGCTGGAGCACGAGCCGCATGGGCCGCGGTGCGCCGCCCGCCAGCGGCTACGGGCCGGGCGTGCGCGGCGGCGCCGCACGCGGCGGCGGCGGCACGCCGATCGGCAGCGTCGATCCGGCGCTGATGTCGCTCATGCGGCGCCTGGCCGACCTCGAGGGCCGCGCCAGCGGCGGCGACCTCTACGCCGAGCCCGACGCGGTGAGCGGCGCGCTGCCCAACCTGATCCAGGTGCACCGCGACGAGCTGCGCCGCGCCAGCAAGAGCGGCCTCGATCACCTCGTGATCGACGTCATCGGCACGCTGTTCGACCAGATCCTGGCCGACCCCAAGATTCCGCCGCAGCTGGCGCGCCAGATCGCGCGGCTGCAGGTGCCGGTGCTGCGCGCCGCGCTCGGCGACCCGGGCTTCTTCGCCTCGCGCCGCCACCCGGTGCGGCGCTTCGTCAACCGCATCGCCTCGCTCGGCGCGGCCTTCGACGACATCGGCGACGAATCGGCGCGCGCCTTCGTCGCCAAGGTGCACGCGCTGGTGCAGGAGGTGGTCGAGGGCGACTTCGACCACATCGAGATCTACGAGCGCAAGCTCGAGGAGCTCGAGGCCTTCGCCGCCGAGCTCGCGCGCCGCGAGGTCGCGGCCGAGGGCGCGCAGACGGCCGAGCTGCTGGCGCAGAAGGAGGACGAGCTGCGCCTGCGCGCGCTCTACGCGCAGCGCCTTGCGGGCGACCTCGCCGGCGTCAGTGCGCCCGAGTTCGTGCGCGAGTTCATCGGCCGCGTCTGGAGTCAGGTGCTGCTCAGGGCCGCCCAGCAAGACGGCGCCGAGGGCGAACTCGCGCGCCGCATGCGCCACGCCGGCCGCGAGCTGTTCCTGAGCGTGCAGCCCAAGCCGACGCCGGCGCACCGCAAGGCCTTCCTCGCCGAGCTGCCCAAGCTGATGCACGAGCTGACCGAGGGCATGAACCTCGTCGGCTGGCCCGAGGCCGAGCGGCGCGCCTTCTTCGGCCGGCTGATGCCGGCGCACGCCGAGGCGCTGAAGGCGGCCGCGGTGCGCCAGCTCGACCTCAACCTGATGGCACGCCAGGTCGAGGGCGCGCTCGACCGCGCGCTGCCCTCGCGCGCCGACCTCGAGCGCGCCGCGCTGCCGGTGCTGACAGACGAGATCGCGCCGCCGCGCTTCTCGCCCGAGGAGGGCGCCCGGGTCGGCCTGCTGGAGGAGGCAGCGGTCGACTGGCAGGCACCGGTCGCGGCCGACCCCGCGCGCCAGGCCGAGGAGGCCGAGATCCAGCGGGCGGCAGCGCCCGCGGCGGGCGAGGGCGGCGCGCGCAGCGGCGATGCGCCAGCCAGCGACGCGCTGCCGCTGGTGGGCGACATCGCCACTGCGGCCAGCGGACCCGAACTCGCCGCCGAGGTGCAGATCGGCTTCGCCTACCAGATGCATCTCGAGGGCGCCTGGCACAAGGTGCGCCTCGCCCACGTGAGCCCGGGCCGCACCTTCTTCGTCTTCACCCACGGCCAGCGCCACAAGCGCACCGTCTCGCTCACGCAGCGCATGCTCGTCAGGCTGTGCGAGAGCGGACGCCTGCGCGCCTACGAGAGCGCGCAGCTGCTCGAGCGCGCGACGGCGCGCGCGCGCCGCCAGCTCGCCGCGCTGGGCGCGGCGGCGCACTGAAGCGCGGCGCCGCGCGCCGACCAGGCGCGGCGTCGAGCCGCGCAGGGCAGCGCAGCGCCCGGCGTCAAGCGCCGCGCGCGGCGAGCTGCCTGGCGGCCTCGATCGCCGCCAGCAGACTGGCCGGGTCGGCCCGGCCCTGGCCGGCGATGTCGAACGCCGTGCCGTGGTCGGGGCTGGTGCGCACGAAGGGCAGTCCGAGCGTGACGTTGACGCCGCGCTCGACGCCGAGGTACTTGAGCGGGATCAGCCCGTGGTCGTGCGTCATCGCGACGACGAGGTCGAACTCGCCGCGGCGCGCCCGCATGAACACGGTGTCGGGCGCATAGGGCCCGTGCGCGTCGATGCCTTCGGCCGCCGCCGCCTGCACCGCCGGGCCGATGATGCGCAGCTCCTCGTCGCCGAACAGCCCCCCCTCGCCGGCATGCGGGTTGAGGCCGGCGACGGCGATGCGCGGCGCGCGCCCGAGCCGGCCGCGCAGCGCGCGCTCGGCGATGCGCAGCGTCGCCAGCACGGCGTCGAAGGTCACCGCCTCGATCGCGCGGCGCAGCGCCAGGTGGATCGTCACCAGCACGACGCGCAGCTCGTCGTTGGCCAGCATCATGCGCACCTCGGGGAGCGCGCCGTCCTCGGCGCGCGCCAGCTGCTGCAGCATCTCGGTGTGCCCGGGGAACGGCACGCCCGAGGCGGCCAGCGCCTCCTTGTGGATGGGTGCGGTGACGATCGCCGCGGCCTCGCCGGCGCGCACGCGCCGCACCGCCTCTTCGATGCAGCGCGCGGCGGCGGCGCCGGCGCGCGCGTCGACCCGGCCCCAGGGCAGCTGCGCCAGCCCCGGCGGCAGCCCGGGCGGCGGCAGCACCGGCAGGCAGCCGGGCGGCACGTCGGCCAGGTCGGCCGGCGCCTCGACGAGCGCCGTCATCGGCGCGCCGGCGCGGCGCAGCACGGCCGCATCGCCCACCACCACGGCGCCGGCCAGCGCGCCGCGCTCGAAGGCGCGCACGATGATCTCGGGGCCGATGCCGGCGGCATCGCCCATCGTCACCAGCAGCGGCCGCTCGGTGCTCACGCCGGGTTGTCGATGTCGATGAAGCGGTGCTCGAGCGCGAAGCGCTCGGCCAGGTGCGCGCCCAGCGCCGGCGCGCCGTAGCGCTCGGTGGCGTGGTGGCCGCAGGCGAGGAAGGCGACGCCCGTCTCGCGCGCCAGATGCGCCTGCGGCTCGGAGATCTCGCCGGTGACGAAGGCGTCGGCGCCGGCGGCGATGGCGGCCTCGAAATGGCCCTGCGCGCCGCCGCTGCACCAGGCGATGCGCGCCAGCGGCCGGCCGTCGCCGGCCACGACGAGCGGCGCGCGCCCGAGCGCGGCCGCCGCGCCCTCGGCCAGCGCCTCGACGCGCGTCCACGGCCCGGCCGCGCCGATGAAGCCCAGCTCCTGCTCGCCGAAGCGGGCGTCGGCGCGCAGGCCCAGGCGTGCGCCGAGCTGCGCGTTGTTGCCCAGGCGCGGCTCGGCGTCGAGCGGCAGGTGGTAGGCAAAGAGGCTGATCTCGTGCGCCAGCAGGCGGCGCACGCGCTCCTTGAGCCAGCCCGTCAGGCGGCCGTCCTGGCCGCGCCAGAACAGGCCGTGGTGCACGAGCAGCGCGTCGGCGTCCGCCTCTACGGCCGCGTCGATCAGCGCCAGGCTCGCCGTCACGCCGCTCACCAGGCGCCGCACCTCGGCGCGGCCCTCGACCTGCAGACCGTTCGGCCCATAATCGCGGAACGCCTCGGGTTGCAGCAACTCGTTCAGCGCACGCTCGATCGCGATCCGCTCGGCCATGGCAGGCATTGTGCCGCTTGCGCGGCCCGAGTATCCCGTGCCGGCCTCCGTCTGCCCTGCGCCCTTCGTGCCCCTCCTGCCCCGGATGCCCCTCATGCGGCTTGCCGCCCCGCACCGGCCGCCGCGTCTTCGCTGCGGCTCGGTCTCACCGAAGGATCTGCCGCCGCCGTGACCTGGCGCAACACCTGGCTGCTGTTCGCGCAGGCCGTCACCGTGGCGCTGGCGCTGCTGTTCGTCGTCGCGACGCTGAAGCCCGGCTGGCTGGGCGGCAGCGCGCCCGGCGCGCTGCCTGCGGCCACGCTCGCCCAGGCGCCGGCCGCTTCGGCGGCCGCAGGCGCCGGCGCCGGCTTCGCCGCCGCGGTGCGTCGTGCCGCGCCGGCGGTGGTGTCGATCACCGCCACCCGCGTCGAGCGCAACCCGCACGCCGACGATCCGCGCTTTCGCTTCTTCTTCGGCGAGCGCGGGCTCGCGCCGCAGCGCCAGATCGGCCTGGGCTCGGGCGTGATCGTCGCGCCCGAGGGCTACCTGCTGACCAACCACCATGTCGTCGCGGGCGCCTCCGAGATCGAGGTCCAGCTCGCCGACGGGCGCCAGACGCAGGCGCGGCTGGTCGGCAGCGACGCCGAGACCGACATCGCGGTGCTGAAGATCGAGCTCGCCCCGCTGCCGGTGGTGGCCCTGGCGGACAGCCGCGCCCTGCAGGTCGGCGACGCGGTGCTCGCGATCGGCAACCCGTTCGACGTCGGCCAGACCGTCACCGCCGGCATCGTCAGCGCGCTCGAGCGCACACAGCGCGCCAGCTCGCCGTTCCAGAACTTCATCCAGACCGATGCCGCCATCAACCCCGGCAACTCCGGCGGCGCGCTGGTCGACGCCGCGGGCAACCTGGTCGGCATCAACACCGCGATCTTCTCGCGCAACGGCGGCAACCTCGGCATCGGCTTCGCGGTGCCGGCCGACACCGCGCGCGCGGTGATGCAGGCCATCCTGCGCGGCGGCAAGGTGCAGCGCGGCTGGATCGGCGTCGACGTGCGCGACCTCAACGCCGAGCTCGCCGAGAGCCTCGCGCTGCCGCTCGAGAGCGGCGTGCTCGTGGCCGGCGTCGTGCACGACGGGCCGGCCGCCGCCGGCGGCGTGCGCCCGGGCGATGTGCTGCTCGGCCTGGCCGGCGCCAAGGTGGCGAACGCGGCCGAGCTGCTGCCGCGGGTGGCCGCTCTGCCGCCGGGCAGCCGCGCCAGGGTCGAGGTGCAGCGCGGCACGCACAAGCTGGAGCTCGAGCTGACCGTCGGCGAGCGGCCGCCGCCGGCCGGCGAGTAGCGCGGCGTCGCGGCCACGGGCGCGCGGCGCGGGCCGAGCGGCCGCGACTACAGCAGCAACGCCAGCCGCTCCAGGATCAGCACCGCGAAGAAGCCGAGGGCGGCGATCAGCGTCCACTTCAGGACGACGATGCCGCGCCGGCGCCACGCGACCTGGCCGGTGCCGATGTAGAACGCGAAGCACAGCAGCGCGCCGACCAGCAGCAGCCCGAAGACGAGGCGGAAGATCAGCATGCGCGGCGCGGCGGATCCGACGACATGTTCACCAGGCCGGCGCCAGCTCGGCGAAGCCGCTCGGCGCCTCCTTCTCGCGCGTGAAGCTCACGATCTCGTACGCCGAGGCGTCGGCCAGCAGCGCACGCAAGAGCCGGTTGTTGAGCGCGTGGCCACCTTTGTAGGCCGTGTAGGCGGCCAACAGCGGCTTGCCCAGCACCATCATGTCGCCGATGGCGTCGAGGATCTTGTGCTTGACGAACTCGTCGTCGTAGCGCAGACCGCCGGCGTTGAGCACGCGCGTGTCGTCGACGACGATGACGTTGTCCATGCTGCCGCCCAGACCCAGGCCGCGCGCGCGCATCGCCTCGACGTCGCGGCTGAAGCCGAAGGTGCGTGCACGCGCGATGTCGCGCGCATAGCGGCCGCTGCCGAAGTCGAACGTCACGCGCTGGCCGGTGGCATCCAGCGCCGGGTGGTTGAACTCGATCTCGAAGCTCAGGCGATAGCCGTGGTGCGGCTCGAGCCGCGCCCATTTCAGCGTCGCGCCCTCGCCTTCGCTCACCTGCACCGCGCGCCGCACGCGCAGGAAGCGCTTGGGGGCCTCCTGCAACACGATGCCGGCGCTTTGCAGCAGGTAGACGAAGCTCGCCGCGCTGCCATCGAGGATCGGCACCTCGTCGCCGTGGATGTCGATGGCGACGTTGTCCAGGCCGAGGCCGGCGATAGCCGAGAGCAGGTGCTCGATCGTCTGCACCTTGGGCCCGCCGGGGTCGCCGTTGGGGCTGATGGTGGTGGCCATGCGGGTGTCGCAGACGGTGTCGACGCGCACCGGGATCGCCACCGGCACCGGCAGGTCCGTGCGACGGAACACGATCCCGCTGTCGGGCGGCGCCGGCGCGAGCACGAGCTCGACCTTGCGGCCGCGGTGCACGCCCAGGCCGACGGCGCGCGTGATGCTCGCGAGAGTGCGCTGGCGCAGCATGGCGTGCATTGTCCGCGATCGGGGCGGCGGCGCCGCGCCGCGCGGATTTGCGTCAGTAGCGCTCGTCGAGCGCGAAGACGCGCGCGCGCTCGCGCCAGTGCCCGCCGGTGAAGTCGGGGAACGGCAGCGTCTTGAAGCCCTCGGCGATCGACTGCTCCGACAGCGGCGTGATCGCGCTCCAGGCCACCGCGTCGTAGATGTCGATCGGCATCGGCGCGCGCGCCGCGAGCGCCTCGACGAAGGCGTGCACGACGAAGAAGTCCATGCCGCCGTGGCCGGCGCCCTCGGCCTGCCGGGCGAAGCGGCGCCACAGCGGGTGCTCGTAGCGCTCCTGGTAGGCGGCGAAGTCCTCCCAGCGGTGCGCCGGGCTGCGGCCTTCGATGTGGATCGAGCGGTTGAGCTCCATCCACAGGCCGTCGGTGCCCTGGACGCGAAAGCCGAGCGAGTAGGGCCGCGGCAGCGAGGTGTCGTGCTGCAGCACGATGGTCTCGCCGTTGGCGCAGGCCAGCGTCGTGGTGACGACGTCGCCGAGCCGGAAGCGCACGGCCGCACTCGGGTGCTCGGGCGCCCCCATCTTGCGCGCGACGTAGTCGTGCAGGCCGCGTGCCTTGCTCGCGAAGCTGGCGATGTGCGTGAAGCGGTTGCCGCGGTGGATGTCGGCGCACATCGCCAGCGGGCCGATGCCGTGGCTGGGGTAGAGGTCGCCGTTGCGCTCGACCGAGTGGCGCGTGCGCCAGCGCGCCTCCGACCAGGCGCCGGCGCCGAACTCGACGCCGCCGCCGTAGGGCCGGGCCGGATCGCCGCTGTTGAACTTCACCGCCCGCAGGTCGTGCTGGTAGCCGCCTTGCAGATGCACCAGCTCGCCGAACAGGCCCGCGCGCACCATCTGCAGCACCGCCATCACGTCGCGCCGGTAGCACACGTTCTCGAGCAGCATGTAGGGCGTGCCCGTACGCTGCTGCGTCGCGAGCAGGTCCCAGTGGTCCTGCAGCGTGATGCCGGCCACGACCTCGCAGCCGACCGGCACCCGCGCCTGCATGGCCGCGATCGCCATCGGCGCGTGCCACTCCCAGGGCGTGGCGATGATCACGCCGCGCAGGTCGGGGAGCTCGAGCAGGCGCCGGTAGGCCTGGGCGTCGCCATCCTCGCCGTACGTGCGCGGGCGCGGGCGGCCTGCGGCCTGCACCTGCGCCAGCGCCGCCTTCAGCATCGCCGGCTCGATGTCGCACAGCGCCGCCACGTCCACGTCGGACCGGCGCAGGAGCTCGCGCAGCAGCACCTGGCCGCGCAGGCCGGTGCCGATCAGCGCCAGGCGCAGCGGCTCGGTGCCGGCACGCGCGCCGGCCGGCCAGGCCGCGGCGACGCCGGCAGCGGCGCAAGACCGGAGGAAGGAGCGTCTTTGCATCACGGCAGCCGTCAGCGGGCGAAATCGGACGCGCCGGCCCGGCGCGGCTCGACATGCGGGGCGAGCGGGAACGCCGGTCGGCGGGCGGGAAGCCGGTCGCTGGCCGAGCGGCGGCGCAGTGCGATCGGCGCCGCCCGGCGGGGCGAATCAGAGCCGCTCGAAGATCGCCGCGATGCCCTGGCCGCCGCCGATGCACATCGTGACGAGCGCGTAGCGGCCGCCGCTGCGCTGCAGCTCGTACAGCGCCTTCACGGCGAGGAAGGCGCCCGAGCAGCCGATCGGGTGGCCGAGCGCGATGGCGCCGCCGTTCGGGTTGGTCTTCGTCATGTCGAGTTCGAGGCCCTTGGCCACCGCGATCGCCTGCGCGGCGAAGGCCTCGTTGCTCTCGATCACGTCCATCTGGTCGAGCGTGAGCCCGGCCTTCTTCAGCGTCAGCTTCGAGGCCGGGATCGGGCCCTCGCCCATGATGTGGTTGGGCACGCCGGCCACGCCGTACGACACCAGGCGCGCGATCGGCTTGTGGCCGCCGGCGGCGGCCTTGGCGGCGTCGCCGAGCACGAGGAAGGCGGCGCCGTCGTTGATGCCCGAGGCGTTGCCCGCGGTCACCGTGCCGCCGTCCTTCTTGAACGCCGGCTTGAGCTTGCCCAGCGACTCCATCGTCGTACCCGACTTGACGTGCTCGTCGACCTCGAAGCGCAGTTCGCCCTTCTTGGTCTGCCTGACGATCGGCACGATCTGGCTCTTGAAGCGGCCTTCGGCGATGGCCGCGGCGGCGCGCCGGTGCGACTCGACCGCGAGCGCATCCTGCTCCTCGCGCGAGATGCCCCACTTGGCGGCCAGGTTCTCGGCCGTGATGCCCATGTGGCCGACGCCGAAGGGGTCGGTGAGCGCGGCCACCATCGAGTCGATGATCTTGGTGTCGCCCATGCGCGCGCCGTTGCGCTGCGTCGTCGACAGATACGCGCCGCGGCTCATGACCTCGACGCCGCCGCCGATGCCGAAATCGCAGTCGTCGAGCAGGATGTTCTGCGCCGTCGTCACGATGCCCTGCAGGCCCGACGAGCACAGGCGGTTGACCGCCATCGCCACGCTTTCCATCGGCAGCCCGGCCTGGATGCTGGCCACGCGCGCCACGTACGGGTAGCGCACCTCGGTGGGGATGCAGTTGCCCACCGTCACGTAGTTGATCGCCTTGGGGTCGACGCCGCTGCGCTCGACCGCCGCCTTCATCACGCTGCCGGCGAGCTCGGCCGGCTCGATATCGGCCAGCGACCCGCCGAAGGTGCCGATCGCCGACCGCGCCGCACCCAGCACCACCACGTCACGCTTGCTCATGCCCTTGCTCCTTGTCGTCCGAACGCAAACCCGCAGTGGACACCCTGCGGCTGCCCTATAGCTTACGCCGGCCCGCAACGGGCTGCCCCGCCGGTTCGGCGCACGTGCAAGCGCGTCGTCGTCGCCGGCAAGGACGCGACAGACCCGGGCACGGGCACGACCGGAGGCGCCGGCGTGATCGGGCCTGGAGCCCCACCCGCCAGCGGGCCGCGGGCGGCACCGCGCGCGTCGGGGAGGCCAGGCGGCGCTCGGCCGCCCGGCCGGAGCTCACTTGACGACGAGCGGCTCGACGCGCGACGACGCGGCCTTGGGCAAGGTCAGGGTCAGCACGCCGTCGGCGTACTTCGCCTCGGCCTTGGCGCGCTCGACCTCGTGGCCGAGCGTGAAGGTGCGGCTGGCGTAGCCGTAGCTGCGCTCGCTGCGCACGACGCGGCCCTCCTTCTTCTCGTCGTGGTCCTTCTTTACCTCGGCGCTGATCGTGACCTTGGCGCCGTCGAGCTCGACGTGGATGTCTTCCTTGCGCACGCCGGGGATCTCGGCCTTCACGGTGTAGACGCCTTCGGCTTCGCTCACGTCCATCTTGATCTGCGGCGCCTCGGGCGCCGTGCCCCAGCGCAACGGACGCATCAGGCCGCGGAAGGGTTCATCCAGTGCAAACGGATCGGTTTCGAACAGGCTGGGCAGGCGGGTGCTCGTCATGGCAAGTCCTCCTACTCGGATTCGCGCGGCCCGGCGCCGCGCCGCCACCGCCGTCTGGCTCACGCAGGTACCGCATCGACGGCGGCATGGGTAAGGTAGACCTCCTGCGGGGAAGTGCATTGATCGCGATCACGGCCGCGGCGGCGGTGGCACTGCACAGTGCGCACCGTCCTGTGTCCCACCACGAGACCGCCCTGTCGACCTTCGCCAGCACCGGCCGGCGCCGCGCCGATCGTCTCGGTGCAGCTCGCGCAGGAAGGCGAGTTCGATCTCGGCGCGGAGCGCGCGCGCTGGCGGCCGTTCGTCGCCACCCAGCAGGTGCAGATCGCGCGCCCGGGCTTCGTCCGGCAGGCCCGCGTCTTCCTGCCGCCCGGCGTCGCGGTGCAGGTGCACGATGCCTATGTCGCCGGGGAGGGCCTGCTGCACGCGGCGCTGCTCGGCCTGTGGTCGGTGGCCGAGCTGCGCGGCCCCGGCGGCATTGCCGACGACGAACTGATGCGCTGGCTGGCCGGGTCGCCTTGGTACCCGAGTGCCCTGCTGCCCGGGCAGGGCGTGCAATGGCAGGCCGTCGACGAGCGCCACGCACGCGCCAGCGTGCGCGACGGCGCGCGCGAAGCCACGCTCGAGTTCGAGTTCGGCAGCGACGATCTCGTGGCCGCGGTGCGCGCGCCGGCGCGCGGCCGCATGGTCGGCGCGCGTCTCGTCGGCACGCCCTGGGAGGGCCGCTGGAGCCGCTGCGAGGAACGCTGCGGGATGCTGATCCCGCAGGCCGGCGAACCGGCCTGGCTGCTGCCCGGGGGACGCCGCCCCTACTGGCGCGGCACGCTCGGCCGGATCGACTACGGCTTCGCGCCGCAGGCCAGATAGACCGCCCCAAGCAGCCTGCGCTGCACCCGCATCGGCCCGAGCCGGGCCTCGAGCAGGCGCCAGGGCCGATCGAGCCCGACGAGGGTCGTCGTCGAGCGGCGCGCCGCCATCAGCACCGCGGCGTTGACCGCGAGCGCCCAGCGCGGCGCCCAGCACAGCCCGGTGGCGACGACGCGCGCGCCGCGCCGCAGCGGCCCGAGCGCGTTGGCCACCGCCTCGGGCCTCTGCAGCAGGTCGTGCGTGAAGTGGAACAGGGCCGCATCGGCGCGCCCGGCCCAGCGGGCCGCTTCGGCCGGCGCGCCGATCAGCTCGACGTTGCGCCAGCCGCAGCGCGCGATGCGCCGGCGCGCCTGCGCCAGCATCTCGGGGCTCTGCTCGATGCCGACGACGCGGCCGGGCGCGCCGACGGCCGCGCGCAGCAGCGGCAGGCTGAGCCCGGTGCCGCAGCCGCAGTCGAGCACCGTCTCGCCGCGCTGGAGCGCAAGCCGCGCCACCGCCGCGCGGCGCAGCGGCTCGAACAGCGCCAGCTCGAGGTCGTAGACGGCGGCGCGGCGGCGGTACTGCTCGAGTGCGGCCTGGCGATCGGGGGCGGACATGGCGGCACGTGCGGCGGCAGGCGCGATCTTGCGCGCGCCGCCGCGGGCGATCAATCCGGGCCACGAACGAGGGCGCCCGCGGGCGCCCTCGGGCGCGTCTGTGGTCGCGCGAGCGCCGTCAGTCGGCCTGCCTTCTCAGAAAGGCCGGAATCTCGATTTCGTCCATGCCGTTGCTGGCCAGCGCCTCGACCTTGGCCGCCGCCTGATCCGGCCGCGGGCGGCGCCACACGCTGGGCGTGTTCAGGCCCTCGTAGTTGTGCGGCTGCGCGGCCTGCGCGCCCGGCACCGCAGCCGGCTGCGTGAGCACCGGCAGGCCGTCGGTGCCGGTGCGCAGCGCCGGCTGCGACAGCGGCGTGAGCACCACGAGCGGCGGCGCGCCGTGCGTCGTCGGCGCCGCCGCCTTGCGCGCGCTCGACAGCCCGGTGGCGATCACCGTCACGCGCATGTGGTCGCCCAGCGTCTCGTCGTAGGCGGTGCCGTAGATCACGTGCGCGTCGTCGGCCGCGTAGCGGCGGATGGTGTTCATCGCGTTGCGGCTCTCGGCCAGCCTGAACGTCGCCTTGCTCGCCGCCAGCAGCACCAGCACGCCGCGCGCGCCCGACAGATCGATGCCCTCGAGCAGCGGGCAGGCCACCGCCAGGTCGGCCGCCTTGGTGGCGCGGTCGGGGCCGCCGGCAGTGGCGGTGCCCATCATCGCCTTGCCCGGCTCGCTCATCACCGTCTTGACGTCCTCGAAGTCGACGTTCACCAAGCCGGGGATGTGGATGATGTCGCTGATGCCGCCCACCGCGTTCTTCAGCACGTCGTTGGCATGCGCGAAGGCCTGCTCCTGCGTCACGTCGTCGCCCAGCACCTCGAGCAGCTTCTCGTTGAGCACGACGATCAGGCTGTCGACGTTGGCCTCGAGCTCGGCCGTGCCTTCGTCGGCCTGCTTGCCGCGCTTCCGGCCCTCGAACTCGAAGGGCTTGGTCACCACGCCCACCGTCAGGATGCCCATGTCCTTGGCCACGCGCGCGATCACCGGCGCGGCGCCGGTGCCGGTGCCGCCGCCCATGCCGGCGGTGATGAAGAGCATGTGCGCGCCCTCGATCGCGCCGCGGATGCGCTCCTCGGCCTCCTGCGCGGCATTGCGCCCGACCGCCGGCATGCTGCCCGCGCCCAGGCCCGAGCTGCCCAGCTGCACCAGCATGCCGGCGCTCGAGCGGTTGAGCGCCTGGGCGTCGGTGTTGGCGCAGATGAACTCCACGCCCTGCACGCCTTGCGCGATCATGTGCTCGACGGCGTTGCCGCCGCCGCCGCCGACACCGATCACCTTGATCTGCGTGCCTTGGTCGAATTCGTCGATCATCTCGATGGGCATGTGAAGCTCCTTGCGTCAGTCGGTTGCAGTTGCCAGTGAGAGAGAAAACCGGGTCCCTTGCGCGGATGCGGCGGCGACCTCTTCGGATGCTCAGAAATTCCCCAGAAACCAATCCTTGGCGCGGCCGAGCACGGTCTTCACCGAGCCGGCCTGCGCCGCCGCCTTCTGGCCGCGCGCGCGCGCCAGCCGCGCCTCCTCGAGCAGCCCCATCACGGTGGCCGAGCGCGGGTTGGCTACCATGTCGAACAGCGGGCCGCCGTAGGTCGGGCTGCCGCGCCGCACGGGCTTCAAGAAGATGTCCTCGCCCAGCTCGACCAGGCCGGGCATGACGGCGCTGCCGCCGCAGACGACGACTCCGCTCGACAGCAGCTCCTCGTAGCCGCTCTCGCGGATGACCTGGTGCACGAGCGAGAAGATCTCCTCGACGCGCGGCTCGATGACGCCGGCCAGCGCCTGGCGCGACAGCAGCCGCGGCTGGCGGTCGCCCAGGCCCGGCACCTCGAGCTGCTCGGACGGGTCCGCCAGCAGCTGCTTGGCGACGCCGTGCCCGACCTTGATCTCCTCGGCGTCCTTGGTCGGCGTGCGCAGCGCCATCGCGATGTCGCTCGTGATCAGGTCCCCCGCGATCGGGATCACCGCCGTGTGGCGCACGCTGCCGTCGGTGTAGATCTGCACGTCGGTGGTGCCGGCGCCGATGTCGACCACCGCCACGCCCAGGCTCTTTTCGTCGTCGGTGAGCACCGCCGCGGCGCTGGCGCTCGGGTTGAGCACCAGGCGCTCGACTTCGAGGCCGCAGCGGCGCACGCACTTCAGGATGTTCTCGGCCGCGCTGCCGGCGCCGGTGACGATGTGCACCTTCACCTCGAGGCGGCTGCCGCTCATGCCGATCGGCTCCTTGACCTCGTGGCCGTCGATCACGAACTCCTGCGGCTCCACCAGCAGCAGGCGCTGGTCGTTCGGGATGTTGATCGCCTTGGCGGTCTCGACGACGCGCGCCACGTCGGTGGGCGTGACTTCGCGCTGGTCACGCACGATCACCATGCCGGTGGAGTTCTGGCCGCGGATATGGCTGCCGGTGATGCCGGTGTAGACGCGCTCGATCTTGCAGGCGGCCATCATCTCGGCCTCCTTGAGCGCCTGCTGGATGCTCTGCACGGTGGCGTCTATGTTGACGACGACGCCGCGCTTGAGGCCGTGCGTGGGCGCGACGCCCAGCCCGGCGACGCGCAGCCCGCCTTCGGGCGTGACCTCGGCCGCCACCACCATCACCTTGGCGGTGCCGATGTCCAGCCCGAAGACCATGTCCTTGTATTCCTTGGCCATCCGTCGTCTCCCTCAGTTCCTCTTCGCCCCGGCCGCGGGCAGCGCCGTCGTCACGCCGCGCAGGCGCACGGCGTAGCCGTCGGCGTGGCGCAGGTCGGCGTAGGCCAGCGGCGCGCGAAAGCGCGCGCGCACCTGCGCCAGCGTGCGCAGGAAGCGCTCGCTGCGCGCCACCACCTCGTCGTCGCTGCCGCGGCCGAGCTCGACCGCGGCCTCGTCCTCGGTCTCGACGCGCCACGAGCCGCGCCCCGACAGCGCCAGCCGCTCGAGCGCGAGCCCGTACTGCGCGAAGGCCGGCTGCAGGCGCCGCCACATCGCCAGCATCTGCGCCGAGCCGCCCGGCGGGCCGGCGAACACCGGCAGGCCGTCGTCCTCGACGTCGCCGACGTTGGCCTCGAACAGCTCGCCGAAGCTGTTGACGAGCCGCTCGGCGCCCTCGTCGCCGCCGGCGTCCTCCCACAGCGCCACGGCCCGGTGCTCCTCCAGCCGCACCGCGAGCTGGTCGGGGAAGACGCGGCGCACGACGGCGCGGCGCACCCAGGGCACCTGCTCGAAGGCGCGCTGCGTGCGCGCCAGATCCAGGCTGAAGAAGTTGCCCGCCAGCGCCGGCAGCGCGTTGGCGCGGATCGTCGGCACGCTGTTGCGCGCGAGTTCGCCGTCGATGCGGATGGCGTGGATGTCGAACAGCGGTGCGCGCGCCAGCCGCAGCGCGCCGGCGACGGCGAGGCCGGCGCCGGCGAGCACGAACACCGCGGTCGAGACGGTGTTCATCAGCCGCACATCGCCCGGCAGGGCGACATCGGTCGGCGCCGGTCGGCGGCTGGGCGGGGTGCGCGCGCGCATCGCCATTCAGCGCCCCGAATCCAGGCCGGCGTCGGCCAGCAGCAGGAGGCACAGATCCTCGTACGACAGGCCGGCGGCGCGCGCCGACATCGGCACCAGCGAGTGCCCGGTCATGCCGGGGCTGGTGTTCATCTCGAGCAGGAAGAGGGCACGGTCGTTGCGCGCCGCGTCGGTGCGCAGCATCAGGTCGGCGCGGCCCCAGCCGCGGCAGCCGAGCGCGCGGTAGGCGGCCAGCGTCAGGCGCTGTACCTCGGCCTCCTCGGCGGCGGCCAGGCCGCTCGGGCAGCGGTAGCCGGTGTCGTCGCTGAAGTACTTGTGCTCGAAGTCGTAGTTGCCCTCGGGCGCGTCGATGCGGATCACCGGCAGCGCGCGCGCCGCGGCGCCGCGGCCGAGCACCGGGCAGGTGAGCTCGATGCCGTCGATGAACTCCTCGCACAGCACGTCGGCGTCGTAGCGTGCGGCCAGCGCCACCGCCTCCTGCATCTCGGAGTAGCCGCGCACCCGGGTCACGCCGATCGAGCTGCCCTCGCGCGCGGGCTTGACGATGAGCGGCAGGCCGAGCTCGTCGGGCACGGCGCGCAGCTCCGCGCGCGTGTGCCGGCCCGCGCCGAGACAGAGCCAGCGCGGCGTGGGCAGCCCCTCGGCGCGCCAGACGCGCTTGGTCATCACCTTGTCGAGCGCGATCGCGCTGGCCAGCACGCCGCTGCCGGTGTAGGGGATGCCGAGCAGCTCGAGCGCACCCTGCACCGTGCCGTCCTCGCCGTGGCGGCCGTGCAGCGCGATGAAGGCGCGCGCGCAGCCCTCGCGCCTGAGCTCGGCCAGCTCGCGCTCGGCCGGATCGAAGGCATAGGCGTCGACGCCGCGCGCGACCAGCGCGGCCAGCACGCCGCGGCCCGACATCAGCGACACCTCGCGCTCGGCGCTGGTGCCGCCCATCAGCACGGCCACCTTGCCGAAGGACTTCGGATCGGCGCTCATGCAGCCCACTTGGCGCTGCGCGCCGTCCCCCCGAGGGGGAATGAGCGCCTTCGGAACGGCCGCGCGGCGCTCATGCGGCGCCTCCCATCGTCTGCACGAGCCGGCGCGGCAACTCGCCGATCGAGCCGGCGCCCATCACGACGAGCACGTCGCCGTCGCGCACGGTGTCGGCAACGGCGGCGGGCAGCGCGGCCAGGTCGGCGACGAAGCGCGCGCCGCGCACCGCCGCGGCCAGCGCGCACCCGTCGGCGCCGGCGATCGGCGCTTCGCCTGCGGCGTAGACCTCGGTGAGCAGCGCCGCGTCGAAGCGGCCGATCACGTCGGCGAAGCCGGGCAGGCAGTCGCGCGTGCGCGTGTAGCGGTGCGGCTGGAAGGCGAGCACGAGGCGACGCTGCGGGAACGCGCCGCGCGCAGCGGCCAGCACGGCGGCCATCTCGGCCGGATGGTGGCCGTAGTCGTCGACGAGCTCGCAGCGCCCGCCCTCGCGCGTGCGCAGCGCGCCCCAGCGCTGGAAGCGCCGGCCGACGCCGGCGAACTTCTCCAGCGCCGCGGCGACGGCGGCGTCGGGCAGCTCGAGCTCCATCGCCAGCGTGATCGCGGCCAGCGCGTTGCGCACGTTGTGCGCGCCGGCCAGCGCCAGCGTCACCGGCAGCGGCGGCCGCGCGCCGGCATCCGCCGGATCGCGGCGCAACGCGACGAAGCGCATGCGCCCGCCGGCCAGCGCCTCGACGTCGACGGCCCGCACGTCGGCCCCGGCCGCGAAGCCGTAGCCGATCACCGGCCGCGCCAGGCGCGGCAGGATCGCCTGCACGCCGGGGTCGTCGACGCACAGCACGGCGCGGCCGTAGAACGGCAGCCGCGCGAGGAAGGCGACGAAGGCATCGCGCAGCCGCTGCTCGCTGTGGCCGTAGGTCTCCATGTGGTCGGCGTCGATGTTGGTGACCACGCTCAGCACCGGCGCCAGGTGCAGGAAGCTCGCGTCGCTCTCGTCGGCCTCGACGACGATGAACTCGCCCGCGCCCAGGCGGGCGTTGGCGCCGGCGGCCAGCAGCTCGCCGCCGACGACGAAGCTCGGATCGAGCCCGGCCTCGACGAGCACGGCGGCCACGAGCGCGGTCGTCGTCGTCTTGCCGTGCGTGCCGGCGACGGCGATGCCCTGCCGCGCGCGCAGCAGCTCGGCCAGCAGCTCGGCGCGCGCCAGCACCGGGATGCGGCGCGCGCGCGCGGCCGCCAGCTCCGGGTTGTCGGCCCGCACCGCGCTGGACGCGACGACCACCTGCGCACCTTCGATCTGCGCCGCGGCGTGGCCGATGAAGATGCGCAGGCCGAGCGCGGCCAGACGTTCGGTGACCGCGCTGGCCTGGACGTCGCTGCCGCTCACGACATGGCCCAGGCGGTGCCAGATCTCGGCCAGCGCGCTCATGCCGGCGCCGCCGACGCCGACGAAGTGGATCCGGTGCACCGCCCGCTTCATCGCGCCGCCCTCCGCGCGAGCGCGACGCACTTCGCCGGCATCGGCGCGGACGCGACGCAGTGGTGCACGGCGTGCTTCATGCGGCCCGCCTCGCCGTCAGGCGTTCGATCTCGTCGGCCACGCGCGCCGCCGCCTGCGGCTGCGCCAGCGCGCGTGCCTGCGCGGCCATCGCGAGCAGCCGCTCGCGCGTCAGCTCGCGCAGCAGCCCGGCCAGGCGCTCGGGCGTGAGCTCGGTCTGCGGCAGGTGGATGGCCGCGCCCCGCTCCTGCATCCAGGCCGCGTTGTCGCGCTGATGCGCCGTGGTGCCGAGCACGAGCGGCACCAGCACCGCCGGCACGCCGGCCGCGCACAGCTCGCTCACCGTGATGGCGCCGGCGCGGCAGACCATCAGGTCGCAGGCCGCCAGCCGCGCCGGCATGTCCTCGATGAAGGCCGGCACGTCGGCGTCGATGCCGGCGGCGGCGTAGGCCGCGCGCACGGCCGCCTGCATCGCGGCGCCGGTCTGATGCGTGACGCGCGGCCGCTCGCCCGGCGCCATCTGCGCGATGGCCCTGGGCAGCGTCTCGTTGAGCACCTGCGCGCCCAGGCTGCCGCCGACGACGAGCAGCGCCAGCGGTCCGCGGCGGCCCGCAAAGCGTTCGGCCGGCGCTGCGATGGCCTCGATCTCGGCACGCACCGGATTGCCGGTGACGAGCGCGTTCTTCGTGCGCTCGGCCGCCGCACCGGGAAAGCCGAAGGCGACGCGGTCGGCCACCGGCAGCAGCGACTTGTTCGACAGCAGCAGCGCCGCGTCGGCGTTCACGAGCACGAGCGGCTTGTTCAGCAGCGAGGCCATCAGGCCGCCCGGAAAGCACACGTAGCCGCCCATGCCGAGCACGGCGTCGGCGCCGCGCCGGCGCAGGATGGCCAGGCACTGCCAGAAGGCGCGCAGCAGCCGCAGGCCGCCCAGCAGCGTTTGCAGCGCGCTCTTGCCGCGCAGGCCGGCGAAGCCGATGGTGTCGAGCGCGAGCGCCGGGCCGCCCAGCTGCGGCACGAGGCGGTTCTCCAGGCCCTGCTTCGTGCCGAGCCAGCTCACGCTCCAGCCGCGGCGCTGCATCTCGTGCGCGACCGCCAGTCCCGGCATGATGTGCCCGCCGGTGCCCGCGGCCATGACGACGAGGTGCGGCATCACGCGCGGCCTCCGCGCATGAGGGCTGCGTTCTGGCTGGGCCCGAGCAGCGCCGCGTCGCTGCGCGCCGCCGCCATGCTGCGCATGGCGCTCATGCGCGGCCTCCGCGCATGAGGGCTCTGTTCTGGCTGCGCCGGAGCAGCACCGCGTCGCTGCGCGCCGCCGCCATGCTGCGCATGGCGCTCATGCGCGGCCTCCGCGCATGAGGGCTCTGTTCTGGCTGCGCCGGAGCAGCACCGCGTCGCTGCGCGCCGCCGCCATGCTGCGCATGGCGCTCATGCGCGGCCTCCGCGCATGAGGGCTCTGTTCTCCGAATCCACGCGCAGGACCATGGCCAGCGCGACCAGGTTCATCAGGATCGCCGAGCCGCCATAGCTCATCAGCGGCAGCGTCAGCCCCTTGGTCGGCAGCACGCCGAGGTTGACGCCCATGTTGACGAAGGTCTGGGCGCCGAACCACACGCCCACGCCCTGCGCCATCAGGCCGGCGTAGACGCGGTCGAGCGCGATGGCCTGGCGGCCGATGACGAAGAGGCGGCGCGTGAGCCAGAAGAAGAGCACGATCACCGCCGCCACGCCGGCGAAGCCGAGCTCCTCGCCGATCACGGCGAGCAGGAAGTCGGTGTGCGCCTCGGGCAGGTAGTGCAGCTTCTCGACGCTGTCGCCCAGGCCCTGGCCGAGCCAGCCGCCGCGGCCCAGCGCGATGAGCGAATGGGTCAGCTGGTAACCCTTGCCCTGCGCGTACTTCGGGTTCCAGGGGTCGAGATAGGCCAGGATGCGCTCGCGGCGCAGATCGTCGAAGGCGATGATGGTGCCGAAGGTGACGAGCACGACCGCCGCGATGAGGAAGAACATGCGTGCGTTGACGCCGCCCAGGAAGAGGATGCCCATCGCGATCGTCGCGATGACGATGAAGGCGCCCATGTCGGGCTGGCGCAGCAGCAGCAAGCCGACCACGCCGACGGCGAACGCCATCGGCCAGACGGCGCGGAAGAACCTCTCGCGCGCGTCCATCTTGCGCACCATGTAGCTGGCGGCGTACATCGCGATCGCCAGCTTGGCCAGCTCGCTGGGCTGGAAGTTCATGAAGCCGAGCGGGATCCAGCGCCGTGAGTTGTTGACGACCTTGCCGACCGCGGGCACGAGCACCAGCACGAGCAGCGCCAGCGTGACGACGAACAGGCGCGCGGCGTGCTTCTCCCACACCGCCACCGGCACCTGCAGCACGACGAGCGCGGCGACGAAGCCGATCGTCAGCGACAGCAGGTGGCGCACGAGGAAGAAGCTGGGCGCATAGTTGGCGAACTTCGGGTTGTCGGGCAGCGCCACCGAGGCCGAATAGACCATCACCACGCCGAGCGCGACGAGCGCCGCCGCCACCGCCACCAGCGGCTGGTCGAACGAGCGCAGCGCCACCGGCCGCGCGCCGGCGACGCTGACGCGGTCGCGCACCGGCAGGCGCAGCGCGTCGTCGCCGCGCGCGCGCAGCCGCGCGGCCCAGGCGCGCCAGCCGCCGGCTTCGGCCTTGGCGACGCTCACCGGACGCGCCTCCGCAGCGGGCGCGGTGCGAGGAGCACCGGCAAGCGGCCCGGCGCACTCATGCCTGCCCCCGCGCCTGCGCCCGCGCCTGCACCGCGGCGACGAAGACCGCAGCGCGCTCGGCGTAGTTGCGGAACATGTCCAGGCTGGCGCAGGCCGGCGACAGCAGCACCGCATCGCCCGGCCGCGCCTGTTCGAAGCACCAGTCGGTGGCCGCTTCGAGCGTGGCGTGGCGCGCCAGCGGCAGGCCGGCGGCGACCGCGTCCGCCAGCGCCGCCTCGATGGCCGGCGCGTCGCGGCCGATCGTCGCCACGGCGCGCGCGTGGCGGCCGATCGGCGCCGCCAGCGGCGCGAAGTCCTGGCCCTTGCCGTCGCCGCCGAGGATCAACGCCAGCCGCGCCGGCTGGCGGTCGGCGCCCAGCCCCTCGAGCGCGGCCACCGTGGCGCCGACGTTGGTGCCCTTGCTGTCGTCGTAGGCGTCGACCTCGTCGATGCGGGCGACGAACTGCACGCGGTGCGGCTCGCCGGCGTACTCGCGCAGGCCGTGCAGCATCGGCGCCAGCGGGCAGCCGAGCGCACTCGCCAGCGCCAGCGCAGCGAGGGCGTTGGCCGCGTTGTGGCGTCCGCGCACGCGCAGCGCGTCGGCCGGCATCAGGCGCTGCAGGTGCAGCTCGGGCGCGGCGCCGGCGCCGCGCTTGGCGCCTTCTTCTTCGGGCAGCGCGCGCACCAGCCAGGCCATGCCGGCCTCGTCGAGCAGGCCCCAGTCGCCCGGCTGCTGCGGCGCGTTCAAGCCGAAGCGCACGACGCGGCGCGGCACGAACTTCGTCTTCGCGCTGCCTTTGCCCCTGCCGGCCGGGGCAGGCGCGGCGGGCGGCTGCGGCACCATCGCCGCGACGCGCGCGTCGTCGCGGTTCACCACCATCAGCGCGCGGCTGCCGAAGACGCGTGCCTTGGCCTCGGCGTAGGCCGCCATCGAGCCGTGCCAGTCGAGGTGGTCCTCGCTCAGGTTGAGCACCGCGGCCGCATCGGGCTCGAAACCGGCGACGCCGGCGCCGCCGCCTTCGAGCTGGAAGCTCGAGAGCTCGAGCACCCAGACCTCGGGCAGCGCGTCGGCCGCGAGCGCCGCAGCCAGCGTGTCGAGCAGCGTCGGCCCGACGTTGCCGGCCAGGGCCACGCGCCGGCCGGCGCGCTCGATCAGCAGCGCCGCCATCGCCGCCGTCGTCGTCTTGCCGTTGGTGCCGGTGACGGCGACGATCTGCGGCCGGTAGGCGCGCGCCGCGGCCAGTTCGGCCAGCGCGCGCACGAACAGATCCAGCTCGCCCAGCACCTCGACGCCGCGCGCGCGCGCCGCGGCCAGCAGCGGCGCGATGCGCGCGTCGTGCGGCGCCAGGCCCGGGCTCTTGACGACGCAGGCCACGCCGTCGAGCGCGGCCGGCGCCAGCGCACCGGCCAGCCGCTCGGCCGCGGGCAGCTCGCGCGCCAGCGCCGCATCGTGCGGCGCCGCGTCGCGCGAGTCCCAGGCGCGCACGCGCGCGCCCTGGCGCGCGCACCAGCGCGCCATCGCCAGCCCCGAGTCGCCGAGCCCCAGCACGAGAACGATGCGCTCCGCGAATGCGTTCATCGCCGGCTCACCGCAGCTTCAGGCTGGCCAGCCCGACCAGGCACAGCAGCATCGTCACGATCCAGAAGCGCACCACGACCTGGTTCTCGGTCCAGCCCTTCTTCTCGAAGTGGTGGTGCAGCGGCGCCATCAGGAAGATGCGCCGCCCCTGGCCGTAGCGGCGCTTGGTGTACTTGAAGAACGACACCTGCAGCATCACCGACAGCACCTCGGCGACGAAGACGCCGCCCATGATGCCGAGCACGATCTCCTGGCGCGTGATGACGGCGATGGTGCCGAGCGCGCCGCCCAGCGCGAGCGCGCCGACATCGCCCATGAAGACCTGCGCCGGGTTGGCGTTGAACCAGAGGAAGGCCAGCCCGGCGCCGGCCATCGCGGCGCAGAAGACGAGCAGCTCGCCCGCGCCCGGGATGTACGGGAAGATCAGGTAGCGCGAGAAGTTGACGTTGCCCACGACGTAGGCGAAGACGCCGAGCGAGGCGCCCACCATCACCACCGGCATGATGGCCAGGCCGTCCAGGCCGTCGGTGAAGTTGACGGCGTTGCTCGCGCCGACGATCACGAACCAGGTGAGCGCGATGAAGCCCCAGACGCCGAGCGGGTAGTTCACGCTCTTGAAGAACGGCACCATCAGGTCGGCGCGCGGCGGCAGCGAGGTCGAGAAGCCGCTCGCCACCCAGCGCATGAAGAGCTCGAGCACGCGCACATTGCTCGTCTCGGCGACGCTGAAGGCGAGGTAGACCGCGGCCAGCGCGCCGATCGTCGCCTGCCAGAAGAACTTCTCGCGCGAGCGCATGCCCTCGGGGTCCTTGCGCACGACCTTGCGCCAGTCGTCGGCCCAGCCGACGGCGCCGAAGCCGAAGGTGACCAGCATCACCACCCAGACGAAGCGGTTGCTCCAGTCGAACCAGAGGATGGTCGCCACGCCGATGCCGATCAGCACCAGCACCCCGCCCATCGTCGGCGTGCCGCGCTTGCCCAGGTGGCTGAGCATCGCGTACGCGCGGATCGGCTGGCCGATCTTCATCTCGGCGAGCTTGCGGATCACCCAGGGCCCGAAGGCCAGCCCGATGAGCAGCGAGGTCAGCGCCGCCAGCACGGCGCGGAAGGTGAGGTACTGGAACACGCGCAGGAAGCTCAGCTCCTGCGGGTACCAGGCGAGCAGCAGCTCGGACAGGCTAAGCAGCATGCACGCCCTCCCCGGGCTGCGCGCCCGGCACCGGCTGCAGGGCCTGCAGCGCCGCGACCGCCTGCTCCATCTTCATGAAGCGCGAACCCTTGACGAGCACGCTCGCCGCCTCGGGGCCCGCGCCGAGCGCGGCCACCAGCGCCGCGGTGTCGGCGAAGTGGCGCTGCCCGCCGGCCTGCGCGCCCAGCGGGCCGGCGGTCCACAGCACCTCGATGCCGCGCTCGCGCGCATAGGCGCCCACCTCGGCGTGGAACTGCGGCCCCTGGGTGCCGACCTCGCCCATGTCGCCCAGCAGCAGCCAGCGCGGCGCCGGCAGCGCGGCCAGCAGATCGATCGCGGCGCGCACCGAGTCGGGGTTGGCGTTGTAGCTGTCGTCGACCAGCGTCGCCGCGCGGCCGCGCCAGCGCAGCGCCAGCGTGCGCGAGCGCCCGGCCACCGGCTCGAAGGCCGCCAGCCCGCGCGCCACCGCATCGAGCGGTGCGCCGGCGGCGAGCGCGGCGGCGGCGGCCGCGGCGGCATTGCACAGGTTGTGGCGGCCGGCCTGGCGCAGCGTGCAGGGCCGCTCGCCGGCCGGAGTGGCGAGCCTGAACTGCCACAGGCCCGCGGCCGCGTCCCAGGCGCCGCGCGCGACGACGTCGGCGCCGGCCTCGAGCCCGAAGGTGACGACACGGCGTGCGCCGGCCAGGCCGCGCCACAGCGGCGTGTAGGCGTCGTCGGCCGGAATCACGGCGATGCCCGCGGCGCCCAGCGCCTCGATGACGCGGCCGTTCTCGCGCGCCACGGCCTCGACGCCGGTCATGAACTCCTGGTGCTCGCGCTGCGCGTTGTTGACGAGCGCGATCGTCGGCTGCGCCAGCCGCGCCAGCAGCGCGATCTCGCCGACATGGTTCATGCCGAGTTCCAGCACCGCGGCGCGATGGCGCTGCGCGCCCTCGTCGCGCAGCCGCAGCAGCATCAGCGGCACGCCGATGTGGTTGTTGAGGTTGCCTTCGGTGGCGAAGGCGCCGGCGCCGAGCCAGGCGCGCAGGATGCTTGCCGTCATCTGCGTGACCGTGGTCTTGCCGTTGCTGCCGGTGACGGCGACCAGCGGCAGCGCGAAGCGCGCGCGCCAGGCCGCGGCCAGCGCCTGCAGCGCGGCCAGCGTGTCGGGCACCTCGAGGCCGGGCAGCGCGTCGCCCAGGCCGCGTTCGGCGAGCGCGGCCACCGCGCCGGCCGCGGCCGCCTGGGCGAGAAAGTCGTGGCCGTCGAAGCACTCGCCGCGCAGGGCGACGAAGAGGTCGCCCGGCCGCAGCGTGCGCGTGTCGCTGTGCACGCGCGCGAAGCGCAGCGAGGCGTCGCCGACGACGCGGCCGGCCGCCAGCAGCGCCTGGGCCTGGCCGAGCGTCATCATGCGCGCGCTCCGCGGCGGCGCGCCAGCGCCGCGCGCGCCTCGTCGAGGTCGGAGAACGGACGGCGCACGCCGGCCGTCTCCTGATAGTCCTCGTGGCCCTTGCCGGCCAGCAGCACGACGTCGCCGGCCTGCGCCTCGGCAATGGCCGTGGCGATGGCCTCGGCGCGGTTCTCGATCACCGCCACCTCGTCGTGGCCGGCGACCCCGGCCAGGATCTGCGCCAGGATCGCCGCCGGCGCCTCGTCGCGCGGGTTGTCGCTGGTGAGGACGACGCGGTCGGCGTCGCGCTCGGCGATCGCGCCCATCAGCGGGCGCTTGGTCGCGTCGCGATTGCCGCCGCAGCCGAAGACGCAGACCAGCCGCCCGCCGCGCGCGCGCGCCAGCGGACGCAGCGCCGCCAGCACCTTGGCCAGCGCGTCGGGCGTGTGCGCGTAGTCGACCGCGACCTCGACGCCGGCGCCGGCCAGCCGCTGCAGCCGCCCGGGCACCGGCGACGCCTGCGCCAGCGCCGCCGCCGCCTCGGCCAGCGGCAGGCCGAGCGCGCGCAGCGCGCCGAGCGCGACGAGCAGGTTGGCGACGTTGAATTCGCCCACCAGCGCAGTGCGCAGCGCGACCGACTGCGCGCCCTCGAAGACGTCGAAGGCGAGGCCGGCGTCGCCGTAGCGCAGTGCGCGCGCGCCGAGGCGCGGGGCCGCGCGCGCCGCGCTGCGCGACGCCGCGCCGCTCGACGCCGCGCCGCTGGACACCGTCCACAGATCGAGCGCGCCGCCGCGCAGTTCGTCGGCCAGCGCGGCGCCTGCCGCGTCGTCGACGTCGATCACGGCGGCGCGCAGCCCGGGCCAGGCGAACAGCCGCCGCTTGGCCGCCCAGTACGCCGCCATCGTGCCGTGGTAGTCGAGGTGGTCGCGCGTGAAGTTGGTGAAGAGGGCGACGTCGATGCGCAGGCCGTCGAGCCGGCGCTCCGCCAGGCCGATCGACGAGGCCTCGAGCGCGCAGGCGGCGACACCTTGCGCGACGAAGGCGGCGAGCGCGCCGTGCAGCGTCACCGGGTCGGGCGTCGTCAGGCCGGCGGGCACGCTGTCGCCGGCGCTGCCCGCGCTGCCCGCACCGCCCAGCCCCCCCGCCGCGTCCGCCTCGCCGATGCCGAGCGTGCCGACCACGCCGCAGCGCCGGCCGCAGCGCGCCAGCGCCTGGGCCGTCCAGCAGGCGGTCGAGGTCTTGCCGTTGGTGCCGGTGACGGCGACGATGTCGAGCCGCTCGCTCGGGCGGCCGAACCAGGCGTCGGCGAGCGGGCCGCAGGCGGCCTTGAGTCCATTCAGGCTCGCCACGCGCGCGTCGTCGAAGCCGAACGCGGCCACGCCCTCGTCCTCGACCAGGCAGGCCGCGGCACCCGCGGCCAGCGCCGCGGGCACGAAGCGCCGGCCGTCGCTGGCCCAGCCCGGCCAGGCGACGAAGGCTTCGCCCGCGCGCAGCCGGCGGCTGTCGGTGCGCAGCGCGGTGGCGCCGCGCGCGCGCAGCCAGCCAAGCGCGGCGTCGGTCGAGGCGAGTCGCTGCAGCGCGGCCATCAGAAGCTCTCGATTTCGGCCGGCACCGGCTGGCCGACGATCTGCGGCTTGACCTCGATGTCGGGCGGCACGTTGAGCATGCGCAGCGTCTGCTGCACGACCTGGCTGAACACGGGCGCCGCGACATCGCCGCCGAAGTAGCTGCCCCGGCCCGGCTCGTCGACCATCACGGCGACGACGATGCGCGGCCGGCTCACCGGCGCCAGCCCGACGAACCAGGCGCGGTACTTGTTGCCGTAGCCGCGCCCCTCCTGCTTGCGCGCGGTGCCGGTCTTGCCGCCCACCGAGTAGCCCAGCGCCTGCGCCTTGGGCGCCGTGCCGCCGGGGCCGGCGGCCAGCTGCAGCATCTGCCGCACGGCGCGTGCCGTCTCGGCCGACATCACGCGCTGGCCGGCCACCGGCAGGTCGTCGGCGCGCTTGAGGATGGTGAGCGGGATCAGCTCGCCGTCGCGCGCGAACGCGGTGTAGGCGCGCGCCAGCTGCATCAGGCTGGCCGACAGGCCGTAGCCGTAGCTCATGGTCGCCTGCTCGATCGGGCGCCAGCTCTTCCAGGGCCTGAGGCGCCCGCTGACGGCGCCGGGGAAGTCGATGCGCGGCTTCTGGCCCAGGCCGACCGAGGTGAACATCTCCCACAGCTCGCGCCGGTCCATCTGCAGCGCGATCTTGACGGTGCCGACGTTGCTCGACTTCTGGATCACCTCGGCCACCGAGAGCACGCCGTGCGGGTGCGCGTCGCGGATCGTCGAGCCGGTGATCGTGATGCTGCCGGGCGCGGTCTGGATGGCGGTGGCCGGGGTCACGCGGCCGCTGTCGAGGGCCAGCGCGATCGTGAACGGCTTCATCGTCGAGCCGGGCTCGAAGGTGTCGGTGAGCGCGCGGTTGCGCAGCTGCTCGCCCGAGAGGTTGCGCCGCTGCCCCGGGTCGAAGCTCGGGTAGTTGGCCAGCGCCAGCAGTTCGCCGGTGGCGACGTCGAGCACGACGACGCTGCCGCCGCGCGCGTTGTGCTCGCGCACGGCGTCGCGCACGCGCTGCCAGGCGAAGAACTGCACCTTGCTGTCGATGGCCAGCTGCACGTCCTCGCCGTTGACCGGGTCGAGCTGTTCGCCCACGTCCTCGACGACGCGGCCGAGGCGGTCGCGCACGACGCTGCGCTGGCCGGCACGGCCGACGAGCTGCTTGTCGAAGCCGAGCTCGATGCCCTCCTGGCCCCTGTCGTCGACATCGGTGAAGCCGACGACATGCGCCGCCGCCTCGCCTTCGGGGTAACGGCGGCGGTACTCGCGCAGATCCGACACCCCCTTGAGCTCGAGCGCCTTCACCGCCTGCCACACCGGCTCCTCGACATGGCGGCGCAGCAGCACGGTGCCGGCCGTGCCCTCGAGCCGCTCGGCGATCTCGGCGCTGGGCGCGCCGAGCGCGCGCGCCAGCGCGGCGACGCGCTGGTTGCGCTGGGCGCCGTCGGCGGCGAAGGTCTTGAGGTCGACCTGCACCGAGGGCATCGCCACGCTGGTGGCCAGCACGAGGCCGTTGCGGTCGAGGATGCGTCCGCGGCTGGCCGGCAGCGGCTCGCGGTGCACGAAGCGCTTCTCGCCCTGCGCCTGGTAGAACGGCGCGGCGACGATCTGCACGTAGACGGCGCGCCCGAGCAGCAGCGCGAACGCGCCCGCCACCAGCAGCACGACGAAGCGCGAGCGCCAGGGCGGCGTGCGGCTGGCCAGCAGCGGGCTGGTGGCGTAGTTGACGCTGCGCACGCCGGCGCCGCGCGTGCCGCCCGTGGCGCGCGCCGCGCCGCTCATCGCGTCGCTCCCGCGCCGGCGGGCTCGTCGACGTAGGTGGTGACGCCGGGCGTGGCCGGCCGCATCGCCAGCTTGTCGCGCGCGACGCGCTCGACGCGCAGGTGCGTGCCCTGCGCCTGGCGCTCGGCGTCCAGGCGCTTGTACTCGGCGTCGAGGCGGCGCTGCTCGGCCCGCGCGCGGTCCAGCTCGGCGAACAGGCGCCGCGCCTCGTACGAGGTGCGCACGAGCACGAGCGCGCTGCCCAGCAGCACGACGACGAGCAGCGCGTCGAGCTTGGTCACGCCGACGCCCCGGTGCGCTCGGCCACCCGCATCACCGCCGAACGGGCGCGCGGGTTGGCCGCCGTTTCCTCGGCCCCGGGCCGGATCCGCCCGAGCGCGGCCAGCGCCAGCGCGCGCGGCGGCGCGAACGGCACGCGGCGGTCGGGCTCGTCGCGGCTGTGCGCCGCGATGAAGCGCTTGACGATGCGGTCCTCCAGCGAGTGAAAGGCGATCACGACGAGCCGTCCCCCCGGGGCGAGCAGCGCGAGTGCCGCCTTCAGCCCCTGCCGGAGCGCTTCAAGCTCGGCATTGACGTGAATCCGTAGAGCCTGAAACGTGCGCGTTGCAGGGTCCTGGCCCGGCTCGCGGGACTTGACGGCGCGAGCCACGAGCGCGGCCAGCTCCCCGGTGCGCCGCACGGGGGCCCCGCCTTCGCGGCGAGCGACAAGCGCCTTTGCAATCGGCACAGCAGCCCGTTCTTCGCCATGCTCACGCAGCACCTCCACGATTTCGCGCGCGCTGGCGCGGGCCAGGAAATCGGCCGCCGTCTCGCCGCGCGTGGTGTCCATGCGCATGTCCAGCGGCGCGTCGTGGCGGAAGCTGAAGCCGCGCGCGGGGTCGTCGAGCTGCGGCGAGCTGACGCCCAGATCGAGCAGCACGCCCTGCACCTGCGCCACGCCATGGGCCGCGAGCTGCTCGCGCATCTGGGCGAAGCTGGCGTGCAGCGCAACGAGACGCGGGTCGTCGATCGCACGCGCCGCGGCCACCGCCTGCGGATCGCGGTCGAAGGCGAACAGGCGCCCGGCCGGCGCCAGCCGCGCGAGGATCGCGCGCGCATGCCCGCCGCGGCCGAAGGTGCCGTCGACGTACACGCCTGCCGGCTGCGTCACGAGCGCCGTCACGGCCTCGTCCAGCAACACGGTGCGGTGCAGCCATGGGCTCGCGTCGCTCACACCAGCTTGAGGTTGCGCAGCGCCTCGGGCCTGCCCTTGGCGATGGCCTGCGCCTCGTGGATCTCGTAGCGGCCGAGGTCCCACAATTCGAAGTAGGTGCCCAGACCCATGAACTTCACTTCGCGCTCGAGCCCCGCCCAGCGCCGCAGATCGGGCGGGATCAGCACGCGCGAGGCGCTGTCGATCTCGACCTCCTCGGAGTTGCCCGCCAGGATGCGGCGCCAGGGGTCGTCATCGGCCGTCAGCTCGAGCACGACGCGCTCGAGCTGCTCCCACACCGGCGGCGGGTACAGCGCAAGGCCGCCGTCGGCATTCTTCGTGATGATCAGCTTGCCGCCGACGGCAGCCATCAGCTGCTCGCGCCAGCGCGCGGGCACGGTGATGCGACCCTTCTGGTCGAGGGTCAGCACCGGGCCTCCGCGGTAGGGCGCTTGAGACACTATTCCACACTCATCTGCACGAATTCCCACTCTAATCGACGCGCTTGGCCGCAGTCAATCGTTCGCCGCCAGAAAAATCAAGAAAATCAAGCACTTACAATCCGATCCGAAAGCTCGTTCCGGGTCTGGAAAGACGTGAAAAATGAAGCACTTGGCGACGTCACTGAAAGTGCTGCTTTAAGTGAGGCACCCGGCCCGCCCCCATGTTTGCCCTGATCGGCGCCGGCCGCGATGGATGCCGTAGAGGTCCTCGTCGTCGGCGCCGGCGTCGTCGGGCTGGCCGTCGCGCGGGCGCTCGCACGCGCCGGCCGCGAGGTGGTCGTCGCCGAACGCGCGGCGCGCCACGGCATGGGCACGTCCTCGCGCAGCAGCGAGGTCGTGCACGCCGGCCTGTATGACGAGCCCGGCAGCCTGAAGGCCGAACTGTGCGTGCGCGGCCGCGCGCTGCTCTACGCCTTCTGCGCCGAACGCGGCGTCGCGCACGCCCGCTGCGGCAAGCTGGTGGTGGCCACGCGCGCGGCCGACGAGGCCGGGCTGCAGCGCATCGCCGAGCGCGGCCGCGCCAACGGCGTGGACGACCTCGTGCAGCTGTCGCGCCGCCAGGCGCGCGCACTCGAGCCGGCGCTCGAATGCACGGCGGCGCTGCACTCGCCTTCGAGCGGGATCGTCTCGGCACACGAGTTGATGACGGCGCTGCTGGGCGACGCCGAGCAGGCCGGCGCGGCGCTCGCGCTCGGCAGCCGCGTCGTGGGCGCGGCGCGCCGCGGCGGCGCCTGGCACGTGCGCACGCTCGATGCGCAGGGCCGGCCGTTCGAGCTCGAAGCCGGCTGGATCGTCAACGCCGCCGGCCTGGATGCGCAGGCGCTGGCGCGCGCGCTGCAGGGGTTTGCCGGCGCCGCCGTGCCGCCGCGCCGCCTCGCCAAGGGCAACTACTTCGCCCTCGCCACGGGCGGCGGGCGCGCGCCCTTTTCGCGCCTGATCTACCCGACGCCGGTGGACGGCGGACTCGGCGTGCACCTGACGCTCGACCTGGCAGGCCAGGCGCGCTTCGGCCCCGACGTCGAGTGGCTCGACAGCCAGGCCGCGGGCGCCGAGCTCGACTACGGCGTGGATCCGGCGCGTGCCGAAGCCTTCTATGCCGAGGTGCGGCGCTACTGGCCCGGGCTGCCCGACGGCGCGCTCGTGCCGGCCTACAGCGGCGTGCGCCCCAAGCTGGCCGCCGCCGGCGCGCCAGCGGCCGACTTCCGCATCGACGGCCCGCAGGAGCACGGCGTGCCCGGCGTCGTACACCTGTTCGGCATCGAGTCGCCCGGCCTGACGGCGTCGCTGGCGATCGCCGAGCGCGTGACGGCCATCGTCGAGAGCTGAGAGCCTGTGAAGAACGATCCGCTGTGGAACCTGCGCCACGCCATCGCCGGCGTCGCGCTGGCGCTGCTGCTCGCGGTGCTGCTGGCGGCGCTGGTCGGGCGCGTGCTCGGCGACCTGTTCGAGCTGGGCTACGGCCAGCGCGTGGCCATCTACGGCGGTCTGCTGCTGTACGTCGTGGTGGGCGGCGCGCTGCTGTTCGTGCGGCTCGCGCAGCACGAAACGCGGCCGCTGTCGGCCGGCCGCGTGGCGCTGTGGCTGGCCAGCCTGTGGCTGTGGCCGCTGCTGCTGGCGGCGCGGCGCAGCGGCTGATGCGGCTTCGCATTCAATGCGATGACAAGGCGCGAAGCTGAAGACAGTGCTCAAGCACGGCGAGGCGAAGCAACGCCGTCAGCGTGTTGAATGCGAAGCCGTACGACGCCTCCGGCCTGCGCGCCACGCGCCGCGGCCGGCCCGGGCCGCCGTCAGTTCGACTGCAGGATGCGGCGGCCGCCGGCCGACTGCAGCGGCCGCGCATTCATCGGATAGAGACGCCCGAACAGCTCGAGCTGATCGGGCGCCGCCGTCACCGGCGCGCGCATCACGACCCACTGCACGCCCTCGCTGCAAGGCGGCGTCGTGAGCGAGCCCATGTAGGTGTAGTAGCGCCGGTCGGCGGGCAGCAGGCCGGCCGGGTCGATCGTCGTGCGCGCCGCCGCCTCCTCGTGCTTCTCGAGCGGCAGGTTGTTCCACACCGTCTGCACGACCGGCTGCGCCGGCCCCTTCTCGAGCAGCACGCCGACCACCGCCAGCCGACCCTGCGCGTCGCGGTGCACGAGGTGCACCGACATCTCGAACTGGCGGCCGTCGATGCGCTCCTCGGAAGGCCGGTGGAAGTGGAACTGCACGAGCTCGTAGCGCCGCCCGCCGATGTCGATCGCACTGCCCGGCGCCAGGTTCACTTGCACCGTGTGGCCGTTGTCGACGACGGCGAAGCGCCCCGGCTGATAGTCGAAGCGCACCGGTTCGAGGTCGACCGCAAGCCCGTCGCGGATGTCGATCGGGCTTTGCCGCTCGCCGTTCGAGCACAGGGCGAACTCGGGCCGCAGGCTGCCCCAGGCGGCCGGGCCTGCGGTGCCCTCGTAGGCCCAATGCGGCGGCTCGGCCTGCGCGGCGCCGGCGTCGGAGGGCCTGTCGGCCGCGGCGCGGCGCGGCGTGCCCGCAGCCGGGCCGCCACGCGCGGCCGCCAGCCGGGCGTTCTGGCGTGCCGCGATCCGATCCCTGGCGGGCTCGCCGGCGGCCGCTGCGCCAGGCGCGCCGCTGCGCACCTCGAGCTTGCCGGTGAGGTTGTCGGACTGGCCTGCGGCGAGCCGCTCGGCCAGGCGCTGGCGCAACCGCTCCATCGGGTCGACGATCGGCGAGGCCGCAGCCGCCTGGCGTGTCGGGGCAGCCGCCGCAGCCGCTTCGCTCGCGCGAGCCGCAGGCCAGCCCCACGCCATCAGCATGGCGACGGCAGCGAGGATCGGGGCGACGGATCGGTGCGCGGTCATGGACGGGCTCCACGCCCGATATCGGCCGCGCGCCGCAGCCCTTGAGCGGCCGCGCCCTCGAGGCTCTCAGGTCACCTGCCGCTTGACCCAGGTCCAGGCGACCAGCCCGATCACCATCAGGCCGAGCGCGGCCAGCGCCAGCCCGCGCGGCGAGTGCATCACCAGCGGCGACAGCGCGCCGGCGACGAGCGCGTTGGCCGCGCTCGAGATGCTGGCGTGCACCGACGAGGCCATGCCGCGGCGCTCGGGCGCCTGCTCGAGCACGAGCAGCGTGACCACCGGCGTCATCAGCGACCAGCCCAGCGCGTACAGCCCGACCGGCCACATCGCCCAGGCCGGGTGCGGCACGAAGGCGTAGTTCAGCGCCACGTTCGCCACCGACACCAAGCTCATGACGGCGAAGCCCCAGCGGATCTGCAGCCGCCAGGGCACGCGGCCGGCCAGGCGCCCCGACAGCCAGGCGCCGCCCATGATGCCGGCGACGTTGATCGCGAAGAACCAGAAGAACTGCGTCGGCGCCAGCCCCAGGTGCTCGCCGACGAAGGCCGGCGCCGACAGCACGTACAGGAACATGCCGTTGAACGGGATGCCGCTGGCCACCACCAGCGCCAGGAAGCGCGGGCTGCGCACGAGCCCGGCGTAGGCGCGCAGCAGGTGCAGCGGATGGAAGGGCTGGCGCGCGCTCTCGTGCAGCGTCTCGGGCAGCCGGCGCCAGATCACGAAGCCCAGCAGCGCGCCCAGCAGCGCCAGCATCCAGAAGATGGCGTGCCAGCCCAGGCCGGCGAACACCCAGCCGCCGAGCAGCGGCGCCAGCGCCGGCGCGACGGCGAAGTACAGCGTCACCTGCGACATCGCGCGCTGCGCGTCGGCCGGCGCGAAGAGGTCGCGGATGATCGCGCGCGAAACCACCATGCCGGCCCCCGCCGACAAGCCCTGCAGGGCCCGGAAGGCCACCAGCAGCGAAATCGTGCCGGCCAGCGCGCAGCCGACCGACGCCAGCACGAACACGCCGATGCCGGCGACGATCACCGGACGGCGGCCGAAGCTGTCGGACAGCGCGCCGTGGAACAGGTTCATCAGCGCGAAGCCGAGCAGATAGCTCGACAGCGTCTGCTGCATCTCGCCCGGCGTGGCGCCGATCGACGTCGCGATGCCGGCGAAGGCCGGCAGGTAGGTGTCGATGGAAAACGGCCCGAGCATGCTCAGGCAGGCGATCAGCAGCGTCAGCGCCCAGCGCGGGCCGCGCCACAGCGTGTCGGCGTCGGGGTGCATCGTGAGGGGAAGGATCGCAGTCTACGGGTCCGGCCCGGCCGCACGCCCGGCAAGGACGATGGCTTGCCGGCCGCCACCAACGGCGAGCCCAGGATACCCGCCGGGCAGCGCACCCGGCGAGGCCGCGTGCTCGCCGGGCAACGCGCCCGGCGAGGGCCATGAATGTGTGAAGCAGGCCGATAGGCCGGATTCTGTGCGCCGCCTGCCTTGCGGGCAGACGCCGTGACCGCCATTCCTCTGGGCCGGGGGTCGCCCACCCGGCTCGGTGCCACCTACCCGCCGGCTCCGCGGGCCGCATCGAAGCCGGCCTACTTGGTGTTGCTGCGCGTAGAGATTGCCCGTTTCACCCGTTGCGAGGCCTTGCCCCGCGACGGCTGGCTGTCTCGGCCGGACTTGCGCCCGGGGCCGCGCGGCCTGCCGGCTTGCGCCGGCCCCTCGACAGAGCAGCCATCACGGAGCCCCGCAACGACTCGTCTCTGTTGCTCTGATCCTCGGCTCACGCCGGACAGGTGTTACCTGCTACGCTGCCCTGTGCAGTCCGGACCTTCCTCCAGTGCCGGGTTTCCCCGCTCGCACCAGCGGCGGTCTGGCCTGCTTCACAGCGCGCATTATCGGGCTTGGCGGCGCTGCGCGCCGGCGGCGTGACGCCGGACGGACGGCGGCAGAATCCACCCCGCACCACCCACACCGGCACCGCACGCATGGACCTGACGCCGCGCGAGAGGGATCAGTTGCTCGTCTTCACCGCCGCGCTGCTGGCCGAGCGCCGGCGCGCGCGCGGCCTCAGGCTCAACCTGCCCGAGGCGCAGGCGCTCATCGCCGCCGCCGTCTTCGAAGGCGCGCGCGAGGGCAAGGGCGTGGAGCAGGTGGCGGCCGAGGCCGGCCGCCTGCTGGTGCGCGCCGACGTCATGGACGGCGTGGCCGAGAACCTGGGCGAGATCCGGGTCGAGGCGACCTTCACCGACGGCCTGCGTCTGGTGACGCTGCAGCGGCCGATTGCCTGAGAGCCTGAGAGCCTGTGAAGACATGAATCGCGCCCGCGGATGATCCCCGGCGAAATCTTCTGCGACGACGGCGTGCTCGCGCTCGACGCCGGGCGCGCGCCGCTGCGCCTCGTCGTCGCCAACACCGGCCGGCTGCCGGTCCAGGTCGGCTCGCACTACCACTTCGCCGAGGCCAACGCGGCGCTGCACTTCGATCGCCAGGCCGCACGCGGCATGCGGCTGGCGATCGCCAGCGGCAGCGTGCTGCGCTTCGAGCCGGGCGAGGAGCGCATCGTGTCGCTCCTGCCCTATGCCGGCATGCGCCAGGTGCAGGGCTTTCGCGGCCTCGTGAACGGCCCGTCGTGAAGCCCGCGGCGATGAGCGTGCGATGAGCGAGATCCCGCGCCGCGCCCACGCCGCGCTGTACGGCCCGACCAAGGGCGACCGCGTGCGCCTGGCCGACACGGCGCTCGTCGTCGAAGTGGAAGACGACGCCACGCTGCGCGCCGGCGGCGGCGAGGAGGCCAGCTTCGGCCGCGGCGGCAGCCTGCGCGACGGCATGGGCCAGAGCCAGGCCGTCAACGGTCCGGGTCACCACGAGGCGCACGACCTCGTCGTGACGAACGCGCTCATCGTCGACCACTGGGGCATCGTCAAGGCCGACATCGGCGTCAAGGGCAGCCGCATCGCCGCCATCGGCAAGGCGGGCAACCCCGACACGCAGACGGGCGTGGACATCGTCGTCGGCCCGGGCACCGAAGTGATCGCGGGCGCGGGCCTGATCGCCACGGCCGGCGGCGTCGACACCGGCGTGCGCTTCGGCGGCCCGCAGCAGATCGTCGACGCGCTGCTGGCGGGCATCACGACGATGCTCGGCGGCGGCACCGGCCCGACCAGCGGCACGCTGGCCACCGGCTGCACGCCCGGGCCGCAGAACATCCAGCGCATGCTGCGCGCGGCCGAGGGCCTGCCGATGAACCTGGGCTTCGTCGGCAAGGGCAATGCCAGCCGCCCCGAGCCGCTGACGCAGCAGCTGGCCGCCGGCGCCATCGGCCTGGCGCTGCACGAGGACTGGGGCAGCACGCCGGCGGCGATCGACAACTGCCTGACGCTGGCCGAGGTCACCGACACCCAGGTGCTGCTGCACGCCGACACGCTGCACGAGAGCGGCTTCTTCGACGACACCGTCGCCGCACTGCGCGGCGCCGCGGTGCAGGTGCTGCCCGACGCCGCCGCGCCCGACGCGGCGCGCTGGGCCGGCCTGGAGCACGTGCTGGCCGGCAGCGCCACCGGCCTGCACGCGGCCGCTGCGGCCGGCAACGGGGGCGGCTCGACGCGCGCCGCGGTCGAGCTGCTGCACGAGCTCGGCGCGCTCGGCATCCTCGGCTCGGGCGCGCCGGCGATGGGCAGCGGCATCGTCGTGCGCGCCTGGCAGCTCGCGCACACGATGAAGACGCTGCGCGGCGCGCTGGCCGGCGACGGCGCGCGCGCCGACAACCTGCGCGTCAAGCGCTACCTCGCCAAGTACACCATCAACCCGGCGCTGGCCTGGGGCATCGCGCACGAGGTGGGGTCGATCGAGGTCGGCAAATGGGCCGATCTGGTGCTGTGGCGGCCCGCGTACTTCGGCGTGCGGCCGAGCCTGGTGCTCAAGGGCGGCTTCGTCGCCGCGGCGCCGCTGGCCGACGCGGCGCCGGCGCAGCCGCGGAGCGCGACGCCGCGCTTCGCCGGCTGCGGCCGCCTGGCGCCCGCCACGAGCCTGAGCTTCGTCAGCCGCACCGCGCTCGACGCCGGCATCGGCGAACGGCTCGGCCTGGCCCGGCGGCTCGCAGCCGTGGCCGGCGCGCGTGTCCTGCGCCGGCGCGACATGGTGCACAACGCCTATGTGCCGCGCATCGAGATCGACGAGCGCAGCGGCGCCGTGCGCGCCGACGGGCAGTTGCTGGCGGGCGGCAGCGCTGCCGCGCTGCCGCTGGCGCAGCGCTACGCCCTGTTCTGAGAGCCTGTGAAGATATGAATCGCGCCCGCGTGGGGCCCCAGAAAGGGCCCAATCTAGGCGCGAAGCGCAGCCGGGGCTCGGCCCCGGCGAGGCTTCGCAACGACGAGTGGGCCCTTTCCGGGCCCCACCCGGCAGGGGTGCCAGGGCGCTGCGCGGCGTTGCAACGCTTGCGCGGGCGGCCAGCCCGCGCTGCGCGTTGCGCCTTGCCCAGCGCCCTTTGGCACCCCTGCGCGGGTGCGATTCATATCTTCACAGGCTCTGAGCTGCCGCCGCACTGCGAACGACAGTCCGCCCATGCCGAAGATCGAGAAGCTGATCGTTCAGGGCCGCGGTCTCGCCAAGGTCCTGCTCAGGCGCGCCACAACCGTCGAGCTCGACTGGGCGCAGCGCCGTCTCGGCCGTTTCGAAGCCACCGACTCCGCCGGCCGCACGCTCGCCGTCGCGCTGCCGCAAGGCACCGTCCTGCGCGGCGGCGACGTCCTGGTGGCCGACGACGGATCGCTCGTCGTCGTCGCGGCCGCCGCGCAGCCGCTGCTGGTGGTGCGGACCTGCGGCACGCACGCCGCTCCCGACGCTCTGCTGCGGGCCGCCTACCGCCTCGGGGAACGGCAGGCGGCGGTGGAGCTGCACGCCGATCACCTCAAGCTCGCCGCCGACGCCGCACTGCGCGCGCTGCTCGAACGGATGCCGCTCGTCGTCAGCGAAGAGACCGCACCCTTCGAACCCCTGGACAGCGACGGCGAGGCGGCCGTCGCGCAAGGGCCGGGGCACGCGCATGGGCATGGGCACGTGCATGGGCACGCGCATGGGCACGCGCATGGGCACGCGCATGGGCACGCGCATGGGCATGCCCATCGGCACGACCATGCCCATGCTGCCTGCGGCCACGATCATGGCCACGACCACGATCACGACCACGATCGCGGCCGCGCAGACGATCACGCGCACGATCATCCACACGACCACGCATGCGGCGGCCACGGCCACCGCACGCCGCGCTGAGCCGCTGCCGTCCGCTGCCCGGGCCCTGCGGCCCCGGGGCTGCGCTCACATGTAGGTCACCCAGTCGGCGCGCTCGGGCCGATCGAGGTGCGGCAGCGCGTTGTAGCCGGCGAGCGCGTGGCGCTTGGGCGTGAAGGCGAACTCGCTGACGGCGCTGTTGTGCATGCGCAGGTTCAGCTCGATCAGCGCCGCCCCGGGCGCCTGCAGCACTTGCGCGATCGCGGTGGCGATCGGCCCGCCGCTGGCCACCAGCAGCACGTCGCCCGTGAAGCGCTCGCGCACGAGGTCGAGCGCGCCGGCCACGCCCGCTGCGAACGCGCGCCAGCTCGGCATGCCCGCGGGCTGCGTGCGCCCTTCGATCCAGGCCAGCAGCCCTGCGCGCAGCAGCCGGAAGTGCTGCCGGTAGGCCTCGCGCTCCAGGCTCGCCGGCGGCGCCTCGGCCGCCAGCGCGCGCACCACCGCCTCGGCGTCGTACTCGGCCAGGCCGGGCCACACGATGGCATGAGGCAGCCCGGGCAGCGTGCTCGCGATGGCCTCGAGCGACTGCCGATGGCGCTCGAGCGGGCCGCGGATCACGCCTTCGAAGCTGCGGCCGCGCGCGTGCAGCCATTCGCCGAGCGCGGCGCACTGGCGCGCGCCGAGCGCGCTCAATTGGTCGTAGTCGTCGGCGCCGAACGAGGCCTGGCCGTGGCGCACGAGGTAGAGGGTTCCCATGCGCACATTGTCCCGCCTCGGCCCGCCGGCGCCGGGATGCCCGCGCCGCCCGCCGCCGGCGCCGGTCGGGTTGCCGGGTCGCGTCGGCATCGATCGTGGTGCGGCGATGCCGTGGCAGGCGGGCGTCACGCGCTGCCTTGGCGCGCCACGGGCGCCGGCCGCGTCGCCAGCCAGATGCTCGGCAGGATCAGCGCGCCGCCGGCCAGGTGGTACCAGCCGGGCGCTTCGCCCAGCACGGCCCAGGCGCCGAAGGCCGCGTACACCGGTCCGAGGTACAGCAGCAGCGCGGTGCGCGCAGCGCCCAGCGCGCGCTGCAGGTAGGCGTAGGCGCCGTAGCTCAGCACGCCCGGCAGCACCGCCGCCAGCAGCAGCAGCGTCCAGGCACGCGCGCCCAGCGGCAGCGCAGGCGCGCTCTGCGCCTCGTGCACGACGAAAGGCAGCAGCACGACGAGGCCGGCGGCGATGGTGGCCGCCAGGCGCGCGGCCGGCGAGAGCACCGACGGCCAGCGCTGCTGCAGCACCGAGTACGCGGTCCACGACAGCGCGGCGGCCACGATCCAGCCGTCGCCCGCCGTGAAGCGCACGGCGCCCAGGCGTCCGATCTCGCCCTTGGCGATCACGAACAGCACGCCGGCGACGGCCGCCGCCACCGCCCAGCACTGGGCGACGCTCATGCGCTCGTGCAGCAGCTTCACGCCGGCCACCGCGATCGCCACCGGCGTCGCGGCGTAGATGAGCGCGATGTTGGTCGCGCTCGTGCTCTGCCCGCCGATGTAGACCCAGGCGCCGCAGATCCACATGCCGAGCGCGCCCAGCACGAACAGCTCGCGCCACTCGCGCCGCCAGCGCGCGCGCGCGCGCCACAGCTCGGCGCCGACCCAGGGCAGCATCAGCACCAGCGCGATCGCCCAGCGGCCGAAGGCGAGCGCGTGCGGGTGGATGACGCCGTTGGCTAGGCGCGCGATCAGGTAGTTGGACGACCAGAACGCGGGCACGACGAACAGCAGCGCCTGCGGCCACAGCGGCGCCGCCGCCGCGGGAGGATGAGGCGCCGGACTCAAGATGCGCCGGCCGGGCGCCGCGCCATCGCCTCGCCCATGCGGATCGGTCGGCCCGGCGCCCAGGCCGCGTTCCACTCGAGCGGCCCGCGCGGCAGCAGCAGCACGACCGTGCTGCCGAGCAGGAAGCGGCCCATCTCCTCGCCCTGCGCGAGGAGCCGGCGCGGCTCGTCGTAGCTCCACGCGCGCAGCTGCCCCGGGCGCGGCGGCGTCACCACGCCGTGCCAGGCCGTGGCCATGCTGCCGACGATGGTCGCCCCCACCAGCACCAGCACCCAGGGCCCGGCGATCCCGCGCCCATCGGCGCCGGCGCCGTCGAACACACAGACCACGCGCTCGTTGCGCGCAAAGAGGCCCGGCACGCCGCGCGCGGTGGCCGGGTTCACCGAGAACAGCGCGCCCGGCACGTGGATCATGCGCAGCAGCCGGCCGGCGGCCGGCATGTGGATGCGGTGGTAGTCCTTCGGGCTCAGGTACAGCGTGGCGAAGTGGCCGCCCTCGAAGTGCGCGGCGAGCGCGCCGTCGCCGCCCAGCAGCGCGCGCGTCGTGTAGTAATGCCCCTTGGCCTGGAAGATGCGGTCGCCCTCGATCGCGCCGAAGCGGCTGATCGCGCCGTCGACCGGTGCGACGAGGTCGGCCGCGGCCAGCGGCCGCGCTCCGGGCGCGAGGGCGCGCGTGAAGAAGGCGTTGAAGCTCGCGTAGGCGGCCGGGTCGGGCTCGGCCGCCTCGGCCATGTCGACGCCGTAGCGGCCGATGAACCAGCGGATCAGCGCCGTCGTCGCCGCGCCGGCCTCGGCCCGCGCCAGCCGCCCCATCGCCGCCGTGAGCGCCTGCTTGGGCAGCAGGTACTGCGCTGCCACGGCCAGGCGCTCGCCGAGCGGCGCGCGCCCGCTCTCGGCCGCGAGCGCGCTCACCGCAGCGGCGCCAGCTCGCGCAGCGCCTTGGCCGCCCCCTGGCCGACGCCGGCGCCGAAGCGCTTGGCCAGCCGCTCGGCGACGTTCTCGCGCTGCGTGTAGTCGACCACGTCCTCGGCCCGCACGACGTCGCGCGCGACCGAGTCGAGCGTGCCGAAGCGGTCGGCCAGGCCCATGCGCACCGCATCCTCGCCGCTCCAGTACAGGCCGGAGAAGGTCTCGGGCGTCTCCTTCAGGCGCGTGCCGCGGCCCTGGCGCACGGCGCGGATGAACTGGGCGTGGATCTCGTCGATCATCGCCTGCGCGTAGCCGCGCTGGCGCTCGCTCTGCGGGCTGAACGGGTCGAGCATGCCCTTGTTCGCGCCGGCGGTGAGCAGCCGGCGCTCGATGCCGAGCTTGTCCATCAGGCCGACGAAGCCGAAGCCGTCCATCAGCACGCCGATGCTGCCCACCAGGCTCGCCTTGTCGACGAAGATCTCGTCGGCCGCCACCGCGACGTAGTAGGCGCCCGAGGCGCACATCTCGTCGACGACGGCATAGATCTTCTTCTTGTGCAGCGCCTTCAGGCGCCGGATCTCGTCGTTGACGATGCCCGCCTGCACCGGGCTGCCGCCGGGCGAGTTGATGCGCAGCACGACCGCCTGCGCGCTCGCTTCCTCGAAGGCCGAGCGCAGCGCGGACATCAGCGCCTCGCTGCTGGCCTCGGCGTCGGGCGCGATCTCGCCGCGCAACTCGATGAGCGCGGTGTGCGGCAGCTTGCTGCCGCCGGGGCCCAGGCGCTGCGCCATCAGCCCCCAGACGAGGGCGACGGCCAGCGCCAGCCAGGCGAGGCGGAAGAACACGCGCCAGCGGCGCTCCGAGCGCTGCTGGCGCAACAGCTCGCGCGCGAACTGCTCGAGCGTCGACTCGAGCGCCGGGCGCGCGGCGGCGGCAGGCGCGCCGGCAGCCGCCGTGCCCTGAGGCGGCGGCGAGGATTGAGGGTCGTCGTTCATCGGATGCTCGCGGTCGCGGCGCCGGGCGCAGGGTCCGCGGCTGCGCGGGCCGCCGGCCGCGTATCGCGGGAAGGATACCAATAGACCTGCCCGTCGCGTTCCTCGACGTGCAAGGCGAACAGCCGCCCGCCGCCGCAGGGCCCGCCGACGCAGCGGCCGTCGCCCGGCTCGTAGGCGGCGCCGTGCAGCGAGCACAGGATGAACCGACGCTCGAGGTCGAGGAACTCGCCCGGCTGCCAGTCCATCTCGGTGGGCACGTGCAGGCAGCGGTTCAGGTAGGCGACGACGCGGCCTTCGAAGCGCAGCGCGAAGGCGCGCGCCGGCTGACCCCACTGCAGCACGTCCCACAGGTGGGCGCGCCCGCGCTCGGCGAGGTCGGCACTCGCGCACAGCCGCTCGGGCAGCCCCGGCGCGACAGCCGGCGGCCCGCGCCTGCGGTCGGCGCGATTCACGCGTTGTCCGCCAGCCAGCGGTGCAGCGCGGCCGTGCTGTCGGCGACGTAGAGCGGCGCGAACGGCGCGAAGGCCGCGCCGTCGTGGGCGCCGTAGCTCACGCCCACGCAGGCTGCGCCGGCGTTGGCCGCGAGCTGCAGATCGTGCGTGGTGTCGCCGATCATCAGCGTGCGTTCGGGCTCGACGCCGAACTCGCGCATCAGCTCCTGCAGCATCAGCGGGCTGGGCTTGCTCGCCGTCTCGTCGGCGGTGCGCGTGCCGTCGAACACGGGGCCGAGCCGCGTCTGCGCCAGCGCCTCGTCGAGCCCGCGCCGGGTCTTGCCGGTGGCCACCGCGAGCCAGTAGTTGCGCGCCCTGAGCTCGTGCAGCATCGCCAGCGCGCCGGCGAACAGCACCGGCTCGTGCTGGCGCGCGACGTAGTGCCGGCGGTAGCGCAGGCCGAGCTCGGGGTAGCGCTCGGGCGGCAGGTCGGGCACGACGTGGCGCAGCGCGTCCTGCAGCCCCAGGCCGATGACGTAGGCTGCGCGCTCGTCGCTCGGCACCGCGAGCGCCAGGTCGCGGCACGCCGCCTGCATGCACTGCACGATGAGCGCGGTGCTGTCGATCAGCGTGCCGTCCCAGTCGAAGGCGATGAGGTCGAAGCGGCGGGGCCTGTTCATGCGAGCGCAGCCAGCAGTGTCGCGCAGTCGGCCGGCAAGGGCGCGCGCAGGGTGATGCGCTCGCCGCCGGCCGGGTGCACGAAGGCCAGCTCGCGCGCGTGCAGGAACATGCGCGCGCAGCGGTGCGCCTTGGCGAACGCCTTGTTGCGCGCGAAGTCGCCGTACTTGGGGTCGCCGACGATCGGATGTCCGGCGTGCGCCAGGTGCACGCGGATCTGGTGCGTGCGGCCGGTCTTGATCGCCACGTCGAGCAGCGTCGCATCGGCCAGCGCGCGCACCGCCGTGACCAGCGTGATCGCGCGCCGGCCCTCGTCGCTCGCCTTGCTCACCACGCGCACGTGCCGCTCGCCGGCGGCGTCGAGCGTCTTGTGCAGCGGCTCGTCGATGACCTTGAGCCGCGCCGGCCAGGCGCCGAACACCAGCGCCGCGTAGACCTTGGCCGTGCCGCGCGCGCGGAACTGCTCCTGCAGCGCGGTGAGGGCGCTGCGCTTCTTGGCCAGCAGCAGCACGCCCGAGGTGTCCTTGTCGAGCCGGTGCACGAGCTCGAGGAAGCGCGCCGCGGGCCGGGCGCGCCGCAGCTGCTCGATGACGCCCGAGCTCACGCCGCTGCCTCCGTGCACGGCCACGCCTGCCGGCTTGTCGATCGCCAGCAGCCACTCGTCTTCGAACAGCAGCGGGAACTCGCGCGCCGGCGCCGCCATGTCCGCGCGCCGCTCCGGCAGGCGCAGCGGCGGCAGGCGCACGACCTCGCCCGGCTCGAGCCGCGTGTCGGCCGCCGCGCGCGCGCCGTCGACGCGCACCTCGCCCGAGCGGATGATGCGATAGACATGCGTCTTGGGCACGCCCTTGAGCTCGCGCAGCAGCCAGTTGTCCAGCCGCTGCCCGGCGCTTTCGGGCCGCACCGTCACCTGCCGCACCCGCGGCGCCGGCGGCGGGGATTCGTGCGCGCCCCGCCCGCGCTTCGGCGCGCCTGGGCCGCTCTGCGGCCGTATACTCCGCCGTTCCACGTTCGCGCCGTAAGTGCTTGATTCGACGGAGTTTACCCGGGCACACGGGCGAGGAACGGGAGCGCCGCCCGCAGTCGGCCCCGGGAAAGGGGCCAGGCGCGCGGCGCAGCAAGAGGTGATGCAACGCCCGGCAGCGCGGTCGGGCCCGCACCCGATGTGTGCGGGCAGTCCGCCGGCCGGTCGGCAGAGATTCGCAACAGAACCCGCCTCGATCGGAGGCCTCGAAAGATCTGCGTTGCCAGCCGCGGCCGCCCGCACCCACGAACGGCCTTGCTGGCAACCGTGCCCCCGCCAAGCTCCTGCAGCCCTGCCCGCCCCCAATCCCGATCTCCCGCGGCCCCGGCATTGCGCCCGTGCGGTGCGCGGGCGCGTCGCGCACCGCGCTGCGCGACGCGCCGGGCCGGGCATGCCCGCTGCTGCAACCACGCGGGCACCAGCGCCAACGCTGCCCGGCTGAGGGCGCCGCCGCTGCGGCGGCGCCCCGATCCGGCAGTCCAGGGCATTCGCGCCGAAGGTTCTCGCGCGCTTCTCGTGCATCGGTGAAGCCTACCGGCCGCCGCCTGCGGGCAGCGGCCGCACTGGAGTGCACATGAAGAGGATGCTCATCAACGCCACGCAGCCCGAAGAGCGGCGGCTGGCGATCGTCGACGGCCAGAAGCTGCTCGACTTCGAGACCGAGATCGAGGGCCGCGAGCAGCGCAAGGGCAACATCTACAAGGCCGTCATCACGCGCGTCGAGCCCAGCCTCGAGGCCTGCTTCGTCGACTACGGCGAAGACCGCCACGGCTTCCTGCCGTTCAAGGAGATCAGCAAGCAGTACTTCCGCGAAGGCGTCTCGGCGCGCGACGCCAAGATCGGCGACGCCGTCAAGGAGGGCCAGGAACTGCTGGTGCAGGTCGAGAAGGAGGAGCGCGGCAACAAGGGCGCCGCGCTCACCACCTTCGTCAGCCTGGCCGGCCGCTGCCTGGTGCTGATGCCCAACAACCCGCGCGGCGGCGGCGTCAGCCGGCGCATCGAGGGCGAGGAGCGCGAGGAGCTCAAGGACAACCTCGAACAGCTCGAGTACCCCAAAGGCATGAGCCTGATCGCGCGCACCGCCGGCATCGGCCGCAGCGCCGCCGAGCTGCAGTGGGACCTCAACTACATGCTCAAGCTCTGGGACGCGATCGAAAGCGCGTCCAAGGCCGGCAAGGGCGCCTTCCTGATCTACCAGGAATCGAGCCTCGTCATCCGTGCGATCCGCGACTACTTCACCGCCGACATCGGCGAGATCCTGATCGACACCGACGACATCTACGAGCAGGCGCACCAGTTCATGAACCACGTGATGCCGGACAACGCGCATCGCGTGAAGCGCTACCGCGACGACGCGCCGCTGTTTTCCCGCTTCCAGATCGAGCACCAGATCGAGACGGCCTTCAGCCGCACCGTCAACCTGCCCTCGGGCGGCGCGGTCGTGATCGACCACACCGAGGCGCTGGTGGCGGTGGACGTCAACAGCGCACGCGCCACGCGCGGCAGCGACATCGAGGAGACCGCCACCCGCACCAACCTGGAGGCGGCCGACGAGATCGCGCGCCAGATGCGGCTGCGCGACCTGGGCGGCCTGATCGTCGTCGACTTCATCGACATGGAGGAGAGCAAGAACCGGCGCGAGGTCGAGCAGCGCCTGCGCGACGCGCTGCGCTACGACCGCGCGCGCGTGCAGTTCAGCTCGATCAGCAAGTTCGGCCTGCTCGAGCTCTCGCGCCAGCGCCTGCGACCGGCGCTGAGCGAAGGCAGCCACATCACCTGCCCGCGCTGCAACGGCACCGGCCACATCCGCGACACCGAGAGCTCGGCGCTGCAGATCCTGCGCATGGTGCAGGAGGAGTCGATGAAGGAGAACACCGCCGCCGTGCACGTGCAGGTGCCGGTGGAGGTGACGAGCTTCCTGCTCAACGAGAAGCGCGCCGAGATCAGCAAGATCGAGTTGAAGCAGCGCGTGACCGTGCTGCTGGTGCCCAACAAGCACCTCGAGACGCCGAACTACAAGCTCGAGCGCCTGCGCCACGACGACCCGCGCCTGGACAGCTTCCGCGCCAGCTACACGATGGTGGAAGAGGCCGACGAGGAAGTCGGCATCACGCGGCGCGAGAAGGCCAGGGCCAAACACGAGCCGGTGATCAAGGGCGTGCTGCCCGACCAGCCGGCGCCGCCGGCACCGCCCGCCCCGCCGGCAGCGGCGCCGGTCGCAGCGGTGCCTGCGGCCGTCGCCGTGCCGGCCCCGGCGCCGTCCTCGCCCGCCGCCGTGCCTGCCGGCAGCGGCTTCTTCGGCTGGGTGCGGCGACTGTTCGGCGCAGCGGAGCCGGCTGCCGCGCCGGCGGCTCCGGCCGCACCGGCCGCGCCGGCCGCGCCAGCCGATGACAAGCGCGAAGGGCGCGAAGGCCGACGCGGCGAACGCACCGCGCGTGGCGAGCGGGGTGGCCGCGGTGGCGAACGTGGCGAACGTGGCGAACGTGGCGAACGTGGCGAACGTGGCGAACGTGGCGAACGTGGGGAACGCGGCGAACGCGGCGAACGTGGCGAACGCGGCGGCCGCGGCAACCGCGACGGACGCGATGCGCGCGAGCGTCGGGAAGGACGCGAAGGACGCGAAGGACGCGAAGGACGCGAAGGACGCGAAGGACGCGAAACGAGAGCCGAGGCCCGCGGCCCGCGCCAGGCCGAAGCGCCGACTGCCGACGGCAAGCAGGGCGCGCGTGCGCCGCGCGCCGAGCGTCCCGACGAACGTGCCGCCGAAGGCAGGGCCGGCGAGGCGCGCGAGGCGCGTCCGCACGACTTCGTCGACACGATTCCGACGGCCGAGCCGGCGCCGGCCGGTGATGCCGGCGAACGCGACGGCCGGCGGCGGCGCCGCCGCGGCGGCCGCGGGCGCAGCGAGGGCCGCGACGAAAGCGGCCAGGAGCGCCTGCCGTTGGATGGCGGCGCGGCCGCGCAGACGCCAGCCGAGGCCGCACCGCCGCCCGGGCAGACGGAGAACACGGCACCCGCCGCAGCCGTCGCGCAACGCGATCGCGACGCCGAGCACGACGAAGTGCAGTTGCGCACCTCGCCGCCGCCGGCAGGCACCGAGGAGCCCGAAGCGGCGCCTGCCGCATATCGACCGCCCGCAGCGCCCGCAGCGCCCGCAGCGCCTGAAGCGCCGGCGCTGCGTGCAGCGCCGATGCCGCCCGCCGCCGCGCCGCGCAGCACCGAGCCGATCCGCATCGAGCCCTATGTGTTGCCGGCCGATCGGCTGACGTCGCTGGCGCGCGACGTGGGCCTCGAATGGGTCCATTCCGACGCCGACAAGGTGAGCGCAGCCCAGGCGGCGATGGCAGCCGAGCCCAAGCCGGTGCACGTGCCGCGCGCACCCAGGCCGCCGGTGCTGCTCGACGAAGGCCCGCTCGTGCTGGTGGAGACGCGCAAGGACCTGGCGCAGTTCAAGCTGCCGTTCGACGAGCCGCGACCGCCTGCCGCCACGCACTGAAGGCCGAGCCGCCGCCGCGATCGGGTCGCGGCGGCGGCGCGGCGGCGGCTCGGCGGCGGCTCGGCGGCGGCTCGGCTGCGGCTCGGCTCTGCCGCTCGGCTGCCGCTCGGCTGCGGGTCGCTCAGGGCGGGTGTTTCAGGGCAGCCGTTCGAGCGCGCGCTGGTACGCCGCGTCGTGCATCAGTTCGTCCCAGGCCAGCGGCGGCGCCTGCGGCAGCAGCGCCAGACGCCGCTGCGCGCTGTCGGGATCGGGATGCCAATGGCCCGCCTCGGCCTGGGCTGCCAGACCGTCGAGCAGCGCGTCGACCGCGCGCCCGCCGTCCAGGCTCTGGTTGCACAACAGCACGAGGTCGCAGCCGGCCTCGAGGGCCAGCGCCGCGGCCTCGGCATGGCCGAGCGCGCCGCCCTCGAGGTGGCGCGCGCCCTCCATGGCGAGGTCGTCGCTGAAGACGGCACCGGTGAAGCCGAGCCGCCCGCGCAGGATTTCGCGCAGCCACTTCGGCGAGAACCCCGCCGGCCTGCGGTCGACCCTGGAGTAGACCACGTGCGCCGGCATCACCGCCGCCAGCGTGGCCGACAGCCACTCGTAGGGCTGCGCGTCGTCGGCGAGGATGGTCTTCAGGCTGCGCCGGTCGACCGGCACCGCCACGTGGCTGTCGGCCCGCACGAAGCCGTGGCCGGGGAAATGCTTGCCGCAATGCGCCATGCCGGCGCGCAGCATGCCGTGCGCCACGCTCTTGGCCAGCAGCGCGACGACGCGCGCGTCGCGGTGGAACGAGCGGTCGCCGATGACGCTGCTGGCGCCGTGGTCGAGGTCGAGCACCGGCGCGAAGCTGAGGTCGACGCCGCAGGCGCGCAGCTCGGCGGCCAGCACGAAGCCGAGCGCGCTCGCGGCGTCGGTGGCCGTGAGCGCGTCGCGCTGCCACGACTCGCCCAGCGTGCGCATCGCCGGCAACGCGGTGAAGCCGTCCGTGCGAAAGCGCTGCACGCGGCCGCCTTCGTGGTCGACGCAGACCAGCAGGTCGGGGCGCAGGCTCTTGGCCTCGGCGACGAGTTCGGTGAGCTGGCGCCGGCCGGTCCAGTTGCGCCCGAACAGGATCAGGCCGCCGGTGAGCGGATGCGCGAGGCGGCGGCGGTCGTCGGCCGTGAGCGCGGTGCCGGCAACGTCGAGCACGACGGGGGATTGGGCGGTCATTGCGTGGCGAGGCTGGTTTCGACGACGACGAAGGACGCGGCGTAATCGCCCTCGTCGGTGAGCGTGACGTGCGCGGCGAGCGCACGCGCCGCGAACCAATCGGCCAGCGCGCCGCCGAGCACGATCTGCGGCTTGCCGCCGGGCTGGTTGAGGATCTGGCAGTCGCGCCAGCGCATCGGCGTGTGGATGCCCAGGCCGATCGCCTTGGCGAAGGCCTCCTTGGCCGAGAAGCGCGTCGCCAGGTAGCGCAGGCCGCGCGGCGCCGAGCGCGCGCGACGCGCATGGAACACCTGCAGCTCGTCGGCACCGAGCACGCGCTCGGCGAAGCGCTCGCCGTGCCGCGCGACGGCGGCCTCGATGCGGCGCACGTCGCACAGGTCGGTGCCGACGCCGTAGATCAAGGCGCGGCCGGCGCGTAGGCCTGGCGGATGCAGCGCCGGTAGGCGCGCACCGTCTCGGCCATGCCGAGCTCGAGCGCGTCGGCGACGAGCGCGTGGCCGATCGAGACCTCGAGCACGTCGCCCACGCCGCGCAGGAAGTCGGCGAGGTTGACGCGGCTGAGGTCATGGCCGGCGTTGACGCCCAGGCCGGCCGCACCGGCCGCGTGCGCGGCGGCGGCGAAGCGCGCCAGCTCGGCCGCCTGGCGCGGCGTACCGTGCGCGGCGGCATAGGGCTCGGTGTAGAGCTCGACGCGGTCGGCGCCGACGGCGCGCGCCAGCGCCATCGCCTCGGGCTCGGCGTCCATGAACAGGCTCACGCGCACGCCCAGGGCATGGCACTCGGCGACGAGCGGACGCAGGCGCGCGCCGTCGGCGCCGCCCGCTGCCCCGGCCAGCCGCCAGCCATGGTCGCTCGTGAACTGGCCGACGCTGTCGGGCACGAAGGTGGCCTGCTGCGGCCGCAGCGCGCGCACGAAGTCCATCAGGTTGTGGAACGGGTTGCCCTCGAGGTTGTACTCGGCACCCGGCCACTGCCTCATCAATGCCGCCAGCTCGTGCACGTCGGCAGCGCGGATGTGGCGCTCGTCGGGCCGCGGGTGCACGGTGATGCCGTCGGCGCCGGCCTCGAGCGCCAGCGTCGCCACGCGGACGACGCTCGGGATGCCGAGGTGGCGCGTGTTGCGCAGCAGCGCGACCTTGTTGACGTTGACCGACAGCGCGGTGGGCGCGGGCTGCGCGTCCGGCGCGGCGACGAGCGGATTCATCGGGGGACGGGTTCGGCCAGGCGTTGCATCTCGAGCCAGACCTCGCGCGTGCGCAGGCGCTCGGTGCCCAGATGATAGTGAACGAGGGCGCGCAGCGCCGTGCGCAAGGCCGGCGCGACGGCACGGCAGCGCTCGCGCAGCGCCGCCAGGCTGCCGTGCTCGAGCGCGGCCTGCAGCTCGACCCAGGCCGCGCCCGGCGGCCCCTCGGCGTCGGCCGCCAGGCCGGCTTCGGGCCGCAGCGCATAGCGGCTTGCAGCGCGCAGCGGCTCGGCGCTGAGCGTGACGACGGCGAGCTCGGGCAGCACGCCCAGCTCGCGCAGGAAGACGAGCTCGAACGCGCGCAGCGCGGCCGCTTCCTCGGCGGCGACGCCGGCCGCGGCGCCGAGCGCGGCCAGCGTGTCGGCATAGGCGTCGAACAGCCGCGGGTGCGGGTCCTGGCGCGCCAGCCCTTTCAGCAGCAGCTCGTTGAGGTAGAAGGCCGACATCAGCGCGGCCGCGGGCAGCGGCACGCTGCCGGCCCATTCTGCGGCGCGCAGCGCCCGCACTTCGTCTTCGGCTTCCGGCCTGGGCCGCGACAGCCACAGCGTGAGGGCGTGGAACGGCAGCAGCACCGGATGCAGGTTCGAGGTCGGCTTCTTGGCACCCTTGGCCGCCACCGCGAGCCGGCCCTGCTCGCGCGTGAAGACGTCGACGATCAGGCTGCTCTCGCTCCAGTCCCAGGCGTGCAGCACATAGGCGGCGAGCGGCGGCTGGGCGCGCGCGCCGGCCCTATTCGTAGCCATAGCTGCGCAGGTGCGCCTCGTCGTCGGCCCAGCCCGAGCGCACCTTGACCCACAGCTCGAGGAAGACGCGCGCGCCGAGCAGCCGCTCGAGCTCGTGGCGCGCCTCGGTGCCGATGCGCTTCAGGCGCTCGCCGCCGGCACCGATGACCATGCCCTTGTGCGCGTCGCGCTCGACGACGATGGCGGCGGCGACACGCACGCGCCGGCCCGACGCCGCGCCGGCCTGCTCGCCAGGCTCCTCGGCCTCCGCCTCCTCGAACTTCTCGATCACGACGGTCGAGGTGTAGGGCAGTTCGTCGCCGGTCAGGCGAAACAGCTTCTCGCGCACGATCTCGCCGGCCAGGAAGCGCTCGTTGCGGTCGCTGAGCGCGTCGGCCTCGTGCAGCCAGGGCTGCTCGGGCAGGTAGGGGGCGACGACGGCGAGCAGGCGTTCGACGTCGGCGGCGCGGCGCGCGCTCAGCGGCACGAATTCGGCGAAGGCGTGCTGCTGCATCTGCTGCAGCCAGGGCAGGACGTCGGTGCGGCGCGCCAGCGCGTCGAGCTTGTTGGCGACCAGGATCGCCGGCTTGCCGGCGGGCAGCAGCGCCAGCACCTTGGCGTCGTCGGGGCCGAAGCGCCCGGCCTCGCACACGAAGAGCACGACGTCGACCTCGGCCAGCGCGGCCAGCACGGTGCGGTTGAGCATGCGGTTCAAGGCCCGCGCCTGCCGCGTCTGGAAGCCCGGCGTGTCGACGAACACGAACTGCGCCGCGCCCAGCGTGCGGATGCCGGCGATGCGGTGGCGCGTCGTCTGCGCCTTCTTGGACGTGATGCTGATCTTCTGGCCGACGAGCGCGTTGAGCAGCGTGCTCTTGCCGACGTTGGGCCGGCCGACGATGGCCACCAGGCCGCAGCGCTGCGGTGCGGGCGTGTCGGTCACGGGCGGGTCACGAGCGCAGCGGGCCGCCCGGCCGGTCGTTGGCCTTCAGCGCGGCGAGCAGGCGCCTGGCGGCCTCCTGCTCGGCGGCGCGGCGCGAGCGTCCCTCGCCGCGCTCGGCCAGGCCGAGCACGGCCACCGTGCATTCGACCTCGAAGGTCTGCGCGTGCTTCTCGCCGCGCGTGGCGACGATGGCGTAGCTCGGCACCGCGATGCGCCGCCCCTGCAGCCATTCCTGCAGCTCGGTCTTCGCATCCTTGGTCCAGCTGGCCGCCTCGCTCGTCTCGATGACCTCGCCGAAGACGCGCCGCACGAGCGCCAGCGCCGCGTCGTAGCCGCCGTCGAGGAAGACGGCGCCGATGACGGCCTCCAGCGCGTCGGCCAGGATCGACGGGCGCTGCGCGCCGCCGCCGCGCGCCTCGCCCTCGGACAGGCGCAGCGCCTCGGGCAGGCCGAGCACCAGCGCCGCCTGGTGCAGGCTGGCCTCGCGCACCAGGTGCGCGCGCACGCGCGTGAGGTCGCCCTCGTCGCTCGCGGCGTGGCGGTCGTACACGAGCCGTGAGACGGCCAGGTTGAGCACCGCGTCGCCGAGGAACTCGAGCCGCTCGTTGTGCTCGGCGCCGAAGCTGCGGTGCGTGAGCGCGCGCTCGAGCAGCGCCGCGTCGGCGAAGCGGTGGCCCAGCCGGCGCTGCAGCGCGGCGAGTGCCGAATCCGAGCGCGGGTCCATCGGGGCGGACCGGCTCGCTAGCGCGACCGCCCTTCGTACTTGATGAGGATGTACACCGGCCCGTAGATCGGCACTTCCTTGTCGTAGGCGAAGCCGATCACGACGCGGTCGTTCTCCTTGGTGATCGTCAGGTCCTTGCCCGAGATCGCGCTGATCGAGTACTCGACCTCCTTCTGGCGGTCGAACGCGGCGCGCGCCTCGGCCACCGTGGTCGGGTTGCCGCGTGCGATCTGCTCGACCGCGCGCTGGATCGTCAGGTACTCGTTGACGGTCGGCAGCGTGCGCACCAGGATGTAGGCGACGAAGCCGATCGCGATGGCCCAGAACAGCAGGCCGAACAGCGTGACGCCGCGGTGCAGGCGCCGCGGTGCGCGGCGCGCGCGGCGGCCGCTGGTGCGATGCGCAGTGACCAAGCCCTGTGCCTCCGAGAGCAGAGTGGGCGCGGCGGGCGCTACTGGAACGACCCGATGCGGCCGAGGTTGCCGAAGTTCATCCACACGAAGAATGCCTTGCCGACGAGATTCTCGTCCGGCACGAATCCCCAGAAACGCGAATCGAGCGAATTGTCACGGTTGTCGCCCATCATGAAATAGTGTCCGGGCGGCACCTTGCAGACCACGCCCTCGGGCTGGTAGCGGCAGTTCTCGGCGAACGGGAAGTTCCTGGGGCCGGCGCCGTAGAAGCTGGGGCGGCGCGGGTCGACCCGGATCAGGTGCTCGACCTGGCCCAGCTTCTCCTGGAACAGCGGCGCGTAGCTCATGGAATCGTCGTCGTAGTTCTCGCCCTTGGGCGTCTCCTGGACCGGGCGGCCGTTGATGGAGAGCTTCTGGTCGAGGTAGGCAACCTCGTCGCCCGGCAGGCCGACGACGCGCTTGATGTAGTCCTGGCGCGGATCGACGGGGTAGCGGAAGACGACCACGTCGCCGCGCTCGACCGCGTGGTTGTCGACGATCTTCTTGTTGATCACCGGCAGCCGGATGCCGTAGTGGAACTTGTTCACCAGGATCAGGTCGCCGACGACGAGCGTGGGCACCATCGAGCCCGACGGGATCTTGAACGGCTCGAACAGGAAGCTGCGCAGCAGGAACACGATCAGGATCACCGGGAACAGGCCGGCCGTCCAGTCGAGCCACCAGGGCTGCATCAGCAGCCGCTGTTTGGCCTCGGCGACGTTGCCGTCGACCTTCTCGATGCCCTGCTGCGCGAGTTCGGCGCGGCGCTTGGCGTCGTTCGCCTCGAGCGCGGCGGCGGCGGCCGCGCGCGCCGGCTGGAAGCGCAGCCGCTCGGCCAGCCAGTAGGCGAAGGTGACCAGCGTCAGCACGAACAGCAGCAGCGAGAAGTTGCCCGTCCAGTAGTTGAGGAACCAGCCGCCCAGGTAGACGACGAGAAAGCCGTACAGCACGGCGGTGATCGAGCTCATCATGTCGCTGTTCTTACTCATCGACCTGGAGGATGGCGAGGAACGCCTCCTGCGGCACCTCGACGGTGCCGATCTGCTTCATGCGCTTCTTGCCCGCCTTCTGCTTCTCGAGCAGCTTGCGCTTGCGCGTGATGTCGCCGCCGTAGCATTTTGCCAGCACGTTCTTGCGCAGCGCCTTGACGTCCTCGCGCGCGATGATGTGGGCGCCGATCGAGGCCTGGATCGCCACGTCGTACATCTGGCGCGGGATGAGCTTGCGCATCTTGGCCACGACGGCGCGGCCGCGCAGCTGGCTCTGCGCGCGGTGCACGATCATCGCCAGCGGGTCGACGCGCTCGCCGTTGATCAGGATGTCGACCTTCACGACGTCGGCGGCGCGGTACTCCTTGAACTCGT